>NZ_JNYJ01000030.1 GCF_000716715.1 Dactylosporangium aurantiacum | reverse complement strand
CGCCCCGCCAGCCCCGCCAGTCCCTCCCGCCCGGCACGATCACCCGCCAGTCCGGCAACCCGACCCGCCTGCCCCGCCCTCGTGGCACCTCCACCCGCCAGACCGGCAACCCCACCCACCGCCCGGCCGTCCTCCCGGCCCGCCTCACCTCCACTCCGCCGCTCCCCCACCGCCCGCAGCCGCCCACCCCCGCCGCCGACTCTGGTCTCGCCACCGGTCCCTGCCTCCCGGCGATCTCCGGCCGTCCACTCGACACCGGTGGAGGCAGGCACCGAGGTCAGCCGCCGCGGGTGCCCATGCTCCCGGGCCGGCTCGCCCCCGACCGGCGGCACCGGCTGCAGCCCACGACGACCGCCCGGACCACCCGCGCCCGGACCACCCGCACCCGGACCACCCGCACCCGGACCACCCGCACCCGGACCACCCGCACCCGGACCACCCGCACCCGGACCACCCGCGCCCGGACCACCCGCGCCCGGACCACCCGCGCCGGGAGCAACCAGATCCGCGGCAACCGAGACAGCGGCAACTGCATCAGCCGGGGCAGCAGCGGTCGAGGCAGCCACCAACGGGGCAGCGACCGACAGCGCAGCGGCAACAGCCGACGGGGCAGCGGCCGGCGAAGTCGAGGGGATGGGCGCATGGGCAGGGTCGCTCACGCCGGATGCCCCGACCACGGCGTCGACGTCGGTGTCGACGGGTGTGTCGTAGGACTCGGCGGCCGCCGAAGCCGACATGCCAGCCACGGCACCCTGCTCCCCCACTGTCTGTGCTGTCCTCCCGCCGCGTTTCCCTGCCGCGACGGGCCCTTCGAAACCCTGAGACCCACGAAAGCGCTAATCAGGTCCAACCATGGCAAATCGGGCACCGCTGACGCTGGCAGATGCCCATTTGCCGAGCTGGAACCGGGATCGCGTGACCACCTCAGCCGCCAGCCCCATGACGGCGAGCCTGGACAAGCCCGCGAACACGGCCGACCGGACCGCCCACCACGGGCTGGACTGAGCTGGGCCGGGACGGCCGGCCGCGCCGGCGCGCCGGATCAGCTGGCCAGGCCCTCGAGCCTGGGCTGATAGGAAAGGCCGAGGCCGACCTCGACCACGGCGATGAACTGCTCCGCCGAGCGCATGAGGTCGTCGGCCTCCCGGGCGGTGACCACCCGCGGGATGCCCGCCTCCGCCGCGGAACGCTTGCTGGCACCGGCGGCGAAATAGGCCGCCCACTCGGTCAGCTCGGGCGCGACGAGCACCAGCAGCGACCAGACGCTCGTCACGCGGCTGCGGCGGCCCGGCGCGGCGGGCACGGCCCGGGCGGCGAGGACGGCCGCGGCGGCGCGCAGCGCGGCGAGGTGGGCGGTGGCATAGCGCATGCCGTCGGTGCGGATCTCCGCCGCCTCTTCGAGGCCGCGGCGGGCGAGGGTCAACAGTTCGCGCGGTGTGCGGTGGGGAAGCGCATGCGCGGGAACCGGAAGCTGCTGCCGGGACGCACCGCCGGCCGGGCCGGCGACCGCGGGGGTTGCCGGGGCGCCCGGGAATCGACTGACGTTGGACGATTGGGTCGAACGGTTCGCCGGCATCGGTGTCTCCCTCTGTGGTGCGTCGGCGGGACCCGCCATGGGTGCCCGTGGTGCGTGCGGGCCGCCGCTGGGGGAGTAGCGGCGACGCGCGGGTCGGAACAGCTCGGACAGCGGTCGAACGGCGACGTCGCCGGCCGGGCGTGGAGCTTCCCCACACCACCCCCGGCCGGCGGGCCGGCTGGGCCGCTGCCCGCCGCCCGGGGGTCGTGGGCGGCGAGCAGCGACCCCACCTGAGGCCAGACCCGCGAAAATCCGGCCTCCGCGGTGTCGCGGACCGCGCTCGGGAAGAGCGCCGCGAATCGCCTTCCCGAAGCAGTTCGAACACTCGTTCGACTGGGATAAGACTACACCCGGAGGGCAGGGAAGGTGCAACGGCGCGGGGAGATTTTTCGAACATCCGTTCGCACGATCATCCGGTCGTGTCAGCTTCCGCCGGGGGCTGCGGGCGTGGCCCTGCGCGTTGGCCGGCGGAGATCTCGCGCACGACCTGGCGGGACCCGGCCTCCGAGGTGCTCGCGGCCGACCCGGCCCGCCTGGCGGCACCCAGCCCGGCGAACGGAACCGCCCCGCCCGGTGGTCCGGGTGGGGCGGTCGGCGTGGTCGGGTCAGCCGGTGACGAGCGTGACGCCGTAGCGCTGCAGCGCGGTGGAGATCATGGCATAGAGCACGTCGGTACTGCACACCCGGTCGCCGTAGGTGGGCACACCGTTGCACGGGGCCGGGTTGGTGTCCGGGTGCCCGCCGTGGATGATGCCGAGGGCCTTCAGGGTGAACTCGCTGCTGTGGGCGGGGTCCACGAAGGTGAGTTCGACGACTGGACCGCCGCTGTCGCCCTTGCCGGCCGCCGCCCGGCCGTAGATCTCGGTGGCGTGGACGAACGGGCCGGCACCGTCGCTGAAGACGTTGAGCTGGTCGATGCGGATACCGCCGCAGGCGAGACCGGAGAAGCCGCCGTCGGTGCAGATGTAGGAGCCCAGGTAGTTGGCGTTGCTGCCGGTGATGGTGTGGTTGCTCGTGTCGTCCAGGACGCCGAACTGGTTGCTGGAGCCGGCCGGGAAGCTGCCGCTGTAGACGCGGCCCGCGGCACTCTTGCCGGCTTCGGGTCGCAGCAGGGCGATGTCGTTGAAATCGTCGGCCTGTTCGACGGTGCCGATGACCGTGCCGGCGCCGGGCAGGGTCGAGGTGCGCATGACCGTGCCGTTCGGGGCGCAGTGCGCCGCGGTGAGCATCGCGGTGGCGCTGGCGCTGGTGCGCACGGCGAAGCCGGTGGAACAGCTCTTGGCGCCGGCGTGGGTCTGCGCGCCGCCCCAGAACGGGTTGCTGTCCACGCTGCGGCTGAACGGGGTCGCCGGAGCCTCGGTGGCCACGGTGACCGGCACCGTCACCGCCGGCGACGCGCCCAGGTCGACGGTGATCGACCGGGTGGTGAGGGCCTGCGCGGAAGGCGCACCCGTCGTCGTGACGCGCAGGCCGCTGCCGTCCGTCATCGGCGCGGCCGTCGAGAACTCCGGCCGCAGGCTCGCCAGACGAGCCGCGGCGTTCAGCTCGGTGGCGGTGAAAGCGGCCGGCCGCACCTCGACGGCGGTGCCGGCGGCCGCGGTACGGGCGACCCGCTGCACCGACGCGGGAGCGGCACCCTTCCAGTAGACCTGGACCCGGCGGTGATCGGTGTCCAGCACGACGGAGGAGAACCCTTCGCCGCCGGGCGCGGCAGCGGCCGCGCTGATCCGGTCGGCGATGCCGTGCAGTTGCTGCTGGGTCCGCAGCACGTCTATCCACGAGGAGAAGCCGACGGGAACCGGCCCGTCGGCGGCGATCGAGGTCTCGGGCTGCCGGGCACTGCCGCTGCCGCCGCTGTTGGCGGCGAGGGCGGGCGGGGCCGCCGCGACGAGACCGGCCGCGGTGGCGGCGCCGATCATCATGAGGCGGCGGATGGATGAGGTACGACTGGCTGACATCGCGTGGAGCTCCCTGCGTTGCGTGGTGTTGCTGACAGGGAGTACTGAACAGGGCCGCGGCAGACACCTCTCCGTCTTTTTACCAACAACCTTTCAAAATAGACGTCGGTCACATTTTGTATCAGGCCGCGGGGTCACAGCAGATGCGTGCGCTGGCCATCGTGGTCGAAGACGCACAGGATCTCCGCCGGGCCGCCGTGGGCGCCGATGGCGTGCGGCGTCATGGTGGAGAACGACGCCGCCTGGCCGGCCTCGACCAGGATGGTCCGCTCCCCCAGCCGCAGCACGACCGTGCCCGACAGCACGGTGAACCAGTCCTTTCCGGGGTGTACCCGCAGGTCGGCCGGGACCGGGCGGGTGATGCGCATCTTGGCCACGAACACGCCGTGCGGCCCGGGCTCCGGGGTCAGCATCCAGGTGGTCACCCCGCGCACCACGTCCCGCCGCGGGCGGATCACCACGTCCTCGTCGTCCGGGGACTCCACCAGCTGGTCGAGGGTGGTCCCGAGCGCCCGGGCGATCGGGGCGAGCTGGTCCAGGGCGATGCGCCGGTGGCCCGTCTCGATCCGGCTCAGCGTGGAGGGGCTCAGGTAGCACCGCGAGGCGAGGTCGTCCAGCGACCAGCCCTTGGCCACCCGCAGCCCCCGGATCCGCTTGCGTACCAGCTCGTCGAGCGCACCGTCTTGCGTCATACGCAAGAGCATATGTCGCTGACGCAATCAGCGGCTACCGTGGCGGCATGGCACACGATCACCACCACGGGCACCACGCACAGCACGGACACGCGGCACACGGACACCCGGACCACGCCGGCCACGGCGACCACGAGGAGCTCGCCGACATCCTCGACCTCGACGCCGAGGTGCTGCACGAGCACCTCACCGAGGTCATGGCCTGGGTGCACGAGCACGCCGCCCCCGCCACCACCGTCCTGGACCTGGGCGCCGGGACCGGGGCCGGCACGCTCGCCCTGGCCCGGCGCTTCCCCGCCGCGCGGATCACCGCCGTCGACGTGTCCCCGCAGATGCTGGAGCACCTCCGGCACAAGGCGGCGGCGGTGGGCGTACAGGAGCGAATCAAGACGATCGAGGCCGACCTCGACACCACCCCGTCCAGCACGCTGCCCGCGGCCGACCTGGTGTGGGCCGCGAACTCCCTGCACCACCTGGCCGACCCCGTCGCCACGCTGCGCGGCATCCGAGGGGCGATCCGCCCCGGCGGGCACCTCGTGGCGCTGGAGATGGAGGCGTTCCCACGGTTCCTGCCCGGTGACGCGCTGGAGGAGCGCTGCCACGCCGCGGTCGCCGAGGCGCGGGCCGTCGACATGCCGCACCTCGGTGCCGACTGGGCGCCGCTGCTGCGGGCCGCCGGGTTCACGGTCGAGGCCACCCGCCGCTTCGAGATCGACCTGCGCCCGCCGTTGCCGGAGGCCACCGTCCGGTACGCGCAGACGACCCTCCGCCGCCTCCGGCAGGGTCTCCAGGACCGGCTGAGCCCGGCCGACCTGACCGCACTGGAGGCCCTAGCCGAGGAGGTGCCGCACCGCCGGGACCTCGTCGTGCAGGCCCGCCGCACCGCGTGGGCCGCCCGGCCGTAATGGGGTAAGGAGTGGAGCATCCACCACCCCTGACCTGTACCCTCTGCGGGTGACCCACCAGCCCCGCCCCGCCACCGGTGTCGCGATGGTCCTCGCCGGCAGCGCCCTGTTCGCCGTCAACGGCACCGTCTCGAAGCTCGCCGCCGGCACCGGCATCGACGCGCCGCAGCTCACCACGCTGCGGGCCGGCGGCGCCGCGCTGGGCCTGTTCGCGCTGGCGCTGGTGTTCCGCCCGGCCGGCCTGCGGGTCGGCCGCCGCGAGGTGCCGATGCTCGTCGCGTACGGCCTCGCCGGCTTCTTCTTCGTCCCCATGCTCTACTTCGTGGGCATCGGGCGGCTGCCCGTCGGCATCAGCCTGCTGTTCGAGTACACGGCGCCGGTCCTGGTCGCGCTGTGGGCGCGGTTCGTGCAGGGCCACGCGGTGCGGCCCAGGCTGTGGGCGGGGCTCGCCGCGAGCCTCGCCGGGCTGGCCTGCGTCGCGGAGATCTGGGGCGAGCTGCGCCTGGACGCGGTCGGGGTGGCCGCCGCGCTCGGCGCCGC
The DNA here is from genome assembly GCF_000716715.1 of Dactylosporangium aurantiacum. Taxonomy (GTDB): domain Bacteria; phylum Actinomycetota; class Actinomycetes; order Mycobacteriales; family Micromonosporaceae; genus Dactylosporangium; species Dactylosporangium aurantiacum. The sequence continues at coordinate 239,371 of NZ_JNYJ01000030.1, read as the reverse complement.
CGTCCTGCTCGCCGTCTACTACCTGCTCAGCGCCCACGGCGTGACGAACCGCGACACGCTGTCGCTGACCGCGTACGCGTTCGGGGTGTCGGCCCTGGCCGGGTCGGTGGTGCGGCCGTGGTGGGAGTTCGACTTCGCCCGCACCACCGTCACCACCCACGGCGTGCCGGTGTGGCTGCTGCTGGCGTACGTGGTGATCGGCGGCTCGATCGCGCCGTACCTGCTGCTCGCCGGCGCGATGCGGCACCTGCCGCCGACCAGCGTCGGCATCATCGGCATGTCGGAGCCGGTGATCGCGACCGCGGTGGCCTGGCTGGTCCTGCACGAGCACCTCAACGTCGCGCAGATCTGCGGCGGCGCGCTGATCCTCGCCGGGGTCGCGCTCGCCGAGACCGCCCGCGTGAAACCACAGCCGGCGCAGCGCGAGCCCGAAATTGTCGGTGCCCCGAACTAGAGTCGACGCATGCAGGTAGACCCCAACGTGCAGGCGATGCAAGACGCACTGGACGCCGCCGGCGCACGGGCCGCCGACGGCACCCCGTGCCAGATCAGAGTGCTCACCGAGCCGGTGCCCACGGCGGCGGCCGCCGCCGCGGCCGTCGGGGTCGAGGTCGGCCAGATCGCCAACTCGTTGATCTTCGACGCCAACGGCGACCCGTTACTGGTGCTCACCTCCGGCGCGCACCGCGTCGACACCGGCAAGGTCGCCGCGCTGCTCGGCATCGCCAAGAGCAGGGTGCGGCGGGCCAGCGCCGAGTTCGTCCTGGAGCACACCGGCCAGGTCGTCGGCGGGGTGTCGCCGCTGGCCCACCCGAAGCCGGTGCGCACCCTCGTCGACGTCGACCTCGGGCAGTATGACGAGGTCTGGGCCGCCGGCGGCATCCCGCAGGCCGTGTTCCCGGTCACGTATGCCGAGCTGGTCCGCATCACCGACGGCACCCCCGCCGAGGTCGCGTGACGGTCCGGCTGCACGTGTGGCGGGTGCGGCCGGCCGCCGTGCCCGCGGCGATGTGGGGCATGGCGGTCGACCGGCGGCGGCTGCGCCGCGACGCGGACTTCGTGAAGCTGCTCGGCACCGGCAAGGGCGGCGAGTTCGGCGCCGGCAAGGCTGACCTGACCCGCTGGGCCGCGCTCATCGTCGGCGACGCCCCGGTGACCCCGCCGATGCGCGGCGCCGTGGCGGCGTGCGCCATCACCCTGGAGCCGATCGCCAGCCGCGGCACGTGGGCGGGGCGGGAGCCGTTCGGCGCCCGGACCGGCGCCGCGAAGACCGGCATGATCGCGGTGCTGACCCGGGCCAGGCTGAAGGCGCGCAAGGCTCCCGCGTTCTGGAAGGCCATCGATCCGGTCTCCCGGGCGCTGCCGGACTCGGAGGGGTTGATCTGCGCGTTCGGCATCGGCGAGGCACCCGTAGGATTCCAGGGCACCGTCAGCCTCTGGCGCAGTGCGGCGGATGTCGTGCGTTTCGCGTACCGTCAGCCCGAGCATGCCGCCGTCGTGGACCGCACGGCCCGCGAAGGCTGGTATGCGGAGGAGTTGTTCGCCCGGTTCCGCGTGCTGGACGTCACCGGCGACCGTGCGGTGATCGGTTGGAGGGACAGCCCGTGAGGCTCGTTCGGTGGCGCGGGGAGGACCTCCTCGCGCGGCTCGACGACGTCATCGCCGTCTACGGGGAGGCGATGGGCTACTCGGTCCAGCTGCTGCAGACCCGCCGCGGCTACGTGGCCGGTCACACGCGGCGCGAGTCGTTCCAGGCGGTCGCGACCCTCGACGACGAGGACAACCTGCTCGGCTTCGGCTACGGCTACCGCGGCACGTCCGGTCAGTGGTGGCACGACCAGGTGCGCAACGCGCTGCGCCGCGAGCACCGCAAGTACTGGCTCAGCAACTGCTTCGAGCTCGTCGAGCTGCACGTCCGCCCGCACGCGCAGGGCCACGGCATCGGCGCCCGCCAGCTGCACGACCTGCTCACCAACGCACCCCAGCAGACCGCGCTGCTGTCCACGCCGGAGGCGCCGGAGGACACGTCCCGCGCGTGGCGGCTCTACCGGCGCTTCGGCTTCGTCGACGTCCTGCGGCACTTCAACTTCCCGGGCGACGACCGTCCGTTCGCCGTGCTCGGCCGGCAACTGCCGCTGTGAAGCTCTGGCCCCTGCTCGGCGCGCTCGTCCTCGTCGAGATCGCCTACCCGCTGGTGCACGGTGGCACCCGCGCCGCGCTGACCGTCGCCACCGTCGTCGCCGGCTACCTGCTGTCCGTCGGGCACGCCTGGTGGTCCCGTGGCCCGCGCGCCGCGGCGCTGCTCGTGGCCGTCACCACCGGCGGCGGGTTCGTGGTCGAGGCGATCGGGCGGGAGACCGGGTACCCGTTCGGCGACTACGACTACACCGGGGCGCTCGGGCCGCGGCTGCTGGGCGTGCCGCTGGTGATCCCGCTGGCCTGGACCTGGATGGCGTGGCCGGCGTGGGTGGCCGCCGCCCGCCTCACCGAGCGGCGCTGGCTGCGGGTCGGTGTCGCCGGGGTAGGCCTGGCCGCCTGGGACCTCTTCCTCGACCCGCAGATGGTCGGCGAGGGCTACTGGCACTGGGACGCCCCCGGCGCGACCCTCCCGGGCGTCCCCGACATTCCGCTGACCAACTACCTCGGTTGGCTTCTGGTGGCGTCGGTACTGGCGGCCGCCCTCACGTTCACCGTCACCGCCCGCCCGGTCCGCGGGGACGACGGGGTGATGTACGCGCTGTACCTGTGGACGTACGCCTCCAGCGTCCTCGCGCACGCGGTGTTCCTGGGCCTGCCGGCCTCGGCGGCGTGGGGGGCGCTGGGCATGGGGCTGGTGGCGGTGCCGTTGGCGGTGACGCTGTGGCGCTCGCGGTCGTGACCCTGGCGCTGACCGGGGTGGTGCTGGCGCTGACGGTGCACACGCTGGTCAACGCCCGGCTGCTGCGACGTCCGCCCCCGGCGGGTGCGGCGCCGACCGGCGCTTTCGGAGCGGCGGACGCTTTCGGAGCGGCGGACGCTTTCGGAGCGGCGAGCGCTGCTGCTTCGGCTGGCGCGACCGAGGCGGCGAGCGGGACCGGCGCGGCGGCTCCGGCCAACGCGGCGGCTCCAGCGGACGCGGCGGCTCCGGACGGCGCGGCCTCCGCCGCGGCGGGTGCGGGCCGGGTCGCGGTGCTGCTGCCGTTGCGGGACGAGGCGGCGCGGGTCGAGCCGTGCCTGCGGGCGCTGCTGGCGCTGCGCGGCGCACCCCGCCTGATCGTCCTCGACGACGGCTCCACCGACGGCACCGCCGACCTGGTCAGGGCGGTCTGCGGCGACAGGGTCACGCTGCTGACCGGCGGGCCGCTGCCGGCGGGGTGGCTCGGCAAGCCGCACGCCTGCCAGCAGCTCGCCGACGCCGCCGGCGACGCGGACCTGCTGGTCTTCCTCGACGCCGACGTGGTGCTGCGCGACGACGCCGTCGGTGCGGCCGCCGCCGTGCTCGAGGACGCGGGGGTGGAGCTGCTCAGCCCGTACCCGCGCATCACCGTGGGCAGCACCGGCGAGCGGCTCGTACAGCCGCTGCTGCAATGGTCGTGGCTGACCTTCCTGCCGCTGCGGGCGATGGAACGCTCACCGAGACCGTCGCTCGCCGCGGCCGGCGGGCAGTTCCTGCTGGTGCGCCGGGGCGCGTACGACCGGGCCGGCGGGCACGCGGCGGTGCGCGACAAGGTCCTGGAGGACATCGAGCTGGCCCGCGCGGTGAAACGGACCGGCGGCCGGATCGCGCTCGCCGACGGCTCCGGCCTCGCCACCTGCCGCATGTACACGTCGTGGCGCGAGGTCGTCGACGGCTACAGCAAGTCGCTGTGGGCGTCGTTCGGCTCCTCCGCCGGCGCCGCGGCCGTCGTGTCGCTGCTGCTCGCCCTGTACGTCGCGCTCCCCCTCACCGTCCTGGCCGGCCAGTGGTGGGGGGCGGCCGGCTACCTGCTGGGCGTGGCGGGCCGGGTCGTCAGCGCCCGTACGACCGGCGGCCGGGCCTGGCCCGACGCGCTCGCCCATCCCGTGTCCGTGCTGCTGTTCGCCTGGCTGGTCGCGCGCTCGTTCCGCCGGCGCGGCCGCGTCACCTGGAAGGGGCGCCCGACATGGCGACCGTGAGCCGCGCCCGTGCCGTCCGGAGGGAGCACCACACATGGCGACCGTGACCGTCATCGGTGCGGGGGTCGGCGGGCTCGCCACGGCCGCCCGGCTCGCCGCCGCCGGGCACCGCGTCACCGTGTTCGAGCAGGCGGCCGTGGCCGGCGGCAAGCTCGGCCGGCATGAGCGGGTGACCGGGGCCGGCACGTTCCGCTTCGACACCGGCCCGAGCCTGTTCACGCTGCCGCAGGTCGCGACGGAGCTGTTCGCGCACACCGGCGGCCCCGCGCCGGAGCTGGACCTGGTCGCGCTGGATCCGCTGGTACGGCACCGCTTCCCCGACGGCACGACCCTCGACTCGTGCGCCGGGGCCGGGTTCGCCGACCGGATCGGCGACGCGTTCGGCGCGCCGGCGGCCCAGGACTGGCGCCGGCTGTGGCGGCGCGCCGCCCGCGTCTGGGACACCTCGTGGCGGCACGTGCTGACCGCCCCGGTCGACAGCCCGCTGCGGCTGGCCGGCCTGGCGTGGCGGCTCGGCGACCTGGCCGCGATCGCGCCCGGCCGGACCCTGCGCGGCCTGGGCCGCCGCCACCTGCGCGACCCGCGGCTGCGGATGCTGCTGGACCGGTACGCCACCTACACCGGCGCCGACCCGCGCCGGGCGCCGGCCGCGCTGCTCGCGATCCCGTACGCGGAGCTGGAGTTCGGCGGCTGGTACCTGCGCGGCGGCCTCGGCACCCTCGCCGACGCGCTGCTCGCCCGGTGCGCGGCCCTCGGCGTCACCGTCCACCTCGGCACGCCCGTCGAGTCGGTCCTCGTGGAGGGCTCCCGGGCCGCTGGGGTCGTCCTCGCCGGCGGCACCGCGGTGCGCAGCGACCTGGTCGTCGCCAACGCCGACGCCCTGCACGTGTACCGCGACCTGCTGCCGTCGCCGCGCCGCGCGGCCGCACTCGCGCAGCGCAGCCTCGGCGGCTTCGTGCTGCTGCTCGGCGTCCGCGGCACGACGCCGCAGCTGGCGCACCACACGGTGTTCTTCCCGGACGACTACGACGCCGAGTTCGACGCGATCTTCGGCGACCCGGCCCGGCCGCCCGCCGACCCGACGGTGTTCGTCACGTCGGCCGCCGACCCCGCCGCCCGCCCCGACGGCCACGAGGCATGGTTCGTGCTGGTCAACGCCCCGCCGCAGGGTGCCTTCGACTGGCGCGCGCCCGGCGTCGCCGACGGGTACGCCGACCGGGTCCTCGCCGTCCTCGCCGCCCGCGGCGTCGACGTCCGGGACCGGCTGCTGTTCCGCGACGTGCTGACCCCGGCGGACCTGGAGACCGCGACCCGCTGCCCGGGCGGCGCGATCTACGGCACCGCCAGCCACGGCCTCACCGGCCTGCTCCGCCCGCCGAACCGCGGCGCGGTCCGGGACCTGTTCCTGGTCGGCGGCTCGGTCCACCCCGGTGGCGGCCTGCCGCTGGTGATGCTGTCCGCGAAGATCGTCGCCGACCGCATCGGCGCGGCGTAGCGGCGGCCGGCGCGGCGGCTGAACGGGCGCACGGCTCAACGGGCGCACGGCTCAACGGGCGCACGGCTCAACGGGCGCACGGCTCGACCGGCGCGCGGCTCGACCGGCGCACGGCTCGACCGGCGCACGGCTCGACCGGCGGGTCTGGCACGGCCCGGGCCGTCGCGCGGCGCTCAGCCGGCGCCGACGCTCAGCCGGCGCGGCGGCCGGTCCGGTCGCGCTGTCAGGACAGGGCGCGGCGGACGCCGGCGATGAGCTGGACGAACCCTGCGGCGCCCAGCACCGCCATGACGACGAGCACCGCCAGGGCCGCCGTGTCCTGCCAGCGCCCGGCGAGGGCCGCGACCCCCACGGCGAGCAGCCCGAAGATCGTGACGAGGACCCGCGTCGGGCGCTCCGCGACGGTGACCGTGCCGATGTCGGACATGCCGGCGACGGTGGCGCGGGCTCGCACGTACTCATGCAGCCACATCAACGCGCAGCAAGCCGCGGCGAGCCAGGCCGGCCCGCCGAGGATGACCAGCGCCAGGAGCCAGCACGCCTCGGCGACCCGGTCGGCGGCGGAGTCGTAGACCTGGCCGAGGCGGCTCGCCCGGCCGGTGACCACGGCGAGGACGCCGTCGACGGTGTCGGCGACCGCGGACAGCAGCACCAGCACCGCCCCCGCGAGCGCCCAGCCGCGGCCGCCGGCCACCGCGACGGGCACCGCCGCCGACAGCAGGAGCCCCAGCACGGTGACGGCGTTCGGGCTGCGGACACCGATCCGGGTGAGGGCGGCGCCCAGCTCGTACGAGATGCGCAACCAACCCCGCACGAGCGGCGACGCCGACCTGGGGTCATATCCGCCGTGCGCCGCCGCCCACCGCTCGGCGTAGCCGTCCCAGTCGCGGACGTCAGACGCGTGCGCCGACACCGAGCTGCTGCCAGACCTCTCGCGTGGCCGTCGACCGGTTGAGCGTGATGAAGTGGATGCCCGGCACGCCTTCGTCGAGGAGCCGCTCGCACATCTCGCTGGCCAGGTCGATGCCCAGGCGGCGGACCGCCTGCGGGTCGTCGGCGACGCGGTCGAACCGCTCGGCCAGCGCGGGCGGGAACGGCGCGCCCGACAGCTGCTGGGAGCGGGCGATGGTGCCCATCGCGGTGACCGGCATGACCCCGGCGACGATCGGGGTGTCGCACCCGGCCGCCGCGACCCGGTCCCGCAGCCGCAGGTAGTCGTCGGCGTCGAAGAACATCTGGGTGATCGCGAAATCGGCGCCGGCGCGACATTTGCGGACGAAGTTGGCGGTGTCGGACTCGATGTCGGGTGAGCGCGGGTGCTTGTACGGAAACGCCGCCACCCCGACGCTGAAGTCGCCGGACTCGCGGACGAGCCGCACCAGCTCCTCCGCGTAGAGCACCCCTTCGGGGTGCTGGACCCACTCCCCCATCGGGTCGCCCGGCGGGTCGCCGCGCACCAGCAGGAAGTTGCGGATGCCGGCGCCGGCCAGCTGGCCGATGACGTTGCGCAGCTCGGCCACGGAGTGGTTGACGGCGGTCAGGTGCGCCATCGGCAGCAGCGTCGTCTCCGTCGCCACCCGCTCCGTCACGGCGACGGTGGTGTCCCTGGTGGTGCCGCCGGCACCGTACGTGATGGAGACGAACGACGGCCGCAGCGGCTCCAACTCCCGGATCGCCTGCCACAGCTGGCGCTCTCCTTCGGGGGTCTTCGGCGGGAAGAACTCGAACGAGAACGTCGGCGCCGCCCCGGCGACCAGGTCACCGATCGCCGCGGGCCCGCCACCCATCACAGAAGGAAGTCCAGAAGCCACGCCCTGACTGTAGTGCCCCGGACGCCGCGCCCGGGAGCGCCGTGGCCGCCGAATCATGTCGTACCTGTGGGGTAGAAAGGCGTTGGACGGTTCGACGGTCGGGGGCTACGCGAAGCCCGCGGGCGTCGAGGCGTCCTGCTGGGCCGCGAGCGGACGGGGGTCGCTGGTTCCAGGAGGTCGTGACCGATGTCCCAGTGGATCGACCCGCCGGCGGGCCCGGGTGACTCGCTCGGCGTGCTGCTGACCCGATTGCGCCAGGCGCAGGGCAAGTCGCAGGTGCGGCTCGCCGGGCTGCTGTGCGCCGCGTCGGGGCTGCCGACGCTGACCCGCCACGAGATCTCCAGGTGGGAGCGGGAGGAGCGCGTCCCGAGCCGGCTGTGGCTGGGCTGGCTCGCGCTCGTGCTCGACACCCCGCTCGACGACCTGGAGCGCGCCGCGGCGCTGACCCGCCGGCGGAGGGAGCCGACCATGACCTTGACCACGACGACCACCACAGCCGGGACGGCCGGTTCGCTGAAGGGCGGCCCGCCGGGGGCGGCGGAGGAGATCGGCGGCTTGTCCGGCGTTCGAAGCCGGGCCGAGGCGGGTGAGATCGGCGCGGTCGGTGGGATCGAAGCGACCGTTGAGACCCGCACGAGCGGCCCGCCGGGTGTGAGGGCCGCTACGGACACGGCGGCAGGGACGGGAGCCGCGGCGCGAATGGGCGCTGCGGCGCCGGCCGATGCTCCGGCGCGGGTCAGCGTCGCGGCACAGGCAGGTGACACGGCGCGGGGTGGACGCGATCGGGCGGCTCGCGTCGTGGCGGATCGACCTGGCCCGACTGCGGACGGCGGGCCGGACCGGCGCGGGGCCACCGCCGGGCCGCGGCATGCCGCCCAGGTGCGGTCCGCGGCGGAGCCACAGCACACCGCCCAGGTGCGGTCCGCGGCGGAGCCACAGCACACCGCCGAGGTGCGACCTCTGGCCGAGCCGCGGCACGCCGACCGGTCGCGGCGTGTCGAGGATCTGCGGCGCGTCGAGGATCTGCGGCGCGTCGAGGATCTGCGGCGCGTCGAGGAGTTGCGGCGCGTCGAGGAGTTGCGGCGTGTCGAGGAGTTGCGGCGCATGGACGACATGGTCGCCGGGCCGGAGCTGCTCGCGGCGGTGGTCGCCGAACTGCGGGCGGCCGCCCGTGACACGGCTGCTGGGAAAGGGTCGGCGGCGCGGGTCGCGGAGCTGACCCAGCTGCACGCGTGGGTGGCCGCCGACGCCGGGCGGCGGCTGCAGGACGGCGTCGTGTGGCAGGGGGTGCGGGCGGCGCTCGCCGCCGGCGACCGGGTGCTCGCCGGGCACTTGCTCGGCTGCCATGCGCACCTGGTCGCGGAGCGCGGCGACGGCTTGGCCGCCGTGCGGTTCGCGACGGCCGCCGAGCAGGTCGCGGCCGGCAGCGACCCGGCGACGGCGACGGTGCTGGCGTTGCGGGTGGCGTTCGCCGCGGCACGGGCGGGCGACCGGCGCGCCTGCGACGCGGCCCTGGCCAGGGCGGAGGCCGCGCACGGCCGCTTGGTGTCCGGTGACGACGCGCAGGGCCGGTGGGTATCGGGTAAGGACGCGCGGGCGTGCGCTGGTGTGCGGCCGCCGTGGTTGTACTGGCTCGATGCCGCGCACGTGGACGCGCTTGTGGGTATGTGTCTTGCCGGGTCGGGGCGGCCCGCTGCGGCGCTGGTGCGGCTCGCGGCGGCGGCACGGTCGCCGACGGTGCGGCTGCGTGCCGCCGGGCTGGTGGGCGCTGCCATGGCTCAGGCGCATCTTGCCGCCGGTGACCTCGATGCCGCCTGTGCCGCTGCGACGGTGACGCTGCTCAGGTGTGTGGACTCGGGGTCGTTCCGGGTGCTGCACCGGCTGCGGCGGATCGAGTCCGCGCTGCACGCCGCCGCTGGGAGCGGCCCGCCGCCCGGGGCGTTGCGGGCGTATGCGGACCTGGCGGAATCGGCCGCGCCGTACCTGCCGGGCGCCGCGCCCGTCACCGTCCAGCCGGTGCCGGATCCAGCCGTCCAGCCGGTGCCGCACCGTGCCGTCCAGCCGGTGCCGCACCGTGCCGTCCAGCCGGTGCCGTCCTCAGCGGTCCCGCCGGTGCAGGACCCCGCCGTCGAGCCCGTGCCGGTTCCAGCCGCCCAGCCGGTGCAGGACCCCGCCGTCCAGCCGGTGCCGGTTCCAGCCGCCCAGCTGGCACCGAGCTGTGCCGTTCAGGTGGTGCCGGTCAGCCGGGCCGCCCCGATCAGCCGGGGCGGTCTCGGCGGTCCGGGGGATCTGCGGAGAAGGGCGGCGAGCTGATGCCCCACCACCACCACCTCGGTCACGTTCCGTGAAGAGACCGATTCGTTCCGTCGCTTCGGGCCGGCTCGTGTCCCTCGGCGGGGCGAGCGGGGGTGGGTCGGATCGGCAGAGGTGGGGACCGGCGGGGCGGGCGCGGGCGTTTCGGGCTAGCGTCTCTGCCGTGAGCCACCCCTTCCTGGACCGGGCCGACCTTCGTACGCGGGTGCGGCAGGCGCTCGGCGACTTCCTGCACCGGCGGCGGACCCGGCTGGCCGAGATCGAGCTGGAGGCCCTGGCCCCGGTCGCGGACGCGGTCGAGGCGCTCGTGCTGCAGGGCGGCAAGCGGCTGCGGCCGGCGTTCGCGTACTGGGGGTACCGCGGAGCCGGCGGCCCCGACGAGGACGCGGTCGTGGCGGCGGTGGCGGCGCTGGAGCTGGTGCAGGCCAGCGCGCTGATCCACGACGACGTCATGGACGGGTCGGAGACGCGGCGCGGGGAGCCGGCGGTGCACCGCAGGTTCGCGACGCTGCACGAGGAGGCGGGCTGGCGGGGTGACCCGGCGGGGTTCGGCACGGCGGCCGCGATCCTGCTCGGGGACCTGTGCCTGGTGTGGTCCGACGAGATGCTGCATGCCAGCGGTGTCGCGCCGGAGGCGTTGGGGCGGGCGCGGCCGGTGTTCGACGAGATGCGCACCGAGGTGACGATCGGGCAGTACCTGGACGTGCAGACGCAGGCGACCGGGGACACGTCGACGGCGCGGGCGAGCCTGGTGGCGCGGTTCAAGTCGGCGAAGTACACGATCGAGCGGCCGTTGCTGCTGGGGGCGGCGCTCGCCGGGGCGTCGCAGACCCTCGCGAAGGCCTACGAGGGGTACGGGCTGCCGCTCGGCGAGGCGTTCCAGCTGCGCGACGACGTGCTCGGGGTGTTCGGGGACCCGGCGGTGACGGGCAAGCCCGCCGGGGACGACCTGCGGGAGGGCAAGCGCACCTACCTGATCGCGGCGGCCCTGGAGAACGGGGCGCCGGCCGCGGTGTTCGACGAGCTGCTCGGCAACCCGGAGCTGGACGCCGGCGGGGTGGCCCGGCTCCGGGAGGTGATCGTGGACAGCGGGGCGCTGCGGCGCACCGAGGACAGGATCGGGCACCTGACCGGGGAGGCCCTGGCGGCGCTGGACGGGGCGCAGGTCACCGAGGAGGCGCGGGAGGTCCTGACCGGTCTGGCCCAGGCGGCGACGCAGCGGACAGTCTGACCCACAGCGACAGGGTCACCACGATGAGGGCGAAGCCGAACGCGAGGTCCTCGATCGGGGCGTACACGAGCCGGATGCCGAGGATGTCGTCCGGGTTGTAGAGGACCACGCCCCGCCCGGTGAGCACGCCGTTGGAGAGCAGCTGGAAGCCGAAGATGATCGGGTACGTGCACCAGAACACGCGCCCGAGGACGATCCGGCTGCGCAGCACGAACACGTCGATGAGGACCGCGACGAGCACGCCCAGGCCGGCCGCCGCCGTGTAGGTCACGACCGCCGCCCCGCGGGCCGCGGCGTCCGCCGCACCCCGGTCACGGCCGCCGCCGGGCGGCGAGGCGCAGCAGGGTCTGCCGGGTCGCCTCGAAGCCGAGGATCGCACAGACCGGCACGACGAGGAAGAACAGGACCTCCTCGAGGGGCAGGCCGCCCGGGAACACGACGCCGAGCATCTGCGCCGGGTCGAACGTCCAGTGCCCGGCGCGGATCGCGAGCAGGTCCCACACGACGAACACGGCCGCGACGGGCGCGATGGTCAGGGTGAGGCGCCGCACCTGCCGGAGCACGCCGACCTTCAGCAGCGGCTCGAGCCACAGCGCGCCGAACAGGCAGCCGGCGAGCACCAGCAGGTACGTCAGGTGCTTGAGCACCGTCAGAAGCCCAACGCCTGCGCGCGGCGCTTGACCTCGGTCGCGCGGTTGCCGCGCAGCGCCTCCGCGGGCGTGCCCGGCAGGGTGTCGTCGGGCGTGTACAGCCACCGCAGGGCCTCTTCGTCGTTGTACCCAGCGTCGTGCAACACCGTGAGGACGCCGGGCAGGTGCTTCACCACGCCGTCGTCGCTGATGAAGTCGGCCGGCACGCGCAGCACACCGTCGGTACGGACGGCGAGGATCTTGCGCTCCCGGACGAGCTGGTGCACCCGGTTGACCGGGATGCCGAGGCGTTCAGCGACGTCGGGCATGGTCAGCCACTCGGTTGGGCCCACAGGTTGTTCGGTCACAGGGAACACAGTGCCATGTCGCTGCGACGACAACTGACGGAGGGGAACGGCTGTGGGGCTCTGGCTCAAGGTCCACCGTGAGGTCACCGGTGCCTGGCGCTCCGCGTGCTACGACGTGTACCGGCAGGTGAGCCGCCGGAAGCTGGCGCAGCTGCTGACGCAGGAGACCGCCGAGTTCGCGCCGCGGCACCGGGCACCGGCCGCGCCGCGCCGGCCGCGCCGGGTGGCGGCGACCAGCGGGGTCGCGCTGCTCGTGGCTGGCGGGGCGGCCGGGACGTACCTGGCGGTCGCCGGCAGCCTCACCGCGCTGCGCACGCCGCCGCCCGCGCCGGCCGCGGCGGCCGGCGCGGCCGGGCCGGCGGTCACCGCGCCGGACGTCACCGGCGGCGGGCCGGCCCAGCCGACGCAGGCGCAGCCGACCCAGGCCCGGCCGCAGGTGCGCCGGTCCGCGCCGCCGCCGGTGCTGGCCATGCCGGCGGTGCCGCCGCCCGCGGGGCGGCCCACGACGAACACCCCGGAGAGCACGCCGACGCCGGCGGCCAGCTCCAGCCCGGCCCCGTCGGCCAGTGCGTCACCGTCCGCATCGGTGCCGTCGCCGACACGCACGGCCTCAAAGACCCCGAAACAAGGACAAAGCAGTGTCGGTATGGCAGGACGCTGAGGAATCCGGTTCACCAGCCGTACACTCGCAGCCAATGGATACCACGGTCGCCGATCCCCTCCTCGGTGCGCTTGTAGACGGGCGCTACCGCGTTCGCTCCCGTGTCGCCAAAGGCGGCATGGCGACGGTCTACACCGCTCTCGACGAGCGGCTCGAGCGCACCGTCGCCCTCAAGATCATCCATCCGGCGCAGTCGCACGACCCGCAGTTCGTCAACCGGTTCACCGACGAGGCGAAGACGATCGCGCGCCTGACGCACCCCAACGTCGTCGCCGTGTACGACCAGGGCACCCACCACGGCCTGCCGTACCTGGTGATGGAGTTCGTGCGGGGCCGCACGCTGCGCGAGGTGCTCGCCGAGCGCCGCCGCCTGCAGCCGCAGGAAGCCCTCGCGATCATGGAGCAGATGCTGGCCGCGATCGCCGCCGCGCACCGCGCCGGCCTCGTGCACCGGGACGTGAAGCCGGAGAACGTCCTGGTCGCCGAGGCGCCCGGCGACACGCACAACCTCATCGACGGCGTGGTCAAGGTCGCCGACTTCGGCCTGGCCCGCGCGGTCGAGGCGAGCGCCGACGAGACCGGCTCGCACCTCATGGCCACCGTCGCGTACGTCGCGCCGGAGCTGGTCACCGACGGGCACGCCGACCCGCGCACCGACGTGTACTCCGCCGGCATCGTGCTGTTCGAGATGCTCACCGGCCGGGTGCCCTACGAGGCCGACCGTCCCGTCGAGGTCGCGTGGCAGCACGTGGACCGGGACGTGCCGTTCCCGTCGCGGTACACCCCGGGGCTGCCGGCGGCGGTCGACGACCTGGTGACCAGGGCGACCCGCCGCGACCCCGGCGCCCGACCGACCGACGCCGGCGCGATGCTCGCCGAGGTGCAGGCGGTCCGCGAGGACATCGGCGTCGAGCTGGCCACCCGCTCGCGGCCCCTGGCACAGCCGACGGTGATCGTGCCGCAGGTCGAGTCGGTGCCGCAGTCGCACAACGTGTACCGCACGGGCTCGGTCGAGCCGGCCCGCCCGTCCTGGTCGCGGCTGCCCACCCCGGCACCGGCGCAGCAGGTGGCGCGGCGCCGCCGGGCGCAGGAGGAGCCGGACGGTCCCGCCGCCCGGCTCACGGAGCTGCTCGCGCAGATCAACGCCAACCCGCGGACCCGCCTGACGGTGATCGCGGCGATGCTCACGCTGGGCCTGCTCGTCGCGGTCGGCGGGTACTGGATCGGCGTCGGCCGGTACACCGACACCCCCGACCTGACCACGATGAGCAGCGACATGGCCGGCCAGCAGGCGCGGGCCGCCGGCTTCAAGGTCAAGTTCGGGCCGCCGCGGTTCGACACGAAGATCGCCAAGGACAAGGTCCTCGCGCAGGACCCGCCGGCACACTCACGCATCCTGGACGGCGGCACGATCACGCTGACGCTGTCGCTCGGCCCCGAGATCCACAAGGTCCCGGACATCGCCGGCAAGGAGTACGACCTCGCCCTCGTCGACGTCCAGGCGACCGGGCTGCAGGCGGCCCGCGCCGAGAAGTTCGACGACGCGGTCCCCGCCGGGTACGTGATCGAGACCGAACCGAAGATCGGCACCGAGGTCAAGCCCGGCTCGACGATCAAGGTCTTCGTCAGCAAGGGCCCCAACCCGGTCAAGGTCCCCCTCCTCATCGGCAAGAACGTCGAGGAGGCCAAGCAGGCCCTCGCCAAGGTGAAGATCACCGTCGGCAAGATCGAGCCCGTCGACAGCGACAAGCCCAAGGACGAGGTCGTCTCGCAGAGCATCGGCGACGGCAACAGCGTCACCGACGGCATGGTCATCGACCTGCAGATCTCGAAGGGCCCGGCGCTGCTCACCGTCCCCGAGGTCCGCAACCAGCAGCTCGACCAGGCCAAGCAGATCCTGGAGTCGATGGGCTTCACCGTCGACGCGCAGGGCTTCGGCACCGTGCGGCAGATGGACCCGCAGCCGGGCACGCAGGTCCCGCCGGGGACCCGGATCCGCCTGCTGGCGTACTTCTAGTGGTCGCGACGACACCGGTCGGCGGGCGCAGGCCCGCCGCCGGCGGCACCACCCGGGCCAGCAAGCCCGCGACCGTCAAGCCCGCCGCCGCTGTCAAGCCCACGGGCGCCGTCAAGCCGCCCGCCGCGGCCAAGCCCGCTGCCGAAGTCGGCTCCGCCGAGCAGGACGCGGCCAGGCAGCGGGACGCCGGCACGGCCGGGCTGACGCCCGTCGGCGGGCACGCGCCGGCCGCCGGCGGCCTGGCCAGGGCGTCGTTGCGCTACGTCGAGCAGACCGGCGCGACCGCCGTGCAGGTGTACGTGTCCAACCCGCGCGGCTGGGCGCTCACCGACGGCGACCCGGACCAGGACGCCGCGTTCCTCGACGGCTGCGGCGAACGCGGCGTCGCCGCCTACATCCACGCCGCGCTGCTGGTGAACCTCGGCTCCCCCACCGCCGCCACCGTCGAGCGGTCGGTCGCCTCGCTGGAGCACGCGCTGCGCCGCGGCAAGGCGATCGGCGCCCGCGGGGTGGTGTTCCACGCCGGCTCGGCGGTCGACGCCGGGCACGCCGACAAGGCCCTGGACGTGGTCCGTGACGTGCTGCGGCCGCTGCTGGACCGGGCGGTGCTGGAGGGCTGGCCGCCGCTGCTGGTCGAGCCGAGCGCCGGGGGTGGCCGTTCGCTGGCGTCGCGGGTCGAGCACCTGGAGGCGTACCTCGCCGCCGTCGACCACCATCCGCACCTCGGGGTGTGCTTCGACACCTGCCACGCCTGGGCCGCCGGTCACGACCTGGCCACTCCGGGCGGCATGACCGCGACCCTCGACGCGCTGGTCCGCGCGACCGGCCCCGGCCGGCTGCGGCTCATCCACGCCAACGACTCGAAGGACGCGTGCGGCTCGACCCGGGACCGCCACACGTCGCTCGGCAAGGGCACGATCGGCGCGGCGGCGTTCGCGGAGCTGGCCCGGCATCCGGCGGCGGCGGGCGTACCGCTGATCGTGGAGACCCCGAGCGGCGAGCTGTCCGCCGACCACGCCGCCGACATCGCCCTGCTCCGCGCCGGCCTGCGCTGAGACAGTGCCGGCGCGGCCCGGGTGAAGCCCCAGGTCAGCTCAGCAGCTTGGTGAGCACCGACACGGTCGTGGCGACGTCGTCGTCGGTCAGGTCCAGGTGCGTGACGAGGCGCACCGTGCGCACCCCGAACGGCGACACGAGCACGCCCAGCTCCCTGGCCGCCGCGGTCAGCCGCGCCGCGTCGAGCGGCGCGTCGCGCAGGTCCAGCAGCACCAGGTTCGTCTCGACGCGGGCCGGGTCGACGACGCCGAGCGGGGCCAGCCCCGCCGCCAGCTGGCGGGCCCTGGCGTGGTCGTCGGCGAGCCGGTCGATGTGGTGGCGCAGGGCGTACAGGCCGGCGGCGGCGAGGATGCCGGCCTGGCGCATCCCGCCGCCGAGGCGCTTGCGGATGAGCCGGGCCTCGGCGATGCGGGCGGCGGAGCCGATGACCAGCGAGCCGACGGGCGCGCCGAGGCCCTTGGACAGGCAGACCGACAGGGTGTCGAAGAGCCGCCCGTACTCGGCGAGGGGCACGCCGGTGGCGACGTGCGCGTGCCAGATGCGGGCGCCGTCGCAGTGCAGCAGCAGGCCGGCGTCGTCGCAGACGGCCCGCAGCCGCCGCAGGGCCGGCAGCGGGATGACGGTGCCGCCGCCGCGGTTGTGGGTCTGCTCGACCGCGACGGCGCGGGTCGGGACCGTGTAGCCGCCCGGCGGGCGGATCATGCCGGCGACGACCTCGGGGTCCAGCGCCCCGCCGAGCGCCGGCCACGTGCGGGTGGAGATGCCGCCATACGCCGCGGCCGCACCCATCTCGTACGTGACGACGTGCGCGTCGGCGTCGCACAGCAGCTCCTCGGCGCGGGGCACGACGAGCTGCAGCGCGATCTGGTTGGCCATGCAGCCGGACGGCGTGAACAGGGCCGCCTCGTGGCCGAACAGGGCCGCGGCGTACTCCTGCAGCTCGTGCAGCGACGGGTCCTCGTCGAAGACGTCGTCGCCGACCGGCGCCTCGGCCATGGCGGCGCGCATCGCCGGCGTCGGCCGGGTCACCGTGTCGGAGCGCAGGTCCGCGACCCGGGCGTCAGCCACGCAGCATCTCCGCGACGAGGAACGCCAGCTCCAGCGACTGCTGCGTGTTGAGCCGCGGGTCGCAGGCGGTCTCGTACCGGCCGGGGAGGTCCTCGTCGACGATCGCCTGGGCGCCGCCGAGGCACTCGGTGACGTCCTCGCCGGTCAGCTCGACGTGCAGGCCGCCGGGGTGCGTCTCCAGCTCGCGGTGGACCTCGAAGTAGCCGAGGACCTCGTCGACGATCCGGTCGAAGTGCCGGGTCTTGTACCCGTTGGACGACTCGTGCGTGTTGCCGTGCATCGGGTCGCACTGCCACACGACGCGGCAGCCGGCGGCGGTGACCTTCTCCACGATCGGCGGCAGCGCGTCGCGGACCTTGTTGCTGCCCATGCGGGCCACGAACGTGAGCCGGCCCGGGATGTTGTCCGGGTTGAGCTTCTCGAACAGCTCGAGGGCCTGCTCGGGGGCCGTGGTCGGGCCGAGCTTGACGCCGATCGGGTTCGCGATGCGGGACATGAAGTCCACGTGGGCGCCGTCGATCTGCCGGGTCCGCTCGCCGATCCACAGGAAGTGTCCGGACAGCCCGTACGGGCGGCCGCCGGCGATGCGGGCGAGGGGGCGCTCGTACTCCAGCGCGAGGGCCTCGTGCGAGCAGTACAGGGTGACGGTGCGCAACGCCTCGTCGTCGTTGACGCCGCAGGCCTGCATGAAGCGCAGCGCCCGGTCGATCTCGCGGGCGATCGCCTCGTAGCGCTGCCCGGCGGGTGACGTGACGACGAAGCCCTTGTTCCAGTCGTGCACGGCGTGCAGGTCGCCCATGCCGCCGCCCAGGTAGGCACGCAGCATGTTCATGGCGCTGGACGAGTTGGCGTAGGCGCGGACCATGCGCTGGGGGTCGGCGACGCGCGCCTCCGGGTCCTGGTCCAGCGAGTTGATCATGTCACCGCGGTACGCGGGGAGCCCGAGCGAGTCCAGCGCCGCGGAGCGGGGCTTGGTGAACTGGCCGGCGACCCGGCCGAGCTTGATGACGGGCAGCGACGCGCCGTAGGTGAGCACGACGGCCATCTGCAGCAGGGTGCGGGCGTTGGCCAGGACGTGCGCCTCGGTGTTGTCGGCGAACGTCTCGGCGCAGTCGCCGCCCTGCAGCATGAACGCCTTGCCGTCGGCGACCAGCGCGAGCCGCTCGCGCAGCTGGTCGACCTCGTAGGGCGCGACGATCGGCGGCACCGAGGACAGCAGCTTGCCGACCTCGTCGACCGCCTGCTGGTCCGGCCACGGCGGGGTCTGCGCCCGGGGCAGGGTGCGCCAGTGGTCGAGACCGAACTCGTCGTCCTCGGAGTTGCCGGCGACGGCGACTCGGGAGATCTCGGGTCCGGGGTATGTGAAGTGGTGCCACTCCTGCCGCATACCTCGAAGCGTACCGACCTCTCAGGACCGGCGGTCGTCGCCGTCCCGCCGGTCCTAGAAACTGAGAGTCACATGTTGATCATGTGCCCGGCCAGGCCGTGGATGGCCTCCTTGACGGCCTCGCCGAGGGTCGGGTGGGCGTGCACGTTGCGGGCGACCTCGTGCACGGTGAGGTCCCACTGCTGGGCGAGCGTCAGCTCCGGCAGCAGCTCGGTGACCTCGGGGCCGATGAGGTGGGCGCCGAGCAGCTCGCCGTACTTCGCGTCACTGATGATCTTCACGAAGCCGGTGGCGTCGCCGAGGCCGTGCGCCTTGCCGTTGGCGGTGTAGGGGAACTTCACCACCTTGACGTCGAAGCCCTGCTCGCGGGCCTGCGCCTCGGTCCAGCCGAAGCTCGCGACCTGCGGCTGGCAGTACGTGGCGCGCGGGATCATGACGTAGTCGAGCTCCATGGTCTCCGCCCCGGCGATCGTCTCCGCGGCGATGATGCCCATCGACTCGGCGGCGTGCGCGAGCATCAGCTTCGCGGTGACGTCGCCGATGGCGTAGATGTGCGGCACGTTGGTGCGCAGCCGCCCGTCGACCGCGATCGCGCCGCGCTCGGTGAGGGCCACGCCGGTCTTCTCCAGGCCGTACCCCTCGACGCGGGGCTGGAAGCCGATCGCCTGCATCAGCTTGTCCGCCTCGAGCACCTCCGTCTTGCCCTTGTTCGAGACGGTGACCTTCACGCCCTCGCCGGTCTCCTCCACCGACTCCACGCGGGTGGAGGTGAGCACGGTGATGCCGAGGCGCTTGTAACGCTTCGCCAGCTCGGCGGAGACCTCCTCGTCCTCGAGCGGGACCATCCGGTCGAGGAACTCCACGATGGTGACCTTGACGCCGTAGTTGTGCAGCACATACGCGAACTCGACGCCGATCGCGCCGGCGCCGGCGATGATGATCGAGGACGGCAGCTCCTCGCTGAGGATCTGCTCCTCGTAGGTCACCACCCGGTCGGACCGCGAGGTGCCGGGCAGCAGCCTGGTGGTGGCCCCGGTGGCGATGATGCAGTTGGCGAACGTGACGGTCTCGTCGCCGACCCGCAGCGTGTGGTCGTCCACGAAGACGCCCTTGCCCTGGTACTGGCGGATCTCGTTCTTCTTCATCAGGTAGTGCACGCCCTTGACCCGGCCGTCGGCGACCTTGCGGCTGCGCTGGAACGCCGCACCGTAGTCGAAGGTCACCGACCCCTGGATGCCGAACGTCTTGGCCTCCGCGGTGAAGATGTGCGCCAGCTCCGCGTTGCGCAGCAGGGCCTTGCTGGGGATGCAGCCGACGTTGAGGCATACGCCGCCCCAGTACTTGTCCTCCACGATCGCGGTGCGCAGGCCGAGCTGCGAGGCGCGCACGGCGGCGGTGTAGCCGCCCGGACCGGCGCCCAGCACGACGACGTCGAAGTGTTCGGTCTGTTCAGTAGTCACAGCCAGTCCTTGCGTTTGAAGGTGAGGTACAGCGTCACGGACAGCACCACGATCAACGCGGCGGAGGTCACGAAGCCTGAGCGGTGCTCGAAACCCGGAAACGGCAGATTCTGCCCGTAGTAACCCGTAACAGCGGTGGGCACCGCGATGATGGCAGCCCAGCTGGTGACCTTCTTCATGATGTTGTTCATCCGGTTGCCCTGCACCGCCAGGTTCGACTCCAGGATGGTCGCCACGAAGTCGCGCAGGCTCTCGGTCCATTCCGTGACGCGCAACACATGGTCGTACAGGTCCTGGTAGTAGGGGGCGATCTCCTCGTCGACGAGCTTGGCCCGGGTCAGGCCGTTGACCACCTCGCGCATCGGCAGCACGATCTTGCGCAGGTGACTGAGGCCACGCCGCAGCCGGAAGCTGCGCTGCTGCACCTCCCGCACCGCCTGCGGGGTCTCCTCGAAGAGTTTGTCCTCAAGCGCCTCGAGCGCGTCGTCGAGCTCCTGCACCGCGTCGAAGTGCCCGTCGACGACCACGTCGAGCAGCCCGTGCACCAGGTACGCGACCCCGTGCGGCGCCAGCTCGGCCGTCGCGTCCCACCGGCGCACCACCGAGTCCACGTCGAAGCCGTCGCCGTGCACCGTGACCAGCGCCCGTGGCGTGATGAACGCCGACACCGGGCACACCGTCAGCTCGCCCGGCCCGCTGTCGAAGCTGGCCTGGTACGCGCTGAGGAACAGGTGCCCCCGGTAGTGCCCGAGCTTCGGCCGCTCGCGCGGCGACGACGCGTCCTCGATCGCCAGCTGGTGCAGCCCGAACTCCTCCTGCACCTGGTCGTACTGCTGCGGCGTCGGCGACTGGAGATCCAGCCACACGACCGTGCCCTCGGCCGCGAGGTGCTCCGAGATATCGTCGATCGGGAAATCCTCGGCCACGAGGTCACCGTTGCGGTAGAGCCGCGTGCGCGCCATGCCGTCATCCAACCAGAAGGAGGCAGGTGTGGCAGGCTTCGGCGCCGCGACACAGGTCCGCGCCACCGGCGACGGCGGCTTCGACGCCGAGCTGGATCCACTGTGGACCGTCGGCGGCAAGCCCAACGGCGGCTACCTGCTGGCCATCCTCGCCCGCGCCGCCATCGGGTCCGCCGCCACCCACCCCGACCCGCTGTCGGCGAGCGCGGTGTACCTCTCCCCGCCCGACCCCGGCCCGGCCGCCGTCACGGTCGAGGTGCTGCGCACGGGGCGCTCCGCGACCCAGGTCCGGGCCCGTCTGACCCAGAAGGACCGCACCTGCGTGGAGGCCCTGTTCACGCTCGGCACCCTCGCCGCCGCGGCCGCGCCCCGCTGGGTCGACGCCGCACCCCCACCGGTCCCGGCCGCGGACACCCTGTCCCGCACGCCCGCCCAGGCCCCCGGCACCGGCCTGCGCATCGACATGCTCGACCAGTTCGAGCAGCGCATCGACTGGCAGGGCGTCGGCGACCCACCCGGCGAGCTGCGCGGCTGGCTCCGCCTGCCGGACGCGCCCTGGGACCCGGTCTCGCTGCTCTTCGCCGCCGACGCCTTCCCGCCGGCGACGTTCACCCTGGGCAGCAACGGCTGGACCCCGACGCTGGAGCTGACGGTGTACGTCCGCGCGCTGCCCGCCCCGGGCCCGCTCCGCGTCCGCCAGCGCGCCCGGCTGCTCACCGACACCTTCGTCGACCAGGTCTGCGAGATCTGGGACGCCGACGGCCGGGTCGTCGCCCAGGCCACCCAGCTCGCCGCGTACCGCATGCCCCCGGCCTGACCGCCCACGCCCCGGGCCACGTCGCCCAGCCCCCGGGCACGTGCCGGAGCCGGCCAGGTACTCCGCCAAGCCCAGCCCGCTGAGGAACGGCGCCCACCACGACTCCGCCAAGTCCAGCCCCTAACGGAAGCCCAGCCACGACGGCGCTAGGAAGCGCAGCGCCCGATCCCCCCAGTCCAACCGGCCTGCAAGGTGCGACCGCAGGGAGCATGGGGGCCGCGGGTGGGAACCCCCGCCGCGCGCCGCCCGCGGCGCGCAGCCAGCACAGTGCCCCGCCAAGTCCAGCCCCTAACGGAAGCCCAGCCACGACGGCGCTAGGAAGCGCAGCGCCCGATCCCCCCAGCCCAGCCGGCCTGCAAGGTGCGACCGCAGGGAGCATGGGGGCCGCGGGTGGGAACCCCCGCCACGCGCCGCCCGCGGCGCGCAGCTGACACAGCACAGCAACAGGCCCCCGCGCCGCTTGCGACGTGGGGGCCTGTTTGAAAAGAGTTAGTGCTTGACGCGCTTGCGCACGGTCTTGCTGGCGGTCCGCCAGGCGTTGACCGCACGCTGGCGCGGCGTCGGCTTCCGGCGGCGCCGCACGACCGTCACCACCGCAACGATCACGGTGGCCACGCCCGCGGCGGCGGTCACCAGCGGAACGGGCCGACGGCGTGCCACGTCCTTGCCCTGCTCGGCCAGGTCGGCCGCGCGCTGCTTGGTCTTGGCGGACATCGTGTCGACCGTGTTGCCAAGGTCGTTGCGCGTGTCGGTGGCGGTGCCACCGATCGTGCTCCCGTTCGCATGTGTGACGCTCATCGCTGCCCCTTTCTCTCTCTGAGCGTCAGGTTGCCCAGCGACGGGCCGGCTCAATCAGGTCAATGTTGTGACGATCGGCGCATGGTCCGACGTCACTACCCCGCCGACGCTGACGTCGGTGCAGGTCAGCCCCCGGACGAGGACGTGGTCGATCTGCTTGACGGGGCGGTCGGCGGGGAACGTGCGCACGGGGCGGAACGCGGCGAAGCCGTCGGCGTACCCGGCGGCGGCGAACGCCCGCATGGACGCGTCGCCGGGTTCGATGTTGAGGTCGCCGGCGATGAGGGTGGGCCGGCCGGCACCGAAGCGGGTCGCGAACGCGGCGATCTCGCCCACCTGGACGAGGGGTTCGGCGTCCGGGGGCGGCTGGATGTGGGTGGAGACGACCGCGATCTCCCGGCCGCCGAAGCGCACGACGACGCCGAGGGCCTGGGCGCCGGTCGGTGCGCCGGCGGCGGTCAGCGGCACGGTCTCGACGGCGCCGACGGGCAGGTCGGTCAGCACCGCGTCGCCCCAGACGGCGTCGGCGGCCGGGGCGAACCAGTACCGCATGCCGAGCTCGGCGGCGAGGACGCTCAGGTCGTCGTGGCCGCCGTTGAGCAGCCAGGCCCGGTCGACCTCGGACAGGACCACCACATCCGGGTCCGACGCGGCGATGGCCCGGGCGGCGGCACCGGGCCGGTAGGTGCCGTCGAGCCCGAAGCCCATGCGGATGTTGTACGCGACGAGCCGCAGCCCCCGTCCTGGCTCGGCGACGGCGGAGGCGGCCGGTGCCGTGGTGACCCCGAGCAGCGGCACGAGCAGGCACACGGCGAGGGCGGCGAGCCCGGAGCGCCAGGTCAGCCCGACCGCGGGGGTGCCCCGGCCGGCCCGCAGCAGGACCGCCGCGGGTCCGGCGGCCACGGCGAGGGGCACCCACTGGTTGGGGTAGCCGAGGTCGTACGCCGCGTAGTACGCCACGGCGGCGACGGCGAACACCACCATCCCGCCGAGCGCGGCGTACCCGGCCCGGGGTCCACGCCCGGCGTCCTGGTCGGGTGCGGCGTCGGCCTCGGCGGCGCGGAAGGCCCGGCCGAGGGCGCCGCAGCCGAGCAGCAGGGCGAGGAACAGCCCGTCGGGGCCGCCGTACCCGAACAGGGCCGCGGCGGCGAGCAGCAGCACCGCGGCGAGGACCCGGTCGACGCGGCCGCCGAGCCGCCCGGTGGCGCCGGCCAGAAACCCGGCCACGGCCAGGCCGAGCAGCAGCTCCGGCAGGGCGGGCGGGGCGGTGGTGGCGACGGGCTCGAACCGGTACGACACGGCGACCGTGGCCACCGCCGGTGACAGCGCGAACATCCCCGCGAGC
This sequence comes from Dactylosporangium aurantiacum, assembly GCF_000716715.1. Taxonomy (GTDB): domain Bacteria; phylum Actinomycetota; class Actinomycetes; order Mycobacteriales; family Micromonosporaceae; genus Dactylosporangium; species Dactylosporangium aurantiacum. The sequence goes on along the minus strand of NZ_JNYJ01000030.1, from coordinate 215,819 downwards.
AGCATGGCCGGCCCGGCCAGGAACCAGGCCCCGGCGGAACTGCGCCCGGGCGCGGCGCGGCGTTGGTACCAGAGCAGCACCAGGCACTCCAGGGCCACGATCGGCGCGGCCCACCAGCGCGACTGCCAGCTGAGGTCGACGGTGCGCAGGGCGGCGTGCTGCAGGGCGGCGGCGGCCAGCCCGAACGGCACCCCGGTGGCGGCCGGCCCGCCGCGCACCGCGCTCGCGGCGAGCCAGCAGAGCCCGGCGAGCAGGCCCACGGAGGCGACGTACAGCTGCGGCTGCCCACCGTGGACGAACACCAGGGCGAGCCGGGCGGCGGCGAGACCGGCGGCGCCGGCGAGCGCGACCTTCGCCGCGTCCCACCGGGCGGCGAGCGGCACGACCGCGAACGGCACCAGGAACCACAGCAGGGCGAACGCGCCCATGAGCTCCGCCGGCGTGGAGGCCGCCTGCCCGAAGATCGTGATGATCGACGGGAGCCAGACCCGCAGCAGGTCGGTCAGGAGCAGGGTCCCCGCGGCGACGGCGAGGACGCGGGGGTCAGTCCTCGCGAACGACAACCTGGACGGCGGCGTCATCGTCGAGACGATAGCCGACGCCGCGCACGGTGGCGATGATCCGGGCGGCCTCGCCGAGCTTGACCCGCAGGCGCCGCACGTGGACGTCGACGGTGCGCTCGGTGCCGACCATGTCGTAGCCCCACACCTGGCGCAGCAGCTGCGCGCGGCTGAACACGCGGCGCGGGTGCTCGCACAGGAACAGGAACAGGTCGTACTCGCGGCGGGTCAGCGGCACGGGCGCGCCGTCGCGCAGGACGAGCCGGGAGCCGGTGCACAGGTACAGCGACGGGGCGTCGGGTGCGGCCGCGCCGATCCGCTTGACCCGGGTGGTCTCGGTCGCGCCGCTGGCGGCGGGCTCGGGGGCCTCGACCAGCCGCAGGTTGCGCCCGGTGTGCTGGGACGGGCCGTGCTGCAGCGTGTGCGCCGGTGCCCCGGTGCGCGGCAGCGCGGCGCTGGTCTGCGGGCCGCGCTGGATCTGCTGCTTGGCCTGGCTGGCGGCGAGCGCCTCGAGGTCGCTGATCAGACGGGACGCCTCCGGTGGGAGCTCGTCGCCGTTGAGGGTGATGTGCACGGTGATGGTGACCACCGACGGCGTCACCTCAGGAGCGCCGACGACCGAAACGGCCATTTTCATTTCCTCTCGAAAAGCCTTTGGAATGACGCCGAATCAACGGTTAGCCGCTCTACAAAGGCCGTCGAAATGGTGTGCACGCCGCGAGACCCAGAGTGGGTCAAGGAGTACCTCTTGGCACATGGGACCGACCTTACCAGCATCGTCACGCCCCGCGACAGTGCTGTTACCTGCCGCACAGAATAGATCGATGACAATTTGTCTGATGTTTTTGGCCGACATTCACCGGCCATTCACGACACGTCTACGAGTCCAGCTTCGTCACCCTACGATGACCGGTCAATCTCTTCCCACATCGTAGGAAGATCCGCTGGCGGATAGTCGGCAAACCCATGCCAAGGTGCGCACATATTGCCGACAAATCCTATCCGCTAGGTAGCATCCGGTCGTCCATCATATGAGATCGACGCCAGCAACTCGCCAGGACTGACAATACTCGCCCCGAGTTCGCGCACCCGTTGGCGGAGCGCCCTGTCGGCGGTCACCACCGCGACCGGACGATGCCGCACATTGTCGGCGACGAGCGCGACGATGTGGTCGTCACCGGATCGCGGCGCGGCTTCCACGTGCACGCCCTCCACCGCCGGCACGCCACCCGCGGCACCCTCCACGACCAGCGTGAACGCGCCGGACAGCGCGGCCGGCAGGGCGGCGGCGTCCCGCGCGGCGAGCGCGTCGCGCAGCCGGACCGCGGCGCCGCGCCGGTCGCGCCACCAGCCGTCGGGCACGGAGCCGACGACGTTCGCGCCGTCCACGACGATCAGCGGCTCGGCCTGTGCGGCATCCATGTGAGCAGTCTTACCCGCCGAACGCTCATCAGCCGCCGTACCGCGCCGATGTCGTGCGCGGAGGCGCCATGGAACAGATCCGCGAGACGGCCGGTGTCACCCTGCGCGCCATTGTGCGGTACGTACGCGCCAGGGGCGGCGACACCGCGGTCGCGCACATGCTCAACCTCGCCGGCGAGCACGAGCCGCCCGAGGCCTACGACGACGCCCGCCGCTGGTGGTCGTACGAGACGAAGATCAACGTGTTCGCCGCGGCCGCGCAGGCGCTCGGCGACGAGTCGGTCGGGCTGCGCGTCGGGCAGAGCATCCTGTCGTACTCCGTGAACACCCCGCTGCGGCTGGGGCTGCTCCTGCTCGGCGGGCCGACACAGCTCATCCGGCTCATCGCGACGACCAGCGCCAAGTTCAACGCCACCGCCGACATGGCGACCCTGTCCACGGGGCACGGCACCGCGACCGTGCAGTACCGGCTGCGCGCCGGCTACCAGCCCAGCCGCTACGACTGCGACTACACCCGCGGGCTGCTCACCCAGCTGCCGGCGCTGTTCGGGCTGCCGACCGCCACCGTCACCCACGACATCTGCCAGGTCGCCGGGGCCGAGGCGTGCGTGTACACGGTCCGCTGGCGGCAGCGGCGACTGCTGTCCTGGCTGTGGCGCGGCCAGCGCCGCACCGCCGACGCCGCCGACGACGCCCTGGCCGGGCGGATGGAGCTGCTGCAGCGCACCGTCGCCGAGCTGGTCGCCGCCGAACAGCCGGAGCGGGCCCTCGCCCTCGTCGCCGACCGGGCCGGCTACGCGGTCAACGCCCAGGCGTTCCTGCTCGTCGCCTCGCCCGCGCCGGACCAGCCGCGGCAGGTGCACGGCTACGGGCTCACCGACGCGGAGATCGCCGTGCTCACCGACGCGCCGCCGACCAGCTTCGCCGGCACGATCGTGGCCGAGATCGCCTCGCCGAACCGTTACTACGGCTATCTCGTCGCGTACTGCGAGGACTTCTTCGACGCCGAGCGGCGGATGCTGGACGCGTACGCGAACCTGGCCGCCGTCGCCCTCGACGCGCTGTCGGCCCTGGACACCGCCGCCGAACGGCAGCGCACCGCGGAGCGCCTGCTCGCGCTGGCCCGCCAGCTCACGCTCGCCCGGACCCCGGCCGAGGTCGCGACCGTCACCGCGGACGCCGTCCGCTCCGTCATGGGTGCCGACTCCGCCACGGTACTGCTGCACCAGCACGGCAAGCTGCGGATGGCCGCCAACGCGGGGGTGAGCGACAGCCGGCTGCGCAAGGCGCAGAACCTCACCGTGTCCCGGCAGGACACGGACCTGTTCGACCGCTTCCGTGCCGGCACCGGCCAGCCCCGCGTCTACGACCGCACCTGCACCGACCCGTTCATCCTCGCCATGCTCGACACCTTCGACCACGACATGATGATCATCGTGGACATCGCGTTGCCGGAGCACCCGTACGGCATCCTCGTCGCCGCCTACGACACGCCCCAGGGCACCGCCCGCGCCCGCGAGATCATCAACCGCATGTCCGGCGTCGCCGACCAGGCCGCCACCGTGCTGCGCACCTGCGAGCTGCTCGAGGAGACCTGGCGCCTCGCGCACGCCGACCCCCTCACCGGCCTGGCCAACCGCCGCGCGTTCATGGCCGCGCTCGACACCGCCCTCGGCGTCGGCGGCGGCGGCGTGCTCTTCATCGACCTCGACGGCTTCAAGACCGTCAACGACACCCTCGGCCACGCCGCCGGCGACGAGCTGCTCACCGCCGTCGCCGCCCGGCTCACCGCCCAGGCCCGCACCGGCGACCTGGTCGCCCGCCTCGGCGGCGACGAGTTCGTCGTGCTCGCCCACGGCACCTCGGGCGCCGACACCCTGCCCGAGCTCACCGGACGCATCCAGCGGGCGTTCACCGAGCCGATCACCCTGACCGGTGCCGGCGCCCCCCGCACGGTCCCCGCCCGCGCCAGCGTCGGCGGCACCCGCTTCCACGCCGGCGAACCACCCCGGCACGTCCTGCACCGCGCCGACACCGCCATGTACGAAGCCAAACGCGCGACGCTCAGCAGTTACTAGTCACCAGCTTCGGGCGGCTCCCGGGCCCGGTAGGCGGGGCGAGGTTCGCGGCGAGCCGGGTGCGGCTCGGCTGACCTCGGACACTTGACCGCCGAGGACCGGGCCGTCGAGGCGTCGCGTTGATCGGCAGTTGGGCTGCCGCAGTCAGCCGCGCCGAAGCTAGTGACCGCCGCTGAGGTGGGCGAGCATGGCCTGGTTGGCTTCCCAGCCGTCGGGGAAGCGGACCGGGACGTTCAGGTGGACCGGTTCGGCGGACGGGTGGGTGTCGAGCAGCTCGGCGATGCCGGCCCTGGCCACGACGATGCAGGCGTGCCGGTGGCGGGAGGCGAGCACGCACAGGCGGCCGGCCTCCAGGTGGAAGGCGCTCGCGTCGCGGCGGCCGGACAGCGGGTGCAGGATGACGGTCACGTCGTACTCGCGGCCCTGCAGGCGGTTCGCGGTGTCGACGGTGACGTCGGCGGCGACGGTGCCGGCCAGGGCCTGGCGGATCGCGGCGACCTGGTCGCGGTGGGCGGCACCGACGGCGACCCGGTCGACGGTGACGGGGCGGCCGTCGGGGGCGTGCTCGGAGTAGGCGACCGGGCCGAGCTGCAGCAGGCGGGTCACCAGGTCGGCGATCGCGGCGACCGCCTCGCGGTCGGTGCGCACCGTGTGCCGGGCGGGCAGCTCGTGCAGCGCCCAGCCGGTACGCCGGGCCGTCTCCAGCGTCGCGTCGAGGGTCGCGTCGCCGAGGGCGCGGGCGGAGAACTCCAGGCGCCGGTCGGCGGGTTTCGTGCCGGCCTGGAACGGGGTGAACGGGTAGAACGCCGAGGACACCACCTCGGCCGCCGACGGCGGGAGCCGCCACGACACCGGCAGGCGGTGCACGGGCAGGTCCGGGTTGTGCCGCAGCAGCACGGCGACGGCGCTCTGCATCGGGTCCCACGACAGGCCGGCCCAGCGTTCCACGGCGACGACCGAGAACGGGTCGAGCTGACCGGGATCGCCGACGAAGAGCGCGCGGGAGAACCGGCCGGCGACGCGCAGCAGCATGTCGGAGCGCATCTGGTACGCCTCGTCGACGATCGCCCGTTCCCAGCTGCCGTCGGTGACGGTCGCCCACTTGGCGGCGGTGCCGATGGTGACGGCGCTCGCGGCCATGTCACCGACGGCGCCGCTGACCGTGACGGTGCCGTGTTTGATGACGCGTTGCGCCGGGACGTACGTCGACGCCGACAGCCGGCCGATGGCGAGCGTGGGCGCGGCGGTGGCGAGCCGGTCGATGAGGTCGTCGACCTGCTCGTTGGTCTGGGCGACCACCATGAGCCGCTCGCCGGCCTCGGCGAGGGTCCGGGCGGCCCGCACCACGAGGGTCGACTTGCCGGCGCCCGGCGGTGAGTCGACGACCACGCCGCGCCCGGCGGCGGAGCCGAAGTCCCGCAGGATGTCGTCGATCACGGTGGTCACGTCGTCCCCTCCGCTGCGCTCCGGCGCCGCCGCGAGCCAAGCACCGCGCCCATGGTTCGCGGCCCTCCGCTGCGCTCCGGCCCGCTCACGACCAGTCCTCCGCGGCGTCGTTGTCGCTGGGACCGTAGTCGACGACCGCTGGCGGGCCGCCGTGCGTCCAGGGGGTGTCGTCGCGGCTCGGGAACCGGCCCGGCGGCTGGTAGGCATCGGTGACCGGACCGTACGTGACGCGCTCCCCCACCTCGGGCACCGACCCGGGCGCCGGCTGCTTCGTGGAGCGGCCCATGCCCTTGCTCAGCTCCAGGACCACGTCCACGCTGGACACCGACACCACCATCGCCTGCTGGGCCAGGCGCGCCGGGCTCACCAGCAGCGCGCCCGGCTCCAGGCGCACCGGGTCCTCGGTCTGCACCGTGATGTGGGGCCGCAGCGCCGCCTTCTTGCCCGACGTGTCGACCCGGTTCGGTGACGCGGCGACGACGGTACCGGTGAACGCCTCCCCGGACAGGCGGAACTCCGCCATCACCAGCGGGTCGTCGAGGGCGCGCTGGGCGTCGTAGCGGGCCTGCTCCCGCTCCAACCGGTCGAGACGGCCGGCGGCGGCGACCGCGCTGTCCCGCCGGGGCTGCGGCAGCGCGGTCCCGTCGGCGAGGGCCATGTGGTACATGGTGAACACGTCGCGGTCCATCGCCCACCGGACCTCGACGGACGCGCCGGCCGGGCGGGCCCGCAACAGCCGCACGGCCCGCCAGGTGAGGTCCCAGGTGGGGCGCATCTGCTCGGCGACGGCGGTGGTGAGCGCGGCCAGGGCCCGCTCCCGGGCGAAGTCGTCGCCGTCGGAGCGGGCGACCGCGGCGAGGGCCGGCGCCAGGATCTCGTTGTCGAAGGTCGGGTCGGTGCTCGGACCGGCCGGCGGGGAGCGCAGCGGGTCCTCGGCGAGCGCGGCCGCGGCGGCGCCGTCCAGGCCGCCGGGCGGGTCGATCCAGCCGAGGAGCGCGGCGAGGTTCGCGTCCTCCAGGCCGCTCTGCCCGGTGGCCCAGTGGTTGCCGAGGACCTCCGTCATCGCCAGCAGCATCGAGGAGCCCGGGTGGTCGGCGCGTTCCCGCAGGAACGTCAGCCACTGCCCGAGGATCGGCACGGTGCGGTGCACCGGGTACGGGCCGAACGGCCGGCGGAACCGGGTCGAGCGCCCCAGCAGCCGCACGAACTCGATGCCGCCCCGGTTGGGCACGATGACCTGCGGCGCCTCGGCGTAGCGCAGCTTCGTGCCGCTCGCGGCGGTGTCGACGCCGCGGGCGCAGCCGTCCACGTACGACAGCACGACCCTGGCCAGCTCGGCGACGAAGTCGAAACGCTGGGTACGGTCGCGCGGGTTGGCCACCACCAGCAGCCGCGGCTGGTCCGGATCGGTGCCGACGATCGCCGCCAGGGGCGCGGCGGCCTCACCGGCGAGGCTCAGCGGCACGAGGACGAGGGGCCGCTCGGCGATGTGTGTGTGCCGGACCGTGGTCAGCGGCTGCGCCCGGCCCGACTCGACCGCCTCGGCCCGCGCCAGCGCGGTCAGGATGCTCACGATCTATCCGATGCCGTCGAGGCACTCGGTGCGCAGCTTGTGCGCGAAGCGCAGCAGCCCCGCGATCTCCTCCTGGCCGGCGCCCGGGGTCAGCGTGCCCCGGGCCAGGCCCAGCACCGTGCCGATGCTCTCCACGCCGCCGAGGTCGTCACGCACCGAACGGCCCAGCGCCGACGTGGACCCGGCGGCCTCGTCGCGGCAGAAGAACGCCATCTCGCAGGTGCCGAGACAGTCCGGGCTGTACCGGGCGTCGATCGTGCTGACCGCCTTGCGCAGCTCGTCGGCGGGGCGGGTCGGCTGCTGGTCGGCATCGTAGGCGAGGTCGAAGGACAGCCCGGCCGGCAGCGCGTCGAGGATCGCCTCCAGCCGGGTGAGCCGCGACAGCTGCCGCCGCAGCACCGTCAGCTGCTTGCGCACGTCGACGAGGGTGGCGGTCGGCCGGTTCGCGAAGTTCTCCGGGCAGACCAGCACCACCTCGTGCGACACCGTCTCCGGCGGGTGCCCCAGCTCGGCGAGCAGCTCGCGCATGGCCATGACGTACACCGCGGACTGGGTCGCGGCCGCGGCGGTCTTGCCCGGGTCGGCCTGCCCGTCGATGACCGCGAACGACTTGATCTCCACGACGTGGAACTTGCCGCCGGCCCGGAACGCGATCAGGTCCGGCTCCAGGTACGCGTAGTACCCGGCGATCTCCAGCCGCAGCATCGGGTGGTCGAAGAGCGTCCCGGCGTCGTCACGGTCCGACGCGGCCCGGGCCAGCAGCGCCTTGGTGCGGGCGTACCGGACCTCGCGGCTGGCGTTGCCGCCGACGTTGGACAGGTCGTCGTAGGCGACCTCGGGGATCGCCAGCCCGAGCCGCTCCCGCAGCAGCTGCAGCAGCTCCGCCGCGCCGTCGGCCTTGACCTGCGCCTCGAAGGCGTTGCCGCGGGCGATCGCGAACCGGGACTGGCCGAAGCCGGCGGGGAAGCCGAGCTGCCCGGCGACGGCGCCCTTGTTGACCCCGGCGGCGTCCATCAGCCCGCGGCGGCCACACCCCGGGTTGCTGGTGAGCGCCGCGATGGTGCGCGCGTTGTGGTTGCGCGGCGCCACCGTGCCGCGGATGCGGTCCAACCGGTCGACCAGTGGGTCCATGAGCGGTCTTCTTTCGGGGAAGCGGTTCGCGGTGTGGTGCTCGTGTTCATGTGGCGCCCGCCGTCCGGCGGATGCGCTGCAACCTGGCGCCGAACAACGCCTCGGATCCGTCGAGGCGTTCCTCGGCCCTGGCCGCCGCCGCGGCGCGGTCCGCGGTGTCGGCCTCCAGGTGCACGTCGAGCTCGGCCTGGGCGAGGCCGGCGACGGTCTCGGGGGTGATCCCGGCACCGCCCACGCCGCCGGCGCCAGGGATGCTCGCGGCGAACCGCCACAGCAGCCGCCGCGCGTCGTGGGCGTCCTCGGGCAGTTGCGCCACCCGCTGGGCCACCTTGATCGCGCCGGTGAGGAAGTCGACGCGGGCGCTGAGCGGGCCGACGACCCGCGTCCGCAGGGGCCAGGTGGACAGCGCGAGCAGCCCGCGCGCCGGCGACAGCAGGTCGGCGGTGAGCGCGGGACACAGGTAGTACGGCCGGCCGAACGGCTGGACGCGGAACGAGCGTTCCTCGTCGCGGCGTAGGCTGGTCAGGCGCGCCGCGACCAGCTCGCCCGGGAAGAAGGCGTCGTGGACGGCGATGATGAGCTTCGGCGCGGCCGGCACCGTGAGCAGGGTCAGCGCGTGGTGCACCTGCTCACGGATCGACAGCATCGGCTTGTGTACGGGCTGCGGCGCCGGCCTGGCCTGGTCCTCCAGGTCGGCCAGGGCGTCGTCCCAGGCGTGCTCGGCCTGGCGCAGCTCGGCCCGCAGGGCACGGGCCTGCATCCGGTCACCGGTGGTGGCGGCCCGCCGCAGCTCGCCACGCAACCGGTCGATCCGCCGCTCGAGCATCTCGATGGTGATCGGTTCGGACACGAACGGCACGGTAGCTGGTTCCAGCAAGTTCCAGCAAAGACCAGTGTCGGCGTGTCGCCTTGCTTTTTACACCGGTACTGGTTGCGCCCGGTCGTCGAGCCGTCCGGCAGGTGCCCGGGACGGCAGCGGGACAAGCCTCGGCCGGCGCCTGGCGGCCAGGTCCTCGACCCAGCCCAGCGCCAGGACCACCAGCGTGACCAGGGCGAACACCAGCACGAGCTGGAGCAGTCCGCCGTACGGGCCGAGCAGCGACACACCGGCCGCGACCGCCGCCAGCCGGACCGCGGTGATCACCGCCTCGTGCCACAGGTAGATGGTCAGCGCCCGCCGGTTGATCGCCTCCACCGCCGGCTCGGCCGCGCCGAGGCTCAACGCCGCCGGCGCCGCGTGCAGCATCACCAGCAGGAAGGCCGTCGACCACAGGGCGTCGGCGATGGGCGCGTCGTTCATGTCGTACCCGCGCGGGCCGGGGTGGCTGTACAGGATGGCCAGGCCGATGCCGCCCATCACCAGGCACGCCGGCCAGAGCACCTTGCGCGAGATGCGCTGCAGGGTGCCGTCGTGGTGGGCGAAGCCCAGCATCCACATCGGCGCGTACATGAAGAAGTCGCGGACCATGCCGCCGGTGCCGTGACCGGTCTCCCACAGCGCGACGAGGACCCCGAACGGCACCAGCACCGTCGGGACGGGTGCCTTGCGGAACAGCCACAGCATGAGCGGCGACAGGATGATGAACCAGAGGTAGGAGCGGACGTACCAGATCTGGCTGAACCAGACCCCGCCCTTCTCCGACGTCGGCGGATCGTCCAGCGGCAGGAACCACAGCACCAGCCGCCAGCTGTGCTCCAGCCCGCCCATCAGGGACATGAGCACCACGGCGAACGCGCCGAGCACCCAGAACGGCACGACGATGCGGCGCATGCGGCGCCCGATCGCCTTGAGGCCGAGACCGTCGCCACCGCGGTCGAGCGAGGCGGCCATGAGGGAGCCGCCGAGCGCGAACATGAGGCCCATGGCAGGGAACGCGACGGTCAGCCACGCGAAGCCGAGGGTGTGGTAGGTCACCACCCGGACGATCGCGACGGCTCGCAGGAGGTCTACGTACCGGTTCCGCATCCCCTACAGGTTGCCCTGACGGTCTTAGCGGCAACCTTCGTTCAGCTCAAAATTGGCTGTGTTTCTTCTCAAAGATTCTAGGAAGGACAAGCCGTAACCCTCCCGGCAATCGACGCTGTTCACCCTGATCTCACCCGATTACCCTCTTTTCGGCAGTCTCAAGCGTCTCGCGGAGCGAGTCGAAGTCGAACCCGCCCTCGTGCGGGACCCCGTTGACGAAGAAGGCCGGGGTGGACCGGACACCGGCCGACCGGCCCGCGGCCATGTCCTCGTCGACCCGCTGGTAGTGGGCGCGGGTGCCGCCGGTGCCCGGGAGGCCGAACTGCTCGGCGTACCGGGACAGGTCCGCGTCCTCCAGGCTGTCCTGGTGCGACAGCAGCAGCGCGTGCATCCCCCAGAACGACCCCGCGTCGGCGGCGGCCTCGGCGAGCAGGGCCGCCGGCATCGCGCGCGGGTGCTGGTCGACGAGCGGGAAGTGCCGGAACGCGAACCTCAGCCGGCCGGCGAAGTGCAGCTGCAGCCGCTCCACCACGCCGAACGCCCGCCCCGAGTACGGGCACTGGTAGTCGCCGTACTCAAGCAAGGTCAGCGGCGCGTCAGCAGGCCCTTGCACATGGTCGTTGTCCATCCGCAGCAGTTGCCCGGCGGCGGGCGGTTCATGCAGTGCTGGCTGCGCGCCGCGGGCGGCGCGCGGCGGGGGTTGCTGTGCTGGCTGCGCGCCGCGAGCGGCGCGCGGCGGGGGTTCCCACCCGCGGCCCCCATGCTCCCTACGGTCGCACCTTGCAGACCGGCTGGACTGGGGGGATCGGGCGCTGCGCTTCCCAGCGCCGCCGTGGCCGGGCTCCCGTTCAGGATTGGGCTTGGCGGAGCCGGCGTGGGCGGCGTTCGTCATTCGCTCGCGTTGACCTTGGAGACGACACGCTGGGTGGGTCTCCAAGGTCGACGCTGCTGCGCTAGTCGAGCAGGGTGGTGACGGTGCCGGCGGCCACGGTGTGACCGCCCTCGCGGACGGCGAAGCCGAGGCCGGGGTGCATGGCGACCGGCTTGCCGAGCTCGACGGTGAGGTCGACGGTGTCGCCGGGCATGACCATCTGGAGGTCACCCAGGTCGACGGCGCCGACCACGTCGGTGGTGCGGAAGAAGAACTGCGGCCGGTAGTTGGCGAAGAACGGCGTGTGCCGGCCACCTTCGGAGGTGGTGAGGGCGTACAGGTGCGCGGTGAAGCGCCGGTGCGGCGACACCGAGCCGGGCACCGCCACGACCTGGCCGCGCTGCACGTCGCCGCGGCGGATGCCGCGCAGCAGCAGGGCCGCGTTGTCCCCGGCCTCGGCGCGCTCCAACCGGCGGCCGAAGGTCTCCAGGCCGGTGACCACGCTCGAGCGGGTGGGACCGAGGCCGACGACCTCGACCGGGGCGTTGAGCAGCAGCGTGCCGCGCTCGACGGCGCCGGTGACCACGGTGCCACGGCCGGTGATCATGAGCACGTTCTCGATCGGCATCAGGAACGGCTCGGCGAGCACGCGGGCGGGCACCGGGACGTACCGGTCGACCGCGTCGAGCAGGTCGAGCACCGAGCGGACCCCGACCGGGTCGCCCCGCAGCGCCCGCAGCGCGGAGACCCTGACGACCGGCACGTCGTCGCCGGGGAAGCCGTAGCCGGTGAGCAGCTCACGGATCTCCAGCTCGACGAGGTCGAGCAGCTCGGCGTCGTCGACGGCGTCGGCCTTGTTCATCGCCACGACCAGGTGCGGCACGCCGATGCGCCGCGCGAGCAGGACGTGCTCGCGGGTCTGCGGCATGACCCCGTCGACCGCGCTGACGACCAGGATCGCGCCGTCGACCTGCGCCGCGCCGGTGATCATGTTCTTCACGTAGTCGGCGTGGCCGGGCATGTCCACGTGCGCGTAGTGGCGGGTGGCGGTCTCGTACTCGACGTGGGCGATGTTGATGGTGATGCCCCGGCTGACCTCCTCCGGCGCCCGGTCGATCCCCTCGAAGGAGGTGTACCGGTTGACGGACGGGTCGAGCTCGGCGAGCACCTTGGTGATCGCGGCGGTCAGGGTCGTCTTGCCGTGGTCGACGTGACCCATGGTGCCGATGTTGAGGTGCGGTTTGTTCCTCGTGTACGCCTGCTTGGTCATCTGACACTCCACAGTGGATGTGTGGTGGGTGTGCAGAACCGTGCGGCCACCCGGGAGGTGGGTGGCCGGGCCACCCTCCTCCGTCGGTTCCGCATGAAGGCTGCGGGAGGAGGGTCAGCTTCGCAGGGCCTGGGCGCACGCGACCGCCGAGGCGGCCGATAGGCCTGCCTCGAAGAGGGCGGTCGTCGTGATCACGCCGTGAACATAGCTCGCCGTCGCTGCGGACGGCAACGCGTTTACTGCTTGGGCAGGCGCAACGCGATCGTCGGGGCGTCGGCCATGACGGAGTTGGGGGCGCCGCCCTTGGCGACCGAGGCCGGCGGGCGGTCCGCGCGGCCGACGGTGACCTCCGGGTAGAGCTCCACCTCGTCCCACTCCCCCATCGCCTTGGGCTCACCCCGGTGCAGGTCGACCTCGCGGGGCGGCACGGAGGAGCCGGTGCGGGCCAGGACCGCGGCGCCGTTGGTGCTGACGTCGGTGACCAGGACCATGCCGTCGCGCAGCTCGAGCCGGACGTGGCTGCGGCTGACCCGGCGGGTGGACTCGTCGTCGAGCCAGTTGCCGATGGTGATGCCGCCGGGCTCGTCGGGCGCCCGGCCGACGACGACCGGGCGGGCCGCGGTCAGCGGGAAGCGGGCGCGCACGATGCCCTTGATCCGCACCGCCATCGTCATGGCGGGCGGGCGGGGGCCGGCGTCGATCAGCCGCTCGCCGTGGCGCGGGCACAGCGGAGCGCCACTGGGCAGCGCGGGCGGTGGCTGGCCGGCGCCGGCAGCGGGCTGCCGGCCGAACGTCGGGCAGTCGGCGGCCGGGCAGCGCCAGAACCGGCCGAGCACCGGGTGCGGCCGCGGCGACGAGCCGGTCGAGGGGGCCAGGGCCAGCTCCATGCCGCCGGCCGCGCCGGTGGTGAGGTAGACCGGGCCGGGGTGGCCGGGCAGCGGGGTCCGGGTGATCACCGGCAGGCCGGTGAGCCCGGCGACCTCCCGGACCCGGGCGGCGGTGCGCCCGCCGGGCGGCAGCATCTCGATCAGCCCGTCGTCGGACCAGCGGCGCAGCACCATGCGCTCGTTGGAGGTGAAGTCGGTGTCGGACATGGCGCCACGCTCGGCGACGGCGTACAGGGCGACGTTGCCGTCGCCGAGCTGCCGGCTCAGGGCGTCGACGAACATGCCGAGGCGCAGCAGCGCGGCCGGGCGGCCGCCGTCGAGGTCGACGCTGCGGGCGGCCTCCACCAGGTCGATGACCCCACCCACCGCGAGGGGGTCGACGCTGAGTCTCCGCTCGACCGCGTCGAGCGCACGGCTGGTTTCGAATCGCACCCGGTTATCATGCCGCAAAGCCGCCGCCGACCACGTCCGCGGCCGACGGCGGGCTTCACGCCGCGCTCCTCGGCTGGGGAAGGGCACCGAGCGCGGGACTCGCGACGGGCGGGGGGCCACCGGTCACGGTCGCGACAAGCCTCACTACCCGTAACGTTAAAGCACCGCTGCGTACGCAGATACGGGTGAATGCCTGAATGAACGCGGTGTCAGCCGCCGCAGACGGCGGCGACCGCCGTCAGCTCGTGGGCGGCGATGCCGTCGCGCTGGTGGGCGGCGAGGGGGTGCTCGTGCGCGCGGACCTCGACGAGGGGGCGCAGCCCCGGCGGGCGGGTGTGCACCCGCACGCGCAGGCGCAGCGTCTCCGGGTAGCCGGGGATCCGGTTGGCGAGCTGGCCGAAGAACGGCGGCTCGGCGGCCCGCTGCGGGTCCTCCCACTGCTCGACGGCGCGGGCGAACCCGGCGGCGCTGAGGCTGACCCAGACGCTGTACGTGAGCGCGTCGCGCACCCCGTGGATCGGCACCTCGATCAGCGCGCGGATGAAGAAGTGCTGCTCCTCGAGCTCGGGCAGCTCGACGAAGCAGAGTTCCTCCTCGAGGAACGACGCGCCGCCGACCCCCGGCACGCCCCACGTGTCGGGCGCGGAGAACGACCACATGCTCGGCACGTCGCCGAGGTCCTGCCCGCAGCAGGTACAGGTGATGACGGTCACGCCGCAGATTCAACCACTCTGCGCGGCGAGCTCCCTGGCACGGTCCCGGGCGGCCTCCAGCGCGGCCAGCAGCGCCGCGCGCACACCGTGGTTCTCCAGCTCGCGGATGGCGTTGATGGTGGTGCCGGCCGGTGAGGTCACCGCCTCGCGCAGCTTCACCGGGTGCTCGCCGGACTCGCGCAGCATCACCGCGGAGCCGATCGCGGTCTGCACGATGAGGTCGTGTGCGACCTGGCGGGGCAGGCCGAGCAGGATGCCGGCGTCGGTCATCGCCTCGACCAGGAAGTAGAAGTAGGCGGGGCCGGAGCCGGACAGCGCGGTCACCGCGTCCTGCTGCGACTCGGGGACCCGGATGGTGCGCCCGAGCGGCCGGAACATCTCCTCGGTGAGCGCGAGGTGCTCGGCGGTGGCGTGCGAGCCGGCCGAGATCGCGGTCATCGCCTCGTCGACGAGCGCCGGGGTGTTGGTCATGACCCGCACCACGGGCGTGCCCTCCGGCAGGTGCCGGGCGAAGAACGAGGTCGGCAGGCCGGCGCACAGCGACACGACGAGCTTGCCGGCGGGCAGCTTCGGGCCCAGCTCGGCCAGCAGCGTGCCGGCGTCCTGCGGCTTCACCGCGACGGTGAGCACGTCGGCCTCCCGCAGCGCGGTCGCGCTGTCCACGACCCGGATGCCGTAGCGCTCCTCGAGCTCCTTCGCCCGCTCGGGGCGGCGGGCGGTGGCCAGCAGGCGGTCGGCGGACCAGCCGGCCCGCAGCAGCCCCGACAGCAGCACCTCGCCGAGCTTGCCGGCGCCGAAGACGGCGATGGTCCGCACGAACGCACTCCCTAGGGTTGAGAAGACGTCGCGGGCCCGGCCCCCGCGACGGGGACCGGGCCGCGACGGACGGGCTCAGGAGCCGAAGAAGACCTCGGCCTCGGTGTACCGCTCGACCGGGACGGTCTTGAGCTCGCGGGTCGCGTCGGCGAGGGGCACCCGGACGATGTCGGTGGACTGCAGCGCGACCATCTTGCCGAAGTCGCCCTCGTGCACCGCGTCGATGGCGCCCAGGCCGAAGCGGGTGGCGAGGACCCGGTCGAACGCGGTCGGCGTGCCACCGCGCTGGATGTGGCCGAGCACGACCGTGCGGGCCTCCTTGCCGGTCTTCGCCTCCAGCTGCTCGGCGAGCCACTGGCCGATGCCGCCGAGGCGGACGTGGCCGAACGCGTCGAGCTCCTGGTTGTGCAGGACCATCTGGCCGTCGAGCGGCTGGGCGCCCTCGGCGACGACGACGATCGGCGAGTACTGCGTCTGGAAGCGCTTCTCGACGTAGCCGGCGACCTGGTCGACGTCGAACTGCCGCTCCGGCAGGAGGATGACGTTGGCGCCACCGGCGAGGCCGGCGTGCAGCGCGATCCAGCCGGCGTGGCGGCCCATGACCTCCACGACGAGGGTGCGGTGGTGCGACTCGGCGGTGGTGTGCAGCCGGTCGATCGCCTCCATCGCGATGTTGACCGCGGTGTCGAAGCCGAACGTGTAGTCGGTCGCGCCGAGGTCGTTGTCGATCGTCTTGGGCACGCCGACGACGTTGACGCCCAGGTCGGTCAGCTTCGCCGCGACGCCGAGGGTGTCCTCGCCGCCGATGGCGACGAGCGCGTCGATGCCCAGCTCGGCCAGGTTGGACTTGATCTTCTCGACGCCGCCGTCGATCTTGAACGGGTTGGTCCGGGAGGAGCCGAGGATGGTGCCGCCGCGCGGCAGGATGCCACGGACCTGCGCGATGCCCAGCTCGCGGGTGTTGCCCTCGAGCGGGCCGCGCCAACCGTCACGGAAGCCCACGAACTCGTGACCGTAGGTGGAGATTCCCTTGCGGACCACGGCACGGATGACCGCGTTGAGGCCGGGGCAGTCGCCGCCGCCGGTCAGTACGCCGATACGCATGCTAGATCTTGCCTTCCTGGTTGCGGTGCTGCCCGGCCGCGCTGCCCACCCCTGCTGACGGGCAGGCTGGCGACACGGCCGAGCCGGAGGGTCCCACTCGTTGGCGACGCTGCCGTTTCACAGCGCACTGTAGTCGCTCCTCCTGAACGTGCCGACGTCGCATCAGTCGGCCTCCGCCGCCTGACAGTTGTCCTCGCGAATGCCGAACATCTTGGCCGACTCGTGCTCCTGCGCCATCCGCCGCAGGGCCGCCAGCAGGGAGTTGCCCAGCACCGCGCCGACCACGGCGGCGTGCACCTTACTCTCGTTGTCACTCTCGCGGGCGACGAAACCCAGATCGTGCACCGCGATGCGCTCCGCGGCGTCCGCGTAGTGCTCCAGCAGGTACTCCGCATCGGCTCCGACCTGCTGAAACGCGGCGATCACCTCGGCCGCGGCATGCCGGGTGCGGGCGTCGTCGGACAGCAGCCAGCCGCGCTGCGCGATCAGTGCGCTCACCCGGTCGTGCGCGGCGGTGAGCACGGCCGGATCGCCGCCCTCCCGCGTGCCGACGGTGGCCGGCAGGGCCTTGCCGAGCACCTCGTGCACGTCGGGATCCGGCTCGTCGAGCTTCGTGAGCAGGTCGCGGATGGTCGCGATCGGCAGCCGGCCGACGTCCAGCAGGACCCGCACCAGGCGCAGGCGCTGGACGTGGCGATCGTCATACCGGGCCTGGTTCGGGCTGGTGAGCTCGCCCGACGGGAGGAGCCCTTCCCGCAGGTAGTACTTGATCGTCGGCACCGGAACGCCGGCCTTCTGGCTCAGCTCAGCGATTCGCATCGGGCTCCTTTCACGCTTGACATGGATAGTATAGCTTCCCGATAGTGGACAGCACCGCTATCCATTTATCCGGGAGTCTCTGATGCGTCTCGCACAGCTGCACCGCCCGCTCATCGTCACCGCCGCCGCCATGTCCCTGCTCGCCGTCCTCACCGGCGCGGGGATCCTCCTCGACGACCGCGAGCTGCTCGGCGTGCCGATCTGGCTCAAGCCGTTCAAGTTCTCGGTCTCCATCGCCGTCTACTCGGCCACCTTCGCCTGGATGCTGTCGCTGCTGGACCGCCGGCAGCGGCTCGGCTGGTGGCTCGGCACCGTGAGCGCCGGCACCCTCATCACCGAGATCGTCATCATCGTGGCGCAGGCGGCCCGCGGCCGGCAGAGCCACTTCAACAACCAGACCGCGCTGGACTCCACGCTGTACAGCGTGATGGGCGCCACCATCGCGATCGCCTGGGTCTGCACGCTGATCCTGGCGATCCTGCTGCTCATCCAGCGGCTGCCGGACCGGGCCGACGCCCTCGCCGTGCGCTTCGGGCTGATCGTCGGCCTCGCCGGCATGATGGTCGGCTTCCTGATGACCATGCCGACCAAGGCGCAGCTCGACCTGCCCGACGGCGAGGCCCCGAAGATCGTCGGCGCGCACAGCGTCGGGGTGGCCGACGGCGGCGCCGGCCTGCCCCTGGTCAACTGGAGCACCACCGGCGGCGACCTGCGCATCGGGCACTTCATCGGCATGCACGCGCTACAGGCGCTGCCACTGCTCGGGTTCGTGCTGGCGCTCGCGGCGCGGCGCTTCGCCCGGCTGCGCCCGGGCCGGGTGCGGGCCCGCATCGTGACGGTCGCCGGCACCGCGTACGGGGCGCTCACCGTCCTGCTGGTGTGGCAGGCGCTGCGCGGGCAGTCGGTCGTCCACCCCGACGCGCTGACCCTGGCGGCCCTCGGCGGCCTGCTCCTGGCGACCGCCGGCGGCACGGTCTGGGCCCTGCTGACCCCCGCCGGCCCCGCCGGCACGCCCGTCCCCGTCGCCGCCGGCCCGGTGCCGGCCGAGGTGCGCTGACATGGCCGGCCCGCTGTTCCAGCTCGCGTTCCTGGTGGTCGTCCCGTTCTGGGCGCTCATGATCGTCGCGCCCGGGTGGCGGCGGACCGGGCGGATCGCCGCCTCCCCGTACATCGTGCTGCCGGCGCTGGTCGTCTGGGCCGTGGCGGTCGCCCCGGTGCTGCCGGACTTCGCCGCGGAGATGCTCGACCCGGACCTCGCCGGGGTGCGCGCCCTGTTCGCCGACGACGACGTGGTCGCCGCCGTGTGGGCACAGGTGCTCGCCTGGGACCTGTTCGTCGGCCGGTGGATCTACCTGGACAGCCGCGAGCGGCGGATCCATCCGCTGGTGATGGCGCCGGTACTGGTGCTGACGCTGCGCTCCGGCACCGCCGCGAGTCAAGACTGAGCCCATGGCTCGCGGCTCCTCCGCTGCGCTCCGGGCCGCTCACGGGACGTCACGCCCGGCGCATGACGGCCCAGCGGGCCAGGTTGTGCCGGGCGTCGACGAGCGCGTCGTGCCGCCCCTCCGCGACCGGCAGGGTCGGCCGGCCCGCCTCGTCCCACAGCTGCCGCAGGTCCTTGGTGAACCTGGGGATCTCCCGGGGCAGCGTCGGCATCGGCCCCCAGAGCTGGGCGAGGGCCACGTGGTCGTAGGCCGCGTACCAGGCCCACAGCTCCAGCTCGTCCGCCTCGCCGGCGCGCAGCGGCTCGACCAGGAACTCCAGCAGCTCCTCGCGGATGCGCTCCCGGGAGCGCCACGCCTTGTCGGCCGGCGAGGGCAGCTTGTCCAGCACGTTGCGGCGCACCCACGGCACGGCCCGCGAGCCGTCGAACTCCGTGGAGACCGCGTAGTACTCCCGGCCGTGCTCGTCCACCACCCCGATGGAGACCAGGTCGATCAGGCGACCGTCCTCGATGAACTCACAGTCGTAGAAGTAGCGATACACCGACACCGCCCCCATCCTGCCGGGCCGCGGACGGGCCTACACCAGCAGGGTCGCCAACCGGGTCAGCTCGGCGTGGTCACGGGGCGTGCCGCCGCCGGCGTGGATCCGCGCGGCGACGGCGGCGGCCCGAGCGGCGGCGCACAGGGCCAGCATCGCCGGCAGGACCGCGCGGCACTCGTCGGCCGGCACCGGCCCGGCCCGTACGTACGCCTCGACGAGCGTGTCGGTGCCGGTGCCGCCGGCGCACAGCACGGCGTGGGCCAGGTCGTACAGCAGCGGACCGGTGCCGGCGGCACTCCAGCCGATCAGGCCGACCCGGCCGGTGCCGGTGTCCAGGCGGAACCGGCCGGCCGCCGGCGCGCCGTGCCGGACGCCGTAGGTGAGCTGGTCGGTGACCATGATCCGGCGCACCGCCGCCGCCGTCTCGCTGACCGCCGGGCCGAGCCACGGCTCCATCGCCAGGTGCGGCGCCGCGACCGGCACCGGTGCCGCCTGGAACTTCGCCAGGTCGGGGTGCACGAACCGGCGCAGGCAGCGGTGCGCGGCCCCCAGCGCGCCGCCCCACCAGTGCTGGTCGAGCGGGTCGTCGGCGTGCAGCGGGCGCCCCGGCACCAGGCGCAGCAGGGCCAGGACGCCGTCGCCGGCCTGGGTGGTCAGCGCGCCGTCGGCGGCCCGGACCGGGCGGCCGGCGCACAGGCCGGAGGCCTCGACGTGTTCCGCGGCACACAATCCGGCCTCGAAGCCGCGCCGAGCGGTCGCCGGCGCCCATTTCGCCACGAATCGACCCGGGTCCCCCGGCGACGTATCGAATTGTCCGTCGTCGATCTGGACCTGCCAGGCGGTGGCGCCGAGAGGAATGCACGGACCGGGGCTGCACTGCCAACTCCTGCGCAGCGTGGTGTGCACCTGGGCGGACTCGGGGGCCACGCAGCGCATTATGCGCCCGCATCGGCGTCCGTGTCCGGAAAACGCCGGTACCCGGGGGTCCGGTGCTCGCACCACCGGCACCCCCGGGTGCCCGACGCCAACCCCGCCCCCCGGCGGTTCGCGTGCTGGCACTAGCCTGCCTGCGTGCTCATGTGCGGGCTGTCGGTGAGCCGATGCGGGGGATGTACAGACTCCGACACGCGCGTCATGATCTGGTAGAAGTTCCGTACTGCGCTCGCGATCACCTACGGTGATCATGAGTCCGATCAACGCTGCACCGGGAGGGGTTTGACCGTGGAGGGTCGGCTGCCAGATCCCGGCGACGCACTGACCGGTGTGGAAATGTTCAGTGGTCTGGAGCCCGACGTGCGTCAGCGGGTCATCCAGGCGGCGGTGCCACGGACATACCGCAAGGGCCAGCTGCTGTTCGTCGAAAACGATCCGGGCGAATCACTCATCGTGCTCAAGCGCGGTGCCGTGATGGTGTTCCGGACCGCGCCGACCGGCGAGCGCGCGGTCCTCTCGGTCGTCCGCCCGCCCGACACGCTCGGCGAGGTGTCCCTGCTCGACGGCGCGGCCCGCTCGGCGTCCGCGGAGGCGATCGAGGACTGCCAGGCCCTCGCCCTGTCCCGGCACGCGTTCATCGAGCTGGTCCACGCCAACCCGCGCATCCTCGACGCCGTCATGCGCTCGCTGGGCGCGCTCATCCGCCGGCTCACCGAGCAGAACGCCGACCACGTCTTCCTCGACCTGCCGGGCCGGGTCGCCAAGACGCTGGTCCGCCTCGCCGGCGAGACCAACGCGCCGATGGTCACCATCGAGCTCAACCAGAGCCAGCTCGCCGAGATGGCGGGCGGCTCGCGGCAGAGCGTCAACCAGGCCATCGGGTCGTTCGCCAGCCGCGGCTGGCTGCGCACCGAGGGCCGGCGCATCGTCGTGACCGACCTCAGCGCCCTGCGCCGCCGCGCCGGCATGACCGACCGCTGACCCGGGGCCCGGGCGCGCCGCGGCGCGCCCGGCCTGCCGGCTCCGCGCCGCACACCCACCGACCATTTGTCGTTTCTCACCGTGCCCCGCGCGGCGGTCCCCGCCCCGCGGTGGGGTCCCTGGCAGGACATCTGGTTGGTCGGGTGGCCGGCGTGTGAGGATGTGGCGAGGGTCCGAGTTGGGGAGTGTCGGCGATTTCCAGTCAGTGCGCACGCTGTGGCCGCCAGGCAGGCGACGGCGATCGGTTCTGCGGTGGTTGCGGCGCCGAGCTGAGCCCGGCCTGCGCGACGTGCGGGCGGTCGCTCAGCGCTGACGCGTCGTTCTGCACCGGCTGCGGCACCCCGCGCGCCGCGACCGGCACCGCCGCCGGCGGCCCGGCCCGCGCCGACCGTGGCGCCGGTCACATGGGTCGCGCCACCGTGCCGATCCCCGCGACCCGCAGCGAGGACCGCCGCCGCATCAGCGTGCTGTTCGTCGACCTGATCGACTTCACGCCCTACGTCGAGCGCGCCGACCCCGAGCTGGTCCGCGAGCTGCAGAAGGGCTTCTTCTCCACCGCCCGCGAGGTCATCGGGCAGTACGGCGGCGTGGTCGAGAAGTACATCGGCGACGCGGTGATGGCGCTCTTCGGCGCGCCGGTGGCCACCGAGACCGACGCGGTGCGCTGCGTGCGGGCCGGCCTGGAGCTGCAGCGGGTCCTGGCCCGCTACGCCAGCACCGGCGACGGCGAGCGGGCGCTGCGCTTCCGGGTGGGCGTCGCGACCGGCGAGGCCCTGGTCGACGTGGCCGCGGCCCGCGACGGCGGCCAGGCGATCGTCGCCGGCGACGTGGTCAACACCGCGTCCCGGCTGCAGTCGCTCGCCCCGCCCGGCGGGGTCCTCGTCTGCGGCAGCACGTATGCGCTGACCAAGTCCTCGATCCGCTACGAGGCGCAGCCGCCGGCGACGCTGCGCGGGCGCTCCACCCCGACCGAGGTGTGGCTGGCCCTCGCGCCGCTGCGTCGCAACCACCCCGACCGGGAGGCCGGCTCCACCCCGCTGGTCAACCGGACCCACGAGCTGAGCCTGCTGGTCAACGCCCTGCACCGGGGGCTGCGCGAGCGCACCCCGCAGCTGGTCACCGTCATCGGCCACGCCGGCATCGGCAAGAGCCGCCTGGTGCACGAGCTGTTCCTGCACGCCGAGCGGCTCTTCGACGCGCCCGTCGCGTGGCGCACCGGGCGCTGCCCGCCGTTCGGGGAGAACGTGACCTACGCCGCGCTCGCCGACATCGTCAAGGCGCAGGCCGGCATCCTGGACACCGACACCGCCGAGACGGCCCGGGAGCGGCTCGACACCGCGCTCGGCGCGATCGTCAGCCCGTCGGAGGCCGAGCGGCTCGCCGACGCGCTCAGCCCGCTCGTCGGCCTGCCCGGGCCGAAGCTCGCGCCCGACGAGACCGAGTCCGCTTGGCGCCGGTTCGTGGTCGCGCTCGCCGCGCACCGCCCGACCGTCCTGGTCTTCGAGGACCTGCACTGGGCCGACGAGTCGATGGTCCGGTTCGTGGAGCGGCTGGGCGCGTCGGTGCGTGACGTGCCCCTGCTGCTGCTGTCCACGGCCCGCCCGGAGTTCCTGGAGCGCAACGCGAGCTGGGCCGGCGCCATCGCCGGGTCGGTCACGATCACGCTGCCGCCGCTGCGCGACGCCGAGATCGCCACCATGTACGCGCACCTGCTCGGCCAGGCGGCGTTCCCCGGGCACTCGCTCAACTCGCTGGTCGAGCTGGCCGACGGCAACCCGCTGTACGCGCTGGAGTACACCCGCATGCTCGCCGAGCAGGGCAACCTGCGCACCTCCGACGCGCTCGGCCGGGTCCTGCCGATGCCCGACAGCGTGCACGCCGTCATCGCCAACCGGGTCGACCTGCTGGAGGCCGCGGACCGGGCGGTGCTGCAGGCCGCCGCCGTGGTCGGGATGAACTTCTGGCCGGGCGCGGTCGCCGCCGCGATGAGCCGCCCCGCCGACGGCATCGAACGCTCGCTGCGCCGGCTGGAGCAGCGCGACCTGATCCACGAGCAGGCCGCCTCGACGATGGAGGGCCAGACGGAGTACCGCTTCGGCCACGTCCTGGTCCGCGACGTGTGCTACCAGCGGCTGCCGCGCACCGAGCGGGTCGCCCGGCACGAGCTGACCGCCGCCTGGCTCGACAGCGTCGCCGCCGACCGCGACACCGACCTGGCCGAGGTCGTGGCCAACCACCGGTACACCGCCTACGAGATCGCCAGCTCGCTCGGCCTCGACGCGCCCCGGTACAGCGTCCCCGCCCGCGACGCGCTGCACCGGGCGGCCCGGCGCACGTACGCGCTGCACGCCCTCGACGCGGCCGCCGCCCACGCCGGCAAGGCCCTGGCCCTGTGCGACGACGCCACCGACCAGGGCGAGCGGCTGCGCATCGAGCTGCTCGCCACCGAGATCGCCTTCTACGCCGACCCGGACTCGTTCCTCGGCGCCGGCGGCACCGACCAGCTCGCCGGGCTCGCCGATCGGCTCTACGCGGCCGGTGAGCAGGCCAGCGCCGCCCGGGCCTGGACCATCCTCGGGCAGGCGGCGTGGCTGCGCGCGGACCGGCTCGGCGCGCTGTCGTGCCTGGACCGGGCGGTGGAGCTGTTCGACGAGCTGCCCGACGCGCCGGAGAAGGCCGACGCGTACGCGGAGCTCGGCCGGCTGCACATGTCCAACTTCGAGGTCGAGCCGGCCGTCGCCGCGGCCAGCGCCGCCGCGGAGATCGCCGACCGGCTTGGCCTCATCGAGGTCGCCACCAGCGCCCGGATCACCATCGGCACCGCGCTGTTCCAGGCCGGCGACCGCTCCGGGCTGGTCGAGCTGCAGGCCGCCCTGGAGGTGTGCCGGGAGCGGCGGCTGCTGTCGGAGCACCGGGCGATGCGCAACGTCGCCTGGGCGCTGGTGGAGGACGGCGACTGGACCGCCTCGGCAGCCATGTACGAGAGCAGCCGCAAGACGGTGCCCGGCAGCCACACCCTGGCCACCGGCTACTCGAACGTGGCGCAGGTCGCGTACTTCACCGGCGACTGGCCGACCCTCATCGGCGTCGCCGAGCGCGACCCGGCCTCCGAGTGGGACCTGCAGGTGCGCGGGGCGCACGCCTGGATGAAGATCCTGCGCGGCGAGCCCTTCGTCAACCCCGAGGAGATCGAGGACCTCGTCGCCGCCGGGCGCCGCAGCGGCTTCTACCGCCTGCAGTGGACCGTGCTCGGCCACGGCGCGCTGTGCCGCGCGCTGCAGGGCCGGGAGCGCGACGCGGAGGCGCTCATCGTCGAGCTGGCCAAGACGTGGCGGGAGGTGCGGGCCATCGCCAGCGGCGAGTGGATCGACGCGACCGCGCACGCCGCGGTCCTCGCCGGCCGGGTCGCGATGATGGCGATCCGCGACATGCTCGCCGACGTGCCGCACCGCACCCCGTGGGTCGAGGCGGCGATGCGGACCATCACCGGGGCGATCGCCTTCGTCGACGGCGACTTCGCCCGGGCCGCCGACATGCACCTGGCCGCCGCGGAGCTCTACGGCGAGATCCCGAACGCCTCCGCCCGCATCCTGTCGCTGACGTGGGCGGTGCAGGCGCTGGGGCGGCTCGGCCCGGACTCGGCCGACCGGCTCGAGCCGTGGCGCAGCGAGCTGGTCGCCTTCGCCACCCAGGCGGGGGCGCCGATGCTGCTGGCCCTGGCCGAGCTGCCGCCTACGCCGCTATAGGCTGCTCGGCCTTGCTGGCCGGCGGGGCGCTCTTGACCTTCTGCGCGTACATGTCGATGTACTCGCGACCGGACAGCGTCATCAGCTCGTACATGATCTCGTCGGTGACCGCGCGCTCGATGAACCGGTCCCCCGCCATCCCGGCGTAGCGCGAGAAGTCCAGCGGCGCGCCGAAGCGGATGTGCACCCGCTTCAGGTTCGGCAGGATCTGCCCGATCGGCTGGACCTTGTCCATGTTCATCATCGCCACCGGTACGACCACCGCGCCGGACTCCAGCGCCAGCCGGGCGACGCCGGTCTTGCCCCGGTAGAGCCGGCCGTCCGGGGAGCGGGTGCCCTCCGGGTAGATGCCGAAGACGCCACCCTCGCGCAGGATCTTGAGGCCGACCTCCAGGGCCGCGCGGGCCGCCTTGCCGCCGGAGCGGTCGATCGGGACCTGGCCCGTGCCGGCGAAGAACATCTTGGTGAGCCAGCCCTTCACCCCTTTACCGGTGAAGTATTCGGCTTTCGCCGGAAATGTGACCCGCCGCTTCACGCTCAGCGGCATGAAGATCGAGTCGGCGAAGGAGAGATGGTTGCTGGCGATGATCACCGGCCCCTCGGCGGGGACGTGTTCGAGGCCCTCCACCTTGGGGCGGAAGATGAGCTTCAGCACCGGCCCGAGGACGATGTACTTGAGGAACCAGTAGAGCACCGCTCAACCTTCCACGATCTGCCAGACAATCGGTGATGACCGTCGCAAAGAGCCTACGAACCAGTACGGCACACCACAACGCACTCCCGGAAGCACCACTGGGCATGTCAGGATTTCGGTCAGCGGTTTTTTCGCGGCGGACCCGGTCGTCGCGGTGTCGGCCGCAGGGAGGGGCAGGCGGTGCCAGGGGGTGGGGCGCGGCGCGGCCGGCGCGACAACGGCCTGGTAGCGCAGGAGTACGCGGTCGTCGGGGACGTCGACCCCAGGGTCGGCGAGCATCTGCTGGACGTCCTGGCCGCCGGTGGCATCGCGGCATACCTCCAGCCTGCCACCGACCTGCACCCGGTGACGCGCACCACGACGCTGCCCGCCAGACCCACCGATCGGCTCTACGCTGATCGTGACCATCTCGCCACGGCCCGCGACTACTTCAGCCAGCTCACCGCCGTGCCCGAGCAGCACACCCCACCCGCCGAGGCGGCCCAGCCGGCCACGGCGACACCCGCCCCGGAGGCCAAGACGAGCCGCAAATCGGACGACGAGACGTTCGCCAGCATCATCGCCGGCTTCCACACCACCGTCGATCCGACCAGCGCGCCCTGGCCCGCCGCCGAGGATCTCGACTCCTCCGGCGCCGCCGCCGCCGACATGGACACCGAGCCGGCGCCGCGCACCCCGCTGCGCCGCGCCTCCGACGCCGTCGACCGCTCGCTGCTGGACGGCCTGGACTCCTTCGGCGCCGACCTGCCCGACGACGAGGACGACGAGGCCGGGTACACGCCGCCGCCTCCCCCGCCGCTGCCGCGCATCGCGCCGTCGACGCTGCTGGCGGTCATCGGCCTGGTCGCCGGCCTGATGCTGCTGATCTGGCCCGACCTGCTGCCGGTCTTCGGCCCGCAGTCGACGCTGTTCCTCGGGTTCGCGCTGCTGCTCAGCGGGTTCGTCAGCCTGATCCTGCGGCTGCGCCCCGGCGACGAGGAGGACGACGACCCGGACAACGGCGCCCGCGTCTGACAAGCCCGGCTAGCCCGGCAGCTTCTCCAGCCAGTCCAGGATCGCGTCGATCGGCTCCTGCCAGCGGGCGTCGAGCATCAGGTCGTGGCCCATCCCGGGGAAGAGCAGGGGCGAGCCGCCGTACCGCCGGGCGACCCACTCCAGGGCGGACGCCGACACGATGCGGTCGTCGGGGCTGCCGGCGACGAGCACCGGCGGGGCGCCGACCGGCTGCTCCGGCTCCCGGCGGCGGATCAGCTGGCGTTGCGCGCCCGCCGGCACCCGCTGCAGGCGGGCCGCGTACGACTGCGCCTCCTTCGCCGGCAGACCCCGGCTGAACAGTTGCCCCGCGCGCACCGAGACGCGGCCGCCGAACAGGCCCGGGACCGTGCCGCCGGGGTTGCGGCGCAGCAGGCCCAGGGCGGTGGCTGGCCCGCCGAAGACGGGGGCGACGAGGACACCGGCCCGGGCCGGGTACCTGGCCAGGGCCATCGCCACGACGAGGGCGCCGGCGCCGTGGCCGACGAGGACCGCCTGCTTCGGCAGGCCGGCGGCGACCTGGGTGACGTCGTGGACGTAGTCGCGCAGCCGGGCGTCGGGGTCGGCGCCGCTGCCGCCGTGGCCGCGCAGGCTCATCGCCGAGGCGGGGAAGCCGCGGCGGGCCGTGTGCTCGAGCCAGTGCTGGGCGAAGGCCCAGGCGCCGTGGCCGTACCCCGGGACGAACAGCACCGGGGGGCGGTCCTGCGGCGACTCGGGCTGCTCGGTGAGGACCTCCCGCTGGACGGGCTTCGGCGGGTCGGACCACTCGTCGGCGCGCATCACACGGGTGGTCAACGGACCGCCTCCAGCTCGTGCAGGGACTTCTCGAGCGCCTGCAGGTACACGAAATGGCTGACCTCGAACCAGTGCCGCGTCGAGTCGGTGACCTTGCCGGCGGTGAAGCGGCGGTCGCCGTCCTGCCGCAGCCGGGCCCAGAGGGCCTGGGCCTTGGCCGGGGACGCGTCGAGCACGCGCAGCCACTGGGCGATGAACACCGTCTGCCAGTGCGCGAGCGTGAACACGCCCGAGTCCGGCTGCAGCAGGCCGGCCACGGCGAGGGTCGGGTGGGTCCGCGACAGCATCTGCAGCGCCAGCCGCGGCCGCCCCGCGGCGTCCGTCGACAGCAGCTCCGGGGCGAGGAAGTCGAAGTTCGGCAGGTACCCGGTGGCGAACACCACCAGGTCCGGCTCGACGGTGCGCCCGTCGGCCAGGACGACCTCGGTGCGCTCGAACCGCCTGATGTCCGGCAGCGGCGTGATCCCGCCGTGGCCGAGGTAGTAGGGCAGCTGGCTGTTGACCAGCGGGTGCATCTCCAGCAGCCCGTGGTCGGGCTTCTGCAGGCCGAACCGGGTGAGGTCGCCGACCGTCATGTTGATCGTGCGCTGCAGCAGCCACTGGCGCAGCCGGAACGGCAGCCGCATCGCCAGGATCCGGTCGTTGACCTGGTCGGCGGGCTTGCCGAGGGCGTACTTCGGCGCGTACCAGTAGCCGCGGCGGGTCGAGTGCCAGCACTTCGCCGCCTGCTGGGCCGCCTCGACCGCGATGTCGCAGCCGCTGTTGCCGGCGCCGACGACGAGGACCTTGCGCCCCCGCAGCTGGGCCGCGTCCTTGTACTGGCTGGCGTGGATCACCTTGCCGCGGAAGTCGGCGAGCCCCTCGTACTCGGGCATCTTCGGCGACCAGTTGTGCCCGTTGGCGGCGACGACCGCGGCGTAGCGCATCGTGCGCGGCGCCCCGCCCCGCGAGCCCCGGACCGTGACGTCCCAGCGCGGGGGCCCACCGTCGGGGTCGTCGGCGGGCTCGACCCTGGCCACGTCGGTGCCGAACCAGATGTGCTCGCGCAGCGAGAAGTGGTCCGCGTACCGCTCGAAGTACGCCAGCAGCTGCGAGTGGTGCGGGTAGTCGGGCCAGTCGTCCGGCATCGGGAAGTCCGGGAACTGCGTGAACGGCTTCGACGAGATCAGGTGGGTGCTGGAGTACACGGGGCTGCGGTCGTGCCGCCAGTTCCACCCGCCGCCGACGCCCGTCTCGCGCTCGTAGCAGTCGACCCCGAACCCGGCCTCGCGCAGGTTCTTGATCGCCGCCAGCCCGGTGCCGCCGGCGCCGATGACGCAGACGGTGTCGCCGCGGTCGTAGACGGGCTCGCCGTCGCGCCAGTGGGTCGCGCCGCCGGACAGTTCGTCGAAGCTTGTCACCCGCGTCGTCTCCCCACTGCACCACGCATGCCTGTCGCGCGCAGATCCTCGTCCGCTCAGCGCTGGTTTGTCCAGTCCCGCACGTGACGGCCGGTGCGCCCCTCCGGGCCACCGGTGGCGGGTGAGTTGACCTTGGACACTTTGACCGGTCCAGGGCGGTCAAAGTGTCCAAGGTCAACCGCGCGTTGGGTGCTGCGGCCGTCCACGGCCGCGTGGCCGCGACCGCCAGGTCGCGTCCGGGGTGACTGCACGCGGACCTGGCAGGGAGGCCGTTCACGGCCGACCGGTGGCTGACGGGAGCGACGGCCCGGACCACCGCGGACCGGAGCCAGCAAGGACCACGGACCGCGGCGGCTCCGGCGACGAGGGCACGGGCCGGGGACCCCGAAAAAGCGGTCAGTCTGGCAGGTCCAGTTCCACGACGACCGGGAAGTGGTCGCTGGCCAGGCGGGCGGCCGGGGTGTCGACGACCTCGTAGGACAGCACGGTGACGCGGGGGTCGACGAAGACGGCGTCGAGGCGGTCGCGCGGGGCGGCGCACGGGTACGTGTGGCGTTCGTCGGCGCCGGCCGCGTCGACGAGGCCGTCGGCGAGGGTGCGCCAGGCGGCGCCGCCGGAGTTCTCGTTGAGGTCGGCGGCGAACACGACCGGCTCGGCCGGCTCCGCCAGGCGTGCCTTGAGCACGGCGGCCTGGGCCGGGCGTTCGGTCGCGTCGGTGGACAGGTGGGAGCCGACCGCGACGAACGTGGCGCGGCCGACCCGGCAGCGCACGAACGCGGCGCCGCGCATGTGGCGGCCCGGGGTCAGCGGGTACCTGATGTCGAACCCGTCGAGCGGGCGGACCCGCAGGTTCGTCAGGATCAGGTTGCCCAGCGCGGGCAGGCCGCCCCCGGCGACGACGAGCTCGAAGTCGCGGGCCAGGTCCGCCGACTTCTGCCGCCACCGGAAGCGGCGGGGCGCCTCCTGCAGGATCGCCACGTCCGGGGCGACGCCCCGCACCACCTCGGCGAGGGCCCGCCGGTCGTCCCGCAGGCTGTGCAGGTTGTACGACAGGACCCTGAGCTTGGTCATACGCGCGCCAGGTCGGCGGCTCCGACCACTCCCGCGAGGTTGCCCATGAGGGCGGGGCGGACCTCGGCGACGGGGAGCCGGCCGCGCTGGGCGAGCTGCTCCTCGTAGCTGGCGCGGGCCGGCTTCATGAGCAGGTCCCCGGCGTCGATGACCCCGCCGCCGACGACGATGACCTGGGGGTCGAGGATCTGCACGATGTCGGCGAGGGCGACGCCGAGCCAGCGGCCGATCTGCTCGAACGCGCCGATCGCGACGGTGTCGCCGAGGCGGGCGGCCTGGGTGACGGCGGGGCCCCTGATCGCGTCGGGGTCGCCGCCGGCGAGGCCGAGCAGCTGCTCGGCGAGCTCGGGCCGCTCCCGCGCGTCGGCCTTGGCGAACCGGACCAGGGCGTTGCCGCTGGCGTACTGCTCCAGGCAGCCGAGCCGGCCGCAGCCGCAGGGGTGCCCGCCGGGGACCATCGTCATGTGGCCGAGCTCGGCGGCGATGCCGTTGGTGCCGCGGATCAGCGAGCCGTGGATGACGATGCCGCTGCCGATGCCGGTGCCGACGGTGAACAGCACCATCGAGTTGTCGGCGTCGCGGCCGGCGCCGAACTGGAACTCCGCCCAGGTCGCGGCGTTGCCGTCGTTCTCCACCACGACCGGCAGGCCGACCGCGGCGGTGATCTTCTCGCGCAGCGGCTCGTTGCGCCAGGCCAGGTTGGGTGCGAACTGCACGATCGAGCGGGTCGCGTCGATCCAGCCGGCCGCGCCGATGCCGACGGCGTCGACGGGGTGGCTCGCGGCCAGCTCCCGGATCACCTCGATGATGCGGTCGGCGGTGCGGGCGGGGTCCTCGGCCGGCGTGTCGCGCCGGGTCTGTGCGAGGACGTCACCCGCGCTGTCGACGACGCCGCCGAGCACCTTGGTTCCGCCGATGTCGACTCCGATGGTCAGCCCCACCGCGTCTGTCTCCTCTCGCACAGGCGCTATGCCTCAGGATCAATCTTGGGCTTGACGGCCTTCTTGGCCATCGGTTTCGGCGACTTCGGTGTCTCCGTGGTGGCGTGCTGCCACACGTCTTCGGTGTTGTCCGCGGCTTCCGGTGTACCGGTGGATCCGCTGTCGCGCGCCGCGCCGGGGCGGGCCTGGGTGCCGGCGGCGCCGAACGCGCGCAGGACGCCGGCGAGGCCCACCGCCAGGTCGCCGACGCCGGTGGCCAGGCGCTCGGCGAAGTCCGGGTCGGGGTCGCGGGCGGCGGCGATGGCCTTGCAGACCGGGCACACGCAGCACTCGGCGGAGCCGGTCGCGAACCCGGCGGTGCTGTTCGCGGCCACCGACAGGGCCGCGAGGGCGGTCGCCACCAGGCGCTCCGCCTCCTCGCGCGGGTCGCGCGTCACGCCGCGCCCTCGACGCGCCGCTTGAGCTCCTTGAGCGCGGTGTCCATGATCATCTTCTCGGCCTTCCGCTTGAACATGCCGAGCATGCCGATCGCCAGCTCCACGGACAGCGAATAGGTCACCGTGGAGGTCCCGTCCGCGTTGGCGGTAATGTCATAGGAGCCGTCCTGCTGCTTCTGCATCTTCGACGGCGCGACCAGGCTCCATTCGATGCGGGTCAGGTCCTCGGCGTATTCGTACCGCAGGGTGTATTCGTCGGAGACCGGTCCCGAGTCCAGCACGAAGCTGACCTGACTCGCGTAGCCGTCCTCGTACTCCTCGATCACCTCGACCGACTTCACGGCCGCCACCCATTCGGGGTAGCGGGCGAAGTCGGCGATGACCTCGGCGATGCGCTCCGGGGGCGCGTCAATGACGATCGACTGCGTCGAAGTGTCGGCCATGCGTGGCAGGCTACCTCTGCGGTGCGCCTGGCGATCCGTCGGCAGGGTAGGTTCCCGAATACGGGTTGAAAGAAGGAGTCGTACGTGCGCGAGTTCACCGTGCCCCCGGCGGTCACCGTCGGCGATCACGCCACGCTCACCGACCCCGTGTGGGACAACGCGGCGGCGGCGCCGGACGCGGTGCAGTTCCAGCGGCAGACCGGTGCCGGCTGGCAGGACGTCACCTGCGCACAGTTCCACGACGAGGTCGTCACCCTGGCCCGGGGCCTGCTCGCGGCCGGCATCGAGCCGGGCGAGCGGGTCGCGCTGATGAGCAAGACGCGCTACGAGTGGACCCTCATCGACTACGCCATCTGGTCCGTCGGCGCGGTCACCGTGCCGATCTACGAGACCTCCAGCGCCGAGCAGGTCGCCTGGATCCTCGAGGACTCCGGCGCGGTCGCCTGCTTCGTCGAGACCGACGCGCACCGCGACACCGTCGCGGCCATCCGTGACCAGCTGCCGGCCGTCGCGCACGTGTGGCAGATCGACGGCGCGCCGGGCGCGGTCGACGTGCTCGGCGCCGACGGCGCCGCGGTCCCCCGCGAGGACGTCGACCGGCGGCGCGCCGAGGCGAAGGCCGACGACCTCGCCACGATCATCTACACCAGCGGCACGACCGGCCGCCCCAAGGGCTGCATGATCACGCACCGCAACATGCTGTCGGACATCGTCAACGCGATCCCCGAGCTGCAGTCGCTGTTCCACCAGGGGGCCCGCACGCTGCTGTTCCTGCCGCTGGCGCACTCCTTCGCCCGGCTGATCCAGATCGGCGTGGTGCAGGCCCGGGCCACGATGGGGCACACCGCCGACACCAAGAACCTGGCCGCGACCCTGCAGACCTTCCGGCCCACGTTCGTGCTGTCGGTGCCCCGGGTGTTCGAGAAGGTCTACAACACCGCGAAGCAGCGCGCGCACGCCGACGGCAAGGGCGCGATCTTCGACCGGGCGGAGCGGGTCGCGATCGACTTCAGCGCCGCCCAGCGGCCCGGGCCGCTGCTGAAGGTGCAGCACGCCCTGTTCGACCGCCTCGTCTACAGCAAGCTGCGCGCCGCGCTCGGCGGCCAGTGCGGCCGGGCGATCTCCGGCGGCGCGCCCCTCGGCGAGCGGCTCGCGCACTTCTACCGCGGCATCGGCGTCACCATCTTCGAGGGGTACGGGCTGACCGAGACCTCCCCCGCCACCAACGCCAACCGCGACACCGGCGCCCGCATCGGCACCGTCGGCCGCCCGCTGCCCGGGGTCACGATCCGCATCGACGACGACGGCGAGATCCTCGTCCAGGGCGACATCGTGTTCAAGGGGTACTGGAACAACCCCGCCGCGACCGCCGAGGCGATCGACGCCGACGGCTGGTTCCACACCGGTGACATCGGCGAGCTGGACGACGACGGGTACCTGCGCATCACCGGCCGCAAGAAGGAGCTCATCGTCACCGCCGGCGGCAAGAACGTGGCGCCGGCCGTGCTCGAGGACCGGGTCCGCGCGCACCCGCTGGTCAGCCAGTGCATGGTGGTCGGGGACCGGCAGCCGTTCATCGCCGCCCTGGTCACCATCGACCCCGACGCCCTGCCGGCCTGGGCCTCGGCGCACGGCAAATCCGCCGACATCGCCGCGCTCACCGACGACGCCGAGCTGCGCGCGGAGATCCAGCGGGCGATCGACGACGCGAACACGGCCGTGTCGAAGGCCGAGGCGATCAAGGTCTTCCGGATCCTGCCGCAGGACTTCACCGAAGCGACCGGGACGCTCACTCCGTCGTTGAAGGTGAAGCGGAACGTGGTCCTGAAGGAGTACGCCGGCGACATCGCCGCCATCTACGAGCGCTGACGCTGCCACCTACCGGTAGGGAGGACCATTCGTTGACCGAGCTGACGGTGCTGGGCGACCGCCCCCGAGGCGCCGTGATCGCGGTTCGTGTCCTGATGCTCGCGCTCGTCGCGGCACTGCTGCTCATCGACGGCGCCCACACGGACGAGCTGCTCTGGTTCGCCCTGCTGCTCGTCGCCGCGGCGATCGCCACCGTCGCGCCGCCCGGCCACCGGGTCGCGCAGCTCGGCCGGGCCGCCGAGGTGCTCGTCCTCACCCTCGCCGCCTCGACCACCGACGACAGCTTCCTGGTGTTCCTGCCGGTGCCCGTCATCGGCTCGGTGCTCGCCGGCGCCAGGCGCACCACGGCCGTGCTGCTGGGGCTGGCGGCGGTGGTGCTCGCCGCCGGCGGGGCCGCGGAGGGGATGCTCACCGACCGCGGCTACCTGGGCGCCTGCCTGCAGTGGCTGGTGCTGGCCGGGGCCGGCGCCTACCAGGCGGCCGTGCTGCAGCGGGTACTGCTGGCCCGGCGCACCGACGAGACGCCGCAGCCGTACGTCGAGGCCACCCGCCTGCTGACCCAGCTGCGCAGCGTCGCCCGGCAGCTGCCCGGGGCGACCCTGGACCCGGGCGGCCTCGCCGAGCACCTCCTCGACGAGGTCCGGGCCATGGTCCCGTCCTCCCGGGGCGCGGTGCTGTCCGGCAGCGGCGGCGGGCGCCTCGTCGTGCTCGCCCAGGCCGGCGTGGAGCGCCTCGACTGGGAGACCGCCCTGGACACCGAGAGCTCCGTCGCCGACGCGTGGGCCACCCAGCAGCCGGTCGTGTCGAGCCGCTCGCAGGCCCGGTCGGTCACCCCGAGCCGCGACATCTCCTCGATGGTGGTGCCGCTCGTCGCCGGGGTGCGCACCGTCGGGCTCATCATCCTGGAGAGTGACAGCGCCGGGGCGTACCCCCCGCCGGTCCTCGCCCGGGTCACCGGCCTGACCGGCGCCGCCGCGCTGCGCCTGGAGGCCGCGCTGCTGTTCGACGAGGTCCGGTCCCTGGCCACCACCGAGGAGCGCCAGCGGCTCGCCCGCGAGATCCACGACGGCGTCGCCCAGGAGCTCGTCATGGTCGGCTACGGCATCGACAACGCGGTCGCCGCGCTGCCGGACGCCACCGCCGCCGAGGAGGAGCTGCGCGTCCTGCGCGCCGAGGTCACCCGGGTCATCACCGAGCTGCGGCTGTCGCTGTTCGAGCTGCGCAGCGAGGTCGACCGGTACGGCGGGCTCACCGCCGCGATCGCCGACTACGCGCGTACCGTCGGCGCCTCCGCCGGCCTGCGCGTGCACCTCTCGCTCGACGAAACCACCGCCCGGCTGCCCGCCGCGGTCGAGGCGGAACTGCTGCGCATTGCCCAGGAAGCCATCACGAACGCGCGGAAACACGCCGGCGCGGAGAATCTTTGGGTAACGTGCGCGGTCGATCCACCGTTCGCACAGGTAGAAATCTCCGACGATGGAAGCGGCATAGGTGAGAACCGCCCGGACGGACGCTATGGTCTTGCGATCATGGCCGAGAGAGCGGAACGTATCCGAGGCCGGTTGGAGATCACACCGCGCGTGCCGAATGGGACCACAGTGGCGGTTGTGCTCGGAACCGCACCGCGTGCGCGGTAGCGTGAAGGCACCAGAGGGAGAGAGCACCGGGAATGTCGACTACCGCGACGCCGACGACACGCACCAAAGTTCTGCTCGTCGACGACCACGATCTCATCCGCAGAGGGCTGCGGCACGCGTTCGAGCGTGACCGCCAGTTCGAGGTGGTGGGTGAGGCCGCGACGGCCGCCGAGGCGATCCGCCAGGCCGGGGCGCTGCAGCCTGACGTGGTCATCATGGACCTGCGCCTCCCCGACGGCAGCGGCCTGGAGGCGACCAGGGCCCTGCGCAAGACCAGCAACACCATGGGCATCGTGGTGCTGACCATGTACGCGGGCGACGACCAGCTCTTCGGGGCCCTCGAGGCCGGCGCGTCCGCCTTCGTGCCGAAGACCGCCCCCGCCGACGAGGTGGTGGCGGCGGCCCGCCACGCGGCCTCCGCCCCCAGCGCGTTCACCGCCGCCGACCTGGCCGAGGCGATGAAGCGCCGGCTCGCCCCCAGCGGCCCGCAGCTGTCCCCCCGCGAGGGCCAGGTGCTGCGCCTGCTCGCCGACGGCATGAGCGTCGCCGGCATCGCCAAGCAATTGTTCGTCTCCGAGTCCACCGCGAAGACGCACATCTCGAAGCTGTACGAGAAGCTCGGCGCCGCCAACCGCGCCCAGGCCCTCATGACCGCGCTCCGCCTCGGCCTGCTCGAAGCCCCCGACGCCCCGAAGTTCTGACTTTCCGATAGGCGCTGGCCGATCTGCCCCCAACCCCCAGAACGGCCAGCCTGTCGTTTCTCCATCCGGCGACCCGCCCGACAGCACCACCGGCGCATTGACTGCGGTCGCGGTGGCGGGCGGGAAATGTCGGGAAATGTGCGCCGTTTCTTGTGCTTTCTCCCCGGGCGTGATTCGGGTTCCTCCGCAGTTGCGAGGTTCGCTTGGGTGCCGATACCCGAGGTGGCCACGGACCTGGAGCCGGCCTGATGTTCGCCTGACGGCGGATGGTCACGCCGTCCGGGGTCTTCCCCGGTGCCGGGCCGGTCCGGTGGCAGCCCCCGCGCTCCTCGATCCGCCGGGCATGACTGACGCACGGCCGCCGACGAGCACCGTGACACCAGCGAGGCCGGCACCCGTCCCGCCCGCTTTACCCTGCTTTACCCTGCTCGCTTACCCTGCTCGCGTCCTGGGAGCCACGGGCGAGTCAGCCACGCCACTCAGGGCGTGACCAGTCTGCGCGGCGCAGCGCGCGGGTCGTGTCCAACCGGTGCCCCGGCCCACGCGGACACACCGGCCGGAGCCACCGCAGCCCACAGTCGGCGCGGACCGCACCCCACGTGGACACGACCACCGATCAACCCAGCCGCACACCTCAACCCGCCACCGCTCACTGCCACACGGCCCAGCCCGCCCGCGCCCCACGCGGAGCGCAGGCCACCCGAACCACCGCCTCGGCCCACCCGAACCAAACCAACCCGCCCACCAGGCCAACCCACCACCACACAGCCCAGCCCGCCCCCGCCCCACACGGAGCGCAGGCCCCCCGAACCACCGCCTCGGCCCACCCGAACCAAGCCAACCCGCCGCCAGGCCAACCCGCCGCCAGGCCAACCCGCCGCCAGGCCA
The DNA here is from genome assembly GCF_000716715.1 of Dactylosporangium aurantiacum. Taxonomy (GTDB): domain Bacteria; phylum Actinomycetota; class Actinomycetes; order Mycobacteriales; family Micromonosporaceae; genus Dactylosporangium; species Dactylosporangium aurantiacum. The sequence continues at coordinate 179,177 of NZ_JNYJ01000030.1, read as the reverse complement.
ACCCGCCCACCAGGCCAACCCGCCCCACCAGCCCGACGCGGCGACCAGCCGGTCGAAGGTCGGCCCGGGCGCGAGCACACGCGGGCCCGGCGGTGCGACCACGCCAAGCGACCACGCCAAGCGACCACGCCAAGCGAGCACGCCAAGCGAGCACGCCAAGCGAGCACGCCAAGCGTCCAGGCGGTCGGCGGGCAGAGGAAGACCGGGGCGGGTGAGCGGCGAGCAGCCAGCCGGGCGGTCAGCTCGTCGGGGTGAGCAGCGTGCGGAGGCGGTCGGCCTGGGTTTCCCAGCGCCAGTCCGACTCGACCCAGGCGCGGCCCGCGGCGCCCATCTTCGTGGCGAGGGTCCGGTCGAGCAGCAGGGTGGTGATGCGGTCGGCGACGGCGGCGACGTCGCGGCCGGGGACGACGAAACCGGTCTCGCCCTCGCGGACGGCGTCGGGGGCGCCGCCCGAGTCGCCGGCGACGACGGGCAGGCCGGTGGCGGAGGCTTCGAGATAGACGATGCCGAGGCCCTCGACGTCGAGGCCGCGGCGGCGGGTGCGGCACGGCATGGCGAAGACGTCACCTGCCGCGTAGTGGGCGGGCAGCTCCGCCCAGGAGACCGAGCCGGTGAAGACGACGTCGCGCTCGACGCCGGACTCGCGGGCGAGGCGCTCCAAAGTGGCACGGTACGGGCCGCCGCTCACCATGAGCAGGGCGGCGTCGGGGACGGCGCGCCGGATCAGGGGAAGCGCCCGGATCAGCACGTCCTGGCCCTTGCGCGGCACGAGGCGGGACACGCACACGATCACCGGACGGTCGGTGAGGTGGTGGCGGGCGCGGATCAGGTGCCGGTCGACCTGCGGCGAATACGCGTCGACGTCGACGCCGGGGGCGAGGCGCTGCAGGGACGTGAGCCCGTCCAGGACCCGGGCGAGCCTCGTGCGCGTGTACTCACCGAGGTACGTGACGACGTCGGCGCCGCGGCCGATGCGGCGCAGCAGCGTGCGGGCGCCCGGCAGCGCGGCCCAGCCGACCTCGTGGCCGTGGGTGAGGGCGACCACCCGCCCGACGCCGGCGCGGCGGCGCAGGCCGTCGGCGAGCAGGCCGAGCGGGGCGGCGGCGCCGAACCAGACGCTGTCGCAGCCGTGGGCGCGGGCCAGCTCGGCGGCGCGGCGGGCGACGCCGGGGGTGGGCAGGAGCATGCCGGTCGCCTCCCGCACCACCTCGAACGGCTGCTCCGCGTCGAACTTCGCCGCGTCCCGGAACGTCGATGCATACACGACGACCGAACCGGCGGACTGGCGCACGGCGAGGTTATGCACGAACTGCTGGATGCCGCCGGGGCGGGGCGGGAAGTCGTTGGTGACGAGCAGGCTGGTCATCGCTCGCCCCGTGCCCAGGCCCGGGCCTCCGCCATCCGCTGCACCGCGGTCGGGTGCGACCCGAACAGGAACTGCTCCACCGGGTTGGGGTCGGGGTCACCGAGGTTGACCAGGGAGAGCCGGCCCTGCATGGCCTCGAACCCGGCGGGGTCGTCGGTGAGCCGCAGGGCGTGCCGGTCGGCGCGGGCCTCGACGCGCCGCGACACGAACGCCTGCGCCGGGCCGGCGAGCAGCCCGGCCACGGTGGCGACCGCGACCAGCAGGGCCACCGCGCGGGGCTCGCCGATCGTGTCGACGCCGGCGCGGCGCAGCAGGGCACCCCACGAGCCGAGCAGGTAGAGACCGCACACGGCGGCGGCCGCGCCGAACGCGCCGAGCAGGGTGCCGGTCAACACGTCGCCGTCCTTGGCGTGGCCGAGCTCGTGCGCGACGACCGACTCGACCTCCTCCGGGGGCGCCTTCTCCAGCAGGGTGTCGTAGACGACGATGCGGCGGGTCGGGCCGAGCCCGGAGACATACGCGTTGACGGCGCGGGTGCGCCGGGACGCGTCGGCGACGAGCACGTCGCGGACGGGGACGCCGTCGCGCTCCGCGAGGGCGATGAGCCTGGTCCGCTGCTCGCCCTCGGCCATCGGGGTGAACTTGTTGAACACCGGCTCGACCAGGACCGGGAAGACGAACGACAGCAGCACCGTGAGCAGCGCCGCCCCGGCCGCACCCCACGCCCACCACCAGCGCGGCGCGAAGTGGGTGATGGTGAAGAAGCCGACCAGCGCGATCGCGCCGATCACGGCGCCGACGGCATAACCCTTGAGCATGTCGACGGTCCACCCGGACCAGTCCTGCGTCGAAAGCCCGTAACGCCGCAGGATGGACTGGCGCCACGCGGCGAGGGGCAGCGCCGCGACCTCGCCGATGAAGACGACGGCGAGGCCGCCGAGCAGCGCCCGGGCCAGCCAGTGGCCGCCGAACGGCCGCGACACCTGCTCGACGATCCACGCGCCGGCCGGCGTCAGGCCGAGCAGGAGCGCGACGAGCAGGCCCAGGGCCAGCGACAGGTAGGTGCCGGGGCGCAGCGCCGCGTGGAACGCCCGGCCCTTGGCGACCGCGTCGGCGGGCAGCGTGTCGAGCGCGGCGAGCTGGTCGGCGCGCGGTGCCGGCGGCGCTGACCAGGGCACCCGCAGCGCCGCGACCACCACCACCGCGACGAGCAGCACCGCTAGGGTGATCGCCGCCCATGCGCGAGGGGTCACGCCGCACCTCCAGGTCGGAAACTCCGCAAGCTTATGCGGCGCGGTGCCGCCCCGGCCGGCGTGGTGCCGGCGTCTCGACGTGCGTGGGGTCCAGCACGGTGACCTCGAACCCGGCGCGCTCGAACACCTCGATCGCCCGGACCTCGGCCGCACCGAGCTGGTGCAGGGCGGGTGGGGTGTCCAGCAGCAGGGTCACCACACAGCCCCCGCAGGCGGTGTCACGCACTGAGCAGGTCTCGCAGTCGACGAGCATCGCTCCTCCTCCGTTGACCGTCCGTAGCACCACGGTAAGCGGGGGGTACGACAAAAACGCGTTTGCGCAGGTCAGGAGCGTGAGAGGCGGCGCAGCAGGGTGTCGTTGCCCAGTGGGTACGCGCCGTGGCGGCGCACGCCGTCGATGACCTCCTTGTCGGAGGAGATCACCACGACCGGCCGGCCGGCCGGCTCGGCCCTGACCAGGCGGCGGATCAGCTCGTCGGCGGTCTCGCCCTTCTTGGAGAAGAGCACCCGCACGCCGCGCGGCGCCGGCGGCAGCCCGACGACCCGCTCGGCGCCGTCGAACACGACGGTCACCTCGGCCCTGGTCTGCGCGACCAGGCCACCGACGCCGGTGATGAGGCGGTTGCGCTGCTGCTCGAGGGAGAGCTCCCCGTAGCCCTTCTTGGTGACGTTGTACCCGTCGACGATCATGTGCGCCTTCGGCAGGCTCAGCAGCTGGTCGAGCCGGGCCGGGTCGTCGGCGTCCAGGGCGCGGGCCGCGCCGGTGCCGGCGGCGTTCTCCGGCCGGTCGGCGTCGTGCTCGGCGACGAAGTCCGCGGGGAGCCGGTCGGTGGGGTCGAGGGCCAGCTCACGGCGCAGTCCCACGGCGGCCTGGCCGATCGTCTCCAGCAGCAGCCACAGCCGGGCGTCGTCGACGGCGCGGGCGTCCTTGGCGCTCTGCCGCTGCGCCCCGGCGGCGGTCTCGGCCTCGGCGAGCTTGGCCCGCATGCGGCGCAGCTCGGCGTCGTGGTCGGCGGTGGCCCGCGCGGCCCGGCCCTTCTCGCTGGCGAGCATCTCGGTCGCCTTGCGCTCCTTGGCCTGGCTCTCCCGCAGCGCCTTGCCCAGCGAGCGGACCTCCTCCCGCAGCCCGGCGGTCTCGTCGCGGAGCCTGGCCAGCTCGTCGCGCAGCTTGTCGGCCTCGACGCGGGCGACGGCGCGGTCGTGCTCGGCGCGGGCCAGCCGCTGCTCGACGTCGCGGACCCGCTCGGACGCGGCGGCGCCCTGCGCCTCGGCGCGGACCGCGTCGGTGGCCCGCTCCACCAGGTCGCGCCAGCCGTCGGGGCGGGCGAGATAGGCCAGCGCGGCCACCTCGACGGGGTCCGCGGCCGGCGGCGCGACCCCTTCCAGGATGGAGGCGCCCAGGTCACCGGCGTCGTTGACGACCCTCGTGGCGAGGCGCTGGCGCAGCAGCGGGTCCCCGGACAGCTGCATCGCGATGACCGGGCCGCCGAGCCGGGCGCGCCGGTTGGGCGCGAACTTCGCGACCCGCCGCAGCGGCATCGGCAGCTCGTCGAGGGGCAGGCCGGTCATGGCGCCGGCGGCGAGGGAGATGACGCGCTGGCGGATGGTCTCGGGCAGGACCGGCTCGGCCCCGCCGTCGGAGTCCGGCAGGTCGACCGGCTCCGGCGCAGGCGTCACCGCGGCCTCGTCGTCGAGGTCGTCGGGAGCGTCGTGCGCGGGCATCACTCCAGTGTCGCATTGTCGACCAGATTCGCCCCGGATGGTCTCCAGACAGCCGGCTTCCCTCGAAAGGCTAAAAGCTGACTTATCCTTATTTCACCCGATTGGGTACGCCCGCGAGGAGGCACCACATGCAGCCGCCGGTACCCGAGAACGAGGCGGAACGCGTCTCGGCACTGCACGACCTCGCCGTGCTGGACACCCCGCCCGAGACCGATTTCGACGACATCGTCCGGATCGCATCCGAGGTGTGCGGCGCGCCGATCTCGCTGGTCACCCTGGTCGACACCCAGCGGCAGTGGTTCAAGGCCAAGATCGGGCCCGTCGGACCGGCCGAAACGCCCCGGGAGGTCGCGTTCTGCGCCCACGCGATCATGGGCCGGGACCTGATGGTCGTGCCGGACGCCACCGCCGACGCGAGGTTCGCCGACAACCCGTTCGTCAACGCCGAGGACGGCATCCGGTTCTACGCCGGCGCCCCGCTGCTGACCAGCGAAGGGGCGGCCCTGGGCACCCTGTGCGTGGTCGACCACGCGCCGCACCGGCTCAACCTGGACCAGATGCGGGCGCTGCGCGCGCTGGCCAAGCAGGTCACCGAGCTGCTCGAACTGCGCCGGCTGGTCGCCGCGACCGCCCTGGACGGGCAGCTGGAGGCACGGTCGGTCGACCTGACGTATCTGACCGAGGCCCGCATCCGGGAGCTGCGTCCGATAGCGGATGCCCGCAACATCGCCATCACACTTGGCGTCGCGGATGCGGCATCGGTACAGGCGGATCCCGGCAAACTCTCCAGAGCGCTGGACTACGTGATCTTCTCTGCCCTCAAGGTGGCCCCCGCGGGTGGACGGGTCGCGGTGCGGGTGCTGGCGACGCCGGTGCCGGCGGTCGAGCTCAGCCATGCCGGCGGCTCGATCGCCCCCGAGTGGGAGGCCGACCTGCGGGGCGTCCGGGTGGCCGACGAGCTGGTCCCGCGGGCCGTCGCCGACATCCTGCGGGCGCACGGGGCGACCGTCGTGCGCACCAGCCAGACGTTCGGCTCGCCGGACGTCCGGTTCGAGCTGCGGTTCCAGCCGCACTGACCGATTTTTTGTCACACCCTGGTCGTAGTGTGCGCGCGTGGCCGACTACCACCAGGAAACGCTCGATGCCCTGTTCGACGACCCGCGCGCGGCGACGCTGTTCGCCACGACGTTCGTGGTCGTCGACCTCGAGACGACCGGCGGCGCGCCGGACGGCGGCGGCATCACCGAGATCGGCGCGGTCAAGGTCCGCGGCGGCGAGATCCTCGGCGAGTTCGGCACGCTGGTCAACCCGGGTGAGCGGCTGCCCGCGTTCATCACCGTGCTGACCGGCATCACCGAGGCGATGCTGGTCGAGGCGCCCACGATCGACGCGGTGCTGCCGGCGTTCCTGGAGTTCATCGCCGGGGCGGTGCTCGTGGCGCACAACGCGCCCTACGACACCGGGTTCCTGAAGGCGGCCTGCGCCAAGCACGGTCACGCGTGGCCCAAGCCGATCGTGCTGGACACCGCGGCGATCGCCCGGCGGGCACTGGTCGCCGACGAGGTCCCCAACAACAAGCTCGCCACGCTCGCCCGGCATTTCCACGCGAGCACCCAGCCGATCCACCGCGCACTCGACGACGCCCGCGCCACCGTCGACGTGCTGCACGGCCTGATCGCCCGGCTCGGCAGCCACAAGGTGCACACCGTCGGCGACACGATCGAGTTCGTCAAGGCGGTCAGCCCGTCCCAGCGGCGCAAGCGGCACCTGGCCGAAGGGCTGCCCGACGCCCCCGGGGTCTATGTGTTCCGCGGCCACAAGGACCGCCCGCTCTACATCGGCACCAGCTCGTCGATCGCGACCCGGGTCCGCAGCTATTTCACCGCCGCCGAGAAGCGCGCCCGCATCGACGAGATGATCAACGCGGCGGAGCGGGTCGAGGCGATCCTCTGCGCGCACTCCCTGGAGGCCGAGGTGCGCGAGCTGCGACTGATCGCCGCGCACAAGCCGCCGTACAACCGCCGCTCCAAGTTCCCCGAGCGGGTCATGTGGCTCAAGCTCACCGCCGAGGCCTATCCGCGGCTGTCGGTCGTGCGCGAGGTGCAGGCCGACGGGGCGGCGTATCTGGGGCCGTTCGGCTCCCGGCGCGGCGCCGAGCTGGCCGCCGCCGGCATCTACGACGCGCTGCCGATCCGCCAGTGCACCCACAAGCTGTCGCTGCGCACGAAGACCCCCGCGTGCGCGCTCGCCGAGCTGGGCCGCTGCCCCGCGCCGTGCGAGCACCGCATCTCCCCCGACGACTACGAGGCCGCGGCCGCCGAGCCGTTCCGCACCGCCACGACCGGCGACCCCGGCACGGTCGTGCGGGGGCTCATGGCCCGCATCGAGACGCTGTCCGCCGCCGAGCGCTACGAGGACGCGGCGACGATCCGCACCCGGCTAATCGCGTTCCTGCGCACCGCGATCCGCATGCAGCGGCTCGCGTCGCTGACCAGATTGCCCGAGCTGATCGCGGCCCGGCCCGCGGCGAAGGGCGGCTGGGAGCTCGCGGTGGTGCGCCACGGCCGGCTCGCCGCCGCCGGCGTGTCACCCCCCAGGGTGCATCCACAGCCGACGCTCGATGTGGTTCTCGCCACAGCGGAGACCGTCCAACCGGGACACGGGCCGACGCCGCGCGCGACGCCCGAGGAGACCGAGCGGATCCTCGCCTGGCTCGAGCGACCGGAAACACGCCTGGTCAAGGCCGACATGGGATGGTCATCACCGGCCACCGGCGCCGGCCGGTGGCGCCCGTTCCTCGCCCGCGCGGAGGCCGCCGCGTCGGTGCGGATCGACTTGGAGGGGTGAGCGCATCAGACGATCGCACATACTCAAATGACCGATCGGATGCCACGAGGGAAACTAGGCTGGAACCTACCCAAACCCAGGCCCGCCCGGCCCGTCGGTGAGGAGGTGCCGCATGGAGCCCGGTCTGCATCAGTCCGGCGCGCCCCTTGATGCTGGCCCCTCCACGGTCACCGGCGCCGGGGGCGGCAATCCGGGGTCCGGTGGCGTCAACTCCGGGTCCGCGTCCGCGCACAGCGAGTTCATGTTGGACCCACTGACGCCCGGGGGCAAGCCCAACGAGCCGGCGGGTTTCCTGCACACGCTGCCGACGGGTTTCACGGCCGCCGGCGGGTCGCCGTTGCCCCCCGTGCCTGGCGGCGCGTCGCCGTTGCCGTCTTTACCTGGCGCCACGTCGCCGTTGCCATCCATGCCTGGTGCGACGTCGCCGTTGCCTTCCGTGCCCGGCGCGACGGACGCCCACCAGCTGCTCGACGCGGTGGGCGAGGTGCTGCTCGGTCCCCGGGGGTTGCCGACCGCGGCGATCAACGTCCCCGAGTCCCCGGCCCGCCGGCGGCGTCTGGAGCCGCACCAGGACCGCAACAGCCGGGACCGGGTGCAGCCGGAGCCGCAGCGGGCGTATGTCGACAGGACCCCCGCCGACCAGCCCGACCCCGGCCACCCCGAGTCCGACGGCCGGCCCGCCGATCACGAGGCGAACGGCAGGCCCGCCGGTCACGAGGCCAACGGGCACGGGCCGGGGAGCGTCAAGACCGGCGACCCGGGGCCCGAGGGGCGCGGGTCGGGCGAGCGCGAGGCCGGCGGGCACGAGCCGGGCGGTCAGAGGTCCGACTGTCAGGAGTCCAGCCCTCAGGAGTCCGGCCCTCAGGGATCCGGCGTTCGAGGATCCGGCGGCCAGGCATCCGGCGCTGAAGAGTCCGGTAGTCAGGGGTCCGGCGGCCGGGGGTCGGCTTCCACCGACGCTTCCACCGACAGGGACGCTCTGGACCGCGGCGCTCAGGATCGGGTCCCGCAGGATCGGGTCCCGCAGGATCGAGTTCCGCAGGATCGAGTTCCGCAGGATCAAGTCTCGCAGGGCAGCGGTAGGTCGGACCCGGGTTCGCAGGAGCGCGGCGGTCAGCGCCGGGATGCGCGGGAGTCCGGCGGGCACGAGGAAGCGGGCGTTCGGCAGCGGGCCGATCCGGGTGACGAGACCCCGGATCACGGTGCTGGAGCTGACCTGGACGGGGAGCCCGGCGCACAGCCGAACACCCGGCGGGACGCAGGCGATGCGCAGGCCGAGGTGCCGCAGGAGTCGGCGGGGGCCGACACCGCGGTAGGCGACGCCATGGAGACTGCCGCTGGGGCGGAGGCCGTGGCGGTGGTGCGGGAGCGTCGCGGGCCGCGGGACGAGCAGGCGGTGCCCGGGCAGTGGGCGGCGCAGGCGCCGCGGGCGCCGCAGGGTCAGCGGGTGCCGCAGGACCACGGTGAGACGCGCAGGGACTGGCCGGCCAACGAGCGGCCCGTGGGGACCCGGCCGCCGGCGGCGCGGCCCGGCGGCGAGCGGCCCCGCAACGAGCGGTCCACCACCGAGCGCCACCCAGCCGACCGGCACCCCACGGACAGGCTCACGACCGACCGGCCCACCACGGAACGCCCCCCGGCCGACCGCCCCGCAGGACGATCCCCCACCACGGACCGGCCCGCCGCGGCCAACACCCCCACAGCACAAACCCCCACGGCGCAGACCCGCGCGGACACGGCGCCCACGGGCAAGGCACCCGCAGACAAGGCGCTGACAGACGACGCCGCCGGGGGCGGTGAGCGGGGCGAGAAGCAGCAGCGGGACAAGGAGCGGAGCCCGAAGCGGTCCGCCGTCGACGACCGGTTCGCGGCGCCGCGGGCGCGGCTGACCGCGCCGCCGACCGAGGACTCGCCGGCGGTGCCGCCGCCGCCGACGTACTCGGCGCTGGTGGGCGGGTCGGTGCCCGGGGACCCTACGTCGACGTACTCGGCGGTCATCGGGGCGCGGCTGCGGGCGATGCTGCCGTGGCAGACGACCGAGGACCCCCTCGCCAACGTGCTGCGGATGCACCGGACGATCCATCCGACCGGCGACGTGGCGCTGCTGCGGCGGGCGTACGCGACGGCCGAGCAGATGCACCGCGGGCAGATGCGCAAGAGCGGCGAGCCGTTCATCTCGCACCCCCTCGAAGTGACGGAGATCCTCGCCGACCTGGGGATGGACACGACGACGCTGGTGGCGTCGCTGCTGCACGACACGGTCGAGGACACGGACTACACGCTCGGCGCGCTGGAGCGGGACTTCGGCGGCGAGGTGGCGCTGCTGGTCGACGGCGTGACGAAGTTCGACAAGATGTTCTACGGCGCCGACGCCGAGGCCGAGACGATCCGCAAGATGATCGTCGCCGCCGGGCGGGACGTGCGGGTGCTGGTGATCAAGCTCGCGGACCGGCTGCACAACATGCGGACGCTGGACGCGCGGTCGATCAAGTCGCAGGTGCGGATCGCGACCGCGACGCGGGAGGTGCTGATACCGCTGTGCGAGCGGCTCGGCATCCAGGCGTTGAAGCGGGAGCTGGAGGACTGGGTCCTGCGGGCGATCAGCCCCGGCGGGTACGCGCTGATCGACGAGTACGTGCGCAAGCGCAAGGGCTGGGACGGCTACCTCGAGCGGGTCATCGCCGCCGTCACCACGGACCTGAGGAAGTTCGGCATCGACGCGCAGGTGTCACCGCGGCCGCGGCATCTGTACTCGATCTGGAAGGACACCGTCGACGGCAACTACGAGGACCCGCACGACATGCCGCGGGTCGTCATCATCGTCGACGGGCCCGAGACGGACTGTTACGCGGCGCTGGGCGCGGTGCACGGCAAGTGGCGGCCGGTGCCGGGGCGGTTCAAGGACTTCATCGCCACGCCGAAGAACAACAACTACAAGTCGCTGCACACCACGGTGCTCGGGCCGGAGGGCCGCTCGCTGGAGGTGCTGATCCGCACCGAGGAGATGCACCAGGCCGCCGAGTACGGCATCGTCGCCAACTTCCGGTACCCGCACGCGGCGGCGAAGTTCGGCCCCGCGTCGAAGGCGGAGCAGCTGACCTGGCTGCGGCGCCTGCTCGACTGGGAGGCGGCCGCCTCGGACCCGTCGCAGTTCATCGCCTCGCTGCGCTGCGACCTGGCCGAGGACCAGATCCTGGTGCTCGCCGAGGGCGGCGGCCGGCCGGTACTGCTGCCGCAGGACGCGACCCCGGTCGACCTCGCGTACATCCTCGGCGCCGACATCGGCAACCGGTGCATCGGCGCGAAGGTCAACGGCCGGCTGATCGCGGTGTCGTCGCCGCTCGCCGACGGTGACACCGTCGAGATCATCACGCGGACCGGGCAGCGCGACGAGTTCGACTTCGACGCCGACGCCCCGGCGCGCGGGCCGTCGCCGGAGTGGCTGGAGTTCGTGAAGACGCCGCACGCGCGGCTGCACATCAGCCGGTGGTTCGAGGCGCACGAGGCACCCGCGATCACGGTCGCCAACAAGGTGCGCCTCGGCCGGCTCGCGATCGGGCTGGCGCTGCGCCGGCAGGGCCGCGGCCTGGCCAGCGACCTGCCGCTGGTCCGGCTGGCGACCAGGCTCGGGTACCCGGACCTGGAGACGCTGCTGGTCGCCGTCGCCGACCACAACCGCACGGCGGACGAGGTGGTCGAGGAGTTGATCGCCCTGGTCGACCACTCGCCCAGGTAGGCCGCTAGCCTTTGCCGATGGCGGTGAAACAACAACTGCGCATGGTGGCGTACCGGACGTTCTACCGTCTCCCCGCCCGCTGGAAGCGCCGGATCGTGCGGACGTTCCAGCCCACGTACACGATCGGCGCGGTCATCCTCGCCCGCGACCCCGAGGGCAGCCGGATCCTGCTGCTGCGGCAGCCGCCCGGGGCCGGCTGGTCGCTGCCGGCGGGGCTGATGGACCGCGGTGAGCGGCCGGTGCAGACGGCGGCCCGCGAGTTCGCCGAGGAGACCGGGATCAGGTTGCCGCCGGAGCGGTTCCGCCCGGCGAACCCCAACGCCGTCGTGCACACCCGCGGCCAGTGGGTCGACATGGTGTTCGAGACCGAGGTCGAGCCGACCGCCGAGCTGACGGTCGACGCCGCCGAGGTCCTCGAGGCCGCCTGGCACCGCCTGGACACCCTGCCGCCGCTGACGGTGTCGACGTCGCAGCTGCTCGCCCACTACGGGATCGGCCCGTACAAGGACTACCCCGAGGTGCTCACGAAATGACCGGGATCTGCGCGGTGATCCTGGCCGCCGGCGAGGGGCGGCGGCTGCGTCCCCTGACCGAGCACCTGCCGAAGGCGCTCTGCCCGGTCGGCAACGTCGCCCTGCTGGACCGGGCGATGGCGCGGGTCGCGGCGCTCGGCATCAGCGGCCCCGCCGACCTGGCGGTCAACGCCTGCTACCTCGCGGAGCAGGTCGTCGCGCACGTCGGTGACCGCGCCCACCTCTCCGTCGAGCCGGGCGACCCGTTCGGTACGGCCGGCGGCCTCGCCCTGCTCAAGGACTGGATCGGCGGCCGGGGCGTCCTGGTCGGCAACGCCGACGCGTACCTGGCCCCGGACGAGGCCGGCGCGCGATCCGACATCGCCGGGCTGCTCGACGACTGGGACGGCAGCACCGTGCGCATGCTCGCCGTGCCCGGCCCGCCGAAGGAGTTCGGCCGGCACCGCTTCGCCGGGTTCTCGCTGCTGCCGTGGGACCTGGTGGCGCACCTGGAGCCGGTCCCGTCGGACCTGGTGCGCACCACGTGGCGACCGGCGGAGCGCGAGGACCGCCTGGAGATCGTCGAGTACCGGGGCACCTACCTGGACACCGGCACGCCCCGCGACTACCTGCGGGCCAACCTGCACGCCGTACACCGGCGGAATCTCGTCGACCCGACCGCGACGGTGACCGGTCAGGTGGAGCAGGCGGTCATCGGCGCCGGTGCCGTCGTCGCGGGCCGGGTGACCCGCGCGGTGGTGTGGCCGGGCGGGGAGGTCGGCGCGGGCGAGACGCTGCGCGACGCCGTCCGGGTCGGGCGGGAGCTGACCGTCGCCGCCGACTAGCATGACGATGTCCACATGCTGGAAGGAGCACCGCAGGTGATCACCGCGATCGTCCTCATCGACTGCGCGACCGACTCGATCCCCGAGGTGGCCGAGAGCATCGCCAACCTCCCCGGTGTCAGCGAGGTCTACTCCGTCGCCGGCAACGTCGACCTGATCGCGATGGTCCGCGTCCGGCAGTACGAGGAGATCGCCGAGGTCATCGCGGCCGGCATCTCGAAGGTGCCCGGCGTGGTCGACACCGACACGCACATCGCGTTCCGCGCCTACTCGCAGCACGACCTGGAAGAGGCGTTCGCGATCGGCCTGCCCGACACCGACTGACCGCCGGAAAATTTCCGGCGTATTTCGCCGGGGACGGCCGCAAGCCGTCCGCCGGCGGCCGGAGCCGGCCGCAAGAAGGCACCGTTTTGCCTGGTAAAGGGCGGGTGTGACGGTCGGGAGTGCGGCAAATCGCATCGAGCCGCCCTGACCGACCCGGTAATCTCGACGCCCATGAGGATCGGCATCGTCGGAGCCACGGGCCAGGTGGGCAGCGTCATGCGCCACATCCTGGCCGAGCGTCAGTTCCCGGTAGACCAGTTGCGCCTGTTCGCGTCCGCCCGCTCCGCGGGCCGGCCGATCGACTGGCAGGGCCAGCAGATCACGGTGGAGGACGCGGCGACCGCCGACTACTCCGGCCTGGACATCGTGCTGTTCTCCGCCGGCAAGGGCACGTCGAAGGAGCTGGCGCCGAAGGTGGCCGCCGCCGGTGCCGTCGTGGTCGACAACTCCTCCGCCTGGCGGATGGACCCGGACGTGCCGCTCGTCGTCGCGGAGGTCAACCCGCACGCGATCGCGAACCGCCCGAAGGGCATCATCGCCAACCCCAACTGCACGACGATGGCCGCGATGCCGGTGCTGCGCCCGCTGCACGAGGAGGCCGGCCTGGTCGCCCTCGTCGCCGCCACCTACCAGGCGGTGTCCGGCGCCGGGCTCAACGGCGTCGCCGAGCTCGACGAGCAGGTCCGCAAGGTCGCCGACGGCGCCGCCGCGCTCGCGTTCGACGGCTCGGCCGTCGAGTTCCCGGCGCCGAAGCAGTTCGCCCGGCCGATCGCGTTCAACGTGCTGCCCCTCGCCGGCTCGGTCGTCGACGACGGCTCATTCGAGACCGACGAGGAGCAGAAGCTGCGCAACGAGAGCCGCAAGATCCTCGAGATCCCCGGCCTGAAGGTCTCCGGCACCTGCGTGCGGGTGCCCGTGTTCACCGGCCACTCGCTGCAGCTCAACGCCCGCTTCGAGCGGCCGATCACGGTCGAGCGGGCGATCGAGCTGCTGTCGGACGCGCCCGGCGTGGTGCTGACCGACGTGCCGACGCCGCTGCAGGCCGCCGGTGCCGACCCGAGCTTCGTCGGCCGGATCCGCGCCGACGAGACCGTCGAGCACGGCCTGGCGCTGTTCGTCTCGAACGACAACCTGCGCAAGGGCGCCGCCCTCAACGCCGTCCAGGTCGCCGAGCTTCTCGTCAAGTAGGCGGGTGTGGGGAGGGCCCGGGCCCTCCCCACCTCCCTCAGACGTGCCGGCCGAACCACTCCAGGATCGCGTCGAACCTGGCGACCCGGTGCGACGGGCGCCCCGAACGGGACAGCTCGTGCCCCTCCCCCGGGAACAGCAGCAGCTCCACCGGGGTCCCGCGCCGCTTGAGCGCCACGAACAGCCGCTGGGCCTGCTCGACCGGGCAGCGCCAGTCGTGCTCCGAGTGGATGATGAGCATCGGGATGTCGATCTTGTCGGCGTACGTGAGCGGGCTCTGCTGCTCGAACGACCCGCCGTCGGCGCCGTAGAGCGAGTCCGCGAACAGCCAGCCGATGTCGGAGCTGCCCTGGAAGCTGTCGATCGCGTTGACCGCCCGCTCCGAGATCGCCGCCTTGAACCGGTCGCCGTGCATCGCGGCGAGCCAGGTCGTCATGAACCCGCCGTGCGAGCCGCCGAGGACCCCGACCCGGCCGGCGTCCAGGTCGCCGTCGGCCAGGGCGGCGTCGAGCAGGGCGAGCAGGTCGACGGCGGAGACCTCGCCGACGTTGCCGCGCACCGCCCGGCCGTGCGCCTCGCCGTAGCCGGACGAGCCGCGGGGGTTGCCGTAGACGACCGCGTAGCCGGCGCCCGCGTACACCTGCGCCTCGTCGAAGAGCCGCCAGCCGTACTGCGCGAACGGCCCGCCGTGGATCATGAGCAGCACCGGGTGCGGCCCGTCGCCCGCGGGCTTGACCACCCACCCGTGCACCGGGTAGCCGTCCGGCGCCGCGCCGGTCACCTCGACCTGCGGCAGCGCGGTCACGCCGGCGGAGAAGTCGGTGAGCTTGACGTCACCGGCGTAGACCTCGCCCCAGTCGGCCGGGCCGGCGATGGTGGCCACGATCGTGTCGCCCGCGGCGGCGAACCCGGCCACCTGCCGCTCCCCGTCGATGAGGATCTCGGGGGTACCGCCGTCGTACGGCACCCTGAGCAGCTGTACCGCGCCGCGGTGCTCGTTGGTGAACAGCACGCCGCGCTCGGTGCCCGCCACGTCGCCGCCGGGTGCGGCCAGGGTGTACGCCTCCGGGTCGAGCAGCTGCCGGGCCGGCCCGCCCTCGATCGGCACCGACCACAGCGACTCGTTGCGCATGATCGGGTCGACCCGGCCCTCGCCGGCGAGGTTGGCGGTGAACAGCACCGACCGGCCGTCCGGCGCCCACCGGCACAGGCCCATGCTGTACGTCGTGTCGGTCAGCGCCCGGACCTCGCCGCCGCCGGCCGGCATGACGCACACGTCGGAGGCGAAGTCGTCACCCCACGTGTCGTGCCGCTCGGAGACGAACGCGAGGGTCTGCCCGTCGGGGCTCCACTCCGGGTCGCCGTGGCTGCGCTCGCCGTCGGTGAGCCGGGTCAGCGTGCCGTCGAGGTCGGTCACGTAGAGGTGCGCCGGCCGGTCCAGCAGGAACCCGAGGCCGTCCACGCGGTAGAAGTACCGGGTGATCCGCCGCGGCGGCTCGCCGTCCGGGCCGATCGTCTCGCCGTCCTCGGTCTTGCCGGTGCCGTAGCGGCCGTCCTGCGGTACCCGCGCGGAGAACGCCAACCGGGAGCTGTCCGGTGCCCAGGCCGGCGTGCCGGCGCCCAGCGGCAGGTCGGTGAGGCGGCGCGGCTCGCCACCGCCGAGCGGCAGGACGCACAGTTGCGGCGCGCCGTCGTGCTCCGCCTTGGCGCCGCCGGCCCGGCTGCCCGCCGCCTTCGTCGCCCGCAGGAACGCCAGCCACCGCCCGTCCGGCGAGATCCGCGGGGCGCTGTCGTGCCAGCCGTGGGTCAGCTGGACCGGCGCGGCGCTCCCGTCGGTCCGCACGAGCCAGAGCTGCGAGGTGTACGAGTCAGCGGCGAACTCGAGCCTGGTCACCGCCACGACGGCGATCGTGCCGTCAGGGCTGACCGTCGGCGCGCCGGGTAGGCGCATTTGGGACAGATCGATTGGCTTCACGTCCCGCACAGTAGCCTGGGTCACACTTCTTACTCACGGGTAACCTCCTACCTCTACCCTACGAATCCATGGAGTTCCTGGACCGGGGTACCGATCGGCTCGCGCTGCACCCGCACCCGGCCGGCGACGCCGCGACCCTCGCCGTGCTGTGGCCCGCGATGGGCGTCCCGGCCCGCTACTACCGGCACTTCGCCGCCGCGCTCGTCGCCACCGGGATGGAGGTCGTGGTCGCCGACCTGCGCGGCACCGGCGACAGCACGCCCCGGCCGTCGCGGGCCTCCCGGTACGGGCTCGCCGAGCTCACCACCGACGTCGAGGCCGTCCTGGACCACCTCAAGCCCCGCCGCGCCGGCCGCCGCACCCTGCTCGTCGGGCACTCCCTCGGCGGCCAGGTCTGCGCGCTGCACCTCGCCACCCGGCACGCCGCCGGCCTGGACCCCGGCGTCGACGGGCTGGCCCTGCTCGCGGTCGGCCTGCCGTACTGGCGCCGCTACCCGGGCCGCATGGCGCCCGGCACCCTGGCGTTCACCCAGACCCTCGCCGCCGCCTCGACCCTGCTCGGCGTCTGGCCCGGCTGGGGTTTCGGCGGCCGCCAGTCCCGCGCCGTGATCAGCGGCTGGGCGCACACCGCCCGCACCGGCCGGTACCCCTCCCTCGGCGGCGTCGACGTGGAGGCCGCCCTGCCGGGCGTGCGGCTGCCGGTGCTCGCCGTGGACATGGAGGCCGACCAGTACACACCGGCCCCGACCGTCGACCACCTGACGGCGAAGCTGTCCTCGGCCCAGGTGGTGCGCCAGCACTATTCGGCCGCGGAGGCCGGCGCGCCGATCGACCACTTCACCTGGGCGCGGCACGGCACGCCCCTGGCCACCCGCGTGGCCGACTGGGCCGCCACGATCTGACGCCGCTTCGTCGGTCCGTCGTGGTGTACGGGCGGCGCGGCGGCATGTCGGCCGCCTGGTCGGGTGCGCTTCCGCCGGGCGGTCGGCCAGCCTGCTTGATCACGGCACCACGCTGATCGCGAAGCCGCACTGATCACGGCACCACGCTGATCGCGAAGCCGCACTGATCACGGCACCACGCTGATCGCCACGCCATGCTGATCACGCCACCACGCTGATCGCGAAGCCGCAGTGATCACGACCCCTCGCTGATCGCCACACCATGCTGATCGCCACGCCACGCTGATCACGGCTGGCCTGGCGATCTGGCGGTTTGCGTCAGGCCGCGTCCCCGGCCACAGTCGGCGCGCCGCAGGTCTCGGTCAGGCGGACTTCGGCGTTTGGCAGGCCGGATGAGGCGGCTCCGTGGCCTGATCCGCCCGCACCGTGAGCTGGTCTGCCCGGCTTCGTGAGCTGGTCTGCCGCCCCGGTCAGGCGGCCGGCGGCTCGGTCAGACCAGCGGCTCCGTCAGGCGGCCAGCGGCTCCGTCAGGCGACCGGCGGCTCCGTCAGGCGACCGGCGGCTCCGTCAGGCGACCGGCGGCTCCGTCAGGCGACCGGCGGCCTCGGTCAGGCGACCGGCGGCTCCGTCAGGCGACCGGCGGCCTCGGTCAGGCGGGTGGCGGTGTCCTCGGTGAGCGGGTCGCCGTGGCCGAAGCAGGCGATCTCCGGTCGCAGCGCGGCCTGGTGGCACATCGAGGCGACCGCCTGGGCCGGGTCGGCGTTGAACACGCCCAACATGACGGTGCCGTCGGGGGCGCGGGCGATCGTGTCGCCGGTGAACAGGATCCGCTCCGCCGGCAGGTGGAACGCGACACTGCCCGGGGTGTGGCCCGGCACGGCCACGGCGACCGCCTCCACGCCGCCGCCGAGATCGATCACGTCGCCGTGGCGCAGTTCCAGGTCGACCCGTGCCGGCGCCGGTGGGTCGGTCGGCATGGTGGCGTGGATCTGGTCGTACAGTTGCCGCTCCCAGCCGGACAGGACCGGCGGTGGGCCGGCCGCCTCGCCCCTGACGACCGGGGCCTCGTCGCGGTGCGCGGCAATGAGCACGTCGCCCCAGGCGGCGACCTCGGCGGCCGATCCGACGTGGTCGACGTGTGCGTGGGTCAGCAGCACCCGGCGCAGGTCCTGCCGCCGGAACCCGAGGGTCTCGACGGCCTCGGCGATGCGGGGTCCCGACCCGGGCATGCCGGTGTCGACCAGGGTCAGCCCGTCGGGGCCGCACCACAGGTACGCGTGCCCGACCGGCGACGCGAGCAGGTACAGGCGGCTGGGCAGCACCTCGACCAGGTCCATCCGAGCACCGTAGGCCCGTGCGGGCGGCGGCGCCCAGCCCGGTTCGCCCTCAGCGGATCAGCCAACGGCGAACCAGCGCACAGCGAAACCAGCGGAAAACCAGCGACGCCCCCAGCGCTGCGTGGTGCAGGGCTGAGGGCGTCGCCGTGGTGCTGGGGTCAGTGGCCGCTGGTGATCTCTTCGCGGTCACGGTCCTCTTCGAGCTGGCGTGGCTTCGGCGCGGGGCCGGCCTTCTCGATCGGGTAGAAGAAGCCCTTGACCGTCGGAGCGAGCGCGCCGAGGCGGTTCATCTTCTTCGGCACGACCCAGCCGGCGTAGTCGAGGCCGTGGTGGCCGTCACCCTCGTGGCCGTTGCCCGCGTGGCCGTTGCCGGCGGCGGTGGGCAGCGGCTGGTGGATCTCGACGAACCTGCCGTCGGGGAGGCGGCGGATGATGCCGGTCTCCACGCCGTGGGCGAGGACCTCGCGGTCGTGCTGCTGCAGGCCGAGCGCGATGCGGTACGCCACGTAGTAGGCCAGCGGCGGCACGATGAGCAGACCGATGCGGCCGGCCCAGGTCATCGCGTTGAGGCTGATGTGGAACTTGTCGGCGAGGACGTCGTTGCCACCGGAGATCAGCAGGACCACGTAGAACGCGATGGCCATGGCGCCGAGCGCGGTGCGCAGCGGGTTGTCGCGGGGGCGCTGCAGCAGGTTGTGCACCGCCTTGTCCTTGGAGAACCGCGCCTCGATGAACGGGTAGAAGATCGGCAACATCGTCAGGATGCCTGGTAGCACCACCGTCGGCCAGAAGATCGGCGGGATGGTGTACCCGGCACCGTAGAAGAAGTCGAAGCGGATCTCCCAGGCCGGGAAGAGACGGGTCGAGCCGTCGAGGAACATGACGTACCAGTCGGGCTGGCTCGCCGCCGACACGACCGCCGCCTTGTACGGGCCGAACAGCCAGATCGGGTTGATCTGGAAGAGACCGGCGAGCGCGGCGATCATCGCGAACACGATCATGAAGAAGCCGCCGGCCTTGGCCGCGAAGCCGGGGAACATGCGCACGCCGACCACGTTCTCGTTGGTCCGGCCGGGGCCGGGCCACTGGGTGTGCTTCTGCTTCACCAGCAGGCCCATGTGGACGCTGATGAGCGCGAGCAGCGCACCCGGGACGAGCAGCACGTGGACGATGTACAGGCGGTCGAGGATGACCTCGCCGGGGAACTCGCCGCCGAACAGCGACGTGGTCACCCAGGTGCCCACGACGGGGATCGACAGCATGATCGCGCTGGCGATGCGAAGACCCGTGCCGGACAGCGCGTCGTCGGGCAGCGAGTAACCGCCGAAGCCCTCGAGGAAGCCCATCCAGAACAGCAGGACGCCGACGATCCAGTTGGCCTCGCGCGGCTTGCGGAACGCGCCGGTGAAGAACACGCGGAACATGTGCACCACGATCGCGGCCATGAACAGCAGCGCCGCCCAGTGGTGCATCTGGCGCATGAAGAGGCCGCCGCGCACGTCGAACGACAGGTGCAGCGCCGTGTTGTACGCCTGCGACATCTCCACGCCGCGCAGCGGCGCGTAGCTGCCGTCGTACACGACCTCACGCAGCGACGGGTCGAAGAACAGCGCCAGGAAGATGCCGCTGAGGATCAGCACGACGAACGAGTAGAGCGCGATCTCCCCCAGCAGGAACGACCAGTGGTCGGGGAAGACCTTGTTCAGCAGCCGCCGCAGCGGGGTGGCCGCCTGGAACCGCTCGTCGAGTGCCCTGGCGGAATTGGCCGGGAGTGCCCGGACGTCGATCTTGCGCCGTTTCATGGCCGCTCCCAGAAGGCCGGTCCGACCGGAATCTTGTAGTCCTGCGTCGCGATGAAGTACCCCTCATCGTCCACCGTAATCGGCAGTTGCGGCAAGGCGCGGCTGGCCGGACCGAAGACGGGCCGCGCGTTGTCCGTGATCTGGAACTGCGACTGGTGGCAGGGGCACAGCAGGCGGTTGGTCTGCTGCTCGTAGAGGCTCGCCGGGCAGCCGGCGTGCGTGCAGATCTTCGAGTAGGCCACGAAGTTCTGCCACTGCGAGCCCTTGTTGACCTCTTTGGCGTTCTTCAGGGTCGCCTCGGCGTCCTCCTCGCGGAGGTGGATCAGCAGCGTCGGCGAGTCGGCCCACTTGTTGGTGGCGCCGTGCGGGATGCCGGGGAAGACGGTGATCTGGCCGCCGACGCTGACGTCGGCGGGGCGGATCGGGGTGCCGTCCTCGTGCGTGAGGCGGACCGGCTTGCCGTCGTTGTGCTTGGGGTCCCAGCCGGTGGTGAAGAAGACGTTCTCGCCGTCCTGGGTCGGCGCCTTGATCAGCGAGCCGACGAGCAGGGCACCGGCGACGGCACCGAGCGGCGCGGCACCGGCCAGGAACGCCAGGCCGACGAAGCGGCGGCGCTTGAGGCCGAGCTCGTCGCCCATGTTCAGGATGGTCGCCGCGGTCAGCACCTGCTCGGTGCTGTCGGACGGGCCGTCGTGCCGCTCCTGGATCGAGACCTCCTCGGGCAGGAGCTTCTTGCTCCACACCACGATGCCCAGGCCGAGGGTGAACAGGGCCAGGCCGAGGGTCGCGCCGAGGACCGGCGTGTAGAACGGGTACAGCGAACGGTAGGTCGAGTCGCCCTCGCCGTACTTCCACGGCCAGGCGATGTAGGCCACCACGAACGCGGTCGACATCAGGCCGGTGAGCAGGAACAGGAACGCCAGGAGGCGCTCGATGCGGCGCTCCGCGCGGGTGCCCGGCACCGGGAACCGCGGCGCGTAGTGCACGATCTGCACGCCGTCGCGGCGGGCGCCTTCCTTGACCAGGTCGAACCGGGTCAGCGCCGCGTCGCTGGCGTCGAACTCGACGTCGGTCGAGTGGTGGGTGGTCATGACTTCCCTGCAATCCACAGCGTGGCGAACACGAGCGCCGCGATACCGACGAGGAAGATGACGAGGCCCTCCGGCACCGGGCCGTACCGCCCGAGGCTCCAGCCGCCCGGGTCGGTCGCCTCGTTCTGGTTCAGGTTCTGGATGTAGGCGATGATCGCGGCCTTGTCGTCCGGGCTCAGCTGGTTGTTGCCGAACACCGGCATGTTCTGCGGGCCGGTGAGCATCGCCGCGTAGATGTCACGGTTGGTCGAGTGCTGCAGCGACGGGGCGTACTTGCCCGAGGACAGCGCGCCGCCGCCGGTGGAGAAGGCGTGGCACGAGGAGCAGTTGACCCGGTACAGCTCGCCGCCGTGCGCGAGGATCTTGTCGTCGCTCTGCGCCTTCTTGACCTGCTCGTCCAGGCTCTGCGAGTCGGGCAGCTGGGGGCCGCCGCCGAGCTCCTGGATGTAGGCACCGAGCTGTGCGGCCTGCTCCTGGTTGAACTGTGGCTGCTTGCGCTCGGCCTGCGCCTCCTGGCGGGCCAGCGGCATGCGGCCGGTGTTGACCTGGAACTCCACGGCGGCGGAGCCGACCCCGATGAGGCTCGGCCCGCGGTTCTCGACGCCCTGGGCGTTACGGCCGTGGCAGGTGATGCAGCTGACCTCGTAGATGGCCTTGCCCTCGGCCGCCGACTCGGACAGCTTCACGGTGTCCTCGGCGCGGCCGACGCCGGGCGCGTAAGCGGTGTAGAGGCCGCCGACCACTGTGAGCGCCGCGACCAGGCGCACGGCCGCCGACAAGCGCCGGCGAAGCTTGCCCCGCGCCGCGCGCGCGCCACCCGGCACCAGCCGGGCAAGCGGCCGCTTGCTCTGCTCAGAAGTCATGGCCTCACCTTTGTCGTCATCACCTATGTCGTCTCAAGAAGTGCGTGGTCCCGGGAGCGTGTGACGCGCGGCCCGAACGCCTACTGCAGGAAGTAGATCATCGCGAACAGTGCGATCCACACCACGTCGACGAAGTGCCAGTAGTAGGACACGACGATCGCCGCGGTCGCCTGGGCGGGGGTGAACCGGCCCATGGTGGTGCGGATCAGATAGATGATGAAGGCGATGAGCCCGCCCGTGACGTGCAGGCCGTGGAAGCCGGTCGTCAGGTAGAACATCGAGCCGTAGCCGTCGCCGTTGATCTTCACGCCCTCGTGCACGAGGTTGACGTACTCGTTGACCTGGCCGAGCACGAAGATGAGGCCCATCACGAAGGTCAACGCGAACCACCGGCGCAGGCCGTGCACGTCACCGCGCTCGGCGCGGAACACGCCGATCTGGCAGGTGATGGACGACAGCACCAGGATGGTCGTGAAGGTCAACGCGTACCAGACGTTGAGGACCTCGGTGCGCTCGTGCCACAGCTCGGGAGCCGCCGCACGGATCGAGAAGTACATCGCGAACAGCGCCGCGAAGAACATCAGTTCGCTGGAGAGCCACACGATCGTCCCGACACTGACCATGTTGGGCCTGGTCAGTGAGTGGATCTGGCTCTTGGCAATCGCTGGGGCCGCAGTCACGCCGTCATTATTGCCCCCCGATCATCGCCGAATGCTCGCGGGGTCCACCAGAGCCGGACGTTTCGTGCGCGGGCATAGGCTGGGCACGTGTTCCGAGCTGCTGAACCAGGTCCTCCGTCCGCGGCGGGCATCCTCGGTTCGTTCCACGTGTCATGGCTGACCCTCGCGCTGATCGTCGCCGCGGGCCTCTACCTCGCCGGCGTCCTCAGCCTGCGCAGACGCGGCGACCGCTGGCCGGTCTCGCGTGTCGTGCTGTTCCTGGGCCCCGGGCTGGGCTCGATCGCCGCGGTGACGATGACCGGCGTCGAGAAGTACGACACGACGCTGCTGAGCGTCCACATGATCCAGCACATGATGCTGTCGATGATCGCGCCGATCTTCCTCGCCCTCGGCGCGCCCGTGACCCTGGCCCTGCGCACCCTGCCGCCGCGCGGCCGGGCGGCGCTGCTGGCCGTGGTGCACTCGAGGGTGGCGCGCGTGCTGGCCTTCCCGCTGGTCGCGTTCGGCTTCTTCGTCGTCACGCCGTTCGTGCTGTATTTCACGTCGCTGTACGAGCAGACGATGCGTCACGCGTGGGTGCACGAGCTGACCCACGCGCACTTCATCGCCGTGGGCTGCCTGTTCTTCTGGCCGCTGATCGGCCTGGACCCGCTGCCGGGGCGCTGGCCGTACCCGGCGCGGGCGCTGCTGATGTTCCTGTCCACGCCGTTCCACACGGTCCTCGGGCTGACCATCATGCAGAGCAAGCAGCTGCTCGGCGGCGACTGGTACCCGTCGCTGGGGCTGACCTGGACGGACCCGGCGCACGACCAGGTCGTGGCCGGCGGCATCCTGTGGGCGGGCGGGGAGATCGTCTCGGTGACGATGCTCGCCGTGCTCGTCGTGCAGTGGATGCGCCAGTCCGACCGGGAGGCCCGGCGGGTCGACCGGCGGCTGGACCGCGAGGAGCGGCAGCGGCGCGAGGAGCAGGAGTGGTCCGCCCGCACCGGCATCGCCATCACCGATGACGGTACGATCCCCGAGGCACCCGCCACACGAGGAGCAGCGCGCACATGACACAGCACACGGTCCTGCTGTACAGCGACGATCCCGAGGTCCGCGACCGCATGCGGCTGGCCATCGGCAGCCGTCCCGCGGCCGACCTGTCGGTGAAGTTCGTCGACGCCTCCACCTACGCGGAGGTCGTCCAGCTCGTCGACGACACCGACGTGGACCTGCTGGTCCTCGACGGCGAGGCGACGCCCGGCGGCGGTCTCGGCATCGCCCGCCAGCTCAAGGACGAGATCACCAACCCGCCGCCGGTCGTCCTGGCGATCGCCCGGGCCGCCGACCGCTGGCTGGCGTCCTACGCCCGGGTCGAGGGCACGATCATGTACCCGTTGGACCCGGTCGTCACCGGCAAGACGGTGTCGGACCTCCTGCGCTCGCTTCCCGTCCAGGGCTGAGCATGGGCGAGCGGACCTGGCCCCAGCTGCTCAACGCCCTGCTCCGTGGCGAGGACCTCGCTCCCGACGACGCCGGCTGGGCGATGGGTGAGGTGATGGCCGGCTCGGCCACCCCCAGCCAGATCGCCGGCTTCGTCGTCGCGCTGCGCGCGAAGGGCGAGACGTCCGCCGAGGTCGCCGGCGTGGCCGAGACGATGCTGTCCGTCGCGCCGAAGGTCCCGCTCACCGACGCCGAGCGCGACGCCGCCGTCGACATCGTCGGCACCGGCGGCGACCGCGCCAACACCGTCAACATCTCCACCATGGCGGCCGTGGTGACCGCCGCCGCCGGGGTGCCCGTCGTCAAGCACGGCAACCGCGCCGCGTCGTCGTCCACCGGCGCCGCCGACCTGCTCGAGGCCCTCGGCGTCACCATCGACCTCGGCCCCGACGAGGTCGCCCGCTGCGTGCGCGAGGTCGGCATCGGCTTCTGCTTCGCCGCCCGGTTCCACCCCGGGATGCGCCACGCGTCCGCGACCCGCCGCGAGATGGGTGTGCCCACCGTCTTCAACTTCCTCGGCCCGCTCACCAACCCGGCGCAGCCCACCGCCGCCACCGTCGGCTGTTTCGACGCCCGCATGGCGGCGGTGATGGCGTCGGTACTGGCGGGCCGCGGCTTCTCCGTGCTCCTGGTGCGCGGCGAGGACGGCCTGGACGAGTTCACCACCGGCGCCCCGACCCGGGTGTGGACCGTCACCGGCGGCACGGTCACCGAGACCCTCCTCGACGCCGTCGACCTGGGCCTGCCCCGCTCCGCCCCCGGCGACCTGCGCGGCGGCGACCCCGCCCACAACGTCGAGGTGGCCCGCCGCATGTTCGCCGGCGAGCCGGGCCCCGTGCGCGACGCCGTCCTGCTCAACGCCGCCGCCGCCATCGCCGCCCGCGCCGGCCTCTCCCCCACCGACCTGCCCGCCCAGCTGAAGGCCGGCCTGGCCCGCGCCGCCGAGGCGGTCGACTCGGGCGCCGCCACCGACCTGGTCGCCCGCTGGGCCGCCTTCAAGCCGTAGCCCGCCCCCGCTCAGCCTCTTCGGCCGGCCTGGTCCCATGGACGAGGCCGGCCGTCGCGGTTGCCCGTCCGGCCGTCGGCTCCCGGCGGCGGGCGTCGCGGTGCAAGGCACGGCACCCGTGACCGGTGGGCGGCGCGCGGCGTTGACGTTGCGTGGCCAACACACCGAACTCGCAGAAGAAGGCGCTGCTGTCGGCGGTCGTCGCGGGCGCGTTGACCCTCGGTTTCGCCGGCATGATGGCGAGGTCGTGCGGCGCGCCGGTCAAGGAGCGGGCCGAGGCCGCCAACCCGGCCCTCGAGCTCGTCGACAGTCTCGCGTCGCGGCTGGTGCTGGGCCTGCAGACGGACGCGACGATCCAGTACTCGACGGCCGGCGGGGCGACCGTGATCGTGTCGCAGTCGGCGCCGCGGCGGGCGTACCGGGGCGCCGGTGTCACGTACATCTCGACGCCGGACGGGACGTACCTGTGCCGGGCGGTGACCCCGTCGCCGTCGCCGCCGGCGAAGGCCAGGAAGAGCCCTCAGCCGGTCGTGCGGTGCGACGAGGGGCCGGGGGTGGACGCGATGTCCCCGACGCAGGCCAGGGCGATCAGCGAGGCGTTCGGGGGCGAGTTCATGGCGCCCGAGGCGGCGATGGGCCGGCTCGCGACGATCGCGCGGGGCGAGGACGTGCGGACCGGCACGTCGAAGCGGGGCGACGCGCAGTGCGTGTCGGTCACGGCGCTGGGGATCCGCACGGAGACGGCGTGCGTGAACCCGGCCGGGCTGCTGGCGTACTTCGACGGCACGACCGACGCCGGCCGGTACACCCAGCTGACCCTGCAGTACACGACGCCCAGCGTCAGCGACGAGGCGTTCCTGCCCCCGGACGCCGCACCGAAGGCGTCCCCGAAGGCGTCCAGCACGCCGAAGGCGTCCGCCAGGCCGGCGCGGACCCCGAGCCCGAAGGCGTCGCCGGGTGGTACCGAAAAGTGATCCGACACGCCGCCGGGTGTGCTGTGCCGGCGGGACGTGCGGTGGCAGCGTGACGGGCATGGAGCTGCACTGCGACACCTGCGCCCGGCAGCGGACCTTCGAGCGCCCGGCCTGCACCGACCATCCCCGCGACACCTGCCCCGACCGGGCCTGCACGGGCTGCGGCGCGGCGATCGTGGTGGCGCCGGTGATCATGCTGATGGACCGCCGGTCGCGGGTCCTGCTCGGGCGGCGACCGCGGCGGGACACCGGCCGCCGCCACGCCGCCTGAACGACCATTCAGCTCTCCGGAGCGACCGTTCGGCGCAAGCGCGGCACGCCCGTACACATCGAGACTGAACAATCTGTGGCATGAAGCTCCGGCGCGTCGCCGTCCTCGCGTCCCTCGCGTTGGCCGGCATCATCAGCACCGCATCCCCCGCCACCGCGGCCACCGTCGAGGAGAAGCTGGCCGTCATGTCGTCCTGGTCACAGCCGACCGCCGCCAGCTACGACGCCTGGAACAGCGCCCGCCAGCACCAGTCCGACTGGGCGTCCTACGGCTTCGACTGGTCCACCGACTACTGCTCGACCAGCCCGGACCAGCCGCTCGGCTTCGACTTCCGGCTGCCGTGCCAGCGGCACGACTTCGGCTACCGCAACTACAAGGCGGTCGGGCAGTTCCCGGCCAACAAGTCCCGCATCGACGACGCGTTCTACCGCGACCTGAAGGCGAAGTGCGCCACGTACAACGCGTTCGTCAGGCCGGCCTGCACCAGCCTCGCCTGGACGTACTACCAGGCGGTGGCCGCGTTCGGCAGCGTGGTGGTGAGCGACGCCGACCTGCAGCGCGCCGCCGACCTCAAGGAGCGCGGCGAGCTCGCCGCCGCCAAGGCCCGGGCATGAAGAACGGGGGCCCTCCCGCGGAGGGCCCCCGTTTCCGGGTGTCTCAGTGCTCGGCGCCGCGCCGGCTGCCGGTGTAGTACTCGAACATCAGGCCGCAGGTCGCGACGATGACCGAGACGAGGCCGACCGCCACGAGCCACCACTGGTCGAACGCCAGGCCGATGCTCGCGGTCGCCGCGGACAGGGCGATGCCGATCGGCCAGTAGCTGCCCGGGCTGAAGAAGCCCAGGTCGCCGGCGCCCTCGTGGATCTCGGCCTCGGGCCGGTCCTCGGGACGCGGCTCGATGCGGCGCGAGATCAGCCACAGCGCGCTGCCGATCATCGTCAGCAGCAGGCCGGACAGGATCAGCGCGACGACGCCGATCCACTCCACGCCCTCATGGCCGGTCTGCTCACGCGGCGCCACGCTGGTCCACCAGCCATAGAGCGCCGACATCGCGAACACGAACAACGCGAGCACGAAGAACAAGCGTCCTTCTGACTTCATCGCCGTGCGCCCCTTCTCAGCTCGAGGACCGCTTGGTGCGGTCGGTGTTGAACGGCTGCGTCTTGGTCGCGTACCCCTGGTTCGGGAAGCCCAGCTGCGCGAGCGCCTCCGGCGTGCTCTTCCCGGCGCCGCGCAGGTCCAGGTACTGCCGGTACTGCTCGGCGGAGACGACCCGCAGCTCGAAGTTCATCATCGAGTGGTAGGTGCCGCACAGCTCGGCGCAGCGGCCCACGTAGGCACCGGCGGCGTTGTCCTTGAGCTTGATCTCGAACCTGTTCTCCACGCCGGGGATGACGTCCCGCTTGAACAGGATGTCCGGCACCCAGAACGAGTGGATGACGTCCCGCGAGGTCTCCTTGAACTGCACCGACTTGCCCGCCGGCAGCACCAGGACCGGGATGTAGTCGTCGGCGCCGACCGTCGTGATCGGCTGCCCGTCGGGGCCCTTGGTGTCGCTGTACACGAACTGCCAGTTCCACTTCGAGGCGATGACCTCGACGCGCACGTCCGGGTTCTTCGACAGGCGGTCGACGTCGGTCTGGATGATCGCGGTGTAGAAGAACAACACGGCGATGACCACGAACGGCGCGACGGTGTACAGGATCTCGAACGGCATGTTGTACCGCGTCTGGGGCGGCAGCTCGTCGCCGCGCTTGCGGTAGCGCACGACGCACCAGAAGATCAGGCCCCAGACGAAGACACCGACCACGAGGGCCGCGACGACGGACCCGATCCACAGGTCATACATGCGGTCGCCCTGCTGGGTGATGCCCTTCGGCCAACCGAACCCGGCGAACGCACTGTCGACGGAGCACCCGGCGAGCAGGGTCGTCACCGCGACGGCCGAGACGGCGAGCCCGACGGCGCGCGCGGGGCTCAAACCTCTTGAGACCACCTGCTCCTGCCTCCTTAGCAGCGCCGTGCGGCCCGTTTCGGGACCGTCGCACGGCAAGCCTCACCAACGCTGGCGAGCGTACTCGACCATGCGCGGTCCGCCCGGCTTGGGGTGGCAGTGTCCGGCCCACGATAGCGTTGCGCGGGTGGGTGTCTACTTCGACGCGGCCACCGCGATGCCGCCGCATCCCGTTGCGCGGCAAGCCTTTCTGGCCGCGCTGGACGACGGATGGGCCGACCCGGGCAGGCTCTACAACCCGGCCCGCCGGTCCCGCCAGCTGCTGGACGCCGCCCGGGCCGCGGTCGCCGAGGTGCTCGGCACCCGCCCCGACGAGCTGCACTTCACCGCCGGCGGCACAGATGCGGTCCGCCGCGCCGTCGAGGGTGTCCGCCGCGCCCGCGGCCTGCGCCGGGTCGTGCACAGCGCGGTCGAGCACTCCGCCGTCATCAAGGCCGCCGGCGACGCCGCGGTCGCGGTGCCGGTGTCACTGACCGGCCGGGTCGACCTGGCCGCGCTGGAATCGGCGGTCGGTTCGCCGGAAGTGGCCATGGCGGCGCTGCAGAGCGCGAATCATGAGGTGGGGACGGTCCAGCCCGTCGAGGCGGCCGCGCGGTTGTGTGCGGCGGCAGGGGTACCGCTGCTCGTCGACGCCGCACAGTCGATCGGGCGTGCGCCGCTGCCCACCGGCTGGTCCCTGCTGGCCGGCAGCGCCCGCAAGTGGGGCGGCCCGGCCGGCGTGGGCGTCCTCGCCGTGCGCAAGGGCACCCGCTGGGAGCAGCCCTGGGAGCCCCCGGCGGACGTGCCGTCGGCGGTCGCCGCCGCGGCGGCGCTGCGGGCCGTGCACGCCGCCGCCGCGGCCGAGTCGGCCCGCCTGAGCGCCCTGGTCGAGCGGATCCGCGCCACGGTCGCCGCCACCGTCCCCGACGTCGAGGTGGTCGGCGACCCCGACGAGCGGCTGCCGCACATCGTGACGTTCTCCTGCCTGTACGTCGACGGCGAGGTCCTCCTGCACGCCCTCGACCGGGCCGGCTTCGCGGTGTCGTCGGGCTCCGCCTGCACCGCCGACACCCTCCAGCCCTCCCACGTGCTCGCCGCGATGGGCGTGCTCACCCACGGCAACGTCCGCGTCTCCCTGCACGGCGGCGTCTCCGCCGAGGACGTCGACCGGTTCCTGGCGGTGCTGCCCGGCCTGGTCGCCGACGTCCGCGCCGAGCTCGGCATGTGAGCCCGCGGGCCGGCGGGCAGATACTGGAGCGGTGAGCGAGCCCCTGGTCGTGCAGGCCCTCGGCAAGCGCTGCCCGCTGCCGGTCATCATGCTGGCCAAGCTGGCCGCCGGTCAGCCCGCGGGCACCCGCATCGAGGTGCTCGCCGACGACCCGGCGGCCGCGGTCGACATCCCGGCCTGGTGCAGGATGCGCGGCCACACCTTCGTCGCCACCGAGGCCGACCGGCACACCGTCGAGCTCCGCTGACCGGAGACGGGCGCTACGCGGCCCGCAGCCTCCTGATCAGCAGGTACGCCTCGCAGCCGAGGCAGAGGCCGAAGACGGCGTTCAGGAAGGCCGCCACCAGGGCGAACGACGCGCCCACCACACCCAGGACCGGGCTTCCTGCCAGGTAGCCCACGACGGTGACCAGGGTGAACACCAGACCGACCGCCTGGGCGAAGCGGACCGGGGCCGCGTCCTCACGGTCGGTGGGCGGGCCGAGGCGGGGGGCCACCAGGAAGCGGTAGAGCAGGCCGTACGGGGTGAGCCGCGGGTCGTACGCGCCGATGGCGAAGATCACTGCCTGGGCCAGGGCGAGCCAGCCGCTGCCGGTGAGCAGGACGGCGACGAAGACGATGGTGGTGAGGGCGGCCGAGAACCGGGGCCCGCGCGGGTCAAGGCTCATGCCGTCACCTCCGCTCCGCTGCGGACCGCTCATGCCGTCACCTCCGCTACGCTCCGGCGCCAGCCTGAGCTCCACCCTGAGCTGCCGATTCGCAGTCCTCCGCTGCGCTGCGGACCGCTCATGCCGCGAGCACCTCCGTCACGGTGGCGCGCAGGGAGGCGCGGTCGGGGACGCCGACGGTGCGCCGGGCGATGGTGCCGTGGCGGTCGACGACCAGCAGGGTCGGCAGGCGCCAGATGCCGAGGTCGCGGACGGCGTCGAGGTGCTCCTCGGCGTCCAGCTCGACGTGCCGCACGGCGTCGCGGGTGCCGGCGAACTCCCTGGCCAGGTCGGCGCAGACGGCCCGGACCTGCCGGCACGGCGCGCACGTGGCGGAGGAGAAGTGCAGCAGGGTGACCGTGTCGCGGGCCGGGGTGAGCAGGCCCGCCGGCAGGTCACCCCCGGCCGCGCGGAGGCGGCCGTAGCGGGCCCGGTACACGAGCCCGGCCACGGTCGCGAGGGCGAGCAGCGCCAGGACCACGATCGTCACAGCGGCAACTGTACGCCCGTCCCTACTAGACCGATAGGGAAGGTTCAGGCGGGCAGGTACGCCCGGATCTCGTCCGCGGCCGCGTCGCCATAGGACTCGGCGATGCGCTTGGTGAACTCGGCGGGCAGGATCTCGTACTCCTGCGGGCCGACGGTCTCCAGGACCAGCGCGGCGACCATCGAGCCGACCTGCGCGGCCCGCTCCAGGCCGAGGCCCCACGACAGGGCGGCGAAGAAGCCGGCGCGGAAGCCGTCGCCGACGCCGGTCGGGTCGTTGGCGACGACACCCTTGGCGACCGGCACGTGGATCTCGCCCGGCAGGTCGCGGCCGCGGATGAGCGCGCCGTCCTTGCCGAGGGTCGTGACGAGCACGCCGACCTTCTCCAGCAGCGACTCGGTCGTGAGGCCCGTCTTGGACTCGAGCAGCTCCTTCTCGTAGTCGTTGGTCAGCAGGTACGCGGCGCCGTCGATCAGCTTGCGGATCTCCTCGGCGGACATGCGGGCCAGCTGCTGCGAGCAGTCGGCGGCGAACGGCACGCCGAGCGCCCGGGCCTCCTCGGTGTGGCGGACCATCGCGACCGGGTCGTTGGCGCTGATCAGGATCAGGTCGATGCCGCCGACGCGGGCGTTGACCGGGGAGAGCTCGATGTTGCGGGCCTCGGACATGGCGCCGGCGTAGAACGACGCGATCTGGCACATGTCGTCGTCGGTGGTGCAGACGAACCGGGCGGTGTGCGCGATCTCGCTCACGTAGACGGAGTCGCAGTCGACCCCGTGCCGGGTCAGCCAGCTGCGATAGTCGCCGAAGTCGGCGCCGACGGCACCGACGAGGATCGGCTTGAGCCCGAGCAGCGCCATGCCGTAGGCGATGTTGGGCGCGATCCCGCCGCGGCGCACCGTCAGGTCGTCGACCAGGAACGACAGCGAGACCTTGTGCAGCTGGTCGGGCAGGAGCTGCTCAGCGAAGCGGCCCGGGAAGTGCATCAGGTGGTCGGTCGCGATCGAGCCGGTGACGACGATCTTCATGGAAACCTCGGTCTCAAGACAACAGGGCCTGCACAGAGTAGTAGCCGCCGCCGGTCAAGTCGCGCTGGAGGCCTCGCCGCCGCACCTGCCTTGATCAGCACGAAGCCGCCCTCCGCGGACGGAGGGCGGCTTCGGCAAGGAGGCGCCGCCTAGTGGAACGAGTCGCCGCAGGCGCAGGAGCCCTGGGCGTTGGGGTTGTCGATGGTGAAGCCCTGCGCGTCGATCCGGTCCGCGAAGTCGATCGTCGCGCCGGTCAGGTACGGCACGCTCATGCGGTCCACGACGACCTCGAAGCCGTCGTAGGTGCTGACCTTGTCCCCGTCGAGCGAACGCTCGTCGAAGAAGAGCTGGTACCGCAGGCCGGAGCAGCCGCCGGGCTGGACCGCGACGCGGAGCCGCAGGTCGTCCCGGCCCTCCTGCTCGAGCAGGCCCTTCACCTTGAGCGCGGCATCCTCGGTGAGGCCGATGCCGGCCGGGTTGTCCGTCTGAACAGGCTCGGCAAACTTCGAAGCGGTCACGATCAAGGCTCCCTGCGGTGATGTCTACAGTTCCATCTGAGGTCAACACGGTGACCGCCGATGGCATTCCCTCCCATAGTGACACGCTTTCGTGCTAGCGGCTCCACTGGCGAGCCAGCCGTTCGCCGAGTTCACGCAGGCCGTCGGCGGGCCGGGCGAGCGCCTCGGCGACGCTGCCGAAGTGCTGGACCAGCGCGTGCG
The DNA here is from genome assembly GCF_000716715.1 of Dactylosporangium aurantiacum. Lineage (GTDB taxonomy): Bacteria > Actinomycetota > Actinomycetes > Mycobacteriales > Micromonosporaceae > Dactylosporangium > Dactylosporangium aurantiacum. The sequence goes on along the minus strand of NZ_JNYJ01000030.1, from coordinate 146,836 downwards.
CCTCCGTGACGCCGATGCTGGCGGCCTCCCGGCGGCCCGCGTCGACGCGCCCGGCGACGACCACACAGGGCACGCCGAGGTCACGTGCGGCGTTCGCCACACCGGCCACGACCTTCCCCCGCAGGGACTGCTCGTCGAAGGCGCCCTCGCCGGTCACGACCAGCGACACCTCCTCCAGCTCGGCGTCCAGGCGGGTCAGCCGGCGGACCAGCCCGATGCCGGACTCGACGCGGGCGCCGAGGGCGAGCAGGGCCGCGCCGAGCCCGCCGGCGGCGCCCGCGCCCGGCAGGTCCGCCAGCCCCGCGGGCGCCCCCGGCAGCGCCTGCAGCACCCCGGCGAACCGGGTCAGCGCGGCGTCGAGCTGGAACACGTCTTCCCTGGTCGCGCCCTTCTGCGGGCCGTAGACGGCGCTCGCGCCGCGCAGCCCGAGCAGGGGACTGTCCACGTCGGTGGCGGCGATCAGGGTCGCTCCCCGCAGCCTCGGTACGCCCCCCAGCGCGACACAGTCGATCAACGCGGCGCCGCCGTACGGCAGCGCGTACCCGGACCCGGCCAGCGGCGCGGCACCGAGGGCGGCGAGCAGCCCGGCACCGCCGTCGTTGGTGCCGCTGCCGCCGAGCCCCACGACGAGCGTCGTCGCGCCCGCCTCGACCGCGGCGAGCAGCAGGGTGCCGAGCCCGAACGTCGTGGTGTGCTTCGGGTCACGTTCGGCCTCGGCGAGCAGGTGCAGCCCGCACGCCTCGGCGCTCTCCACGTACGCGACGTCGCCGTCGAGCACCACGTGGCCCTCGGCCGGGCGGCCCAGCGGCCCGGTCGTCGGCACGGTCAGCACCCGCGCGTGCGGCAGCGCCGCCGCCAGGACCGCGGCGAATCCGGGACCGCCGTCGGACAGCGGGCGCAGGACCAGCTCGTCGCCGGGTTTGACCTGGTGCCAGCCGGCGGCGAACGCCTCCGCGGCGGCCACCGCCGAGATCGTCCCGGCGAACTTGTCCGGGCACACCAGCACGCGCATCCGGACATTGTGCACGTCTCGTAGGTCACAGTTCCGCGGTACCGCACGCGTGGGACGATCGAAGGGTGACCTGGGCTGAACCGTCGTCAACCGCCACCGCACTGCTGCTGCTGGGCCGCGGCGCCGATCCCGACACCGAGAAGGGTGTCGAGTGTCCCGGCGACCTGCCCGCCCCGAGCGACCCGGACCTCGTCGAGCGGGCGAAGCGCGCCAAGGCCGCCCTCGGCGACCGCGTGTTCGTGCTCGGCCACCACTACCAGCGCGACGAGGTGATCCAGTTCGCCGACGTGACCGGCGACTCGTTCAAGCTGGCCCGTGAGGCCGCCGCCCGGCCCGACGCGGAGTACATCGTGTTCTGCGGCGTGCACTTCATGGCCGAGAGCGCCGACATCCTGACCTCCGACACGCAGCGGGTCGTGCTGCCGGACCTGGCCGCCGGCTGCTCCATGGCCGACATGGCCGCGCTCGTGCAGGTCGAGAAGGCGTGGGAGCACTTCGCCGCCCTCGGCATCGCCGGGGACGTGGTGCCCGTGACGTACATGAACTCCACCGCCGACATCAAGGGCTTCGTCGGGCGCAACGACGGCGTGGTGTGCACCTCCTCCAACGCCGAGACGGCCCTGCGCTGGTCGTTCGAGCGTGGCTCGAAGGTGTTCTTCCTGCCCGACCAGCACCTGGGCCGCAACACCGCCGTGCTGAAGATGGGCATGAGCCTGGACGACTGCGTGCTGTACGACCCGCACAAGCCCGGCGGCGGGCTGACCGACCAGCAGCTGCGCGACGCGAAGATGATCCTGTGGCGCGGGCACTGCTCGGTGCACGGCCGGTTCACCCTGGCCAGCGTCGAGGACGTGCGCGCGCGGGTGCCCGGGGTCAACGTGCTGGTCCACCCGGAGTGCCGGCACGAGGTGGTCACCGCCGCCGACCACGTCGGCTCCACCGAGTACATCATCAAGATGATCGAGGCGGCGCCGGCCGGCTCGGCGTGGGCGGTCGGCACGGAGCTCAACCTGGTCCGCCGCCTCGCGCTGGCGCACCCGGACAAGCAGATCATGTTCCTGGACCGCAACGTCTGCTACTGCTCGACGATGAACCGGATCGACCTTCCCCACCTCGTGTGGGCACTGGAGGAGCTCGTCGCCGGCCGCGTGCCGAACGAGATCACCGTCGACGCCGACACCGCGCACTACGCCCGGGTCGCGCTCGACCGGATGCTGGCCCTGCCGTAACGCGCACCGCTCCGTCACCCTCTGTGGTGACGGAGGGATGATCGCTGTCGGAGTCACGTCTTCGTGCCATGCCGGACGTGCGCTCGGCGCTCGCATGCCGTAGATGTGGTTATGCTGCTGCGCGGGTTCACGCTCCGTCAGCACGTCTCCTCTTCAATTCCTGCCTGCAGGAGGGTTTTCCGTGACCAACTACGACGCCGGTGACGTCCTCACCGTGCACGGCGGCGCGCCGCTCAACGGCGAGCTTCGGGTGCGCGGTGCCAAGAACCTCGTCTCCAAGGCGATGGTCGCGGCGGTGCTGGGCGAGACCCCGAGCCGGCTGTTCGACGTGCCGGCGATCCGCGACGTCGAGGTGGTCACCGGCCTGCTCGAGCTGCACGGCGTCAAGGTGACCCGCGGCCCGCTCGACGGCGAGCTGCACTTCGACACCTCCGACGTCGAGTCGGCCAACGTCGACGAGATCAACGTGCACGCCGGCTCCAGCCGCATCCCGATCCTGTTCTGCGGGCCGCTGCTGCACCGCCTCGGCCACGCGTTCATCCCCGACCTCGGCGGCTGCAACATCGGCGGGCGCCCCATCGACTTCCACATCCAGGCGCTGCGCGAGTTCGGCGCGGTCGTGGAGAAGTCCGAGAAGGGCATGGACATCACCGCGCCCAACGGGCTGCACGGCGCGAAGCTGCAGCTGCCGTACCCGAGCGTCGGCGCGACCGAGCAGATCCTGCTCACCGCGGTGCGCGCCGAGGGCGTCACCGAGCTGCGCAACGCCGCCGTCGAGCCGGAGATCATCGACCTCATCTGCGTGCTGCAGAAGATGGGCGCGATCATCAAGGTGCACACCGACCGGGTCATCGAGATCCAGGGCGTGCCGCGGCTGACCGGCTACACGCACCGCCCGATCCCCGACCGGATCGAGGCGGCCAGCTGGGGCGCGGCGGCCCTGGCCACCCGCGGCGACGTCTTCGTCCGCGGTGCCCGGCAGGCCGACATGATGACGTTCCTGAACCTGTTCACCTCCGTCGGCGGCGCGTTCGAGATCGACGACACCCCGGGCGAGGGCGGCATCCGCTTCTGGCACCCGGGCGGCGAGCTCAACGCCGTGGCGATGGAGACCGACGTGCACCCGGGCTTCATGACCGACTGGCAGCAGCCGATGGTCGTGGCGCTCACGCAGGCCCGCGGCCTGTCGATCGTGCACGAGACGGTGTACGAGCGGCGTCTGGGCTACACCGCCGCGCTCAACCAGATGGGCGCCACCATCCAGACGTACCGTGAGTGCCTCGGTGGCACCCCGTGCCGCTTCGGCCGGCGCAACTTCATGCACTCGGCCGTCATCGCCGGGCCGTCCAAGCTGCACGCCGCCGACCTGGTCATCCCCGACCTGCGGGCCGGGTTCAGCCACCTGATCGCGGCGCTCGCCGCCGAGGGCACCTCCCGGGTGTACGGCGTCAAGCTCATCCAGCGCGGCTACGAGGACTTCGAGGGCAAGCTCAACGCCCTCGGCGCGCACGTCGAGCTCGGCTGACGACGCACGGTGACGCGGGCGGCCCGGCAACGGCACGGACCGTTGGGCCGCTCGCGCACCGTCCGCTACCCTTCACGGCGTGCCGTCGTTGTTTTCCCGCAAGTCAGCAGAGCCAGCCGAGGCCCCGGCCGAGGAGCCGGCGCAGCCCGAGGTCAGCTCCGGTAAGCGCCAGACCCTGAGCAAGCGTGAGCTCGGCAAGACCACGCCGAAGCGCGTCGTGGCCGGCCGCCGGGTCGTCGAGCCGCCCGCGACCAACCGCCGGGAGGCCGCCAAGCGCATGCGGGAGCGGCAGCGGGCCGAGCGGCTCGAGGCGCGCGAGGGCATGGCCAACGGCGACGAGCGCTTCCTGCTGCCCCGCGACAAGGGCCCCGAGCGGCGGCTCGTGCGCGACATCGTCGACTCGCGCCGCACCATCGGCACGTTCTTCTTCGGCACCACGTTCCTGGTGATGCTCGTCGGCTTCAACCGCAACCTGAACCCGAGCATCTACTTCGCGGCCAACGCCCTCTTCGGCGTCATGGCCGTCGCGACCGCGATCGACAGCTTCCTCATCTCGCGGACCATCAAGCGGCTCATCAAGCAGCGCTTCCCCTCGACCAACGAGCGGCTCGGCCGGCTGTACTTCTACGCGATCATGCGCGCCATCTCGTTCCGCTTCATCCGCAACCCGAAACCCCAGGTCAAGATCGGCGCCTCCGTCTAGGAGCCGGTCGGCGGCACGACCGGGCCCTCCGGGCGACAACGATTCGGCGGCGGCGGCCCGTCCGACGGTGGCGTTGGACGGCTCCCAAGCCGTACCCTCCCTTCGCGACCGGACCACGATTTCACCGGGTAGGCGCGTGGCGGGCGCCGGTGCATGATTGGTGCCGGAGTGGGGCGAGGAGAGCGAAGCTGTGAGCGACGAGTACCCGGGGGAAGAGCCGGGAACCGCCGCGCCCACCTGGGCGGCCGTGCCGACCATGCCGTGGTCCAGGGTGCCGGAGCAGCGACGTGACGAGCAGGCCCCGCCGGGCCGCGGCGCCCCCGACCACCACGGCGAGCCGTGGGCCGAGGACCCGCGCCGCCCGCACGGCGACCCCCGGCGGTTCGGCGGCGACCCCCGCGACGGTCGCGGGCCCGGTGGGCCCGTCGACGAGCGCGGCCGGCCGCACGGTGCGCCGCCGCGGTGGGCGCAGGGACAGCAGGGCGGCCACCCGCAGCAGCCGCCGAGGCAGGGTCCGCCGCAAGGCCCGCCGCAGGGCTACCAGCCGCCGCCTCCGGTCCCGCCGGGTCAGCACGGGCGGCCCCCGCAGGGCGGCTACCAGGGTGCGCCGCACCCGCAGCAGGGCTATCCGCCGGTGCCGCAGCAGGGCCGCCCGGGGCAGGGCCGGCACCCGCAGCAGGGGCACGACGACCGCCGCGGCTACGACGACCGGCGCGGGCACGACGGCGGCCACGACCCGCGGCGCGGCTACGACGGCCCCTACGACGACCGGCGGCGTCACGACGACCCGCGCGGCTACGACGACCGGCGCGGCCACGACGACCGCCGGGGGCACGACGACCGGCGGGGCCATGACGACGCCCGCGGCTTCGACGACCGGCGCGGGCGTGACGGCGCCTTCGACGAGCGCCGCGGGCACGACGGCGACCCCCGGCGCGGCTACGACGGCCCCTACGACGACCGGCGGCGTCACGACGACCCGCGCGGCTACGACGACCGGCGCGGTTACGACGAGCGTCGCGGGCACGACGGCGGGTACGACGACCGCCGGGGCTACGACGACCGGCGCGGGCACGACGGCGGCCGCGGGTATGACGGTGGTTACGACGACCGGCGCGGCTATGACGGCCCGCCGGCCGGGTACGGCCGCCCGCAGCAGGGCCGGCCCCGCAACCCCGCGCTCGACGAGCCGACCGACGAGGTCCCCCGGGTGCGCCGCGGCGCCGCCGCCGCGCCCAGCGCCGGCCGGGCCACGGTCTACGGCGCTCCCCCGGCCGACGCGCCGATGAGCGCTCCGCCGGCCGGCACGACGTACGGCGGCCAGGGCCGCTCCACCGTCTACGGCGCCCCCGCCCAGCAGGGCCCGCCGCCGGCGCAGGGACGCACGTACGGCGCGGCCGCGCAGGGTGCGCCGGGGCCGCGGACGTACGGGGCGCCGGTGCAGCCGGTGCGCGACGACCGGGACCTGGCGGACCGGCCGGTCTCCTCGGCACCCGTGTCTTCCGCCCCGGTGTCGTCGGCGCCTGTGTCGTCCGCGCCCGTCTCGTCGGCGCCCGTCTCGTCGGCGCCGCAGTCACCCCTGCCCGGCCACGGCTGGCAGGACGACCCGAGCAACCGGCCGGTCTCGTCGGCACCCGTGTCGGCCGCGCCCGTCTCGGCGGCACCCGTGTCGTCGGCGCCGGTCTCGTCGGCACCCGTGTCGGTGGCGCCCGTGTCCTCGGTTCCGGTCTCTGCGGCCCCGGTTTCAGCGGTGCCGCCCGCCCACGCGCAGCCTCCGAGCCACGCGCAGCCTCCGAGCCACGCGCAGGCACCCGCTCAGGCGCAGCCGCCCGTACCGGCGCAACAGCCACCGGTGGCCGGCCAGCCGCAGCCCGGTCAGGGAGCGCCGCAGGTGCCGGCGGAGCCGGTGGCGGTCGAGGGCGAGCTGCCGGTGGTGACGGTGGCGCCGTTGAGCGCGCCGCCGCTGGTGACGCCGGATGTGCCGTTCAACGCGTTCGGGCCCGCCGGAGGCGGGGAGACGGGAGCCGCGGCGGTGGCCGTACCGGAGCAGCAGCCGGAACAGGAGGGGGCAGCCGCTGTGCAACAGACCGCCATGGACGCCTACCGCTCGGCGCCGCTCACCGGTGCCGGCGTCGACGGGCTGCAGGCCACCGGCTACCTGCCGATCGTGCGGCCCGGCGCGGAAGGCTTCCCGGCGGAGCTGGCCGCGCTGCTGCCGACGTCGCCGGCGCCCGCGGCCCGCAGTGCCCCGGAGGAGACCGCCGGTCCCGACCCGGAGCAGGTCCTCGCCGGGTACGTGTGGCGGTTCGACCCCGACACGCTGCGCGAGCAGATCGAGGGTGACGAGGTCCAGGAGCTCACCGAGATCCGGGACCAGCTGACCGGCAAGCTCAACGGCGTCGCCGACAACCCGACCAGGGCGCGCCTGCTGAGCCTGCGGGCGGTCGTGTCGCGGATCCTCGGTGACCTGCCGAAGGCGTTCGCCGACGGCAAGCTCGCCCTCGCGCACGCCGAGGCGACCGGTGAGCTGCGCCGCATCGCGATCGCGCAGGCCCGGCTCGCGCACGTGCTGCAGTGGCGGGAGGAGTTCGAGGAGGCCGACCGGCTGTTCACGCTCGCCAACAGCAGCGAGCTGCCGGACCGGCTGCGCGCCACCATGCACCAGCACGCCGGCAAGTGCGCGTACGACCAGGGCCGCTACATGGAGGCGTGCAACCACTTCGAACGGGCCCTCGACCTGCGCAAGGAGGAGGACCCGGAGCTCATCGCGCAGACCGAGCTGGCCTTGGACGCGGTGTTCCGGCGGGTCGCGGAGAAGGGCTGGGGTCCCTACCCGCGCAGCCGCGAGGAGATCCTGCAGATCCGCAAGCCGCCGGCGCCGGCGTTCGACGAGCAGACCCAGCGCTGGGGGTACATCGAACCCGACGGCAACTTCTGCATCGGCCCCGGCTACGTGGACGTGCAGCCGTTCCGCGACGGGGTCGCGTGGGTGCAGCGGCAGGGCTCCGAGACGTGGGAGCTGATCGACGACACCGGCAAGCTGCTCATCGAGCCGGCCGCCGGGTACCTGGGCGTCGGCAGCTTCTCCGACGGTGTCGCCTGGGTGTCCCAGGACGGCACGAACCGGTGGATCGCGATCGACAAGACCAACGCGGTGCTCATCTCGACCGGGTTCGACGACGTGCGCCCGTTCCGCCGGGGCGTCGCGGCGGTCCGGCGCGGCGAGCACTGGGGCGCCGTCGACAGCGTCGGCCGGGTCGTGGTGTCGTTCCAGTACGACGGCTTCGCCACCGCGCTGCTCGACGGCCGGTACATCGACGGCTTCAGTGACGAAGGTCTCGCCGTGGTGTCCCTGGACGGGCGGAAGGGTGTCGTGGACCGCTCGGGCCGGGTCCTGGTCCCGCCGGTGCACCACACGCTGATGATCCACCCGGTCGCGTTCCTGTTCGCGGACGACGCGCAGCGGTGGGGGGCGCTCGACCGGCGCGGCCGGACCGTGATCGAGGCGACGTTCCCGAGCCGGACGGGCGTGACGGACGAGATCGACCGGCTGCTCGCGGACACCCGGCCGGTCATGTAGTTGCACACCGGGGCGCCCGGTCCTGTAAGCAAGAGGGTATGGAGTTTCGTCACCTCGGCCGGTCCGGGATGCTCGTCAGCGAGATCTCGTACGGCAACTGGATCACCCATGGCTCACAGGTCGAGGCGGACCAGGCCACCGCTTGCGTCCACGCCGCCCTCGACCTCGGCATCACCACCTTCGACACCGCCGACGTCTACGCCGGCACCCGGGCGGAGGCGGTGCTCGGCGACGCCCTGAAGGGGCAGCGCCGCGAGGGCCTGGAGATCTTCACCAAGGTCTACTGGCCGACCGGGCCGGGCCGCAACGACCGGGGCCTGTCCCGCAAGCACATCCTCGAGTCGATCAACGGCTCGCTGCGCCGGCTGCAGACCGACTACGTCGACCTGTACCAGGCGCACCGCTACGACTACGCCACCCCGCTCGAAGAGACCATGCAGGCGTTCGCCGACGTCGTGCACAGCGGCAAGGCCCACTACATCGGCGTGTCGGAGTGGCGGGCCGACGAGATCCGCGAGGCGGCCGCCCTCGCGAAGGACCTCAAGATCCAGCTGGTGTCCAACCAGCCGCAGTACTCGGCGCTGTACCGGGTCATCGAGGCCGAGGTCGTCCCGGCGTCGCAGGAGCTCGGGATCGGGCAGATCGTGTGGTCGCCGCTCGCCCAGGGCGTGCTCACCGGCAAGTACCTGCCGGGCCAGCCGCCGCCGGAGGGGTCCCGGGCCACCGATGAGAAGTCCGGCGCCAGCTTCATCTCGGTGCTGCTGCGCGACGAGGTCCTGACCGCGGTGCAGCAGCTCAAGCCGCTCGCGGAGCAGGCCGGGCTGAGCATGGCCCAGCTGGGCATCGCGTGGGTGCTGCAGAACCCGAACGTGTCCTCGGCGATCGTCGGCGCGACCCGCCCCGAGCAGCTGCAGGACAACGTGAAGGCGGCCGGCGTGAAGCTCGACGCGGAGCTGCTGAAGCGGATCGACGAGGTGCTGGAGCCGGTCGTGGAGCGCGACCCGAACCGCACGCAGAGCCCCGCGCAGCGTCCGTGACCGGTGGAACAGGGGGCCGCGTGTCCGCGGCCCCCTGTTCCGTGCGTCATGACCAGAACTTGAACAGCTGGTAGCCGTCGGAGGCCAGGTAGGACGGCAGGCCGAGCGCGTCGCCGAGGGCGTAGACGACCTCGAAGAACCAGCCGCCGATCACCGGCGACCACAGCAGCGCGATGAGCAGCAGCATCCCGTACGGCGCGACGTGGTTGAAGCCGCGCTGCCACTGCGGGCTGAGCCACGGGAACAGCAGGTTGCCGCCGTCGACGCCCGGCATCGGCACGAAGTTGAGGATGCTCGCGGTCAGCTGCAGGAACGCCAGGAACGCCAGCGCCGCCCAGAACGCGGGGTCGCCGCCGGCGTCCAGACCGAGGCTGAACGGCACGATCAGCACCACCGCGAACAGCAGGTTGGTGGCCGGCCCGGCGAAGCTGATCAGGCTGTCCACGACCCGGCTGCGGATCACCGAGTGGTTGACCCACACCGCCCCGCCCGGCAGGCCGATGCCGCCGAGCAGCAGGAACACCACCGGCAGCACGAAGGACAGCAGCGGGTGCGTGTACTTCGTCGGGTCGAGCGTCAGGTAGCCGCGGTGCGCCACGTCGTGGTCGCCGCCCCGGTACGCGACGAGGGCGTGCGCGTACTCGTGCAGGCACAGCGAGATCGTCCAGCCGGCGGCGACGAAGAGGAACACGTCGATCTGCACGTTGCCGAAGCCGGTCCAGGTCATCCAACCGGCGACCGCGAACAGCGCGACGATGCCGAGGAACAGCGCACTGGGCCGGAACGCCTCGCGGGGCAGCGCCGAGACGCGGCCGTACGACATGCGCCTCAGCCTCCCGCCGGCAGCAGGCTCATCTTGTACTCCGTGCGATCGTCCTCGGTCAGGATCGCCGTCGTCGCGCCCTTGGCGACCAGCTCACGCCAGCTCTGGCCGAGCCAGGACTCCGCGTCGGACTGGCTGGAAAACGCCTCGTTCGGGCCGTCGACCGCCCGGCTCTCAGCGTCTTCGAACTGCCATGTCCACGCCATCAGTCACGCTCCCGTCCCAGGTAGGTAGTTTCGAGCGTATCGGGCTGACGGCCGAGTGCCGATGCCGGCCACCGGAAAGTGAACCCCGGGCCATAAAGTACGGGGCATGCGGTTGCTGGTGCTCGGTGGAATCCGGTCCGGGAAGTCGGAAGTGGCGGAGTCGCTCGTCGCGGACGCGGAGCGGGTGCGTTACGTCGCGACCGCGCCCGAGCTGCCGGGCGGCCTGTCCGACGAGGCCTGGTCGGCGCGGCTGGCCAGACACCGTGAGCGGCGGCCCGCCGGGTGGAGCACCGAGGAGATCGGCACCGACCCGGAGCGCCTCGCCGACCTGCTGCACGCGGCGAAGCCCGAGGACGTCCTGCTCGTCGACGACCTCGGCGGGTGGCTCACCGCGCTGTTCGACAGCACCGGCGACTGGTCCGACCCGCACGCCCTCGACGACCGCATCGCCGCGCTCGCCGACGCGGTCCGCGGCTGCCCGGCCGCGCTGCTGGTGATGGTCGCGCCCGAGGTCGGGTTCGCGGTCATGCCGGTCACGCAGGCGGGGCGGACGTTCGCCGACGCCAACGGCACGCTCAACCAGCGGGTCGCGGCCGCCAGCGACGGGGTCGCGATGGTCGTCGCCGGCGAGGTCACCTGGCTGCGCGGCGGCGAGGCGGTCGGGCACGCCGGCGGCCGGTTCGCCGCTTTTGACGCCGGCGCCCGCCCTGCCGACACGACCCCGTTCGAGTTCTCCGGCGCGGTCGCCGGGGCGGTGCTGTCCACGGCCGACGGCGGGGAGACCCTGTCGTTCCAGCCGGGCATGGAGCTGCCGCTGCCCGACGAGTCGACCGCGGCCGAGGCCGCGGACCGGCTGCTCACGCTCAAGCTCAACGGCGCCGGCCTCGGCGGCCTGGTCCCCGTCGTGCGCTTCGCCGGCGGCACTCAGGGCCGGCCCGACCCGCGCCCGTGGCAGCAGCCGCGGGTCCTGGTCCTGCGCGGCGACCGGACCGGCGCGTTCGCCGCCGGCGACTCCGCCGCCGCCGCCGACCAGCGCCTCCAGGACGTCGTAGAGGGCACCGGCACCCTGGCGCTGCTGGCCGCGACCGCCGGCGCCAGCGTGCAGGCGATCGACTGCCCCGAGGCGGGCCCGGCGGAGCTGCACGACTCCCTCGACGACGGCAGCGTCGACGCGGCGCTGACCCTCGGCTGGCGGCTCGCCGACGCCGCCGCCAACGAGGGCGTCGACCTGCTCGTCCTGGCCGCCTGCGGAGCCGGCTCCGACGCGGCGGCCGCGGCCATCGTGGCGGTCCTCACCGGCGGCGAACCGGCCGCGCTGCTCGGCCGGGTCGTCGACGCGTCCGGGTTCGTCGACGACGCCGCCTGGATCCGCAAGGTCGGCGCGATCCGCGACGCCCGGCACCGCATCCGCGCCCGCAGCCGCGAGCCGCACACCGTGCTGTCGATGCTCGGCGGCGGCGACATCGCGGTCGCCACCGGCATCCTGCTCGGCGCCGCGTCCCGGCGGCTGCCCGTCATGGTCGACGGCCCGGTCGGCATCGCCGCCGGTCTGGTCGCCCGTGACTACGGCGCGCAGACCCGGCACTGGCTGCTCATGGCCGACCACGGCGAGAACCCCACCGTGAAGCTGGCCGCCGACGTGCTCGGCGTGACCCCGTTCCTGCAGCTCAAGCTCGCCCTCGGCGAAGGCGGCACGTCCCTGGTCACGCTGCCGCTGATCAACACGGCGCTGACCCTGGCCGCGGCGACCCCGCCCCGCGAGCCGGTCACCGAACCCGCCGACGGCCTGTCCGAGCAGGAGCGCATCGAGGCGGAGATCCAGCGGGTCGTCGCCGACTCCCCCACCGCCGAGATGCCCTACGTGAAACCGTCGTGGGAGGCCTGAGGCTCGCCCTGACCCTCTTCACGGTCGCCCCGCTGGGCGTGTCGCGGGTCGACCGGGGGACGGCCCGCACGGCGATGGCCGTCGCCCCCCTGGTGGGTCTCCTCCTGGGAGCGGTACTGGCGGCCGCGGCCCTCGGCCTGCGCGCCGCGGGGGCGTCCGCGCTGGTGGCCGCCGCGGCGACGGTGGCACTGTCGGCCCTGTGCACCCGGGCGCTGCACCTGGACGGGCTCGCCGACACCGCGGACGGGCTCGGCTCGTACCAGGGCTCCGAGAAGGCCCTGGAAATCATGAAAAAGTCGGACATCGGCCCTTTCGGCGTGGTGGCGATCGCGGCGGTCCTGCTGCTCGACGCGAGCGCGCTGACCAGCGTGTACTCCCACCCGTGGCCGACGGCCCTGGCCCTGGTCGCCGCCGGCGCCGCGGCCGGCCGCCTGGGCGCGACGATCGCCTGCCGCTCGGGCCTGCCCGCCGCCCGCCCGGACGGCCTCGGCGCTCTCGTCGCTGAGACCCTCCCCCGGCCGATAGTGATGCTTATCACACTGCTGGTCGCGGCGGCGGGCGCGGCACTGGCCGGCCCGGTGCGCGGCCCGCTCGCGGTGCTGCTGGCCGCGGGCGTGGCGTGGGCGCTGACCCTCCACGCCCGGCGCCGCCTGGGCGGCGTCACGGGGGACGTGATCGGCGCCTGCGTCGAACTGGCGACGATGACGGCCTGGCTGGTGCTGTCGACGACGCCGTGACCGGGGCGACGCCCCTGGCGAGCGCCCCGCCTGGCGAGAACCCCGCCTGGCGAGGACCGCGACCTGGCGAGGACCGCGACCTGACGAGGACCCTGCCTGACGAGGACCCTGCCTGACGAGGACCCTGCCTGACGAGGACCACGGCCTGACCAGGACCACCGCCTGACCGGGCTCACGACCTGACGAGATCACGACCTGAGGTGCGCCACGGCGGATGAGCGCCCGGCCCGACGACCCCGGCCGGCGAAGCCCCCGGCCGGCGAAGCCCCCGGCCGGCGAAGCCCACGGCCGGCGAAGATCCCGGCCGGCGAAGCCCCCGGCCGGCGAAGATCCCGGCCGATAACGCTCACTCATCAGCCAGGAGCACACCCGACTCCGTCAGACCCGACGACCGTCACGCGGCAGCCACGGGTCCCACCGGCAACCGCCACGCCGCACGAGTGGCCCGGCCACGATCACCACTCCAGGCGACGGTCACGCCCGGCCAGGACCACGTCCGGCCAGGACCACGCCCGCGCGATCGCGTCCGACAGGTCCACGGCTGAGGCGTCCACGCTTCACCGGGGCCGAGGAGCAAGATCGACGACTGAGCCGCACCGCGGCGACCAGCGCCGGCCAGCAACCCGCCGAGTCAGCGACCCGCCGAACCAGCCACTCCGCCGAGTCAGCGACCCGCCGAACCAGCCACTCCGCCGAGTCAGCGACCCGCCGAACCAGCGACCCGCCGGACCCAGTCAGCGAAACGCGTCCAACGACATCCGCCTCAGGCGCTCAGAGGTCTCATCCCCCGCATGCCAACCGCGCCACCCCCGGAGGCGTGCCGGCCGACCGCTCAACGTCACGGTACTCCACCCATGGAAATTGATCTTCGGAGTGGTCGCTCTCCGTAACCTACCGGCACCGCGGGGAGGAGCACCACCGGCGCTCCTCCCCAAAAGCCGACGTGACCGGCCCGGCGAGGCTCAGCGCACGTTCGACTTCACGAACGGGGGCTTCACCACGCGGACCTTCGACCGGCGTCCCCGCACGTCGAGCGCGATCTCGTCGCCCTCCTTCACCCCGGACACCGTGTCGATCAGGGCGAGCCCGATCCCCACCTTCCGCGTCGGTGAGAACGTCCCGCTGGTCACCTCGCCGATCGCGGTGTCGCCGTCGGCCGGCAGGACCGTCATGTGGGCGCGCGGGATGCCGCGGTCCAACGCCTCGATGCCCCACAGGAGGCGGCGCGGGCCGGCGGCCTTCTCGGCCAGCAGGGCGTCGCGGCCCCAGAACTGCTCCTTGCCCCAGCCGACGGCCCAGCCGGAGCGGGCCTGGACGGGGGTGATGTCCAGGGAGAGGTCCTGGCCGTGCAGCGGGTACCCCATCTCGGTGCGCAGCGTGTCGCGGGCGGCCAGGCCGCACGGGCGGGCGCCGGCGGCGATGATGGCGTCCCAGAGGGCGTGCGCGTCGTGGGAGGGCACGACCAGCTCGTAGCCGTGTTCGCCGGTGTACCCGGTGCGGCACACGACGACGTCGCTGGCCTGGAACGACGAGACGGTGAAGCTCATGTAGTCGTGGTCGGTGGGCAGGCCGATGCCGGTGAGGATCTCCCGGGAGCGGGGACCCTGGACGGCGAGCACGGCGAAGAGCTCGTGCTGGTCGACCACGCTGATCCCGGTCGGCGCGGCCGCGACGAGCCGGCGCACCACCTCCGCGGTGTTCGCCGCGTTGGGGATCAGGAACACGTCGTCGTCGCCGAAGCGGTACGCGATGAGGTCGTCCACCACGCCACCGTTGTCGTCCAGGCACAAGGTGTACTGCGCCTGGCCCGCGGCGATACGATTGAGGTCGTTGCTGAGGCAGCGGTTGACGAAGTCGGCCGCGCCGCGGCCGCGCACCCGGGCCTTGCCCAGGTGCGACACGTCGAACGCACCGGCGTCCTCGCGGACCGCCGCATGCTCCTTGAGCACGCCGCCTCCGGCGTATTCCAGCGGCATGTCCCAGCCACCGAACGCCGCGAACTTGGCACCCAGCGCCGCATGACGGTGATACAACGCGGGGTGCCGCAAGGGTTGCGTCATGCCCGCAACCTATCGCGTTGGTTATCGTGTCCAGCACCCGAATCGGCGGCATGCTGAAGGTGCGGTACCGCCGCAGCGAACGCTGACGCAGAACACCAGTGATGTGGAGCCCGAGTGACCGCCCTGAACCTGGTCGACACCGACCCCGCCGAGCTCGCCGTCGACGCCGTTGTCGTCGGTGTCTACGCACGGGACGGTGCCGACACCAAGCTGCTGCTGGCCTCCGGTGCGCAGAGCGTCGCGGCGGCGTTCAGCGACCGTCCGGGCGGCGGGCTGGCCGAGACGCTGCGGGTGCTGGGCGCGACCGGCGCGCCGGGTGAGGTGACGAAGGTCGCCGCGTTCGGTGCGGTGGCCGCGCCGCTGGTCGTGGCGGTCGGGCTGGGCCCGGAGCCGGCGGGTGCCGCGCCGGCGGCGGAGACGCTGCGCCGGGCCGCCGGCGCGGCGACGCGCGCCCTGGCCGGGTCGGCGTCCGTGGCGCTGGTGCTGCCGCTGTCGGACCGCGACACACCGACCGACGAGGAGCTGACCGCCGGGGTGCGCGCGGTCGCCGAGGGTGCCGTGCTGGGTGCGTACCGGTTCGCCGGGTACAAAACGAAGGCGTCGGCGACGCGGCCGGACCCGGTGCGCAAGGTGGCGCTGCACGTGCCGGACGCCGGGTCGCGCCTGGCCAAGGCGGCGGTGAAGCGGGCGGGCACGGTGACCGCGGCGGTGGTCCGCACCCGCGACTGGGTCAACACCGCCCCCAACGAGCTGCGGCCGCCGCAGTTCGCCGCGCAGGCCGCGGAGGTGGCGCAGGCCGCCCAGCTGGACGTGACGGTGCTCGACGAGAAGGCGCTGGCGAAGCAGGGGTACGGCGGCATCCTCGCGGTCGGGCTCGGCTCGGCGGCGGCGCCGCGGATGGTGCGCATCGCGTACGAGCCGGCCGGCGCCACCCGGCGGATCGCCCTGGTCGGCAAGGGCATCACGTTCGACACCGGCGGCGTGTCGATCAAGCCGGCGCAGGGCATGTGGGAGATGAAGTCGGACATGGCCGGCGCGGCGGCCGTCGTGTCGACGATGCTCGCGGTGGCGGCGCTGAAGCCGAAGGTCGCGGTCGTGGCGTACGCGCCGATGGCGGAGAACATGGCGTCGGGCAGCGCGTACCGGCCGGGCGACGTGGTGACGATGTACAACGGTCACAAGGTCGAGGTGCTCAACACCGACGCCGAGGGCCGCATGATCCTCGGCGACGCGATCGCCCGGGCCTGCGAGGACGAGCCGGACTACCTGTTCGAGGTGTCGACGCTGACCGGCGGCCAGGTGATCGCGCTGGGCAAGCGGATCGCCGGTGTGATGGGCACGCCGGAGCTGTGCGAGCGGGTGCGCGACGCCGGTGAGCGGGCCGGTGAGCCGGCGTGGCCGATGCCGCTGCCGGAGGACGTGCGCAAGGGCATGGACTCCGAGGTCGCCGACATCTCGCAGGTCAATGCGGGGATGGACCGGGCGGGGCACATGCTGCAGGGCGGCGTGTTCCTGTCGGAGTTCGTGACCGAGGGCGTGCAGTGGGCGCACATCGACATCGCCGGGCCGAGCTACCACTCCGGTGAGGCGTTCGGGTACTGGTCGAAGGGCGGCACGGGTGTGCCGGTGCGCACCCTGATCGGCCTGGTCGAGGAGATCGCGGCCGAGGACTGACGCAGCCAACACGAACGCGACACAAAGCCCGCCGGACGGATCAGTCCCCGGCGGGCTTGTTGCGGGCGTTGTAGTCGCGCATCCGCTGCGGGTACCCGACGAGCGCCACGTCGTAGATCGGCATGCTCATCCGGTGCGCGAACTGGCGCGCCGCCTGAGGGTCGTCCACCCGGCGGCGGGTCCATTCGCCGTCGTGTGCGATCAGCAACAGTGTCGTCTCCGTCACTGTGGTGCGGGGTTCGATGAACCCCTCGACGCCCCGCCGGGACCGGACGAACTCCTCCAGGTGCCGCAGATCCTCGCGGTTCGCGGTGCGCCCACCTGCGGCGGGCTTGCGGCGGCGGAACCAGGCCACGATCCGTATCCCTCCCCGTGTGGATCCCCCGCGAGCGGGCACCCGGCGTACGACGTCGGGGCACCTACCGTCGCAGGCGGACAGCGGTGGTGACAAGATGGCCAAGGATCGTCATGCCATCACGGACCCACCGGTCCGTGCATCACCTGGGAGAATTCGTGAGCGACCCACACGCCAACTCCTTCGACGTCCTGATCCTGGGCGGCGGCAGCGGCGGCTACGCGGCGGCGTTCCGCGCGGCGCAGCTGGGCCTGTCCGTCGGCCTGGTCGAGAAGGACAAGCTGGGCGGCACCTGCCTGCACCGCGGCTGCATCCCCACGAAGGCACTGCTGCACGCCGGTGAGGTCGCCGACGCGACCCGGGAGGCGGAGCAGTTCGGCGTCCTGGCGTCGTTCAACGGCGTCGACATGAAGGCGGTCAACGCCTACAAGGACGGCGTCATCAGCAAGCTGTACAAGGGGCTGCAGGGGCTCGCGAAGGCCCGCAAGGTGACGCTGATCGAGGGCGAGGGGCGTCTCGTCGCGCCGGACGCGGTCGAGGTGGCCGGCACCCGCTACCAGGGCAAGAACGTGGTCCTGGCGACCGGTTCGTACTCCAAGACGCTCCCGGGCCTGGAGATCGACGGCGAGCGGGTCATGACCAGCGAGCACGCGCTGGCGCTGGACCACGTGCCCGCGTCCGCGGTGATCCTGGGCGGCGGCGTCATCGGCTGCGAGTTCGCCAGCGCGTGGAAGTCGTTCGGCGTCGACGTGACGATCGTCGAGGCCCTCCCGCGGCTCATCGCGGTCGAGGACGAGGCGAGCTCGAAGGCGCTGGAGCGGGCGTTCCGCAAGCGTGGCATCAAGTTCAAGGTCGGTAAGCCGTTCGAGAGCGTCGAGCGCACCGACGCCGGCGTCCGGGTGAAGATCCAGGGCGGCGACACGATCGAGGCGGAGCTGCTGCTCGTCGCCGTCGGCCGCGGTCCGACGACCGCCAACCTCGGCTACGAGGAGCAGGGCATCACGATGGAGCGCGGGTTCGTCATCACCGACGAGCGGCTGCGCACCAGCGTCCCCGGGGTGTATGCGGTCGGCGACATCGTGCCGGGCGTGCAGCTCGCGCACCGCGGCTTCCAGCAGGGCATCTTCGTCGCCGAGGAGATCGCCGGCCAGCACCCGCAGGTGATCGACGAGGCGGGTATCCCGCGCGTGACGTACTCCGAGCCCGAGGTCGCGTCCGTCGGGCTCAACGAGTCGAAGGCCCGTGAGCTGCACGGCGACAACATCGAGACGGTGCAGTACGACCTGTCCGGCAACGGCAAGAGCCAGATCCTGAAGACCGCCGGTTTCGTGAAGCTGGTGCGGGTCAAGGACGGCCCGGTCGTCGGGGTCCACATGGTGGGCGCCCGGGTGAGCGAGCTGATCGGCGAGGGACAGTTGATCTACAACTGGGAGGCGTTCCCGAGCGACGTCGCCCCGCTGGTGCACATGCACCCCACGCAGAACGAGGCGATCGGTGAGGCGTTCCTGGCGCTCGCCGGCAAGCCGTTGCACGTCCACTGATCATCAGGGACCCGACCGCCACAAGCACTGTTCGAGGAGACTGTTCATATGCCGGTATCGGTCACCATGCCCCGGTTGGGCGAGAGCGTCACTGAGGGCACCGTCACCCGCTGGTTGAAGCAGGAGGGCGACCAGGTCGAGGCCGACGAGCCGTTGCTCGAGGTCTCCACCGACAAGGTCGACACGGAGATCCCGTCACCGGCGGCCGGGGTGCTCACGCGCATCGTGGTGCAGGAGGACGAGACGGCCGAGGTCGGCGCCGAGCTGGCCGTCATCGGCGACGCCGGCGACGCCGGTGAAGCCCCTGCCGCGCAGGAAGCGCCGGCCGCCGAGGAGCCCGCCGCCGAGGAGCCCGCCGCGCAAGAGGCGCCCGCGGAAAGCACCGAGCCCGCCGCAAGCGCGAAGCCCGCGGAGAGCGAAGCGCCCGCCGCGACGCCCGCCGCGTCGGGCGACACCACGTCGCTGAAGATGCCGGCGCTGGGCGAGTCGGTGACCGAGGGCACCGTCACCCGCTGGCTCAAGCAGGTCGGCGACGCCGTCGAGGCCGACGAGCCGCTGCTGGAGGTCTCCACCGACAAGGTCGACACGGAGATCCCGTCGCCGGTCGCCGGCACGCTGCTGGAGATCAAGGTCGCCGAGGACGAGACCGTCGAGGTCGGCGCCGAGCTGGCCGTGATCGGCGCCGCCGGCGCCACCGCGGGCGGCGGGCAGCCGGCGCAGCACGCGCCGGCCGACGAGGCGCAGCCGGAGCAGCAGGCCCAGCCCGCGCAGCAGGTCGAGCGGCCCGCACCGCCGGCGCAGCCGAAGGCGGAGGCGAAGCCCGAGCCGAAGCCCGAGCCGAAGCAGGCCGCGGCGCCCGCGCAGGCGGCCGCGCCGGCACCCGCGCAGCCGGCGCAGGCCGCCCCGGCCGTCGCCGCGCCCGTCGCCGCGGGCCCGTCCACCTCGGTCGGCGCCAACGGCAAGGTCGAGGGCGACGAGGCCGGCTACGTGACGCCGCTGGTGCGCAAGCTCGCCGCCGAGCACGGCGTCAACCTGTCGGCGCTGTCGGGCACCGGCGTCGGCGGACGCATCCGCAAGCAGGACGTCCTGGACGCCGCCGCGAAGGCCAAGCAGGCCGCCGTGGCACCCGCTCCCGCCGCGGCCCCGGCCGCGCAGGCCCAGCCGGCCGCCCCGGCGGCGAAGGCGACGCCGAGCCCGCTGCGCGGCCAGACGCAGAAGCTGACCCGGATGCGGGCCCTGATCGCCCGCCGCATGGTCGAGTCGCTGCAGGTGTCGGCGCAGCTGACCACGGTCGTCGAGGTCGACGTCACCAAGGTGGCGAAGCTGCGGGCGAAGGCGAAGCAGCAGTTCCTGGACACGCACGGCGTGAAGCTGTCGTTCCTGCCGTTCTTCGCCCTCGCGGCGGTCGAGGCGCTGCGGGTGCACCCGTCGGTGAACTCCTCGATCGACCTGGAGGCGGGCACCGTCACCTACCACGACGCCGAGCACCTGGGCATGGCCGTGGACTCCGAGAAGGGGCTCATCGTCCCGGTCATCCGCAACGCGGGCGACCTGAACCTCGGCGGCCTGGCCAAGCGGATCGCGGACGTGGCGGAGCGCACCCGGTCCAACAAGCTCAACCCGGACGACATCGCCGGCGGCACGTTCACGCTGACCAACACCGGCAGCCGCGGCGCGCTGTTCGACACGCCGATCATCAACCAGCCGCAGGTGGCGATCCTCGGCACCGGCGCGGTCGTGAAGCGGGCCGTCGTCATCACCGACCCGGAGCTCGGCGAGATCATCGCCCCGCGGTCGATGGTGTACCTGGCGCTGTCGTACGACCACCGCATCGTGGACGGCGCCGACGCCGCCCGCTTCCTCACCACCGTGAAGGAGCGGCTCGAGGGCGGCAACTTCGAGGCCGACCTCGGCCTGTAACACGCGGACCACGGGACAGGGGCGCCTCCGGGCGCCCCTGTCGCGTTGCGTCGATTTGTGGTTGAAGCCCGGTGACTGGGCAAGATGACCGCATGCAGATCGTCATCGCGGGCGCGTCGGGGTTCCTCGGCGGGCGGCTCGTGCCGCACCTGCGGGCCGCCGGTCACCAGGTCACCCAGCTCGTGCGCCGGCCCGCGCGCAACCCGGGTGAGTTGCGGTGGGACCCGGCGGCGGGGCTGCTGGACGCCTCCGCCCTGGCGGGCAAGGACGCCGTGATCAACCTGGCGGGTGCCGGTGTGGGTGACCGGCGGTGGACCGCGCAGTACAAGGAGACGCTGCGCAGCAGCCGGGTCGACACGACCCAGACGCTGGCGAAGGCGATCGCCGCCGCCGGCCCGGACGGGCCGCGGGTGCTGCTCAACTCCTCCGCCGTCGGGTTCTACGGCGACACCGGTGACCGGCCCGTCGACGAGCTGTCCCCCGCCGGTGAGGGGTTCCTCGCCGACCTGTGCCAGGTGTGGGAGGCCGCGACCAGGCCCGCGGAGGACGCCGGCGCGCGGGTGGCGCTGCTGCGCACCGGGCTGCCGCTGGCGAAGGACGGTGGGCTGCTGCAGCCGCTGTACCTGCAGTTCAAGCTGTTCGCCGGGGGCAGGATGGGCAGCGGCCGGCAGTACCTGCCGTGGATGTCGCTGCCGGACTGGCTCGACGCGGTCCTGTTCACCCTCGACCGGGACCTCGCGGGTCCCGTGAACCTCACCGGTCCCGAACCGGTCACCAACGCCGAGTTCTCCGCGGCCCTCGCGAAGGTCATGCACCGGCCGAACCTGCTGCCGGTGCCGGGGTTCGCGGTGAAGGCCGCCGTCGGCGAGTTCGGCGGCGAGGCCCTGGCCAGCCAGCGGGTCCTGCCCGGGGTCCTGGTGCGCGAGGGTTTCCCGTTCGCGCACCGGACCGTCGAGGCGGCGCTTCAGCAGGCGGTGTCGGCCAGCACGTAGTAGTTCGGGCCGGTCTGCCGCAGGCCGTGGGTGATGAACACGTTGTAGAGGCCCATCGCCTGGTTGGAGCCGTTCGCGTAGGTGTACCCGCCGCTCTGGTGCGCCCGCCCGGCGGTGACGTGCGCGTAGTTCGACGCCCGCACGCACGGGCCGGCGGACGGCGTCGACGACGGGGTGGACGACGGCGTCGGCGAGGCGGTCGGCGAGGCGGTCGCGGTGGGGGTGGTGCCGCCGCCGTCGAGGCCCCAGTCGCGGGCCTGGTAGTACGACGAGCAGATGGTGTCCTTGTAGTACGTGCCGGCGGTGCCGCACTGCTCGGTGGCGCTGCCCGGGTCGACGGGGGTGGCGTGGGTCATGCCGGAGACCAGGTACACCTTGACCTTGTCGGCGTAGTTCGCCAGGGACGTGCCGCCGGGCAGCGACGACGTGGAGGTCGGCGTCTGGGACACGCCGAGCACGTTGGTCCACTGGTCGCGCAGCTCGGTCGCGTTGGCCGGGGCGACCGTCGTGTCGGACGTGCCGTGCCAGATCGACACGCGCGGGCGGGTGCCGGTGTAGCCGCTGTACGCGGCGCGGACCAGGTCGCCCCACGCGGCCGGGGTCTTGTCGACGCCGGGGTTCATGCAGCTGAAGGCGCTGGTCGTCGAGGTCGCGCAGCGGTACGGCAGGCCCGCCATGATCGCGCCGCCGGCGAACACGTCGGGGTACGTGGCGAGCATCACCGCGGTCATGGCGGCGCCGGCGGACAGGCCCGTCACGTACACGCGACCCCGGTCGACCTGGTAGTTGGTGGCGGCGTAGTCGACCATCTGCTTCACGGAGAGGGCCTCGCCGCCGCCGCGGGCGGTGTCGCCGGTCTCGAACCAGTTGAAGCAGCTGGAGCTGTTGTTGGCGGACTTCTGCTCCGGCAGTACCAGGGCGAAACGCCACAGGTCGGCGTACTTGCGCCAGCCCGCGTTGGTGAAGTAGTCGGTCGCGTTCTGGGTGCAGCCGTGCATGGCGACGACCAGCGGCGCGTTCGCCGGCAGCCCGTCGGGGCGGTAGCTGTACATGGTGAGGTTGCCGGGGTTGGAGCCGAAGCCGGACACGGCGGTCAGCGTCGCGGCGTAGGCGGGGGTGGACACGGCGGTCAGCCCGATCGCGGCGGCGACCGCGGCGATCGCGGGCAGGACGAGACGCAGGAAACGGGGCATGGCGGTGCCC
This sequence comes from Dactylosporangium aurantiacum, assembly GCF_000716715.1. Classification (GTDB taxonomy): domain Bacteria; phylum Actinomycetota; class Actinomycetes; order Mycobacteriales; family Micromonosporaceae; genus Dactylosporangium; species Dactylosporangium aurantiacum. The sequence continues at coordinate 124,354 of NZ_JNYJ01000030.1, read as the reverse complement.
TTTCTCTCCGGGGGATGCCCACGCTAGGTGTGACGCGTCACGCACCACTATGTCCGTTGTCCACACTTTCTGAGCCTGCTCGGCGTGCCGGGGCGAGGGTTAGGCTGAGGCGTGACCAGCATTCTGGGTTTTGAGGTGGTGCGCGCCGGTCTCGTCGACTACGAGACGGCCCTGGCCGAGCAGCGGCGGATCCACGAGGCCGTCGCGGACGGCACGGCACCCGACACGGTGCTGCTGCTGGAGCACCCGAGCGTCTACACCGCGGGGAAGCGGACCGAGCCCGCCGACCGCCCGTTCGACGGCACGCCCGTCATCGACGTCGACCGCGGCGGCAAGATCACCTGGCACGGGCCGGGGCAGCTCGTCGGGTATCCCATCGTGAAGCTGCCGGACCCGATCGACGTGGTCGCCTACGTGCGCCGCATGGAGCAGCTGCTGATCGACGTGTGCGCCGAGTTCGGCCTGGCCACGGTGCGGGTCGAGGGGCGCAGCGGGGTGTGGGTCGCCGCCGACGGGCGTGGCCCGGACCGCAAGGTCGCCGCGATCGGCATCCGGGTCGCGCGGGGTGTGACGCTGCACGGCTTCGCCATCAACGCCGACTGTGACCTGTCGCGCTACGACATCTTCGTGCCGTGCGGCATCCGCGACGCCGGTGTCACGTCCCTGTCGGCGGAGCTGGGCCGCGACGTGACCGTCGCCGAGGTCCTGCCGGTGGTGGAGCGGCACCTCACGACGCTGTACTGACCGCCGCGCCGGTGACCCGGTAGGCGACGACCGGGATCAGCTCCGGGTCGACGTCGTCGAGGCGGTCGTGGCCGGCGCAGCTGAACCCCATGAGCGCCTGCAACGCCCGGTCGCCGAGCCCGGCCGGGTCGTGCGGGGCGTCGGCCTCGAAGGGCAGCCGCTCCCCCGTGTCCTCCAGGACGCCGGGGTCGGTGCAGACGCTCAGCGCGCGCACCAGCGCACCGTCGCGCCACAGCCCGAAGCTGCACCACGCCGCGTCGCCGTGCGCGGCGTGCAGCAGCGTCTGCCGGCGGCCGGTCGCCGCGTGCACGACCGGGTCGAGCTGCGAGGGCCGCTGCGGGGTCAGCGTCCAGCTGCTCACCAGGTCCAGGCCGGCGTAGCAGCCGACGTACACGACGTCGCGCGGCGGGTCGAGGGCGTCGGCGAGCAGCAGGTCGCCGATCTCCTCCAGCGCCGCGCCGGGGAAGAGCCGCTCGGCGAGCAGGCGGGCGGCGGGCTTGTCCAGCACGGGACAGGCCCGCAGGACATCGATGGGATTGCCGTCGGAGGAGACCACCAACGTGTCGTTGAACGCCACGGTTGCGTGATTGCCTGGCGCGTGCGCCGGGAAACGTCCGGGACGTGACGTCAATCGCGTTCCCGGCGGCTGGGCAGGCCCCGGGCGTAGGCTTTCCGGTGTGACAGCCGTTGTTCCGGAAGGCCGTCGTCTGCTGCGCATCGAAGCGCGAAACGCGGAGACGCCGATTGAGCGCAAGCCGCCGTGGATCAAGGTCTCCGCGAAGATGGGGCCTGAGTACACGCACCTGCGAGGCCTCGTCCAACGCGAGGGCCTCCACACGGTGTGCCAGGAGGCCGGCTGCCCCAACATCTACGAATGTTGGGAGGACCGGGAGGCGACGTTCCTCATCGGCGGCGACCAGTGCACCCGGCGGTGCGACTTCTGCCAGATCGACACCGGCAAGCCGGCCGAGTTCGACGCCGACGAGCCGCGCCGGGTCGCCGAGTCGGTGGCGACGATGGGTCTGCGCTACGCGACGGTGACCGGTGTCGCCCGCGACGACCTGCCCGACGGCGGCGCCTGGCTGTACGCCGAGACGGTCCGGCAGATCCACGGCCTGGTCGAGGGCTGCGGCGTGGAGCTGCTCATCCCCGACTTCAACGGCGAGCCGAAGCTGCTCGGCGAGGTCTTCGAGGCCCGGCCCGAGGTGCTCGCGCACAACGTCGAGACCGTGCCGCGGATCTTCAAGCGGATCCGTCCCGCGTTCCGTTACGAGCGTTCCCTGGACGTGCTGACCCAGGCCCGCGCCGCCGGCCTGGTCACCAAGTCCAACCTGATCCTCGGCATGGGCGAGGAGCGCGCCGAGATCTCCCAGGCGCTGCGCGACCTGCACGAGGCCGGCTGCGAGCTGGTGACGATCACGCAGTACCTGCGGCCGACGCCGCGGCACCACCCGGTGGAGCGCTGGGTGAAGCCGGAGGAGTTCGTGGAGCTGGCCCAGGAGGCGGAGCAGATCGGGTTCGCCGGGGTGCTGAGCGGGCCGCTGGTGCGCTCGTCGTACCGGGCGGGCCGGCTGTACCGTCAGGCGCTGGACAGCCGGGCGCTGAAGGCGTGAGCGTCTCCGATTAGACTCGGAGGCATGGCAAAGGCCCAGGAGCCGGAGAAGGTCTCCTTCTTCACTCGGCTCAAGCAGATCGGCATGGTGTTCTCGTTCACCGCCAAGCGTGACAAGCTCTTCGTCCCGCTGGTCCTGGTGGTGGTCCTCGTGCCGCTCATCGCCGTCGGCGTGGCCATCGCCCTCGGCGTGTCCTGGGTGTGGGCGCCGATCGGGGTCCTGGCCGCGCTGCTGGGCACGGTGATCGTGCTCAACCTGCGCTCGCAGAAGGCGATGATGCGTGAGGCCGAGGGCCAGCCCGGCGCGGCGGCCTCCATCATCGAGAACATGCGCGGCGACTGGCGGGTCACGCCCGCGATCGTCTCCACGACGCAGTTCGACATGGTGCACCTGGTCATCGGCCGGCCCGGCGTGATCCTGCTCGGCGAGGGCAACCCGGCCCGCGTCCGGGGCCTGATAAGCCAGGAGCGCCGCCGCCTGGTGAAGGTCATCGGCAACGCCGAGCTGCGCGACTTCGTCATCGGCAACGAGGAGGGTCAGCTGCCGCTCGCGAAGCTGCGCAACACCCTGGTCCGGCTGCCGCGCACGATCACCGGCAAGGACGTCAACTCCCTCGACAAGCGGCTCAAGGCCCTGTCGGCGCGCCCGCAGATGCCGCGTGGCGCGATGCCGAAGAACATGAAGCCGCCGAAGGGCGCGTTCAAGGCGATGCGCGGCCGCTGAGCCCGCGCCTCACGAAGCCGCCGGCACCACGGTCACCACGATCGAGCCGGCGGCTTTGTCGTGCAGTCCCCGGCCGTCCTTGTCCATGATCAGCGCCGGCACGAACAGCAGCAGCAACGCGCCCCGCAGGATCGCCCGGGGCACCCCGAGCGGGCCTCCTGTGGCCATTGACACACAGCGGATCCGCACCAGCCACATGCCGAGGGTCTGACCGAAGAAGCCGAGGAACAGCGCGTACACGACCAGCAGCAGCCCGGGCGCGAGCCACGGCGCCTCGACCGGGTCCGCGAACGCCCTGCTGATGAGCAGGCACGACAGCCAGTCGACGAGGATGGCGCCGAAACGCCGGAAGAGCGGTGCCGGGCTGAGTTCCACGACGGCCCAGCCTACCGGGCGATCTCACCCCGCTGATCGGGCAGAACCTGGGTGGCGAAACATAGTGGAAACAATCGAGACACGCCCGGGCAATCGCGCAGTTCTACGGTCGCGTCCAACCAGCCACCTTCACACTGAAGTGATCACCACGAGACTGGTACTGCCTGCGACCTGGAGGACGAGTGTTCGCCAATTCTGACGAGCTGCTGCGATACGTGAAGGACGAGGGCGTCCGCTTCGTCGACATTCGCTTCTGCGACCTGCCGGGCGTCATGCAGCACTTCAATGTCCCCGCCGAGTCGTTCGACGAGAGCGTGTTCAGCGACGGTCTCGCCTTCGACGGCTCGTCCATCCGTGGCTTCCAGGCGATCCACGAGTCGGACATGATGCTGCTGCCGGACGTGACGTCCGCCTTCATCGACCCGTTCCGGATCGAGAAGACTCTGGCGCTCAACTTCTTCATCCACGACCCGTTCACGCGTGAGGCCTACTCGCGTGACCCGCGCAACGTGGCGAAGAAGGCCGAGGCGTACCTCGCGTCGAGCGGCATCGCCGACACCGCCTACTTCGGCCCCGAGGCGGAGTTCTACATCTTCGACTCGATCCGGCACGAGACGTCGGCCAACCAGGCCTACTACTACATCGACTCGGTCGAGGGCTGGTGGAACTCCGGCAAGGACGAGCCGGGCGGCAACCGCGGCTACAAGACCGCGTACAAGGGTGGCTACTTCCCGGTCCCGCCGGTCGACCACTACGCCGACCTGCGCGACCAGATCGTGCAGCGGCTCCTCGGCGCCGGCTTCGTCGTCGAGCGCTCGCACCACGAGGTGGGCACCGCCGGCCAGGCCGAGATCAACTACAAGTTCGGCACCCTGCTGCAGGCCGGCGACCAGCTCCAGCTCTTCAAGTACATCGTGAAGAACACCGCCTGGGCCGCCGGCAAGACCGCGACCTTCATGCCGAAGCCGCTCTTCGGTGACAACGGCTCCGGCATGCACACCCACCAGTCCCTGTGGCTGGGTGGCGAGCCGCTGTTCTACGACGAGGCCGGCTACGGCGGCCTGTCGGACACGGCCCGCTGGTACATCGGCGGTCTGCTGCACCACGCGCCGTCGCTGCTGGCGTTCACCAACCCGACGGTCAACTCCTACCGCCGCCTGGTCCCCGGCTACGAGGCCCCGGTCAACCTGGTCTACTCGCAGCGCAACCGCTCCGCGTGCACCCGTATCCCGGTCACCGGCACCAACGCCAAGGCCAAGCGCGTCGAGTTCCGCGTGCCGGACCCGTCGGCCAACGTCTACCTGGCCTTCGCCTCCATGCTGATGGCCGGCCTGGACGGCATCAAGAACAAGATCGAGCCCCCGGCCCCGATCGACAAGGACCTCTACGACCTGCCGCCGGAGGAGGTCGCCAACGTCAAGCAGGTCCCCGGCTCGCTCGACGAGGTCCTCAACTCCCTCGAGGGCGACCACGGCTTCCTCCTCGAGGGCGGCGTGTTCACCCAGGACCTGATCGACACCTGGATCTCCTACAAGCGCGCCAACGAGGTCGACCCGGTCCGCCTGCGCCCGACCCCGCACGAGTTCGCGATGTACTACGACGTGTGACCCGTCCCCCGCGCTGAACGGCGCGGCAGGCACCACGTCCTGAAACGGCGGTCGCGTCCGGCTCTCACCAGCCGGGCCCGGCCGCCGTTCCGCGTTGCCGCCCGGCCTCATCGGCCGCTGCCCCGTTACCCTCTGCCTCGTGACGCACGAGAAGGAGATCGTCGAGCCGGTCGACCTGTGCCTGCCGGACGGGCGGCTCAACCCCGCCGCGGTCGGCTGGACCCGCCGGCCGCTGCACCGGGCGAACCTGCGCGGCTGGGGAAGGGCCAAGCGTTGGGAGTACTGGGGGATCGTCACACCGACCCACATCGTGGGCCTCGTCGCGTCGTCGCTGGACTACGCCGGTGTGCACGGCGTCTACGTGCTGGACCGCGCCACGAGGGTCGAGGTCGGCAAGGACGTGGTGGTCCCCTTCGCCCGTGGCGCCGTCCTGCCGCCCGTCAGCGGCGCGGGGACCGCGAGCGTGCGGGGCGCCGGCCTGTCGATCGACATCGACCAGACCCCCGAGGGCAGCACGATCCGCGCCACCGCACCGGGCGTCGAGGTCGACCTCGTCGTGCCGCTGCCACCCGGCCACGAGTCGCTCGGTGTCGTGGTCCCGTGGAGTCCGCGGCGGTTCCAGTACACGGTCAAGGACGTCGGCCGCCCGGTGCACGGCTCGCTGCGGGTGAACGGCGCGACGCACGCCGTCGCCGGGGAGGACTCGTTCGCCGTGCTCGACCACGGCCGGGGCAAGTGGCCGTACGCGATCCGGTGGAACTGGGCGGCCGGCAGCGCGCCGGGCGTGTCGGTGCAGCTCGGCGGCAGGTGGACCGACGGCACCGGCTCGACCGAGAACGCGCTCTTCACCGGCGGGCGGCTGCACAAGCTCGGCGCCGAGCTGCGCTGGAGCTACGACCGCCGGGACTGGCTGCGCCCGTGGCGGATCAGCGGTGACCGGGTCGAGGTGGAGTTCCACCCGTTCCACGAGCGGGTCGCGCGCACCAACCTCGGCGTCGTGGCCAACGAGACCCACCAGTGCTTCGGGCACTTCTCCGGCTGGGTCGAGGCGGACGACGGCGGACGGGTGCGCCTGGACGGCCTGGTCGGCTGGGCGGAGGAGGCGTACAACCGCTGGTAGCCGAGGCGGCAACCGCTGCCGGCGCCGCGGGCGGCCACCCGCCGGGCGGCCCGACCGTGCGGGTGGGGTCGGGCACGTCCGACCGCCCCGCCGCGCCCGCGCAGGCGGTGCGAGCGCGGCGAGCATGGGGGTCCGGGGTGGGGGAACCCCCCGGGCGGCCGCGGCGACAGCCGCCCGAGCTAGGAACTGAAGATGCGCTCGACGGCCTGGCGGGCGTGGCGGGCCACGCGGAGGTACTCGTCCAGGAACTCCTGGGGTTCGACGCCGCCGAGGATGCGGGCGACGGCGGCCAGGTCGGGGCCCTGGCGGGGCAGCTGGTCGGTGGCGCGGCCGCGGACCAGGGTCAGCAGGTTGCGGATGCGGGACGCCTGCTGCCAGGCGGCGCGCAGGCTGGCGGCGTCGGCGGTGTCGACGAGGCCCGCCTCGGTCGCCGCCTCCAGGGCCTGCAAGGTGCGAGTGGTGCGCAGCCCGTGGACGGCTCGGCCGTGCTGGAGCTGCAGCAGCTGGACGGTCCACTCGACGTCGGCGAGGCCGCCGCGGCCGAGCTTGGTGTGGGTGGCGGGGTCGGCGCCGCGGGGCAGGCGTTCGCTGTCGACGCGGGCCTTGAGGCGGCGGATCTCGTGGATCTGGTCGCGGGTGAGACCGCCGTCGGGGTAGCGGACGGTGTCGGCGAGGGCGAGGAAGCGGGCGCCGAGGTCGGTGGAGCCGGCGACGTGGCGGGCCCGCAGCAGCGCCTGCGCCTCCCAGGTCTTCGACCAGCGGGCGTAGTACTGCTGGTACGCGCCGAGGCTGCGCACGAGGGGACCCTGGCGGCCCTCGGGGCGCAGGTCGGCGTCGACGCCGAGCGGCGGGTCGTGGGCGGGGCGGGACAGCAGCCGGCGCAGCTCCTCGGCGACGGTGAGGGCCAGGCCGCTGGCGGCGTCCTCGGCCATGCCGGGCGGCGGTTCGTAGACGAAGAGGACGTCGGCGTCGGAGGGGTAGCTGGTCTCCTCGCCGCCGAGGCGGCCCATGCCGATGACGGCGAACTCGAGGCCGGGGGCGGCGGTGACGCCGAGGGTGGCGCTGAGGGTGGCGTCGATGACGGCGGACAGGGCGACGCCGACGGAGGAGACGTCGAGGTAGCCGAGGAGGTCGGCGCAGGCGATGCGGAACAGCTCGCGGCGGCGGGACGCGCGCACGGCGTTGATCGCGGTCTCGGGGTCGTCGTGGTGGGCCGCGGCGGCGGCGAACTGGGTGCCGAGCTGGGCGGCGGTGCGGGGCACGAGCTCGGCGTCGTCGGCGAGGAGCCGCAGCGCCTCCGGGTCGCGGACGAGCAGCTCGGTGACGTACCGGGACAGGGCGAGCAGCCTGGCCAGCCGCAGCGCGACGGGGCCGTCGTCGCGCAGCAGCCGCAGGTACCAGGGGGTGTTGCCGAGCTTCTCCGACACCTGCCGGTAGGCGAGCAGGCCCCGGTCGGGTTCGGGGGCGTCGGCGAACTCGCTGAGCAGGACGGGCAGCAGCTGCCGCTGGATCGCGGCGGTGCGGGACACGCCGCCGGTGAGGGCCTCGATGTGGCGCAGTGCCCCCGCGGGGTCGGCGAAGCCGAGCAGCTCCAGGCGGGCCTTGGCGGCGGCCGTGGTGAGCCGCAGCTGCTCGCTGGGGACGCGGGCGACGGCCTCCAGCAGCGGCCGGTACAGCAGCTTCGCGTGCAGGCGGCGGACCTCCTGCGCGTGGCGGACCCAGTCGGCGCGGAACGACTCGACGGCGTCGCGGGCGGCGTTGGGCCGGTAGCCGAGGGCGTGGGCGAGCCAGCGCAGCGCGGCCGGGTCGTCGGGCACGGTGTGGGTGCGGCGCAGGCGCTGCAGCTGCAGGCGGTGCTCGACGGTGCGCAGGAAGCGGTACGCCCGCAGCAGCGCCTCACCGTCGGCGAGCCCGACGTAGCCGCCCTCGATGAGGCCGCGCAGGCCGGCGATCGTGGTCGGGGTGCGCAGCGACTCGTCGGCGCGGCCGTGGACGAGCTGCAGCAGCTGCACCGCGAACTCGATGTCGCGCAGGCCGCCGGGGCCGCGTTTGATCTCCCGGTCGAGCTCGCTGCGCGGGATCTGCTCGATGATGCGCCGCCGCATCGCGCGGACCTCGTCGACGGCCTCGGGGCGCTCCGCGGCGGACCAGATGAGCGGCTGCAGCTCCTGCAGCCACCGCTCGCCGAGGGCGAGGTCCCCGGCGGCCGGCCGGGCCTTCAGCAGCGCCTGGAACTCCCACGTCTTGGCCCATTTGCGGTAGTACGCCAGGTGCGAGGCGACGGTGCGCACGAGCGCGCCGCGGCTGCCCTCCGGGCGCAGGGCGGCGTCGACGGGCCAGGCGACGAAGCCGCAGATCTCCATGAGCCGGGCGGCGAGGGTGCTGCCGGCCCGCATGGCGACCTCGACGTCGGTCCCGTCGGCGGGTTCGGCGACGTACACGACATCGACGTCACTGACGTAGTTGAGCTCGCGGCCGCCGCACTTGCCCATCGCGACCACGGCGACGGTGCACACGGCCGCCAGGTCGGGGTGCTCGGCGGACGCGATCGCCAGGGCCGCGGCCAGGGTCGCGTCGGCGAGCTCGGTGAGCCGGCGCATCGTCACGTCGACGTCGGCGGCGCCGGTGAGGTCGGCGGCGACGATGCGCAGCAGCTCCCGCCGGTACGCGCTGCGCAGCGCCGGGACGGTGGACACGTCGCGGGTCGCGTAGCCGGCGGGGCGCTTGTTCTGCTCGCCCTGCAGCTCGCGCCACTCCTGCGGGTTGGCGACGAGCAGGTCGCCGAGGGTCGCGGACACGCCGAGCACCCCGATGAGCCGGCGGCGCAGCGCGCGGTCGGTGAGGACGGCGTCGCGGACCTCCTCGCCGGCGGCCTCGACGAGCCGGTGCAGCTGGCGCAGCGCCAGGTCCGGGTCGGCGGCGAAGTACAGCGTCTCCAGCAGCGTCGTGGCGTCCTCGCCGGTGGGGCGGCGGGTCTCCGGGTCCCACAGGCGCAGGCCGTCGGGGCCGGCGAGGGCCGAGGAGCGGCCGTCGTCGGTGAAGCCGTAGCGGGCGAGGTGACCGGGGTGCGCCATCATGACGGCCCCAGCAGCGGCAGGGACCGCAGGCCGCCGTCGCCGCGCGGCACCCGGCCGAGCGCGACGGCGGCGAACCGCTCCGTGAACGGCCGCCACACGTCGGCGACGTCGGGCAGCGCGGCCTCGACGCTCTCCAGCAGCTCGATCGGGTCGATGCCGAGCTCGCCGAGGGTGCCGACGCCGTCCATCGCCCACGCGGCGAACATCTCCAGGTCGCACTCGATGTGGAACTGCAGGCCCCAGGCGACCGGGCCGATGCGGAACGCCTGCACCGGGTAGTGGGTGGAGGCGGCGAGCAGGGTCGCGGTGACCGGCAGCTCGACGATCTCGTCGCGGTGCCAGTGCAGCACGTCCGGGGCGAACGGCACCGCGGCGAACACCGGGTCCTGGTCGGCGACGTCGCGGCGGGCGACGAGCCGCACCCCGATCTCGGGGCCGGCGGCGCTGCGCTCGACGGTGCCGCCGTGCGCCTGCGCGAGCAGCTGCGCGCCGAGGCAGACCGCGAGGGTCGGCACCTTGTGCCGGACCGCCTTGCGCAGCAGGCCCTCCAGCTGCGGCAACCACGGTGACGCCCGCTCGCCGTCGGGGTCGGGGAACGCGTCCTGCTCGCCGCCGAGCACGACGAGGGCGGCGTAACCGTCCAGGTCGGCGGGGAGCGGGTCACCGGCGTGCGGGCGCACCACGGCCAGCTCGAGGCCGCCGCCGGTGAGCCAGTCGCCGAGCCGGGCCGGCCCGTCCGTCGGGTCGTTCTCCACCACGAGCGCCAACCGTCCCCGCGGGGACCCTTCGATCGTCACGACCCGACAATAACGACCGTGGAAGCGTTGCAGCCGGGGGACACCGTCATGCTCGTGTCCCCGTCGGGACCGACCCTGCCGGAGCGGGTCGAGCGCGGCATCGCGCTCCTGGAGCGCTGGGGGCTGCGGGTCCGGGTGGGGCGGCACGTGTTCGACCGCAACGGCTACCTCGCCGGCCACGACGACGACCGGCTGCGGGACCTCAACGCCGCGTTCGCCGATCCTGACGTCCGCGCCGTCGTGTGTACGCGGGGAGGGTACGGCGCGCAACGCATCGTCGACGGGCTGCGGCCGGGTACCCCGAAGCACCTCGTCGGGTTCTCCGACATCACCGCGCTGCAGCTGGCGGTGTGGCGGCACGGGCGGTGGCCGAGCGTGCACGGGCCCGGAGCGGCCTGGTTCGACGACCGGTTGCCGGCGGCGTCGGCGGCGTCGCTGCACGCGGCGCTGTTCACGTCCGGCCCGCTGCGGTCGTACGTGAGCGACATCGAGGAGACGAGCGTGGTGCGGGTGCCGGGACCGCCGGTGCGGGGTGTGCTGCTCGGCGGGAACCTGTCGATGCTGGCCAGCACCGTCGGCACCGCGGACATGCCGGACCTCGCCGGGGCGATCCTGCTGCTGGAGGACGTGGCGGAGGCGCCGTACCGGGTCGACCGGATGCTGACGCACCTGCGGCGGGCCGGCGCGCTGCGCGGCGTGGCGGGGGTGGCGGTCGGCCAGTTCACCGACTGCGTGGGCGGTGGCGCGACGAGCGTCGCCGACGTGCTGCGCGAGCACCTCGGCGCGCTGGGGGTGCCGGTGCTCGGCGGGCTGCGGGTCGGGCACGGCGTCGGGCAGGAGACCGTGGTGCTCGGCGCCCCCGCCATCCTGGACGCCGGGGTGGGCTGCCTCACCAGCCGCGAAGCGGTGATCGGTGACAGCGCTGCGGCAGGATGTTGACATGAGTTTCGTTACCACCGGGTTCGGCGGGCGCCGGCGCCGCGAAGAGCCCGACCTGCCGCCGGGGCAGTACCTCGCGCACGACTTCCCGGTCCTGTCCGCCGGGCCGACCCCCAGGCTGAGCACCGACCGGTGGGAGTTCGTCATCACCACCGAGACCGGTGAGCAGACGAAATGGACGTGGGCGGAGTTCACCGCCCTGCCGCACGAGGACGTGACGGTCGACATCCACTGCGTCACCAAATGGTCGAAGCTGCAGACCGGCTGGCGGGGCGTCGCGATCGACACCCTGATGGAGGACGTCGAGTCGGCCGCGGACTTCGTGATGGCGCACTCCTACGACGGGTACACCACGAACCTGCCGCTGGAGGACCTCCTCGACGGCAAGGCGTGGGTGGCGTACCGCTACGACGACGAGCCGCTCACCCCTGAGCACGGCGGCCCGGCCCGGCTGCTGGTGCCACACCTGTACTTCTGGAAGTCCGCGAAGTGGGTGCACGGCCTGCGGCTGATGTTGCAGGACGAGCCGGGCTTCTGGGAGGCGGCCGGCTACCACGACTACGGAGACCCGTGGCGCGAGCAGCGGTACCAGGGAGACTGAGCGTGCCGGGGCGCAGCACAGGACGACTCAGCTGGCGCAAGGCCGTGCTGTCGGCGGCCGTCTTCGAGACGCCGACGGCCCGGACGCTGACCTTCGACGTGCCCGACTGGCCCGGCCACCTGCCCGGCCAGCACGTCGACGTGCGGCTCACCGCCGAGGACGGGTACACCGCCCAGCGCAGCTACTCGATCGCGTCCGCGTCCGGGCTGCGGATCACCGTCCAGCGGCTCGAGGACGGCGAGGTCAGCCCGTTCCTCACCGACGTGTACGAGGTCGGGCAGCCGGTGGAGGTGCGCGGGCCGATCGGCGGCTGGTTCGTGTGGCGGCACACGGACCCGGCGCCGGTCCAGCTCGTCGCGGGCGGGTCCGGGATCGTGCCGCTGATGGCGATGATCCGGTCCCGCGCCGAGCTGGGCGTGCGCACCCCGTTCCGGCTGCTGTACTCCGCGCGCACCCCGCAGGACGTGATCTACGCCGACGAGCTGCGCCGGCGCGCCCGCGACGACCGCGGCCTCGACGTGCAGTACGTGTACACGCGGGTCCGCGGCTCCCGGGTCGGCGTCGCCGACCTCAACACGCACGCGTGGCCGGCGGACTTCCGGCCGGCGGTCTTCGTGTGCGGGCCGACCGGCTTCGTGGAGACGGTGGCGGACGTCATGGTGGCGCTCGGCCACGACGCCAGGAGCGTCAAGACCGAGCGCTACGGCTGACGCGGTTACATGATCCCCAGGTAGCGCTCGCGCTCGAAGGGGGTGACGACCCGGCGGTACTCTTCCCACTCGGTCCGCTTGTTCTTGAGGAAGAAGTCGAAGACGTGCTCGCCGAGGACCTCGGCGACCAGCTCGGAGCCGGCCATCACGTCGACCGCCTGGGCGAGGTTCTCCGGCAGCGACTCGTAGCCGGCGGCGCGCCGCTCGCCGTCGGTGAGGGCCCACACGTCGTCCTCGGCGCCCGGCGGCAGCTCGTAACCCTGCTCGATGCCGCGCAGGCCGGCGCCGAGCATGACCGCGTAGGCGAGGTACGGGTTCGTCGCCGAGTCCAGCGAGCGGACCTCGACGCGGGCCGAGTTGGGCTTGCCGTAGGCGGGCACCCGCACCAGCGCCGAGCGGTTGGTGTGGCCCCAGCAGACATACGCCGGCGACTCGGTGATCCGGTTCGCCAGGGTCTGCGGGAACAGCCGCTTGTAGGAGTTCACCCACTGGTTGGTGATCGCGGTGTACTCCCGGGCGTGCACCAGCAGGCCCGCGATGAACGCCTGGCCGACCTTCGACAGCTTCATCGGGTCGCTGGCGTCGTGGAACGCGTTGCGCTCGCCCTCGAACAGCGACAGGTGCGTGTGCATGCCGCTGCCCGGCTGGTCGGTGAACGGCTTCGGCATGAACGTCGCGTGCACCCCGTGGGAGAGCGCGACCTCCTTGATGACGTGCCGGAACGTCATGATGTTGTCCGCGGTGGTCAGCGCGTCGGCGTAGCGCAGGTCGATCTCCTGCTGGCCGGGCGCGACCTCGTGGTGGCTGAACTCGACGGAGATGCCGATCCGCTCCAGGGCGAGGACCGCCTGGCGGCGGAAGTCGCGGGCGACGGCGTGCGTCGTGTGGTCGAAGTAGCCGCCGGTGTCGACCGGGGTCGGCAGCGACCCGCGCTCCCCCAGCGACTCGAGCAGGAAGAACTCGATCTCGGGGTGGGTGTAGAAGGTGAAGCCTTTCTCCGCCGCCCGCGACAGCGCCCGGCGCAGCACGTGGCGCGGGTCGGCCCAGGACGGCGAACCGTCGGGCAGGGTGATGTCGCAGAACATGCGGGCGGACTCGCCCGACATGCCGCCCTCGAACGGGAAGACCTGGAACGTCGTCGGGTCCGGCATGGCGACCATGTCCGACTCGTACACCCGGGCGAAGCCCTCGATCGCCGAGCCGTCGAAGCCGATGCCCTCCTCGAAGGCCGACTCCAGCTCGGCCGGCGCGACCGAGACGCTCTTCAACGTGCCGAGCACGTCGGTGAACCACAGACGCACGAAGCGGATGTCGCGCTCTTCGAGCGTCCGGAGCACGAACTCCTGCTGACGGTCCACGGTGGTTCCCCCACGAGCTGCGGTGTCTACGGGCCAATTCGGGCAAGTCTCGCCCGAAGGTGTTACACACAAGTTACCGGACCTGCCCTTGGCGCCCGGCACTGGTGTGAACGTCCTGTGTCGGCCGGGGCCGTCACGGGTGAGCGGCACCGCGTGGCACTGGAGTGAAGGTCACAGACGCACCGGCGGCGGGTCTGGTCCACACTTGAGGTATGCCCCGGTTGCGCCTCGCGCTCGCCCAGATCGACCCTACCGTCGGTGACCTCACCGGCAATGCCTCCCTGGTGCACGGCTGGACGAGCAAGGCCGCCGGCGCCGGCGCGCACGTCGTGGCGTTCCCGGAGATGATGCTGACCGGCTACCCGGTCGAGGACCTGGTGTTCCGCAAGTCGTTCGTGGCCGCCTCCAAGCGCACCGTCGACGACCTCGCCGCCCAGCTCGCCGCCGACGGCCTCGGCGAGACCGTCGTCATCGTCGGCTACCTCGACGCCGACCAGGTCGGCCCGCGCAACGCGCTCGCCGTGCTGCACCGCGGCACGCAGGTCGCCACGTACTTCAAGCACCACCTGCCCAACTACGGCGTCTTCGACGAGGACCGCTACTTCGAGCCCGGTGACACCCTCACCGTGGTGCGGGTCGGCGGCGTCGACATCGCCCTCACCATCTGCGAGGACCTGTGGCAGGAGGGCGGCCCGTTCGCCGTCGCCGCCGCCGCGATGGTCGGGCTGGTCGTGAACATCAACGGCTCGCCGTACGAGCTGAACAAGGACGACACGCGCCTCGCCCTGGTCGCCCGCCGGGCCGCGGAGGCGCGGGCGACCGTCGCCTACGTCAACACCGTCGGCGCCCAGGACGAGCTGGTCTTCGACGGCGACTCGATGGTCGTGCGCCCCGACGGCTCGCTGATCGCCAGGGCGCAGCAGTTCGCCGAGCAGCTGATGGTCCTCGACCTGGACCTGCCGGCCGCCGAGCCGACCCCGCCGGCCGTCGACAGCGCCGAGATGCACGTCGTCAACGTCCTCATCTCCGACAGCGTGGCCGACAGCGGCCAGCCGGCGCCGGCGCCGGAGATCGCCGCCCGGGTCACCGACGAGGCCGAGATCTGGCAGGCGCTCGTGCTCGGCCTGCGCGACTACGTGCGCAAGAACGGCTTCCGGGGCGTCGCGGTCGCCCTGTCCGGCGGCATCGACTCCGCCGTGGTCACCGCCATCGCCTGCGACGCCCTCGGCCCCGCCAACGTCACGGCCGTGTCGCTGCCCAGCGCCCACTCCTCGCAGCACTCCAAGGACGACGCCGAGGACATGGCCCGCCGCACCGGCCTGGACTACCGCGTCGAGCCGATCCAGCCGATGGTCGACAGCTTCCTGGCCAACATGGCCCTGTCCGGCCTCGCCGTGGAGAACCTCCAGGCCCGCGTCCGCGGCGTCATCATGATGGCCATCTCCAACCAGGAGGGCCCGCTCGTGCTGACCACCGGCAACAAGAGCGAGCTGGCCGTCGGCTACTCCACCCTGTACGGCGACTCCGTCGGCGCGTTCAACCCGCTCAAGGACGTGCCGAAGACCCTGGTGTGGAAGCTCGCCCGTTGGCGCAACGAGGAGGCCGAACGCCGCGGCGACGTGCCGCCCATCCCGGAGCGGTCGATCACCAAACCGCCGAGCGCGGAGCTGCGCCCCGGCCAGCTCGACGCCGACTCCCTGCCCGACTACGAGGTCCTCGACGCGATCCTCGCCGGCTACGTCGACGGCGACCTCGGCCGCGACGACCTGGTCGCCGCCGGCCACGACCCGGCCGTCGTCGACCGCACCCTGCGCATGGTGGACCTCGCCGAGTACAAGCGCCGCCAGAGCGCCCCCGGCACGAAGATCTCCATCAAGGCCTTCGGCCGCGACCGCCGCCTCCCGATCACCAACCGCTTCCGCGAGAGCAGTTCCTAGCTTGGCCGGCCGCGGCGCAAACCGCCCGAAGCAAGGAACAGTGACATTTCGCATCCGTGGTGTCGGGGGGCGAGGGTCGGTGCGACCATCGGGGTGAACAGCCCGGGGACCCCGCGACGGGGCCTCGAGGAGTCCGAAGGAGGACATCGATGTCCGAAGTCCAGTCGCTGTACGGCGGTGCCGTCAACCGCCGGGTGCGCACCAGGGACCTGCTCGCCGCCAAGGAGCGGGGTGAGCGGTGGCCGATGCTGACGTCGTACGACCAGTACACGGCCGGCATCTTCGACGAGGCCGGGATCCCGGTCCTGCTGGTCGGCGACTCCGCCGCCAACAACGTGTACGGCTACGCCTCGACCGTGCAGGTCACCGAGGACGAGCTGCTGCCCCTGGTGCGGGCCGTGGTCCGCTCGACGCGGCGCGCGCTCGTGGTCGGGGACCTGCCGTTCGGCTCGTACGAGGAAGGGCCGGCGCAGGCGCTGCGCACCGGGGTGCGGTTCATGAAGGAGGGCGGCTGCCACGCCGTCAAGCTCGAGGGCGGCGTGCGGGTCGCGCCGCAGATCGCCGCGCTGACCGGGGCCGGCATCCCGGTGATGGCGCACATCGGGTTCACCCCGCAGAGCGAGCACGCGATCGGCGGGTACCGGGTCCAGGGCCGCGGCGACGCCGCCGACGAGGTGATCGCCGACGCGCACGCGGTCGCGGAGGCGGGCGCGTTCGCGGTGGTGCTGGAGATGGTGCCGGGTGAGGTCGCCAAGCGCATCACGCACGAGCTGCGCATCCCCACCGTCGGCATCGGCGCCGGCGCGGAGACCGACGCCCAGGTGCTCGTCTGGCAGGACATGGCAGGGCTGCGCACGGGGAAGGCGCCGCGGTTCGTGAAGCGGTACGCGGACCTCGCCGGCGCGCTCGGCGAGGCCACCCGGGCGTTCGCCGACGAGGTGCGCTCCGGGGCGTTCCCGGCCCAGGAGCACACGTTCTGACCGGCGAACACCGGCAGACGAACGTCAGAACGTGAAGTGTGAGACCAGCTGGCGCAGGTCCTGCGACATCTGCGCCAGCTCGGTCGCGGCGCCCTCGGCGGCGGCGACGCCCCGCGTGGTGGCGTTCGTGGCGTCGGCGACCCCGGCGATGTTCCCCGCGATCCGCTCCGCGCCGGTCGCCGCCTCGGCCACCGAACGGCTCATCTCGGCCGTGGTCGCGGACTGCTCCTCGACCGCGGAGGCGATCGTCGACTGGTACTGGTTGATCTCCTCGACGACGCCGGCCATCTTGCGGATCGCGTCCGCCGCGGCGCCGGTGTCGGCCTGGATCGCGGTGACCCGCTGGCGGATGTCCTCGGTCGCCTTCGCGGTCTCCTGAGCGAGGTCCTTGACCTCGTTGGCGACGACGGCGAAGCCCTTGCCCGCCTCGCCGGCCCGGGCCGCCTCGATGGTGGCGTTGAGGGCCAGCAGGTTCGTCTGCTCGGCGATCGAGGTGATGAGCTTCAGCACGTTGCCGATCTCCGTGGACGACACCGCGAGCCGCTCGACCTTCTCGTTGGCGGCGGCCGCCTCGCGCACCGCGCCGGAGGCGACCCCGGCCGCGTCGGCGGCGTTGCGGGCGATCTCGTGGATCGACACCCCCATCTCCTCGGCGCCGGTCGCCACGGTACTGACGTGCCGGGACACCTCACTCGACGAGGCGGACGCGTCGGCCATCTGCGCGCTGGTCGAGGTGGCCGCGCCGGAGATCTCGGCGCTGACCCTCGACAGCTCCCGGGAGGCGTTGGCGAGGCCGTCGGAGCTGCTGGAGACCTCGGAGATGGAGGTACGGATGCTGGCCATGGCCTCGTCGAGGCAGACCGCCATCTGACCGATCTCGTCCTTGCCGGCCACGCCGACGGACTGGGTGAGGTCGCCGTGGGCGAGCCCTTCCAGGACCGCGCGGACCCGGCGGACCGGCCGCACGACCGCCTTGCCGATCGGCAGCGCGATGGCCAGGAACAGCACGATGCCGGCGGCGATCGCCCCGATCATGGTCCAGAGGGTCGCGGTACGGGTGTCGGCCATCTCGGCCCGCTCGACGGCGATCCGCGCGTCGATCTTGTCCTGCAGCGCGCCGATCTTGTCGTCGAGGTCGTGGTTGCGGTCGGCGATCTCCGGCTCGCGGGCCATCACCGCGCGCTGGTCCTTCGCCGCGTCGCGGACGAACGCGTCGATGAACGCGTTGAACGCGACCGCGTCGGGCTTGATCGCCTCCAGGTCGGCGCGGATGTCCGCGGGCAGCGTGATCGCGTCGAGCTGGGCGAGGGTCTCGGTGACGGAGTCCAGGTCGCCGGGCAGGTCCTCGATGATCGCGGCGACGTCGACCTCGGCGAGCGCGCGGTACCCGTCGACCTTCAGCTCCGACCCGCGGGTGTCGAGGTGGTGCAGCCGGCCGTTCGCGGACTCCAGCGCGCGGACCTGCTCCGCCTGGTCGGTGAGCCGGTCCTGGGCGTAGATGCCGACGCCGCCCGTCGCGGCGGACACCAGGATCCCGGCGGCGCACAGCACACCGATCTTCTGGGCGATGCCCAGGTTCGCGAACACGGCCATCAACGACCCCAATCTGCGATGCGCCACGATGCACAGGTGACATCGGCCACACCCAGACGGGGTTGAAACATTCTTCTCAGAGCGAGACGTCGAGCCTTTCCAGACCTCTGATCACATATCCCGGTTTCCACTGCGGCTCCCGCTCCAACCGCAGGCCGGGCGCCTTCGCCAGCAGCGCGCCGAACGACGCGGCGAGCTCGATCCTCGCCAGCGGCGCCCCCAAGCAGTAATGGATCCCGGCGCCGAAGGAGATGTGCGGATTGTCGCGGCGTTCGACGTCGAGCCGCTCCGGGTCGCTGAACACGGCCGGGTCGTGGTTCGCGGAGCCGAACAGCAGCGCGACCTCCTGCCCCCGGCGAATCGTCTGACCGTGGACCTCGATGTCCTCCAGCACCCACCGTTCGAACATCTGCAGCGGCGTGTCGAACCGCATCAGTTCTTCGACCGCGACCGGCACCAGCCCGGGATTCGTCTGAATTTTCCGAAGTTGATCAGGATTGCGGAACAGGGCCCACCATCCGTTGCCGGTCACATTGACGGTCGCCTCATGCCCGGCGTTGAGCAGCAGCACACAGGTGCCGATCAGCTCGTCCTCGCTGAGCCCTTCGACGGCGGTGAGGGCACTGATCAGATCGTCCTGCGGGTCGCCCGCGCGGCGGCGGGCCAGGGCGCGCAGGTACTCGGAGAACTCCTCGGCGGCACGTACCGCCGCGGCCGCCGTCTCCCGCGACGGGTTCAGCTCGTACATGCCGCAGATCGCCGCCGACCAGGGCCGCAGGTGGTGCCGGTCGGCGTCGGGGATGCCCAGCAGCTCGGCGATGACCGTGACCGGCAGCGGCTCGGCGACCTCGGCGATCAGGTCGCCGCCGCCCTTGGCGACGAACGCGTCGACGAGGCCGTCGGCGAGGCGCTGGACCACCGGCCGCAACGCCTCGACCCGCCGCGGTGTGAACGCCTGCGACACCAGCCGCCGCAGCCGGGTGTGGTCCGGCGGCTCGCGGTCCAGCATGCCGTTGTTGTTGAGCCGCCAGAACGGCTCGTCCTGCGCCGGCGGCGGCGTGCGGCCCATCTCCTCGTGCGTGGCGACGTGCAGGTACGTGCGGCCCAGCCGCCGGTCGCGCAGCAGCGCGTTGACGTCCTCGTGCCGCGAGATCAGGTACTGGCCGCTCGGCTCGAACCAGCTGACGGGCTCCTGCTCGCGCAGCTGCCGGTACGCCTCGTATGGGTGCGAGACGAACGCCGGTGACCAGGGGTCGAACGTGCTCACAGGTCCGTCACCCGGATACCGGCGTGCACCTTGTACCGCTTGTTGACAGCGATCAGGTTCGCCGTCAACGCCTCGACCTGCCCGGCGTTGCGCAGCCGCCCGGCGAACACGCCCCGCATGCCGGCGATGCGGCCCGCGAGGGCCTGGACCTGCGCGGCCGCCTCCCGGTCGTCGCCGAGCACGAGCACGTCCAGGTCGACCCGCTCGACCTCCGGGTCGGCCAGCAGCACCGCGCTGACGTGGTGGAACGCGGCGCAGACCCGCGCCTCCGGCAGCAGTGTGGCGGCCTGCTCGGCGGCGCTGCCCTCCGGCACCGGCAGCGCGAACGGCCCCTGCTTGTCGAACCCGAGCGGGTTGACGCAGTCGACCACGACCTTGCCCCTGGTCAGCAGCGGCGCCAGCTCGGCGACCGTCGCCGCGTGCCCCTCCCACGGCACCGCGATCACGACCACGTCCGCCTCGCAGGCGAACGCGTTGTCGCCGCCCTCGGCCTGCGCGGCCACGCCGGGCAGCGCGTTGAGCTCCTGCGCCGCCTGGACGCCGCGCTCCGTGGACCGGGAGCCCACCAGCACCCGCACGCCCGCCCTGGCGAACCGGTACGCCAGGCCGCGACCCTGCGGCCCGGTCCCGCCGATGATGCCGACCCGCAGCGCTGACACGTCGGGCAGTTCGATCTGGTCGTAGCTCATGCGTCAAGTCTTACCGTGTGGAAGAGCACCTTGCGGCGGGTGGGGTCGGCCTCGGTGAGCCGCACCCGGATCCGCTCACCCAGCGGCAGGTCCCCGCCCTCCTCCCGGCCCTCGCAGCGGGCCCGCACCGGCGGCTCGTCCAGCGCGATGTCGGCCCGGTGCCGGTCCACGTCCAGCACCGCGGCGTCGAACTCCTCGCCGACGCGGTGCTGCAGCAGGACCGCCTCCACCAGGTCGACCGCGCCGCGCTCGGCGGCGTTGGCGACCCGGTCGGTGCGGCTCATCACCTCCGGCAGCCGCGGCAGCGCGTCGCGCGCCCAGGCCGGCACCTCGGCGCCCGTGTGCAGGGCGAGGCACACCTCGGTGACGTACCGGTCGGCCAGGCGCCGCAGCGGGGCCGTCACGTGGGCGTACGGGGCCGCCACCGCCCCGTGCAGCGGCTGCTCGGGCGCCGCGCCGTCGAACGGGGTGTACCCGGCGCCGCGCATCATCTCCGCGGCCTGGTCGATGAACGCCGCCGCCTTCGGGTCCATCGGGTCCAGCGCCGCGATCACCGCACCCGGGCCCGCCCCGTCCGGCCACGGCAGGCCCAGCGCCCGGGCGGCCAGGCGCAGCTTCCGTACCGCGTCCTGCTCCGGCGGCGGCATGGTCCGCAGCAGCCCGATGCCACCCTTGAGCATGATCTGCGCCGCGGCCATGCCGGTGAGCAGGGAGATCTGCGCGTTGAACTCCTCGACCGGCACCGGCCCGCGGATGACGAGCTTCCAGCCGTCGCCGTCGGGCTCGATCTCCTGCTCCGGCATCGGCAGGTTGACCGCGCCCCGGTCCAGCCCCCGCTGGGTGAGCAGCCGCCCGAGCTCCGGCAGCAGCTGGACCGACGGGTGCGGGGTGCCCGCGTCGACGTCGCGCTGCACCTGCGCGTAGTTGAGCTTCGCCCGGCTGCGGACCGTCGCCCGGCGCACGTCGGCGCCGACGGTCACGCCGGTGCCGTCCACGTCGATCGTCCACAGCACCGCCGGCCGGTCCTGGTCCGGCAGCAGGCTGGCGGCGCCCTCGCTGAGCACCGGCGGGTGCAACGGGACCTTGCCGTCGGGCAGGTAGACGGTCTGTCCCCGGCGCCAGGTCTCCGCCTCGATCGCGGGGGCGGTCACGGTGAACGCGGCCACGTCGGCGATCGCGTAGTACACCCGGTAGCCGCTGCCCTGCCGTTGCAGCAGCAGGGCCTGGTCGAGGTCCTTGGACGTCGGCGGGTCGATCGTCACGAACTCGAGGTCCGTGCGGTCCTCACGGTCGTCGTGCCGCTCCTTCGCGGCGGCCTCCGCCTCCCGATCGGCCGCCTCGGGGAACGCGGTGGGCAGGTCGAGCTCTCGGCGCAGCCCGGAGAAGTCGATGCGGGGCGCCCGGATACGTCGTAAGACCACGGCACAGTCTTACACCGCCCCCGCCGTACGAAGCGGCGGCGCCACGGTCCCAGTGGACCACGACGCCGCCGCTGCCGTTCACACCGTCACGGACGGGCCAGGCTCGCCCAGTCCTCGGGGGTCATGCTCGCCGCCCCTTCGACGTTGTTGCCGTTCTCGCGACCGGGGATCGCCTCGGTGGCGCCACCGCCCGCGGGCGCACTCGGTCCACCCTCGATGTCGCCGGGGGCACCGGCGTCGAGACCGCCCTCGGACACGACCGCCGGCGGGGTCGCCGGCTCCGCGGCCGCGGGGGCGGGCGCCGTCTCGGCCTTCTTCGCCGGCGCCTTCTTCGCGGGCGCCTTCTTGGCGGCCGCCTTGGCGGGGGCGGAGCCGGCCGGCTCGGTCGCCGCCGGGGCCTCGGCCGGCGCCGCCGCCGGGCTCTCGGCCGTGGTCGCGGCCGGGGTCTCGACCGTGGCGGTGGCCGGGGTCTCGGCCGTGGCGGTGGCCGGGGTCTCGGCCGTGGCGGTGGCCGGAGCCTCGGCCGCGGGGGCCGGGGCCGCCTGGGCCGCGGTGGCCTTCGCCGTCTTGGCCGGGGCCGCCTTGGCCGCGGACCTGCTCGGCGTCGCCGCCTTGCTCGCCGTGGCCTTGGTCGCGGTGGACTTGGTCGCGGTGGCCTTGGTCGCGGTGGACTTGGCGGGGGTGGCCTTGGCCGCCGTGGACGCCTTGGCGGGCGTCGCCGTCGACTTCGCCGGGGCGGTCTTGGTGGCCGTCGCCTTGGCCGCGGTCTTCGCCGGGGCCTTGGTCGCGGTCGCCTTGGCCGCCGGGGCCGCCTTGGCCGTGGTCGCCTTCGCGGCCGGGGCCGTCTTGCTCGCGGTGGCCTTCGCGGCCGGGGCGGCCTTGCTCGCGGTCGTCTTGGCCGCGGTGGACTTGGCCGCCGGGGCCGCCTTGGACGCCGCCGCCTTGGCCGCGGTCGCCTTCGCGGCCGGAGCCGCCTTGCTCGCCGCCGCCTTGGTCGCGGTCGCCTTGGCCGCCGGGGCCGCCTTGGCCGTGGTGGCCTTCGCCGCCGGGGCCGCCTTGGACGCCGCCGCCTTGCTCGCGGTCGCCTTCGCGGCCGGGGCCGCCTTGGACGCCGCCGCCTTGCTCGCGGTCGCCTTCGCGGCCGGGGCCGCCTTGGACGCGGTCGCCTTGGTCGCGGTGCCCTTCGCGGCCGGGGCCGCCTTGGACGCCGTGGACTTGGAGGCGGTCGCCTTCGCGGCCGGGGCGGCCTTCGCCGTGCCGGTCGCCTTCGCCGTCTTGGCCGGGGCCGCCTTCGCCGTGGTCGCCTTGGCGGTCGTGGCCTTCGCCGACTTCGCCGGAGCCGCCTTCGCCGCCGTGGACTTCGCCGCCGTCGCCTTGGCGGTCTTCGCCGGAGCTGCCTTCGCCGCCGTCGCCTTGGCCGTGGTCGCCTTGGTCGTGGTCGCCTTGGTCGTGGTCGCCTTGGTCGCCGGCGCGGCCTTCGCCGCGGTGGCCTTGGCGGTGGTCGCCTTGGTGGCCGGGGCCGCCTTCGCCGCCGTCGCCGTGGCCTTCGTGGCCTTCGTGGCCTTCGCCGGGGCCGTCTTCGCCGCCGTCGACTTCGCGGTGGTCGCCTTCGTCGCCGGGGCGGCCTTGGCGGTGGTGGCCTTCGCGGTCTTGGCGGGGGCCGCCTTCGCCGCGGTCGCCGTGGCCTTCGTGGCCTTCGCCGGGGCCGCCTTCGCCGCCGCGGTCGCCTTCGCCGTGGCGGTCTTCGCCGGCGCCGCCTTGGTCGCCGGAGCCGCCTTCGCCGTGGTGGCCTTGGCCGTGGTCGCCTTCGTGGCGGCCTTCGCCGGGGCGGCCTTGGCGGTGGTGGCCTTGGCGGTGGTGGCCTTGGCGGTGGTGGCCTTCGCCGTCTTCGCCGGAGCCGCCTTGGTCGCCGCCGCGGTCGCCTTGGCCGTGGTGGCCTTCGTGGCGGCCTTCGCCGGGGCCGTCGACTTCGTGGCCGTCGACTTGGTGGCCGCCTTGGTCGCGGACTTCGACGGGGTGGCCTTGGCGACCGCCTTCGTCGCGGCGGACTTCACCGCGGTGGTGGCCTTCGCCGCGGCCTTGACCGCGGACTTGACCGCCGCCTTGGCACCGGTGGCCTTGGTCGTCGACTTCGCCGGGACCGCCTTGCTCGCCGGAGCGGCCTTCGCCGCCGACTTCGTGGCGGTGGCCGCGGTGGTCGCCTTCGCCGCCGTGGACTTCGCGGCGGGGGTCGCCTTCGTCGTGGTGGTCTTCGCCGCCGTCGACTTCGCCGCCGGGGTGGCCGCGGTGGTCGCCTTCGCCGCCGTGGACTTCGCGGCGGGGGTCGCCTTCGTCGTGGTGGTCTTCGCCGCCGTCTGCTTGGCGGCCGGGGTGGTGGTCTTCGCCGCGGTCGACTTCGCCGTCGTGGACTTCGCCGCCGGGGTCGCCGCCGTCGACGACGCCTTCGACGACGTCGTGGACTTCGCGGCCGGGGTGGCTGCCGTCGCCTTCGCCGTGGCCGACTTCGCCGTGGCCGGCTTCGCGGCCGGGGTCGCCGTCTTCGCCGCGGTGGTCTTCGCGGCGGCCGGGGTGGCCGACTTCGCCGCAGTCGCCTTGGTGGCGGTCTTCGCGGCGGTAGCCTTGGAAGCGGCCGGGGTCGCCTTCGCCGTGGTGGCCCGCTTCGCGGCGGGAGCCGCCGCGCCGGACGAGGCCGTGCCCGCGGCCGAAGCCGGCTTCGGGGACGCCGAGGCGGAGCCCGAGGCCGCACCGGCGGCGGAAGACGCCGGCGTCGCGACCGTCAGTGAGGCAGGGGTCGAGCGCCGGCGGGGAGCGGCGGCGACCGTCTTCGCGGCCCTGGCGGGGGTCGTGGTCACTGCGGGCGTCGCCGCGTCCGCGGCGGGAGTCGTCGCGGCCGCGCTCGTTGCGGCCGATCTCGTGGTGGCCTTCTTAGCTGCGGCCATCGTGGTCCTCCTGGAGGAGTTCTCCCGCGTCCTGCGGGATGTTCGCGGTTGGGTTGTGCGGGTGGAGACGGGTCGAACGTGGTCGTGTGCCGGAGGCGGTTCGCGGTCGCCGCCGGCTGCGACGTGGTGCTAGTGCTTGCCTTCCCACCGTTCGTCCTCGGCGTCCCACGCCTCGTTGCGTTTCTGGACTGTCGTCAGCGCCTGTTCGGCTTCTGACGCCGAATCATAGGGGCCGAGCCGATCCCTTCCGGCGCACATGTCTGCCTCGGACTCGACCCGTTGGTGGGAAAGGCACCAGTAGTACCGCTCAGCACCGCTGCTGCTCATGACATCACTGTGCACCGCAAATGCAACACGCGCCACCGAAACCGGCAAATAGCTGGTTGGGATTCCACAGTAGACGCAACCGCCCGCGGAGGGGAGCAGACGCCCGAACAACGTCCGGAACGTGTCGCGCGCCCGCCCGGACAAAGCGCGAAGCCGTTGCGCGGCAAGCATTCCGGGAATCGATGCGGCGTCGGTACGGGTGGCGCGCAGGCACCGACGGGCACGGATGGCTGTGGTCACGATCACCCGAGGGTGAGCCGTTCGGTGGATCGGGATTCGAGTCGGTCGGGCGACCCACCCTCATCGTTAGGAGACGAACGGTCCACCGTGGACGCCGGCCGGTGGAAGTTTCCGGCGGCGGGCTCTATGCGGCGGCGGGCGAGGGCCAGATACTCGGTGCCGTGGAGCCCTCCTCTTCCCCGGCGGCGCGGGTCGCCGTCCTCGCGATCGGCGGCTCGGCGGCGGCGCAGGACGTCGCCGCGCACCTGCGCGCCGGGCGGGTGGCGAAGGCCGCCGACGGCCATGTCCTGGTCCTCTACGACGACCCCGCCGACGCGGTCCGCGACGCCGCCGGGTACCTGCGGCCGCGCGCCATGACGCTGGTCCGCTTCGGCCTGCACGTCGGGGAGCCGCCGCGGGAGGCCGGCGACCGGCTCACCGGGCCGGCGGTGTCGGCCGCGACCCGCCTCGCCGACCTCGCCGCCCCGGGACGGGTGCGGGTCTGCGCGACCGCCGCAGGGCTCCTCGACGGCACGGTGGCACTCGAGGCGGCGGGCGACGGCTCGTACCAGACGACGAAAGGATTTGGGACGGGGTGAGGTCGCCCTCGTGCGGCCCGCGGGCTGCGGGACAATCGAGGAGTGAGCCTCCATGCCGATGAGCTGCCGGACGTCCTTGCCGTCACCCCGCTGAGCGCGCCGCCCGACGTGTCGCTGCGGCCGCCGGGCTCGAAGAGCATCACCAACCGCGCGCTGCTGTGCGCCGCCCTCGCGCCGGGCCGCAGCACGCTGACCGGGGTGCTGTTCGCCGACGACACCCACGCCATGCTCGGCGCGGTGCGGGCGCTGGGCGCGACGCTGACCGTCGACGAGGCCGCGTACACGGTCGTCGTGGACGGCGTCGACCCGCGCACGCAGACGCGGCCCGCCGCCGTCGACGCCCGCCAGTCCGGCACCACCGGCCGGTTCGTCGTGCCCGCCGCCGCGCTGCGCCCGGCGCGCAGCGTCGTGGACGGCTCCGCGCAGCTGCGGGCCCGGCCGTTCGGCCCGCTGACCGACGCGCTGCGCGAGCTCGGCGCGACCGTCGAGGACCTCGCCGAGCCCGGGTTCCTGCCGGTCGCGGTGACCGGGCCGGTCGCCGGGGGCAAGGTCGCGCTGCCCGGCCACCTGTCCAGCCAGTTCCTGTCCGGTCTGCTGATGGCGGGGCCGCTGATGGCCGAAGGGCTGTCGGTGGAGCTGACCTCGCCGCTGGTGTCGGTGCCCTACGTCGAGGCGACCGCGGCCGTCATGGCGGCGTTCGGGGTCACCGTCGACGGGCTGCACGTGCGGCCGCAGTCGTACCGGGCGACCGACTACGCGATCGAGCCCGACGCGAGCGCCGCGTCGTACCTGCTCGCCGCCGCCGCGATCAGTGGGGGACGGGTCACCGTCGAAGGGCTCGGCACCGCCAGCCTGCAGGGCGACGTACGGTTCGCGGACCTGCTGGAGCAGATGGGCGCGCGGGTCGAGCGGACCGCCGACCGGGTCACCGTCACCGGCACCGGCACGCTGCACGGCATCGACGTCGACATGGCCGACATCTCCGACACCGCGCAGACCCTCGCGGCGGTCGCGGTGTTCGCCGACTCCCCCACCCGCGTGCGCGGCATCGGCTTCATCCGCAAGAAGGAGACCGACCGGATCGCCGCCGTCGTCACCGAGCTGCGCCGGGCCGGCATCGACGCGGTCGAGGACGAGGACGGGTTCACCGTCACGCCGGGCACGCCCGCGCCGACGGCCTTCCACACGTACGACGACCACCGCATGGCGATGAGCCTGGCGCTGCTCGGCCTGCGGGTGCCCGGCATCGAGATCCGGGACCCGCGGTGCGTGTCGAAGACGTACCCGACGTACTTCGTCGACCTGGCCCGCCTGTGACCGACGACGACGCCGACCTCGCGCGCCGCGCCGCGCTCGCCGGTGCCGAGGTCGGGCTGCGGTACTTCGCCGCCCTCGCCGAGCTGCCGAAGGAGGTCAAGGCCGACGGCAGCGTCGTCACCGAGGCCGACCGGGCGGTCGAGACGGCGGTGCGTGACGTCCTCGCCGCGGCGCGCCCCGGCGACGCGATCCTCGGCGAGGAGGGCGGGCTGACCGGTGCCGGCGGGCGGCGCTGGATCGTCGACCCGATCGACGGCACGGCGATGTTCGTCGCCGGCGACGACCGGTGGCTGGTGCTGGTCGCCCTCGAGGACGACGGCGGGATCGTCGCCGCCGCGGCCGCGGTGCCGGCACAGGGCGAGCTGTGGTGGGCCAGGCGCGGCGGTGGGGCGTACATGGGACGCATCGGCGACGACGGGCCCGGCCGGCGCCTGCGGGTGGCCCCCGGCGGCGCCGACACCCCCGACGGCGCCTCGCTCGGCATCGTGCCCGACGACGGCCAGGTGTTCCCGGCGGAGTGGGCGATGCTCGCGCCGCTGACCGCCGTGGCGCGAAAGGAGCCCTGGCCGACCCACGCGGCGCTGCTCGTCGCCGACGGGCGGCTCGACCTGGCCGTGCAGACGCGCGGCCAGGTGTGGGACTTCGCCGCCACGTCGCTCATCGTCGCGGAGGCCGGCGGGCGGTACAGCGGCCTCGACGGGCGGCCGGGTCCCGGCGCCGGGCCGTCGCTGTTCGCCCGCAGCGCCCCGTTGCACGAGGCCACCCTGAAGCTCCTCGGCGGGTCTTGACACTCATCGATGCATTCGTCCAGCATGTCCGGCGGGGTCATTACCGAACATGCTTGGAGAGTCACTGTGCGCCGTGCCCGGGGGTTGCTGTCCGCTGCCGTCGTCCTGTCCGCGCTGCTCACGCCCGGGATCGCCCGGGCCGAGCCGAGCCCGGGCGCGGCGCCGCCCGGCAGCACGGCCGCTGACGACGACCCGGCGGCGCACGGCCTCAAGCGCACCCCGCTGGACCTGACCGGCGACGCCGGCGGCGTGCAGACCAACGCGCTCGCGCCGACGACGATCCCCGGTGCCTCGATCTGCCGGCGGTACTACATCTTCAGCTACCGGGCCGGACGCTACGTCTCCGAGGAACAGGGGTACACCGGCAGCAACCACAACATGCTGCGCGCCAGGACCTCGGCCGGGGCGCTGGGCACCTGGGAGCAGTTCAGCCTCTGCGCCTACAACGGCCGGACCGACCTCATCTACATCCAGGCCAGCTCCGGCTACCTCGTTTCGGCCGAGTACGGCTACGCCGGCAACCTCAAGGGCATGCTGCGCGGCCGCGGCGAGTGGCCGGGCGACTGGGAGGTCTTCGAGGTGTGGTCCGACGCCGGCGTGTACTTCCTGCGCAACCAGGCGACGAAGGGCTGGGTGAGCGTCCGGGTCGACATGACCGGCAGCTACACCAACATGCTGCGCGGCAACGGCACCAGCGCCGGGCCGTGGGAGCAGCTGGCCCTCACCTCGGTGGCGTGAGCGGCGGCAGGTCCCGCCCGGCGAGCTCGTTGACCTCGCGCCACGCCTGCACCCACAGCGGCGTCATGCGCAGGTACACGTACCGCGGACCCGGACGGAACCCCGTCTTCGCCGCGAACGCGTCCGCCACCTCCGGCGCGATGCCGGTGGCCGCCAGCGGCTCGACGTCGCACTCCATGAGCACCACGTCGCGGGTCTGCCCGATCCCGACCCGGGCCCGCCCACCGGCGGCCAGGTTGCGGGCCGTCGGGTTGCCCGGCGCGGTGGAGAACAGCAGCGTCGCACCGTCCCACAGGAACGACAGCGGCACCATGCACGGCTCCCCCTCCGGTGAGGCCGTCGCCACCCAGGCGTCGACGTCGCGCTCGAGCCGTCGCAGCGTGTCGTCGACCCGCTGCGCTGTGCTCCGTGCCGGTGCGGTCATGATGCAAGCCTAAGCCGTGACCCGACCGAGGATGTGATCGTGGACAACGACACCGACCTGCTGGCCCAACGGTTCGAGGAACACCGCCGCCATCTGCGTGGGGTGGCGTACCGGATGCTCGGCTCCCTACCGGAGGCCGAGGACGCGGTCCAGGAGGCGTGGCTGCGGCTGAGCCGCTCCGACCACGCCGCCGTCGACAACCTCGGCGGCTGGCTGACCACCGTGGTCGGCCGGATCAGCCTCGACATGCTGCGCAGCCGCAAGTCCCGCCCCGAGGACCCCACCGACGACGTCGGCCTGCCCGCCGTCCTGCCCGCCGCCAGCGACCCCGAGCAGGAGGCGCTGCTCGCCGACGACGTGGGGCTGGCGATGCTGGTGGTGCTGGACACCCTGGCCCCCGCCGAGCGGCTCGCGTTCGTGCTGCACGACATGTTCGCCGTGCCGTTCGAGGACATCGCCACCATCGTCGGCCGCTCCCCCGCGGCCGCCCGCCAGCTCGCCAGCCGCGGCCGCCGCCGCGTCCAGGGCGCCCAGACCGAACCCGACCTGCCCCGGCAGCGCGAGGTCGTCGACGCGTTCCTCGCCGCCGCCCGGGGCGGTGACTTCCAGGCCCTGCTCGCCCTCCTCGACCCCGACGTCGTCCTGCGCGCCGACGCCGCCACCGTCCTGGCCGGCGCCGCCCCGGAGGTCCACGGCGCCGGCGCGGTGGCCGAGACGTTCGCCGGCCGGGCCAGGGTCGCGCAGACGGCCCTCATCGACGGCTTCGTGGGCGCCGTGTGGTCCGCCGGCGGCAAGCCACGCGTGGTCTTCGACTTCGTCGTGGAGAACGGCCGGGTGGTCGAGATCGAGCTGCTCGGCGACCCGGAGACGCTGCAGCGGCTGGACCTGGCCGTCCTCAACTGACGGCGCGCGCCGCGCGGTCGTGGACCTCCTGGAGGGGTGCACGACCGCGCGGCCCCGTGCACCCCGACACGCGTGGGCGTTTCCACGACGAGCTGACCGGGCCGCACCCACCACTATCGTCGACCCGTGCGGACGGTCGCCCTCAGCGAGTCCCAGAACGCGTCGCCTGCGTTGATCGGCGGGTTCGGCGCTCTCGTGCCGGTGTTCGCCCTCCTGAACCTCGGCTTGCGCTGGTGGGCCCAGCAGCGGGTGCGGGCAGGCAGATCGCTGCCCGGCCCGCTGGGGACCCTGCGACTGTTCGTCGACCACCCGAAGCTCTTCCTGGCCGGCCTGGGCCTCGAGGTCGCGGTCGGCCTCGTCCTGATCGCCGTCGCGGTCAGCGGAGCCGCCGACTGAACGGTCGGCCGCGCGCCTCCGGGGGTCCGTGGGGCGGCACGGGAGACGGACGGCGACCACCGGATCGGGGCGCGCCTGGCGCGGAAGCCGCCGCGCCGCCGGGCGCAGGCGGTGCGAGCGCCAGCGAGCACGGGGGTGCGGGTGGGAACCCCCGCCCGGCGCCGCCAGGCGCCGAGGGATACAGACGGACGAGTCGACCTGTACGCCGGGTTTTCACCGTACGCAAGACGTCTACCAGGGAAAACGGCCCTGTTTGATCTTGTCGGGCCGTCATTGGGCCGTGTCCTGCCGGTCAAGGATCGCGTCGATCGCGTCGCGGGTGCGGCCCTGGCTCGCCGGCATCAGGTGGGTGTACTGCCGCAGCGTGAACCCGGCATCCCAGTGCCCGAGGTACTCCGAGAGCGCCTTGATGCTCTCCCCCGCGTCGAGCAGCACCGACGCGTAGTGGTGCCGCAGGGCGTGGGTGCCGGTCGCCCGGGTCCGCTCGATGCCGGCGTCCTTGACCGCCGGGTTCCAGGCGAACTCGTCGAAGGTGTTCCGGCGGACCGCGTTGCCCCGTGGGGTGGTGAGCAGCAGGGTGACGGTCACCAGCTCGGCGCTGAACGGGTCCTCCCACGGCAGGGTGACGGCCACCGGCTTGTACGTCTCACCGCGGACTTCGAGACGCCGGGCCACCGACGCCGGGAGCGGCACCTTGCGCTCCCGGTTGCTCTTGGGCAGGCCGAACACGAGCCGGGACCGGACCACCTTGACCTGCCGCCGTACGTGCAGCCAGCCGCCGGCGACGTCGAGGTCCGCGTCGCTGAGCCCGAAGATCTCTCCCTGCCGCAGGCCGCAGCCCGCGCCGAGGTCGACAACCAGGCGGTATCGCGCGGGCAGCTTCGACCGGACGGCCTGGACCTGCTGCTGCGTCCACGGCACGATCTTCTTCTGCGCCGGTTCCGGCTGGACGACGGAGCGAGCCGCGCACGGGTTCTTCGCGATCTTCTGGTCGTCGACGGCGGCGTTGAGGATGGTCCGCAGGTGGGCGAAGACCACGGAGCGGGTGCTCAGCGCGAGTTTGCCCTCCATGGAGCGGTCCCACTCGCGGATCGTCCCGGGCTTGATCGCGCCGAGCTGCCGTGCACCGAAGAACGGCAGCAGGTGCTTGCGCACCCGGTACTCCACGGTCTCCCGGGTCGACTCGTCCAGCCGGGCGGTCCGCAGCCACTGCTCGGCGTAGGTGCCGAACAGCATTCGGCCGGCGTTCGGGTCGATGAAGTTGCCCCGGACCTTGTCCGCCTCGACCGTGGCGAGGAACGCCTCAGCGGCCCTCTTCTGCCGGTCGGGGAACGACTCATTGCGTTCGCGGCCGTCCGGTCCGAGGTAGCGGACGCGGTACCGCATGCCCGTGCCGTACCGGTCGGACTTGACCCGGACCGGCTTGCCGTCCTGCCGCACGGTCCGGTACCAGCGGTCCTCGAC
The DNA here is from genome assembly GCF_000716715.1 of Dactylosporangium aurantiacum. Taxonomy (GTDB): domain Bacteria; phylum Actinomycetota; class Actinomycetes; order Mycobacteriales; family Micromonosporaceae; genus Dactylosporangium; species Dactylosporangium aurantiacum. Next base: position 92,689 of record NZ_JNYJ01000030.1, on the reverse strand, counting down.
GTGTCCCATGGTCAGGCCGCCGACTGCTGGCGGAACCAGGCCCGCACGTCCGCCGGGTCGTAGCGCAGGTGCCGGCCGATCTTCGCGGCGGGCGGCCCGTAGTGCCGCTTGCGCCAGGTGTACAGCGTCTCCACCGGCACACGCAGGTACGCCGCCACCTCGTCGACGGTCCACGTGCTGTCTTGCTCGGGTGTCACCGGGTCACTCCTGTCAGATCTACTGTCAAGGAAGGCTTGACGCTCTGCCGCGCGTCAGGCGGCGGTGCTGCTCAGGTACTCGCGGGCCTGCTGCTGGTGCTCCCGGGCCATGGCGGCGGACGTGGTGGCCAGCATCGCGTCGGCCGGGCTGAGCCACCCGGCGCCGACGAACTGCAGGAAGTTCACAACGAGGGTCGTCGGCTGCTCGGCCACCTGGCCGTCGCCGGCGGGGCCGCTGGTCTCGGTGCGGCGGTGCACGATGCGGCGCTGGCGCAGCACGGCGAACGTGACGGAGTACGTGCGCGACTTGGTGAAGAAGTGGCCGCCGAACCCAAGCATGTGCGCCCATCGGCGCAGGCCACGCCAGTCGCGTGGGGTGCCGAGGGTCCAGCACGCTTCGATGAGCCGTTCGGTGTGGGTGCCGTCCGGGTCGGCGTACAGGCTGACGGTCGCGTCGGTGAGCCGGTTGGACGCGTGCCCGGTGACCTCGGTGGCCTTGGTGGCGTACTTGGCGAGGTACGCGGCGACCATGCCGTCGGTGACGTCGCCGTCGGCGGCGGTCGTGATGACCTTCGTGAGCAGCTGCTCGCCCCAGCCGATCCGCCATCCGTCCGGGTTCGCCGGGTGCGGGTCGGTGGTGAACGCCGTGCGAGCCGCGTACTCGACCGCGTCGACCAGGTCCTGCGCGTCGAGGCCGGGCGGCGGCGGGAGGATCGCGGTCTTGTCGTCGGGGTCGGCGCCGTCGAGCCGGATGATGGCGTGGAAGTGGATGACGCCCCGCCGCTGCATCTCCGCGGCCTTGCCCTTGGCGAGCCGGACCCGGTCCGGGTCGATGCCGCGTTGCCGGGCGACCCGGCGGATGTACTTGCGGATCGCCTCACCGGTACGCCGCCACAGCTCGCCGGCCTGGAGGTTCCACACGACCTGGGCGGCGTGGTCGTAGCAGTCCAGGCACATCGGCGTGCCGAGCGCCTTGTCCGTGGCCTCGTGCCGGGCGAAGCAGACGATGCGCCGGCCGTGCGGGCAGACGGCGACGTCGCGGCGGGCGTGGCACGGCTCCGGCCGGCAGTCGCACCCGGGCCGTTTGCCGCAGGTGTGCCGCTTGACGACGCGGGTGTGGACCTCGCCGAAGCTGGGGGCGGTGAACGTCGGGAACACCGCCGGGTGCTGCGCCACGTGCTCAGGGACGCCCTTGCCGCCGACGAGCCCGGCCCGCACGACCTGATAGGCGTCGCGCTTGTACGTCTCGGAGCAGCTCGGGCAGACGCTCTCCCGGCGATTGCCGCACGCCTTGTAGATGACCCCGTCCGGCATGTGCGCGGTGTCGACGCTGTCCAGGAGCCTGCCGGTGGCGGCCTCGATGGTGGTCATCGTGCCGGCGAGCCGGACCGGGCGGGTGCAGCCCGACGCCGCGCGGACGTGCGAGACCCAGGCCGGATAGTCGGGACGCGCGGCGCGGGCGATGGCCTGGTCGCGGATGTCCGTCGAGCGGGCCAACAGGGCGAGAGCGGCGGGTTCGGGGGTCACCACAGCGTCAGCGCCTCGTGCTCGGCCCCGGCCGGCGGCGCGGCGGGACGGCGCCGGCGGGCTGCCGGGGTAGGCAGGGTCCGCACGACGTTGGCGGCGTGGGTGGTGATGACCGGCCCGTCGGGCACCACGACGGCACAGTCCGGGGCCGGGCAGGGACAGTGCCAGGCGCAGGCGGGTCCGGTCGCCCGCCAGACCTCGGCGAGGACGTACCCGAGGCGGTTGACCACGTACGTCTCGGACGAGACCGGGTTCCAGCCGGGCTGGCGGTGCGCGCACCGGTCGTGGCGGCCGGCGAGGCAGTGCCCGCACGGACCCCACTGGCACGGGCACGTCTCGTCCAGAACCCGGCTGGCCCGGTGGTGCTTCCGGTTCAGCACGTGCTCGCGGATCCAGACGCCGGCGGCCGGGTCCATGACGGCCGGGGTGGACGGGATGACCGCTCGGGGGCGGCTCGCGGTGCGTCCGGTGACGAGCCGGACCGTGACGAACGGGTCAGCGACGGCGAGGACGACCGCACGGGGCTGTGACCAGCACTCCCGGGCCGCGCCCCGGGTCTTCGGGGTGAGGTAGACGGTCTCGCCGGCCGCCACGGGTTCGCGGCCGGTCATGACATGCGCCTCGTGCGTGAGGCAGGGCGGGGTGGGCTAGGTTCGGCGGACACGGCGCCGTGTTGGGGGACGCGATGAACATCGAGCTGGGCGTGTGGTTCGAGGCCGCGCCGGTCACCGACGAGCGGGCGGCCGACCGGTACCAGGACCTGCGCGCCGAAGCCGTCGAGGACGTCCCGCCGATACACCCACGTGCGTGGGCGTTCTACAACGAGCTGACCAGGCAGGACCCCGCCCCGGACGGTGCCGACGGCGAGGCGACCGTCTGGCAGCGGACGTGGGCGACCGACATCACGACCACGCCTGTGGCGGTCTTCATGACGATCGTCGCGGACGACGCCGATGACATGGTCCGCGTCGTGCACGAGATGGCCGAGCGGCACGAGCTGGTCTGCCACGTCCCACGGACCGGCGCCACCAGCATCCCGGACTACGTGCGCACCGGAACCCGCCTGGTCCTGGCGTCGTGCGACGGCGCTCGGTCCGTCAACCCCACCCCGAGGCACATCGCCGCGACCCTGCGACGGCTGTCCCCCACCAACGACTTCGTGATGTTGTGGTGGGGCGACGGCCGGTACCTGCAGGTCGAGGTCAGCCAATGGGCGCCAGGCGAGAACGGGTGGTACGTGCTGGAGTACGTCGACCCGGATGCGGGCCGTGGCGGCGTGACGATGGTGCGGGGGCTCGACGACACGATCGAGGCGTTCTACTGGTACGCCCGGGGCGACATGTCCTGGGCGGACCGGCACGTCTGGCAGTAGCGGCGGCGGCTCGGCGCACGGGGCCGTGCCCGAAGCCGAAGCTTCGGGCGCGACGCTGGACGTCGAGACAGTCACCGGGTCGCCCGTGCGGGGCGGTTGCCGTTGACGGTCGCGGGGTTCGGACGGGTTCCGTTGATCCCGGTGAGGACCTGGGAGGCCACGTCGGAGGGCACCTGGAGTCGCACGGCGAGCTGTCCGACGGTGATCGGGGTGCCGTGTTCGGTGCCGTACTGCTCCACGACCTGCCTGCCACGTTCGAGCAGGGCCGGGTCCAGCAGCGGCAGGTGCAGCAGTTGTGCAGCGTCAGGCGCGGTGACGGAGTCGGTGGCGGACGGTGCCAACTGCGAGGCCGGGCTGGTCAGTCTGGTCGAGCGGTGCGGGTGGTCGGGGGCAGCCGGACCGGACGCGGCAGCCGAACCCGTGAGGGCAGCGGGCCGTGACGGCCGGGTGATCCGGGTGGCGAGGTCCGCCGGGGTCGGCGGAACGTCCGCAGTCGCGACCGTGGCCGGGCTCGGCCTCATCGCCGTGGCGGCCCGGTCGCTGTCTGCTGGTGACGAATCCATCGGCGTCGGCCGGTCATGAGCCGTCACGGGGACGGCGACCGGCACGGCGGGAACAGTCGGTTCGGTAGCAGGTTCGGATGGTTGGTCGGTGGGCGTGACGGCGGTCGCCGGCACGGTGGTGCGGGTGGTGCGGCTGGTGCTCGTCGCGAGGAGCGCGCTGGTGGCCATGACCATTAGCCCGTCGACAGCGAGCGGGCCCAGCACCACGACCAGGTCCTCTTCGCCGTAGTGGGCGAGCAGGCCGGACAGGTGCCGGTAGGACACCAGTGCGGCGACCGCGGCGACGGGCAGGAGCCCGCCGAGCCGCATCAGCAGCCACTTCCAGCCGTGCGGCCACGCCACCCGGGCGAGGATCTCCACGGCGACGAACAGGAACACCGGCCAGACGATCGCGCCGACCACGGCACCGGGTTCCGGTGTCCAGCCGGCGGGTTGCCCGGGCGGTGCGATGAACGAGTGGGCGACGTTCGCCGCGACCGAGACGAGACCGCCGAGGATCGCTCCCAGGTAGGCCCAGCCACGGCCGGACGAGCGGCGCGAGACCTCATCGGTTCCTGATGACCTGCGCAACCACTTCATCGGGCACCGCCGACCAGGCTGCTGTGGAACGCAGCCGCCGCCCGCAGCACGCCGACCACTTCGGCCGTGGTCACGGCCGGGTCGGTGACCCAGTACCAGAGCTGGTTCAGGCCTTCGCCGGGCTGGACGGTGAGCCTGCCGGACGTGGCGAGGTAGCCGCAGAGCAGGTCCACGATCTCGGCGAACTCCGGGTCCGCCGCGTACAGGTCCTTGCAGCCGGCCAGGTTGCGCCAGTACCGGCCACCCGAGGCGACGACCGTGAGCGTTTCGATCACGCCCACCAGGCGCGGCGGCATTTCCGGGTACCGCTGGGCGAACTGGTGGCCGTCGGCGATCCGGTCCGCCGTGTGGCGGAACACCCGAGCAATACGAGCGGTGGTGCTGTACATGGCGATCAGCCCTTTCCGGTGCAGAGGTCGAGCAGGGTCGGTTCCTCGCGGTCAGAGCTGGGCGCCGGTCGGGCCGCCTGCTTGACCGCGCGTCGGCCCTGGCGGGCCGCTTTCGGGTCGTGCAGGTAGGCGATCTGGGCGTCGGTGAGTCGGGTGAGTGCCTGGTGGTCCTCGTTGCGCCGGGCGAACAGCAGCGGTCGCACGGTGGCGAGGGTCGGGCACTCGACGGACGTGTCGGTGTAGCGGTGGGCGCAGGCCGGGCACGTCGACGGGACCGGACTGCCAGGGAAGTGATCGGCGAACACGTCGACCAGGACGGTGACCGTGACGGTCAGGCCCGCCTGAGTGATGCGCCGGTCGAGGGTGACGCGGTCGGACTTCTCGCCGTACCGCATCTGGGCCGCCTGCCGGGACACCCCGAGCCGGGACCCGATCTCGTCCCACGAGTACGAGTACGGCGATTTGCGCAGCGCCCGGACGGCGTCACGCACCACCGTGTCGACCTCGGAGGCGAGCATCGCCAGACCGGGCAGCGCCTCCACGTCGCCGGCGGCGACCCGGCGGGCGTAGGCCCGCAGAATCCGCCGGGCGAACGCGTCGAACGCGGTGTTCTCCACGGTCCGCTTGGCACGCTTGCCGCGTTTGCCTGTCAAGCCGGGCTTGACGGTGTTCCGGCTCATGCGGCACCGCCCGCGAGCTGGACGTAGGTCGGCTGGCCGGGCACATCCCATACCGCCGTGGAGAACATGCCGTCGTCCTCGACAAGGTGGGCGATGCAGGTCAGCTCCGTCGTGCAGAAGCAGTGGCTGTCGCAGGTGTCGCAGTCACCCGACATTCCCGGGGTGTGCGGTGCACCGTCGTGCGGCAGGCTGTCCACCCAGGTCCGCCACTGCGCCCGCAGGGCCGTAACATCGGCCGGGTCGACCGCCGCCACGTAATAGCAGCGCAGGCACGCCGTGCACTCGTAGGCCCGCTCGATGCTGAACCGGTCCGTGCCAGGTTCGCCGACAACGACGAACGGCCGGTTCGGGTCCGGTACACACCGCTCGTCCTCGCAGCAGCGCGGCACCCACCGTCCCGGGTCCGACGTCGCGGCCTCGCGCAGCATGGCGAGGACCTCACCGACCGTCCGGTCCGGGGCGTCGTTGAACGTGTACGGGTCCCCGCACGCCTGTCCGTAGGTGTGAGTGAGGTAGCCGCCCAGGTGGCACATGGCCGCTTCGAACGTGTCGAAGCCCGGGTGGGTGAAGTTGTCCGCCGGCGCCTCAGCCGGGTAGCCGTAGGCGACCACCGACAGGGCACCGACCGTGCACGCCGCCGGCGTCAGGCAGGACGGGTCGGCGTAGTACTCCTTCTGGATCCAGCCGTGCTCGGACAGGTAGCCGGCCACTGCGAGGAGCGTCGAGCGCACCTCGGCCAGGTCGTCCGTCGGGCCGGTCCGGTCGCCCATGGGCGGGTTTTGGGTAGGCTGCATCGCAGCCACCTCCTTTCGAAGAAGGGCTGTGTGGTGGTTGGGACCGGCGGCACCGGACGCTTTCTCAGGGCGTAGATCCGGTGTCGTCGGGCTGGCCTGCCGGCCACCGCACGAGCCGCGCCAGGGTTCGCGGCCCGCACGGAAGCGGTCAGGAGCCGGCTACTCGTGCCAGTGCTGGACCACCGTGATGCAGCGTCGCCCGACCGTGCCGACCAGCGCGGCGAGCACGACCAGGACCCCGGCAGCGCCGAGCACGGCGCCGGTCGAGATGGCCGCGACCGTCATCTCGGCCAGCAGCCAGCCGCCGGCGGCGAGCAGCCCGAGCGTCGTGGGGACCGCGACGATCAGCACCCGGCGGACCTTGCGGTCGTGCCGGCGGATCTCGTCCTGCCGGCGCTGCCAGGCGGCGTACTGCTCGCGCCGGTCGAGGCGCTGCCGGTGCTGGCGGCCCATCGCGTCGGCGAGGGCCAGGGCGAGCACGGCGGGCGGGACGTTGCGCAGGTCGGCGCCGGTACGGGTGGCCGGGTCGACGTAGTGGATGACCCGCACGGGCGGGGTCTGGGCGGGCAGGTGCTTGGCCATGACAGGGGCTCCGTTCTCAGGCCGCGACGAGGTCGAGCTTCGGTTTGGGGGCTTGCGCCGCCTGCCGCTCCTGGCGGGCGGCGGCGCGGGTCTGCGCGGCGTGGGCCGCGATGCGGGTGCACGTGTCGTCGTCCATCCACCCGGTCTTCATCAGGTGCGGCACCCCACCCTCGGCGAGCAGCAGGTTGCAGCCGTGGTTGGTCGGGGAGATCGTGTTGGCGGTGTAGCCGCGGTTCGCCCAGCCGTGGCCGAGGATGATGTCCGACGAAGAGTCGGTGGTGCAGCGGAACGCCGCCCGGTACGCGAACAGGTCCCGCAGGCTGGTCGGGATGATGTCCGACGACGGCCGCTGGGTCGCCGCCACGACGATGATCCCGACCGCGCGACCCCGGGCGACCAGGTCACGCACCAGCGACGCGAAGTCCTCGCGCAGCTTCTTGTCCCCGACGGTGGCGGTGAAGTACGCCAGCTCGTCGATCAGGATCAGGATCGGCGAGAAGTTGTCGTTGCGGCGGATCTTGCGGCGCAGCCGCCACCGCAGGTGCCGGTACCGGTTGTCCATCACGATCTGCAGCCGCCGTACCGTCGCGATGGCCAGCGCCAGGTCAGGGCCGACGAACACGTCCGCGCACGCCTCCCACTGCCCGAGCTCGACCTGCTTGCCGTCGAACAGGCACAGCCGGCAGTCGGTGGACAGCGCGCCATGCGCGGCGATGACGTTCAGCAGCGATGACTTGCCGCCGCCCGGCTCACCGGCGATCAGCATGTTGCGGTAGATCAACCGCACCTCGACCGGCATGCCGGACTCGTCGATCCCCAGGTACACCGGGTCGAAGATCGACAGCTCCGGCACGTTCACCGGTACCGGCGCGGCGGCCGTCGTCGTGGGCATGGTGGTGACCCGCTCACGCAGCCTGCGGCAGCGACGCCGGCCGCTCAGTGGACGCCGACGCCCACGGGTCGTCCGGGACCACGTCCGGGGTGAACCCGTCCGCCCGCGAGCGGCTCAGCTTGGTCACCTTCGCCGTGGCGAACCGCAGCGACGGACCGACCTCGTCCGCGTCGAGCTGCATCATCGAGCGCTTCTCGCCCTTGTCGTCCTCCCACCGCGACAGCCGCAGCCGACCGACGACCACGACGCGGGCGCCCTTCGTCAGCGACTCCGCCACGTGCTCGGCGAGATCCCGCCACGCGGTGCACGGCATGAACAGCGGGTCCCCGTCCCGCCAGGTGTTCTGCTTCTGGTCGAACACCCGGGGCGTCGACGCCACCGTGAACCGGCACATCGCCACACCAGCGCTCGTGTACCGCAGCTCCGGGTCGCCGGTCAGGTTCCCCATGACCGAGACCACCGTTTCGTTCGCCATCTTCACTCCTTGGTTGCGAACCTCTGGCGCGCCTCTCTGGCGGCCACCGCACCCGCCCGGCGCCGGCCGGGCAGGACGGAAGCTGTCAGCGACGACCCCGCGACACCGGCTCCTCGACCGGCGCCGGCACGTCCTCCAGGTCCAGGCCACCCACGGGCTCGTCCCCGGCCAGGACCCCCAGGTCAGGACCGGCTGTCTTGTCCGCGAACAGCACGGCGAGGGGCGACAGGACCACCCCGGTCAGTGGGTCACGTCGGGTCACGTCGACCCGCAGCAGCGCCGCGTACCGTGCCGACGCCCGCGCCACCCGGACCTCGGACGCCCAGCAGGCCACCGCGACCTTGCCCGCCTTGCCGTCAAGGTCCGACAGGTCCAGCCCCGGACGCAGCCACAGCCACACCCGCTCCCCCGCCGGCGTCGGCCGCGCCCACAGCACGAGGGGCAACGTCCCGGACTGCGACCGCGACGCCGACCGCAGGAACTGCGCGAAGCACAGCCGCAGCCGATGCCGCACGACCACGCACCAGGCCCACGCCGTGACCCACCGACGCACCTTCGGGACGCCCAAGACCGTCCCGGCGAGCCCGACCAGCAGCAGCGCAGCCAACCAACCCGCCGTCACCCGACCGAGCCACATCACCGGACCGAGCACCAGCCCCGCGGCGGTGATCTCGACCGACCACCACCACAGCACCCGCAGCACCGGCCAGGCCGTCACGAGTACCGCCAGCGCCAGCCCTGTAACGACACCCACCAGGAGCGACACCGGTACCGCCGCCCACAGCGACAGCCCCGACAGGAACAGCACGACGGACGCCAACGCCGCGCCCACAGCCCCGCCGACGAACAGTGCAAGGCGTGCCTTCTGGGCGTACGACCGTGACACCGGCGCGTCGACCAGGGCGATCGTGCCGACCCGCCCGTCACCGAGGAACCTGCTCAGACCCATGCGACCCTCCGCACCAAGGTTTGTGGGTTTGTGGACAAACTTGATATCAGTGAGGGTAGATGCACGGGGAGTAGTCCGCAAGAAGTTCGCCCACAAACCTGCAAAGATGGGGGCATGGAGCCCCGCCCGACCGCCGTCCGTCCGCCGATCCACCTCCGGATCGCGGACGACATCCGCATGCAGATCGAGCGCGGCGAGCTGCCACCCGGCGCGGCGATCCCGACGCTCGCGGAGATCAGCGAGCGATGGTCGTGCGGCATGAACTCGGCCCGGGGCGCGGTCGCACTGCTCAGAGCCCAAGGACTGATCACCTCGGGACGCGGCAAGGCCCCCGTCGTACGCATCCCGCCCCGACGGGTGATCCGCTCATCCGAGCGGCATCAGATCGAGAAGGACCTTGCGCTCAAGCCCGAGGCCGAGCGCGGCGCCATCGGCGAGGCCGAGACGAACCTCAACATGTCCATCGGCGCCCAGCGCTTTTCGTCGCAGTACGACCAGGTGGAGGCGGGACCCGAACTGGCGAAGGTGTTCGGCGTAGAGCCGACGACTCTCATGCTCCGCCGGCAGTGGGAAGCGACCGACCCGAACACTGAGCTACGGCTGTCGTGGAGCGTCTCGCACATCCCGCTGGACATCGTGAAGAGCAACCCGGCACTGCTCGACCCGAACAACGAGCCTTGGCCCGGCGGCACGCAGCACCAACTGTCGACCGTCGGCGTGGAGATCATGAAGATGGTCGACGAGGTCACGGCCCGGATGCCGACCACCGTCGAGGCGCAGCTCTGGGGGCTGCCGGAGGGTGTGCCGCTCATCTTCTGCCGCAGGATCTCGATCGACGGCGACGGCCGCGTGATCGAGACGTCGGACGCCGACTACCCGGCGGACCGCACCGAGCTGCACTTCGTCACACCACTCCGTCCGTGGCCGAAGAGGCGTCAAGCCTGACTTGACGCTGAACGCACGAACCCTTCAAAGGACAGGACCCATGCAGGTAAGCCTCAGCGCGACCGATTCCGAGTTCCTGCGCCGCGCGATCGAGATCTCCCGCCACGCCCTCGAAGACGAGGGCAAGACCCCGTTCGGCGCCATCATCGTCATCGACGGGGCCGTGATCGCAGAGGGCACGAGCAGCGTGGTCGAGCTGATGGACCCGACCGCCCACGCCGAGGTCATGGCCCTGCGCCACGCCGGCCAGGTGCTCAAGCGCCACATCATGACCGACGCCGTCATGTATGCCAGCAGCGAGCCCTGCCCAATGTGCCTCGTGGCCTGCTACTGGGCCCGCATTCCCCGCCTCGTCTACGGCGCGTCGAGCTACGACGTCGGCACCTACGGGTTCGAGGATCTCCAGCTCTACCGCGAGCTGACCGTCGAGTCCGACCTACGCACGCTGCGGGTCGAGGCCGCCGCCGGCGACCTCCACGACCAGGCAGCCGCCGTGCTCAAATCATGGGCCGCCCAGCTTCCGGAGCCCGTCGTTCCGAAGCTCTGACTCACGTCGCGATCCCGCCCGAGAGATTTGCCGCCGCCTGGGCCGATGTTCACAGGGTGCAAGCAAGGCGAGCAGCCCACACGCCAATGCTGTCGGCGCAGGGTCCCGACTCACCTGGCCGATGTTCTAGATCCCTCGACAACGAGCTGGTCTACTGGTTGCGGGGTTCGACAGAACGCGCGAGTACACGTTCGCCCTTCGCCCCGTTCCACCAGCTAGCGAGTCTCGTTGAACATCGGAGAAGCTACTGCGACTCCGTTGCGCAGTCTCGCGATCACGTTGCGGAAGTACTAGTTGGCTACGCAAGCGTCGGAGGTGTCGAGTGGGCAAGACGAAGGGCCGCCCTCGGAAGAACGATCTCGTCGACATGTCGATCATCCCCGAGCAGCGCACCTACTCCCCACCACCACCGGAGGCGTGCGAGGAGACCACCGTCCCGATCCGACTTCCCGAGCCAGGACACGAGCTGCGGGTACGGTGCGCAATGTACCGCGGACAAGTTGTCGACTTCGCAATCATCCAGATAGCCCGAGTCGACGGCGACTGGGTGAACGTAGCGAAGATCGATTGCGATCGCGGCGTCGTACACCGCCACCAGTACGAACGCGATACGGGAGTTGACCTCTGGGACCACCGACCACTGTGTGAAATCCCACCCGATCACGGTTGGGAAGTAGTCGACAGGTGGTATGACGAAGCCCTGCAAATGATGGAAGATGAGTGGGAAGACAACCTGCGGAGGTGGAACGGTGACGCAGCGTAGTAGGGAAGCACGCGCTGTAGCGTTCGAGTTCGCTCGCCGTTTGCGTGATCCAGGGTTCCGCCGCTTTCTGGAGACGAACAAGTACTCTTCGGGACAAACTGTCGTGACGGCGCTGGACGACGAACCTTTGGCAGAGGTATTTGGTCGAATCATGGTCGAGACGAGCCCGCCCGTCGTCGTCGCGATCCGCCGCGAGTCTGCCGTACACGGCTTCGTTTGCATGACCATCGGACATGTGGGAGTGGACCCGGAGAGCGGCGACAACGAGCACGTCGGCCCGACGGCCACCATCGGCATGCTGTACGACGCAATGGCGGCCAGGACATCGCCTAGGACAGTACTTACTGTCCCCAACGACTGGGATGCACCCAAGTTCAACGTCTCGCTTGCAGTAGCTGGCTAGACCCAACCGCCTTCACGGCCCCGGTTGTCGGATCTCCCCGATAACCGGGGTCTACTGTTTGCAGACCTTCGAGCTCCAAGGGCGTTGCTCAAGGCCAGCAAGACCCCGCCCAAGTGTCCTGGATACCTGAACGCACACGTGGCTGGACGTGCGGCCGGACGCTGCGAGCGTGTCGGGCCGAAGCGGTGTCGGGCCGCGGTGTCGGGCCGAAGCGGTGAGAACTTTCCATACGTCTTCAAGGCGGCCCTGGCGGGCCGCTGCGCGCCGCTCGGGGCACGCCGCGCCTTGCCGCTTCGCTCCCGGCGCGGCGACCCCGGCTACGCGCGAGGTCCAGCGGGCACGCCGACGCCCCGGACATCCTCACCACGAGGAGCCGGGGCTTCAAGCGAACCGGTGGACTCGACGCCGATGCCTCGTTCTCAGCGCCGGCGATGGTAGCTAGCCGTAAGGGTGCCACTCCTCTATGGGAACGTAGTGCCACACGTCGTCGACCCGCTCCCCGAGGAAGAGTGGCCGGGTGAGGACTACATCCCCTGCCCGCTGTGCACGGACGACCAACCCGAGATCCACAAGGTGCGGGTCAGCGCCGGGCGAGTAGGCCAGCTCGACGTCATGTCGCTCGACGTACTCCAATGCCCAGTGCTCGACCTCGGAGGGCACACGTCCCACCAGCTTCACGCCGTCCACCGTGACCTGCGGACCGATCAGCGCGTCGATCGCCACGCAGTACAGGATCGCCGCGCGAAAATACGCCGTCATGTGCGGGTACGAGAGCACTCCAACGCCCAACGTCCCGCTGGAGGAAGCGCCCGGCCGGGAACCCAGCGCTGCTATCACCTCATCGAGACTCATCCCGAACCACAGCGGTCCCACAGTGACCAGCGCATCGAGGACCCAGTTGTCACGCTCATCGTCACGCTTGACGTCCCACAGCCCCAAAACCTCAGCTCCTCCGTCCGCGCCTGACGTCGGCGGCAGGCTACTGGGCCGCCTCAGGACCCTGCCTCCGGCGGGTAGGGCCTCCGGCCCTACGACCCGGAGCGTGCCTCCGGCGGCCAGGGCTGCTCGCCCTGGAACCTCGGCGGCCCGGGAAGCCCGGGGGTGGGCTCCGAGCCCTCCCGTCGCGCACCGGAGGCAGCCATGCCGCACCACCGGGGCGCCAGCGCTCGCGGTGACGGCGCGGCCCGACCGACATGGCGCCCCGGCGGCACAGCATGTCAGGGCGGAGCCTGCGCAACGGGAAGCCTCTCCGGGTCCGGAGCATGTTGCGGAAGCAACCGGAGAAGCGCAGCCCGAAGGCCGTCTGAGTTGATCTCCGCTGGGCCGTCCCTGGGCCGTCCGGGCCGTCACCGGGCCGTCGAACGACCGCCAGTATTGACCGACGTCGACCAGTACTGACGTACGAAACACCAGGTCAGCGGCCACGAGAAGGGCCGTGACCAGTGTGCGACGGACGAGTCGACCTGTACGCCGGGTTCTGTCCCCGCTGGTGAGCGGGGGGCGGCCATCCATCTCGGCCTGCCGTTGCCGGCAGGCTCTAGCGGTCTACCCGCAGGCTCGGGCGGGCCGCCCTCGAACGCCTGCGTCTGACCTTGCTCCGGGTGGGGTTTACCGAGCCGCCCCGGTCACCCGGGGCGCTGGTGGGCTCTTACCCCACCGTTTCACCCTTACCCGATCCGAGCCGCGCGGTGCGTGACCCGGGTCGGGCGGTCTGTTTTCTGTGGCACTGTCCCGCGGGTCGCCCCGGGTTGCCGTTAACAACCACCCTGCCCTCTGGAGCCCGGACGTTCCTCGGCGGCACCGGTGAAGGTGCCGACGCGGCCGCCCGGTCGACTCGTCCGTCGTGCTGACTATGGTAGGCGGGACCATGAACCTTGTAGACATCGCGCTCCTGTCGGGGGCGGGCCTGGCCGCCGGCACGGTCAACGCCATCGCCGGTGGGGGCTCGCTGATCACGTTCCCGGCCCTGATCGCGACCGGGTTGAGCCCGGTGGCGGCGAACGTGACCAACTCGGTGTCGGTGTTCCCCGGGTACACGGCGTCGGTGTTCGGCAGCCGGACCGACCTGGGCGACCTGGCGCGGGACAGCTCCCGGCGGCTGCTGTTCAGCGTCGTGCCGACGTCGGTGGTGGCGGCGGCGCTGGGGTGCCTGCTGCTGCTGGCCACGCCGGCCAGGGCGTTCGAACTGGTGGTCCCGTTCCTGGTCTTGGCGGCGGCCACCACCCTGGCGTTCCAGGACCGGCTGCGGCGGCTGGTCGGGCACCCGCGGGACCTGTCGCCGGGGCGCCGGGCGCTGAGCCTGCACGCGATGGTGTTCCTCGGCTCGCTGTACGGCGGCTACTTCGGCGCGGCGCTCGGCGTCATGCTGGTCGCGGCGCTGGGGCTGGTGCTGGACCAGTCGATGGCGAGGGTCAGCGCGTTGAAGAACGTCGTGTCGGCGATCGCCGGGCTCGTCACCGTGGTCGCGTTCTCCGCGTTCGGGCCGGTGAACTGGGTGGACGTGCTGGTGGTCGCGCCGACGGCGATGGTCGGCGGCTACGCGGGTGCCAGGCTGGCCCGCCGGCTGCCGTCGGCGGTGCTGAAGTGGCTCATCGTGGCCTTCGGCACCGGCGTGGGCCTGATCCTGCTCTACCGGGCGCTGTTCTAGGCCAGGTGGGCCGTGTCGTTGACGGTACGCACCGCGACGCCGCCGTCGGGCCACGAGTCCACCACCGACAGGCCGGCCGGGTCGAGGTACAGCCGGTACATGAACGCGTCACCGGCGGCCAGCGCGTCGCGGAGCAGGGACTTGATCGGCGTGACGTGGCTGACGACGGCGATCTGCTGCCCGGCGTACCGCTGCTGCAACCGCCGCACGGCGCGCCGCACGCGGATGGCGACCTGCTGCATCGACTCGCCGCCGGGCGGTGCGACGAGCGGGGAGGCGAGCCAGCGGTCGAGCTCGGTGGGGTACTCGGCCCGGACCTCGCCGAACGTGAGCCCGTCCCACTCGCCGAAGTCGCACTCGACCAGGTCCGGCTCGACGACGACCTCGGCGGCGGCGCCGGTGGCACCCGCGGCGACGATCGCGGCCGCGGTGTCCAGGCACCGCCGCAGCGGCGAGCTGACCACGGCGGCGAGGTCGGGCGCGACGGCGTGCACCCGCCCGGCGGCCCGCATGGCCTGGTCGCGCCCCTGGTCGGACAGCGGGATGTCACTGCGCCCCGAGTAGCGCTTCTCCACCGTGTACGCGGTCTCCCCGTGCCGCAGCAGCACCATCCGCAGCGGCGACCCGGTCGCCGGCGGCGCCCACGACCGCACCCCGCCCGCGAACGAGCTGCCTTCTTCCGTGGAAGCGGCGACGGGCGCGGAAGAGGAGGAAGCGGACGACGCCGCGGCCGCGACCGCCCGAGCGGCCGCGCGACCCGGCGAGTCAGGCCCGGCGACCGGAGCCGCCGGCACGGCGTCCGCCGGCGGCGCGGCGGACGGCAGCGGGTCCGGGGCGTCCTTGCCGTCCATGGCCGCGTTCGCCAGCCGGTCGGCGTGCTTGTTGCGCTCCCGCGGGATCCACGAGTACTTCACGACCCGGAAGCCGCCGGCCAGCTTCCCGGCCTGCTCGGCCAGGGGACGCAGCCCCGGGTGCTTGATCTGCCAGCGGCCCGACATCTGCTCGACGACGAGCTTGGAGTCCATGCGGACCTCGACCTCGTCGGCGCCCAGGTCGGCGGCGGCGCGCAGGCCCTCGATCAGGCCGGTGTACTCGGCGACGTTGTTGGTGGTGACGCCGAGCCGGCCGAGGCGTTCGGCGAGGACCTCGCCGGTGTCGGCGCGCACGACCGCCCCGTAGCCGGCGGGGCCGGGGTTGCCCCTGGACCCGCCGTCGGCCTCGACCGTGACCTTCACAGGCCGGACTCCGCGGTCCGCACGAGGATGCGCCGGCACTCCTCGCAGCGGACCACCTCGTCGGGGGCGGCGGCCTTGACGCGGGCCTTGTCGCCGCCGGCGAGCTCGAGCCGGCAGCCCTCGCAGCGGCCGTGGCGGAGCATGGCCGCGCCGATGCCGCCGCTGCTCTCGCGGATCTTGTCGTAGAGGGCGACGAGGTCGGCGGGGAGGTCGGCGGCGAGGGGCTTGCGGCCGGAGCGGCGGAACTCCTCGTCCTTGGCGATCGCGGCGAGGGCCTCGCCGCGGCGCTGCTCGGCGGCGGCGCGGACCTCGCGGGTCTCGGTGAGGCGGCCGACGATCTCGTCGAGGGTGGCCTGGGCGGTCTCGCGCTGCTCCATCAGCTCCAGCTCGGCGTCCTCGAGCTCGCTCTGGCGCCGGTTGAGCGTGGCGATCTCGTGCTGGAGGGCCTCCAGCTCGCGGGCCGGGCCGGTGCCGGCGTCGAGGCGGGCCTGGTCCTTGTCCTTGCGGGCGCGGACCTGCTCGGCGTCGCGCTCGAGGCGGCTGATGTCGCGGTCGAGGTCGTCGACGGCGACCTGGGCGCGCACCCGCTCGTCCTCCATCGTGGACAGCTCACGGGCCAGCCGGTCGAGCTCGGCGTGCTCGGGCAGCGACTTGCTCCGGTGCGCGAGCTGGGTGAGCGCGATGTCGATCGCCTGCAGGTCGAGCAGGCGCCGCTGGGCCTCTGGGTCTGCCTTCACGAGTTGCCGTCCTCCATGAATGTCCACGGTGAGGTGTCCACATCGGACACGATGGTCTGCAGGCCCGTCTCGCGCCGCAGGAACGCCGCCACGTCGTCGAGCCAGGGCCGCTCCGACGCCCAGTGCGAGACGTCGAGCAGCACGGGCCCGCCGCCGGCGAGGTGCTCGTGTGCCGGGTGGTGGCGCAGATCCGCAGTCAAGTATGCGTCAACGCCCGCCCGCGCCGCGTCGGCCAGGAACGCGTCACCGGCGCCGCCCGACACGGCGACCGTCTCGATGGTGGCGTCCGGCGGGCCGGCCACCCGTACCCGACCGACGGACGAGGAGACGAGGGCGGCGAACTGCGACAGGGCCATCGCAGATGGCAGCCGGCCGACGCGCCCGTGGCCGCGGCCGGTGTCGTCGGTCGGGACGAGGGGGCGCGGGTCGAGCAGGCCGAGGCGGGCGGCGAGCGCGTCGGAGACGCCCGGGTTGGCCACGTCGCCGTTGGTGTGCGCGGTGTACAGGGTGATCCCGGCCTTGATCATCCGGTGCACGATGGCGCCCTTGTACGTGGTGGGCGCGACGCTCGACACTCCGCGCAGCAGCAGGGGGTGATGGGTGAACAGGAAGTCCGCGCCGGCCTCCACGGCCTCCTGCACGGTCCGCGGGTCGCAGTCCACCGCGAGCAGGACCCTGGTGACCTCGGCGGTCGGCTCACCGAGGGTGAGGCCGACCCGGTCCCAGCTCTCGGCCCAGGACGGCGGGTAGCGCTGTTCGAGCAGTTCGACGAGTTCGGCGACAAGCACGGCGCGACGTTACTCCACGCCGTCGCGTGACGTCTGCCGGTCGAGCGCCTCGATGGGCAGGTGCCACGGGAAGGTGTCCACGAGCCGCTCGCCGGTGCCGGGCGGGTGCAGGGGCAGCACGTCGGGGCCGTAGATCATGGTGACGCCCCAGGCGCGCAGCTTCTCGATCGACTCGCCGAACGCGGGGTGGCGGGCCATCGCGGCGTTGGTGAACGGCACGGCGACGATCGGCAGCTGCATCCCGAGCCCCTCGACGAGCAGGCCGAGGGCGAGGGTGTCGGCGATGCCGGCGGCCCACTTGTTGATCGTGTTGACCGTGGCCGGCGCGACGATCATCGCGTCGGCCGGCGGGAGGATGTCGGGGTCGCCGGGGTACTTGTAGCGGTGCCGGACGGGGTGCCCGGTCTGCGCGACGAGGCTCGGCACGTCGAGCCACTTGAGGGCGTCCGGCGTGGCGACCACGCAGACCTCCCAGCCTTTCGCCTGGGCGAGCGACACCAGCTTGCTGGCATCCCGCGTAACAGGCGATCCGCACATTACGGCGTACAGGACATGAGCGGCCATGCGGGCATTGTGCTACCTGCCGGCTAAACCCCGACGCTCATGTGCTCGGCGAGTTCCGCGACGGGCGCGGTCGGCGTGCCGCGGGTGCGCCGCAGCACGTCGCTGAGCACCTCCCGGGCCAGCGGCCGGCAGCGGATCTCCGACGGGGCGAGCCGGTCGCCCTCCAGGAGCATCTCGCTGGCCAGCTCGATGTCGCCGATCAGCGCGTGCGCGCGGGCCTGGTCGAGGTAGTGGTGGGCGCGGCGCTCCGGCAGCAGGGCGTTGAAGGCCTCCAGGTCGAGCCCGGCGTGGACCTCGACGGCGACCCGGCCGTCGCCGAGCTCGACGGCCGCGGCGGCCCGGTGCAGCTGCACATTGGTCGGCCCGAAGCAGGACCAGTAGTAGTTGTGGTCGCCGTCGAGCCCTCTGGCCGCCTCCTCGGCCCCGCCGAGCAGGTCACGGACGGTGGCGCCGTCGCCGATGCGGGCCGCGGCCATGGCGCCCTGCAGCAGCAGCATGCCGTAGACGGACAGCCGCTCCGGTGCGCAGTCGTTGCCGTCGGTACCGGGGGCGAGCCGGTTGGCGATGTTGACGTTGATCTCCAGGGCCGGGCGGGACCGGCCGAGGGAGAGCAGCGCGAGGGCGACGCGGGTGGTGGCGGTCCCGGCGAGCAGCTGGTCGCCGGCGCGCTGGGAGACCGCGATGGACCGGTCGGCGGCGAGCCAGGCCAGCTCGTGCTCGCCGAGCTTGCGCAGCGCCGAGGACGCGATCTGGTAGACCTGCCCGAGCAGGTGGGCGGCCTCGCGGCCCTGCGCGCCGTCGGCGTAGGCGGTGTCGGCGGCCTGGGCCTCGCGCAGCAGCCGGGGCAGGGTGCGGGCCAGCATGCCGTACTTCGCGTGCTGGTAGCTCAGCCAGGCGTGGGTGACGGCCTTGCGCATCTCGGGCAGCGGCGGCGGCTCGGGCGGCGCGTAGAAGAAGGCGCTGATCTGGTCGTAGCGCTCCAGTGCGGCGCGGATCTCCTCGACCTCGACCTGGTCGACGCAGTTGACGCTGTCGGGGCGGCGCTCGGGGTCCTTGCCGAGCAGGATCTGCACGTCGAGCTGCAGGACGTCGGCGATCTCGTAGACGACGGAGAACTTGTCCAGCCGGCGCACGCCGCGTTCGACCTTGTCGACCCAGCTCTTCGACTTGCCCAGCCGGTCGGCGAAGACCTGCTGGGACATCTTGCGCCGGTTCCGCCAGTAGGCCACGCGCCGGCCGATCGGCAACTCATCCACGCCGCTCACCTCCGGAGGTCACCCGCTCGGTCGACGTCGCACCTTTTGTGCGGTTCGTCCGGCGTCCATGCTCATACGTTCCGATGTGCAAGTTGCAGCCCCCGTTGCCATGACCAACGACGGACACGACGTCGGGTGACGCGACGTGGTTCTGTGCGCCCTTTTGAGTGATCTCCCCTGCTAGGAGGAGCACATGCGGTCCTGGGAACGCGCCAAACTGCGCAAAGCGGCGCTCAGGTACGTCGAGCACGGCTGGCACGTGCTGCCCGGCGCGTACCTGGTCGGCCAGCACGCCGGCCGGCACGCCAAGGAGCGCCGCTTCGTCTGCGGCGAGATCGGCTGCCGCACGGTCGCGTGCCACCCGGCGGCGCGGGTGCCGAGCCGCTCGCCGGCGGTCGTCGCCGGATGGTGGCGCAAGGACCCCTGGACCGTGCTGTTCCCCACCGGGTACGCCTTCGACGTGCTCGAGGTCCCCGCCGCGCTGGGCCGGGCCGCGCTGCTGGGCGACGGCCTCGTCGCGGCGCGGGGACCGGTGGCCGTCGCGCGGCCGGGCCAGGGCGAGCGCTGGCACTTCCTGGTGCTGCCCGGCCACGGCCTGCTGCCGGAGCTCGCCCAGCAGCCCGGTGTGGTGCTGCACGGGCAGGGCTCGTGGGTGCCGGCGCCGCCCAGCCCGCAGTTCGGCGGGCGGGTGCGCTGGGAGCTGCCCCCGGAGGCGCACGGCTGGCGGCCGGCGGAGCCCTACGCCGTGCAGGCGCTGATGCTCGACGCCATCGGGGCGGGGCCCCTGACCGCGGCCGGGCAGCGGGCCACCTGGCGCACCGCGGCCTGACCCGCGCACCGGAACAGACGGCCGGTCCGCCCGGGGGGACCGGCCGTCGCCGTGCGCGCACCCCGCGCCCGCCGGGCGGCGGTGGGGTCGCGGCGCGCCAGGCTCCAGAAAAGATTCACGTGCAGAATTCATGGCGATGCCCAACGTAGCGTGGGTGTAGCCCTACGTCGACCCTCTGTAGCCCGGCAGAGTTACTCAACGGTTGCAGATTTACCTACTCATCGTTGAGTGTTGATCTACTTATTTGATCAGTAACCGACGGACACGTCGACCGTAGTCACTACCCGTCGGACCCCGTCGGCGGCCTTCCGGTCAGGCACCTCGGTCGGCTCGGCGGCCGGGTCGACCCGGACGATCCGGCCCCCCTCGGGCAGCCGGACACCGCGCGCGGCGAGCAGCGCCGTCAACGCACCATAGATGAGCGTCTCCACCTGGTCGGCATCGGCCCATGCCTGCAGGCCGATGCGCCAGCGCACCTGCCGGGCCCACGGCAGCCTCGAGCGGACCGGCGCGCCGACCGCCTCCACGAGCAGCACCGGCAGGCTGCCGGCCAGGTCCTCGGGGCGCTCGGTCACCAGCGTGGCACCGGACAGGTGATGCTGGGCGCGCAGGTACGCCACGACGAGACCGACCGCGTCCGGTTGTGCCACGGCGGTCACCGCCTCCTCGGCAAGGCGCCCGACCTCACGCGTCCTGCCCCCCGTCATCACCGTCGCCGCCATACCTGCCCGTTGCCCCGTCGAGGACAACGGCAACCGCACCCCCCGGTCGCGGTACCACAGATACATTTCATGTTCCCCGAAGAAAGGATTTACCGGCGATCGGAGAAACGGCGCGTCCAGCTGTATGGTCCGGCATTTCTGCGCGACCGGCTGTCGGCACCTCGACATCGCCCCGGCTTGCGCGTTCGCAGGCCTGCTCCTGCCAGGCTAGCGACCGGAAAAGATCGTTGTGCGCGCATCGCCACGATCGGGGAAATCGTGTTCTTTGCGGCATACATCGGCGCCCTCCGATCGGCGGCGGAACACCGATTGGGGGGCGCCGATGTGCGGATCAGCTGAAGCTGGCTCCCTGGTCGCGGCGGTACGCCCAGGCCGCGAGGGCCGCCGCCGCGACCGTCCAGACGGCCAGGGCCGCCATCGAGGTGCCCGACACCTCGAAAGTCGCCGACGGCGCCGCGGAGCAGCTGGGCGCGGTCCTCGGCGACGCCGACCCCGTAGGTGGACGGGGAGCTGACCAGAGAGGGGCCCGCGGACTGCCGCGGGCCCCTCTCCTGGTTGCCGGTGCTGTTACGAGTCGCCGCCGGTCTCGCCGACCGGGGCGGCGTTGACGTCGTCGATCGCGTACTTCTTCGCGGCCTCGGCCGGGACCGACGCCGGCACCTCGCCGCGGCGGGCGAGCTGGCGCAGCGTGGCGACCACGACCGACTCGGCGTCGACGTGGAAGTGCCGGCGCAGCGCGTGGCGGGTGTCGGACAGGCCGAAGCCGTCGGTGCCGAGCGACGTGTAGTCGCCGGGTACCCAGCGGGAGATCAGGTCCGGCACGGCCCGCATGAAGTCGGAGACGGCCACGACCGGACCCTCGGCGCCTTCCAGGGCCTTGGTGATGTACGGCACGCGCGGCTCGTCGCCCGGGTGGAGCAGGTTGTGCTCCTCGACGGTGATCGCGTCGCGGCGCAGCTCGGTCCAGGACGTCGCGGACCACACGTCGGCGGCCACGCCCCACTCCTCGGCGAGCAGCTTCTGCGCCTTCAACGCCCACTGCATGCCGGTGCCGGAGGCGAGGATCTGCGCCTTCGGCCCCTCCTGCACGGGCGCGGCCTGGTAGCGGTAGAGCCCCTTGAGCAGCCCCTGGACGTCGAGGTCCGCGGGCTCCGCCGGCTGGAAGATCGGCTCGTTGTAGACCGTCAGGTAGTAGATGAGGTCCTCGGGCTGCTCGCCGTACATGCGGCCGACCGCGTTCTCGGTGATGTGCGCGATCTCGTAGCCGAACGCCGGGTCGTACGCCACGACGGCCGGGTTCGTCGCCGCGATGAGCAGCGAGTGGCCGTCCTCGTGCTGCAGGCCCTCTCCGTTGAGCGTGGTCCGGCCGGCGGTGGCGCCGAGCAGGAAGCCCCGCGACATCTGGTCGGCGGCCGCCCAGATGCCGTCGGCGGTGCGCTGGAAGCCGAACATCGAGTAGAAGATGTAGACCGGGATGATCGGCTCGCCGTGGGTGGCGTAGCTGGTCGCGGCGGCCGTGAACGAGGCGACCGAGCCGGCCTCGTTGATGCCCTCGTGCAGGATCTGCCCGGTGGTCGCCTCGCGGTAGGACAGGAACAGCTCCCGGTCGACCGGCGTGTAGTTCTGCCCGTGCGGCGAGTAGATCTTGGCGGTCGGGAAGAGCGAGTCCATGCCGAACGTGCGGGCCTCGTCGGGGATGACCGGCACCCAGCGCTTGCCCATGCCCTTGTCGCGCATGAGGTCCTTGAGCATGCGGACGAACGCCATCGTGGTGGCGACCTTCTGCTTGCCCGAGCCGCGCTTGATGTCGCCGTACACCGAGGAGTCCGGCAGCTTGAGGTCCACGTGCGTGGTCCGCCGGTTCGGCACCGGGCCGCCCAGCTGCGCGCGCCGCTCCCGCATGTACTGCATCTCGTCGGACTTCTCGTCGGGCCGGTAGTACGGCACCGCATACGGGTTGTCGCCGATCGCGCTGTCCGGGATGTCCAGGTACAGCCGGTCGCGGAAGTCCTTGACGTCCTGCAGCGTCAGCTTCTTCATCTGGTGGGTGGCGTTGCGGCCCTCGAAGTGCGAGCCGAGCGTCCAGCCCTTGATCGTCTTGGCCAGGATGACCGTCGGCTGGCCGGTGTGCTCGGTGGCCGCCTTGTACGCCGCGTAGAGCTTGCGGTAGTCGTGCCCGCCGCGCTTGAGGTTCCAGATCTCATCGTCGGACAGGTGCTCGACCATCTTGCGGGTGCGCGGGTCGCGGCCGAAGAAGTGCTCGCGGACGTACGCGCCGGACTCCGCCTTGTAGGTCTGGTAGTCACCGTCGGGGGTCACGTTCATCAGGTTGACCAGCGCGCCGTCGGTGTCGGCGGCGAGCAGCGGGTCCCACTCCCGGCCCCAGACGACCTTGATCACGTTCCAGCCGGCGCCGCGGAAGAACGCCTCGAGCTCCTGCATGACCTTGCCGTTGCCGCGCACCGGGCCGTCCAACCGCTGCAGGTTGCAGTTGATGACGAAGGTGAGGTTGTCCAGCTCCTCGCGGGCGGCCACGCCGATCGCGCCGATCGACTCCGGCTCGTCCATCTCGCCGTCGCCGAGGAAGGCCCATACGTGCTGCTGGCTGGTGTCCTTGAAGCCGCGGTTGTGCAGGTACCGGTTGAACCGCGCCTGGTAGATCGCGTTGATGCCGCCCAGGCCCATGGAGACCGTGGGGAACTCCCAGAAGTCCGGCATCAGCCGCGGGTGCGGGTAGCTGGGCAGGCCGCCGCCCATGCCGCGGTGCGACAGCTCCTGGCGGAACCCGTCGAGCTGCTGCTCGCTCAGGCGGCCCTCCATGAACGCGCGCGCGTACATGCCCGGCGACGCGTGGCCCTGGAAGAAGATCTGGTCGCCGCCGCCCGGGTGGTCCTTGCCCCGGAAGAAGTGGTTGAAGCCGACCTCGTACAGGCTGGCGGCGCTGGCGAACGTGGAGATGTGGCCACCGACGCCCACGTCCGGGCGCTGGGCGCGCTGCACCAGCATCGCCGCGTTCCACCGGATGTAGGCGCGGATGCGCCGCTCGACGTGCTCGTCGCCGGGGAACCAGGGCTCACGCTCCGGCGGGATCGTGTTGATGTAGTCGGTGGTCGTCAGCGGAGGCACGCCGACCTGTCGCTCCCGCGCGCGCTCCAGCAGGCGCAGCATCACGTAGCGGGCGCGCTTCGTGCCGCGCTCGTCGATCACTCCGTCCAGCGACTCGACCCACTCGGTCGTCTCCTCCGGGTCGATGTCCGGCAGTTGACTCGGCAGGCCGTCGCTGATCACTGGGCGCTTGCGTTCGGTGGACACAGGCGTTCCTTCTAGGTGTAGGACCGGCCGCGCTGCGGTAGGACGGCTATGACCGGTCGGGATGGCCTCGGGGCGTGCATGTTGAGGCAATGTGTGAGCCCATGTCCCATCCTGCCTGGCTCCGGTGCCGTCCGTCACGTCTACGGGGCGTCAACTGCGACGCGCGACACGATACCGGCCGGTAACTTTCGGGTGACAAAACGACGACTCATCGAGCATCCGAGGGTCCCGGGTCGGCTACGGTCCGGCCGTGTCCGACAACTCCACCTGGTGGCTGCTGCTGCCGCTGCTCTGCGTCGTGGGCTCGATCACCGTCGTGGCCATCGCGATCACGTTCGTCGTGCGCCGGACCGTGCGCCGCACCGTGAACACCGCCTTCAACAGCACCCTGAACGGGTTCGGCCCCGGCGGGTTCGGCCCCGGCGGTCGCGGCGGGCCGGCGGGCGCCACGCCGTTCGGGCCCGACTGGACCCCCGACGGCTTCACCGGCGCGCCCTTCGACGGGCACGGCGGCCACCACGGCGGGGGGCACGGCGGGGGGCACGGCGCCCACCACGGCTCCCATGACGGGCACGTGCACGGTTGGGGCCACAGCATGGACCACGGCCACTCGCACTCCCACGACTCGGGGTCGTCCTGGTCGTCGTCGGACTCCGGCTCGTCGTCCTCCAGCGACTCCGGCTCGTCGTCCTCGTCGGACTCGGGGTCGTCGTCCTCGTCGTCCAGCGACTGACCCCGGCTGACACACTGTCGCGTATGCACTCCGAGGTCATCACCGTGCGCACCGGGTCCCGGCCCGTGGTGCGCGACATCACCGACGAGGCGGCGCGGTTCGTCGCCGCGCACGCCCCGGACGGCGACGGGCTGCTGCACGTGTTCGTCCCGCACGCCACCGCCGGGGTCGCGATCATCGAGACCGGCGCCGGCAGCGACGACGACCTGCTGCGGGCGCTCGACGACGTCCTGCCGGCCGACGACCGCTGGCGGCACCGGCACGGCTCGCCCGGCCACGGCCGCGACCACGTGATGCCGGCGTTCGTGGCGCCGTACGCGACCCTGCCGGTCGTCGGCGGGCGCATCGCGCTGGGCACCTGGCAGTCGATCTGCCTGGTCGACCCCAACGGCGACAACGCCACCCGCCAGGTCCGCTTCAGTCTCCTTCGCGGTTGAGCGTCGCGTGCACCGCGTTTCTGCCGGGCATCCCGGCCATCAGGCGGGAGGATCGCAGGCGTGATCGAGCGTCGCGTCGCCGTCGTGTTCCTCGTCGACCCGCAGGGGCGGCTCCTCATGCAGCACCGCGACTCCCACGCCAAGGTCTCGCCCAACCAGTGGGCGATGCCCGGCGGCAAGATCGAGGACGGGGAGACGCCCGAGGAGGCCGCCCGCCGCGAGGTCCGGGAGGAGACCGGACTCGTCGTCACCACGCTGGAGCACTACGTGACCTGCACCCGCCCCTCGGTGACCACCGCCGACGGGCTCGTGGAGATGCACGTGTACTACGCGGCGACCGACGCCACCCAGGACGAGATCGTGCTCGGCGAGGGCCAGGCAATGGTCTTCCTCACACCTGAGGAGGCACTCGAACGTGACCTCGGCGTGACCGCGGCGCTTCTGGTGCCCGGCTTCCTGGCGTCTGCGCAGTACAGGGCCCTGGCCGAGGGTCGCGGGCGGTAGCCGCCGGGGCACGCCCGGGCGCATCGGACTGGCAGACGAAGACCCATTTCGGCCATGCTGTCGAGCGTGACCACGCCTCAGGATCTCGACGAGCGGTTCCGCGCGGAGCTCGCCGGGCTCGTCGCCGCCACGGTCATCCGGGATCTGGACGAACCGGTGCGCGACGACACGGCGCTCACCGGCGTGCAGGCCCGGGCCCTCTACGACGCCCAGTGCACCAGCCGCCACCTCGACCTCGCCGCCCGCTGGCTGCGCAGCTTCGACGCCGGCTACTACACGATCGGCTCGTCCGGCCACGAGGGCAACGCGGCCGTCGCCGCGGCGCTGCGCCCGACCGACCCGGCCCTGCTGCACTACCGCTCCGGCGGCTTCTACTGCATGCGCGCCGCCCAGATCCCCGGCAGCGACCCGATCCGTGACGTCCTGCGCGGGGTCGTCGCCTCCTCCAAGGAGCCGATCGCCGGCGGCCGGCACAAGGTCTTCGGCCACCCCGACCTGCACGTCGTGCCCACCACCTCGACGATCGCCTCGCACCTGCCGCGCGCCGTCGGCGTCGCCTTCGCGCTCGGCCGCGGCCGGCGGCGCAACCCCGCCGCCGGTGCCGCCAACGGCCACGGCTGGCCCGGCGACGCCCTCGTCGTGTGCTCCTTCGGCGACGCGTCGGTCAACCACGCCGCCGCGACCGCCGCGTTCAACACCGCCGGCTGGTGCGACCACGTCGGCCTGCGGCTGCCGCTGCTGTTCGTCTGCGAGGACAACAGCCTCGGCATCAGCGTCCGCTCCCCCGAGGGCTGGGTCGCCGCCGCCCTCAGCAGCCGGCCCGGCGTGCGGTACTACACCGCCGACGGCTGCGACAGCGCCGCCACCTACGACCGCGCCGCCGAGGCCGCCGCGTGGGTGCGCCGCTTCCGGCGCCCCGCGGTCCTGCACCTCACCACCGTGCGGCTGATGGGCCACGCCGGCGCCGACGCCGAGATGGCGTACCGCTCCCCCACCGAGATCGCCGCCGACCTGGCCCGCGACCCGCTGGTGCGCACCGCCCGGCTCCTCGTCGAGGCCGGCGTCGCCACCCCGGCGGAGCTCATGGCCCGCTACGACGAGCTGGGCTGGGACGTGCGCCGCGTCGCCGAGGAGGTCCTGGGCGAGCCGAAGCTCGGCAACGCCTCCGAGGTGACCGCGCCGCTCGCGCCCCGGCGGCCCGTGCGGGTGTCCCGGGCCGTCGCCGACGCCGCCGCCGACCTGGTCGACGAGACCGTGGACCCCGACGCGTGCAGCGCCATCGACGACGACCTGGAGCTGGCGGAGGCGTACACCGGCACCGCGGCGGAGGCGCCGGACGCGGAGCACCCGGCGCCGGCCGAGGACGACGCCCAGGAGCCGGCGCAGTCCGGTACACCGGAAGAAACGGACAATCAGGGCGAGGCGGTTGACGACGACGCCTGGCCCGAGCCTGCCGACCCCGCCGAGCCTGCCGACCCTGCTGAGCCTGCCGACCCCGCCGGTCCCGCCGACGCGACCGAGCCCGCCGAGGACACGGGGGCGCCCGAGCTCGCCGAGGACGCCCGGGGCAACGGGCACCCGCCGACCAGGGCCGCGGCGTTCAACGGCCGGCTGCCCGAGCGCGCCGGCCCGCTCACCCTCGCCCAGACGATCAACGCCGCCCTGACCGACGCCATGCTCGCCTACCCGCAGATGGTGGTCTTCGGCGAGGACGTCGCGACTAAGGGTGGCGTCTACGGGGTGACCAAGGGCCTGCGGGACCGCTTCGGCACCACCCGCGTCTTCGACACGCTGCTGGACGAGACCTCCATCCTCGGCCTCGGCCTGGGCGCCGGCCTGGCCGGGATGCTGCCCGTGCCGGAGATCCAGTACCTCGCGTACCTGCACAACGCCGAGGACCAGTTACGCGGCGAGGCCGCCACCATGCAGTTCTTCTCGCAGGGGGCGTACCGCAACCCGATGGTGGTGCGGGTGGCCGGCCTCGCCTACCAGCTCGGCTTCGGCGGGCACTTCCACAACGACAACGCCCTCGCCGTGCTGCGCGACATCCCCGGGCTCGTCGTCGCCGCGCCCGCCCGCGCCGAGGACGCCGCGCCCATGCTGCGCACCTGCCTCGCCAGCGCGATCGTCGACGGCAGCGTCTGCGTCTTCCTGGAGCCCATCGCGCTCTACCACACCCGCGACCTGCACACCGCCGGCGACAACTGGTGGCTGTCGGAGTACGCGCCGCCGAGCGAGTGGTCGGCCATCCACGTGCCGATCGGCCGGGCCCGGGCGTACCACAGCGGCCCGAACGACGACCTGACCATCATCACCTTCGGCAACGGCGTGCGCATGTCGCTGCGCGCCGCCGCCCGCCTCTCCGAGGAGGGCGTCAGCTGCCGGGTCGTCGACCTGCGCTGGCTGTCGCCCCTGCCCGTCGGCGACATCATCAAGCACGCCTCCGACACCGGCCGGGTCCTCGTCGTCGACGAGACCCGCCGCTCCGGCGGTGTCGGCGAGGGCATCATCGCCGCGCTCGTCGACGCCGGGTACGTCGGCGTGGCCCGCCGGGTGGCCGCCGTCGACTCGTTCGTGCCCCTCGGACCGGCCGCCAACCACGTCCTCGTGTCCGAGGAACAGATCGTCCAGGGAGCAAAATCGCTGTTGGCCCGGTAGTTTGGACCGATAGTTTTTCGATCGCATCGGTGCGCCACTTGCGTTGACGGCCCGTACTGTGTGGACTACGCGCTAACAGTGGTGTTGCGACAGGAGGCAGTGGACAGTGAACGCGACCGCGGGTCAGGCCGAGGTGAAGAGCCTGGCGGACCGGTTCGGCGTCGAACCGGGCATGGTCGTTATGGAGATGGGGTACGACGACGACGTCGACCAGGATCTCCGCGACGTCCTGATCGACCGGTGCGGGGACCTGGTTGACGAGGAGACCGACGAGGTCGTCGACGTGGTGCTGCTGTGGTGGCGCGACGACGACGGCGACCTGGTCGAGACGCTCATCGACGCGCTGGGCCCGCTCGCGGACAACGGCGTGGTGTGGCTGCTCACCCCCAAGGCCGGCCGTCCCGGGCACGTCGAGCCGAGCGATATCAACGAGTCGGCTCCCACCGCCGGGTTGCAGCAGACCTCGACGGTCAACGCCGGCAAGGACTGGACCGCGGCGCGCCTGGTCGCACCGCGCGCCGCACGGTCCCGCCGCTAGCCGCTGCGCTCGCCGGCGTCCTCTTCCCACGGCCCCTCGCCGGGGAAGCGGCCGAAGGCGAGCCAGACCAGCCCGCTTCCCGCCGTGCCGCCGGGTCCCGGGCCGATCCCTCCTGCGCGCGCTTCTGTTCCGTTGAACCGCGGTGACCTGGCCGTCGGGCGACGGTGGCCGCCAACCTCCCGCAGCGCCGGGTCGATCACCTGCGGACGGCGCCACGACGGTCCTGACCTGGCAGGCCGCTCCAGGTCGCTATGCACTCCGTAACTCCGGTGACAAACGCCAGCCGCCGGACGGCCAGCGGTCACATCGGCTGGCGGACGGCCGGGGCGCCTTGTCATGACGGCGATCCAGGCCCCCGGTCGGCGAAGTGCTTGCCACGCCCGTCGTGGGATGACCGCCCCTTGTGGGACCTGGTCGGCTCGGCCTGGTAACGCCGGGCCTCCGACGGCCTCACCCTCTCGTGCCGGGCGCCGATCACTCCGGCCGGCCTTCGGTCGGGCCTCCACCGGAGACGGCGCGGACCCCCGCAGTCGCGGTGCGCCGGGCCGGCATCACCCCCACCGCCGGTCGGTCTCCGCCGCATGCCGAGCGGACCCCACCATGCTGGCGCAACTCCGTCGGCACGCCGGCGCGGCTCTGTCGGCCACTGACGCAACTCCGTCGGGCCACACCAACCCGGCCAGGCCACGCCGGGGCGGCCAGCCCACGCCTGCTCGACCGGGCCACACCAACCCGGCCAGGCCACGCCGGGGCGGCCAGCCCACGCCTGCTCGACCGGGCCACACCAACCCGGCCAGGCCACGCCGGCCCAACCAGCCCCCAACGCCGGCCGAACCAGCCCACTTCGCCCGGCCAGCCCATGCCCGGCCAGCCCATGCCCGGCCAGGCCATGCCCGGCCAGGCCACGCCGGCCTTGGCGGCGGTCCGGTCCGCCCGTGTGGGCCGTCGACCGGGGTGTCAGGTGGATGAGCGGGTCTGGGTCGGTTTCGGGGTCCAGGTGGGGGACGGGGAGTTGGACCAGCCCGACCTCGACGGGGACGGGGAGGTGGTGGGGTTGCCGCCGCCGCCGGAGTTGGACTGCGGCTGCCAGACCCTGACCTCGGAGAAGGTGATGTCGGCCGGGTCAGCGGAGGTGAAGGCGCCCAGGTTGACGCGGCCGCGCTTGATCAGGTCGTGGGTCTTGGAGCCGAGCTTGGTGCCGTTGACGTACACGGACACCTCGATGCCGATGACGACCAGCGCCACATACGGGTCGCCGGTGATCTTCACGGGCCAGGAGGCGAGCTCGTTGTCCTGGCTGGGGGCGAAGTCGCCGAGGGCGTGCAGCCGGACCACGCCGTCGCAGACGCCGACCGTGTACCCCTTGTCGCCCGTCCTGGCCCAGATGCCGGCGCAGCCGTTCTGGCGGTGCACCTTCGCCTCGATGCCGACGTCGGTCATCGGCACGTTGAGCGGGTCCTTCAGGGTGCAGCCGGTCAGGCCCTGGCGCTCGGTCACGACGTGCAGCTCGCTGTCGGTCGCGTCGCAGCGGCCGCCCTCGGACTCGTCCTGCGAATACCACAACTCGTGCAGGCCACGCTGCTGGAACAGCTTCCAGTTGCTGGGCAGCCACGACGGCCGGTCCTCGCGGGGCCGGACCGGGATCTCCAGGACGTTGCCGCTGGCGGAGGACGACGGGCCGGCGCCCGCGCTCGTGCTCGTCGTGGGCTGCTGGGCGACGTCGTCGCCCTTGTTGCCGACTTCCTTGTAGACCACGTAACCGGCCAGCGCCAGGGCGAGGACCAGGATGCCGACCAGCACCGGGATCGCCACGCTGCGCTGCCTGGGTGGCGGCGGCAGCGGCTCCTCCCGGGGCAGCGGCGGCGCGTAGTCCATGCGGGTCGCCGACGGGGACTGGTACACCTGCTGGACCGGCGGTGGCGGCACGGCCCGCGGCGGCTGGACCGGTGCGTAGCCCTGCTGGTAGCCCTGTTGGGGGCCGGCCGGCGGTGCGCCCCGGTAGCCCTGCGGCGCCGCCGGCGGGGTCATCGGACGGATCCGCTGGGTCGCCTCGGCGTCGCCGAACCCGGGGCTCACCGGCGCGCCCGCCGGGTAGCCGCCCTGATACCCGCCCGGGGCGCCGCTCACCGGCGGCGGCGCGCTGACCGGCATGTTGCCCGCCGGCGGCGCGCTCATCGGCTGCCCACCCACGGGCCCACCGACCGGCGGACCGCTCATCGGTGGGCCACTCATCGGAGGGCTGCTCACGGGCGGCCCGCTCATCGGCACGGCACTGACCGGCGCGTTACCCCCGGGCGGCGTCATGGGCCCCTGCTGGAACCCCTGCACCGCACCGGCGGGCCCGGCCACCCCGGCCGGACCGGCGACACCGGCGGGACCCGCCGGACCGGCCACGCCCGCCGGGCCGGCCACACCGGCCACGCCCGCCGGGCCGGCCACACCGGCCGCGCCGATCGGGCCGCCACCGGCACCCGCGGCGGCAGCCGCCGCGCCGCCCGCGACGCCGCCCGCGATCACGCCACCCACCGCCGCACCGCCCGCCGCGGCGGCAGCGCCGCCGGGGAAGCCCTGGGCGGCGGGACCGCCCGCGGCGCCGGGCGCCGCCTCGGCCGGCTGGACGCCGACGTTGACCCAGGCGCGGAGGCTGCCCTCGGCGACCACCATCTCGGGCTGCTCGATGATCGTCGGGGCGACCCCGAGCTCCTTCTGCAGCAGCGTCGCGACCAGCGGGATCCGGCTCGAACCGCCGACCAGGAACAGCCCGGCGAGCTTGCTGTTGTCCAGCCCGGCCCAGCGGACCACGGCGGCCGTGGTGCGCACCGTCTGCTCCAGCAGCGGCCTGGCCAGGTCCTCGAACGCCTCGCGGGTGATCTCGACGTCGGCGGCCGCGATCGGCACGTGCAGCCCGGTCGACGGGGTGCGCGACAGCATCTCCTTGGCCACGCGGGCGTCGTCCCACAGCAGCCGGCGGTGCCGGCGGTCCTCGGTGGTCTGCGGGCTCTCCAGCCGCGCCCAGACCGGCGGATCCTCCAGCTTGCGCTTCGCGTAGTCGACGATCAGCGCGTCGAGGTCGATGCCGCCCAGGTCGTCGATGCCGTCGACGGCGCGCACGTCGAAGCCGTCACCCGCCCGGGTCACGACGCTGGCGTCGAAGGTGCCGCCGCCGAAGTCGTACACGAGCAGGCCCTGCTCCGCGGTCAGCGGCTTCTGCAGTACACCGGCGAAATAGTGCGCGGCGGCGACCGGCTCCGGCATGAGCGCCGGCTGCGGCAGCCCCGCGATCGTCGCGCCCTCGACCAGCGCGAGCCGCCGGGACACGCCCCACGCCGCGGGGTGGGTGAGCGTGACGGCGCCGACCTGCCCGCCGGCGACCCGCCGGGCCTCCGACGCGACGTGCGTCAGCACCGCCCCGATCAGCGCCGGCACCGTGAACTCGCGGTCGCCGAGCAGCACCGTGCCGTCGTCGATGCGCCGCTTGGGGCTCGCCTCGAACCGGGCCGGGTCGACGCGCGCGGCGTGCACCGCGTCGCGACCCACCAGGACCTGCCCGTCTGGCTGCGCATAGACGCAGGACGGCAGCAACGGCGAACCGTCGAACAGCAGGGGGCGGACCCGCCCATCCGGCCACGCCAGCAGCGCAACGGTATGGGAGGTCCCGAAGTCGATGCCCAGACGCGGACCGGCAGCCATGCGGGCGAGTGTAGGCCCCCGGTACGACAACCTGGCATGCTCGTCCGCATGACGGTGGATGTCGGGGCCGAGGCGCCGGACTTCGTGCTCAAGGACCAGAACAACCAGGAGGTCCGACTGTCGGATTTCCGCGGTCGCAAAGCGGTGCTGCTGGTGTTCTACCCGTTGGCCTTCACCGGCACCTGCCAGGGCGAACTGTCCACGGCCGGCGACTTCCAGTCCGACACGGTGCAGGTGCTGACCGTCAGCGTCGACTCGCCGTACAGCCACAAGGTCTGGGCCGACCGCGAAGGCTATGACTTCCCTCTCCTGTCGGACTTCTGGCCGCACGGGGCGGTGGCGCAGGCGTACGGGGTCTTCAACGACAGGGCCGGCTTCGCCGACCGGGGCACGTTCCTCATCGACACCGGCGGCGTGGTCCGGTTCGCCGAGCACCACGGCCCCGGCCACACCCGCGACCAGGAAGCCTGGCGGACGGCGATCGCATCGTTGCAGAGCTGATACACACCTGATACCGACTGGGGCGGATGAGGCTCGGCAGGTAGCATCCTTGGGTACCCGGGTTCGCCGACTTCGGGGCGCGTAGCTCAGTGGAAGAGCACCCGCCTTACAAGCGGGGGGTCGTTGGTTCGAACCCAACCGTGCCCACCAGATCAGCAACGGCTCCCGCTCAGGCGGGCGGCCGGACACGCCGCGATGCCGCTAGCGGCTGTGCGGCACGCGCTCCACAGCCGCGCCCGACTGGGCGAACATGTCGTAGCCCACGCGGCATCGATGCGTATGCGCCTGTCTGGCACCAGTTGACGCTGACCGGGGCGGTCTTCGGCTTCGCCAGCGGGTGCCCGGCGGCCTCGGCTGGGAGGCGTGGACCCGGGACAACCCGCGCAAGGGACGGCTGCTCGGGATGACGGTGCCGGTGTTCCTGACGTTCCCCGGTGCGGCCCTGCTGTCGCTGGCCTGGAGC
The DNA here is from genome assembly GCF_000716715.1 of Dactylosporangium aurantiacum. Lineage (GTDB taxonomy): Bacteria > Actinomycetota > Actinomycetes > Mycobacteriales > Micromonosporaceae > Dactylosporangium > Dactylosporangium aurantiacum. The sequence continues at coordinate 59,418 of NZ_JNYJ01000030.1, read as the reverse complement.
TTCGGGTACGTCTTCGTCGACCATCAGGGCATCGCCGCCCGGGTCGGGCTCGTGGCGGTCTGGGTCCTCGGGCTGCTCGCCTCGGCGTTGTCCGCGGCGCTCGTACCGGAGGTCGCCGGGCGACCGGCCGGCGGCCGGCCGCTCGCCGGCTGAACCACCGAAGCCGGGCGCCGGCGGTCAGTACCGGAACGTCTGGACGATGCCGCGCAGGCTGCCTGACAGCTCGGCCAGGCTGCCCGCGGCGCGCCCCGCCTCCGTGATGCCCGTGGTGGTGAGCTGCACCGACGTGGCGACCTCGCCGATCGTCGCGGCGACCTGGTTGCCCGTGGCGGCGGCCTGTTCGACGCTGCGGCTCATCTCCTCCGTGGTGGCGGACTGCTGCTCGACGGCGGAGGCGATGGTCGTCTGGTACTCGTTGATCCGGGCGATGATCCCGGTGATCTCCTCGATCGCGGCGACGGCGCCGGTGGTGTCGGCCTGGATCGCCGCGACGCGGCGGCTGATGTCGTCGGTGGCCCGGGCGGTCTCCTGGGCGAGGTCCTTGACCTCGGAGGCGACGACCGCGAAGCCCTTGCCGGCGGCGCCGGCGCGGGCGGCCTCGATGGTGGCGTTGAGGGCCAGGAGGTTGGTCTGCTCGGCGATCGAGGTGATCACCTTGATGACGTTGCCGATCTCGGCGGAGGAGTCGCCGAGCTTGTTCATGACGGTGTTGGTGGTGCCGGCGACCTCGACGGCGCGGCCGGCGACGGTCACGGCCTGCGTGGCGCTCTGGGCGATCTCGCGGATCGAGGCGCCCATCTCGGTGGCGCCGGCGGCGACGGTGGAGATGGCGCCGGACATCTGGGAGGCGAGGCCGGCGACGGCGCCGGCCTGGCGGGCGCCGGTCGCGGCGCCGCGGGAGCTCTGGGTGCTGGTGGTGGCGAGCTCCTCGGCGGCGCTGGCCAGGACCGTGGAGTGCTCGGCCAGGGTGGCCACGGTGCGGCGCAGGTTGCCGGTGGCGGTGCACAGCGCGTCGGCCATCTGGCCCACCTCGTCGCGCTGGTCGACGGCCGGGTCCTGGGTGAGGTCGCCGTCGGCGACGGCGCGCAGGACGCGGGAGACGCGGCCGAGCGGCGCGACGATGAGGCGGGCGATGTACAGGGCGAGCCCGACCGCCAGGGCGAGCGCGACGGCGAGCAGCACGACGACGGTGAAGCGGACCGAGGTCACCGTGTCGCCGAAGTCCTTGCCGGCGACGAGGGTCGCGTCGGCGCGGGCGATCTCCTGGTCGAGGAGGTTCTCGTACGTCTTGCGCAGGTCGCGGTTGGGCCCGAGCGCGGCGGTGACGGCGGCCGCGCGGTCGGTGCCGAACAGGGTGAACTCGGCCTGCAGGGCGGTGAACCAGGCGTCGACGGCGGCCCGGATCCGCTGGACGGCCTCGCCGGACGGGGCGAGGGCCCGGGCGGCGTCGAGCGAGCGGTCGATCTCTGCCCGGCGGCCGAGGGCCTCGTCACGGAAGGACGGGTTTCCGCCGAGGAGGAAGCCGCGCTCGTCGTTGGCGGCGGACTTGGCGGTCAGGGCCGCCTCGTTCAGCGCCGTGATGTACGGCACCGCACGCCCGACCTCCTCGTTGCGGGTGTCGCTGAGGTCGTCGATGCCGACGACGGCGAGGATGCCGGTGGCGGCGGTGCCGGCGATCGCGACGGCCGCAACGATGAGGATCTTGGTGTAGACACGGCGGGAACCGAGCCAACGGCGCATGGTGACGTCCTTTCGGATGTTCTGTCCGGCTGAACGACCGACGACGTGACCATCTGAGGAAAAGCGTGCGCGAAGATGTCGCCGTGGACAGTTGGGTGCCGTTCCGCCGGTCGGACACCGCGAAGGTGGTGGAGCTCGTGCGTACCGTCGCGGCCGCAAACGATCCCGGCGAGCACGGTGAGGGCGTCGAGGTGGTCGTCGAGGCCCCGCGGCGGCGCTGGTGGCAGGCGCTGCTCAACCGGGACGACACCCTGGCGCAGGCGAGGATCGTGGTGACCCGGGACGGCGGCGAGGTGCGCGGCCCGTACGACATCCAGCTCGTCACCGCGCACGGCGCGGACGCGGCGCACCGGCTCGGGCGGCGCACCGGCTGGGCCGTCAGCAACTCCAACGGCCTGGCGTTCCTCATCCACAAGGGACCGGAGCCCGACTTCGGGGAGCTGGTGACGGGCGCGGTCGAGGCCCTCGCGGCCCTGCGCCGCCAGCCCCGCGACGGGGGCTGGCGGGCGCGGGTGGACCGGGGCATCACCAGGCGTTGACGGTCTCCAGCTCGGCCGCCGTCAGGGAGAAGTCCAGCACCGACAGGTTCTCGGCCATCCGCTCCCGGCGGGTCGACTTGGGGATGATGACGATGTCGTGGTGCAGCTGCCAGCGCAGGACCACCTGCGGCACGGTCACGCCGTGCGCCTCGGCGATCGCGACCAGGCGCGGGTCGTCCAGCGGCGTGTTCTTCAGCGAGCTGTACCCTTCCACGACGACGCGCCGGTCGCGCATGTCGGCGAGGAACTGCGCGTCGTGCTGGGCGGGGCTCCACGCGACCTGGTTGACGGCCGGGGTCTCCCCGGTCTCCTTGGTCAGCTCGTCGATCAGCGCGGCGTCGTAGTTGCTGACCCCGACCGACCGGGTCAGGCCGGCCTCGCGGGCCTTCAGGAACGCCTCCCACACCGGCACGGACCTCCCGCGCGCCGGCGGCCAGTGGATGAGCCACAGGTCGACGTGGTCGACGCCGAGGGCCTTCAGGCTCGCCTCGATCGTCTGCCGCTCCCGGCCCGCCTGCGACGGCGGGAGCTTCGTGGTGATGAAGATGTCCGAGCGGTCGACGCCGCTGTCGCGCAGCGCCCTGCCGATCTCGTCCTCGTTGCCGTACATGGTGGCGGTGTCGATGTGCCGGTACCCGACGTCCAGGGCGGTCCGGGTCGACTCGTACGCCGACGAGCCGGTGATCTGCCAGGTGCCGAAGCCGATCGTCGGCAGCTGCACGCCCGGGCCCAGCTCGGCGGTGGGAATCTCATGTGCCATACGCCCATACTGCCCGAGAAGCCGGAACGTTCCGCGGCGCGGCATGAACCGGTAACGTGCGATCATGTCGGACTTTCCAACCGGGTTCCAGTTCGGTGTGTCGACCGCCGCGTACCAGATCGAGGGCGCCGTGGACGAGGACGGCCGCGGCCCGTCCATCTGGGACACGTTCAGCCGCACCCCCGGCACGACGCGCGGCGGCGCCACCGGCGACGTCGCCTGCGACCACTACCACCGGTGGGAGTCCGACCTCGACCTGATCCAGGAGCTGGGCGCGACCGCGTACCGGTGCTCGGTCGCCTGGCCGCGGGTCCAGCCGACCGGCGAGGGCCCCGCCAACGCCGCCGGGCTCGCGTTCTACGACCGGCTCGTCGACGGCATGCTCACCCGCGGCATCGACCCGGTCGTCACCCTCTTCCACTGGGACCTGCCGCAGGCGCTGCAGGACCGGGGCGGCTGGGCCGACCGCGACACCGCGATGCGGTTCGGCGAGTACGCGGAGCTCGTCGGCGAGGCCCTCGGCGACCGGGTGAAACTGTGGGTGACGCTCAACGAGCCGTACATCCACCTCGTGCTCGGCCACGTCCTGGGCATCCACGCCCCGGGCCTGCGGCTCGGCATGGACCTGCTGCCGGTCATCCACCACCAGCTGCTCGGCCACGGCCTGGCCGTGTCGGCGCTGCGCCGGGTCTCCACCGCGCCGGTCACCCTCGCCAACAACTACTCGCCGGTCTGGCCGAAGAGCGACGCCGAGGACGACCAGACCGCCGCCATGTTCTACGACCTGGTGCAGAACCGGCTCTTCACCGACCCGGTCCTGCTCGGCGAGTACCCGCCGATCGTCGAGGGCCTCACCGGCGGCGCCGACATCGACTCGATCGTCCTGGACGGCGACCTGCGGGTCATCTCCCAGCCGATCGACGCGCTCGGCGTCAACTACTACAACCCGAGCCTCATCAGCGCCCCGCTGCCCGGCGAGGACCTGCCGTTCAGCCGGCTCGACATCACCGGCTACCCGACGACCGACTTCGGCTGGCCCGTCGTGCCGTCCGCGCTGCGGGACCTGCTGGTCACCCTGCGCGGCACGTACGGCGACCGGCTCCCGCCGATCTGGATCACCGAGAGCGGCTGCTCGTACGCGCCCGTCGACGACCAGTTCCGCATCGACTACCACGCCGGGCACCTCGACGCGGTCCGCGAGGCCATCGCCGCCGGCGTCGACGTGCGCGGCTACTGCGCCTGGTCGCTGCTGGACAACTTCGAGTGGGCCGAGGGGTACGACCAGCGCTTCGGCCTCGTCCACGTCGACTTCACCACCCAGGAGCGGACCCGCCGGGCGTCCTTCGACTGGTTCCGGCGGGTTTGCACCTCAGCTGCACCCCGGCCGGACTTGCAGGGCGGACCGACCGGATGACATCGTCGCTGCGGGGCGATCCGTAGCGTTGCGCAGGTCAGTCGTGCGCAGCGTTGGGAGTCGTCGTCGTGACCGAGCAATACGCCGGAGCCCTGCTCTACCTGGTCCCGGTGATCGTGGCGGCGGTCGTCGCGTTCGTGGTCACCAGGCCGGAGAAGGACGAGGCGTCCGCGGCGGCGCCCACCCCGCTCAGCCGGCGGATCCCCGCGCAGCGCACGTACCCGCCGCCACCCGCGTACCCGGGCGGCAACCGGCGCGCGCCGGCCCCGGCCCAGCAGTCGCCCACGCTGCTGCACGCCGCCCTGTCGTCGCACCTGGCCGCGGTGTCACGCACCGCCACGTCCGCCGGCGCGCCGCTGTCCTCGCCGGTGGTCCGCCCGGCCCGCCTCGTGTCGATCCGCCGCCCCACCAGGATCCCGCGGCGGCCGCTGTACCAGTGCCCGCACCAGCGCCCCTGAGCCGTCTCACCGGCGAACGCCGTCCCCCGGTCCTGCGCGTTCCGGCACGGCGGCGCGCTGCGCCGGCATGGCCGGCAGCCCGTCCTCGACGACGGCCGCCACGACCTCGTCCGCCACGCCCGCCGCGGCGTGCGACGTGACCGTCCACCACGTGTCCCCGTTGACCGGCATCAGGTGACCCAGGCGGCGCCACCAGACGCGGGCGTGGCGCCCGTACTCCGTCCCGGGGCTCGGCACCTCAGGCAGGTGCGGGGCCGCCGCGCGGTGCCCGGCCCAGTGTGCCCGGCCCACGACCATCAGGTTCACGGTGCACTCGACCTCGTCCACGCTGTTCCACCGCGAGGACTGGAACCCCAGCCGCGCGAACACGAGGTCGTCGAGGCGGTACAGCCTTCCCGACCCCGTGAACCCCCTGAGGCCGGCGTCCGTGTCGAGGTGCTCGCGGCGCGGCGGGCCGGCCGGGACCGCCTGGTGCGGCACCAGCGCCTCGCGGCCTCGGACGAAGACCGTGACGTCATGGAACGAGCCGTCCAGCGGGAACGTCTCCGGGCGCCGGTGCACGTCCGCGAAGAGCTTCCGGTGGTCCGTCCCATCATCCGACCCGGCCACGCAACCGTCGCGCGGGACACCGCTCACGCGAGGGCGGCCAGTAGCTCCGCGACCGGGCCGAAGGACAGCACGCCTGACTGGGCGCCCGCGTGTTCCGCGGCGGCCGGCAGCAGGGCCGTGTACAGGGTGCGCATCGTCGGGCGGTCGTCGAGGGCGACCGCCGCCCGCGCCGCCAAACACAGTCGGGCCTCCAGCAGAGCGTCGTGCGGGGATGGGGGCAGGGACCGCAGCGCCCCGAGTGCCTCGTCCCGGCGGCCGGCGCGAATCAGCAGCAGCGGCCGGACCCACGGCTCGTACGGGCCCCAGTCCCCGTCGGGGTACACGTCCACGGTGAGCAGGGACAGGCTCAGCAGGCCCTCCGCCATCCCCGGCAGGTCGGCGCGGGCGAGCAGGGCGTGCGCCGTGCGGTACGCGGCCTCCGAAGGGTGGCGCAGTGCCGCGTACAGGGTGGTGAACACGCCGACGAGGGGCAGGTCGTAGCGGGTGGCGAGGATGTCGGCGGCGGTGGCGTGGGTGTCGGCGGTGGGCAGGTCGCCGAGGGCGGCGGCGGACTGCAGCCGGATGAGGTGGCCGAGGACCTCGAACGTGGGCAGGTCGTGCCGGGCGGCCAGGTCGGTGAGCTCGGCGCCGATCGCGGCGCGGGCGGGGGCGAGGCCGGGGCGGTGGAAGGTGTGCATGTACCGGGCGTTCAACGCGAGCGCCAGCTGCACGGGGTCCCCGGTCGTGCGGGCGATGCGCTCCGCGGCGGACGCCGCCCGCCGGCCGCGCGGGTCGGTGCTGCCGCGCAGCTCGAGGGCGAGGGTGCTCAGGACCCGGCCCCGGTGCCGCTCGTCGAGCGGGCCGGACAGGGCGCTGGTGGCGGCGGTGACGAGGAGCCCGGACAGGCGCTCGTCGTCGTTGCGGGGCCAGATGGCGGGCACGTCGAAGGCGGTGAGGGCGGCCGGGTCCGGGGCGACGGCGGCGCGCAGGCGGCGGGCCTCGGCCATGTGGCCGGTGACGGCGAGGGCCCGGGCGAGCCCCATCAGCGCGGTGGGGTCGGTGCCGGCGCGGCGCCAGTGGCGGGCGGCCTCGTGCGGGTCGCCGCGGTGCTCGGCGTGCAGGGCGGCCTCGCGGGCGTACCGGGCGGCGGCCTGGGCGTGCGCGGGGCCGGCGTGCGCGAGGTGGTGGGCGATGGCGGCGGCGTCGGACGGGTCGAGACGGATGAGCGCGTCCCCGGCGGCGGCGTGCCAGGCCCGGCGGGTCAGTTCGGACAGGTCGCCGTAGAGGGTGTCGCGCGTCAGTACGTGGGCGAAGCGCAGCCCGCCGTCGGTGAGGAACCCGGCGTCGACGGCCGGGTCGAGCGCCGACGGGTCGGGGACGAGGGCGGCCAGGACGTCGGGGGCGACGTCGCGGCCGAGGACGGCGGCGACGCCGAGCGCGGTACGGGTGGCGGGTGGGAGCTGGGCGAGGCGGTGGCGCAGGACGTCGCGGACCCCGGCCGGGACCGTCCGCAGGGCGGCGTCGCCCTCGTCCTTGACGAGGCGGGCGAGCTCGCGGACGAAGAACGGGTTGCCGCCGGTGCGCCGGTGCACCGTGGCGGTGTCCAGGTCGCGGCCGGCGACGGCGCGGGCGAGCGCGGCGGTGGCGGGCCCGTCGAGGCCGGTGAGGTCGACTCGGACCGGTTCGGCGCGGGCGAACGCGGCGAGGGCGGCGGTGAGCGGCGGGCCGAGCTCGGTGCCGCGGAACGTGCCGGTGAGCAGGACCGGGCCGCGGACCGGGTCGCGTTCGGAGAACAGGTCGGTGAGCAGCTCCAGGGTGCCCGCGTCGGCGCGGTGCAGGTCGTCGGCGATGAGGAGCACGGGGGCGGTCCGCGCGGCCTCGGTCAGCCCGGCGACGGCGGCGCGGCGGCGGCGGAGGCGGGCCACGGCGGGGTCGGTGACCGGGGCACCGGCCGGTGGCGGCAGCACGTCGGGGTGGACGGCCGGGGCGCCGTCGTGTTCGGGGGCGTGACCCCACGAGGTCGTCCAGCCGGCGGCGGCGAGGTCGGCGGCGAGGGCCGAGACGAGCGCGGTCTTGCCGGCGCCGGGCTCGCCGGACACGAGGGCGAGCACGGGCCGCCCGTGGGACACGGCGTCGGCGGCGGCCAGCCGGAGCCGGCCCAGCTCCCGGTCCCGCCCCACGAGCCCCGGCGACCGCGAAGGCCCCGCCGACGCGGGCGACCGCGAAGGCCCCGGCGACGCGGGCGACCGCGAAGGCCCCGGCGACCGCGAAGGCCCCGGCGACCGCGAAGGCACCGCGGGGGCGTCCAGGTCCGGGGACTGGGTGAGGATGTCCGTCTCCAGGGTGCGCAGCGCCGGCCCCGGGTCGATGCCGAGCTCCTCCGCCAGCACCGTCCGGGCCCGGCGCAGCGCGGCGAGCGCGTCGCCCTGCCGGCCGGACCGGTACAGGGCGAGCGCCAACGACTGCCAGGCGCCCTCCCGCAGCGGGTGCGCGGTGGTGTGTGCCTGCAGCTCGGTCGCCGCCTCGGCGGGCCGGCCGAGGGCGAGCAGCGCCGCCGCGTGGCGTTCCACGGCGAGGGCGCGCAGCTCGTCGAGGCGGTCGATCTCGGCGCGGGCCCACGGCTCGGCGGCGAACTCGGCGTACGCGGGCCCGCGCCACCACCCGAGGGCCTCGGCGAGCCGGGGCAGCGCGGCGTCCGGGGGCAGGTCGCGGGTGGCCTCGACGGCGGCCTCGAAGCGCCACGCGTCGACGTCGCCGGCGGCGGGGCGCAGCGCGTACCCCGGCGGCTCCGTCACCAGCAGCGCCGACGGCCGGCGCGGTGCCCGGTCGGGCTCCAGGGCCCGGCGCAGGTCGGCGACGAACGTGCGGATGGCCGCGACGGCGCCGCGCGGCGGGTCCTCGGGCCACAGGTCGTCGACGAGGACACCGACGGGGACGACCCGGCCGCGGGCGACGACCAGGCGGGCGAGGACGGCCCGCTGGCGGGCGCCCTGCAGCGCGGCGGGTCCGGCGCCGGTCTCGGCCCGCACCGGACCGAACACGCCGAACCTGGTCACCCGAGCAAATCTACTGCTCATCGGACACTCATCGGCGCCGCGCAGGCTGGGCCCATGAGAATCCACGGCTTCGACTACCGGCAGGTCCCCGTCGCCGACGGCGTGACGCTGAGCACCGCGGTCGGCGGCTCGGGACCGCCGGTGGTGCTCCTGCACGGTTTCCCGCAGACGCACCTGATGTGGCGGCACGTCGCCGCCGACCTGGCCGCCGACCACACCGTCATCTGCCCGGACCTTCGCGGGTACGGCGCCAGCAGCAAACCGGCCGGCGACGCGGCGTACGCCAAGCGGGTCATGGCCGCGGACGTGGTCGCGCTCGCCGGCGCGCTCGGCCACGAGCGGTTCGCCCTCGCCGGGCACGACCGGGGCGCCCTGGTCGCGATCCGGGCGGGCCTGGACCATCCGGGCGCGGTCACGCACCTGGCGTCGCTGGACGTGCTGCCGACCCTGGACATGTGGGACGTGCTGCACGGCACCACCGCCGCGGTCGGGTTCCACCTGTACCTGATGGCGCAGCCGGCGGGGCTGCCGGAGACGCTGATCGGCGCGGCGCCGGACGCGTTCTTCGGCTACTTCCTGGACCTGTGGACGCGGGATCCGGGGGCGATCCCGGGGCGGGTGCGGGAGGCGTACCTGGCCGCCTGCCGCGACGCGGTCCCGTCGATCGTCGCGGACTACCGCGCGTCGGCGGGCGTGGACGTCGAGCACGACCTGGCGGACCGGGCGGCGGGTGCGACGCTGCGGATGCCGGTGAGCGTGCTGCAGCAGGACTGGGGTGCGGCGCTCGGGTTCGACGCGGCGGCGCGGTGGCGGGCGTGGGCGCCGGACCTGGTCCACGCGACCGTGTCGTGCGGGCACTTCATGGCCGAGGAGGCGCCGGCGGAGGTGGTACAAGCGATCCGGGCCCTGCTGGCCCGCTGATACATGACCGGCCACCCCTCGGTGTGAGGGGTGGCCGGTCACGCGTCGGGCCGTCTAGTGCGACGGCGCGGGCTCCAGCGGGTCGACCCGGTGCCGGCCCTCGCCCTCGCCGTCGTCGCCGGTGAACGGCGGCTCGGCGGTGGTGACGGCGGCGTGCCGGCCCTCGCGCTTGATGCGGCGGCGTTCCTTGACGCCCTCGACCATCGTGTACAGCGTCGGCACCAGGACCAGGGTCAGCAGGGTCGAGCTGACCAGGCCGCCGATGACGACGATGGCCAGGGGCTGGGAGATGAACCCGCCCTCGCCGGTGAGGCCGACCGCCATCGGCGCGAGCGCGCAGATGGTGGCGACGGCCGTCATGAGGATGGGCCGGAGCCGGTGCCGGCCGCCCTCGATGACCGCCTGGCGGACGGGCATGCCGCCCTCCCGGTACTGGTTGATGAGGTCCATCAGCACGATCGCGTTGGTGACGACGATGCCGATGAGCATCAGGACACCGATCATGGCGGGCAGGCCGAGCGGGGTGTTCGTCGCGAGCAGCAGCAGGATCGCGCCGGTCGCGGCGAACGGGATCGACACCAGCAGGATGATCGGCTGGGCGATGCTGCGGAACGTCGCCACCATGATGACGAACACGATCGCGATCGCGGCGAGCATGGCCAGGCCGAGCTGCGCGAACGCCTCCTGCTGGTCCTCGGTGACGCCGCCGAGGGTCACGGTCGCACCGGCCGGCAGGGTCAGCTCGTCGAGCTTCTTCTGCAGCTGCGCGGAGACCTTGCCCAGGTCGGAGCCTTCGGCCCGGCCGGTGACCGAGGCGCTGCGGTTGCCGTCGATGCGGGTGATGGCGACCGGGCCGGCGCCCTCCTTGACCTCGGCGACCTGGTCGAGCCGCACGACCGGGGTCGTCGCGCTCTGCACCGGGATCGGCAGCGCCTTGAGCTGCTCCAGGGTCGCCGGGGCCGGGCCGGAGCGCAGGATCAGGTCGCGCTGCTGGCCGTCGACGGTGAGCTGGGCGAGGTTCTGCCCGCGGTACGCGGCGCTGACGATGCCGCCGATCGCGGCGTCGGACAGGCCGTACTTCGCCGCGACGTCCCGCTTGACCCGCACGTCGACGCGCGGGTTGCTGGCCGCGAGGTTGCTCTCCACGTCGGCGATGCCGGGGGTGCCGGCCATCGCCTCCTGGGCCTGCGCGGCGGCCTTGGCGAGGTCGTCGGTGTTGTTGGCCTTGACGACGACCTCGAGCTGGTCGGTCGAGCCGCCACCACCGCCGCCGGCGGTGATCTTCACGACGCCGAACGCGGCCTGGTCGGCGACCTGCTTGCGCAGCTCCTCGATGACCTTGTCGACGTCGGCGTCCTCCTTCGCGGTGACCGAGAAGTTGGCCGTGTTGCCCGACTGGGCGCCGGCGAAGCCGAAGCCGGCGGAGGCGCCGACGGTGGCCTGGTAGGTCTCGATGTCGCTGCGGGCGCCGAGGAGGTCCTCGACCTTCTTCGCGGCGGCGTCGGTGACGGCGAGGCTGGAGCCGACCGGCAGCTCCTGGGAGATGGAGAACTCCGTCTGCCCGCTCTGGTCGATGAAGTTCGTCTTGAGCAGGCCGGCCAGGCCGATCGTCACGAAGAACACCAGGATGCTCAGGCCGACGGTGATCCAGCGGGTGGCGCGGCTGCGGGTGACCCAGCTGATGACCGGCACGTAGGTGCGCTGCAGCCGGCTGCGCTCCTCCTTGTCGAGGGCCTTGGCGAGGATCGCCTCGCGCTCCACGGCGCCGACCTGCTTCGGCGGGCGCAGGAACCAGTACGCGAGCACCGGCACGACGGTGAGCGACACCAGCAGCGACGCGAGCAGCGCCACGGTGATGGTGACGGCGAACGGGCGGAACAGCTGGCCGGCGAAGCCGCCGACGAGACCGATCGGCAGGAACACCGCGACCGTGGTCAGGGTGGAGGCGACGACGGCGCTGGTGACCTCGCGGACGCCGGTGAGGATGGCGTGGCGTTTCTCCTCGCCGTACTCCAGATGTCGTTTGATGTTCTCCAGCACGACGATCGAGTCGTCCACGACCCGGCCGACGGCGATGGTGAGCGCGCCGAGGGTGAGCAGGTTGAGCGAGTAGTCACCGATCCACAGGCCGATCAGCGCGACGACCACCGACAGCGGGATCGACACGGCGGTGACGAGCGTCGAGCGCAGCGAGAACAGGAAGACCAGGATCACCACGACGGCGAAGAGCAGGCCGAGGGCACCCTCGGTGCTGAGGCTCTTGATGGACTTCTCCACGAACGGCGCCTGGTCGAAGACCGGGGTGATCGCCGTGTCACCGCCGAGCTCCTTCTTGAGCTCGTCGAGCTTGTCGCGCACCGCGTGGCTGATCTTGACGGCGTTGCCGTCGGGGGACGCGGTGACGGCGATGCCGAGGCTGGGCTTGCCGTCGGTGCGGGTGATCGAGGTGGTCTCGGCCGTCTTCAGCTCGACCTTCGCCACGTCGCCGAGCTTCGTGGCCGGCGTGATGTTGAGCGCCTTCAGGTCGTCGAGGGTCGCGAGGGTGCCGCCGACCTGCACCGCGAGGGAGCGGTCGCCCTCGGTGAGGGTGCCGGCGGGGAACGACACGCCGTTGGACTTCAGCGCGGCGGTGACCGTCTGCGCGTTGACCCCGGCCGGGAACGCCTTCGCCGGGTCGAGGGTGATCTCCACGTCCTGCGTCGCCGCGCCGGTCACCTCGACCGCGCGCACCCCTTCGATCCCCTGCAGCGCCGGCACGACGATCGCGTCCAGCTGCTGGGCGAACGCGACCTGGTCACCGGACTTGCTGGCGGCGAGCACCACGGCCGGCAGGTCGTCGGTCGAGCCGGCGATGACCTGCGGCTCGACGGTCGACGGCAGCGTCGACTTGATCCGGTTGATCGCCGTGGAGATCTTGTTGGTGACGTCGTCGATGGACGAGCCGAACTCGAAGGACACCTGGACGGTCGCGACACCCTCACGCGTGGTGGAGGTGACGTCCGTGAGCCCGGGCACGCCCTGCAGGGCGTTCTCGATCGGCTCGGTGACCTGCTCCTCGACGATGTCCGGCGACACGCCCGGGTAGGGCGCGAGCACGAACGCCGCGGGGAAGTCGATCGACGGGATGAGCTGCTGTTTCAGGGACGGGATGGCAATGGCGCCGAAGCCCAGGACGACGATCGCGATGATCGCGACCAGCCCCCGGTTCGCCAAACTGAGCCGGGCGAGGAACGACATGTCTGGAGTCTTCTTCCGATCGGCTAAGACACACGTTAGTTCGTGTGATGCTAATGGTTCGCCTCGCGCAAAGCTTTTCCAGGGGGTAAAACATTGCTGTGACGATTCACAGGAATGCGCTGCTGCTGCGCGTGATGGCGGCGGAGCAACGGCTGCGCACCCTGTTCGCGTATGACCGCACCAACCGGCTGTTCTCAGTAAACCTCACGATGCAGCAGCTCAAGGTGCTTATCCTGCTCGCCCGGCACGACGGCATCGCCTCGCACGAGCTCACCAGGCATCTCGGCGTGACGTCCGCCACGCTGTCCGGCATCGTGGATCGCCTGGTGACCCACGGCTATGTGACACGCACCGAGGACCGGCACGACCGCCGTATCCGCCGCATCCACCTGTCGCCGGCCGGCCGCGAGGTGCTGACCGACATCATGGACAGCGGCAACCAGGCGCAACGCCGCCTGCTGGACCGGCTCGACGACGAGACCCTGCTCATGCTGGAGACCGTGCTGGCCCGGCTGCTGGACGCGGCCCGCGCCGATGCCCTGGAGCAGGGCGTCGACATCCCGGATGACGAGGCCACTAGTCTGGAGGTGTGACGGTTCGCGTGCGTTTCGCCCCCTCCCCGACCGGGATGTTCCACGTCGGCGGTGCCCGTTCGGCGCTGCAGAACTGGATCTACGCCAAGCAGCAGGGCGGGGTGTTCGTGCTGCGGATCGAGGACACCGACGCCGCGCGCAACCGCCCCGAATGGACCGAGGGCATCCTGAACGCCCTCGAGTGGATCGGCATCGCCCGGGACACCTACGAGGGGCCCTACTTCCAGTCGTCCTACGCGGAGGCGCACACCGCCGCCGCCCACGAGCTGTACACGGCGGGCAAGGCGTACTACTGCGACTGCACCCGCGAGCAGATCCAGGAGCGCGCCGGGGCGCAGTTCCGCGGCTACGACGGCTTCTGCCGCGACCGGGCGCTCGGCCCCGGCGAGGGCCGGGCGCTGCGCTTCCGCACCCCCGACGAGGGCTCCACCGTCGTGGTCGACCTGGTCCGCGGCGAGCCGACGTTCGACAACAAGCTCATCGAGGACTTCATCATCGCCCGCGGTGACGGCTCCGCGGTGTTCCTGCTGGCCAACGTCGTCGACGACATGACCATGGGCATCACCCACGTGATCCGCGCCGAGGAGCACCTGCCCAACACGCCGAAGCAGCAGCTGCTGTGGTCGGCGCTGGGCCGCACGCCGCCGGTGTGGGCGCACGTGCCGGTGGTGGTCAACGAGAAGCGCCAGAAGCTGTCGAAGCGCCGGGACAAGGTCGCCCTGGAGCAGTACCGCGACGAGGGCTACCTCGCCGACGCGATGCGCAACTACCTGATGCTGCTGGGCTGGGCCCCGTCGAACGACCGCGAGATCGTGCCGTGGTCGGTCATCGAGGACGAGTTCCGCCTGGAGGAGGTCAACCCGTCGCCGGCGTTCTTCGACGAGAAGAAGCTGCGCGCGTTCAACGGTGAGTACATCCGCGCCCTGTCGCCGGAGGCGTTCGCCGAGGCGTGCCGGCCGTGGCTGACCGGCACCCCGGTCGCGCCCGGCGGCACCCCGGTCGCGGCGCCCCCGTGGGACCCGGCCGACTACGACCCGAAGGTGTTCGACGCCCTCGCCCCGCACGCGCAGACCCGCATCGCGCTGCTCGCCGAGATCGTGCCGAACGTCGACTTCGCGTTCCTGTCGGAGCCCGCCGTCGACGAGGCCGCCTGGGCCAAGGCGATGAAGGAGGGCGCGGCCGACCTGCTCGGCGCGGCCGTCACGGCGTTCGAGACCGCGGCGTGGGACGCGGAGTCGCTGAAGTCGACCCTGGAGGCCGTCGGCGCCGAGCGGGGCCTGAAGCTCGGCAAGGCCCAGGCCCCGATCAGGGTCGCGGTCACCGGGCGGTCGGTGGGGCTGCCGCTGTTCGAGTCCCTCGAGGTCCTCGGCCGCGACCGCACCCTCGCCCGCCTGCGCGCCGCCCTCGCGAAGCTCTAGCCGGTCACCGCTCGTCGTCCCACGCCATCGAGGTGATCAGCCACCCCGATGGCGTGCGGACGAACTGCGTGGAGATCCGCCCCACCGCGGCGAACGCCGTGCCGTCCTGCACGCCCCGCTTGTCGTAGACCGACCAGCGCTGCGCGACGTTGCCGAACTGCTGCGTCTCACCCGAACGCTCCGACTCGTGGAACTCGGTCAGCGCCCCGGACTCGACCAGCGCCAGCCGCGGGGCGATGAACTGCTCCACCGTCGACACCTCGGGCGCCCCGACCGCCTTGACCAGCAGGCCGCCGGGGACGAACAGGCCGTGGATCGTCTCGTACGCGGGGCGCCCGCCCGGCTCGAACGACACGGCCCGGAAGAAGTCGCGCAGCAGCGTCACCATGTCCACGGGTGTAGAACGTACCGGCACGGGTAGCGGTTCGCCTCGTGAGAATCCAGGTCCTCGTCGCCGTGCTCGCCGGTGCCCTGCTCGCACCCGCGCCGGCGCACGCCGAAACGGCGGCACACACCGGGATCCACGTGCGCGACGGGCGGCTGGTCGAGGCGACCGGCAGCGACCTCGTGCTGCGCGGCGTCAACCACGACGTCATGTGGTACCCGGACCGCAACGGCGCGTTCGCCGGGATCAAGGCCGCCGGCGCCAACGCCGTGCGCATCCCGCTCGGCATCGGCCACCAGTGGCGCCACAGCGGCCCCAATGAGGTCGCCACGGTCATCGGGCTGTGCAAGGCGAACCGGCTGATCTGCATCCTCGACGCGCACGACACCACCGGCTTCGGCCAGGACAAGAAGGCCGCCACGATGGCGCAGGCCGTCCAGTTCTGGCTCGGCCTCCGCGACGTCCTCGTCGGCCAGGAGGACCACGTCATCGTCAACATCGCCAACGAACCGTTCGGCAACGGCACGACGATGCCGTGGGTGCAGCAGACCACCGACGCGATCCGCACCCTGCGGGCCGCCGGCTTCCGGCACACCCTGATGGTCGACGCGCCCGGCTGGGGCCAGGACGAGTCGTTCGTGATGCGTGACAACGCCGAACGGGTCCGCGACGCCGACCCGACCGGCAACACCATCTTCGACATCCACATGTACGGCGAGTTCGACACGGCCCCGAAGGTGAACTCCTACCTCAGCTCGTTCACCGACCGCCGCCTGCCGATCCTCATCGGCGAGTTCTCCGGCGAGCACCAGTGGGGCGACCCCGACGAGGACGCCATCATGGCCTACGCCGAGGCCCGCGAGCTCGGCTACTTCGGCTGGTCCTGGAGCGGCAACGACAAGCAGTACAGCTACCTGGACCTGGTCGACAACTTCGACGCGGGCAAGCCCACCGCCTGGGGCCGCCGGTTCATCTCCGGCCCGAACGGCCTGACCACCGACACCCGCGAGGCGACCGTCTACCGCAACGCCGCCGGCACCGCCCCGGCCCGCGCCCCGCAGCAGGTCCGCGTCGTCGACGTGTCCAGTTCGACGATCACCCTCAGCTGGAAGCCCCGCCGCTACGCCACCTACCAGGTGGTGACCGTCGACGGCGCCGCCGAGACCCGGGTCGCCACGACGAGCCGGACCACGGTCACCGTGCCCCGGCTGCGCGGCTCGACGGACTACACGTTCGCCGTGTACTCCCGCGACCTGCTCGGCGCCCGCTCGCCGCGCTCGGCCCTGGTCGCCGCCATCACTCCCCCGGCCCGCCCGGGGTGACCCCGCCGCCGTCCGCGTCCACCCCGACCAGTCAGCGGTCCTGAGGCGGCTCGCTCCCGGTGGTGGGGCGGTCGGCGAGCGGGAGCAGGGTGCGGCTGCGGCCGGGGCGGGGGTACTCCACCGCGGCGGCGGCGAGGCGGGTGGCGTGCTCGCGCTGCTTCTGCCAGTGGCCGTACAGGGCGCCCTGCTGGGCGAGGCGGGACACGGCGCGGATGGTCTCGGGGTCGACGTCGCCGGGTGGGGCGTCGCGCCAGGGGGTGCCGGGCAGCGGCATGAAGACGTGCGAGTGGATGCGGGCGCCGAGGGCGGCGAGCTCCTGGGCGAGCTTCAGCGACGCCTCGGCGTCGGCCGGGTCCTCGCCGGGCATGCCGAAGATCATGTCGACGTTGATGCGGAAGCCCTCGGCGATGCCGATGCGGACCGCGCGGCGGACCGACTCGACGTCGTGGCCGCGTTTGGCGGCCTCCAGGACGCGTTCCGAGCCGGACTGGGCGCCGACGATGAGGTTGTCGTTCGCGCAGTACCGCTTGACGAGGCGCAGCGCGTCGACGGTCATGTGCTCGGGGCGGATCTCGCTGGGGAACGAGCCGAAGAACACCCGGCCGTCGGGGCCGATGCCCTCCTTGCAGGAGGCCAGCAGCTCCTCGACGGCGGCGAGGTCGGGCTCCTCGCCGTCGGTGCCGTAGGACAGCGACGTGGGCGTGATGAACCCCGGTACGTGCCGAGGGGCGCCTTGTGCGCCTTGCCGGTGCGCACCAGGCGGCCGGTGCCGTCGCGGTACACCAGGCCGGTGATGCCGGCCGGGTCGCCGCCGCTGTCGACGAGGTCGAGCAGGGTCCGCTCGCCCTCCCCGACCGCCGCGACGTCCCAGCCCGCGTCGAGGGTCTGCACCGGCTCGGCGGTCGCGTGCACGCCGCCGGCGACGTGGGTCGCGCCGGGCGCGGCGGCCTTGATCGTCGCGAGCTCCCCGGCGAGCGCCGCCGCGTCCGGCGAGTAGAACGACCACAGCACCAGCGTCCGGGTGCCACCGGCGGCGGTGATCGCGTCGATCGTGGCCTGCGCCGACTCGGCGAACACCACCTCGTAGCGGGTGTCCGTCGGGTGTTCCTCCAGCGCCGCGAGCAGCGTGTGGAACCCGTACGTCACCGCCTTGCGGTACCGCAGCACCAGGACGAGATCGGTCACCCGGCCGATTCTAGGGACGGCTCGGTGCGCAGCTCACGGGCACCGTCCTCGCGGGTGACCTCGTAGTAGAGGCGGCCCGGCACCGTCGCGCACCGACACGGCGCCCGGCTGGACGCCGCGGGCGTCCCAGGTGCCGGGCCGCGGGGCGAGGGCGACGCCGTGCCAGGTCCAGTCGACGCCGTCGGTGCTGGTCGTGTACCAGGTCGACATGCGGTCGGCGGGCTCGGCGGTCTCCAGGGGGTGCACGGACGCCCACAGGAGCCTGCGCCGGCCGTCGAAGTGCAGGACCGCGTCCTTGACGCCGATCTCGTCGGAGCCGGGCAGGACGGTAAACGAACACGCACTGCGGTTAGGTCTGGCTACTGCGGCACAGGCCCATCCGCGGCCAGGCCGTAGCCAGACGTTGCTACTGATGCGACCGTATACGAACAGCACTTCTGATGATCAGTCTGGCCCGTTAGAAGCCCTGGAGGTCAGGGCCCCAGCAAAGTCGTTAGGTGATGCCGATTATCGCCAGCGATCGGTTGGGGTTGCGGGCGTGGTGACGGTTGGCGGCAGCGATGTTGGTGGTGCCGGTGAGGCGT
Organism: Dactylosporangium aurantiacum; assembly: GCF_000716715.1. Lineage (GTDB taxonomy): Bacteria > Actinomycetota > Actinomycetes > Mycobacteriales > Micromonosporaceae > Dactylosporangium > Dactylosporangium aurantiacum. Next base: position 41,218 of record NZ_JNYJ01000030.1, on the reverse strand, counting down.
AGGGCGCCGATGGCGGCGTTGCGGAGGTGGCCATGACCTGTGGGCCGGTGCCGGTGCGGATCGGGGATCGACCTTCGTCGTAGGTGACGTCGCGGACCCAGTGGGTCTTGCTCTCGATTGACCAGTGTCGGCGTGTCCAGTCGGCGAGTTGCCACGGTTTCGCTTGGTGGGCAGGGAGATCGGTGATTGCGTGGACGGCCTCGGTGGTGAACCGGCGGGGCTGATCGAGGCGTCGCCGGCGACGGCGGATCTGTATCGCCTGGGCCGCGCCGGGGAACGCGATGCCGGTGGACACCGAGAGGATTTCAGGGTGCGGATCTCTCGGCGGCCGTGGCCGCTTGCGGTGTCGCGGTCGGTGACGGGGACCTACTGCCAGGGCAGGCCGGTCAGTTGCTGGTGCAGACCGGGCTGGTTGCCTTTGACGGTCAGGATCCAGTGCGCGCCGCGGCCGGCGAGGTAGGCGACCTGCTCTCGCTGACAGTGCAACGCATCAGCGGTCACCACGACGCCGGTCAGGTCGCTGATGTGGTCGAGCAGGACGTCGAAGCCGGTGATCTCGTTGGTCTTGGTGTCCACGCCGGTACTGGCCAGGACGACGCCACTGTCCTGATCGGCCAGTCGAGCGCACCGTCGACCTCATCACCCTTCCGCCTGTTTTCATGCCGTTCGTCACCGTCCTCACTGTGTCGCTCGGACTGCTGATTCGCAGTCCGCACTGGGTCCGGCTGCCCACGGCCGGCGTGGAGATCGGTACGCCCCGCGCTCGGGCGGTCCTCATTCCGTTGGTCGGCCGTGGAGTCGGCGACGGTTCGCGGTGGGTCGGTCCTTGCCAGCCTCGACGTCGTCCCGCGCTCGGTGGCGATGGCAGCGTTGCAGGACGCGGAGGGCCAGCCACCCTGGATGCGTACACGCGGCGGCCGGCGAGGCTAATTCGTGCAGGTCGGGCTCTCCCGAGCGGTCCAAGAGCGGTAACGGCCGCACTGCGCGCCCGAGGCGTCCCGCAGGCCCGCGCCAACTGTCGGCCTCCGCTGACTCAACGCACTAACCGACCGGATATCACCCGCACGACTTTGCCGGAGCCTGCCCTGGAGGTCATCAAGGCGTCGCCTTGGTACTGCCGGTCCCGGCAGCGGCGCATACTAACCCCAGACGGCCGGAGCAGCACCTGAAGACCGACGTGCGCTAAGGTCAACGCGTCAACGCGCGGCAGGTGGAGGGCATATGTTAACGCGGCTTGAGGTGAATGGCTTCAAGAACCTTTTAGACCTCAGCGTCGATTTCGGAGCCTTCACTTGCATTGCAGGCGAGAATGGGACTGGCAAGTCGAATGTCTTCGACGCAATCCAGTTCCTCAGCCTACTGGCCGACATGCCGATGATGGATGCTGCGCAGCATGTTCGCGGGGTCCACGGCGAACGCATAGGCGATCTACGTGACCTGTTTTGGAATGGATACGAGGCCGCAGAGCGACGGATGTCGTTTGCGGCGGAGATGATCGTTCCATGGGATATTGAGGACGACTTCGGACGCGCAGCTCACCCTACAATCTCCTTCCTGCGATACTCCGTAGAGATCGGATATGCTCCACCGTTCGGCATTGAAAAAATTGGACGCCTGCGCCTTCTGCATGAGTCTCTTACCCATATCAATCAAGGGGACGCAGCATCACGTCTTCGCTTTCCGCACAGCGCGAAGAACTTCCGATCGAATGTTATCAAGGGCAGAAGGAGCGGCACCGCCTTCATCTCAACCTCGGTTGAAACCGGCGAACCGGTCATTAGCATTCACCAAGACGGAGGAAGCCGCGGCATGCCGAGACCTGCGGCCGCCTCTCGCGCTCCGGCGACCGTGGTGAGCACTGTAACTGGCAGTGATGACCAGACGATCCTGGCGGCCAGACGCGAGATGCAAAGTTGGCGCAGGCTAGCCCTTGAGCCATCCGCACTACGAACCTCTGACCGTTATGTCGATCCACGCCTTATGGAGAGCGACGGGCGGCACTTATCTGGAACGCTTTACAGGATCGCGATTGGCGAGAGTCACGGCGATCCCGCAAGGATCTATGCACGAGTAGCAAATAGGCTTGCGGAGCTTGCTGGCGTCTCAGTCCGGGGGGTCGAGGTCGTTTCGGATGACGTTCGCGAACTTCTGACCATATATTTGGAGGAGTCATCCGGACTTCGCCTTCCCGCCAGAAGTCTCTCTGAGGGTACCCTTCGGTTCCTTGCTCTATGTGTACTGCTCGAGGATCCGTCCATGACCGGCCTATATTGCATGGAGGAGCCGGAGAATGGGATTCACCCAGCAAATCTTCCGTCAATGGTGGACCTTGTCAAAGACCTCGCCGTGGACGTGACCGAAGCGCCCGGCCCGGACAATCCATTCCGTCAAATCATTATCAATACTCATTCGCCGGCGGTAGTCCAGTTGGTCGACCCGGGCGACCTCTTGTTCGCAACGTCCGTAAGAAAGCCTAGTCCTGACGGCACGATGTCACGCTCATTGGTACTCCGGCCTCTTGCCAACACTTGGAGAGTGGGCGGTCAAGCAAGTAAGCATGCCGTCACAAAAGCGGACATCCTTCCGTATCTAACATCACCTCCCGGCGCGCAATTGTCGCTGGATCTGGATGCGGCCTGATGTACAGTGTGCTGTTTTTGGGCGAAGGTCCGAGTGATAGAGGCATCGTCACGCATATTTACCGAATCGCCGAATCATGCGGAAAGTCGGTAATTGTCACAGCTCCTGATGTGGGGAGCCTTCCGTCACCTGATAGGTCGGTGCACGGCAAGTTGGGTTCCATACGCGAAATCGGTGGCGAGTATGACCTCGTCGTCATTCATCGAGATGCGGACCGTGACGGTCCCGAGGCACGACTTGCCGAGATTCTTGGCGCTGCGACATCGTTAATGCCGGGGTCGCTCTGTGTACCCGCAATCCCAGTCCGAATGACTGAGGCCTGGCTTATCCTGGACGAACAGCAAATCCGAAGAGTTGCCGGCAATCCAAACGGAACCATGGACCTCGCCATTCCGTCGTGGAAGGAAGCCGAGAGGATCGCCGACCCGAAGGGTCTGCTTAGAGAGCTATTGTTAACTGCCTCGGGCCTCACCGGAAGAAAGCGAAAGACGCTATCGGCCCGACTGTCATACCAGCGGAGTCAGATGCTCGAAACACTGGACCCGGACGGGCCCGTCAGTAAGTTGCCTTCTTGGAATCGGTTCCAGAGCCGGCTCTCGGCCGGTACGTGCCGAGGGGCGCCTTGTGCGCCTTGCCGGTGCGCACCAGGCGGCCGGTGCCGTCGCGGTACACCAGGCCGGTGATGCCGGCCGGGTCGCCACCGCCGTCGACGAGGTCGAGCAGGGTCCGCTCGCCCTCCCCCACAGGTGCGACCAGTTGGAGTGGGCGCGGTCGACGGGGTCGCGCAGCAGCAGGATGAGCTTCGCCTGCGGGATCAGCCGCTGGATGCGCCGGTGGGATGCGCGGTCGTACAGGTAGAAGGGCGTCGCCTCGCCCCGCAGCGTGCCCGGGGGCGCGGCGTCGAACAGCGCCTCGTACTCCTCGCGCCGCCACACGTGCTCCTGGTAGGTCTGGCGGTCGCCCGGCTCGCCGCGGTCCGGCGGCGGCCCGTCGGGCAGGAGGAACTTGGGCTCCTGTCGCACCAGCGTCGCGTGCAGCGCCGACGTGCCCGCCTCCGGCACGCCCGCGACCAGGAGGTCCGGCAACGCCATCAGAGCCATCCTACCTATTCAGTCGATAGGAAAGATGGCCTGACACCCACCGGCGAGGGACGACAACGGAGCGCGCCGATGCGATGCTGGCGCCATGAGCGTGGTCTCCGTGATCAACTACAAGGGCGGGGTCGGCAAGACCACACTGACGGCCAACATCGGCGCCGAGCTCGCCGCCCGCGGCCGCAAGGTCCTGCTCATCGACCTGGACCCGCAGTCGAGCCTCACGTTCTCCTTCTACCGGCCGGCCGAGTTCGAGTCGCGGCCCACGATCCTGCCGTGGTTCGAGGGGTACCTCGCCACCCGCGCCGCGGAGCCGCTGCACAAGTACGTGGTGAGCCCCCGCGAGGTCAACGCCGTCGTGCAGCCGCGGGGCGGGAAACTGGACCTGCTCGCCGGCGACCTGGGCCTCATCGAGACGGACCTGAACCTGGCCGCGGCCCTGGGCGGCGCCCGCCTGCAGACCGGCAACCCCCGCTACCTGCCGGTGCACCGGCTCCTCGCCGACGCCCTCACCGACCACGCGTTCGACGGCTACGACTCGATCCTCATCGACTGCGCGCCCAACTTCAACATGGTCACCCGCACCGCGATGGTCGCCAGCGACCACGTCATCGTCCCGGCCCGCCCCGACTACCTGTCCACCCGCGGCATCGACTACCTGCGCGCCCGCATGTCCCGCCTGGTCGAGGAGTACAACGCGGTCGCCCCCCGCCCGATCAACCCCGAGATCATCGGCGTGGTCTACACGATGGTGCAGTACACCGGCACCGGCCCGCTGATCTCGCAGCGCACCTCGGTCAACGAGACGTCCCGGATCGAGATCCCCGTCTTCCGCCAGACCGTCCGCGACAACAAGACCGCCGTCACCGACGCCGGCGAGCGCAGCCTCCCGGTCGTCCTCGCCCCGCCCGGCACCGCCTCGATCGAGACCCTACGATACGAGTTCCAGCAGCTGACCAGCGAGTTCCTGGCCCGCACCCGGATCTGAGGAGTTGCCCGCGATGACCGACCCGGCCGACCTCGCCCACGACGTCCTGCTCAAGGTCGCCGCGTTCGTGAAGGCCCTGCCGGCCGACCAGCTCGCCGACCTCGCCACGGGCGCCGCGACGCTCACCCTGGTCCCCCGCGCCGGCCGCGCGCCCGCCCCCTCCCGCGCCACCGCCACGAAACCGCTGTCCCGCCCGGTCGCGGAGATCGAGACCATGCTGGCGGAGATCGGCACCCGCGCCGCGGCCGTGCAGTACCTGCACGACGAGCGGCTGACGGTGCCGCAGCTGCGCGAGCTGGCGAAGACGCTGGGGGTGGCGCTACCGGGGAAGTCGGCGAAGGACGCCATCATCACGAGGATCGTGGACTCGGCGGTGGGCCGGCGCCTCGATTCGGCGGCGATCGGGCGGCTGGCCGCCCGCTGACGGCGCGGCGCCCTGGCGTCTTGCGTCGGTGTCCGCGTGCGGGACCGATGCGCCATGTGTGTCTCGCCGGCGAGCGCCGGGCTGCGGACGTCAGGCCCGCCGGTGCCGGCCGGAAGGCCGGGACCGGTCCGCCCGCTCGTCCAGCAACGTCGCCGTCCGCTGCAGCACCTCGTCCCACATCGGCACCGGCGCCCCGGCCACCACCAGCGCCGCCAGGTCCTCGGCGAGCCGGTCCAGCTGCGCCATGTCGACCGTCGGGTCCGCGTCGGGCTCGATCACGACCCGCTGCCGCGGGATCCGCGCGGTGACGTCGGGCCCGGGCTCGACCGGCAGCGGGTCGCCGGAGCAGACGATGTCCAGGTACCGGATGGTGCGGGTGAGCGCCACGAACAGCAGCCGGTGCCCGCGGTCGTCCTCGGCGACGATCTCCTCGGGCTCCACGACGATGACCGCGTCGAACTCCAGGCCCTTCGCCTCCTGGGGGCTGATGAGGTTGATCGCGTGGTCGAGCTCGCCCTGGTCGGCGCGGCCCCACTGCAGGTCGTTGGCGTGCAGGGCGAACTCCAGCTCGGCGCGGCACGCGGCGGGGCAGACGATGCCGACGAAGCGGCCGCCGAGGGCGTGGTCCTTGGCGACGAGGGCGGCCCGGCCGGCGCGTTCGGCGGGTTCGACGACGTGGATGCCGGGGTCGGCGGGGCCTTCCCGGACGGCCCTGGTCGGCTCGACGTCGGGGGCGGCGACCGGCAGGAGCTCGGCGGCCAGCTCGTACACCTGGCGTGGGACGCGGTAGCCGTACCGGAGCCCGACGACGACCTGGGGCAGCTGGGTCGGCAGGTGCTCGGTGACCTCACCCCAGTGCTCGCGGGCCCAGGCGCCGGTCGACTGGGCGAGGTCGCCGACGACGGTGAGGGAGCCGGTCGACGAGCGGCGGGCGACGGCACGCAGCTGCATCGGGGAGAGGTCCTGGGCCTCGTCGACGACGATGTGGCGGTACCGGCGCGGCGGGCCGTTCAGCAGTTCCTCGAGCTCGTCGAGCAGCGGCAGGTCGGTGTTGCTCCAGATCTGCTCGGAGAGCTTGTCGGCGCCGCGGCGGTGCAGCAGGGCGAGTTCGTCGGGGGTGAACTCGTCGCCGGCGGCGTTGGCGAGCCGGGCGCGGGAGCCCAGCAGGGCGCGCAGGAACGCGGCGGCGCTCTGCAGCGGCCAGAGACGTTCCAGGAGGTTCTCGACCGGGCCGAGGCGCTCGGGATCCGTGGGGCCGCCGCGGCCGCGGACGAGGTCGGCGAGCTGGGCGCGCAGGCGTTGGCGGCGTTGTGCGTACGGGCCACCGGCCTGCCGGGCAGCGGCGACCGCGGCGGCCACCTCGACGCCGGACAGGGTGATGAACGCGCCGTCGAAGAGCAGCCGTTCGGCGGGTTCGGGGGTGCCGACCCGGTTCTCCAGGGCGCGGGCGAGCAGCCGGGCCATGCGGGCCTCACCCTTGAGCCGGCGGGTCTGCGGCGGCTCGGGCCGACCGCGCTGGACCGGCGGGCCCAGCTGGTCGATGTCCAGCTGTGCCACGTCGGCGTCGCCGAGGCTCGGCAGGACGGTGCGGATGTAGCGGGTGAAGGCCGGGTGGGGGCCGACGACGAGGACGTCCTGGGGGCGCAGGCGGTCGCGGTGGTTGAACAGCAGCCACGACACGCGGTGCAGGGCGACGGCGGTCTTGCCGGTGCCGGGCCCGCCCTCGATGACCAGGACCTGGTCCAGGGGTGAGCGGATCAGCCGGGACTGGGCGCCCTGGATGGTGGCGACGATGTCGGTCATCGTGCCGGTGCGGCCCCGGTCGAGCTCGGCCAGCAGCGCGTCGTCGGGGGCGTCCAGCGCCGCGACGGCGCCGGCGAGCTGGGCGAAGACGACGTCGTCGAAGTCGCGGATCTGGTTGCCGGCGCAGTGGAAGGTGCGTTTGCGTTCCAGGCCGCGCGGGTCCTCGTGGGTGGCCTCGTAATACAGGGCGCCGATCGGGGTCTGCCAGTTGACGACGAGGACCTGCCGCTGGTCGTCCAGGATGGTCTCGCGGCCGATGTAGAACACGTCGTCGACGCCGGGGTCGGCGGGGGTGCAGTCGATCCGGCCGAACGCGACCTGCTCCTCGGGGGCGGCGAGCGCCTCCTTGCGGTTGCGGCGGAAGAGCGCGAGGCGCCGGCCGGTGCCGGCGTTGGCGGCGGCGTCGGGTGCCTCGCCGAGCTCGGCGCGGACCCGCTCGCGGTGCTTGCGGGCCAGGTCGAAGTGCTGTTGCTCGGCCGCCAGCTCAGCCGACTTGGACTCCACGGCCCGCCTCTCAGCGATCTTGACCACGGTACGTGTTGCCAAGATTACCCGTAGGCAGGGACCGGGGTCGATACCCGTTTGGTGGGCACATCGGCGGGTAGCGCCCCGCCGTGCTGATCAGAGCGGCGTTCCTCGCCCTGCTGCTGTCGTTGCTCGGTGCGGCGTACGTCTCGGTGGAGCCCGCCTACGGGGCGAGCGGCATCAAGGCCCAGGACGGCCACCTCGTCGAGGCGAACGGGGAACGGCTCGTGCTGCGGGGGGTGAACCACGGGTACTACTTCGGCAAGGGTCCCGCGTCCGTGTTCGCCGACATCAAGGCGTCCGGGGCGAACTCGGTGCGGGTGGCGCTGTCCAGCGGCACCGGGTTCCCCGCGACGACCCCGGCCGAGGTCGCCGACGTCATCGGCCGGTGCCGGGAGAACCGGCTGATCTGCGTGCTCGACGTGCACGACACGATGGGCTACGGCACGGAGCCCAACGCCGCGACGATCGCGCACGCCGTCGACTACTGGCTGACGCTGCGCAAGGTGCTGGTGCGGCAGGAGTCGTACGTCATCATCAACGTCGCGAACGAGCCCTCGGGACACGCGGTGAACATGGACTGGATCGGCGACACGAAGACCGCGATCGCGCGGCTGCGCGCCGCCGGGCTGCTGCACGCGATCATGGTCGACGCGCCGAACTGGGGCAACGACTCGTTCCACGTCATGCGCGACCACGCGGCCGAGGTGTTCGCCGCCGACCCGGAGCACAACACGATCTTCGACGTGCACATGTACGGCCCGTTCGACACCGCGCCGAAGGTGGCCGACTACCTGGACCCGTTCGTGCGGCAGCGGCTGCCGATCGTGGTCGGCGAGTTCTCCTCGATCCACCAGTACGGCGACCCCGACGAGGACGCGATCATGGCGTACTGCCAGCGGCACGACCTCGGGTACATGGGCTGGTCCTGGAGCGGCAACAGCCCCGAGTACCACTACCTGGACATGGTCGAGGCGTTCCGGCCGGCGAAGCGGACCGACTGGGGGCGGCGGCTGATCGACGGCCCGAACGGGCTGCGGCAGACCTCGCGGGAGGCCGGGATCTACGGCGGGTTCTGGTTGGCGGCCAGACGATGAAAAGCTGTGCGGGTGACGAACCAGGAGCGGCCGGGACGGCGTGACAGCCACCGGAGCCTCGAGGCGAGCGTGCGCTCGATCGAGCGGGCGGCCGGCGCCCTCGCGACCGCGAGCGTGGCGCGGATGGACGAGACGCTGCCCTGGTTCCGGGACCTGCCGGCCGACCAGCGCGCGTGGGTGATGCTGGTCGCCCAGGCCGGCGTGCGGTCCCTGGTCGAGTGGCTGCGCAACCGGGAGGAGGGCGGCACGCTGCCGCCGGACAACTCCGACGAGTTCTTCGACGCCGCGCCGCGGGCCCTGGCCCGCTCGATCAACCTCGGCCAGACGGTCCAGCTGATCCGGGTGACCATCGAGGTCGTCGAGGAGCAGCTGCCACTGCTGGCCGCGGAGGGTGAGGAGGCCGGCATCCGGGAGGCGGTGTTGCACTACAGCCGGGAGGTCGCGTTCGGCGCCGCCCGGGTCTACGCGCGGGCCGCGGAGACTCGGGGCGCGTGGGACGCGCGGCTGCAGGCGCTGCTGGTCGACGCGCTGCTGCGCGGCGACTCCTCCGACGTGCTGGCCAGCCGGGCGGCGGCGCTGGGCTGGGCGGACGCGCCGCCGGTCGCGGTCGCCGTGGGCCGCTCGCCGGGCGGGGAGGCCGCGGCGGTGCTGCACACGGTGTACCGGGCGGCCCGCCGCATCGGTGTGGAGATCCTCGGCGGGGTCCACGGCGACCGCCTGGTCGTGGTCCTCGGCGGGGCGCCGGACCCGATCGCGGCGACCGAGCGGCTCCTGGCCGGCTTCGGCGACGGCCCGGTCGTCGTGGGCCCGGCGGTGCCGTCGCTGGACGAGGCGACCGAGTCGGCGCGCGCCGCCCTGGCCGGGTTCCGGGCCGCGCCCGCCTGGCCGGCCGCGCCCCGGCCGGTCGCCGCCGCCGACCTGCTGCCGGAGCGGGCCCTCGCCGGCGACGCCGAGGCCCGGCGGATCCTGCGCCAGGACATCTACGGCGCGCTGGTGCGCGCCGGCGGTGAGCTGCTGGAGACCCTGGACGCGTTCTTCGCCGGCGGCGGGGTCCTGGAGGTCGCCGCGCGCGGCCTGTTCGTGCACCCGAACACCGTGCGGTACCGGCTGCGCCGCATCGGCGAGGTCACCGGCTTCGTCCCGTTGGTGCCTCGTGACGCGTTTGCCCTCCGGATCGCGCTGACCATCGGCAGACTGGATCCGTTCGCACCCGCACCATCCGGTCCGCCGCCGCAGTGACCGATTTCATCGCCGCAGTGACCCAGGTCGCAGGCGAGGTGAACGTAGGATTGCGGTGGGTGACGGCGTGGATCTGTTGGGGCAACACCACGCAATCTTTTGTAGGGTTCCTACAAACGAGGTGGTCCACTTTGGTGCGTAGCGCTACCCGCGTGATTGACGGAAATCCGGAAAAGTCATAGACGTGCTCGCCGTACTCGCCCCAGGGCAAGGCTCCCAGAAACCCGGCTTCCTGACCCCGTGGCTCACGCTGCCCGGCGTCGAGGCCCGCCTGCGCTGGTGGTCCGTCCTCGCCGGGGTCGACCTGGTCCACCTCGGCACCGAAGCCGACGCCGAGGAGATCAAGGACACCGCGAAGACCCAGCCGCTGCTGGTGGCCGCCGCCCTGCTCACCGCGGAGCAGCTGCCGCTGTACGACGCCGCCGTCTTCGCCGGGCACAGCGTCGGCGAGCTCGCCGCGTCGACCCTGGCCGGGGTGTTCAGCCCCGAGGCCGCGGTCACCCTCGCCGCCGTCCGCGGCCGGGAGATGGCCGCCGCGTGCGCGCTGGAGCCGACCGGCATGAGCGCGGTCCTCGGCGGCGACCCCGACGAGGTCATCGCCGCCGTCGAGGCCGCCGGTCTCCACCCCGCCAACCGCAACGGCGCCGGCCAGGTCGTCGCCGCCGGCACGCTCAGCGGCCTGGAGAAGCTCGCCGCGAACCCGCCGGCCCGCGCCCGCATCATCGGGCTGCAGGTCGCCGGCGCGTTCCACACGCCGTACATGGCGCCGGCCGAGGAGGCCCTCGCCGCGATCGCCGCCGGGGTCACCACCGCCGCGCCGACGAAGCTGCTGCTGTCCAACCGCGACGGCTCCGTCGTCGACCACGGCCCGAGCATGCTGCAGCGCCTGGTCAAGCAGGTCACCGCGCCGGTGCGCTGGGACCTGTGCATGGCCGCCCTCGTCGACCTCGGCGTCACCGCCGTGATCGAGCTGGCGCCCGCCGGGACCCTCGCCGGGCTGGTCAAGCGCACCATCAAGGGCATCGAGATCGTCACCGTCAACACGCCGGACGACCTGGCCGCCGCCCGTGACCTGATCACGCGGCACGGCAGCGCACCGGCCCACGAGCCGCACCCGCACCAGCAGCACAGTGTGGTCGTGGCCACGACGGCCGGCACGTTCACCCCCGCCGAGGGCCTGGTCGAGGGCACCGAGGTGAGCGACGGGCAGCGCATCGGCGCGGTGCAGACCGGGCAGGGGCCGATCGACGTCACCACCCACGGCGCCGGCGTGCTCGCCGAGTGGCTCGTCACCCCCGACGAGCCGGTCGCGCCCGGCCAGCCGCTCGCTCGCATTGGAGACCAGCTATGAACCAGCCGACCGGGTCGAAGATCCTCGCGTTCGGGCACTACCAGCCGTCACAGGTGGTCACCAACGACGACCTGTCCAAGGTGATCGAGACCAACGACGAGTGGATCCGTGACCGGGTCGGCATCGCCGCCCGCCGCATCGCCGGCAGCGAGAGCGTCGCCGACATGGCGACCGCCGCCGCCGGCAAGGCCCTCGCCGCGTCCGGGCTCACCGCCGCCGACATCGACCAGGTGATCGTCGCGACGTGCAGCTCGATCGACCGCTGCCCCAACGTGGCGACCCGGGTCGCGGCGAAGCTCGGCATCCTCGCGCCGGCCGCGTACGACCTCAACACCGCCTGCTCCGGCTTCTGCTACGGCCTGGCCAGCGCCGACCACGCGATCCGCGCCGGGGCCAGCCGCAACACCCTCGTCATCGGCGCGGAGAAGCTCTCCGACGTCGTCGACTGGACCGACCGCACCACCGCCGTGCTGTTCGGCGACGGCGCCGGCGCCGCGGTCGTCACCGCCACCTACGGCGACGAGCCGACCGGCGTCGGTCCCGTCGTGTGGGGCTCGGCGCCCGAGAAGGGCGACGTGCTCAAGATCGAGGGCTGGCGGCCCTACATCAAGCAGGAGGGCCAGGCCGTCTTCCGGTGGGCCACCACCGCCATCGCCCCCCACGCGCAGGCCGCCCTGGACCGCGCCGGCGTGCAGGGCAAGGACATCGCCGCGTTCGTCGCGCACCAGGCCAACACCCGCATCATCGACGGCATCGTGAAGCGGCTCGACCTGCCCAACGCGATCATCCTCAAGGACCTCGTCGAGTCCGGCAACACGTCGGCGGCGAGCATCCCGCTCGCACTGTCCAAGGCCGTCGAGCGGCGCGAGGTGCCCTCCGGCGCGCCGGTGCTGCTGTTCGGCTTCGGCGGCGGCCTGACGTACGCGGGGCAGGTCATCCGCTGCCCCTGAGCCTCCGGGCCGCTGTGCCGCTGCGCCAGCGTTTGTTGTTTCTCCAGCGTTCGACTCCGTGTCGGCCCTGCGTCAACCCAAGGAAGGAAAGCTCTATGTCCACCCGTGAAGAGATCGCCGGCGGTCTCGCCGAAATCCTCGAAGAGGTCGCCGGGGTCAACCCCGACGACGTCGCCGAGGACAAGTCGTTCACCGACGACCTGGACGTCGACTCGCTGTCGATGGTCGAGGTCGTGGTGGCGGCGGAGGAGAAGTTCGGCGTGAAGATCCCGGATGACGAGGTGCCGAACCTCAAGACCGTCGGTGACGCCGTGTCGTACATCGTGAAGTCGCAGGCCTGAGAGCCGTTGTCGCGGTCTCGGGCCCGGACGGTCACCCCGGACCTGCCCGAGACCGCGCCATGTGGGTCAGCCAGAGAGGTGTTGTGCTGTGAGTGTTGAGGTCGTCGTCACCGGACTCGGGGCCACCACGCCCCTGGGCGGGGATGTCGCATCCACCTGGGATGCCATGCTCGCCGGGAAGTCGGGTGTGTCGTCGCTGACCCAGGACTGGGCCGCGCAGCTGACCGTGCGGATCGCCGCGCAGCTGGCCGTCGAGCCCAGCACCGTGATCGACCGGGTGCAGGCCCGCCGCCTGGACCGCTCGGAGATGACCGCGATCATCGCCGCCCGCGAGGCGTGGGCCGACGCCGGCTCGCCCGAGGTCGACAAGCTGCGGCTCGCCGTCAGCGTCGGCACCGGCATCGGCGGCGCCCAGACGCTGCTCAACCAGGACGACATCCTGGAGGCCAGCGGCCCGCGCAAGGTGTCGCCGCACACCGTGCCGATGCTGATGCCCAACGGCCCGGCCGCCTGGGTCGGTCTCGAGCTCGGCGCGCAGGCCGGCGTGCACTGCGTCGCGAGCGCCTGCGCCACCGGCGCCGAGGCCATCGCGCACGCCCTGGACCTGATCCGGCTCGGCCGCGCCGACGTCGTGGTCGCCGGCGGCACCGAGGCCGTCATCCACCCGCTGCCGATCGCCGGGTTCGCCTCCATGCGCGCCATGTCGATCCGCAACGACGAGCCCGAACGCGCGTCACGCCCGTGGGACAAGGGCCGCGACGGCTTCGTCCTCGGCGAGGGCGCCGGCGTCATCGTCCTCGAACGCGCCGACCACGCCCGCGCCCGCGGCGCCCGCATCTACGCCCGGCTCGCCGGGGCGGGGCTCACCTCCGACGGCTACGACATCGTCCAGCCGCACCCCGAGGGCGACGGCGCGGTACGCGCCATCGACTTCGCGCTGCGCGACGCCGACATCGCCAAGTCCGACGTGGTCCACGTCAACGCCCACGCCACCTCGACCCCGGTCGGCGACCTGGCCGAGATCAAGGCGCTGCACCGGGCGCTCGGCGACCACCCGCTGCTCACCTCCACCAAGTCGATGACCGGGCACCTGCTCGGCGCCGCCGGCGCGGTGGAGTCGATCGCGACGATCCTCGCGATCTACCACGGGATCGTCCCGCCGACGATCAACCTCGACGAGCCCGACGACGAGCTGGACCTGGACGTCGCCGCGCACAAGGCCCGCCACCTGGACATCCCCGCCGCGCTGAACAACTCCTTCGGCTTCGGCGGCCACAACGCCGCGCTGGTGTTCGCCCGCGCCTGACGGCCGTGCACACAGGGGGCGCCGGACATCCGGCGCCCCCTGTCGCGTCTCCGTGCTCGCCGGTCAGGCGGGCAGCGCCTGCCACGCGCCGAACGGCTGCGCGACCCCCGGGGCGACCTGCGTCCTGACCCGCACCACCCCGTCCATGCCGACGGTGGCGAGCACCACCGCCCCCGAGGCGTCGACACCGGCCGCGGGCGTGTCGATGAACGGCCCGCCGTCCAGGTCGCTCCACGTCCACGACCCGCCGGACGGCACCCCGACGGACACCATGCCGTCGCAGGTGCGGCTCAGCAGCATCGGGTCCCGGCCGCTGACCACCGGGCCGGTCGCGCCGGGCCGGCCGGCCGCGGTCACCGCCGCGTTCCACCCGGCCGCCGGCGCGGCCTGCCGGTTCACCACGACCTCACCGCCGACCCCGCGGTAGGTGACGGCGACGGTGCCGTCCTGCAGCAGCACCGTGCTCGGCAGCGACGCCGGCACCGTCCCCGGGAACGTCGTGTTGAGCACCAGCGCGCCGCCCACCGTGTTCTGGTACCAGTGCAGGATGCCGGTCCTGGTCGCGGCGACGAGCTCGACGCACCCGGTCGGGTTCACCACCCCGGACAGCTCGCCCTGCACGTCGCTGCCGCCGAGGTCGGTCCACGCCGCCGGGAAGCCGACGTTCGGGCCCGTCTGCGTCTTCGCGGACACGCCACCGCCGCCGTTGCGCACGACGAGCAGGATCCGCCCGTTGCCGAGCAGCACGCAGCTGGGCGCGCCGACCTGGTCGCCGTTGCCGTACGCGGTGTTCGGGTTGCCCAGGTCGACCCAGCTCGCCGCCCAACCGCCGTTCACCGCCGTCTGGTACGTGCTGACGATCTTGTGATCGGTGAGGCGCCGGCCGAACACCTGCAGGCGGCCGTCGGCGTTCGCGCCGACCGCGATGGTGCACGCCAGCTCCCCACCGGCGCCGCCGAGCACCTGCGGGGTGTTCCACGCGCCGCCCGCGGACTGGACCCACGTCCACAGCACGCCGCCGCGCACCACGAACAGCTGCAGCCGGCCGTCGGCGTTGCGCCCCATCCACGCCCCGCCGCGCGGCCACCGCAGGTACGTCGAGTCCACCCAGCCGGTGTTGTACACGCCGCTGTCGTACGTCGCGTACGCGTTGATCATCATCTGCTTCGCGGCCCGGTCCGTCGCGTTCAGGTCGGCGGGCGAGTCCTGCACGGTGTAGCAGCGGTGGTTCACCAGCGGCAGCGCGTCGCAGTACGCGGCGGCCGCGAGCGCCGCGAACTTCGCCACCGCGACGTGGTCGGCGTGCTCGGGCGCGTACCGGGTGTCCGGCAGCTGGTCCAGGGTGTGCACGACGGTCGGCTGGTAGCGGGCCATCAGCCCCGCGAGGAGCCCGACGACGTCGGCCTTCACGCTGCTGAACGTCCGCGTGACGAGCCCGCCGGTGACGAGGACCGTGGTCCGGCTCTGTCCCGAGTTGATGGCGTCGAGGCCGCCGTCGGGGAGGTTGACGAACACCAGCTCGACGGGGGCCGCCGTGCCCTGCAGCGTGTACGCCTCGACCTGCCGGCCGGACGACCACAGCGTCGTGCCGGTCCACTGCGGGGTGCTGATGCCGCACATCTGCGCGTAGGCGGCCATCACGCCGAGCTGCCGGTTGCGGGCCCGCTGCCCGTCGGTGCTGCCGTTGCCGGTCAGCTGCCCCGCGGTGACGTACACGGTGACCACCGGCAGCTGCGCGTCGATCGCGGCCGACACGTCGGGATTGATGAAGAACAGGTCGTCGTCGGGGTGCGCGACGACGTGCATGACGTGGCCCGGCATCGGGACTCCAATCCATCTCTCGGCCGTGCGTTCACGGTGGCGATCCGACGCCCCGCCCCGCAACTGCCGAACGGGTGCGTCCGGGGCACGGGACGGCATGACGGATCACCGGATGTCATTGCGCGGACACCGATCTGCGTGCCGGCATCCACCGAACGGTGATCAACCGGGCGGCGTTGCTGTTGCGGTCTTCGCGTCGGGCTTCGGCCTTCGTGGCGGCCTTCGTGTCGGGCTTGGTCAGCCGCAGGCGGTCGCCGGCAGGCCCTGCACCGGGACCGGCGAGCGGCCCGGCGCCTTCGCCTTGCCGACCAGCACGTCGGCGAGGGCGGACATCGACGCCTGCGACGACGAGTACGTCGCCAGCAGGGTGCCCTTCGCGGAGCGCAGCACGTACGGGGTGTCGAGGGCGACCGTCACCGCCGCCGACGCGGACAGGTCGGAGGCGCCCTTGCCGTAGCCGACGAGCCGGACCTCGGCGCCGCCCTGCTTGACCACGGTGGCACCGGCGGCGGTCAGGGCGCCCTCCAGCCAGCCGCGGGCGGTCTCGCTGCCGGCGCTGGTGACCCGGACCGGCCCGGTGACGAGCGGGCCGGAGCACGGGCCGCGCAGCACGGTGACGGCGGCCGCGGCGCTGGCCCGGGCCGCCGCCTTGCCGGCCTCGCCGTTGACGACCGAGGCGGCGGGGCGGGGCACGGCGGCGAGCCGGAACTTCAGCGTCAGGACGCGGGTCGCGGCCTCCACGACGCGCTGCTTCGGCAGCCGGCCGGAGCGCACCGCGTCGAGGAGCCCCTTGTGCGCCTCGGTCAGCTTCGGCGGCATGAGCAGGATGTCGTTGCCGGCCAGGACGGCGCGGACGGCGGCCTCCCCCGGGCCCCACTGCTCGGCGGGCTCCATGTTGAGCGCGTCGGTGACCACGACGCCGGTGTAGCCGAGCTTCGTGCGCAGCAGGTCGATGAGGACCTTGCTGGAGAACGACGCCGGCACCCCCGGGTCGACGGCCTTCACGTCGAGGTGGCCGGACATGACGAGACCCACGCCGGCGGAGGCCGCGGCGACGAACGGCGGCAGGTCGCCGCTCTCCAGCCCGGCGAGGCTCTGGCTCAGCACCGGCAGGCTGCTGTGGCTGTCGACGGTGGTGTGGCCGTGGCCCGGGAAGTGCTTGACGGTCGCCGCGACACCGGCCGCCTGCAGGCCGCGGACCGCGGCGGCCACCTGCTCGGCGACGAGCTTCGGGTCGCTGCCGAAGGCGCGGGAGCCGATGACCCCGCCCGGCTGGGCGCCCAGGACGTCGGCGTCGGGGGCGAAGTCGAGGTTGATGCCGAGGGCGGCGAGCTCGGTGCCGGCCGCCTTCCACGCGGCCTCGGTCAGCGCCGGGTCGTTGCCGGCGCCGAGGGCCAGGGCGCTGGGCAGCTGCACCATGCCGTCGCGGATGCGGGTGACCTGGCCGTACTCCTGGTCGGTGCCGATGAGCAGCGGCACCTTCGCGGGCAGGCTCAGCGCCGCCGTCTGCAGCCCACCGGTGAGCTTCGTGACCTGGGCCGGCGACTCGACGTTGGTGGTCTTGTTGGTGCCGGCGGTCGGGTCGTCGGCGCTGCTGGACACCAGGATGATGCCGCCGAGCTTGTACTTGCGCACGATCTCCGCCGGGGTCGACGCCCCGGTGTAGGCCCTGTTCGCCGACGCCGAGCCGGAGGACACCTTGTCGGCGTCGTTGCCGTACGCATACGGCATCAGCAGCTGCCCGACGAGCTCCTCGTCGGACATCCGGGCGACGAGCTGCGCCGCCTGCGTCGCCGGGTCGCCGGTGGGCAGCACGGCGGAGTCCTGGGCGGTCGCGGACGGCGACGGCGTGGCGGACGTCCCGCCGCCGCATCCGCCGAGCAGCACGGCGACGGCCGCCAGCGGCACCAGCAGGCGCGACCGAAATCCTGACATGGTTGCGAGGCGCGGCACCGTGCCACTCAACCACGCACGTGCAAGTTACCCAACTCGGGTGAGCAGGGTCATGGGTACGCCGTCGGCGGCGTGCCGGTACGGCTCCAGCTCGGCGTCCCAGGGGCCACCGAGGGCTTTCTCCATGGCGTGGGCGAGGTTCTCGTACCCCCGCGACGTGGCGATCAGGTGGCGCAGTCGGTCTTCGGACAGCACGATGTCGCCGTTGGCGCTCGTCGAGCCGTGGAAGAGCCCGCGACCGGGCACGTGCATGAACCGCTCGCCGTCGACCCCGGGGCTCGGCTCCTCGGTCACCTCGAAGCGGATCATGGGCCACTGCCGCAGGGCGGCCGCCAGCTCCCCTCCGGTCCCGGTCGCTCCGGTCCATGAGCATTGGGCCCGGCGAGCCGACGGCTCGACAGGCTGCGGCGTCCACTCGAGCCTGACCGGCGCTCCGAGGACGCGCGCGATCGCCCACTCGACGTGCGACGACACGGCGAGCGGTGACGAGTGGACATATATGACGCCACGCGTGGGCACGGATGACCTCCCGGAGACCGAGGTGCGTCTTCCCCTACGACCTCGAACCCGGCGGGTCTTGCGTCAGCCCTGTGGCTATGTGCTTGTGGGACTCATGATGACGATGTTGCGCGCGGTGCGCCAGCGAATCGGCAACTCGGGTCCTACGAAATGTCCAACGGGTGGAGCCTCCACCAGGTAACTCGCTTTTTTCGGCCGGACCGGCCGGGTGTTACAGTTTTGCCGTCTTCTGCAGTTCAGCCTCGACAAGGAGTTCCCGCCGTGGCGAATAACACCTCAAAGACCGCGCGGGCCTCAGTCCGCGCGGGCCAGGCCGGCGCGTCCGGCGCCCTGAGCGTGCTGGGTGAGTTCAAGTACCTCATCCCGCTCAACGGCGGCAAGCACGTCTACGTGCGCAACCTGACCAACGGCAAGACCAACCGCCTCGCCACGTCCTCCGACGCGTTCATCGAGGAGATCCGGGTCCTCGCCGGCGCCGGCCACGCGGCGAAGCTGCGGGTCGAGCTGCAGGCCCTCAACGCCGCGCACCCCGGCCACGGCTGGGACGCGACGGAGCAGCGCCTCGTCGACGCGGGCGTGTTCGAAGCCGCCTGACGCGCTCTTCCACAGCCGCCGCCCTGGACACTCCGGGCGGCGGCTGTGTGCTGTCCGCCGGGCGCGCCCCGCGGTCACTCCGGAAATACTCCCGCGGATGACCGGGGTATTTCGACGTACTTCCGGGTAACAATGGTCCATGGGTACCGTCGTCTCCCCCTCCACCGTGAGGCTCCAGGACGGCGCCCGCCTGTACAGCGTGCTGTACCCGCCGGCCGCCGGCGGTGACGGTGCGGCGCGGACCCCGGTGACCGTGGTCTTCCTGCACGGCTGGACGCTCGACAACCGCCTCTGGCGACAGCAGATCGCCGACCTCCCCGCCCGCCTCGGCGCCCCGGTGCGGATGCTCGCCTTCGACCTGCGCGGTCACGGCCGCTCCTCCGCCACCTCCGGCACCGACGCCACCCTCGAACAGCTCGGCGACGACCTGGCCGAAGTCCTGAACGGCCTCGTGCCCACCGGCCCGGTCGTCCTCGTCGGCCACTCCCTCGGCGGCATGGCGATCATGGAGTACGCACAACGCCACGCCGCCGCCTTCGCCACCCGCGTCGCCGGCGTGGTCCTCGTGTCGACCTCCGCCGAGGGTTCGTCCCGCACCAGCTACGGCCTGAGCCCGCGGCTCGCCCGCGTCATGCGCATCCTGGAGATCCAGGGCGCCGGCCTGCTCGCCCGCTCCGGCGCGTGGCGCCCGCACCGCAGGCTGATGCCGCTGCTGGCCCCGGGCGTGCGCTGGCTCGTGTTCGGCCACCGCGTCGACACGTCCTGGGTGACCCTGACCACGTCCATGGTCGCCAACGCCCCGCTGTGCGCGATCGGCGGTTTCCGCCCCTCCGTCGACCTGCACCACCGCGTCGAAACCCTGTCCGCGATGCGCGGCCTGCCGGCCGCTGTCCTCGTCGGCACCCTCGACCGCCTGACCCCGCCCGCCTGCGCCGCGACCATCGCCGGCGAGCTCCCCGACGCCGAGCTGATCACCTGCGAGGACGCCGGCCACATGCTCCCCATCGAACGCCCCGACGTGGTCACCGACGCCGTCGTCGGCGTCATCCGCCGCGCGGCGGCCACCCCGCGGATGACCCGCCAGCCCTCAGGCGCGGCGGCCGCCGCCGCGGTCAGAGCCGGCGCAGCCACCACGACCAGCGCCGCCGCCATCACGATCACCAGCGCCGACGCCGGCGTGACCGTCTCCGAGGAAGGAGTGATCGGCGGCGGCGAGGCTGGTGCCGTCACCACGACCGCCGGCGAGCCCGGCGCGCCCACCGCCGATGACGGCGAAGCCGGCGCGACGACGGCGACCGGCGAAGCCCGCAGGGGCGACAAGGCCAGCCCGGCCGGCAAGCCCCATCCGGGCGGCAGGACCAGCCCGAACGGCAAGGCCAGCCCGAACGGCAAGGGAAGCACCCGCGCCGGCAAGACCAGCACCCGCGCCGGCAAAGCCGACTCCAGCGCCGTCGAAGCCCAGCCCGCCGACGCCGAGGTCAGCGCCGCAGCTTGACGGTGGCACCGGCCGGAAGTGGGCGTTTGCCCGCTGCCGGCCCGGCTCCCCGGAGTGCGAGGCTCGCCATGACGCTGACCAGGTGTGACTCGGGCTGGCCCGGCACCGCCCACGTCCCACCCCGTGACCGGCGTCCTGCTCTCAGTACGGTAGTACACCCTTCCAAACCGCCGTACGGACTCGTCACGCACGGTCATTGTGGCTGGTGGTTCAGTGTGGGGTGGTGACCGTGACGCCGTCGAGGGTTTCGGCGAAGGAGGCGCCCAGCGCCGTCGCGGGGGTGTGCGTGCCCGGTGCGATGCCGCCGGCGAGGACGCGCTGCACGGCGCGCAGCGACGCGTCGGCGGTGAGGGCGTAGGCGTTCGGGCCGGTCAGGGTCGCGGTGCGGGTGTTGCCGGCGGCGTCGGTCACCTCGCCCCACACCTCGCAGCCGGTGCCGGCGCGGCGGGTGGTGGAGGGGCCGCCGGAGGGGATCAGGGCCTGCGCGGCGGCGCGCAGTGGGCGCAGGCGCAGCAGCCGCACCAGGGGCGAGCCGGCGTTGCGGGGCAGCCGCATGTACACGGTGATGTTCGGGATGCCGGTGGAGTGGTAGGCGGTGACCAGGTCGCCCCAGCGGGTGGCGCCGACCTTGCGGGGGCCCGACGGGAACGGCACCGTGCGGGAGGGGGTGCCGAAGGGGGTGGCGACGAGCCGGCCGTCGACGCGGCGGCGGCCGCCGGACGCGGCCTCGGCGAGGCTGGTGCGGGCGGTGCCGCGGCTGAGGCCGCCGGGCGCGTCGAAGGCGAGTTCGAGGGTCACGGCGCCGGGCAGGGCGGCGGCGAGGGTGGCGGCGAGGCAGTCGGTGGGCACGACGTCGAAGCCGGCGCCGGTCAGCAGGACCACGCCGGCGGTGACGGCGCGTGACGACTGGGCGAACATCCAGTCGAAGACGTCGAGCTCGCCGGTGATGTCGAGGTAGTGCACGCCGGTGGTGATGCAGGTCTCGACGAGGGGGCGTGCGGTGGCGGCGAACGGCCCGGCACAGTTGACGACGGCGGTGACGCCGGTCAGGTCGGGTTTTGACAGCGGGAACGTCCGGTGGGGCAGGCCGAGTTCGGCGGCGAGGCCGGCCACGGCGGCGGAGCGGCCGGCGAGCACGGGTCGTTCGCCGCGGGACACCGCGAGCCGGGCAAGAAGTGACCCGCTGTAACCGTTCGCGCCATACACCATCCATGTCACGCTGGTCACCGTATGAGAGGGTGGAGGCGAAAACCACCGCGGGGAGGCGACTGTGCATCACATCGAGACGTGGATGGCCACTCTCTCGCCGATCTGGGTGTATCTGCTGGTCGGTGGCGTGATCGGGATCGAGAGCATGGGCATTCCCGTGCCGGGCGAGATCACGCTGGTCACCGCGTCGCTGCTGTCGGTGACGACGAAGATCGACCCGTGGTTCGTGGCGATCTCCGCGTCGGTGGGGGCGATCGTCGGTGACTCGATCGGCTACCTGATCGGCCGGCGTGGTGGGCGGCACCTGCTGGAGCGGGTCGGGCGGCGGTTCCCGAAGCATTTCGGGCCGGCGCACCTGGCCAAGGCGGAGCGGGCGTTCCAGCGGTGGGGCGTGTGGGCGGTGTTCTTCGGCCGGTTCATCGCGTTGCTGCGCATCCTGGCCGGGCCGCTCGCGGGGGCGCTGCGGGTGCCGTATGGCAAGTTCCTGGCGGCGAATGCGCTGGGCGGTCTGACCTGGGCGTTCGGCACGGTGTTCGCGATCTACTCGGTGGGGCGGGCGGCGGAGAAGTGGCTGAAGGACTTCTCGTGGATCGCCCTGGCGGTCGCGGTCGTCGCGGGCCTGGCCACGACCCTGTACCTGCGCCGCAAGGCGGCCGCGGAGGCCCGGGCGCTGCGCGAGGACGCGGAGAAAACGCCGGCGACCACGCCGTGAAGTAGGCTCGTAGGGTTGTTTTTTAACCCGGTGCTAGGGGTGGGGCGTTGAACGACGCGGTCCGCGAGTCGGAGATCGCCGCCGAGCAGGCATACCTCGACCGGGTCTACGCCCGTCTCGACCAGTTGCGGGTGACCGCCGCCGAGGTGGAGCGCGAGGGTTACAGCCTGGCGAGGGTCGGTAACTTCGGTGCGCTGGTCGAGCGCGACGCGATGGTCTACCACGCGGCGAAGCGGCGGCGGGCGCTGGAGAGCGAGCATGACGGGCTGGTGTTCGGCCGGCTCGACCTGGGGCCGGACGGGCGGTCCGGGGACGGCAAGGACGCCGCGTCCGCGGATCCGGTGGTGCCCGGCGGTGAGGTCCGCTACATCGGCCGGCTCGGGTTGCGTGACGAGTCGTACGAGTCACTGGTGGTGGACTGGCGGGCCCCGGCGGCGGCGCCGTTCTACCGGGCGACGCCGGCCGACCGGATGGGGGTCGTGCGCCGGCGCAGCATCCGCAGCAGCGGCGAGAAGGTCGTGAGCATCGAGGACGACCTGCTGGATCCGGAGGCCGCGCCGAGCGACATGGCGGTGATCGGTGACGGGGCGCTGCTGGCGAACCTGTCCCGGGCGACCGGCACCGGGATGAAGGACATCGTCGCGACGATCCAGCGGGAGCAGGACGACGCGATCCGCTCCCCCAGCCTGGGTGTGACGATCGTGCGTGGCGGGCCCGGCACGGGCAAGACGGCGGTGGCGCTGCACCGCGCGGCGTATCTGCTGTACGCGGACCGTAACCGGTACGAGTCCGGTGGTGTGCTGGTGGTCGGCCCGTCGGACGTGTTCGTCGGCTACGTGTCGCGGGTGCTGCCGTCGCTGGGTGAGGACACCGCGTCGCTGCGGTCGCTGGGGCAGCTGCTGGAGGGGGTGCAGGGGACCCGGCACGAGCCGCCGGAGGTCGCCGCGGTCAAGGGGTCGCTGCGCATGCAGCGGGTGCTGGGCCGGGCGGCGCGCGGCCCGGTGCCGGACTCGCCGGAGCGGCTGCGGGTGCTGTACCGGGGTGAGCTGCTGGTGCTGGAGCGTCCGGCGCTGGACGAGCTGCGCCGCACGGTGCTGAACCTGGGGGTGCGGCGCAACGCGGCCCGGGCGAAGGCGGCCGGGCACGTGCTGGACGCGTTGTGGCGGCAGAGCGTGGAGCTGTTGCCGTCGGGGCGGCAGCAGAAGCGGGAGGAGTTCGCGCCGGACATCGCCGAGCGGCCGGAGTTCGTGGCGTTCATGCGGGCCTGGTGGCCGGTGCTGCGCCCGGCGCAGGTGCTCGGCTGGCTGACCGACCGGCACCGGCTGTCGCGGTGGGCGAACGGGGTGCTGAGCAACCGGGAGATCGCGGTGCTGGCCGGGTCGATCGACCCGGAGGACCCGTCGGTGGAGGACGTGGCGCTGCTGGACGAGCTGCACGAGCTGCTCGGTGACCCGCCGGTGCGCAAGCGGGTGGCCCGGGATCCGTTCCAGGTGGCCGACGGCGTGCGGGAGGTCACCACGTACGCGGACCGGATGGCGGCGGCCCGGGCGCAGGCGGTGGAGCGTCCGACGGACTACCGCGACTACGCGCACATCATCGTCGACGAGTCGCAGGACGTGTCGCCGATGCAGTGGCGGATGATCGGCCGTCGGGGGCCGAACGCGACGTGGACGATCGTCGGTGACCCGGCGCAGGCGGCGTGGGCGGACGCGGCGGAGGCGGAGCGGGCGATGGACGGCGCGATCGGCAGCCGGCGGCGTTCGGCGTTCACGCTGACCACGAACTACCGCAACTCGGCGGAGATCTTCGAGGTGGCGGCGCGGGTGATCCGCAAGGCGCAGCCGGACATCGAGCTGCCGACGGCGGTGCGGTCGTCGCATCAGGCGCCGGTGCTGACGACGGTGGACGCGCCGGAGCTGGAGGCGGCGGTGCGGGCGGCGGCGCAGACGCTGCTGGAGCAGGTCGAGGGCACCGTCGGGGTGATCACGCCGACGGCCCGCCGGGACGAGGTCGCGAAGTGGGTCGACGGTCTCGACGCGCGGTTGCAGACGGTGGGTGCGCTGGACTCGAAGGGTATGGAGTACGACGGGGTGCTGGTGGTGGAGCCGGCGCAGATCAGGGACGAGGCGAGGACCGGTTTCAGGACGTTGTACGTGGCGTTGTCCCGGGCGACCCAACGTTTGACCACGGTCGGAACCGCGCCGTTCTGAACACGGTTCACACAGTTCACTGTTCGAGTTTGTTGACTTCTGGTCGGCTAGGTTCGAAGCTGTAGCGCATGCGCGCGCACCCAGCCGCCGTTCGTGGTGGTGTCCACCCGGCCGTGAACTTCGGCCGGGTCACCGGGGTGCGCACTGTCCCTGGCGACGTAACGTCTGCGTTGGAATCTGCGATGGGATTCGCCATCCGCGCAGCCGCGCCGGCCGCTGCGCTCGCGAAGGGAACGGCGTGATGCTCGCACAGCAACGGCAAACGGCCATTCTGGATCTGGTGCGTCGGCACGGGGGTGTGCGGGTCAGCCAACTGGTGCGCCAGTTCGGCGTGTCCGACATGACCATCCGCCGTGATCTGGAGGCCCTCGCCGACCGCGGGCTGGTCGACAAGGTCCACGGCGGCGCGACCATCGCCGGACCCGGATCCACCGAGGAGCCGGGGTTCGACGCCAAGTCGGTGCGCCAGCGCAACGAGAAGGCCGCGATCGTCGAGCGGGCCGCGAAGCTCATCGAACCGCACACGGCGGTCGCGTTGTCCGCCGGCACCACGACGGCGGCGCTCGCCGCGCACCTCGTCGACGTCCCGGGGCTGACCATCGTCACGAACTCGATCCCGGTCGCCGACACCCTGTACCACGCGGGCCGGCCCGACCAGACGGTCGTGCTCACCGGCGGTATCCGCACCCCGTCCGACGCCCTCGCCGGCCCGGTCGCCGAGGCGGCGATCGGCTCGCTCAACGTCGACGTGCTGTTCCTCGGTGTGCACGGCATGAGCCCGCGCACCGGGTTCACCACGCCGAACCTCATGGAGGCCGGCACCAACCGCCTGATGGTCTCCGCCGCCCGCCGGCTGGTCGTGCTGGCCGACCACACCAAGTGGGAGATGGTCGGCATCGCGACCATCACCCCGCTCGACGAGGCGGACATCCTCATCACCGACGTCGGGCTGCCCGCGGAGGCACGGGTGCAGCTCGCTGAGCGCGTCGGTGAGCTCATCGTGGTCGATCCGAACGGTTAGCCACCCACCTGGAGAACGAGTGAAGCGCACGGTCACCCACCTCGCCGACGGTCGGGAACTCATCTACTTCGACGAACGCGACGACGCGTCCCGGGACGCGGTCGACCAGCGGGAGCTGCCACCCCCGCCCGCGGCGTCAGAGATGCGTCACGACCCCATCCTCGATGAGTGGGTGGCCATCGCCGCGCACCGGCAGTCCAGGACCTACCACCCGCCGTCCGACCAGTGCCCGCTGTGCCCGTCGACGCCGGAGTGGCAGAGCGAGATCCCGTCGTCGGAGTACGACGTGGTGGTGTTCGAGAACCGGTTCCCGTCGTTCAGCCACCGGGTCGGGCCCGAGCAGGGCGACATCCTGCCGGGGCTGGTGCCGACCCGGCCGGGCGCCGGCCGCTGCGAGGTCGTCTGCTTCACCTCCGACCACAACGCGTCGTTCGCGTCGCTGTCGCCGGCGCGGGTGCGCACGGTGCTGGAGGCGTGGGCGGACCGCACCGCCGACCTGTCGACCCGTGACGACGTCGAGCAGGTCTTCTGTTTCGAGAACCGGGGCACCGAGATCGGGGTGACCCTGCCGCACCCGCACGGGCAGATCTACGCGTACCCGTTCGTCACGCCGCGGACCCGACGGATGCTGGCGTCGGCCCGCGCCCATGAGGGCGGCGGCAACCTGTTCGCCGACGTGCTGGCCGCCGAGCGCGCCGACGGCGAACGGGTCGTGGCGCAGAACGCGCACTGGACGGCGTTCGTGCCGGCGGTCGCCCGCTGGCCGTTCGAGGTGCACCTGTACCCGCACCGGCAGGTCCCCGACATCCCGGCGCTCGGCGCCGAGGAGCGTGCCGCGTTCGGCGGGCTCTACCTGGAGGTGCTGCGCCGCCTCGACGGCATGTTCGGGCTGCAGATGCCGTACATCGCGGCGTGGCACCAGGCGCCGGTCCGGGTCGACCGGCACCTGGCGTACCTGCACCTGCAGCTGTTCAGCACCCGCCGGGCGCCGGGCAAGCTCAAGCACCTCGCCGGCTCCGAGTCCGGCATGGGTGTGTTCGTCAACGACGTGCGGCCGGAGCAGGCGGCCGCGATGCTGCGGGAGGTCCAGCTGTGAGCGCTGCTGCGGAGGGTCCGGCGGTGCGCACCGCCGCGGAGCGGCTGAGCGCCGCCACGGACGGCG
The DNA here is from genome assembly GCF_000716715.1 of Dactylosporangium aurantiacum. GTDB lineage: Bacteria > Actinomycetota > Actinomycetes > Mycobacteriales > Micromonosporaceae > Dactylosporangium > Dactylosporangium aurantiacum. Next base: position 14,764 of record NZ_JNYJ01000030.1, on the reverse strand, counting down.
CCGGCACCCTGTGGGTCAGCCCGGGCCGGGTCAACCTCATCGGCGAGCACACCGACTACAACGACGGGTTCGTGCTGCCGTTCGCGTTGCCGCACGCGACCGCGGTCAGCGGGGTCCGGCTGGAGCGGCGGCACTGGGTCGTCACGTCGGAGCAGACGGGTGAGACGGTCACGTTCGACCTGAGCGAGAAGGTCGGCGGGTGGGCCGCGTACGTCGCCGCGGTCGTGTGGGTGCTGCGGGAGGCCGGCGTCGACGTGCCCGGCGCCCGGCTGTCGATCGCCTCGGACGTGCCGTCCGGTGCGGGGCTGTCGTCGTCGGCGGCGTTGGAGTGCGCGGTGATGGCGGTCCTCGCTGACCTCGCCGGGGTCGACGGCGCGCGGCTGCCGATGCGGGACCGGCCGCGGCTGGCGCAGCGCGCGGAGAACGAGTACGTGGGCGCCCCGACGGGCATCATGGACCAGGCCGCGTCGACGCTGTGCCAGGAGGGTCACGCGCTGTTCCTGGACTGCCGGTCCCTGGCCACCGAGCAGGTGCCGTTCGACCTGGCCGCGGCCGGGCTGAAGATCCTGGTGGTGGACAGCAGGGCGCCGCACGCGCACGTCGACGGCGAGTACGCGGCCCGCCGCCGGGCGTGCGAGGAGGCCGCCGCCGTGCTGGGCGTGGCGGCGCTGCGCGACATCGACGCCGACGCGCTGCCCGACGCCCTGGCGAAGCTCGACGACGACACGATCCGCCGCCGGGTGCGGCACGTGGTGACGGAGAACCAGCGGGTGCTGGACACCGTCGCGGTGCTGCGCGCCGGTGACCTGCGCGCGGCGGGGCCGCTGATGACGGCGTCGCACGCGTCGATGCGCGACGACTACGAGATCACGGTGCCGCAGGTCGACACGGCGGTGGAGGCGGCGCTGGCGCACGGCGCGCACGGCGCCCGGATGACCGGCGGCGGGTTCGGCGGCTGCGTCCTGGCGCTGGTCGACGAGGAGCGCTGCGACGCGGTGCGCGACGGTGTGCGGGAGGCGTTCGCCGCGGCCGGCTTCACGCCCCCCGACACGTTCGTGGTCACCCCCGGGCCGGGGACGTACCGGTTCAGCAGATGAGGCGCGCGTCGGCCCAGTCGGCGTGGTCGTAGTCGATGGAGCCGGCGCCGCCGGTGACGAGCCGCAGGTCGGTGCGGCCGGCCACGGAGACGTCCACGGTCACGGGGGCCGCGGCGGTCACGGTCGGGCTGGTCCACAGGGTGACGCCGTCGGCGACGACGCTGAACACCACACCGGTCGAGGACGTGCCGACCTCGGCGTCGAGGCCGGCGACGGCGGTGAACCGGCTGCACGCCCCGCCGAGGGGCACGCTGAGGTCGCCGGCGGCGTGGACGCCGACGCCCTTGGGGTAGCTGACCCCGCCGACGGTGATGAGGCTGCCGTCGCCGGTGGCCTGCTCACCGTTGGAGGTGTCGCGTTCCGCGGGTCCCCAGCCGTTGACGGCGGTGCCCCAGGTGCGGTCGCTGACGGCCGTACCGGTGCCGCTGCCGCCGCAGACGAGGGTGGGGCTGCCCCAGTCGGCGTGGTCGTAGTTGACGCCGTCACGGGCGTCGGTGACCCGCAGCTCCAGGGTCAGGTAGCCGCCGGTGGACACGGTCAGCCGGGTCGGTGCCTGCCCGCCGGTCTTCACGGCGGTGAAGCCGAGGAGCCGGCCGTCGCCGTACACGGCGAACCGGACGGAGCCGTTGGCGCCGACCTCGCCGTCGACGCCGACCTGGGCGGTGAACGTGCGGCACGCGCGGCCGAGCCAGACGTGCACGGCCGCGTCGGCGTGCGTGCCGATGCCCTTGGTGAACGCGGTCCCGCCGATGTTCAGGGCCGCGCCGTCGCCGGCGGCCTGCTCACCGTTGGCGCGGTCGCGTTCCACGGGTCCCCAGCCGCCGCTGGAGGCGAGCCACGGCAGGTCGCTCACCTGCAGCGTCCCGGCGGCCGGTGGCGCGGCGAGGGTGCCCGCGCGGGTGACCCGGAACATCGCGACGCCGTGCGGTGCGACGGTCGCCGAGACGGTTCCCGCGGTGGTGCCGGTGGCCGCGGTCCAGAGGTTGCGGGTGGTGTACGAGCTGGAGCCGCCGAGCCCGAGCGCGGCGGCGGTCGTGGACACGGTCGTCGCCGCCGCGCCGCGGTTGAACAGCACGGCGGCCACGGAGCCGTCGCTCATCGGTTTGGCCCACACCTCGGTGTCGCCGTTGTCGGCGACGCGGCGGCCCTGTGAGCCGCCCCAGTCCTGGTTGACGGCGATGACCTCGGCGTTGCGCAGCACGTCGAGGGTGGCGGTGGAGACGCTGCGCAGGTCGTTGCCGAGCAGCAGCGGCGCGGACAGCAGCGCCCACAGCGAGAAGTGGGCGACGTTCTCGTCGTGGGTGAGTGAGCCGTTGCCGACCTCGAGCATGTCGGGGTCGTTGGAGTAGCCCTTGCGGGCGAAGGTCTCCAGGCCCGCCTGCTGGTCCAGCAGCGAGGTGATGCTGCCCCAGCTGGCGTTGATGTCGCCGGTGGTGCGCCACAGGCTGCCGCCGACGTCCGGGCCGAACACCCACGGCGCGTCGTCGCCCCAGTTGCAGATGCTGTAGACGATGTGCCGTCCGGTGGCCTTGAGCGCGTCGCCCATCGCCTTGTACCGCTGCACGGCGGGGCGGCCCTGGTTGTTGCAGTTGTCGTACTTGAGCAGGTCGACGCCCCACGACGCCCAGGTCTGCGCGTCGACGGTCTCGTGGTCGAGGCTGGCCGGCAGGCCCTGGCAGGTGGCGGTGCCGGCCGATGAGTAGATGCCGAGCTTGAGCCCGCGGGCGTGGACGTAGTCGGCGATGGCGGCGATGCCGCCGGGGAAGCGGACCGGGTCGGGGCGCAGCCGGCCCTGTGCGTCGCGGGTGGGGGCCATCCAGCAGTCGTCGATGTTGACGTACGTGTATCCGGAGGTGCGCAGGCCGGTGCTCACCATGGCGTCGGCGGTCGCCTTGATGAGATTCTCGTCGATGTTACAACCGAACCTGTTCCAACTGTTCCAGCCCATGACGGGGGCCGCAACCGGTCCGGGCCTCGGGGTGGCGGTGGCGGCCGCCGGCCCGGACCCGACCGAAGTGATGAGGGTGGATACGAGCAGCGCCGTGGCGGCGGCGGTGAGGACGCGCCTCATCGCCCGGGGACTTCGGGTCATCCCAGCTCCCAGGGTCGAAAGATCGAAATTGTTGAATATTGTGGCATACCCGCCGCGGTTTGCACACGATCGATCGCCGCAATGTCTGGACAACTTTGCCAAGGTCCCGAACATGTGACAGTTGGTGTTTGGTTTTGGGCGGCTGGGTGGAAAGTCTTGACAGAAAAAGTTTGAGGATGAGTGAATGCGGTACGCCACAACGCGACGTGCCACACGCCGCGGTCCACCCCTCCGCTCAAGGGAGTGACCAAGATGATCGATGTGCGAGGCCGCTGGCGGCCCGCCCTGGCCGTTCTCAGCGCCGCCGCCCTGCTGACGACCGGCTGCGCGAAGTCCGAGGACGACCCCGCCGCTAAGGCGACCGCCGACAGCTCCGCCGCGGTGCAGACGACGAAGTCCGCCGCCGCCGGAGGCTCCACCTGCACCCTGCAGCAGTTCGGCGGGGCGAAGCTCGACCTCAAGACCGCCAGCATCGGCTTCTCGCAGTCGGAGAAGGAGGCCAACCCGTTCCGCATCGCCGAGACCCAGTCCATCAAGGACGAGGCGGCGAAGCTGGGCATCCCGGCCGCCAACCTGAAGGTCACCAACGCCGACTCGAAGTTCGACAAGCAGATCACCGACGTCAGCACCCTGATCGACCAGGGCGTGCAGCTGCTGGTCATCGCGCCGCTCAACTCAGACGGCTGGGACTCGGTGTTCCAGAAGGCCGCGGCGAAGAAGATCCCGATCGTCACCATCGACCGGAAGATCAACGCGAAGCACTGCACCGACTTCCTGACGTTCATCGGCTCGGACTTCTACGAGCAGGGCAAGCGCGCCGCCGACAAGATGGCCAAGGCCCTCAACAACACCGGCACCGTCGCGATCCTGCTCGGCGCCCCCGGCAACAACGTGACCACGCTGCGGACCAACGGGTTCAAGGAGCAGCTCGCGAAGGTCGCCCCGAACATCAAGATCGAGTTCGAGCAGACCGGCCAGTTCTCCCGCGAGGAGGGCCAGAAGGTCTCCGAGCAGCTGCTGCAGTCCAAGCCCAACATCAACGGCATCTACGCCGAGAACGACGAGATGGCCCTCGGCGCGATCACCGCCCTGAAGGGCGCCAGCAAGAAGGCCGGCGACGTCAAGATCGTGACGATCGACGGTACGAAGGGCGCGGTCCAGGGCATCGTCGACGGCTGGATCTTCTCGGTCATCGAGTCCAACCCGCGCTTCGGCCCGCTCGCCTTCGGCACCGCCACGAAGTTCTTCGACGGCGAGGCGATCCCGGAGAACATCATCATCTCCGACCGGGAGTACGACTCGACCAACGCCGCGGCCGACCTGGGCCTCGCGTACTGACCGACACCGCGCCGCAGCCCAGGCCGGGGACCGTCCCGGCCTGGGCCCGTGCTTCACGATGGGACCTCCCGCATGTCCGCTCCGGACGCGCCGCTGCTCGAAGTGGCCGGCGTCAGCAAACAGTTCCCGGGGGTGCGCGCCCTCGACGACGTCTCGTTCACCCTGCGCGCCGGTGAGGTGCACGCCCTCGTCGGCGAGAACGGCGCCGGCAAGTCCACCCTCATCAAGGTGCTCACCGGCGTGTACCGGCCCGACGGCGGCGACCTGCGGCACCTGGGGCGGCCGGTCACGTTCGACGGCCCGCTCGACGCGCAGGCGGCCGGCATCTCCACCATCTACCAGGAGGTCAACCTCGTCCCGCTGATGAGCGTGGCGCGCAACCTCTTCCTCGGCCGGGAGCCGCGCACCCGGCTCGGCCTCGTCGACGCCGGCCGGATGCACCGGCAGGCCGCGGAGATCCTCGCCGGCTACGGCATCACCTCCGACGTGCGCCGCCCCCTCGGCCTCATGGCGCTCGGCGCGCAGCAGATGGTCGCCCTCGCCCGCGCCGTCATGGTCGACGCCCGCGTCGTCGTCATGGACGAGCCGACGTCCTCGCTGGAACCCCGCGAGGTCGAGACGCTCTTCGGCGTCATCGCGCGCCTGCACGAGCGCGGCGTCGGCATCATCTACGTCAGCCACCGCCTCGACGAGCTGTACCGCATCTGCGACCGGGTCACCGTCCTGCGCGACGGCCGGCTCGTGCACACCGGCCCCATCAAGGACCTCGACCGGCTGCAGCTGGTGTCGCACATGCTGGGCCGGCCGATGTCCGAGGTGCGCAAGGCCGGCTACACCAGCTTCGGCGGGGAGCACTCCGCCGCCGACAGCCGGCCCGTGCTGCGCGCCGACGGCCTCACCAGCCGGCACCGGCTCACCGGGGTCAGCTTCGAGGTGCTGCCCGGCGAGGTCGTCGGCCTCGGCGGCCTGCTCGGCGCCGGGCGCAGCGAGACCATCAAGGCCGTCGCCGGGGCGCTGCCGCTGGACCACGGCACCGTCGAGGTCGACGGCGAGGTCCTGCGCCGGCCCAACCCGGTCACCGCGCTCAAGGCCGGCATCGCCGTGCAGCCCGAGGACCGCAAGGCCGAGGGCATCGCCCTGGGCCTGTCCGTGCGGGAGAACATCGCCCTGGCCGTCCTGCCGCGGCTGGCCACCGCCGGCATCGTCTCCGAACGGAAGATCGACAACATCGTGGAGACGTTCATGCGGCGGCTGCGGATCAAGGCGTCCGGCCCCCACCAGCGCGTCGGCGACCTGTCCGGCGGCAACCAGCAGAAGGTGCTGCTCGCCCGGCTCCTCGCGACCGGGCCGAAGGTGCTGCTGCTGGACGAGCCCACCCGCGGCATCGACGTCGGCGCGAAGGCGGAGGTCCAGGCGCTCATCGACGAGCTCGCCGCCGAAGGCCTCGGCGTCGTGCTGGTCTCCTCCGACGCCGAGGAGCTCATCGAGGGTTCCGACCGGGTGGTCGTGCTGCGCGACGGCGCCGTCGCCGGCATGCTGCGCGGCGACGACGTGACAACGGAGCAGCTGATGCACGTGATCGCGACGGCGGCGTCATGACGACGCTGTCCGTGAAGAAGGACGGCCTCGACGCCGCCGCCGTCAGGCGCCTGCTGCCCGTGTACGGGGTGTACGTGGCGCTCGCCCTGCTGGTGCTGTTCAACATCGCCTGGACCGACAACTTCCTCGCCTGGAACAACCTGCGCATCCAGCTGGTCCAGGTCACCCCGGTCGTCATCGTGGCGCTCGGCATGGCGCTGGTCATCGGCACCGAGGGCATCGACCTGTCCGTCGGGTCGGTGATGGCGCTCGGCGCCGCCCTCATCCCCCTGTACCTCGGCTACGGCACCGTCCCGGCGATCGTCCTGGCCGTCGCCGGCGGCGTCGTCGTCGGGCTGGTCAACGGCGGCCTCGTCGCGTTCGTCGGGCTCCAGCCGATCGTGGCGACCCTCGCCATGCTGGTCGCCGGCCGCGGCGTCGCCCTGGTGCTGTCCGACGGCAGGTACAAGGACATCCGCGCCAAGGACTTCCTCGCCATCGGCACCGACGCGTTCCTCGGCGTGCCGTACACGGTGTGGATCGCCGCCGTGCTCGCCGTGGTCGTCGGCTTCGTCGTGCGCCGCACCGTGTTCGGCCGGCGGCTGCTCGCCGTCGGCGACAACCGGGCCGCCGCCCAGCTCGCCGGCGTCCCCGTCAAACGGGTCCTGATCACCGTCTACGTCATCGCCGCCGTGCTCGCCGCCGTCGCCGGCGTGATCCAGGTGTCGCGGATCGGCTCCGCCGACGCGTCCCGGATCGGGCTGCTCATCGAGCTGTCCGCGATCACCGCCGTCGTCGTCGGCGGCACCCCCCTCACCGGCGGGAAGGTCCGCGTCCTGGGCACCGTCGCCGGCGCGTTCCTCATGCAGCTGCTGACCGCGACGATGATCGCCAACAACCTCAAGGACTCGACCGCGCAGATGGTCCAGGCGGTCATCATCCTGGTCGCGGTGTACGCGGCCCGGGAACGGAGGACCCGATGACGCTCGTCGCCGCACCGCGGACCGCGAAGGCCGAGGCGGCGGCGCTGCGCACCGAACGGGTCGTCGAGCTCGTCCAGCGGCAGGGCGCCCTCGCCGTGCTCGGTGTCGTGCTCGCCGTGGGGCTCGTCGCCTACGACAGCTTCCGCAGCCTCGACAACGCCGGCACGATCCTCATCTCGGCCGCGCCGGCCGCCCTCATCGCCCTCGGCATGACCTTCGTGATCATCACCGGTGGGATCGACCTGTCCGTCGGCTCGCTCTACGTGCTCGGCGGCGTCCTCGCCGCGTGGGCGTCGCGGTACGGCGTCGCCGCCGCGTTCGCCGTGCCCCTCGCCGTGTGCGGGCTGTTCGGCCTGGTGCAGGGCCTGGTCATCGCGTACGCGCGGCTGGCGCCGTTCATCGTGACCCTCGCCGGGCTGCTCGGCGCGCGGGGCCTCATGCTCGCCCTGTCCGGCGAGGGCCGCACCACGTACCTGGTCGACCCCGGGGCGTTCAAGGACTTCGGCCAGGGGGCGCTGCTCGGCGTGAAGTCCCCCGTCTACCTGGTCGTGGTGCTGTTCGCGGCCGGCATGGTGACGCTCTACCGCACCCGCTTCGGCCAGTCCGTGTACGCGATCGGCGGCAGCGAGGACGCGGCCCGGCTGATGGGCGTGCGGATCCGCGCGACGCAGGTCCGGGTGTACGTGCTGTCCGGGCTCCTCGCCGGGCTGGCCGGGGCGCTCAACGCGGCGCGGCTCGGCTCCGGCGTCACGGTCCTGGGCACCGGCATGGAGCTGGACGCGATCGCCGCCGTCGTCATCGGCGGCACCCTGCTCACCGGCGGGGCCGGCACGCTCGGCGGCACGATCGCCGGGGTGCTGCTGCTGCAGGTGATCCAGAACCTGATCAACCAGGACGGCACGGTCACCTCGGCGTGGCAGACCGTGATCAGCGGGGCGTTCATCGCGCTGGTGGTCGTGGCGCAGACGTACCTGGCCAGGCTGCGGCGGGTCGCGTCCGGCTAGCACGGACACCGCGTCCGGGTGGCGCACTCCGGCCGTCATCATCCGTTCGGCCGGAGTGCGTCTGCCGTTTTGCAGCTTGCATCGCTGACCCACCGACACAGAGCGCACACGTTGTGCGACTCTGGCCAGGGTGAGACGCCGAACATGAACTCCTTGCCGCGTCGGACCCGCCCCCAGGGAACCCCCGTCGGCGTTGGGAGGTCAGTGTGAGCGTGCCTGGGTACCGCGACACGCCAGGTCAGCAGTGGGATCCGCACCTGCCGGTGGATCTTCGGGAGGCCGAGGACTTCCTCGGGCAGTACTACCGGGAGCACCCGCAGCGCGGCGACGGGCGCGAGCGCCTCGCGCAGATCCGCGACGAGGTCGCCGAGACGGGCACGTACGTCCACACGTACCCGGAGCTGGTGTTCGGCTGCCGGGTGGCGTGGCGCAACGCGAGCCGCTGCATCGGCCGGCTGTACTGGCGCAGCCTCGTCGTGCGCGACCTGCGCAAGGTCAGCGCCCCCGACGAGATCTTCGAGGAGCTCGTGCGCCACCTGCACCTCGCCGGCCAGCGCGAACGCAACGTGATCCGGCCCGTCATCTCGGTCTTCGCCCAGCACGTCCCCGGCCGGGAGGGCGCCCGGCTGTGGAACGAGCAGCTCATCCGGTACGCCGGGCACCGCCACACCGAGGGCCCGCACGCCGGCACGGTCGTCGGCGACCCCCGCTACACCCAGTTCACCGAGACGCTGCAGCAGTACGGCTGGCGCGGCAAGCCCGACAACCCCTTCGACGTGCTTCCCCTCGCGATCGAAGGCCCCGGCGGCGACGTCAACCTGTACGACCTGCCCGAGACCGCGGTGTGGGAGGTGCCGATCGAGCACCCGACGCTGCGCTGGTTCGCCGAGCTCGGCCTGCGCTGGCACGCCGTGCCCGCCATCGCCAACATGCGGCTCACCATCGGCGGGGTCGACTACCCCCTGGCCCCGTTCAACGGCTGGTACCTGGGCACCGAGATCGGCGCCCGCAACCTCGCCGACACCGACCGCTACAACCTGCTGCCGGTCATCGCCGAACGGATGGGCCTGGACACCAGCACCGAACGGTCGCTGTGGCGCGACACCGCCCTGCTGGAGCTCAACCGGGCCGTGCTGTGGTCCTTCGACCAGGCCGGCGCCCGCATCAGCGACCATCACAGCGAGTCGGAACGGTTCCTCGCGCACGTCGCCAGCGAGGAACGCGCCGGCCGGCCGACCCCGGCCGACTGGACCTGGATCGTGCCGCCGATGAGCGGCGCCACGACCGGCGTGTTCCACCGGTACTACCACGAGGCGGACCAGCGGCCCGCCTTCTACCTGGACAGCGACGCCCGTGAGCTCGGCCGCCGGGGCCGCTCCCCCGTCGTGCCGCGGGTGCCGGACGAGCCGGCGTCGTGCCCGTTCCACGAGCCGGCACCGGCCGCGCTGTCCCGGCGCCGGGGCTGGCTCGGCCGGTTGCTCCAGCGCGACTGAGACCCGCGGCCTCCGGCCGCGGGTGTGCGGCCAGGGACCCGCGGCCGCCGGCCACGGGTCCCTGGCCTGGGACTGCGGGGCGCAGGTGGGGGGGCGACCGCCTGCGCCCCGCGCCTCAGCCCTTCAGCACCACCGTCAGCGCGTCCACCGCGACGTCGATGTCCCGCTCGGTCACCAGCAGGGGCGGCGCCAGGCGGAGCGTCGAGCCGTGGGTGTCCTTCGCCAGGACGCCCTGGGCCAGCAGCGCCTCGCAGGCCTGCCGGCCGGTCATCAGCGCGGGGTCGATGTCGATGCCGGCCCACAGGCCGCGGCCGCGCACGGCGGTGAGGCCGTGGCCCACGAGGGTGTCGAGCCGCTCGTGCAGGTACGCGCCGACCCGCCGCGCGTTGGCCTGCGGCTCGCCGGTATTGAGCAGGGCGATGACGGCGCGGGCGACGGCGCACGCGAGGGGGTTGCCGCCGAACGTGGAGCCGTGCTCGCCGGGGCGCAGCACGCCGAGGACGTCGCGGTTCGCGGCGATCGCGGAGACCGGCACGATGCCGCCGCCGAGCGCCTTGCCCAGGACGTACACGTCGGGGACGACGTCGCCGCAGGCGAACGTGGCGCCGGTGCGGCCGAGGCCGGACTGGACCTCGTCGGCGACGAACAGGACGTTGGTGGCGGTGCACAGCTCCCGCACCCCGGCCAGGTAGCCGGCCGGCGGGACGAGCACGCCGGCCTCACCCTGGATGGGTTCGATGAGCACGGCGACGGTGGTGTCGTCGATGGCGCCGGCGAGCGCGGCCAGGTCGCCGTACGGCACGATCCGGAACCCGGGGGTGTACGGGCCGTAGTCGGCGCGGGCGTCGGGGTCGGTGGAGAAGCTGATGATCGTGGTGGTGCGGCCGTGGAAGTTGTCGGCGGCCACGACGATGGTGGCCTGGCCGTCGGGGACGCCCTTGACCTTGTAGCCCCACTTGCGAGCCACCTTGATCGCGGTCTCGACCGCCTCGGCGCCGGTGTTCATGGGCAGGACGAGGTCCTTGCCGCAGAGCGTGGCGAGCTCCTGGCAGAACGGGCCGAACTGGTCGTGCAGGAACGCGCGGCTGGTCAGCGTCACCTGGTCCAGCTGGGCGTGGGCGGCGGCGATGAGGTCGGGGTGGCGGTGACCGAAGTTGAGCGCGGAGTAGCCGGCCAGGCAGTCCAGGTAGCGGCGGCCGTCGACGTCGGTGACCCAGGCACCCTCACCGGAGGCGATGACGACCGGCAGCGGGTGGTAGTTGTGCGCGGTCCAGCGTTCCGCGAGCGCGATGGCGGGCCCGGTGAGGCCGTCCAGGGCGGTGGTCATGAGCGCACCTCCAGCGTGCAGCACTTCGGTCCGCCACCGGCCTTGTGCAGTTCGGACACGTCGACCGGCACCGGTTGGAACCCCTTCGACGCTAGCTCCGCGGCGAGGCGGGTGGCGGCGGACGGCAGGACGACCCGGTGGCCGTCGCTGACGGCGTTCAGGCCGAGGACGGCGGCATCGGCGGCGGTGGCGATGACCCCGTCGGGGTACAGCCGGCGCAGCACCGCCTGGCTGCCGGGCGAGAACGCGCCCGGGTAGTACGCGACGTTGTCCTGCGACAGCACGGTCAGCGCGGTGTCGAGGTGGTAGTAGCGCGGGTCGACGAGCTGCAGGGTGATCACCGGCCGGCCGAAGAGCTCCTGGGCCTCGGCGTGCGCGGCCAGCTCGGTGCGCAGGCCGGTGCCGGCCAGCAGGTGGCCGCCGGCGAGCAGGAGGTCGCCCTCGCCCTCGTTGACGCTCTTCGGCGCGTGGACGGTGAAGCCGTTGCGCTCGAACCAGGCCAGGTACGCGGGGCCCTCGTCGGCGCGCTCCGGGTGGCGGAACTGCGCGCCGTAGACGGTGCCGTCCACGACCGTGGCGCCGTTGGCGGCGAACACCATGTCGGGCAGGCCCGGGATCGGGTCGATGAGGTCGACGGTGTGGCCGAGGGACAGGTAGAGCTCGTACAGCCGGGTCCACTGCGCGACGGCGAGGTCGGCGTCGACGGGCGCGGTCGGGTCCATCCAGGGGTTGATCGCGTAGTCAACGGCGAAATATGTCGGTCGACACATCAGGTAGCGACGGCTCATGCGGTCAAACCTAAGGGCGGCGCGCCCGGCGTTCCATTGCGGAAAGCTGCTTCTTGCCGCGTGTTCCTTGTGCGGTACGGCCGGCGGGCAGCGATTCGTTGCGCGCCGGTCGTCCACCGGGCACCCCGCCGGCCACCGGTCGCCGGCCGGGCCCGCTCAGTGCAGCTCGCGCCAATCGCCGGGCTGGGCGAGCAGGCCGGACACGCAGTCCATGGCGGGCTCCTCGGCGTCGAACTCGTACGTGCGGCAGCGCCCGTCAGCGCCACCCTCCCGCGACTCGACCCACCAGTGACCGGCGTCCTCGAACAGGTACACGTCGCGGCGGGCGAGCCGCCCCCAGGCGCCGTTCCACCAGTGCTTCCTTCGCTCCATGAGGGATTATTCGAACACACGTGCCAACGCCACGGAAGGCCGACACGCCGCATATCGATCAAGTCTGCTGGGTGACGGTTAGCCGGGTGGCACGCCGGGTACGCCAACGCATGCCCGAGCCGCGGAACCTGGGGAGCTGACCATGGAGCAGGACCTCGTCGACCTGCTCGTCGCCGAACACCGCCGGATCGAGTCGCTGTTCGCCGACATCGAGACGGCGCGGTCGCCGGACGCGCGCCGGGCCGCCCTCGACGCCGCGGTCACCGTGCTGGCCGCGCACACCGCGACCGAGGAGCGGCTGCTGCACCCGCACCTTCCGGCGGCGCTGGCCGAGTACGAGGCCGCCGAGCACCGCCGCATCGACGACCTCATGGCCCGGCTGGCCGAGCCCAACGACGTGGATCCGGCGTTCGAGGTGCTGCTCGCGGCGCTGCTGGAGGCGGTGCGGGAACACGTGCAGGAGGAGGAGACCGAACTCTTCCCCCGGCTGCCGCAATCGGTGCGTGTGACGGAATGACCTGACGGGTAAGCCACTGTTCATGGCAGTTCCGGAGGACAGGCAGCCACTCATCGCCACGCTGAAGCGCGCCGCGTACCACTTGAAGGACTCGGGCATCCCGTTCTGCCTGGCCGGCAGTTTCGCGGTCTACGCCCGCGGCGGCGAATCCGTCGACCATGACATCGACTTCCTCATCAAGGCCGAGGACGCAGAACGGGTCCTGACCGCCCTGTCGGAGGTCGGGTTCCGCGGCGAGGTGCCGCCCGAGGGGTGGCTGGTCAAGGCGTTCGACGAGGACAACCTGATCGACTTCATCTTCTGCCCGGTGCAGCGGCCGGTCACCGACGCGACCCTGGCCGACACCGACGTGATCGCCGTCAACGCCTGCCACATGCCGGTGCTGTCGGCGACCGAGCTGATGATCCACAAGGTGCTGACCTGGTCGGCGCACTACTGCGACTACGCCCGCGGGCTGCCGGTCGCGCGGTCGCTGCGGGAGCAGATCGACTGGCCCCGCGTCTACCGGGAAACGGCACACTCGCCGTACGCGCATGCTTTCCTGTTCTTGATCGACCGCCTCGGCGTCATGTCGCTGGACGAGACCAGCGCGCTCGCCGCTTCCCTGTGAGAAGGCCCGCATGATCATTGACCAGCACGTCGAGAGCGAGCTGCACCAGCTGCTCATCGAGGACGAGCGCATCGCGGAGCAGGGCATCCGGGTGGTCCGCACCGAGGACGGGGTCAGCCTCGTCGGCGAGGTCGAGAGCGCCGACCGCCGCGACCTGATCTGCCAGGTGATCGCCGAGGCGTTCCCCGAGCTGCCCGTGCACTGCAACATCGGGCTCACCCGGGTCCACGAGCCGCAAGACGTGGAGGAGCTATGACGGCCGAAGGTTGCGTGAGGGTCGCCGCGGTCGGCGACGTCCATCTCGACGCCGACGTCCTCGGCCGGTACCGCCCGGCGCTGGAGCACCTGGACGGCAAGGCGGACCTGCTGCTGCTCGCCGGCGACCTGACCCGGCACGGCACGGCCGACGAGGCGCGGTGCGTGGCCCAGGAGTTCGGCGGTCTCGCGGTACCGGTGATCGCGATCCTCGGCAACCACGACTATCACTGCGACCAGCAGGCGGAGGTCACGAAGGTACTGCAGGACGTGGGCATCACCGTGCTGGAGTGCACCGGCACCGTCCTGCACGTCGGTGACGTCCGCGTCGGCGTCGCCGGGACGAAGGGGTTCGGCGGCGGGTTCGCCGGCGCGTGCGCCAGCGAGTTCGGCGAGCCGGAGATGAAGGCGTTCACCCGGCACAGCCGCGAGCTGGCCGAACGGTTCGGGGTGGCCCTCGCGGAGCTGGAGTGCGACGTGCGGATCGCGTTGACGCACTACTCGCCGGTGCCGGAGACGCTGCTCGGCGAGCCGCTGGAGATCTACCCGTTCCTCGGCTCGTACCTGCTGGCGCAGGCGATCGACGCCACGCCCGGGGTGGGGCTCGCGGTGCACGGGCACGCGCACGCCGGCTCGGAGCGGGGCACGACGCCGGGCGGCGTGCCCGTCCGCAACGTCGCCCACCCGGTGATCAAGCAGGCGTACAACGTGTACCAGCTGTCGTCGGTCCTCGCCCCGGCGTAGCCCCCTACAGCGGGGCCACGAGGGCACCGCGCAGGTGGGTGAGGGCGTGGCCGAGCAGCCGGGAGACGTGCATCTGCGAGATGCCGAGCCGGTCGGCGATCTGCGTCTGCGTCAGGTTGCCGAAGAACCGCATCGCGATGATCCGCTGTTCGCGCTCGGGCAGCTCGGCGATCAGCGGCCGCAGCGACTCCCGGTCGTCGACGGCCTCCAGGTCGCGGTCGACGCCGCCGAGGAGGTCGGCGAGCTCGACGCCCGCCTCGTCGCCGCTGGCCGGGGCGTTGATGGACAGGGCCCGGTAGGCGTGACCCGACTCGATGCCCTCGATGACGTCCTCCTCGCTGACCCCGAGGCGGGCGGCCAGGTCGGCGACCGTCGGGGAGCGCCCCAGCTGCTGCGCGAGGTCGCCGGAGATCTTCGAGATCTCCAGGCGCAGCTCCTGCAGGCGGCGGGGCACGCGCACGTCCCAACCCTTGTCGCGGAAGTGCCGCTTCAGCTCGCCGACGATCATCGGGATGGCGTAGCTGGTGAACGCGGCGCCGCGGGCCGGGTCGTAACCGTCGACGGAC
>NZ_JNYJ01000029.1 GCF_000716715.1 Dactylosporangium aurantiacum | reverse complement strand
ACGGCGGGGAACTATCTGGCCGCCGACGGGGAGAAATTCGTGACCGCCAGCGGGGAGAACTACTGGCCGCCACCGGGGAAGTCCAACTGGCCGTTGACAGAAGCGAGATTGCTGTCCACGAGCGGCTATAGCGGAGCAACTTGAGTACCTCAGAACGGGCAATAGCTGGCCCGCAAAGGACTCGTGGGAGTGGGCTACGTGCGATGTTGATCGGCGGGGATGACAACGCCGACGGTGGCCTGCGCCTTAACCGCCATGCGGCCTTGTCCCACAGTTTTGCTGCCGCAGCTGTGCACCTAGGAGGCGCTCTGCAGGCGACGCTCAGGTGTTGGACCAGGAACAGGGTCGGCCGCCGGTGCGGCGGGCACGGCGGTCAGCCTTCGCGGAGCGTCAGATTCAGCGCGGCCGCGCAGGAAGGTGTACAGCTCGGACGGCTCCGGAAGCCAGAACGTCGTGCGTCGAGGCCGCGCGGCCGCTCCTCGCCCTCGGGTCACGGCGGTCACCTGTCGGCATTGCAGCCGGCCGCGACCCTGCTGCAGGCCATCCCACTCAGCATGCTCGACCTGCAGGGTGAGGTCGGCGCCCTGCCACGCTCCGTACGGCACCAGCACCGTCCCTCGTTGCCTCGCCCGGGCAGACAGCCGCCCGCACACCGCCGCCGGTGGCGCCTGTAGCCGAGCACTCACGACGATGTCCACACCATCCAGCAATGCCGCGGTGACCACATCCCAGTCAGCTCCCGGCTCGGGCACCAGCGCGCACCGCTCTAGCGAGATCCCGAGTTCCTCTGCGGCGACCGGACTCATGGACGGCAAGCCCACCACCGCGCACCATGCACCCGCCCGAGACGCCGCCGAGAGCAACAGCAGCAGCGCGGACATGCTGGCCCCACCATCCTGCGAGACCGCAACAGTCCCGCCACGGGGCAACCCTTGCGGCAGCAGCGGGCGAAGTTCGGCGGGAACCGGCAACGCGCCCTCAGGCCCAGTACCGGGCCGCCGGACGCCGCGGCGGACAAGGCCCGCCTGCTCAAGCGCCGCGAGCCGCCTCGTGCCAGTAGGAAGAGGCGCGGCTGCAGTCGACACGATCCCCCCTCACGCTCCTGACGCTGGCGCTGCGGAGGGGGAGGCGCAGCAGTAGACCCGCACCATCGCGGATTCGCGGACCGGATCGTACGGGTGTACGACATCGTAGCGACATGCGGTCGGTTGGCTATTCGAGACCGCAGGTGTGACTTTGCTCGTTAGATGGCGGGAATCTTGCAGCCGACTTGGCGGAACTCGACCGCTGCGACGGGCTACTACGTGAGACTCGCCTGACCGTGGCGCACCCAGTGAACCGAGCAACGGTATGCGCGTGCTACGATCCGATCCTCATGATGCATGCCACGGAATAGCTCCCGCCGCGGGTCCATTGCCTGACCGGCACCCCGCCGCCGTGCTTTGAGGCGCGTCGCCGCCGATCGCGCCTCGCCGGTCGAATGCTCTGCATTCGTGCCCGCCCGCGCTGCTTGTGCAGGGGCACTCCGACCGACGCCGCATGACCGCTGGTCCCTTGGCGCATGTTCCGTGACCTCACCTGCCACGCGGGCACCGGTGAGGCCAAGGAGCTACGCCGTGATTGCTACAGCTGTTGCCCGTGTCTTCTCGTTCCTGGTCAAGCCCGCTGGCAGACGCCCGTCCCTTCTGTGGCGGATGTTCTGGGCCCTGTTCGTCTACCACATCGGCAAGGGGCCAGACGGTGGCGCCAAATTGCAGGCCATCGTGCCGTACATCCTCGCCGGGTATAACGAGCCGCATTCAGTGAATTTGGTCCATGACGGCCATACCACCAACCCGTCTGTGTCGCTGAATGATCTATCGCCAGCTGCGGAATCTTTGCCGACCTCGGCAGCCGCCTTGCGGAATCGCCGCCGCAGGCGCCGTCAACGCCCGCAGCGGCAATAGTCAGTGGTGAGACGTGGCTCCGGAGGGCTTCAGGTCCACGATCGTTGGAGCACTGCTGGCTGCCGCTGGCCCCGGCATCCTAGTCGCGTCGAGTCGGTCCTTCACCGTACGCGGCCTGGAAGCTGCCTGTCTGTCAGGCGGCTCTGGCCTGTCCGGAGCTCCAGTACAGCGACACCAGCAAACCCGGCGTGCAGCGTCGCCCACTCCGGCCTCCGCCAAGTCATGCACAAGATCTCCGCCACCTGTCGCGAAAAGTCACAGCAGAATTGATGATCCGTCGGGCGATCTCGATGTTCCCGTGATGGCAGAGTCCTGGTCGAGTTACTGGTAGCGCGCAACAGCGCGGCCGCCCGCTCGGCGCATCGGCGAGGGCGTTCTGATACGTGCCGGCTTCGGTGGCGGCGGGGCCCGCGCCTCCCGGTACCGGTCAGTCCCGGCGGCCCGCGCCGGGGAGGCGCGACAGCGATCGCGCCAGTTTGCGTTTGGACGCGTCGTCGTCGACCTAGTCCCGCCCGACCGGCTGGGCGGCCAGCTGCTCGTCATTCAGTACGCGCTGGCGGGCGGCGCTGACGTTGCCGACCTTGCGCGGTTGCCGGGATTCCCGGTCGCGGGGGTATCGCGTGGTGGCACGGCGAGCGAGATACCCGCAACGGCGTGACGCCGCGGTGACGACCGCTACGCGCCAGGCTGCTCGCCGTATTTGGATGTGGTCAGTGTTGCTGCTGGCGGTGGGCAGCAGCAGGCCAGGTAGGTCTGCAGGTCGTTGAGCCGGGCGCTGATGGCGGCGGGGTCGGCGCGGTAGCGCACGAGTTTGCCGTCGCGGGTGGACTGCACGAGTCCGCCGCGGCGCAGGACGGCCAGCTGCTCGGAGGTGGTGGACTGGCCGAGGCCGCAGCATTCGGCGACCTCACCGACGGTGAGTTCCGCGCCGCCGGTGAACAGGAGCATGATCTGCTGCCGGGTCTCGCTGGCGAGGGCTTTGAGGAAGTCCTGGGTAGGCCCGTGCAGGGCGGCGGGCGCCGCGGTCGGGGGTGGTAGCTGTGTCATCGGGCTCTAGTCTCCTCCTCCAAACATCATTTCGTCTTTTCCCGATGTGACGATACATTGCGGTGGTGGATGTCGCTGATGTGATCGTCATCGGCGGTGGTCAGGCGGGCCTGGCCACCGCGTACACGGCCGTGTCGCGTGGTGTGGTGCCGGTGGTGCTGGACGCGTCAAGCAGACCGGGTGGTTCCTGGCCGCGGTACTACGAGAGCCTGACGCTGTTCTCCCCGGCCCGGTTCTCGGCGCTGCCCGGGCGGCCGTTCGCCGGCGATCCGGGCCGGTACCCGCTGCGCGACGAGGTGGTCGACTACCTCACCGCCTACACGGCGAGCCTGGACGCCGACGTGCGGTTCGGCCAGCACGTCACCGAGGTCACTCAGGTCCCCGCAGGCTCGCAGGGCGCTGCGGGCGGTGGGTTCCTGGTGTCCACGTCGGACGGCTCGTCGCTGCGCGCACGGGCGGTGGTCGCGGCGAGCGGCGGGTTCTGTAGCCCCTACCGGCCTGCGCTGCCGGGTCTGGCGTCGTTCAGCGGGCGGGTGCTGCACTCCGCCGAGTACCGCGACCCAGTCCCGTTCGCCGGGAGCCGGGTGGTCGTGGTCGGTGGCGGGAACTCGGCGGTGCAGATCGCCGTCGAGCTCGCCGCGGTGGCGACGGTCAGCATCGCCACCCGGCAGCCGTTGCGGTGGCAGCCGCAGCGGATCCTGGGTCGGGATTTCCATTGGTGGCTGACCCGCACCGGCCTGGACTCATCGCGGCTCGGGCCGCGGCTGTCGAAAGGCACCGTCCCGGTGATCGACGACGGCCGTTACCGAGCCGCGATTCGAGCCGCGCGGCCCGAGCGCCGGGCGTTGTTCCGGCGGGTGGACGGCGACGACGTCGTGTGGCCGGACGGTGCCCGGGAACGTGTCGACGTCATCATCCTGGCGACCGGGTTCCGGCCTGGCCTGTCGTATCTGGCCGGGACGGGGGCGTTGGACGGCCGGGGTGTGCCGCTGCACGACGGTGGCGTGTCGACGTCGGTGCCCGGGTTGGGGTTTGTCGGCCTGGAGCGGCAACGTAGTTTCGCCTCGGCAACCCTGCGCGGCGTCGGCCGCGACGCCGCGCACGTCCTAGACGCGCTGCTGCGGCAACCGGCGCACCGGTCCCGCGGGACCCGCGGGTCCCGCGTCGCTCGGTGAGTACGGTCGCGGTCGCGGTGCTGCTGCTGGTCGCGTCGACGCCGCCGACCGGCTCGACGGTGGTGGTCCTGGCGGTGCTCGCCTACGGCCTGGTGAGGTACGGGCTGTCGGCACCGGCGGCGTGGTGGATGGCGTCGCTGTCGGCGCGTTCCTCGGCCGAGTGAGGCGGGCGGTGCGGTGTCGGCGTCGGCGAGTCGGCTCGGGTGAGGATGCCGGCCGCGGCGACAAGGCTGCAGGCGCCGATGGTGACTAGGACCGGGGTGTAGCCGCCGGCGGCGGCGAGGGCGGCGGCGCCGAGCGGTGCGCCGGCCTTGGCGAGGGTGACGGGCGCGGCGAGGGTGCCGGCGATGCTGGCGTAGGCGGTGGTGCCGTACCGGTCCGCGAGCAGCGCCGGGGTGGCGAGGCTGGCAACGCCGAACCCGATCCCGAACCCGATCACCGCCACGGCGGCACCGGGCCGCGTGGCGCCGACGAACGGCAGGGTGAGCGCGGCGGCGGCCTGCACGGAGAAGATGACGGCGACGACGCGGTGCAGCCGGATTCGGCGTTGCGCGCCGGTGAGCAGGACCCGGCCGGTGACGGACAGCACGCCGAGGAGCCCGGCGACGGTCGCGGCGAACGTGACCGGGTGCCCTTTGCTGGTGAGGAACCCGACGAGGTGGACGGTCATAGCGCTCATCGCGGCGCCGTGCGCGACGAACGCGACGGCCAGGCACCAGAACCGCCCGTCCCGAACCGCCGCCCTGATCAGTACCCGCCGCTCGTCCGTCGTGCTCGGTCGACGGCGCGCTGGGCCGGCCGGATTGGTCGAGTCGGTCGGGTCGGTCGGTGCGCGGCGCACGACGAGAGCGTGCAGCGGCACCGCGACGGCGGCGTAGACGCCGGCCAGGACGAGCAGGGTGGTGCGCCAGCCGTGGCGGTGCTCGAGCAGGCCGGTGAGCGGCATGAAGATGGTGCTGGCGAACCCGGCCACGACGATCATCGCCAGCACCGCCTTGGAGCGGTGGGCCTGGTCGAACCACGACACAATGACCGCGGTCGCAGGCTCATACAGCGCCATCGCCATCGCGATGCCGAGCCCGGTGAACACCATGTACAGCTGCCACACGGTGCGCACCTGGGAGCAGGCGATGAGCAGCCCGGCGCCGGCGAGCGACCCGGCGGTCATGAGCGCGCGGCCGCCGTGGCGGTCCAGCCACCGGCCGACGGGCACCGCCGCGGCTGCCGAGGCGAGCAGCGCGGTGGTGATCGCGCCGGTGACTGCGGTCGCCGTGGTGTGGAGGTCGGCGGCGATCGGGTGCAGCAGGACGGCGAAGGTGTAGTAGAGGCAGCCGTACCCGGCGGTCTGCGTGACCGCGAAGACGGCGACGATCCGCCATCCGTGGAAAGCCCGGTGGCTCCCGGCCCGTGCGCCGGGAGCCGCCGGACTTGGCAGCGGTGCCATCAGCCGCAGCAACCGCCGCTCTGCTCACCCGCGCCCGACTGCGACGCGGACACCAGCGTCAGCGGCGACGACAGCAGCCCACCGGCGATGCCGGTGGCTAGCCCGCGCCCGGCCGCAGGGGCGACGACGTCGGTCGGTGTGCTGCCACAGCAGCTGCTGCCCTCGGCCGCGGCGGTCTCGTCGCCAAGGATCGGATTGCTGTTGCACACGCCGGTCTCGGGCAGGTCGAGCTGGACGTCGCGGGCCGCGGCCCAGTCGCCGGCGAGGGCGGCGACGACGGAGCGGGCCTGCTCGTAGCCGGTCGCCAGGAGGAACGTCGGCGCCCGGCCGTAGGACTTCATGCCGATGGCGTAGAAGCCGGGCTCGGGGTGGGTGAGTTCGTCGACGCCGTGCGGCGGGACGGTGCCGCAGGAGTGCTCGTTGGGGTCGATGAGCGGGGCGAGGGCGCGGGTCGAGCCGAGGATCGGGTCCAGGTCGAGCCGAAGCTCGGAGACGATGCCGTGGTCGGGGCGGAACCCGGTCGCGGCCACGATCCGGTCGACTTCGAGGGCGCGGACACCGTCGGACACTTCGACCTCGCCGTCGGCCTTGACGGTGACGGTTTGCGCGGAGAATCCGGTGACGAGCCGGATCCGGCCGGCGTCCACGTGCTCGCGCAGTCGGGTGCCGATTGCGCCGCGGGCCGGCAGCGCGTCGGCGGTCTCGCCGCCGTAGGTGCGGGCCGGGCTCGCCGCCCGGATCGCCCAGGTGACCTCCGTGCCCGACACCTCTTGGGCGAGTTGGGCGAGGACGAGCAGCGTGTTGGCGGCGGAGTGCCCGGCGCCGACGACGAGGGTGCGCTTGCCGGCGAACCGGTCCCGGTCCGCGCCGAGGACGTCGGGCAGGGCGTGCTCGATGAACGCCGCGGCCGCGGTCTCGCCGTGCGCGGGGATGCCGGACGCGCCGAGGACGTTCGGCGTGGACCAGGTGCCCGACGCGTCGATCACCGCCCGGGCGAGCAGGTCCGTGCCGTCGCCGAGGCGAACCAGGAACGGCGCCTGGTCGCGGCCGGCGGTGCGCAGCCGGTCCAGGCCCAGCCGGGTGACGGCCACCACGCGGGCGCCGTAGCGCACGTGTGGCTTGAGCGCGGGCAAGTCGGCGAGGGGTTGCAGGTACTCGTCGGCGAGCTGCGCGCCGGTCGGCAGCCGCTCGGCGTCGGGCTCGACCCAGCCGGCGTCGGCGAGGAGGCGACGGGATGCGGCGTCGATGGTGTACCGCCACGGCGAGAACAGCCGCACGTGCCCCCATTGCCGCACCGCGGTGGCCGGGCCGTCACCGGCTTCCAGGACGGTGAACGGCAGACCTCGCTCGTGCAGGTGCGCGGCGGCGGCCAAACCGACCGGGCCGGCCCCGATCACGACGACGGGCAGGTCTTCCAAGCGGGTGGTCATGGCGAAACTCCTCTGTCTTGACAGTTCTCGAAATACGTGGGTGGACTGCGGTGCTGGTGGCGGTCGATGGTGGAGGCGGTGCTGGGTGGGTGCCGGGTGTTGCTGTGATGTCAGGTGACGTGCGGGCTGCGGCGTTCGACGAAGACGACGTCGCGCCACCGGTTGCCCTGGCTAGCGTGCCGGCCGACGCGTTCGCGGATGCCGACTTCGCGGAACCCGGCGGCGCGGTGCAGGGCGCGGCTGGCGGTGTTCTCCGGGAAGACGCCGGACTGGATGGTCCAGATCCCGGCCGCCTCGGTCGAGGCGATCAACGCGGTCAGTAGCGCCCGGCCCACGCCGCGGCCCTGCGCGCCGGGGTCGACGTAGACGGAGTGCTCGACGACCCCGGCGTACACCTGCCGCGCCGACACCCGGGAGACCGCAACCCAACCGAGCACCGTGCCGCCCGGATCCGCAGGGTCTGCAGGGTCTGCTGCGACGTAGCGATGTTGCGGCAGCTTGCCCGCGTCGAACACCTCCCAGGTGGGGGCGGTGTCCTCGAAGCTGGCGTTGCCGGCGTCCATGCCCGCCTGGTAGATCGCCAGGACCGCGGCGGCGTCGGCGGCGGTCATCGCCCGGACCGCGATGTCGGTCATGCGCAGCCGCCGACCGGGCTGGGGGCCGGCTTGCCCATCACGACGTCGGCAGCGGACGGGAAGCACGCGATGCAGGCGGTGTTGATCCGGTAGTGCCGGGCGGTGCCGACCGGCTCCACGAGCACGAACCGGACCTCGGTGAGGACCTTCAGGTGCTGCGACACGGTCGACTGTGCCAGCCCGACCGCGGCCACGATCTCCCCGACGCTCAGCGGCTTGCCCTGCCGCGCCAGGTACTCCACGATCTGCACCCGCGACGGGTCCGCGAGGGCCCGGAACCACGACGCGTACGTCTCCGCGGTCGCCCGGTCGAGGAGCTCGCTCACCATCCACCAACTTCATCGTTTATCGCCGATCAACGATTGAAGTGTAGCCGGATCGGTGCTCGCCAGCCAGCTGGTCGCGACGACGAGCTTCGCGACGGCGGTCAGGGTGGCGGTCTCCACGCGGTCCGCGGTGTCGGCCGGGCTGTGATAGCCGGCCATGCCCGCGCCGATGCCGACCGCGGCCAGACCGGCGGCGGCGTAGCGGCGGTTGTCGGAGGCGACCGGCCCGGCGACCAAGGGCAGGCCGGTGTGCCGTCCGGCCTGGTCGAGCGCGGCCAGGAGCGCGTGGGCGGGTCCGCCGGCCTCGACCGCGGCGGCCTGGTGCAGGTTCCCCGCGCCGTCGACGTTGATGACGAGCGGCGTTGCGCCGGTCGCGCGCAGCTGCGCCGCGTGGTGCGCGGAGCCCAGCGCGCCGGCCTCCTCGGCGTCGAGCAACGCGATCGACAACCGGGTGCCGCCGGGCAGATGCCCGGCGAGGACGCGGGCGGCCTCGAGGACGACGGCGACACCGCTGCCGTTGTCCGCCGCGGCGGGTTGCCGCAGTCCCGGATGGTCACCGACGCCGTCGTAATGTGCCGTCAGCAGCACCTCGGTGCCCGCATCGGTACCCACATCGCCATCAGCGACAGCGGACGAATCGGTGGGCGAGTCGGTGGGCGTCGTGGTGGGCCAGGTGCCGTGCAGGTTGGTCGCGGGAACGTCGAGCCGCCGGATCGGTGTGTTTCCGGCGAGCCAGCCGCCGGTCTGTGCGGCCGCGAGGAGGGTGGTGTGGGTGGCGGTGTCGAGGGTGAGGATCGGCAGCGGGCCGGGGTTCGGGCCGGCGAGCATTGTGTAGTGCCAGCCGTCGGCGTCCACGCCCCGGCCGAACAGCAGTCCGAGCGCGCCGTGGGCGTGACCGTAGGCGTCGAAGAGGGTCATTCCGGCCGGGACGAGCAGCCACCGGCCGGCCGGGTCGCCGGCGCCGGCCACGGCCAGGTCACCGCGTTGCACCAAGGGCTGGTCTGCGGAGGCCAGGTGGACCGCGACGTCGCGGCCGAAGGCGAGCCGCCGGGTGGTGCTGCCGTCGTGCCACAGTACCGTCGGGACGGTGTAGACCTCGGGGACGAACCGGACCTGGAACGGCTCCAGGGTCACCGTGGCGCCGAGATCGGCGAGGTGCTGGGCGAGCCACGCGCGGCCTGCGGCGCCGCCGGCCGACCCGACCCGCCGGCCGGTGAATGGCCCGCTGGCGAGGGTCGCGACCGTCGCGGCCATCCGCTCTCCGGAGACCGTGCCGAGCAGTCCGGCGAGGACCTCCGCGACGGCCTGACTGACGGTTGTGGTCGCGGCGGGCTGGCCGGCGACGGCGCTCATCCGCAGCAACTCGCGCCGGAGGCGACCGCCTCGGCCTTCGCCGACGTCCCGCAGCAGGCCCCCGCCTCCGTCGCCTCGGCCGCGGTGCCGCAGCACGGCGACCCGCTGGCGGCCGCTTCGACCGGGTCGGGCAGCGTGAGCGTGCCCTGCGGCGGGTTGCCGCAACAGCCGCCGGTGCCGGCGGCGGTGAGGGCGGCCGCGGGGTCGCCGGCGAAACCACCCTGTGCGGGCGTCTGGGTGTGGATGTCGGTCATGGTCATGCTCCTTCAACGATCGGAACGAATGAGGGATGGACGCTGGTGGGTGGTTTGGGTGCGATGGGTATAGGCCTGGCTTGGGACGCTGGGTGGACCGCGTTGCCGGGTCAGCGGAGACCGGCCAGGGCGGTTAGGTCGGCGCGGGTGCGGTCCATGCGCCGTCGGGCGCGGTCGGCGGTGGTGCTGACCTCGGCGCAGCTGTCGCAGAACTGAACCCCGGCAGGTACGGCGGTGCGGCCGGTGAGGCGGCGGGCGAAACGGAACATGGTGATCTCCTCATCGTGCGACCCTGACTGTCTTGACGTCCGTCGAATCAAACAGTTGCACGCTGATTTGAGATCTGTCAACCTAGAGGCATGTCAAAGCAAGCGGCGGTGCTCTCGCTCACAGATTTGAATGCGGCCGAGCCGTGCTGCCCGCCGATCGCGCAGCATCGCATCCCGGCCGAGACCGCTGCAGTGCTCGCGCCGGCGTTCAAGGCGCTCGGCGACCCGGTGCGACTGCAGCTCATGTCGATGATCGCCTCGGCCCCGGATGGGGAGATGTGCGTGTGCGACCTGACCCCGGCGTTCGAGCTGTCCGGGCCGACGATCTCTCACCATCTCAAGACCCTGCGCGAGGCCGGCCTGGTCGACTCCGACCGCCGTGGCACCTGGGTTTACTACCGGGCCCGGCCGGGCGTCATGCGGCAGCTCGCCACCCTGCTGATGGTGGACGCCGCGTCGGCCGCAGGCTGATCGAGGTGGGCGGGCGGCCGACGCGGACAGGTGGCGCCCACGGCAGCAGTCGCTGGCCACGCCCGTTCGCAGCGGGTGGCGCTGGCGGCCTTGCGGTTTGCCCCGTGGCGGGTCAGTTCGCGGTGTCTCGGTCCGGCGGTGGTACCTCGGCGAGGTCTGCGTCCGCGGCGTCGGTGGCAGGGCTGGTAGGAGCGTCGGTGCCCGCCGTGGTGCGCGGCCGGATCACCTGATGGATCGGCTTCCAGGCCGGGCCGAGCTCGTCCCCGATGGTCGGCACCGCCAGCGGCTCACCGTCCGCGGGCAGCTCCGCTAGGAAGATCTGCCCCTGCATGCGAAACGTCGTCTCGGTGACGACGACGGGCGCCTCGAACAGGCCGTCGTCGATGGGAAGCAGGCCGTCGCGGTGCTGAACGCGGATGAAGTTCAGGGTGGCGATCGTGAGCACCATGATCTGGGCGATGAGCGGCACCGCGGCCCGGAACCGTTCTACGACACCGAACGACTGCGTCAGCGTGAGCCGCTCGGTGTCGTTGTGGACCACGTCGCCGTAGATCCAGGCGAACCCCAGGACGTTGTCTGCGAGGCGCTCGGACACGCCCGAGCCCGCCACCGACCGCTCCAGCGAATAGCCCCGCACCTCCTGGCCCCTGGGCTTGATCGCCCCCCACTGCGCCCGCAAACCCTTCAGGTCGTCCATGACATCCTGCGGCGCGGACGCCGCCCGCAGCAGGTATCCGAGGCCGGCGGTGACCTTCGCGTGGAAGGTCGGGTCGTCGCTGAGAATCAACGGCCGCACCCGGGCCGCCGCCGACTCGACCAACTCCTCCGGCGGCAGGTGCTGCACGATGGTCGCCAGACCCGTCACCCGATCGACCACGGCCGGGAACGTCATGGTTGCCAACTGCACCAGGGCTTTCCGATCGCGGGCGAGCGAATGCGCCTCGACTCGGCGAGCCCGGGACACAAATGCCGTCACCGCGGCGTGGGCATCCCGCTCCACCCGATCTCCATCAGTCACACTCCGTAGTTTACGGAGCGCGACAACCGCAATACGTACCGAGAACCGGTCCGTGATCGCGTCACCTGCTGTTCATTTGACGAGGTGCAGGAAGCTCGCAGAACATTGAGTCAATGAACGCTGAGCTTTCTTCGGTGCAGCGGCGCGCCCGGATCCACGCCGCACTCGGTGACCCGGCACGCCTGGCCATCGTGGACACGCTCACCCTTGGCGACGCCTCGCCCGGCGAGATCGCCCGCGCCCTGGATCTGCCCACCAACCTCGTCGCCCATCACGTCAACGTCCTCGATGAGGCAGGCCTGCTGGTGCGGACCCGGTCCGAAGGCGACCGGCGCCGCACCTACCTGCGCCTCGAGCCCGGCGCGCTCGCGTCCCTGGCCGCGCCGGTCCTGACCGACGTGGCGCGAGTGGTGTTCGTCTGCACGCACAACTCCGCCCGCTCCCAGCTCGCCGCCGCCCTCTGGACGCACCGCGCCACCATCCCTGCCGCGTCGGCCGGCACCCAGCCAGCGGCCCGGGTCCACCCCCGCGCCGTGAACGTGGCGCGCCGCCACGGGCTGCTGATCAACGCGACCGGCACCGCCCACGTCGCCGATGTCGTCCAAGACACCGACCTTGTCGTCGCCGTCTGCGACAACGCCCACGAGGACCTCACCCAGGGCGTCCGGCCGCGGCTGCACTGGTCGGTCCCGGCACCGGCGGACACCGACGCCGCGTTCGAGGCCACCTTCGCCGACCTCGCCGCACGGATCGACCGGCTCGCACCAGCCCTGCAACCCGCAGGTCGCCCGCTCCCACCCAGCGCACCGGAGCCCTGTCATGACTGATGCAGTCGTCTACTACCACCCGGACCTGTCCGTCGACCAGCAACTCGCGCTGCGCACCGCCGCGACGCGGCTCGCGCGGGAGTTCGACGGCACCTACGGCACCGAGACCATCGAACGGTTCCTGCACACCAGCTACGAGCAGTTCGCCACCCTGTCCAGCGTGCCGAACTTCCTGCCGCTGCTCGCCGAACGCTTCGCCCGGCAGCGCCTGCACGCACTCGCCCGCGTCGAAGGCCACCACCGCGACGGCAAACCCGTCGTGCTGTTCCTGTGCACCCACAACGCGGGCCGCTCCCAGATAGCGCTGGGGTTCTTCACCCACCTCGCCGGCGACCGCGCCGTGGCCTGGTCCGGCGGCTCCGAACCCGGCCGGGAGATCAACCCCGCCGCCGTGACGGCGATGGCCGAACGTGGGATCGACATCACCGACGAGTACCCGAAGCCGTGGACCGACGAGATCGTCCGTGCCGCCACCGTCGTGGTCACCATGGGCTGCGGCGACGCCTGCCCCGTCTTCCCGGGCACCCGCTACGAGAACTGGGACGTCGAGGACCCCGCCGGCCTCGACGTCACCACCGTCCGGCCGATCCGCGACGAGCTCGAACGCCGCGTCCGCACTCTGCTCGACCAGCTCGCCATCCCCGCCAACTAGCCCGCGCCCAACCCGAGAACAGGACTTCCACGCACGTGAACCCCACCCTGTGGCGACGCCTCCTGGCCGAGTTCGCCGGCACCGCGCTGCTCGTCACCGCCGTCGTCGGTTCCGGGATCATGGCCACCCAGCTCAGCGACGACATCGGCCTACAGCTCCTGGAGAACTCGGTCGCCACCGCGTTCGCGCTCGGCGCACTCATCCTGACGTTCGGCCCGGTGTCCGGCGCGCACTTCAACCCCGTCGTGTCCGCCGCGGACTGGTTCCTCGGCCGCCGGACCGGCACTGGCCTGTCCGCCCGGGATCTCGGCGGGTACGTCGTCGTGCAGACCGCAGGCGCGATCGGTGGGGCGATCCTGGCGGACCTGATGTTCAGGCTGCCCGCCGTCGACTTTTCGGCCAAGCACCGCACTGGCATGGACTTGTGGCTCGGCGAGGTCGTCGCCACCACCGGCCTGCTGCTGCTCATTTTCGCGCTCGCCCGGTCCGGACGCTCCTCTGTGGCGCCCGCGGCGGTCGGGGCGTACATCGGGGCGGCGTACTGGTTCACGTCCTCGACGTCGTTCGCGAACCCCGCCGTGACGATCGGCCGCGCGTTCACCGACACCTTCGCTGGCATCGCCCCTTCCTCGGTGCCCGGGTTCATCGCCGCGCAGCTGGTCGGCCTGGCCGTCGGGGTCGGGCTGCTGCTCGCGCTCTATCCGTCTGTCGGCAGCGCCGCCGGTGACGTCGTCGTCGCCCACCCCGATGACGAGTCCGTCCGTTCCTGAACCGACCGCACTGCAATCCCGGAGGAACCACCAGATGAGCACCAAGCCCACGGTCCTGTTCGTGTGCGTGCACAACGCCGGCCGCTCCCAGATGGCCGCCGGCTGGCTGCGCCACCTCGCCGGCGACACCGTCGAGGTCCGCTCCGCCGGCAGCGAACCCGCCGACCAGATCAACCCGGTCGCTGTCGAGGCCATGCGGGAAGTCGGCATCGACATCACCGCCAGCATCCCGCGCAAACTCGACTACGACACGGCCGAGTCCTCCGACGTGCTCATCACCATGGGCTGCGGCGACGTCTGCCCCGTCTTCCCCGGCAAGCGGTACCTCGACTGGAAGCTCGACGACCCCGCCGGTCAGGGCATCGACGCCGTCCGCCCAATCCGCGACGAGATCCGCCGCCGCGTCGAGCAGCTCATCACCGAACTCCCCGTCACCACCGGCTGACCACCGCGCCAGCGCACACCCTGATGCTCCGCCGCCGGGTCAGGTCCTCACCGGCGGCGGGCTCCAACCCTGCCCCTGGAATGGACGGCCCGTGACACGCCTGCTCATCATCGGCGGCAGCGACGCCGGCATCAGCGCCGGCCTGCGCGCCCGCGAACTCGACCCCACCGTCGACGTCACCCTCCTCGTCGCCGACCGCTACCCTAACTTCTCCATCTGCGGCATCCCATACCACGTCTCCGGCGATGTCCCCGACTGGCACCACCTCGCCCACCGCACCACCACCGACCTCGAAACCGCGGGCCTCCACCTGCGCCTCGAACACCGCGCCACCGCCATCCACCCCGACATGAACACCGTCACCGCCACCGCCCCGGACGGCGGCTCGACCGTGTTCGGCTACGACCGGCTCGTCATCGGCACCGGCGCCGTCCCCGCCACCCCACCGATCGATGGCCTCGACCGGCTCGGCCCCGCCGACGGCGTCCACGTCCTGCACACCATGGACGACACCTTCGCCATCCTGCGCACCATCACCGAACGCCGCGCCCGCCAAGCCGTGATTGTCGGTGCCGGCTACATCGGCCTCGAGATGGCCGAAGCCCTCACCACCCGCGGCCTCACCGTCACCGTCCTCGAACAGGTCGACCAGGTCATGCCGACCCTCGACCCGGAACTCGCCGAACCCCTCGCCGAGCACCTACGGGAGCGCGGCGTGGACGTCCGCACCGGAACCAAGGTCCGCTCCGTCGGTCCCGCCACGGCCGGCCGCCTCGCCGTCGGTACCGACACCGGCGACCACCGCGCCGACCTCGTCCTCGTCGTCACCGGCGTCCGCCCCGACACCGAGCTCGCCGCCACCGCCGGGGCCGCGCTCGGCGTGCAGGGCACGATCGCCGTCGACCGCGGCATGCGCACCAACCTGCCCGACGTCTACGCCGCCGGCGACTGCATCCACACCTACCACCGGCTCCTCGACCAGCACATCTACCTGCCCCTCGGGAGTACCGCCCACAAGCAGGGCCGAGTCGCCGGCGCCAACGCCGTCGGCGGGGCCGCGACCTTCGCCGGCTCGCTCGGCACCCAGGCGGTCAAGGTCTTCGACCGAGTCGTGGCCGGCACCGGCCTGCGCGACACCACCGCCCGGGCGGCCGGCTTCGACCCGGTCACCGTCGAGGTCACCGCCGATGACCATAAGGCGTACTACCCCGGCGCCACCCCGATCCGCATCCGCGTCACCGGAGACCGCACAACGGGACGACTGCTCGGCGCGCAGCTGTTCGGCCACCGCAGCGCCGAGATCGCCAAGCGTGTCGACACCTACGCCACCGCCATCGCATTCGGCGCCACCGTCGCCGACATCATCGACCTCGACCTGTCCTACACCCCACCGCTCGGCAGCCCCTGGGATGCTGTCCAGGCTGCAGCCATGGCCTGGACACTGAGGCAGGCAGCCTGATCTGGGCTGGGAAACTGGCGACATGTCACAGATCGTGTTCCTCAACGGCGCGTCGTCGGCCGGCAAGACCAGCATCGGCCGCGTCCTGCAGGACCTGGCCGGTGAGCCGTACCTGTTGCTGGGACTCGACACCTGCTTCGCGATGGTGCCGCCCGCGTGGGGTGGCGGCCGCGGTGGACCGCTGAGCCAGGAAGGGTTCGCGTACCAGGAACTGCGCGCCGACGGCGGCCATCCAATGCTTGCGATCACCTACGGTGCGGTCGGCTGGCGGATGCTGGCCGGCTTCCACCGCGCGGTGATCGAGATCGTGCGGGCCGGCAACCCGGTCATTGTCGACGAGATGCTGCTCGACGACCGCGCCCGTGACGACTGGCTCGACCTCCTCGCCCCGTGGCAGCCGCTGCTGGTGGGCGTGTTCTGCGAGGACGCCGAACTTGCCCGTCGGGAACACGTTCGCGGCAACCGGCCCGGCCTGGCCCGCTGGTCAGCCCGCCACGCGCACGCCGGCCTGACCTACCACCTCACCGTCGACACCACATATGGAGACCCGGACCAGCACGCGGCGCGCATCATGACGGCTTTGGCGCAGCGCGAGGCGCGATCATAGCGTTGGCGCCGAGAAGCTCGTCCGCGTACTTTAGCTGCAGGGCGGCCGGTCCTACGCCAAGTTCCCGAAGGCAGCGCGGCCGCGACCATTGCCAGCTGGCACGCTTAGCGAAGTACGACCGCGCCGGTGGCCCGAGCCCGCGTCGCCTGGGCCACCGCGGCCATGAACATCGTCCAAGGATGGTGTCCAACAGCACCATGAGATCTTGGATGCGCTGCTCTGCGGCCCGCACAGCTGGAGCCCAGTTGGTCCGTCAAACACACGCGAATCCGGACGGGTTGGCTACGAAGCTTCCAACCTGCGTGGCATTCCTCCAATCCAAGGGTGGCCGAGCGTTATCGCGCGATCCATGCGGTCTTGCCATCGACGTCGACTGCGTAGCCGTCGACGTCGAAGTCGTACGTTGCTTCGACCGGATGCCATTCACGGGGCTCGACGATGCCGAAGGAGTACTGGTAGTGAATGGTGACCTTGCCAAGTGCGATGGTGGTGACGGTGACGACGCCGTCCGGGCGGGTATCGAGGCGGATGGTCGGGTAGCGCTGTACCGTCCATTTCGGCTCGGTGGTGATGGTGTAAATGTTGCGATGCGCCATGGGGCAGTTGCGTAGGGTGTGCGAGGACACGTCGGTGTCGGGGCTGAACGCGTGTTGCGCCGCGCAGGCGTCGATGCGGTCGTGGATCAGTTGCTCGACGCTGGCGGCGAGCGCGGGCTTGAGGCCGGTGGGCAGGGTGACGCTGACCGGGGCGTCCGCGACGACCGCGACAGCTTCCGCGGGTTCGTAGAGCGCGTTGCCGGGTCTGGTGGCGGTGTAGCGGCCGGGCGGCGCCCAGAATGTCAGCTGTTCCTCAGGGTTCGCCTCGGCCAGTTCGGCGGCCGCCAGGGTGACGGGGGCGATGGCCGATCTCTGGATCGTGATGGTGGAGCCCGGTGGGTCGGAGATGGACCAGTAGCCGCTGAAGATGCCGGTGCGCCGGTAGAGAACGGTGACGTCGTCGGTCAGTCGCTGCCCGTCGATGATGTAGGAGATCGCGACGAGCCGTTGTCGTGTCCCGTATCCAGATGATGGTGTTTGCGCGCGGCTGCCTTCAATTCGCAAGTGTTCCGGCGGCTGGTAGCCGGCTCGTAGTGTCCCGGGCTGGCACAGCGGATTGTGCGAGCACGGTGCGGCCGCAGGGAACCTGCTGGTGTCGCGGGCGGCCAGCTGGTCGAAGAAGCCGCGGACGACCTCGTTTGGGCCCGGCCCGGAGGTGAGGAACGCGACCACGGCGACGACGCCGATGATGACGGCGACGATGAAAGCTCCAGCCTGCAGGACCCGACGGCGAGTCCTTGCCGTCCGGCTCCCGGGCACGGCACTCGGTAGCGGTGGGGTGTCGGGCAGCCGGGGGAGCCGGACTCGTTGGCCGGGCTGGATCTGCGATCTGGATGATGCGCCGAAGGCGATCAGAACGCTTGGGCTCGCGGGGCTTCCGGCTGGGGCTCCTTCGCCCTGAGGCGCCGGCGTGGGCCTGTCGGCGAGGGGGTGGTTTCCGCGTGGTGCTTGCTGTTGCTGCTGTTCGGCGGTGTGCATGGCTAGCCCCTCGTGGGTACGGATGGACCGTCGTGTGCCGCTTGCCGTGGCGGTGGGTCGGTCAGGGGTGTGCGTGCCGGGTCCTGGGTGGCGTGTTGCTCAGCAACGTCTCCAGCCGGGTACGTGATCAGGTGCTCGGCGAACTGTCTGGCAAGGTGCTCGGTGTATGTGGCGGCGGCGCGGCGCATCGCATTGGTGTCGCCGGCGGCTGCGTGTAGGGCCATCAGCTCGCGATGGACGACTTCATTGGTGGGGGATACGTGCTGTGCCTGCTGCAGGAGCTGGATCGCTGTCGGTTGGTCGGGGGCGAGGCCGGCGAGGTGGGTGAGCACGTCCATCTGGTGGCGGGCGATGTGTTCCCGTGCGGTGGCGAGCCACTCGTGATCCCAACCTTGGGCGAGGTCACCGGCTAGATCGGCGGCCTCGGTCAGCAGGTGGTAGCGATGGATCGGATCGGTGGTGACCGCCGCAGCGTCCAGAACGGACCTGAACCGCCAGAGGTCGACCTGTACTGCGGCCGGGTCGAGGCGGTACCACGATCCGTCGGGGTCGCCGGGTCGCCGACGCTGCAGGAGCACTGGACGCCCGGCGGCATCATGCAGACTCCGGCGGAGCTCAGAAACCGTGGTGAGGAAATGGCGATGCGCCGCGCTGCTCGGCGTCGTCGGCCAGATCGCGTCTTTAAGATCTGCTGCGCTCAGTCCCGCAGGGTGAACGATGAGCAGCACAAGGATCTGCTGACCGGCGGACCGGCGAATATGCACTGCACTGAGGCTGCCGTCCGGATGGGGCATCAGGACCACGGGAACGCCGAGCACGCGGACGAGCAGACGCCGCACATGCCCCGCATCCTGGGGCGGCGGATCCGGCCAGGCCGGCAGGTCCGCCGGAGCAGGAACCTCGTGCCCCGGGCGGCCGTTGGAGGCGTCCGCGGACCCGACACCCGGAACGGTGGACGGCACGTGGTGTCGTTCGGTGGATTGCACGGAGTCTGCGGCCGGACTGTCGAGGTCCCCGCCTGTTGTTGTCAGGACACCAAGCGCGCCGAGCAATGTCCGTGCCGTGGACAGGTTCAGCACGGGCAACCGGTCGACGACCGGCGCCGGTCCAGCCACCGCATACAACCGGCCGTCGGCGGCCACCTGCCACGAGTGCATCGTCGAGGCCACGCCAACCACCACGGTCCGGGTGGTGGAGTCGTCGCCTGACGCCAGCTGTCTCGCCGCGCCCTGCGTATGTGCCGCGGCGTCGACGAGGACCACGACAGTGGCCCAGACGGACCCGCTCGATGTCGGCGCTGGCGACTCTGCTTCGTCGGCGATGACCTGGATCCGCTCCGAGGCGCCGGCCGCGGTGGCAGGGCCGAGCAGCATCGTCCACAGGCGTCGCGACACCAGCACCCTGGTGCCGACAGCCTGCCCAATGGTGGCCGCGACAAGGAGTCCGCGAGCGGCGTCCTCAGCACCCGGCCCGACCAGGGCGACGCCAGCGCCCGGAAGCACGACCTCGACCGGCCATGCGGTCGCCGCGTCCGGAACTGAGTTCGGCACGGTGTCTGGCACTCGGGAGTCCGCTGCTGGATCGGATGCTCGGCCGTGGGCGTCGCTGAGGGGCGTCGCCGTGAGGTCGGGGTCAGCGTCGATCGCTGAGCGCGTCAGGCGGACGATCCTGTCCACCACGGTGGGCAGCGGTGCCAGGTCCGCGTCGTTGCGAAGCCAACCGCCAGGAGGCCGTGGCAGGTATTGGCGCCGGCGGTGCGCCCACACGAGCGCCGCCGCTGCAGTAACGGCGGCGGCGACCGGCACCGGTAGCCACCCACCCGGCACGTCCAAACCCGCGACCGTCAGCGTGGAACGAGACGAGACATGTTCAACGGCGGCCGGTCCTCCGCCTCGCATATCCGGCAGGCTGGAAACGGCCGAGGCCTGCGTGGTCGGCAGCGCAGTCGCCGGCGGGGCCGTCACGCTGGACGCTCGCTCATGATGATCCGTGAGAGATGCGGTGCCACCGGCCCGAAGCGCCTCGACAGCCAGCAGGACTCCACTGACCAGGGCAGTGACCGCGGCATGTGCTGGCACCGGCAGTCGAGGCGCCCGCTCCACGTGCCGGACCGTGTCGATGATGTCGAGCACGACCATCCACAACAACGTCAGCCACAGCAGCCAACCCGCAGCGCTGAGCGCTGCCACCACGCCGCTGTCGGACAGCGGGTCAACGACGACCTGCCGCCAATCCCACTGCGCTGCGCGCTGCAGCACGACCAGCCCTGCCGGCAACCCCACGATCACCAGCAGCAAGCCGAGCCCGGACACGACGCTGCGGAGCCACCGGACGATCACCATCCGGTGGCCGCATCGTGCGACGCATTCACGTCCGGTCCCGGACCGTTGTGCCGCCACTTAGGCCGGCTCGTGAACGAGTGCGGCTGGTGCGGCGATGCCGTTGGTGGTGTCAGCAGTTTCGGCCGCAAGATCAGCCAGGCTGTCCGCGCCGCCCACCAGCCCGCGACGGCGATGGAGACCCCGACAGCGACGGTCCCGGTGATCCGCCACACCAACGTCCCGGCGACCAGCAGCGCCAACGGCACTACCAGCAACAGGCGGTGCACGAGCCGCCGGACAAGGAGCAGGCCCACCGCCGCGCCAAGGCACGCCCCACCCAGCCGCCCGACAGGGCCGATGATCTCATCGCCGACCGACGGGAACCACCGTTGCAGATGCCAGGCGAGCAGGTTGAGCACCGACGGGCTGCCACGCTCATCCCACGAGATCAACCCTGCGCCGACTCCGGCGAGCATCGTCACCGATAGCGGAAACCGCAGCCACGTCAGCCACGAACCGTCAGGTGGTTCCGGCCGTCGCCACACCACCATGGCCAGGACCGTCACAACCACCGCGGACGGCAGGACCGGCAACACCGACCACCGCAGCAGCGGCCACAGATCGACGTCGAAGGATGAGGCCGCCACCATCGCATAAACGGCGGCCACCAGCAGCCCGCCCACGGAGCCACCTACCAGTGCCAACGCTGTCAGTCGATGCCGCACCCAACCGACCAGGGGCGCGCCACCACTCTCACCTGCGCCAGCACGCAGGGCGGTGGTCACCGCCAACCCGCCAACTGTCGCGATCATCGCGAACTGCGCCGCCACTGCCAGTCCACCCCAGGCGGCCAGCACCATACCCCGGTCGAACGTCTTCTCCCGCAACCCGTACCGCTCGGCACCGGCGAGGAACTGCCAGAACAGCGCCACCGACCATGCGACCGGCACCATCGCGGCCATCAAGTCCAGCCATCTGACCTCCGGTGCCGCGCTCGCAGCGCGGGCAGGCGCTGGTGCCTGCACCGACCCCAACACCACCGCAAGCTCGGCTTCCGCCACGACCTGTGGCGTCACACCTGTCGCTCGCGCGAGTTCCTCGGCAACCTGAGGGTTGTTCGCTGCCGAACCGACCGCACACGCCGTGTCGAGCGAACCCAAACCCAGCTCGGAGCCAACGACAGCCCGGCGAGCAACCTCGCCCACCGAAACGGCCGCCGCGCGACCGACGGGACCGCCAGACCGGTCGAGGACTTCGATCCCGGAACCGTGCATATCGGCCGCCACCGTCGCCGAATCCACACTGGACAGGCCCTCGAACCCGACCTCGGTGCGGCGTAGCACCGTTGCGGTGCACCCATCCTGTCCGACCTGACACACCAAGACCGTGCCGCCCACCGCCAACGGCACACCACCGGCGAGCAGATGCCACCCCACCGCCACCGGCGCCGTCATCAGCTTTCCCACAGCCAGTCCCGCGTCCTGACATGCGTCACGCAACGCCGCCGCCCGCCGGGCGCTCCACCCAGCAGGGACCGCAACCGTCACTACATCGACATCGCCGCCAGCAGCCTCACGAGCGGCCGCTGCAACCTGGCGGAATACCGCCACGGCCGCACCGTCACCCGAAGACGGCGAGACGCCCGCGCTGCCGCTGCCCAGGTTGCCGGCGGCTGCCCCCCGGAACTGCGTCCCTAATCCTGCGGCGAAGCCGACATCGACCAGGGTTGTGGTATCGAGCCACCCGACGCCGCCCAGCGGCAGCACCATGGCGGTCCCATCCGGCCACGCGACCGCAGCCCGCAGCCGGGACGAACCGAAATCCACCCCGAGCCGAACGGAGCCATGGATCGACATATTGCAATTTTTAGCGCCCTAGGTCAACTGAAGGTGACCGAAGGATCACATGGCTTCAAAGATGAGTAACGACAATGCAGACATTAAGTACAGGCGATGTCGGTACTCAAACGCAGCGGGTTCCGGCATCGCCGGAGCTCGGAGTTGGGCAACCGTCAGTGCGCTGCGGTCGTGCCTAGTCCGGCCGTCGGTCGCCGACGCTGCTCGTAACTGCGGTGGGAGCGTCGACAGGCATCGTGCAGGCGGAGGGCCGCGATGGCGGGTCGCAGTTTTGCGGTGCTTCGATCAGCACGGGTACACGGTGGCGCCGGCGGCATCCTCGAGGTGTAGCGGCAACCTCTGGTCTTCGCGGCGTGTGCCCGGCAGGGGAGTGCGGGCCGGCGCGAAGCGAAGGCGATCTGGGATGGGCGGTGCACGCGAACCGCATCGCAGTGCCGACCTCGAAACCGAACGGGGGCGCCATGATGTCCGTGTCGTCGGAAATCGTCACATCACGGTGACCCGTTCTGCCCGGTGAAAGCCCGCAGGAATCGCAGTTATCCGACCCTCCCCGTTCCGGCGAGTTCGAAGCGAAGTGCAAGTCCTTACGGAGCAGGCTTGGGCGCGGGATTTCACAAGCCGTCCACCTCGCAACCGGCGGCGCCCGCACCGAACAAAGGCCCCGTGGAGTCGCGTTGCATTTGTTAACCGCACAGAGGCGTGTTGCTGTCTTAATCTCCGCCGCACGTGCATCGATTAGAGATGGTTACGTTGCTTGAAAGAGAGGGGTTCCCCATAGCTGACTCGAGTTTCGGCATGCGGTTGCGTGCTGCGAAAACAGGGGGAACAGCGTGGTTGACGCCACTGCCCACGAATCGGATGGAATGTACGATGGACGGACGGCCGCGCGGCCGTCGGAAAATGGTAACAAAAGTCGCAAGGTCAATTCGACCGCGGGTGAAATTTCGTTCCATTTGGAAATCTTAGCCATTCCCGGAAGAGAGGGAGAGGCATTGCAGGCGGTACAGGCTCGCGCCGTTCGCGATGCCCTGCTGTGGGCCATAGAGCAGCAGCTCGCGAACAGCCCTGGGGAGGGAACGTGACAACCGAGCTAGTTGAAGCGGGCGATGCGGGCGCCGACGTCCTTGACTGGCTGATGCAGATGGCCGACCGGCACCGGCCACACGACGACACACCGACGATCGTGCCGGTCGCCTTCCTCGCTCGAACCTCGACCGAGGACCGGCAAGACCCTACACTCGCTATCCCGCGACAGCTCGACAGCGTGAACGTCAAGCTTCCACCGGGCTTCGTCATCGTGGCCCACTTCTATGACGTCGAATCCGGTAGGACGCTGCTGAATTTGCGCGGCCAGAGCAACGCGTACCAAGCCTTCGACAT
Organism: Dactylosporangium aurantiacum; assembly: GCF_000716715.1. GTDB lineage: Bacteria > Actinomycetota > Actinomycetes > Mycobacteriales > Micromonosporaceae > Dactylosporangium > Dactylosporangium aurantiacum. The sequence continues at coordinate 132,276 of NZ_JNYJ01000029.1, read as the reverse complement.
CCCAGTGCCCCGCGACGGCAGCATCGCCGACCTGCTCGCAGAGGCCCAACGGCCAGACCGTCGCTTCGTCGCTGTCGTCTGCGAGTCCATCGAGCGCATCGCTCGCACCACCTACTACGGGACGAAGATCGAGCACGAACTCGAACAAGCCGGCGTCGCCCTGCTCGCCGCCGACGAGGGCATCGATCGCGACGCCGTCCGCCCAACCGGAACCGGCGGTCCGAAGAACGCCACCTCCGTTCTCACCCGGCGAGTCAAGCAGGCAATCTCCGAATGGTACGTCCTGCAGATGCTGGAGCTCTCGTGGAAGGGCTTCATGCAGCACACCGCACAAGGCTGGAACATCGGGAAGCCGCCATACGGATACATTGGCGAGCGCCACCCGCACCCGGTAAAGGCCAAGCGCGAAGAGGGCATCACCAAGCACCGCCTCCTCAGAGACCCAGTGCGTGGACCGGTCGTAACACAGATCTTCGTATGGCGAGCGCTGGAACGCCTGTCATATCAGCATCTCGCCGACCGATTGAACACCGACCTCGACCGATATCCGCCTCCGGTGCCGGTCGAACGGGACTCCTACAACATCGCTATCGGCGCATGGACACCCACGGCGGTACGGGACATTCTCAACAACCCCAAATACACCGGCTTCATGGTCTGGAACCGGCGCAAGCGCTCACGGCCAGACCGAGGGATTAAAGGCCGCGTGAACCCGCCTACCGAATGGGTATGGTCGCCCGGCATCACGCACGAGCCGCTGACCACCCGCGCCCATTTCGACGCAGCGAGCCCTGTCGGACGCTACCGGCAAGGATCTCGGTCGAAGGCGACGAACAACGCCCACCCGGAAACCAAGCGCAGCTACCGGTATCGTTCTTACATCAGGTGCGACATCTGTGCGCGACGCATGTTCGGCAAGACACGCAAACGGAAGACGCGTGCCGATGACACCTACTACGCATGCGTCACCAAGCGCGAACATCACAAAAAGGAGACATGGTACGAAATCCATCCGCCCGCGCTCACCGTGAACGAGGATGTGATCGACACCTTCGTTGCACGGTTCTTCAATGAGCGGATCTTCGGCGTGCATCGGCTCGACTACCTCGAAGGGCCGACCGAGCAGGCGATCCATTCCGACAGCGAGGCAACTGCTGCGAGGTGCGCTCGGCAGATAGATGATCTCGATGCGGCTAACAAGAACCTGATCGCGTCGCTCCAACAGATGACGAGCTCGGGTGATCCAGAGATCGACGCACAGTGGCGGGCCGAGATTCAGCGGCAGTTCACCGAGAATGCGAAGCGGAGGCAGGCGCTCGCTGCTGAGGTCGAAGAGTTGGCCAAGGCCGCCCGACCGAAGAGGGTCGGAGCGCGCGAGCTGGTAGACCAGCTACCCCAGGTTGAGCTGAACGTGCTCGACCTACCGGAGGAGAAGCTGCGGCAGTTGTTTGATGCTTTCCAGCTAGAGATCAGGTACGACCGGCACCTTCAGCGGATCACGCTACGGGTCGCCGTACGGGCGGAGATGGTCGATGTCATCCGACAGGCGGCAGCGGAGGCCGCGGCCTCGAGCCCTCCGGTACTGAGGCAGCGACAGCCAGGTGAAACAGCAGGGGCGGACGCTCCCGCGTCCGCCCCTGTAAGTCGTTCCCATGTTCTACGTGCCCCCGGCAGGATTCGAACCTGCGCCCCCGCCTCCGGAGAGATATACCGTCCACGTTCGCCCGAAGCATGCTGAGCTGCAGGAGTGTCACGCATTTCCATACGCCTTGCCTGAGCTTAGGGGCGTATTGGGGTGGGCTGAGGGGTTTTCGCTTCCTACGCGGAGTCGAGATCACTTAAGCATGGGTCCTGAAGATGGTCGCCGCGGAGTGCGCAGGTGACGCGTCTTCGAGCGTCGCCTCAGGTGTTACGCCGGTTCGCCCCGGTTGGGGTCGTCTCCGCAATACTGCCCGTACCTGTGGGTGTAGAAGCTGCGCCACCGAGTGGGATGGCTACCGTCGCCGTCGTCCTCGATCCTTCTTCGGCCGTTGCTTGCTTGTTGTGTTCACGCCATTTGCCTTCTGAAACCAACGGGTTGATTCGCGGCTCTTGCCTTCAGCCGCGGCAAGAGCCGCAAGTAGAAACGCCGCATGAATATGGCCGTTATTGTAGGCCGTCAGTAAGTATGGTCGTGCATCAGCGGTTCGGTCTTGGTCGAGGAGCTGCTGGCCAATCCAGCAGGCCGCATGAATGTGGCCTTGTCTGAATAGTGGAGTTAGAAGGTTGATGCCGGCCTCTTCGTCGCCTCGCAGGAAGAGCAATCTGCCGAGACTGCATATTGCAGCGGTGCGATCCTGATGCCCGTTGGCCTTTGTCGCTATTTCGTAGTAGCGTATCGCCTCATCGTGGTCCCCTTCAGACTCGCGCAGCTCCGCGACTATTCGCGCATGTTTGTATGAACCTTCTTCCACTGCTGCTAATGCGTAGGGGATCGCCTCTGCTAAATTGTTCAGGTCGTAGAGAAGATCAGCTGTCAAAGCGGATGCGCGGGGAACCTTCGCGTCGGCGGCTCGCTTCGCCCAAATTAGCCCTTCTTCTCGCTCATCCTTTGCGACGAGCGATACGGCAAGGTGGAAGGCCGCACGGTCACTCCCGTCTTCGACAAGCTCGTGGAAGATCTGCCTGGCCGCATGGTGATCCACGTGTTCGTCGAGATGGATTGCGTACCGAAGTTTGGCGTTCTCGTGGCCAAGTTCGATCGCTCTTTGAAACCATTGGGTGGCCTCCTCATACTCTTTCCGCCGTTCATGTGTGACTGCGGCACTGAAGGCGGCTATGTCGCGGAAAGGCGCCTTACCCTCTATGTTTGCAACTTTTTTCCAGACTTCTAGCGCCTCATCCTGGCGATCGGAATCGGCTAAGACCCACCCAAGCTGAATGCCAGCCGGAATTTCTCCCTCGCTCCAAGAGAGGCGAAGGCATTGTTCTGCCTCTTCGATACGGCCGGTTTCAGCCAGAAGTCTACCGAGTCCGCTCGTATTTCCAATTTCTTTGTCGGCTGCCGCCTTGCGATGCCACACCTCGGCTTCTTCAATATCGCCATTTTCCTGCAGAAGTAAGGCGAGGTGAAACATTGCATGACCGTTTCCGCCTTCTGCCGCTCTTCGATACCAGGTTTGTGCCTTTTCTTTTTCCGCTTCATTTTCGAAGAGTAGTCCGAGTTCGGTCGCCGCCTCAATTTGCCCCAACTCTGCAGCTCGTGTCAGCCAAGAGAGTGCTTCGCCGGTTCGTTCCAATCTGCGAAGTATGCGGCCAACGTTCATAGCAGCAGTCGCGTCGCCTTGCTCCGCAAGATTTTCCCAGATCTGCAAACCGATGTCGGCCCTATCTTGACCCATTGCAGAGGTTGCGATGCGGTGAAGCATCGTTGCGTCGTTGGCGGCATGCTGTTTAACCGCCTCCCATGTGAAGTCCGGAACGGGCGCACTATCGTTAGAACGCTCTACGGCATCGGGGAGATAGTCGAACACCCTGAAACCAGTACCGTCTTTCGACGGCAGTAGGAGGCTTGTGACCCCATTCCGCCTTCGCTTCGCCCACTCTATGGCCTCGTCGAATGACTCTGGGGCCAAGAGAAATCCGCCAGCCTCTTCGAGGTAGTGCTCGTGGACTTCGCGCAGTAGTGACTCTGGAATCGATTGAGAGACGCCTGCGCGAGTGCAATCAATTGCGGCGTGCACAATTGCCGCACCTCGTGCGTTACCTCCGGCCCCCCATGCCAATTGCCATTCTTCGAATAGGGTAGGCCCGGCGGCAAGGTATTCAGAGATTCCGAACCGATCTGCCTGCTTGGATGCTTCCAGCATGCGCGCATCTTGGGTCGAAACGGCTTTCGCTATTTCTCCTACGCTCCATCGTCGAGGCAGTAGGATAGAGTCCACTTGATTCAATAGGTGTTCGACGGAGACTAAGTCAACATGATGCCCGTGCGCCGATTCTTCGGACTTTACCGCGCCGCGCAACAGTCGACGGCGCTCTTCCGCTCGAAGTGTAGCGACGATTACCACTCTGGATCGGCGGAGCACTGCGACAATGGAGGAGGTAAGACCATTTTGGCCTAGGAATCGCTCAAGATCGTCGAGCCATAGTAGGAATGGCTCCGAACAAGTCGCAAGGCCCGGCAGCATTGCTTGCATGTCTGCGATATTTTCCGGCGAAAGAATCCTATGGTCTGGCATCGAGCGAACGATCGCTTCATATGCTGTCCGGGACTTTCCCGCGGTCGAATCGCCAACGATAAGGATCAGTCCGCCGGCCTTGATTGCGTTCTTGAGTCGCGCGTCGAGTCTGCCGTCGATGTCGCGTTCGATATATGGTGGAACCGCGCTGCTTCGAAATATGGGTGCGCGTTTTACTCCGAGGTCGAGCGGATCAACCTCGCGTACGAAGGGTGCAGACGTGGGATCGGTCACCCATGGTAGCGAGATGGGAGTGGTCGAGAAGAAGACGTTCTCGGCGTTGACCTGCTGACCGTGACCCTGTTGAAAGAAGCGCGAGTTTTCGCTAGCGTGCCCATGGACCTGATGCGTCATCTTGCGCCTCTTATCCTTGGTTGTGCTGAACTCCCTGCCCTTGCTGGAAGACGCGAGCGTGGTCCTTGGCTTCAGCGCTAACAGAGACACTGCCAGCTGAAAATCGAGATTGGCCTGTCTCCGAAATCAAACCGGCTTCCTTTAGTTCCTCGACAAACCTGGCAAGTTCCACGGCAATATCAGGGTCGTCTTCAAGGACATCTGCAATGCGTGTTCTCCAAGCCTCGGCATGCCGGGCTTCGACCGGTGCCAGCTGGGCGGCGGGGGTTGACGACAGTTCACGCTGCGTTTCGTCTAGTCGGCGTTCGATCGCGCGCGATCGGTCGCTGTCCGCTCTTCCCAGGATTCCTGCGACGCGTGCCTTAATCTGTTGCCAGGCGTCCGTCATGGCGGCACCGACGAGTCCACCGCTTGCGGCTGAAGCGAGCGTCATGAGCGCCTCAGATAGGGCCATTCCGGCTCTCCTCTCGTCCATTGGAACGCGACGGCTCCGTCTAGCCCGGCGCTGGCATGTATTCCGGATCAGTTCCGCTGCGATCCTACACGGAGAGAAGTGATCAACGCTTTGACCGATGAAGTCTTCCACCGATTGGGCGCGATCATGCTCGGAATATCGACCGCTGGTGGCACTCACGGCCGCTTGACTATTGAGCCTCGTTCTGATCATCCCGCAGGGTTCGGCCGTCGGGCGAGTTCGGCGCGTTTCGCTCGCTGCCCGACGCTACGAACGAGCCTCGTTGCGGCACGGTGAACACAAGTCCTCGGTCGCGGAGAAGTTCGACAGCGCGGCGAGCGGTCCCCCGAGCCACGCCAAACTCCTGCTGGATCGCGAGTTCGCTTGGGATCGGCCGGTTGGGCCGTAGCTCGCCGGCCTCGATGCGTTGCTGGATGATGTCGGCGATCTGTACGTAGACAGGCGTGGGACCGTCTGGATCGACCATGCCAGCAAGGTAGATATGCAGGGACATCGGCGATCCTTCAACTACGTATCTAGACGTACATGTACGTACAGCAGTACAGTTGCGGCAGGGCACCGCAGTGCCTCGGTTCGCCTTTAGATCGGCATACTGCACCGGCATCTGAGCTGTTGCGTGGCGATCGGTGGCGTCCGGCTGGCCTTGCGACGCAACAGGTGGAGGTGTCGTGCGAAAGATCGCGGCTATCGAGACCGCAGAGTCTGCCCAGCAGAGCCCGGAGTATGCCCTGGACCTGAGCCTGATCACCGCCAAGTCGTTGTGGTTGGGCGGCGACGTGGTCCTGGTCCTTGATGACGGGCGTAGGCGGGTTCGCTTTGGTGCGGGTGGTCAGCCTCTCGATGCCGTTCGTGGCGCGCTGCGTTTAGGTGCCGCTGCGGCGGCGCATGGTCGGTTGCTGGCGTCTCGGCTGGAGCGAGACAACGACGTGCGCACGATGGTGCATCTGCCTGAGCGGCCCACCTGGGTCTGCCGGCGCTGCGGCGGTGCGTGGCCCTGTCAGACACAGCGCCGGCAGTTGGTGGCGAAGTTCGTCGACGCGCCCGAAGTCCTGCTGACGCTGATGACGGTGCGGTACGCGGAGGCGACCGAAGACCTTGGCATTGCTGAACTGTTAGAGATGGATCAACGGTTCCTGAGTTGGATACCGGCAGCACCGCCGCCGGATGAGCGCGCAGAGGAGCGCTAATGGAATGCCACGACGACAGCGACACGGCGCTCGCCGAGTCCGCGCCTGCCTGCACCGTCCCGTTTGACGAGCGCGCCGGCTGTGGGGTGAACGTCGAGCGGTTGCTGAGCGGAGAACGGTCGCTGATCGGCATTACGTTCGTAACGCGGTCAGGAGGGGATCTGCCGCATGACATCACCCTGGATCAGGCGTTGCATCTGGTGGTGCAGGTTGCTGACGCGATCCGTGATGCCCGGTCGAGTGAGGTCGAGCGGCTACCGCTGGCGGGCTGATGGCAGCAGGGCGGCGGCGATGTCGCCCATGCTGGTCAGCACGATGTCGGCGTGGGCGTCGGTGAAGCGTTGCACCTTGGGTGGCTTGTTGGCGTAGGCAATGACCGGCACGCCGGCGTTTTGGGCACCCTCGATGTCGAAGAGCGAGTCGCCGATCAGGACGGATGCGGCCGGCTCGACGTCGACCGCGGCGGTGGCTCGCCAGATCGGCTCTGGGTTGGGCTTCATCCGGTCGGGCTGGGCGTAGGCGCGGCCGGCGATGTAGGCGATGTGCTGCTTGAGGCGGTGCGCGTCCAGGTATGCCTCGATCGCGGCGGCGGAGTTGTTGCTGACGATGGCGACCGGTTTGCCTGCCTCGCGGGCGGTGATGATGACCTCGCGGCCGTACGGCTCGGGGATGGCTGAGGCTGCGGCGAGCAGCTCGGCACGGCAGAGCGCGTCTTCGACTTCGCGGGTGAGTTCCGGCTTGCCGAGCGTGGCTGACCAGCGAAGCACTTCCATCGGGTCGGTCTCCGTGCGGATGTCGTCGCCGAGCTGGACGCCGCGGGTGTCGAGCAGGTTCAGCAGCTCGGCAGCGATCATCGGGGCCGGGTAGCCGCCGAAGATGCTGCATACGGGGCCGTCGAAGTCGAGGAGGATGGCGCGGCTGCGGTCCAGGAGTGCGCGGAGTGCTTGGTGGTCGGTCATCCCTGGTACTCCCTGCCGATGCTGTCCCAGACGGAGTTGAACCACTGCTTGGACGCTGCTACGAACTGGGTGCCGTGGGAGGTGTCTTCCTCGCTCACGGCGTAGTTGAACAGCGGGACGTCCTTGCCGAGCAGGTCGTAGATGGCGATCGGCTCGCCTTTGTGCGCCACGGTCCGTTCGGTGACCGGGTAGAAGCCGAAGAACACTTCGCTGTTGTTGATGATGTACAGCTTGAACAGCGGCGACGCGGAGTGCAGCCGCACCTCCACCGTGGCGGCCTGGACCAGGCCGAGGTCGCCCAGCTCGTGAACCTGGTCGACGATGCCGTCGAGGGAGCGATGGGAGATCCGCTCCATACGTTCCCGAACGATTGGGTCATCGGCGCCTGTCTCGGCGCGGGCCGGGAGCGCTTGAGGGACGCCCATGTCGGAGACCAGGACGCGGATCGCGATGGTCTTCGGGGCGAGTTGGCCGGCGCGGACGCGGTCGAGGACTTCGGCGAGTGCGCCTTGCAGGGTTTCGCCGAGAAAGCCGGCGAAGTCGATGCGGACGTCTTCGCTCTCGAACGCCGCTTCCAGGTGTGGGCGTAGTTCGACCGGGCGTTGGGTCTGGGCGCGGACGAACACGCCGCTTCCCTGCCTGGAGACGATGAGCCGCTCTCCGCGTAGCGCGTCGAGTGCGCGTTTCACGGTCTCGCGGGCGACGCCGTAGTGCTTGGACAGGTCCGGCTGTGAGGGGAGTTTCTCGCCGGGCGCAAGGCGTTTGGTCAGGATCGCTGCGCGGAGTTGGCGGGCGATTTGGTTTGCGGCGCCGGTGGAGTCGTCGGGGTCGAGTTCGCCCAGGTAGTCCAGGTCGTCTGGCATGGCCGCATCGTACCGCCTGACTAGCCAGACTAGAAAACTTCGATCCGCACTCTTGACCTGTCTAGCCAAGCGCATCTACCTTCATCTCACGGCACTTGCCTAGCCAAGCGCATCAAAACTAGGGAGTCTGTTGTGAGGTACCCCGAGGAGTGGGTGGAGCCCACTGCTGCGGATCTCGCCGAGATCGAGCGAGAGTCGGACCTGATCGACGCGGAGATCGACCTGGTGCAGGCCGAGATCCTGCTCATCACGGCCGAGCCCGGCCCGACCGTCATCGACTGGCACCGGGTGCGGCGCGCCGAGGCGCGGGTCATGCGGGAACTGCTCAAGCTCCGCGCGGCCGGCGCGGGCGTGAAGGCGGTGGCGGCATGACGAAGACCGGACGTGGTTGGGCGTACGCGGGTGCGGCGCTGGGCGGCGTCGTGTCCGTCGCGGCGAACGTCGCGCATTCCTTCGTTCCGCCGGCCGGCAGTGACGCGGACTGGCTGCCCGAGTTCGGCGCCGTCGTCGGGGCGGTGTTCTGGCCCGTCGCGGTGTTCGTCGCGGTCGAGATCCTGGCGCGGGTCGCCTGGCCGAAAGGCAAGCGGTGGGCAGGGCTGCGATTCCTCGGACTGCTGCCGGTCGCGGCGGTCGCAGCGCTGGTGTCGTACCGGCACCTGTCCGGACTGCTCAACTTCTACGGCGAAGACGACCTGACCGTCTTCCTCGGACCGCTCGCCGTCGACGGGCTGATGGTCATGGCAACCGGCGCGCTCATCGCAACCGGCGCACGCCGCACCACGACCGTTCCCGCGCCGCGCGTCGGGCGGACGCCGATCGTGGAGGTCGACCCGATCCCGCAGATCGAGCCAACGCCGAAAGTCCAGGCACCCGCGCCGCCGGCCGAACCAGTCCAGGCGGTCCGGAAGCCGGCGCCGAAGCGGCAGCCGTCCGCCGCCGCGCGAGTGGCCTCGGCAGTCGCGCGGAGTCCCAAGGCGAGCGACGCGACGATCGCGGCCCGGCTAGGGCTGAGCGAGGCGACCGTGAAGCGGCACCGTCGACAGGCTGTTGACAGCGTGTCGACGCCCGCCGAGCCGTCCGCGCCGACCCTCAAAGCCGCATGACCACCGTGCACGGCACGCGATCAGCGATCCACGCGACGAGTCGTCACCTGTAGCTCTGCCCGGAGCGCGGCCAAGGTTCCTAGGCCGAGAGGCCGCGCTCCGGCCCCTCACATGGAGGAAGCCTCATCATGCACAGTGAAGACCCCCAACACCCCCCGATCGACTGGCAACGACACGAAGAAGAACTCGCCGACGTCGTACAGCCCCCGCTCAACGACGACCAGGGCGACGAGCACGACGCGCCCGTTCTGGTCGACTCGGCGAAGGCGCAACAAGGTCCGCGGCTCGGCGCGACGATCCGCCGTGGCGAACGCCGCCCCGTGCTGCCCGGCTGGCTGCGGTCTGGCGCTGAACTGGCGTACACGCTGCGCTGGTTCACCGGCTACCTCGGGCACGTCCTGGCCTACCACGCGGTCCGCATCCCGAAGTACGCCGGCAAGCTCGTCCTCCGCGCACCGCGCGGACTGTTCAAGGTGATCGGCGGGTTCTTCCGGTGGCTGTTCGACCTGGAAGGCGAAGCCGTCCGGCAGGCGACCGTCCGTACCGAGGACGCCGAGGCGTACCTCAAACTGTCGCGGCAGCGGGACCGGCGGGTGCGGTGGCGGGGGATCGTGGCCCTGTTCCTGTTCGCCGGGCTGGCGGTTGGCGCCGTGACGCTCGCGGTCGGCCCGTACTGGTGGCGGTGGGCGGCGCTCACGGTGGCGGTGGCAGTGTTCGGCGCGGTCGGCGCGCCGGCGGATCGGCCGCTGCTGGACACCGCTGTGGTCCGGCCGCGCGTCGCGGCGCTCACCTCCGATGTCGTGGTCCGGGCGCTGTCTGTCCTCGGCGTCGCCGGGATCAACCAGGCCATCGCGAAGCATCCGAAGGCGATCGGGTTCCCGGCGCCGATCACTCGTGACGGCCCCGGCTGGCGCGCGGACGTCGATCTGCCGCCCGGTGTCACGGTTGGCGAGGTGATGGACCGCAGGGACAAGCTCGCGTCCGGCCTCGGCCGTCCCCTCGGGTGCGTCTGGCCGGAAGGCAACGCGGACGTCAGTCCGTCGCGGCTCGTGCTGTGGGTCGGTGACGAGTCCATGGCGGCATCGCGTCAACCGGCGTGGCCGCTGCTGAAGGCATCCACCGTGGACGTGGCGAAGCCGTTCCCGTTCGGCACCGACCCGCGCGGCCGGCTCGTGCACATGGAACTGCCGTACACCAACGTCCTGATCGGCTCGATCCCCGGCTACGGCAAGACCGCCGCGATCCAACTGCCGATGCTCGTCACCGCCCTCGACCCGTACGCGGAGCTGTGGGGCTACGAGTTCAAAGGCACCGGCGGCCTGGACGCGCTCGCGAAGGTCTGCGCCCGATACGCGTCCGGCGCGGACGACGACACCGCCGAGGCCGGCCTCATCGCGCTGCGGGAACTGCGCGCCGAGTGCCAGCGACGCGCGGCGATCATCAAGCGGCTGCCGAAGGACGTGTGCCCGGACAACAAGGTCACGCCCGAACTGGCGCGCCGGATCAAGGGCCTGCACTGGCTGGTCGCGGGGTTCGACGAGTGCCAGGAGCTGTTCGCCCATTCGGAGTTCGGCAAGGAAGCCGGCGAACTCGCCGAGAAGATCATCAAGCTCGGCCGCGCGCTCGGCGTGATCCTGCTCCTCGCGACCCAGCGGCCGGACGCGAAGAGCCTGCCGACGGGTGTCTCGGCAAACGTGGGGACGCGGTACTGCCTGCGGGTCATGGGCCAACTGGAGAACGACATGGTCCTCGGCACGTCCAGCTACCGCAACGGCATCCGCGCAACCATGTTCGCCAAGAAGGACAAGGGCGTCGGATACCTGGTCGGTGCGGCCGACGAGGCGCAGATCGTGCGGACGTTCTACCTCGACGGCCCCACCGTGGAGAATCTCGCCGCCCGCGCTGACGCAGCACGGCATGCCGCCGGCACGCTCACCGTGGCGCCGGCCGAGACGACCGCGGTTCGGCGGGACACGGTCCTGGAGGACACCCTCGCCGTGATCCGCGCCGACGAACCCAAGGTGTGGATGGAGACCCTCGTCGCCAGGCTCGCCGGCCTACGACCCGAGGTCTACGGCGACCTGACGCGGGAGCGGCTCGGCGCGGCGCTCAGGCCGTACGGGATCTCCACGACGCAGGTGTGGGGCACCGACCCAGACACCGGCAAGTCCGCGAACCGGCGCGGCGTGGAACGGCCCGCCGTCGCTGACGCGGTAGCCGAGCGTAACCGGCGGCGAGGGGATCAAGCCGCCTGAAGTGCCGCTAGGTCTAGCGGCCGGCGCTGCTAGACCTAGCACCCCCACTAGCACCCAATCTAACGCCTGATCAGCGTGCTAGTTCCTAGCGGCGCCGACCCCGCATGCCCTCAAACCGCCCCGTGGAGGCGTTTCGTGGACTCCCTCGCCCTGCTAGCCACCCTCGCACTCGCCGGTTACGCAACGTTGTACATCCTGGCCTGCGCCGCGTTCCCGTTCGGCAACTGCCGCCGTTGCAAAGGCACCGGCAAACTCCGCAACCCGTTCTTCCGCCGCATGTTCCGGCTCTGCCCCCGCTGCGACGGCACCGGCCGCCGAGTCCGCATCGGCCGCCGCGTCTACGAGTACCTGCGCAGCGAGCACCGGAACGGCACCCGATGAGCCGCCGGTCGCTGCGCACCGGCGAGCACCCCGACTGGTGCGCCGGCGGTCACCGGTGCGGCCTTGGCGAGCACCGCGCCGATCCGGTCGTCGCCGAGGTGCGCGGCCTTGGCCGGGCGTTGCTGACGCGGGTCCGTGCGACGGACGGCAGGGAGCACGCCGAGGTGACCCTCACCGTCGCCCTGTCCGATGCCGAGCCGTACGCGCGGGTCCAGCTCGGCGGGCTGCTCGCCGACCTGAACACCGTCATGCGCCGCGTCACCCGTGCCAGTCGCCAACCTCGCCGCTGATCGCCACCCGGAAGGACTTCCCTCGTGACCCGACCAACGCACGACCATGCGGCCGAACAAGCCGTCCTCGGCGCCGCGCTGCTGGCGCCGCACGTCGTCGGCGACCTGGCCGCCGTGCTCAACCCGACCGACTTCCACCGTCCGGCCCACGCCACGCTGTGGCAGATCCTCATCGACCGGCACGCCGCCGGCCAACCCGTCGACCCCATCACCATCGCCGCGTACCTCACCGAGACCGGCGACCTCGGCAAGGTCGGCGGTGCCGGCTACCTGCACACGCTCATGCAGGCCACGCCCAGCGCGGCGAACGCCGGCCACTACGCGGGCATCGTCGCCGACCACGCTCGTCGTCGGCAGGTGGTCGAACTGGGCGCGCAACTGGCCCAGCTCGCCACATCCGGCGCGGACGTGGCCGACGTCGTGGCCGCCGGTCGCAGCATGCTCGACACCGCGACCGGCGGCGGCTGGCCGGCACTAATCCCGCTCGGCAACGGCCGGCACCTGCCGACGTTCCCGGCCGAGGCACTGCCGGGCTGGGTAGCGGAGATGGCGTTCGCCGTCGCCGAGTTCACCCAAACCCCGGTCGACGCCGCCGGCTCAATCGCCCTCGCGGCGCTGTCGACCGCCGCCGGCGGGCGGGCCGAGGTAGAGGTACGCGGCTCGTGGCGGGAGCCGACCAACCTCTACACAGTCGTCGTCCTCCCGCCTGGATCCCGCAAGTCAGCGGTGTTCGCCGCGATGACCGGCCCGCTCCTAGACGCCGAGCGCCGACTCGTGGAACTCGCCCGGCCGGCGATCGTGGAAGCGGAACTCGCGGCCAAGGTCGCCAGCAAAGCCGCCGAACGCGCAGCCAACGCCGCCGCGAACACCGACGACCGTGGCGCGCTGCTGGCCGAAGCGTCGGCCGCTGCCCAGGAAGCCGCAGAGGTGGTCATACCGGCGCTGCCGCAGCTCGTCGCCGATGACATCACCAGCGAGACCGCCGCCGCGCTGCTCGCCGCTCAGGGCGGACGGTTGGCGGTGCTGTCACCCGAGGGTGGCATCTTCGCCACTATCGCTGGCCGGTACTCCGGAACGCCCAACCTGGAGGTGTTCCTCAAAGGCCACGCCGGCGACATGATGCGCGTCGGCCGGCTCTCCCGCGACGCCAACCACATCGACCGGCCCGCGCTTACCCTCGGCCTGGCCGTCCAGCCCGAGGTCCTCCGCGACATCGCGCAGATGCCCGGATTCCGTGGCCTCGGGCTGCTCGCCCGGCTGCTGTTCGCCGTGCCGGTCAACACGGTCGGCTGGCGCAACGTCGATGTCGACCCCGTGCCGGCCGAGGTTGCAGCGACATACGCGGCGAACCTGACCACGCTTGTCCTCACGCTCGCCGACTGGACCGACCCGGCCGTCCTGCCGCTGACCCCGGACGCCGACGCCCGTGTCCTGGACATCCAGCGGGCTGTGGAGCCTCGGCTCAGACCGGGCGGCCCGTGGGGACACATCGTGGACTGGGGCAGCAAGTACACCGGTGCTGTCGTCCGCATCGCCGGCCTGATCCATCTCGGCGAGCACCTCCGCGATGGCTGGGGCAAGCCGATCGACGCGACCACCCTCGATCGGGCCGCGCTCATCGGCGAGTACTACGCGGCTCACGCCCTGGCGGCCTTCGACGACATGGGCGCCGACCCGACCACCCGCAACGCCCAAACGATCCTCGCCTGGATCGAGCGCACCGGAACCACGGCGTTTACGAAGCGGGACCTGTACCGCGCCGTCAAGAGCGCCCAGTTCGCCAACGTCGCAGACCTCGACGGGCCGCTCGGCGTGCTGGACGCCCATGGCTATGTGAGGCAGCTCGACCCGCCGGCCCGGTCAGCCAAGGGCGGTCGACCACCGTCGCCGAGCTTCCTCGTCCACCCCGACGTGCACCGGCCGGCGGGCACGGTCCACGCCCTCGACACGCACCGGCGGGCCGCTTGAAGCCAGTGACAGAACTGCCACAACCGACACAACCCACGACCGGCCGACGTTCTGTCAGTTCTGGCAGTTCTGTCACGGCCCGTGCCGACCGACGCACCACCGCCCAACCGGCCGACATCGCAACGGGGGAACTGCCGATGCCAACGAACCTGAGCGCCCGCGCCGCCCGCGGACTGCTCACCATCGCCGACGTCTGCGCCGAGCTGGGCGTGTCCCGCTCGACCTTCTACGACTGGCGCGCCAAGCGGAAGGCGCCCCCGTGCGTGAAGCTGCCGAACGGCGACCTCCGCGTCCGGCGCACCGACCTCGACCGCTGGCTCGAATCGCTTGAGGACGTGGCCGCCTGATGAAGACCACATTCGACGTACGGATCTGGAAAATCGACGTCTACAAGGGCACGGAGACCACCACGTACAAGGTCGTATGGGTGGTCGACGGCCGGCGCAAGAAGGAACCGTTCAAGACTGCCGCGCTCGCCGAAAGTTTCAGGTCCGCACTTGTCACAGCGGCGCGTAAGGGCGAGGCGTTCGACATCGAGTCTGGCCGCCCGGTGTCGATGCTCAGGAACGACAACACGATGTCCTGGTACGACTTCGCCTGCAAGTTCGTCGACATGAAGTGGCCGCACGTCGCCGCCACCACCCGCCGAACCCACGCCGAAGCGATGACGGCCATCACGCCGGCGCTGCTCACCAGCACCCGTGGCAAGCCCGACGACAAGCTGATCCGGAAGGCACTCAGCCGGTGGGCGTTCAACACGCAGCAACGCGGCGCCGAGGACAATCCGCAGGACGTCGCCGACGCTCTGCGATGGATTAGCCGGAACACCCGGCCCGTCTCTACGCTCGCTGATCCGAAGGTGCTCCGTCCGCTGCTGAACTCGCTCGCGGTCCGTCTCGACGGTCAGCCGGCCGCGCCGAGCGTCGTCAGCCGGCGCCGGAAGATTCTCAACACGAGCGTCGAGTACGCGGTGGAACTCAAGCTCCTGGACGCGAACCCGATTCCTGCCCTGAAGTGGAAACCGCCGAAGGCCGTTCAGGTAGTCGACCGGCGTGCCGTACCGAATCCGGTCCAGGCGCGGACGCTGATCAACGCCGTGAGATTCAACGTTCCCAGCGGGGCCAGGCTGGCCGCCTTCTTCGGATGCCTGTACTTCGCCGGAATGCGACCGGAGGAAGCGGTTGCCCTCAAGCTCGCAAATCTCCACCTGCCAAAGGAGGGTTGGGGCGAATTCGAATTCGGCGAAGCCGAGCCACACGCCGGCAAGGAATGGACCGACAGCGGCGAGAACCGCGACCGGCGGCAACTCAAGCAACGCGAGGTGGGGGAGCGGCGGACCGCGCCATGCCCACCCGAACTGACCGCACTCATTCACTGGCACCTGGAGGAGTTCGGGACCGGCGCCGGCGGCCGGCTGTTCGTGGGCGAGCGCAACCGCAACGAGCTGCCCAAGCGCACCATCACCACGACCTGGCGCTTGGCCCGCGAGCACGTCTTCATCTCCGAGGTCGTGGAGACGCCGCTGGCGAAGCGTCCCTACGACCTGCGGCACGCGGCGGTCTCAACGTGGCTCAACGGCGGCGTACCACCCACCGACGTTGCCCTGTGGGCCGGTCAATCGGTCGAGGTCCTGTTTCGGATCTACGCGGCCTGCCTGGACAAGGGTACGGAGATCCTGCGCCGACGGGTGAGCGCGGCGCTGGGGTACTGACGCCCCAGCGCCGCCCCCGCTTGGGGGTCTACTGGGGTTGGACCACTGATCATGGCGGGATTCAGCCGGACGAACAGCGAAGCCCTGGACCGCGTACTTGCTGGTCAGGGCTTCGTATTGGCTGTGAGAGCCACTCCAAGAAGTGTGGCCCGGCGAGATACATCCCTAACCTGCTCCTCCCAGGGCCGTCTGACAATCGCTGCCGACGTGCCAATCGGATAGTTGGTCGTCCCAGACCACCCGGCTATCGCATGTTGATCTCGAAGCCATGTGTCGCCTCCGGCCCGGTGAACCACCGGGCCGGAGCTGTACGTCGTGGCGGGGCAGCGAGCCGCTCATCCTTTGCTTGACCATTGTCGTGCTCGCTCGATCATTCTGGGTTGGGGTGCGCGTGGAGGTGCTCCGAGCCGGGGCGGGCTCGGGACATCATTTGCGCTTGGGCTTTCGCCGCCGGGCGGTCGTTCGGTTCTTGAGTGGTCTGTTGAATCCATCGGAGAGGATCATTTCCGGCGGCGCAGTCACTTGGAGCAGCGGGGCGTCTGCGAGTAGCTCGGCGTCGATCGCTGACTGCTGCGGGTTGAGGAAAATGTTCTGGTACGCGTAATAGGCGGCGAACGCGTTGACAAGCTGGGCGCGCTCGACAGACCCACGAAACCGCTCCGGCATCGGTCGTGGCTCTAGAGCTAGTATGAGCAGCATGGAAGGGTTCAGTGGGAACCAGATCTCGTCAGCGTTACCCACACCCTGACCCCGCAGCGGACTGGGGTTGCGTTGATAGAGCATGACGGGCTCGTCGCAGGTGATCAGGATCGGCTCGTCGAACATGCACAGGTACCAGTGTCGGCGCATGAGACTATCTAGCAGTTTGTCTGCCATCATGCCCATCATGCGAATATGATCATTCGGATCCGGAACGAACGAGTACCTGTCTAAGTTCGCGACGAGGTCTGCCATTTCAGCGGACGCGTCCTGATTCGCATGACCGCGTCGGTCCTCAAGCAGGCGCTTGCTGCTGTTCCTGTCGAGCCCTGAGAGCTGAATTTTCATGGAGAAGTCAGCTAGGGTTTCGATCACTCGGCGCTGCCGCTTGCCGCGTACTTTTTGGAAAGCGATAAGGGTGGCGATCTCGTGCTTGTCGTCGGGTGGCGGCGGGAACTGGCCGGACTGAGGGTGCGTAATTCTGCCGATCGCGCCACTGGCAGCCGCTTCGATCACCCCGAGAGCCTGCTCCATGCGGCCGGCAGGGTTACCGTCAAGATCGATATAAGTATAGAAGTCAGTTTCAGCGCTGGCTGTCTTGGGAACCGTCGTGTACCGGCGACCACCTGGCTTTTCTACGACGTCGATGCGGCCGTTGGTGTCTGCCCAGTATTCGAGGTAAAAACGGGGCACGGTGTGATGCCGAGCACCTACGAATTGGTTCGGGTCACCCGGCAGTGGCCACTCCTCGGCGTGGGTCTCCATCGGTTCAGTCCTCTCCAAGCAAGCCCCATGGATCTCGCGAGGTCCCAGGGCCGCCGCCTTTACGCAACGACTCATACGGTGTTCGAGGATGCTCGCTGGCGAGCACTGTCGGCAAGTCCTTTGTGCAAGCGTCCGCATGCGCGGAAACCGGAAGCCAAACCCATGGGCACCTCGGTCTTGACTGGCTACAGGGAATCCGAGCTACGCCGCCACGGCGGAGCGTGCCGAGTCAGCTGAGGTCGAACACGACGGCGACCGATGGACGGTTCCCTTCACCGTTTGATGCGCCAACGCGTCGGGCCTGCAGCCATGGCGGAAGGGAAGCATGGATGCCCTGTTCTGGCGGCATGGCAGTTTGGCCGTATGGCGTGTCGGACATGCTGCTGTTTTGCGCCGGTCTTACAGCTGACAAGACCCAATCCCCGAGAAGCGACTCAATAATAGGGATGCTCGGACTTGCAGATAGCAGTCTGGACGATCTGTCCCGGAACAGATGGGACCATGGACGACTGAACTGTAGATACTCCTCCATTGCAAGACGGCCCTTCCGTGGCTCGCCTGCGTGGCGGCTGGCCACGGCGGCTGCCGGCGCGATCGCGCAGCCGAAGTCCTGCAATGCAGCATGCGTGCAGGGACTCGTTCCTGCCTGGTCCCACGTTGGCGTCAGGTTCCTCGGACAAGTGATATTCGGTACGCCATCAGGCCAGGGGCCGTCCCAGCCATTGTAAAAGCAGTAAAAGGCCCAGACGTTGTCCTGCCGCGCCTGTTCGAGTAGCAGGTGGTATTGCCGTTGGCCGCGGACACGGTGTCCGAGCTGGGCGTAACTGCCGTCGTCGAGCTTCTTTGCTTGAAACCGGATGCCGAGCCAGCCGATGCTGCTGCTCCCGATCCACCACTCGAAGTCAGCTCCGTTGGTTGGTTCCTCAGACTTGTCGAACTTGTACACCTCGACCTCGGGCGCGAGTCGGTCAAGCTCGAACAAGTTGTGATCGGTGATCGACTCTTCGCCGAAGGTCAGCCCTCGTAGCGGCCCGACCGTAATTTTGTGCCAGGTTTGGGCCGCGAGATCATCGAGTGTGTCCGCCACCGTGGTCACGTTCTTGTCGGCATTCAGCTCGTGCGGTGCATTGCGGGGCATCCGATCAGCGCCCGCTCTTCAGTGCCCGCCACGTTCGCAGAACGTGTGGGCCAGCTACGAAGAGAGCCCGCTCCAGGTCGTCGCCGCGCCTGCCAGGCTCCGCCGCCCAGCTCGTTGCCGTTTCGATGTATCGCCTGTACAGATCGGCAGACGCGCGGATATCCCAGTCGCCGGCAAGAGCCCAGAATGACCACGCGGTCCACCGGTCGGCGATGAGCGGCCCATAACCTTCAGCGCGGTCGTACCCGGCGAAGTAGGCAAGCTTGGTACCGAAGGCTGGGCCGAGCCCGCGTAGGCCCTGACCGCCCATCAGTACCGTCCAGGTTTGCTCAGGTGAGCCAGCGGACTCCTGAAGCTCGTCGACCAACCTGGGTATCTGCGCGCTGCCATCTTGGCCGAACAATGCGCGAGTGCGATACCAGCCGTACCCGCTCAACCCATAACCCCATGCCATCGAAGCTACGAAGAGGTCGATTGGCCTACTCCTGACGGAGAAGACATGCTCGCGTGTGATTAAAGTTCGACCGGACAAGAGCGTCAGCCCGTCCGCGATGCGATCGACAACGGCGACCAACGGTGTCCCAGCCAGGCCGTTACGCCACGCCGCTACGTCCCAGCAAACGCCATGCTGGTCGGTGGGCTCTGCCCAATGTCCGACGATCTCCTTGAGGATCCCGAGTACTGCTGCGGGCGCCGGCTGTCGAGAAGCCGCCCGTCTCCGAACGACGTCAGTCAGCCTTGCCGTCCAGGTAGGATCTGCCACAGCATCGATTGTGCCGCTGATGAGACTCGCCGCCAGCCGTCGAGTCGCACATATGCCTCGTTGAATGGTCTCCGATCCATGTGGGACTGATGGCGTTCGGCGCCGGCTTCCATGCGTGCGCAGGTCGCCGGGTTCGTGCCGCCGCCGACAAGTCTGGCGGCCGAGTGGTCGTCACCGCGTACCTGTACGCCGTCTGCCTCGACAAGAGCGTGGAGATCCTGCGCCGACGGGCGAGCGGGGCGCTGGGGTACTGACGCCTAGAGGCGCCCCCGCTTGGGGGCGTATTGGGGGTGGACCGCCGATCATGGCGAGATTTGGCCAGTGACAGCCGGACATACGAGCGAAGCCCTTGACCGCATACACGCTGGTCAAGGGCTTCGTTTTCGCTGATCAGAGCCACTTCGAGAAGTGTGCCCCCGGCAGGATTCGAACCTGCGCCCCCGCCTCCGGAGGGCGGTGCTCTATCCCCTGAGCTACGGGGGCCTTGCGGCCTCGCAAAGGATAACAGATCCGCTGTGGCGCCTGGGTCAGGAGGGGAGGGGTTGCGCGCCGAGGTCTTGGAGCTTCTCGGTCAGCGCGGTGATGTCGTACTGCTGGGACACGCGGATCTTCTCGGCGGCGTCGCGGACCTCGGCGGTGGAGGCCTTGGCGGCGGCGGTCTCCGACATGTGGATGCCGCCCAGGTGGTGGCGCAGCATGAGCTGGCACCACATGGTGTCGAACTCCTTGCCGGTGAGCGACTTGAGCTTCTTGAGCTCGTCCTGGGACGCCATGCCGGGCATGCGGCCGTCGGGCTGCAGGGCGTTGGCGCCGTCGGGCATCCAGGCCATCGGGGTCTTGTCCGTGTTGGGGGACAGGTGCCACTGGGTCAGCCAGGTCTGCATCTGGCCGATCTGCCACTGCTGGCTGGTGGCCATGTCATAGCCCAGGGTGCGGATGTCGTCGGTGGAGCCGAGGCGGTACGCGAACATCGACATCTCGACGGCCTGGGTGTGGTGGACGCTCATGTCGCGGGCGAAGCCGGCGTCGACCGAGCCGTCGCCGGGGGCGCGCAGGGTCGGGATGAGGTACCCGACCGAGACGCCCACGGCGAGCAGGAGAACGGCGGCGAGCACGCCCAGGGTCAGGCGTGCCCGCGCCGTGAGTTGTCCGAACATGGTGTGGTGACTCAGCCGCCCGAGGTCATGCCGGTGTTGCCGCCGTCTTTGCCCAGGTCGCGGGGGACGGTGCCGGTCTCGGTGATGATGTCGCCGCTGGAGCAGGGGGTGCCGGGCTCAAGGCTGGCGTTCTGGCGCAGCGCCTTGATGAACTCGTCGATGCGGCCGTCGCTGGCCTTGTCGACCTGGAGCTGGAAGCCCCACGCCTGCAGGGAGATCGGCTTGGCCTGGCCCTCGTAGGGGCTCATCATCATGTAGTCCTTGCCACGGACCTTCTTGGCGAGGGCCTCGACCTGGTCGGCCGGCAGGTTCGGCTGGTACGTGATCCAGACCGAGCCGTGCTCCAGGGCGTGCAGGGCGTGCTCGGTGGCGATCGGGGCGGTGTACACGTCGCCGAGGCAGCGCTGCCAGTTCTGGTTGTGGTTGCCGGACACCGGCGGGTTGGCGATGCTCAGGTCGTACTTCTGCGGGCCCCACACGTGGCTGCGCTCTTCGGTGTACGCCTTGTTGATCTTGAAGTAGTCCTTGATGCCGTCGATCCGGTCGGCGCGCTCGCGCACGGTCAGACCGTTCTCGTTGACCTGCCAGACGGCGAAGCCGACGATGCCGAGGGCCAGCAGGCCCACCACCGAGAACAGGATGATCGGGCCCCACGCGGCGCCCTGCTTCACCTTGACCGGGGCGACCTTGCGGGCCGCCGGGCGGCCGGCGGGCGCGCGCTTGCCGGCGGGCGTGGTCTTGCGGGCCGGGGCGGACTTGCGCGGGCTGGCCTTCGGCTTGCCCAAGGAGACCGGCGCCGACTCCTCGACCTCGTCGACCTCGTCGACCGCGTCCTCGTCGCCGCCCTGCTTCGGCTTGGCGCCGGCCACGGGCTTCGTCGACGGCTTGCGGTTGCCGCCGCCGTGCTGGGTGCTCATGCTCATGTCGTCGCCTCGCAACGCTCAGCGTGGTGCTCGCTCATCGGGCCTCGTCTGGTCAACGGTCGGGGGGTCGGGCGGGACGTGCGGGGTTCGGTGACACCGCCGGAAGCGGCCGTCCCGCATTGTGACCAGCAGAACGGGCCGCCGCCAAGTACCGGAGTCTACCCCCGATAGCATTTGTCGGTGACTCCCGCTGAACTCGCCGTAGCAGTCCTCGAAGCCGCCAGGGCGGCGCTTACTGAGCGTGACCTCGACGCGTCCGTTCTTCCTGCGACGACCAGCGTGGAGCGACCGCGAAACCCGGAGCATGGTGACTATGCGTCGAATATCGCCCTGCAGTTGGGCAAGAAGGTCGGGCTGAGCCCGCGCGAGCTGGCCGCCGCGGTCGCGAAAAACTTGCAGGAAACTCCCGGGATCGGTGCGGTGGAGATCGCCGGTCCGGGGTTCCTCAACATCCGGCTGTCGGCGGGTGCCGCCGGCGCGCTGGCGCGCATCGTGGTGGAGGCCGGCCGGGCGTACGGACGCAGCGACACCCTCGCCAAGGAGAAGATCAACCTGGAGTTCGTCTCGGCGAACCCCACGGGGCCGGTCCACCTGGGGCACACCCGCTGGGCCGCGGTCGGCGACGCGCTGGGCCGGATCCTGGCCGCGGCCGGCGCCGAGGTGACCCGCGAGCACTACATCAACGACGCCGGCGTGCAGATGGCCAGGTTCGGCGAGTCCGTGCAGGCCGCGGCCAACAACCGGCCGACGCCGCCGGACGGGTACCCGGGCGAGTACATCCAGGACATCGCGCGCCAGGTCGTCGCGGAGAACCCCGATATACTGAACAAAACGGATGAAGAGCAGCAGATCGCCTTCCAGCAGGAAGGCTACAAGGCGATGCTCAAGGAGATGCAGGACAGCCTCGAGCGGTTCGGCGTCCACTTCGACGTCTGGTTCTCGGAGAAGACGCTGCACGACGGCGGCGCGGTCGAGCACGCCCTCGACGAGCTGCGCAAGCAGGGCCACGTCTTCGAGGCCGACGGCGCCATCTGGCTGCGCACCACCGACTTCGGCGACGACAAGGACCGGGTGCTGATCCGGTCCAACGGGGAGAAGACGTACTTCGCCGCCGACGCCGCGTACTACATCAACAAGCGCGAGCGGGGCTTCGACCGCTGCATCTACATGCTCGGCGCCGACCACCACGGCTACATCGGCCGGCTGAAGGCGATCGCGGCGTGCGCCGGCGACGACCCGCAGCGCAACATCGAGGTCCTGATCGGCCAGCTGGTCAGCCTGCTGCGCGGTGGTGAGCCGGTGCGGCTCAGCAAGCGCGCCGGCACCCTGATCACGCTCGACGAGCTGATCGAGGTCGTCGGGGTCGACGCCGCCCGGTACTCTCTCGCGCGCTCCTCGACGGACTCGCCGCTGACCCTGGACATCGAGGTCATCACGCGGCAGAAGAACGACAACCCGGTCTTCTACGTCCAGTACGTCGGCGCGCGGACCGCCTCGGTCGCCCGCAACGCCGCCGAGCTGGGGCTGCACCGCACCGACACGTTCGACGCGGGCCTGCTCGTGCACGACAAGGAGCTCGACCTGCTCAAGGCGCTCGGCGACTTCCCGGCCGTCGTCGCCACCGCGGCCGAGCTGCGCGAGCCGCACCGCGTGGCACGCTATCTGGAGGAGCTGGCGGGGGCCTACCACCGCTTCTACGACAACTGCCGGGTCCTGCCGCAGGGCGACGAGCCCATCACGGAGACCAACCGGGCCCGGCTGTGGCTCAACGACGCGACGCGCCAGGTCATCGTCAACGGGCTCGACCTGCTCGGCGTCTCAGCACCGGAACGGATGTAAGCGACATGCGCGCACATGAGGCCGGCGCCCTGCACGGCGACCTCGGCTCCACCGGACCGTCCTGGCTGCGCACGCCGGACGACGTCAACGCCCTCGTCCCGCAGCTCTGGCCGAAAACGGTCAAACGCGGTGCGACCGGCGCGATCGAGGTCGGATCCGTAAATATCCGGAAGATCGCCGAGGAGCACGGCACGCCCGCCTACGTCTTCGACGAAGCGGACTTCCGCAGCCGGTGCAGGGCGTTCAAGGAGGCCTTCGGCGGCGCCGAGGTCTTCTATGCGGGCAAGGCCTTCATCGCCACCCACATCGTCAGGATCCTCGTCGAGGAGGGCCTGTCGCTGGACGTCTGCACCGGCGGCGAGCTCGCCGTGGCGCTGCGCGGCGGCATGCCGCCCGAGCGGATCGGCCTGCACGGCAACAACAAGTCCGTCGCGGAGCTGACCAGGGCCGTCGAGGCGGGCGTCGGCCGGATCATCGTCGACTCCTTCGACGAGATCGACCGGCTGAGCGCCATCGCCCGGCGGACGGCGACCAGGCCGAAGGTCATGGTCCGGGTCACCGTCGGCGTCGAGGCCCACACCCACGAGTACATCGCCACCGCCCACGAGGACCAGAAGTTCGGCTTCTCGCTGTCCGGCGGCGCCGCCGCGGAGGCCGTCGACAGGATCCTCGCCGAGGACGTGCTGGACCTGCGCGGCCTGCACTCGCACATCGGCTCGCAGATCTTCGACACGTCCGGGTTCGAGGTCTCCGCCCGGCGGCTGCTGTCGCTGCAGGCCGCCGTCCACGACAAGCACGGCATCGAGCTGCCCGAGCTGGACCTCGGCGGCGGGTTCGGCATCGCGTACACGACGCAGGACACCCCGGCCGAGCCCGCGGACCTGGCCACGAACCTGATGCGGATCGTCAAGCAGGAGTGCGCCGCGCTGCAGCTCAGCGTGCCCCACCTGTCGATCGAGCCGGGCCGGGCGATCGTCGGGCCGGCGATGTTCACCCTGTACGAGGTCGGCACCGTCAAGGACGTCGACGGGATCCGCACGTACGTGAGCGTCGACGGCGGCATGAGCGACAACATCCGCACCGCGCTCTACGACGCGGCCTACTCCGCGACCGTGGCCGGCCGGACGTCCACCGAACCGCCGATTCTCGCCCGCGTGGTGGGAAAACATTGCGAGGCCGGGGACATCATCGTGAAGGATGAGTTCCTGCCGGCCGACGTTCAGGCCGGAGATCTTCTTGCGGTGCCGGGCACAGGGGCCTACTGCCGCAGCATGGCGAGCAACTACAACCACGTCCCCCGTCCGCCGGTCGTGGCGGTGGTTGACGGGGAGTCGCGGGTCATCGTCCGCCGGGAGACCGAGGACGACCTGCTCAAACTGGACGTGGGGTGACCATGAGTGTGAAGGTGGCGCTGCTTGGCTGCGGGACCGTCGGCGCGGAAGTGGTCCGGCTGCTCCACGAGCACGAGCGGGACCTGACGGCCCGCATCGGCGCGCCGCTGGAGCTCGTCGGCGTCGCCGTGCGCCGCGCCGGACGCACCCGTGACCTGCCGATCGACCCGGCGCTGTTCACCACCGACGCACTCGGCCTGGTCAAGCGCGACGACGTCGACGTGGTCGTGGAGGTCGTCGGCGGCATCGAGCCGGCCCGCACCTGGCTGCTGGAGGCGCTGCGCGGCGGCAAGAGCGTGGTGACCGCCAACAAGG
The DNA here is from genome assembly GCF_000716715.1 of Dactylosporangium aurantiacum. Taxonomy (GTDB): domain Bacteria; phylum Actinomycetota; class Actinomycetes; order Mycobacteriales; family Micromonosporaceae; genus Dactylosporangium; species Dactylosporangium aurantiacum. The sequence continues at coordinate 107,520 of NZ_JNYJ01000029.1, read as the reverse complement.
CGCTGCTCGGCGAGGACGGCGCCACGCTGCACAAGGCGGCCGCCGAGGCCGGCGTCGACCTGTACTACGAGGCCTCCGTCGCCGGCGCGATCCCGCTGCTGCGCCCGCTGCGCGACTCGCTGCACGGCGACCGCATCACCCGCGTCACCGGCATCGTCAACGGCACCACCAACTTCATCCTGTCCTCCATGGACGCCACCGGCGCCGGCTTCGCCGAGGCCCTCGAGGAGGCCACCGCGCTCGGCTACGCCGAGGCCGACCCGACCGCCGACGTCGAGGGCTTCGACGCCGCCGCCAAGGCCGCGATCCTGGCGTCCATGGCGTTCCACACCCGGGTCACCGCCGCCGACGTGCACCGCGAGGGCATCACCGAGGTCACCGCCGCCGACGTGGCCAGCGCCAAGGCGATGGGCTGCACGATCAAGCTGCTGTGCATCGCGACGAAGCTCGACGACGCGGTCTCCGTGCGCGTGCACCCGGCGATGATCCCTCGCACGCACCCGCTCGCGGGGGTCGGCGACGCGTTCAACGCCGTGTTCGTCGAGGCCGAGGCCGCCGGTCAGCTCATGTTCTACGGCCGTGGCGCGGGCGGCGCGCCCACCGCGAGCGCCGTGCTCGGCGATCTCGTCGCCGTGTCGCGCAACCGGCTCGCCGGTACACACGCCGCGTCGGAATCCGCGTATGCCGACCTGCCGGTCCGCCCGATCGGCGACGCGCTGACCCGCTACCACATCTCGCTGGACGTCGCGGACAAGGCCGGCGTGCTCGCCGCCGTCGCGGGCGTCTTCGCCAAGCACGGGGTCAGCATCGCGACCGTGAACCAGTCGGGCCGCGGCAACCAGGCCGTGCTGGTCATCGTCACGCACGCCGCGGCGGACCGGGCCCTCGCGGCCACCGTCGCCGAGCTGCGGGCCCTGGACATCGTTCGCGCCGTGGCGAGCGTCCTGCGTGTCGAAGGGGAGTAGCGCCATGTGGCGTGGATTGATCGAAGAGTTCCGGGACCGCTTACCGGTCGGGCCGCAGACCCCGGTGGTGACCCTGCACGAGGGCAACACCCCGCTGCTGCCGGCGCCGGAGCTGTCCGCGCGCACCGGCTGCGACGTGTACCTCAAGGTCGAGGGCGCGAACCCGACGGGCTCGTTCAAGGACCGCGGCATGACCGTCGCGGTCTCCAAGGCCGTCGAGGAGGGCGCGAAGGCGATCATCTGCGCGTCCACCGGCAACACGTCGGCCTCCGCCGCCGCGTACGCCGCCCGCGCCGGCATCACCTGCGCCGTCCTCGTCCCCACCGGCAAGATCGCCCTCGGCAAGCTCGCCCAGGCCCTCGTGCACGGCGCCCGCCTGCTGCAGGTCTCCGGCAACTTCGACGACTGCCTGGCGCTCGCTTCGAAGCTCTCCCTCGACTTCCCGGTCTCCCTGGTCAACTCGGTCAACCCCGACCGCCTCGAGGGTCAGAAGACCGCCGCCTTCGAGATCGTCGCCGGCCTCGGCGACGCCCCGCACATCCACTGCCTGCCGGTCGGCAACGCCGGCAACATCAGCGCCTACTGGATGGGCTACCAGGAGGACTTCGCGCGCGGGCTCGCCACCCGCCGCCCGCGCATGTTCGGCTTCCAGGCCTCCGGCGCCGCCCCGATCGTCAACGGCGCCGTCGTGCGCGAGCCCTCGACGATCGCCACCGCGATCCGCATCGGCAACCCGGCCAGCTGGACCAAGGCCGTCGACGCCCGCGACGAGTCCGACGGCGTCATCCAGGCGGTGACCGACCGCGACATCCTGCAGGCGTACCGGCTGCTCGCCCGCTCCGTCGGCGTCTTCGTCGAGCTGGGCAGCGCCGCCTCCGTCGCGGGCCTGCTGCAGGCGAGCGCCCAGGGCCTCGTCGAGCAGGGCCAGACGGTCGTCTGCACGGTCACCGGCCACGGCCTGAAGGACCCCGAGTGGGCCATCTCGACCGCGCCGGCCCCCACGACGATCCCGGCCGACGCCCTCGCCGCCGCGAAGGCCCTCGACCTGGCCTGACGCTCGTGACGGCTCGGGTCCGCGGTGGTCCGGGCCGTCGCTCCCGCCAGCCACCGGGCCGGGGCCCAGCTTCCGCTGGCCCTGGCCCTGCCAGGTCCGCCGATAGTTGCGTCCCCCGCGGCCGCGAACGGCCGCGACGCGACCTGGCGGTCGCGACCTGTACCTGTCGCAGGGCTGGACCACGCCCGCCGCACCAAGGGTGCTGCCCGCCATCGCCACAACCAACTGGTCCCGCCGCGCCTTCGGGAAGCAGGCCAACCGACCTCGTCTGGCAGCCGCCGACCGGTGCTGCCACGAGCACGCGACGTGGCCCGGTCTCGAACAGCGCCGCCCCCGGGCAACTTCTCCGAAGGATCGCGGGCCGAACAACCGGCGCGTGCCCGACGACAGGATCGGCCAGCGCGGACGGGCAAGCCGCCAACCTTCGACCGGGCGCCGCCGCGAGCACGTGGCGCCGGCTGAGCCGCCGTCTTTGCCGATGAGCAGGTGACCTTCCCAGTGCCCCGGCACCGCCCGGTCGGTGGCCTCGGCCGGACAAAGTGTCCAAGGTCAACCGCGATGGGGGGCAGTCCGGGTCGGCGGTGGTCCGGGCTGTTGCCCGCCGGGTGTCGGCTGGGGCTCCTGCTGGTCGCGGCTCTGTCGGGTCCGTTGATGGTGGCGCGAAGCGTGGACGGTCGGGGCGCGGCACGGAGGTACTGCGGACAGGGCCCGCGGGGTGAGCGCGCGTTGACCTTGGACACTTTGGCCGGTCGTAGGCGGGCGAAGTGTCCAAGGTCAAACACGTCCCCGGGTCAGTCCGAGGCGTCTGAGGCGTCCGGGTCGTCCGGGTCCGGGGTGGTAGAGGGGCGGGGGGTGCGGCCGGCCTGGCGGAGGGCCAGTCGCAGGGCGAACTCGATCTGCGCGTTGACGCTGCGCAGGTCGTCGGCGGCCCAGCGGGCGACCGCGTCGTAGACCTGCGGGTCCAGGCGCAGGAGCAGCTTCTTGCGTTCGGCCACGAGGGGGATCCTCAGCTGTACAGCGAACCGGTGTTGACGACCGGCTGGACGTTGCGGTCGCCGCAGAGCACGACGAGCAGGTTGGCCACCATCTGGGCCTTGCGCTCCTCGTCCAGCTCGACGACCTCCAGCTCGCGCAGGCGGTCCAGGGCGCTCTGCACCATGCCGACGGCGCCCTCGACGATTTTGAAGCGGGCCCCGACGATGGCGCTGGCCTGCTGGCGGGCGAGCATGGCCTGGGCGATCTCCGGGGCGTACGCGAGGTGGGTGATCCGCGACTCGAGCACCTCGACGCCGGCGAGGGCGGCGCGCTCGGACAGCTCGGTGGTGAGCTCCTCGCTGACCGCGGTGCCCTCGCGGAGGCTGGTGCGGCCGTCGTCGTGCGCCTCGTAGGGGTAGCTCGTGGCCAGGTGCCGCACGGCGGCCTCGGCCTGGACGGCGACGTAGGAGATGTGGTCGTCGACGCCGAAGGAGGCCTTGAACGTGTCGACGACGCGCCAGACGACGACGGCCGCGATCTCGACCGGGTTGCCGTCGGCGTCGGAAACTTTCAAGCGGGCCGTCTCGAAGTTCCGCACCCGCAGCGACACCCGGCGCTTCGAGCTCAACGGCACGGTCCAGTGGAAGCCGGCGGTCTGGATGGTGCCGACGTACCGCCCGAAGAACTGCACCACCCGCGACTCGTTCGGGTTGACGACGGTGAAGCCGGTCATGAGCAGCACGGCGACGGTGACCGCGACGGCGACCAGGCCGCCGGCGGTGTCCTCGGGCTGCCCGGCGACGACGGCGATGACCCCGCCGACCAGCGCCAGCAGCACGAGCAGGACCAGGAACCCGGGCAGGCGGAACGCGGAACGCTCCATGACATCCTCCAGCTATCGAAGTGATATCACTACGATACCGCACGCCGCAGCCGCCGGGTGACCGCCGCCCAGCCGGCCGCGTAGACGAGCGTCACACCGCCGCACACCGCGGTCAGCAGCCGCGGGTCGACGCGGTCGACGAAGCCGCCGACGATCAGCTGCGACACCCCGACCGACAGCAGCGCGAGCATGACGTCGGTGGCGAAGACCCGGCCGCGCAGCGCGTCGGGCACCTCCGTCTGCAGCGCGAAGTTCGACATCATCCAGTTGCCGCCGGCGGCCAGGTGCGCCACGACGACGCCGACGAGCAGCAGCGGGAACCACGGGGCGGCGCTGGCGGCGAGGTAGGTCAGGCCGTACACCGACATCGACACCGCCAGGCCCGGCAGCAGCCACGACGGGTGGGTCAGCACGCGCCGCAGCACGAACGGGCCGATGAGCGCGCCCAGCCCGCGGGCCGCGAAGAGCAGGCCCACGCCGAGGGGGCCCACCCCGTACACCGCGGCCAGCAACGGGAACGTGGTCAGCACGCCGTTGCCCAGGCCGACCGCCGCCTTGACCGTGACCAGCGAGGCGACCCGGGGGTGGCGGCGGATGTAGCGCACCGCCTCGCCGATCTGCGGCTTCACCGCCGCGATCGTGGCCTGCAGCGGGCGGTGGACCCGGGCCACCTGGACCGCGGACAGGAAGCACAACGCGCTGGAGAAGGCGAAGCACCAGTACGGCCCGACCACCGCCGACGAGATCCCGCCCAGCGACGCGCCGACGACCAGCATCGTGCCCCACGCCGAGCCCGACAGCGCGTTGGCCGCCGGCAGGTCCTCGGCGTCGACCACGTTGGGCAGGGCGGCGGAGGCGGCCGGCACGAAGAACGCCTTCGCCACCGCGATCACCCCGATCGCGGCCACCGCGGCCCAGGCCGCCTCGCCGGTGCGCACCAGCAGCAGCGCGAGGGTCGCCACGGCCATCGCCAGCTCGGCGGTGATCAGGATCCGGCGGCGGTCGAACCGGTCGGCGATCACCCCGGCGTACGGCTGCAGCAGCGCGATCACGCCGACGTCGGCGGCCAGGACCAGCGCGCCCCAGACCCCGGACCCGGTCAGCTGCAGCAGCAATGACAGCAGCGGGATCTGCACGAACCAGTCGGCGCCGAGCCCGATCAGATCGGCGGAGAACAAGCGGCGGAAGTCGCGGTTGCGGACCAGAATTTGCAGTGTGGGCGGCACCGGCCCACCTTAGGCGGCGCATCGGGGAGCGTGATCTCATGAACGGCATGGCTCTGCAGTTCACTCCGGTGACCGTCCGGGTACCCGCGACGAGCGCGAACCTCGGACCCGGCTTCGACGCGCTCGGACTGGCGCTGTCGCTGCACGACGAGGTCGAGGCCCGCGTCACCGGCGGCGGGGTGAGCGTCGAGGTGAGCGGCGAGGGCGCCGGTGACCTGCCCACCGACGGCAGCCACCTGGTCGTCCGGGCGATGGCCCGGGTCTTCGACGAGCTGGGGGAGCACCCGGCCGGCCTCGCGCTGCGCTGCCGCAACCACATCCCGCAGGCGCGCGGCATGGGCTCCTCGTCGGCCGCGATCGTCGCCGGGGTGACCCTGGCCCGGGCCCTCGTGACCGGCGGCGCCGAGCGGCTCGACGACGCCGGGCTGCTGCGCATCGCCGCCGAGCTCGAAGGGCACCCCGACAACGTGGCACCGTGCCTGCTGGGCGGCATGACCATCGCCTGGACCGAGGCGTCGGGCGCCGCCGCGGTGCGGCTGGAGCCCGCCGAGCGGATCCGCCCGTTCGTCTTCGTACCGCAGGAGCGCGGCCTGACGGAGGTGGCCAGGGCCGCGCTGCCGGCGACCGTGCCGCACGCGGACGCCGCGCTCAACGCCGGCCGGGCCGCGCTGCTCGTCCATGCGATCACCGTCGATCCGGCGCACCTGTTCGCCGCGACCGAGGACCGGCTGCACCAGGCGTATCGGGCGCCGTCCATGCCCGGCAGCGCGGAGCTCGTCGCGGCGCTGCGGGCCGAGGGCGTCGCGGCCGTCGTCTCCGGCGCCGGACCGAGCGTCCTGGCCCTGACCAGCGGCGACTGGGCGCCGTCGCCGGTGCCCGGCTGGCGGGTGCTGCCGCTCGATGTCGATCTGGTGGGTGCGCTCGTCGGGGCTGACCTGGAGTGGGGTACGCTGGAACACGCCGATCGGGACCCTGTTGCCGCTGGCTAGGCGAGTTGTTTACTCTCTAGTCCTACAGCAGCCGCTCCGTGCGGCGATCTCATGCGGGGCGGCGTGCTCCGATTTCCGTGGCACCCCTTGCGCACGCCCGGCCGCCAACCCGCGTCTCCAGTGATCGCGCGCGCACGGCTGGGCCAGGCCGCAGATGGTGGCGCCCGGCTCACCGCACAGCGCTGCAACACCTCCCGCTCCGCTGACGCAGCGAGGCAGGAGCCCCCGGGCCGCCCGGCCACCGTGTCTCGTCTCCGGGCATCCCGGCCTAACGAGGGAAGGAATCCATTGAGCGACACCACCGACGTCACGTCGGATGTCTCGAGCGACCGCGCCGCGGTCGAGGCCGACGGCGCCGAGGCCGGGGCGACGCGTCGGCGCCGCTCGGGCACCGGGTTGTCCGGCATGCTGCTGCCCGAGCTGCAGAGCCTGGCCGCCTCGTTGGGCATCTCCGGCACCGCGCGGATGCGCAAGGGCGAGCTCGTGACGGCGATCCAGGAGCGTCAGTCCGGCGAGTCGCGCCCGGCCGCCGCGGCGGCGCCGGCGCGGACCACCGCCCGGGCCGAGGCGCGCACCGAGGCGCCGGAGCAGGAGTGGCCGTCCGCCACCCAGGGCGCCGCCGAGGCGCCGGTCGCCCGTTCCCCTCGCCGGGCCACCCGGGCCGCCGGGCCGCCGGAGCCGCGCGCCGCCGCGGCCGCCCCGGCCGCCGAGGCGCACGCCGCTGAGCAGGCACCCGCCGCGGTCGAGAAGTCCGCCACGGTGGAGAAGGCCGCCGAGCCGGCGGCCGAGAAGACCGAGCGTCCGACCCGGGCCAGCCGTGCCGAGCGGGCCGCGGCCACCGCCGACCGGGCGGAGCGGACCGAGCGCGCCGAGCGCCCGGAGCGGGCCGAGCGCACCGAGCGGGTCGAGCGCACCGACCGGGCGGAGCGCGCCGAGCGCACCGCCGAGCGCGGCGAGCGCACCGAGCGGGCCGACCGCACCGAGCGGGCCGACCGCGCGGAGCGGACCGACCGGGCCGAGCGGGGCGAGCGCAACGACCGCGGTGAGCGGGGTGGCGAGCGCGCCGACCGCAACAGCGGCGACCGGGGCGAGCGCGCCGGCGGCGACCGCAACCAGCGCGGCAGCTTCAACCAGGCCGAGGACGACGGCGACGACGACGGCACCGGCCGGCGCGGGCGCCGCAGCCGGTTCCGGGACCGCCGCCGCGGCCGTGACCGCGACGGCGACCAGCTGCAGCCCACGGGTGCGGCCGGCGCGCGGGGCGGCAATGAGCCGCAGGTCAGCGAGGACGACGTCCTGGTGCCGGTCGCCGGCATCCTCGACGTGCTCGACAACTACGCGTTCGTGCGGACCACCGGCTACCTGTCCGGCTCCAACGACGTGTATGTCGCCATGTCGCAGGTCAAGCGGTATGGGCTGCGCCGCGGCGACGCGGTCACCGGTGCCGTGCGGCAGCCGCGCGACGGCGAGCAGCGGCGCGACAAGTACAACCCGCTGGTGCGCCTCGACACGGTCAACGGCATGGATCCGGAGGAGGCCAAGCGCCGCCCCGAGTTCTACAAGCTGACCCCGCTCTACCCGCAGGACCGCCTGCGGCTGGAGACCGAGCCGCACATCCTGACCACCCGCGTCATCGACCTCGTCATGCCGATCGGCAAGGGGCAGCGGGCGCTCATCGTGTCGCCGCCGAAGGCCGGCAAGACGATGGTGCTGCAGTCGATCGCCAACGCGATCACCCGCAACAACCCCGAGTGCCACCTGATGGTCGTGCTGGTCGACGAGCGGCCCGAAGAGGTCACCGACATGCAGCGGTCGGTCAAGGGCGAGGTCATCGCCTCGACGTTCGACCGCCCGCCGACGGACCACGCCACGGTCGCGGAGCTGTCGATCGAGCGGGCCAAGCGGCTCGTCGAGCTGGGCCACGACGTGGTCGTGCTGCTCGACTCGATCACCCGGCTCGGCCGCGCGTACAACAACGCGTCGCCGGCCTCGGGCCGCATCCTGTCCGGTGGTATCGACTCGACGGCGCTGTACCCGCCGAAGCGGTTCCTCGGCGCGGCCCGCAACATCGAGAACGGCGGCTCGCTGACGATCATCGCCACGGCGCTCGTCGAGACCGGCTCGACCGGTGACACGGTCATCTTCGAGGAGTTCAAGGGCACCGGCAACGCCGAGCTCAAGCTCGACCGGAAGATCGCCGACCGGCGCATCTTCCCGGCGATCGACATCGACCCGTCCGGCACCCGCAAGGAAGAGATCCTGCTGGCGCCCGACGAGCTCGCGATCGTCATCAAGCTGCGCAAGGTGCTGCACGCCCTCGACTCGCAGGAGGCGCTCAACCTGCTGCTGGACCGGCTGAAGAAGACCCGGACCAACGTCGAGTTCCTCATGCAGATCGCCCAGACCACGCCGGGCGAGTAAGGCAGCCGCGAAAGCCCCCGCAGGACGTGTCCCGCGGGGGCTTTCGGGTACCCAGAGCCATATGAGACGTGGAGACAAGGTGCGCTGGCGGTCCCACGGCAAGACCGTCAACGGCACCGTCGTACGGAAGATCACCAGCCGGACGCGGGCCGCGGGCCGGACCGTCGCCGCGAGCGAGGACGAGCCGCAGTTCGTCGTGAAGAGCGACAAGACCGGCCGGGAGGCCGTGCACAAGCCGGAGTCACTGCACTAGAAGTTGCCCTCCGCGACCTGGAAGACGGTCAGGCCCAGGGCCCGCCACATCCGCACCACCTGCTGGCGGTCGTCGAAGACACCGACCACGTGGTAGCGGCTGCGGATCTCCTTGTCGAAGATCTCCTGCTTCACGATGCTGTCGCGGCGCTGGTCGCCGGTCGCGCGCATGAACAGGCCCGCGTAGGGCACGCTTACGTGCTCGTCCAGCCAGGCCGCCGTGTCGTCGCGGCAGTCGTCGGTACGACCGGAGCAGAACACGATCTCGTGCCCGGCCGCGTGCATCGCCCGGACGGCCGCGATGACCGGCACGTTCGGCAGGTCGAACCGGACCCGGCTGACGTCGTACGGGCTGCGGTCGTCGATCAGCGCGACCGTGCCGTCGATGTCGACGAGCACGACCCGCGGCGCGTCCGGCGGCGGCTCGTACGTGACACCCGCCGTGTCCAGCACCGGCAGCGGCAGCGGCAGGGCGCGCCCGGCCAGGTACCGCTGGTGCATCGACCGGATCGCCTCCTCCCCGACGTGGCTGTCGCCCTCGCGCAGCGCGTCGCGACGCACGCACTCGTCGACCGGCACGTCGGTGAAGTCGCGCACCACGAACGACGCGCCGTGCTTCGCGGCCAGCTCGGCGAGCTCCCGCACCACCCGGCCGCGCAGGTTCGTGTCGTCGCAGACCACGTCGGCGCCGCCGAGCAGCAGCGCGTCGATCGCCGCGTGGTGCGCCTGGGTGACCTCCTTCTCCGCCCGGCCGCGCAGCGCGTCGTCGGCGACCCGGCCGCCGTGCATCATGCGGCGCAGGTCGTCGCGGTTGACGCGGACCAGCCCCTGCTCCTTGGCCCAGGTGGTCTTGCCCGACGCCGGCAGACCCCGGGTGACGGTCAGCGACGCCATCAGTGCTCCTCCTCCGAAACCTTGGGCCGGACCCGCTGCCACAGCAGGCCCCGGTAGTCCCGGTTGTCCAGCCGCAGGAACAGGAAGCTGCGCGCCGGGTGCTTCGCGACCGCCATCGCGAACTCCTTGCGGCCCCAGCCGTCCCGCAGCGACGCGACCGTCGTGTCGTACGCGGCCTCGACCTCCGCGGCGAGCGCCGCCGCCTCCTCGCGCAGCCCGTCGGCGATCTTCGTGGCCCACGCGTGGAACTCGTCGGGCAGCGGCTCCAGCAGCGTGTCGAGGGTGCCGTCGCCGACCGCCTCCCACACCACCCGGGCGTTGAGGCCGGTGACGATCCGGTGCAGCCGCACGTACTCCGAATACTTGATCTTCAGCCGGGTGTCGGGGACGGTGAAGTGCACGACGAGCCCCTCACGGTTGTCCCGCGGCGGCGCGGCGAGCGCCTCGGCGAGCGTCGCGTGCTCGAACGTGTCGACGACCGGGCCGGGCCAGCCGGGCACGGCCTCCGGGCCGTGGCTGCGCCCCGTGGCGATGTCGACCGCGCCGAGCAGCACGAGGTCGTCGAGGCCGCCGTAGTCCAGCACGATCCGGTTCGCCGGATAGATGATCTCCACGAGCACCGTGAGGCCGGCGGGCGGCGTGAACCGCGCCGCGTACCGGTCGCGGAACACCGCCGTCGCGTGCCGCGCCTGCTCCGAGTCGAACGAGCCGCGGGTCGCGAACGCCCAACCGTCCGGCGTCGGGTACATGATGCCCAGCGAGCCGTCGGCCTTGTCGGTGACGCGCACCGGCCCGTCGAAGTCCATCTCGGGCACGCCCGGCTGGCCGTGGTTGAAGAACTTCGTGAACGGCCGCGCCAGCACCTCGCCCGTCTCGGCGTGCACGACGAGGCCCCGGCACGCGAGCGTCGCCGCGTTCCAGACGTTCTCGTACTGCGCCTTCTCGGTGTAGTTGTGGATCAGCAGGGGCAGCGACGGGTGGCGCTGGGTGCGCAGGTATCCACCGCGGGCCATCTCGGCCAGCAGTGCCGGGTCACACAGTGCGTCGATGTGCAGGCTCATAGCACGGGCCAGCGTAGGTGAGCCGCGCTCGCGACCGCGACGCTAATACGGGAGCAGGGCGGTCACCGTCGTGCCGCGCGGTGTCGAGTCGACGGCGAACGCGCCGCCGGCCGCGCCGATCCGGTCGGCCATCCCCAGCAGCCCCGTCCCGCCGCCCGCGGGCGCGGTGAAGCCCGGCCCGTCGTCGGCGACGCACAGCGCCAGCCGGCCGTCCCGCTCGTCCAGCGACACGGTGACGGTCGAGCCCGGCGCGTGCTTCGCCGCGTTCTGCAACGCCTCCAGCGCCGTGAAGTACGCGGCCAGCTCGACCGCGGGGCTGAAACGCCGCCCGTCCACCGTCGAGCGCACCGCGACCCGCAGGTTGCCCGCGCCGGAGCGGGCCCGGCCCCGCAGCGCCGCGGTCAACCCCCGGGCCGCGAGCACCGGCGGGTAGATGCCGCGGGCCAGCTCACGCAGCTCGTCGATGCACCGGCCGAGCTCCTCCCGGCAGGCGGCGACGGCCGCCCGGGCCGCTTCGGTGCCCGCCAGCTCCTCCGCCTGCTGCAGGTGTACGGCCAGCGCCACGAGCTGCTGCTGCGCGCCGTCGTGGATGTCGCGTTCGAGCCGCCGCCGCTCCTCGACCTGGGCGGTGGCCAGGCGGGTGCGGCTCTCCGTCAGCTGCTCCAGCCGCGCCCGCAGCTCCGCGGCGAGGGCGACCCCGCGCAGCGCCGGCCCGGCCTGCGCGGCGAGGTCGGCGAGCAGCCGCCGGTCCGCGCCGCTGAGCGACCGGTCCACCGGCGGGCGCACCGCGACGTCGCCGACCTCCTCGCCGAGGTGCCGGACCGCGACGACGAGCAGCCCGTCCTCGTCGCCCGGGCCGGCGGGCGGCGACGACCACGACACCAGCGGCGCGGCGCCCGGCACGAACGCCCGGACCCGGGCCGCCGTCACGCCGAGCCCGTCGGCGAGGGCCCGCGCCGTGCGGGGCAGCACCTCGTCGACGACCGGCGCCTCCGCCAGCTGCCGCGGCAACGCGGCGAGCGCCTGGTACGGGGTGGCGCGCACCCCGTACACCAGCCGGCGCGCGGCGCGTTCCAGCGCCGACTTCACCGGCGACACGCCGACCGCCACCAGCGCCGTGGCGAGCACCGACGGCAGCAGCGCCGGCCGGTCACCGCCCCGCCCGGCGAGGTGGCCCGCCGCGACGACGACGCCGACGTAGGTGGCGGTGATCAGGACGGTCAGCGCCGTGTAGACGAACGTGCCGACCAGCACCCGGTCGAACTCCCACACCCGGTGCCGCAGCGCCCCCACCGCCAGCGCCGCCGGCAGTCCCGCGCAGACGACCGCGACCAGCAGCGCCCGGCCCGTCTGCGCGAGCGGCGGGGCGAACTGCAGCGCCAGCGACACCACCGCCGCGCTGCCGACCAGCGCGAGCGGCTTGACCGGCTGGCGGTCCTCGGCGCGCAGCGTGCGGTACCGCAGCAGCAACCGCACCACGCTCGCCAGCAGGATCAGCAGCCCGGCCTGCGTCAGCCGCTCCTGCGCGGCGGCGGACCAGCCGGCCCCGACCGGCCCGCGCCACGGGATGTCGTAGTGGTAGGTCTCGTCGCGCAGCGGCCCGTCCGCCACCGCGTGCAGCACCACCTGCGCCGCCGTCGCCAGCAGCCCGACCGCCACCACCGGCCGCCACCGGCGCGACGGCAGCCGCCCGTCGGGGAACAGCAGCAGCGTCAACGCGATCGTCAGCGGGAAGAACACCGGATCCAGCAGCAGCCCGCACCAGCCGGCCGCTGCCGCGCCCGGCAGCGAACCGGGGAACAGCACCAGGCCGCGGAAGGCGTACTCGCGCGCCGAGAACTCCAGCACCAGCGCCCCGCCCCCGGTCAGCAGGACCGGGCCGAGGAGGTTGCCGGGGCGCAGCGCGACGAGCAGCGCGCCGACGAACGCGAACGCCAGCCCGGCCAGCACCGACTGCAGCCAGAAACCGACCCCGACACCCCTGCCGGCCGCACCGTGGTCCAGCAGCGACACCACCGCCGTCAGCCCGACGAGGGCGAGCAGCGTGTACCCCGTGACGACCGCGCGGCGACGTGTCCTCATGACGGCATTCTGCGGTCGCCGGCGGCCGCGGACAGGGGTGCCAGCACCCCTCTGCGGGCCCGTGCCCGCATCTATCCTGCTTCGCATGACCGTCCGCGTCGTGCTCGCCGAGGACAACCTGCTCGCCCGCGAAGGGCTGCGCAGCATCCTGGACCGGGCGCCGCAGCTCACCGTCATCGCGGTCGTCGACGCCTACGACGACCTGCTCGCCGCCGTCGACGAGCACCGCCCCGACGTCGTGCTCACCGACATCCGGATGCCACCGACCAGCACCGACGAGGGCGTGCGCGCCGCGGCCCGCTTCCGCCGCACCCACCCGTCGATGGGGGTCGTGGTGATCAGCCAGTACGACGACCCCGAGTTCGCCCTGGCCCTGCTGGAGGACGGCTCCCGGGCCCGCGCCTACCTGCTGAAGGAACGCATGTCGGACCCGGCGCAGCTGGTCTCCGCCGTCGTCGAGGTCAGCCGCGGCGGCTCCGTCGTCGACCCGAAGGTCGTCGACGCCCTGGTCCGCGGCCGCGGCACCCGCTCGCCCCTGGCCCTGCTGACACCGCGGGAGCACGACGTCCTGGCGCAGATGGCGACCGGCAAGGACAACGCGGCGATCGCCGCCGCGCTCGTGCTCACCGTCCGCGCGGTCGAGAAGCACATCAACGGCATCTTCGCTAAGCTCGGCCTCGCCGAGGAGCGCGAGGTCCACAAGCGGGTCAAGGCCGTGCTGCTGCACCTCGCCGCCGGCTGAGGCCCGCCCGGGGTGGTGCTGGCATCACCCCGGACCGACCGGGCCGCATCCTGGGCCGGGCCGCCGCGATGGCCGACGCTCGATGGCGTGCTCGCCAAAATCTCCTCCGCCGGCGCCGCCGTGTTCGCGGCCGCCACCGTCATCGCCGGGGCGCTCTACCCCGGCTACAGCCACCAGCGGGAGGCGGTCAGCCAGCTCGCCGCCACCGGCTCGCCCGGCGCCCCCGTCATGATCGTCGGTTTCCTCGCCCTCGCCGCCGGCACCGTCGCCGCCGGGCTCGCGCTGCGGCGGCTCCTGCCGGCCGGTGCCGCCGGCCGGACCGCGGGCGCGCTCATGGTCGTCGCCGGCGCGCTGCTGGTCGTCGCCGGGCTGGCCCGCCCGGCCTGCTCCGACTGGATCGGCGCGTGCACCGCGGCCGAGCGGGCCGGCACCCTGCCACTGCGCCACGTCGTGCACAACCTGGTGTCGCCGCTGGTGTTCGTGCTGCTCATCGCCGCGGTGCTCACCCTGGCCCGCGGCCTGGCCCGCAACGGCGCCCGCCGGCTCGCGTGGCCGTCGCTGGCCGTCGGCCTGGTGTCGTGCGTCACCCTCGCCGCGCTGGTCACCGGCGCCGTACCGGCGGCACCCGGGCTGCTGCAGCGGCTGTTCCTGCTGGTGCTGTTCGGCTGGATCGTCGCCGTGGCGCCGCTCGCGGCCCGGGCCCGGGCGGCGGGAATGCCGGACCCCGGCGCGGCGTTGCAGACACCGGTTGAGGTGCCGTGACCCGCTCATGGCAGACTTGACCGACGGCCATCCCGGTTCCGGTTCACGCCACACGGCGACCCGGCGACCACTGACGAAAGGACCGCGGCCATGAAGCCGGACATCCACCCGCAGTACGTGACGACCGAGGTCACCTGTTCCTGCGGCAACGCGTTCACCACCCGCAGCACCGCCAAGGGCGGCACGATCCACGTGGAGACGTGCTCCGTCTGCCACCCGTTCTACACGGGCAAGCAGCGCGTCCTCGACACCGCCGGCCGGGTCGCGAAGTTCCAGCAGAAGTACGCGAAGGCTGCGGCCAAGAAGGCCGAAACCGCCAAGTAGCCGCACTTCCGGCGCCCGCACCACCCCACTCGACGGGGTTCGGTGCGGGCGCCGACTTCGTCCTCGGCCGTTGTTTCTTCCTTGTTTGGGGCGCGCGAGACATGAGCACCGACACCTCCTCCGGGCAGCGCCTGCAGAGCCTGCTCGCCGAATACCAGGAGCTCGAGCAGAAGCTCGCCGACCCGGGCATCCACGCCGACCAGGCCCTGGCCCGCAAGACCGGCCGGCGCTTCGCCGAGCTGTCGCCGATCGCGAAGACGGCCGGCGAGCTCGACGCCGCGCGCGACGACCTCGCGGCCGCCCGCGAGCTGGCCGCCGAGGACCCGGCGTTCGCCGGGGAAGCCGACGAGCTCGAGGCGCGGATCCCGCACCTGGAGGAGCGCCTCGCCGAGCTGCTCGCCCCCCGCGACCCCAACGACGCCAAGGACATCATCCTGGAGGTCAAGGCCGGCGAGGGCGGCGAGGAGTCCGCGCTGTTCGCCGGCGACCTGCTGCGGATGTACATGCGGTACGCCGAACGTCACGGCTGGACGACCGAGGTGCTCGACTCGCAGGAGTCGGACCTCGGCGGCTTCAAGGACGTCGCCGTGTCGATCAAGACCCGAGGCATCCCCGAGGCCGGCAACGGCGTCTGGTCCCGGCTCAAGTGGGAGGGCGGCGTCCACCGCGTCCAGCGGGTGCCGGCCACCGAGTCCCAGGGCCGCATCCACACCAGCGCCGCCGGTGTCCTGGTCACCCCGGAGATCGAGGAGGCCGGCGAGATCGAGGTCGACGCCAACGACCTGCGGATCGACGTGTTCCGCTCCTCCGGCCCCGGCGGGCAGAGCGTCAACACCACCGACTCGGCGGTGCGCATCACCCACCTGCCGACCGGCATCGTCGTGTCCTGCCAGAACGAGCGCTCCCAGCTGCAGAACAAGGACCGCGCGATGCGGATGCTCAAGGTCAAGCTGGCCGCCCTCGCCGAGGAGCAGGCGGCCGCCGCGGCCGGCGACGCCCGCCGCTCGCAGGTGCGCACGGTCGACCGGTCCGAGCGCATCCGGACGTACAACTTCCCGCAGAATCGGATTTCCGACCATCGGATCGGTTACACGGCGTACAACCTGGACCTTGCCCTGGCCGGCGACCTCGACGGTGTCCTGGACGCCCTGGCAGACGCCGACCGCAAGGCCCGTCTCGCGGGTGAGGACCAGCTCAGCCGAGGGTGACGCGGGTCTAACGCAGACGTCACATAGCGGAAACGATGCACCGGCAAGCTGGATTCAGGTAGCGTTTCGACCCGAACGAGCTTACCGATCGTGATCACCGCTGCCGACCCGATCAACCGGAGGGACGCCATGCCATCGTCGCCCGTCGACCTGTCCGCAGCTCCTCGAGTCGTGGTCGGCACGGCCGCCGACCTGATCTACAAGGTCGGACTGTCGATGCTGGGCGCCGATCGCGTCCCCACCGCGAAGGCCAACGCGTGGGCGGCGGTCTGCGCCGACCAGGAGCGCGCCCGCATCCGCGAGGAGAACGCCCGCATCCTGCACTCCGTGCGCTGAACGTCCCTTTCCCCGCTCGAGGGTGAACGCGGTGGTCCCGACCACGTCGTTCACCCTTTTCGCTGCGCCACGGTCGGACAGCGGTCCGCCGCGCCGCGGCGTCGTGCGCCGTCAGGAGGCCGCGCGGGGCCTCGGGGTCTTCGCGCGCAGCATGGCGTGGTCGGCGGCCTCGAACGCCTCGGCGACCGTCTGGAAGTCCTCGCCCGACAGGCCGGCCCAGCCGATCGTGACGCCCACCGGCGTGCCCGGGACCAGGGCGTGCCAGTCCTCGGCGGCGACGGCGGCCACGATGCGGCGCTGGATCTCGCGGGCCTCGGCGGCCGACGTGGTGGGCAGGACGACGACGAACTCGTCGCCGCCGTAGCGGGCCACGAAGTCGCCCTTGCGCATGACACGGTTGAGCACGCCGGCGACGCGCTGCAGGACGAGGTCACCGGACAGGTGGCCGTGGCGGGTGTTGACCTGCTTGAAACCGTCCAGGTCGCAGACGCCGAGGACGGCGTGGCCACCGGCGGAGACGAGCTTGGTGACGTGCTCCTCCAGGTACCGGCGGTTGGGCAGGCCGGTGAGCGGGTCCGTCTGCGCCTCACCGCGGTGGAAGTCGACCCGCCGGACCAGGTCCTCGTGGTCCAGGAGCGCGGCGACCCCCTCGACGAACAGGTCACGCAGCCGGTCCGGCTGGTGGTTGGCGACCCGGAAGGCGTTGCGGTCGGCGTGATACGCGGACCGGTAGTCACCCGTGCCCAGGTGCGCGAGGGCGCGCAGGCGGTGCTGCTCGGCGGCGCCGAGGGAGTCGTCGCGGACGTGGGCGGTCTCCAGCCGGGCGACGGCCTCGATCGGGCGGCGCTCGGCGATCGCCTTGCACACCGCGCCGAGGGTCCGCAGGTCCTGGGCGCGGGTGGACATGCCGGCGGACTCCAGCAGCGGCCACGGGTCGACGTCGGTGACCAGCCCCTGGATGCCGAGGGTGCCCAGGCGCAGCACCGCATACCCGAGGGCGCCGCGGGCGATCGGGCGCAGCTTGTCGAGGTCGTTGTCCTTGTGCTTGCGCTCCAGGTCCATCACGACGTCGCGCAGGATGCGCTGGCAGCCCTCGCTGTCGCCGCGGTGGTCCAGCTCGACCGCGTGCAGCAGGCGGATCTGCGGGGTGGCGAAGTCGGTGTTGGCGGTCTCGACACCCACCTCGGCGGCGACCTCGCGGGCCTTCTCCATCGCCGCGTTCGCGTGCTCGTGGAAGCCCGTGTACGAATACGCCATCGCCAGGTTGTGCCAGCCCCACGCGGTGGTCTCGTCGGTCAGCTCCACGGCGCCGAGCGCCCGGGAGCCGTGCACCAGGGCACGCACGCAGCGGTCGAGGGAGCCGGCGCGCAGGGCGACGATCGCGGCGAGAGCCTGCAGCTCCCCGTACTGCGCGGGATCCTGCACCTGACGGGCGGCGGCCAGCGCCGTGTCGAGCGCGGCGGGGTAGTCGTCGGACCGGCCCAGGTTGATCAGCGCGATGAGCCGCAGCGTCAACGCCTCGACGCGGTCGTGCGGCGACTGGTCGCCCGCGAGGACACGGTCGATGACCGTCATCGCCTCACCGAGCTGGTCGTCGAAGATCAGCCGCCGGGCGCGGG
The DNA here is from genome assembly GCF_000716715.1 of Dactylosporangium aurantiacum. Lineage (GTDB taxonomy): Bacteria > Actinomycetota > Actinomycetes > Mycobacteriales > Micromonosporaceae > Dactylosporangium > Dactylosporangium aurantiacum. The sequence continues at coordinate 89,727 of NZ_JNYJ01000029.1, read as the reverse complement.
TCAGCTCCGACGTGCGGTCTGCCACCGCCATCGGGCCCTCCTTTCGCGCGCCCCATGATTATGGGGTGCACAGCACCGAAGATGACATGCCCGGACCCCAGTTGCCCACGCTTTCGACGGTGATCACGGCCGCGGCCCGTGTCCTCGACGGCGCCGGGGTGGCCTCGCCGAGGGTCGACGCGGAGCTGCTCGCCGCCCACGTGCTCGGCGTACCCAGGTCACGCCTGCTCACGGCCCCGCCGCCGGACCCGCGGCAGCGCGCCGAGCTCGACGCGCTCGTCGCCCGGCGCGCGGCGCGGATTCCGTTGCAGCACCTGACCGGCACGGCGCCGTTCCACGGCCACGAGATCGCGGTCGGCCCGGGCGTGTTCGTCCCACGCTTCGAGACGGAGCTGCTCGTGGAGTGGGCGGCTGCGGTGGTACAGGCGCCGCGGACAACGATCGTGGATCTCTGCGGCGGATCCGGAGCGATCGCGATCGCCCTGTGGCGCGAGGACCTCGAGGTGTACTGCGTGGAGCGCGACCCCGCCGCGCTGCGCTGGCTGCGGCGCAACGTCGCGCGCCTGGCGCCGGACGTCCGGGTGGTCGACGGCGACGTGACCGACCCGGCCACCCTGCGTTCGCTGGACGGGACGGTCGACCTGGTGGTGAGCAACCCCCCGTACGTGCCGGAGGGCGCACCCGTCGACGTCGAGGTGGCCGCGCACGACCCGCACGACGCCGTGTTCGCCGGCGCCGACGGCCTGGCGCTCATGCCGGGCCTCGTCGCCAGGGCCGCGGGCCTGCTGCGCCCCGGCGGGTGGCTGGGGATCGAGCACGACGACAGCCACGGCGAGTCGCTGCCCGCCCTGATCCGCGCCACCGGCCACTTCACCGACGTGACCGACCACCGCGATCTGGCCGGGCGCCCGCGCTTCGTCACCGCGCGGCGAATGGCAGACTAGCCGCGTGATGCTCTACGACTGCAGCCAGCTTGCCGAGCGCGATCGCGGGATCGCCGCCGCGATCGAGGCGGTGGGCCGCGGCGACCTGGTCGTCCTGCCGACCGACACGGTCTACGGCATCGGCGCCGACGCGTTCAAGTCCTGGTCGGTCACCGCGCTCAACAACGCCAAGGGCAGCACCGCGCCGGTGCCCGTCCTGGTCGGCTCCCGGCACACCCTCGACGGCCTGGTCTTCGGCCTGCCACAGGCGGCCCGCGACCTCGTCGACGCGTTCTGGCCGGGCGCGCTCACGATCGTCGTGGAGCACGCCCCGAGCCTGCAGTGGGACCTGGGCGGCGGCGACGGCACGGTCGCGGTGCGCATGCCGCTGCACCCGATCGCCCTCGAGGTGCTCCGCGAGACCGGCCCGATGGCGGTGTCGTCGGCCAACAAGCAGGGCCAGCCGGCCGCGGAGACGGCCGCCGAGGCCCGCGACCAGCTCGGCTACGCGGTCAGCGTCTACCTGGAGGGCGGCCCGTGCCCGGAGCCGGTCGCCAGCACGATCATCTCGGTGACCAACAGCGAGCACCGGGTACTGCGCGCCGGCGCGATCCCGATCGAGAAGCTGCGCGAGGTCGTGCCGACGCTGATCGGTCTCGACGACTGACTGGGCGACGAGCGGCCTCTCACGGTCGGCCTTGTCGTGCGGGGCCTTGTCGTGCGGGGCCTTGTCGTGCGGGGCCTTGTCGTGCGGGGCCTTGTCGTGCGGGGCCTTGTCGTGCGGGGCCTTGTCGTCTGCGGCGTTTGGTGCGCGGCTTTCGGGGCGGCGGCTCGGCGAGCGACGCCGGCTTTCGCGAGCACCGAAGATTCGCGCGCTGACAGTCTCGGACGTTGACGCTTCGCGGCGCTGACGGTGAGGCGGGACCTGGCGGTTTGGCAGGAGCTGAGGCTTTGCGCAGGCACCGACGGCTTTGTGCAGGGACCCGGTCGGCCTGACGGCGGGCGGCAAGCTCGCGGCTGTGGGCGACGGTCGCTGTGGACGGCTGCGGTCGCGTGCTGGCCTTGGTCGCGGTGGCTGGTCGCGTGCTGGCCCTGGTCGCGGTGGCTGGTCGCGGTGGCTGGTCGCGGTGGCTGGTCGCGGTGGCTGGTCGCGGTGGCTGGCCGCGGTGGCTGGCCGCGGTGGCTGGCCGCGGTGGCTGGCCGCGGTGGCTGGCCGCGGTGGCTGGCCAGGCCGCTGGGTGGCTGTCCGGGCCAGTTGTGGCAGTTCAGGCCCGTGGTGGCAGGCTCGCCGTGGGCTCACGTCCGCCCGCGGCTTCGATGTGTGAGGGGCCTCGATGACTGACGAGGCCTCGTGATGGCAACCGACCCCGGGGGTTCTGATGACGAATGGCATGGCACCCTTCAGCATCCTGTGCGTCTGCATGGGCAACATCTGCCGCTCGCCGATGGCCGAGCGGCTGCTCGTCGCCGACCTCGTGGCCCTGGGCGCAGAGCCCGACCTGGTCTACGTCCACGGCGCCGGCACCGGCGGCTGGCACGCGGGCGAGCCGATGGACCCGCAGGCCGCCCGCCAGGTGCTCGCCCGCGGCGGCGACACGGCCGGCTTCCGTGCCCGCAAGCTGCTGGGCGAGCACGTCGACGCGTCGGATCTGGTGCTGACCGCGACCGCCGAACAGGTCGACTTCGTCGTGTCGCTGCGCCCCGATGCGGCGGCCAGGACGTTCGTCTGGGGGCAGTTCGCCCGCCTGCTGCGGACGGTGACCGCCGGGCTGCCGCCGGCGGGTCGCGACGCCGACTCGGTGTACGCGCGCGGGGTCGCGCTGGTCGACCTGGTCGACAAGGCGCGCGCCGACGCGGGCGACGAGGCGCGCGACGAGGACGACCTCGCCGACCCGTGGGGGCGTCCCGACGACGTGTTCGGTGTCGTCGCCGACCAGATCCAGGCGCTCACCAGACCCTTGGGCGCCGCCCTGCTCGGCGTTGACCGGTCCGGCCGTTGACCGGTCCGGCCGTTGACCTGCCCGGCCCTGGACCTGCCCGGCCGTTGACCGATTCGGCCGTTGACCGGTGCCGCCGTTCCGTCTCACTAGCACGGTAGCTCATGCCACCTAACCGCCATCCGGAGTCATCACCGACGGTGACGCTGCCGGGGTGGCATGAGCGACACGCCGTGGTGGTTGACCGTCGGCGGTGGAGACACCTCGAACAGGCCGCGCGGGCCACCAGCGGTGGTCGCCCGCAGCGGTTCGCCAGTTGTCCGGCCTACCAGCCGGCCGTGTGCAGCAGCCATCTTGCCAGCCGCACGTCTCGCGGCACCCTCGTCCGTCGCGAGCGGGTGGCGGCCGGCCCTCCGCCAGGCAGCGGCAGCGGTGGACTGCAGGTGGTGACCTAGCCGCTGACCGTCTCCGGGGACAGCGCCGGCATGCGTTCCGCGGAGCGGGCGATGTTGCGGGCCATCCCCCCGAAGACGAACGCGTGGAACGGGGCCACGGCCAGCCAGTACACGTGGCCGGCCAGGCCGCGCGGGAGGAAGACGGCGCGCTGCTCGTACACGGTGCGGCCGTGGGCGTCGACGGTGGCCCGCATCTCCAGCCAGGCGAGGCCGGGCAGCTTCATCTCGGCGCGCAGGCGCAGCAGCGAGCCCGGCTCGATCTCCTCGACCCGCCAGAAGTCCAGCGCCTCGCCGACGTGGAGGCGCTGCGGGTCGCGGCGGCCGCGGCGCAGGCCCACGCCGCCGGCCAGGCGGTCCAGCCAGCCGCGCACGGACCAGGCGAGGGGGAAGGAGTGCCAGCCGTTCTGGCCGCCGATCGCCTCGATGACCCGCCAGAGCTGGGCGGGTGGGGCGGCGACGGGACGGCGGCGTTCGTCGCAGTACACCGAACCGCCGGACCACGCGGGGTCCGTCGGCAGGGGGTCGCTGGGCGCGCCGGGCAGGGCCGCGTTGGCCCAGCGGGTCTCCACGTCGGCGTCGCGGATCTTGCGCAGGGCGAGCCGCACGGCGAGGTCGAAGCCGGTGAGGCCGTCGTGCGGGTCGGGCACGTAGCGGGCGATGTCGTGCTCGTGGCAGACGGCCTCGTGGATGAGGCTGCCGACGAGCGGGCGGGCGATGCCGTTCGGCACCGGCGTGACCAGGCCGACCCAGTGCGACGACAGCCATGGCGTCAGCGGCCGTACGGGCAGCAGGATCCGCCGGCGCAGGCCGGCGACGCGGGCGTAGCGGTGCATCATGTCGGCGTACGTGAGCACGTCGGGTCCGCCGATGTCGAAGGCCCGGTTGAGCTGGACGGGGAAGACGGTGGCGGCGGCGACGAGGTAGCGCAGGACGTCGCGGATCGCGATCGGCTGGAGACGGTTGCGGACCCAGCGGGGGGTGACCATGACGGGCAGCCGTTCGGTGAGGTACCGCAGCATCTCGAACGACGCGGAGCCGGAGCCGATGATGACGGCGGCCCGCAGCACCACGGTCGGCACGCCGCTGCGCAGGAAGATGTCGCCGACCTCGCCGCGGGAGCGCAGGTGCGCCGAGGCGCGTTCGTCCGGGTCGGGCCCGCCGAGGTACACGATGCGCCCCACCCCGGCGTCGAGCGCGGCGACGGCGAGGTTGAGGGCGCTGAGCCGGTCGACGTCCTCGAAGGACGCCTGCCCGAGCGCGTGGACCAGGTAGTAGACGACGTCGACGCCGCGCACCGCGTCGGCCAGGCCCTCGTCGCGGGCGACGTCGCCGGTGGCGATCTCGACCCGGTCCGCCCACGGCACGTCGCGCAGCCGGCGCGGGTCACGGGTCAGGCACCGGACCTCGTGGCCCGCGGCGAGCAGCCGGGGCACCAGCCGCCCGCCGACGTATCCGGTCGCACCGGTCACCAGGCATCGCATGACTTCATGCTTACCCTGCGTTGATGCGCCCTAGACTCGTTTCATGGGCGATACGTACTGGGGGCCGGACTTCGACGCGCTCCGCGAGACGGACCCGCAGATCGCCGACGTCGTCCTCGACGAGCTGGAGCGCCTGCGCGGCGGGCTGCAGCTCATCGCGAGCGAGAACTTCACGTCCCCGGCGGTGCTCGCCGCGCTCGGCTCGACGCTGACGAACAAGTACGCCGAGGGGTACCCGGGCCGGCGATACTACGGTGGCTGCGCCGCCGTCGACCGGGCCGAGGAGCTGGCGATCGAGCGGGCCAAGGCGCTGTTCGGCGCCGAGCATGCCAACGTGCAGCCGCACAGCGGCGCGAGCGCGAACCTCGCGGCGTACGCGGCGCTGCTCATGCCGGGCGACACGGTTCTGGCGATGGAGCTGCCGCACGGCGGGCACCTGACCCACGGCAGCAAGGTCAACTTCTCGGGGAAGTGGTTCAACACCGTCGGCTACCCGGTGCGCCGCGACGATGAGCTGATCGACTACGACGGGGTGCGCGAGCTGGCCCTCACGCACCGGCCGGCGATGATCATCTGCGGGGCCACGGCGTACCCGCGGCTGATCGACTTCGCCAGGTTCCGCGCGATCGCCGACGAGGTCGGCGCCTACCTGATGGTCGACGCGGCGCACTTCATCGGCCTGGTCGCCGGGCGGGCGATCCCGTCGCCGGTGCCGCACGCCGACGTGGTGAGCTGCACGACCCACAAGGTGCTGCGCGGCCCGCGGGGCGGGATGCTGCTGTGCCGGGAGAGCCTCGCGCAGCGCATCGACAAGGCGGTGTTCCCCTTCACGCAGGGCGGCCCGCTGATGCACGCGGTCGCGGCGAAGGCGGTCGCGTTGCACGAGGCGGCACAGCCGGCGTTCGCCGACTATGCCGGTCAGGTCGTGCGCAACGCCCGGGCGCTGGCGGCCGGGCTGCAGGAGCAGGGGATGCGCCCGGTGTCCGGCGGCACCGACACCCATCTCGCGCTGATCGACCTGCGGGGGCTGCGGATCACCGGCCGTGAGGCGGAGGAGCGCTGCGACGCCGCCGGGATCACGCTCAACAAGAACGCCATCCCGTACGACCCGGAGAAGCCGATGACCGCGTCGGGTGTACGGGTCGGCACGCCGTCGGTGACGACGCAGGGGATGGGCGAGGCGGAGATGGCGCGGATCGCCGAGCTGATCGGCGCGGCCGTGCGCGGCGAGCCGGTGCGCGACCGGGTGAGCGACCTGGTCGCGCGGTTCCCGGCGTATCCTGCTCCATTGTGAAGAAGCGACTGCAGCACCTGCGCACCGCGTTGCTCGCGATGGGCATCCTGCTGGTGGTCGCCGCGCCGCTGGCCGGGTGGCGTGACGGCGCCACCGGCGCGCTCGGCGCGCTCGCCGGCGTCGGCCTGGTCGCCGTGAGCTACACGCTGTCGAGCCTGGTCATCGCCGTCACCGACCTGCGGGCCAGGCACCTGCTGATGCCGGTGGCGCTCGGCACGTACATCCTGAAGTTCGCGGTCATCGGCGTGGTCATGTGGCTCGTGGCCGGCACCGAGTGGGCCGGCCTGCCCTGGCTGGGCGCGCTGGTGATCGCCGGGACCCTGGTGTGGGTCGCCGCGCAGGCCGTCTGGGTGTGGCGGGCGAAGATCCCGTACGTGGAGATCGAGCCCTCCTAGCAGGGGTTCCTGCGCTCGCCGCTGACCTTCGACAGCGGGGTGCTGCGCTTGTCGTCGTACACCGACGCCTCGACCAGGGTGCGGAACGTGCCGCCGGCGCAGGCGGCGCTGACCCGCCTGGTCCGCGACTCCGCGGACTTCTCGCGGGTCGTGTTGACGGAGTTGCTGACGAAGGTGTCCTTCGCCACCGTCGTCCATCCGCCGCCGTCGCTGCGCTGCAGGTGGACGGTGACGGTGAGGCCGTCGGGGCCGGGGGAGTCGCAGCGGAACTGGGTGGCGGCGACGATCCTGCCGTCCTTCTCCGCCGGCCGCTGCGGTGAGACCGAACACACGACGCGCCCGCCGCTGCCGCTGCCACCGCCCGAGGTGGTCCGTGGAGTGTCGCCGGTCCCGGTCTTGGTGACCACGATCGCGGCCAGAATCAAGAAAAACGCGATGACGGTGTTGCGCAAGGTCATCATCCCCACACGCATTGTTATCCTGGGTGTTCAGCAAACCCTCTGGGGGTGACCGTGCGCAACATTCACTCACGCATCAGTCGTGTAGTTGACGTTCGCCGAGCGTTAGGCGTAGTAACGTTGACGGCCGTCGGTTGAAGGCACCCGGCCCCTAGAGCAACCCCCGCGCGACAGGCACGCGGGGGTCGATGCACGGGTGCTCCCGGCAGGCTGATATGGTCACCGCGTCATGGCCGGTAACCAGACACCCAAGCAGTCCGGATCGAGTGGCGCCAACGAAGGTTGGGCCGCCGTCGGATACCTCATCTCGGGCATCGCCGTGTGGGGCTTCGTCGGCTGGCTGGTCGACGAATGGCTCAACGCCGGAGGCATCGTCACGGCGATCGGGTGTGTGCTCGGCGCCGCTGGTGGCATCTACCTGGTCGTCAAGCGCCTCGGCGCCTGACGACTGGTTGAATTGATAACGAGAGGGACGTGGTGAGCGGTCTGGTTCTGGCGGAGACGCCTTTCCCGCCCAGCGTGGAAGACATCTTCCCTCCTCACCTCGGTGTGGAGTGGCTGACCAAGTTCAGCCTGTTCCTGTGGCTGGCCATGGCGCTGGTGCTCATCTACTTCCTGGTTTCCTACCGGGACCCCAAGATCGTCCCGACCAAGAAGCAGTGGCTCGCCGAGTCGATCTACGGATTCGTGCGGGAAGGCGTCGCCAAGGACGTCATCGGCCACGACGGGCTGCGGTTCGCGCCATACCTCGCGTCGCTGTTCTGCTTCATCCTGGTCGGCAACGTCTTCTCGATCGTCCCGTTCATCCAGGTCTCGCCGATGGCGCACATCTCGTTCCCGGCCGCGCTGGCGCTGTGCACCTACGTGCTGTACCTGTACCAGGGCTTCAAGAAGCACGGGTTCGCCGGCTACATCAAGCACGCCGTCTACCTGCCCGCCCCGTGGTACATGCAGTTCCTGCTGATCCCGATCGAGTTCCTGCAGGCCTTCGTCCTCCAGCCGGTCACGCTCGCCCTGCGTCTCTTCGCCAACATGTTCGCCGGGCACATGCTGCTGCTGGTCTTCACGCTCGGCGGCTTCGCGCTGCTCAACGCGGAGAGCCTGTTCCTCAAGCCGATCTCGCTGGTCTCGTGGGCGATGACGATCGGCCTGACCTTCTTCGAGCTGCTGATCGCGGCGCTGCAGGCCTACGTCTTCACGCTGCTGACGGCCAACTACCTGGCGGGCGTCCTCGCCGACGAGCACTGAGCCGCTCCCCCGCTTCGGAATCGACAGCGAACGCACCACCCTTTTTCAGTTGTCCCGCGTGAACGTCACGCGAGATCTCAGGAGGAATATCCACATGGACCACCTGGCAGCAGTCAACGGCAGCCTCAGCGCCATCGGCTACGGCCTCGCCGCCATCGGCCCCGGCATCGGTGTCGGTATCGTCTTCGCGTCCTACATCCAGGCGACCGCCCGTCAGCCCGAGTCGGCCGGCCTGACCCGCACCTACATGTTCCTCGGCTTCGCCGTGGTCGAGGCGCTCGCCCTGCTCGGCATCGCCTTCGGCTTCGTCTTCAAGTAAGCCACCCGCCTCCACCTACACCTGAAGCGGGAGGTTTCCCATGCTGCAGTTCCTGGCTGAAGAGGGAGCTGAACACAACCCGATCATCCCGATCTGGCAGGAGATCGTCGTCGGCCTCGTCGCCTTCGGCATCCTGTGCTTCGTGCTGATGAAGTACGTCTTCCCGCGCATGGAGGAGACCTTCCGCGCACGGGTCGACGCGATCGAGGGTGGCATCAAGCGCGCCGAGGAGGCGCAGGCCGAGGCCAACCGGCTGCTGGAGCAGTACAAGCAGCAGCTCGCCGAGGCCCGCACCGAGGCGGCCAGCATCCGTGACGAGGCGCGCGCCGACGCCACGGGCATCCGCGAGGACATCCTCGCCAAGGCCCGTGAGGAGAGCGACCGCATCATCGCGGCCGGCCGTGAGGCCCTGCAGACCGAGCGGCAGACCATCGTGCGCCAGCTGCGCGCCGAGATCGGCTCGCTCGCGGTCGACCTGGCCGGCCGGATCGTCGGGGAGTCCCTCGAAGAGGAGGCCCGCCGCCGTGGCACGGTCGAGCGGTTCCTCGACGAGATCGGTGACGGTGCCGCCGGCACCGCCGGGCGGCGTTGATGGACACCATCAACCGGGAGGCCTACGGGGCCGCTGCCGACAAGCTCGCCGCATTCGCGGCGAGCGCTGACGTTCAGCGGATCGGTGCGGTCGCCGGGGAGATCCTCTCGGTGGCCGGCCTGCTGCGGCGCGAGCCGCGGCTGCGCCGCGCGCTGGCCGACCCGGGCCGCTCCAGCGACGACCACGCCGCCCTGCTGCGGTCGGTCCTGTCGGGCAAGGTCAGCGACGAGTCGCTGGAGATCCTCGCGACGCTGGTCTCGGGCCGCTGGTCCGGGCCGGGCGCGATGCTCGACGGCGTCGAGCTGCTCGGCGTCACCGCCGAGCTGTCCGGCGTCGACCGTGCGGGCGACCTCGGCGACGTGGAGGACGAGCTGTTCCGGTTCGGCCAGATCGTCTCCGGCGATCCCCGGCTCGCCGCGGCGCTCGCCGACCCCACCGTGCCGGCCGGCACCCGGGCCCAGCTGATCCGGGACCTGCTGGAGGGCAAGGCCAGGCCCGCCACGGTCCGGCTGGCCGAGCTGGCGGTCGCCGGGCTCGGCGGCCGAGGCTTCGACAGCTCGCTGACCCGCCTCATCGAGCTGGCCGCGAAGCAGCGCGACCACTCGGTGGCCTACGTGACCACCGCGGTCGCGCTCACCGACGGTGAGGAGCAGCGCCTGGCAGCCCGCCTTGCCGCGCTGTACGGTCGAGAGGTCTCCCTGAAGATCGACGTCGATCCGCGCATCATCGGAGGCATGCGGGTCAAGGTCGGTTCGGACCTCTATGACGGCACGGTGTCACGTCGTCTCGCCGAGGCGAAGACGGCGCTCGCCAAATAATCCCCGAAGCTTGATTTATCTAGATAGAAGGTTGAGGAATGGCCGAGCTGACCATCTCCTCGGACGACATTCGGGGCGCACTCGAGCGCTACGTGTCGTCCGTTGATTCACGGATCTCCCGCGAGGAGGTCGGCGTCGTCTCGTACGCCGGCGACGGTATCGCCCAGGTCGAGGGCCTGCCCTCGACGATGGCCAACGAGCTGCTCGAGTTCGAGGACGGCACGCTCGGCGTCTCGCTCAACCTGGACGTCCGCGAGATCGGTGTCGTCGTCCTCGGCGACTTCGAGGGCATCGAGGAAGGTCAGCAGGTCAAGCGGACCGGCCGCGTGCTCTCGGTCCCGGTCGGCGACGCCTTCCTGGGCCGCGTGGTCAACCCGCTCGGCGAGCCGATCGACGACCGCGGCGAGATCGCCAACGAGGGCTTCCGCGAGCTGGAGCTGCAGGCGCCGAACGTCATGGCCCGCCAGCCCGTCAAGGAGCCCCTGCAGACCGGCATCAAGGCGATCGACGCCATGACCGCCATCGGCCGGGGCCAGCGCCAGCTGATCATCGGTGACCGTAAGACGGGCAAGACCACGGTCGCCCTCGACACGATCATCAACCAGCGCGACAACTGGAAGTCCGGGGACCCGAAGAAGCAGGTCCGCTGCATCTACGTCGCCATCGGTCAGAAGGCCTCGACGATCGCCGCCACCCGCGGGATCCTCGAGGAGCAGGGCGCGATGGAGTACACCACCATCGTCGCCTCCCCGGCGTCCGACCCGGCCGGCTTCAAGTACCTGGCCCCCTACGCCGGTTCGGCGATCGGCCAGCACTGGATGTACGGCGGCAAGCACGTCCTGATCGTCTTCGACGACCTGACCAAGCAGGCCGAGGCGTACCGCGCCGTGTCGCTGCTGCTGCGCCGCCCGCCGGGCCGCGAGGCGTACCCGGGCGACGTCTTCTACCTGCACTCCCGGCTCCTGGAGCGCTGCGCGAAGCTGTCCGACGAGCTGGGCGGCGGCTCGATGACCGGTCTGCCGATCATCGAGACCAAGGCCAACGACATCTCGGCGTACATCCCGACGAACGTCATCTCGATCACCGACGGCCAGGTCTTCCTCGAGTCCGACCTGTTCAACCAGGGCGTGCGGCCCGCCATCAACGTCGGCACCTCGGTGTCCCGCGTCGGCGGCTCGGCCCAGGTCAAGGGCATGAAGGACGTCGCCGGCCGGCTGCGGCTGGACCTCGCCCAGTACCGCGAGCTGGAGGCCTTCTCGGCCTTCGCCTCCGACCTGGACAAGGCGTCGCGGGCCCAGCTGGACAAGGGCGCCCGCCTGGTCGAGCTGCTCAAGCAGCCGCAGTTCTCGCCGTTCGCGGTCGAGGACCAGATCGTCTCGGTGTGGGCCGGCACCACCGGCCAGCTCGACGACGTGCCGGTCGGTGAGATCCGCCGCTTCGAGAGCGAGTTCCTGCAGTACCTGCACAGCAACCGCAAGGACCTCATCGGCGCCATCGCGGAGTCGAAGAAGCTGCCGCAGGACTCCATCGACGGCCTGACCGAGGCGATCAAGAGCTTCAAGCAGGTCTTCACGGCCAAGGGCGCCGAGGCCCCGATCAATGAGGCGCCGGCCAAGGCGCTGCAGGGTGAGCAGGCCCGCGAGACCGTGACCCGCCAGGTCCGGAAGTCGGGCTGAGCCATGGCCGGTCAGGTACAGGCACTGCGCCGGAGGATCCGCACGGTCAAGTCGACCAAGAAGATCACCAAGGCGCAGGAGCTCGTCGCCACGAGCCGCATCGGTAAGGCGCAGGAGCGGGTCGCCGCGTCGCTGCCCTACGCCGAGGCGATCACGGGCGTGCTGACGGCACTGGCGACCAACACCAACGTCGACCACCCGCTGCTGGTGCCCCGCAACCCGGTCCGCCGGGCCGGGGTGCTGCTGGTCACCAGCGACCGGGGGCTCTGCGGCGGCTACAACGCCAACGCGATCCGCCAGGCCGAGCAGCTCATCGCGCGGCTGCGCGCCGACGGCAAGCAGGTCGCCCTCTACGTCTCCGGGCGCAAGGGCGTGGCCTACTACCGGTTCCGTGGCCGCGAGATCGCCGGCAGCTGGACGGGCTTCTCCGAGCAGCCGCGGTTCGAGAACGCACGGGAGATCGGCGAGACGCTGATCCAGGCGTTCGTGAACGGGGCGGACGACACGGAGGACGGTCCCGGCCCGGACGGCATCCTCGGCGTCGACGAGCTGTACATGGTCCACACCCAGTTCCGCTCGCTCATGACGCAGACCCCCGTCGCGCGCATCGTCGCTCCGATGGAGGTCCAGGAGCAGGAGGTCACCGGACCCCTGCCGGCATACGAGTTCGAGCCGGAGGCGGAGCAGCTGCTCGAGGCGCTGCTGCCGAAGTACATCAACACGCGGATCTTCGCGGCGTTGCTGGACTCGGCGGCGAGCGAGTCGGCGGCCCGCCGCCGCGCCATGAAGAGTGCCTCAGACAACGCCGACGACCTGCTGAAGCGGTACACCCGTGAAATGAACTCCGCCCGGCAGGCGGCGATCACCCAGGAGATCAGTGAGATCGTCGGCGGCGCCAACGCGCTGGCGGCGGCGGGAAGTGATGTGTGATGACTGCACCAGCGAAGACCGCGGTCGGCCGCGTCGTCCGGGTCATCGGCCCGGTCGTCGACGCCGAGTTCCCGCGCGACGCAATGCCCGACATCTACAACGCGCTCAACGTCGAGGTGACCCTCTCCGAGGGCACCAAGAAGCTGACGCTCGAGGTCGCGCAGCACCTCGGTGACAACATGGTGCGCGCCATCTCCATGCAGCCGACGGACGGCCTGGTCCGCGGCGCCGAGGTCCTCGACACCGGCAAGGGCATCTCGGTGCCGGTCGGTGACGTGACCAAGGGGCACGTGTTCAACGCCCTCGGCGACGTGCTCAACGCCGACGAGTCGAAGCTCGAGATCAACGAGCGCTGGGAGATCCACCGCAAGGCTCCCGCGTTCGCCGAGCTCGAGCCGAAGACCGAGATGCTGGAGACCGGCATCAAGGTCCTCGACCTGCTCGCGCCGTACGTGCGCGGTGGCAAGATCGGCCTGTTCGGCGGTGCCGGCGTCGGCAAGACGGTCCTCATCCAGGAGATGATCATCCGGGTCGCCCGGAACTTCGGTGGCACCTCGGTGTTCGCCGGCGTCGGCGAGCGCACCCGTGAGGGCAACGACCTCATCCTGGAGATGGCCGAGGGCAACGTCCTGGACAAGACCGCGCTGGTCTTCGGCCAGATGGACGAGCCGCCCGGCACCCGTCTGCGGGTCGCCCTGGCCGCGCTGACCATGGCGGAGTACTTCCGTGACGTGCAGAACCAGGAGGTGCTGCTCTTCATCGACAACATCTTCCGGTTCACGCAGGCCGGCTCGGAGGTCTCCACGCTGCTCGGCCGTATGCCGAGCGCCGTGGGTTACCAGCCGACCCTGGCCGACGAGATGGGCCAGCTGCAGGAGCGCATCACCTCCGTGCGGGGCAAGGCCATCACCTCGCTCCAGGCGATCTACGTGCCCGCCGACGACTACACCGACCCGGCGCCGGCCACCACGTTCGCCCACCTCGACGCGACCACCAACCTCGAGCGGTCGATCTCGGACAAGGGCATCTACCCGGCCGTCGACCCGCTGGCGTCCTCCTCGCGCATCCTCGCGCCGGAGTACGTCGGCGTCGAGCACTACACGGTCGCCCGCGAGGTGCAGCGGATCCTGCAGAAGTACAAGGACCTGCAGGACATCATCGCCATCCTGGGCATGGACGAGCTGTCCGAGGAGGACAAGGTCACCGTCGGCCGCGCCCGGCGCATCGAGCGGTTCCTGTCGCAGAACACCTACGCGGCGGAGCAGTTCACCAACGTCCCCGGTTCGACCGTCCCGCTCAAGGAGACGATCGAGTCGTTCAAGAAGATCTCCGAGGGTGAGTACGACCACTTCCCCGAGCAGGCCTTCTTCATGTGCGGCGGTCTCGAGGACCTCGAGCGCAACGCGCACGAGCTCATGAAGGACTGACGTTCCTCACGTACGAAGGGCGTCCCTGCCGCGGCGGGGGCGCCCTTCGGCGTTGTTCAGGGGATGACGACCAGGCCGCAGTTCACGGTCGTGCCGCCGTCGGCCTCGGTGTAGCACCAGTCGGACGCGGGGCCGCCGTCGAGGGTGTCGAACCCGGCGCCGCCGCGCAGCGTGTCGATGCCGCCCTCGCCGTACAGGGTGTCGTTGCCGCCCTGCCCGCGCAGCAGGTCGTTGCCGTTGCCGCCGTGCAGGGTGTCGTTGCCGGAGGTCAGGAAGCAGACCATGAACAGGCAGACGGTGCCGGTGCCGCCGTCCAGGACGTTCGCGGAGCCGTTGCCGGTGAGGGAGTCGCTGCCGGCGCCGCCGGTCAGGTTCTCCACGCCGCTGACGTAGGTGTCCTCGGCGCCGCCGGTCGCCACCGACGCCACGACGGCGCCGATGCGGCCCTCGTAGGACACGGTGTCGGTGCCGGCGCCCCCGGCGACCCAGTCCTGCCCGGGGCCGGAGTAGATGAGGTCGTCGCCGTCACCGCCGGCGACCTCCTGGACCGAGCCGGCGTTGCCGCCGGTCCGCACGACGTCGTTGCCGGCGCCGACGTTGAGGTGCCCGGGGCGGGTGGTCTGGTTGTCGAGGCTGTCGTCGAGGTCGCGCAGGTCCACGTCCCAGAACGACAGGTTGCGCTCGCAGTCCATGACGGTGTCGTCGCCGTCGATCGGGTGGACGCAGTCCTCCTCGTCCGACGTGATGGGCACGATGTCGTCGAGCCGGTACACATTGCCGCCCACCGCCGTCAGGACCAGCGCGTTGACCTGCCCGTCGGCGGCCTGGTAGACGACCTCGGCGCCGTTGAACCAGACCTGCGCCGAGGGAGGGTCGGCGTGGGCCGGGCGCGGGACCGCCACCGCGGCGGCGGCCAGGACGAGCACCGCCGCGATCCGTACGTGCATGAAAATCACCTCCGTCATTTCAGGGAATAGCCCACCGTGACAGGGTGACGTGCGTCACGCTCTGGAGTGTCGGAAACCCATCTCCTGCCGGTTCTCGGTCCGCCACTTCATCGGCATTTCAGGTGTTGTGCCAACGTGGCGAGGCCCACTGCTCCGCTCGTCGGATCATTGACTACACTCGGCAAAACCGAATCGCGCACACGAGGAGTAACTAGCGTGGCGAGGCAGCTGCACGTCGAGCTCGTAGCCGTCGAGGAAAAAGTCTGGTCCGGTGACGCCGACATGGTGTTGGCGCGCACGACGGAGGGCGAGCTCGGTGTGCTTCCCGGCCACGCGCCGCTCCTCGGTCAGCTGGCCGAGCCCGGTCAGGTGCGCATCAAGCACGGCGGCCAGGAGATCGCCTTCGACGTCTCCGGCGGATTCCTCTCCGTCACGGCGACCGGGGTGACGGTGCTCGCCGAGTCGTGCACCCCCGCCACCGCCCAAGCCGCGCACTGACTCGAGGGCGGCGTCGGTGAGGATCGTCGAGGGAATCGGCATCGGGGTCCTCATCCTGCTCGCCGCGCTGGCGCTGCTGTTCCTGCGCCGCGTCGTCATCGCCCGGCAGGGCGGCACGATCGAGCTGGGGGTCCGGCTGAGCACCATGGTGCCCGGCCGGGGCTGGTCCGCGGGCCTGGCCCGCTTCGCCGGCGACGACCTGCGGTGGTATCGCATCTTCAGTTTCTGGCCCGGCCCGCGCCGGGTCCTTTCCCGGCGTGGGCTCTCCGTCGACCGTCGCCGCAGCCCGGACGCGGCCGAGCTGCTCGTCCTGCCGCCCGACTGGGTGATCGTGCGGTGCGTCAGCCGCCAGTCGCCGGTCGAGATCGCCATGGCGGAGCGGGCACTGACCGGGTTCCTGTCGTGGGTGGAGGCCGCGCCTCCGGGTGAGTCGACCCCGGAGACCCGGCCTTACCGGTACCGCACCAACTAGCGGTTCGCGCCGGGCACCCATTTCACGTCGCCGTCGGGATTGGCGATCCTGCCCAGGATGAACAGCAGATCCGACAGCCGGTTGAGGTATTTCACGGCCAGCTCGTTGGTGTGCTCCGGGTCGTGCTCCATCAACGCCCACGCGCTGCGCTCCGCCCGGCGCGTCACCGTCCTCGCCACGTTGAGCAGTGCCGCGCCCGGGGTGCCGCCCGGAAGGATGAACGAGTCGAGCTTCGGCAGCCGCTCGTTGAACTCGTCGCACCAGCCCTCCAGGCGGGTGAGGTACTCCTCGGTGACCCGCAGCGGCGGATACTCCGGCTCGGCGACGACCGGGTTGCACAGGTCGGCGCCGACGTCGAACATGTCGTTCTGGACCACGGTCAGCACCGCCCGCAGCTCCTCGTCCAGGCCACCCATGGCCACGGCGACGCCGAGCGCGGCGTTGGCCTCGTCGACGTCGGCGTAGGCGCCGATCCGCGGATGGGTCTTCGGGACCCGGGAGAAGTCGCCCAATCCGGTCGTGCCGGTGTCGCCGGTCTTGGTGTAGATGCGGGTGAGGTGAATGGCCATGGTTTTCACGGTACGGAATGCCCCTACGATGACCGACGTGGACGTGATCCGTGTGACGGGCGGGGCCAGGCTCGCCGGAGACGTGTCGGTCGTCGGGGCCAAGAACTCCGCGCTCAAGCTCATGGCGGCGGCGCTGCTGGCCACCGGGCGGTCGGTGCTCACCAACGTGCCCCGCATCACCGACATCGCCATCATGGCCGAGGTGCTGCGCCGGCTCGGCTGCGAGGTCGAGCAGGACGAGGACCGGGTCGTCATCGACGTGCCCGAGCGGCTCGGCACCGAGGCCGACTACGACCTGGTGCGCCGCCTGCGCGCCTCCATCTGCGTGCTGGGCCCGCTGGTGGCCCGCTGCGGCCACGTCCGCGTCGCGCACCCCGGCGGCGACGCGATCGGCTCCCGCGGCCTCGACATGCACGTGGAGGGCCTGCGCCGGATGGGCGCGGACATCTCCGGCGAGCACGGCTTCGTCATCGCCACCGCGCCGAAGCTGCACGGTGCCACCATCTGGCTCGACTTCCCCAGCGTCGGCGCCACCGAGAACCTGCTCATGGCCGCCGTCCTCGCCAACGGCCGCACCGAGATCGACAACGCGGCCCGCGAGCCCGAGATCGTCGACATCTGCCGCATGCTCACCGACATGGGCGCCGAGATCTCCGGCGCCGGCTCCTCCCGCCTCGTGATCGACGGCGTCACGGAGCTCCGCCCGGTCGAGCACCGCACCGTCGGCGACCGCATCGTCGCCGGCACCTGGGCCTTCGCCGCCGCCATGACCCGCGGTGACGTCACCGTCCACGGCATCGACCCGAGCTTCCTGGAGATCGCCCTGGACAAGGTGGCGACCGCCGGCGGCCAGGTCGACACGGCCGCCGACTCCTTCCGCGTCCGGATGGCCGACCGCCCGAAGGCCGTCGACGTGGTCACCCTGCCGTTCCCCGGCTTCGCCACCGACCTGCTGCCGATGGCGGTCGGCCTCGCGTCCGTCAGCGAGGGCTCGTCCCTCATCACCGAGAACATCTTCGACGGCCGCTTCATGTTCATCAACGAGATGTCCCGCCTCGGCGCCGACATCCGCACCGACGGCCACCACGCCGTCGTCCGCGGCGTCGCGCGCCTCTCCGGCGCCCCGGTCACCGCCACCGACATCCGCGCCGGCGCCGGCCTCGCCATCGCCGGCCTGTGCGCCGACGGCGTCACCGAGGTCCGCCACGTGCACCACATCGACCGCGGGTACCCGAGCTTCGAGTCCGACCTGCGCGGCCTCGGCGTCGAGGTCGAACGCGCCGTCGCACCCCCGGACCAGTTCGATTTTTAGCTGTTCCTAGCTTCGGCAGTTTCTGGCTTCGGGCGGCTCCCGCCGGGGCCGGCCCGGGGGTTCCCACCCCGGAGCCTCCATGCTCGCTGGCCCTCGCACTGCCGGCGCGTGCGGCGGCGGGTGGAGCCGGATCGTGAGCACGGAGGATGCGGCTGCGGCGCGGGGTGTTGAACGGCGTGCCGGAACCGCAACGGTGACGGTGGCGCCGGAGCCCCCTACGGCGCCAGCAACAGCCTCGCGCGGTCGTACTCGTCGGCGAAGACGAGGACGCGGACCATGCCGTCGTGGCCGGTGGCGAGGGTGGCCCTGACGCCGTTGCGGCGGAGGCGGTCGCGCACGTCGCGGGCGAACGCCAGGTCGCCGACCCGGGACACGCAGCGCAGCAGGCCGTAGTCGAGGTCGCCGTCGGGGGCGGCCGGATGCACGCCGGCGGGGGAGCAGGCCCGGCGTTCGCCGAAGCGGAGCAGCCTGATGATGAGGATGAGCGTGGCGAGTGCGCCGGCGGAGGCCGCCCATCCCGCGAGGTACATGAGGGGCACTCTCACAGTTTGCCACTAGAAGATCACCCTCCGGAGCCGGATAAGGTCAGCGGGGTCGAGACGAAGCGGTCTCAGGGAAAGGGAGTCACATGGCGGGTCGATTGGCGGTCATCGGAGCGGGGCTGATGGGGTCTGGCATCGCCCAGGTCGCCGCGCAGGCCGGGTGGGAGGTGACGCTGCGGGACCTGACGGACGAGGCGGTCGGCCGCGGCGTCGCGGCCATCGAGCAGTCGTTGACCAAGTTCGCGAGCAAGGGCGTGATCGCCGACGGGGACGTCCAGGCTGCGCTGGGGCGGATCACCACCACCACGGACCTCGACGCGGCGGCCGAGGCCGACATCGTGGTCGAGGCGGTGTTCGAGCGGCTGGACGTGAAGCAGGAGCTGTTCGGCACGCTGGACAAGATCTGCCGGGCCGACGCGGTGCTGGCGACGAACACGTCCGCGATCCCGGTGACGCAGATCGCGACCGCGACGCAGCGCCCCGAGCAGGTCGTGGGGACGCACTTCTTCAGCCCCGTGCCGGTGATGAAGCTGTGCGAGCTGGTGCGCGGGTACAAGACGAGCGACGCGACGCTGGCGACGGCCAGGAGCTTCGCGGAGGAGATCGGCAAGACCTGCATCGTGGTCAACCGGGACGTCGCCGGGTTCGTCACGACGCGGCTGATCGCCGCGCTGGTGGTCGAGGCGGTCAAGCTGGTGGAGAGCGGCGTGGTGAGCGCCGAGGACCTGGACCTGGCCTGCAAGCTGGGGTTCGGCCACGCGATGGGTCCGCTCGCGACCACCGACCTGACCGGCGTGGACGTGCTGTACCACGCGGCGAAGAACATCCACACCGACACGGCCGACCCGAAGTTCTTCCCGCCGGAGCTGCTGGCGCGGATGGTCATCGCCGGTGACCTGGGGCGCAAGTCGGGCAAGGGGTTCTACACGTACTCGTGAGCGGTGGCACCGGCTGGGGCGTCCGCGGGGAGCGTGGCCCCCGGCACGGTGAAGCTGAAGCGGCTGCCGCCGCCGGGGTTGTCCACGACGGTGATCGAGCCGCCGTGGCGGTCGATGACGCGGCGGCAGATCGCCAGGCCCAGGCCGGTACCGCCGTAGGACTGGCCGGCGTGCGCGCGGTGGAACGACTCGAAGACGTGCGGCTTGTCGGCGTCCGGCACGCCGATGCCCCGGTCGGCGACCTCGACGCGGACCCAGCCCGGGCCGGCCGGTGCCGCGCTGACGTCGATCTTCGGCACGCGGCCGGGGTGGACGTACTTGAGGGCGTTGCCGATGAGGTTGTCCAGCACGTGCCGCAGCAGGGCGGGGTCGGCCTCGACCCAGGGCAGCGGCCCGACGTAGATGTCGGGGCGGACCGGCAGGTGGTTGATGCGCTCGGCGATGACCTCGCCGACGAGCGCGGCCAGGTCCAGCGGCCGCAACCGCAGCGCCGCGTCGCGCGCGGTGGTGTAGGCGAGCAGGTCGTCGATGAGCCGCCGCATCCGCACCACCCCGGCGCTGACCCGCTCGACGCTGGCGGTGGCCTCCCGGGCCTCCGGCGAGTGCGGCAGGGCCGGCGCGAGGATGTCGCGGGCCATCTCGGCGTGCGCGGCGATGACGGCCAGGGGGTTCTTCAGGTCGTGCGCCACGATGCCGGCGAAGGCGGTCAGGTCGCCTTCGCGCTCCCGTACCTCGGTGATGTCGTGGAACACCGCGATGGCGCCGCGCCGGCCGTCGACGTCCAGCGGGCGCCCGCTGACGGACAGCAGGGTGCCCTCGGGCCGGGCGGCGTTGCGGATGACCATCTCGACCCGGTCGGTCGACTCGCCGGCGAGGGCCCGCACCAGCGGCAGCTCCTCGACGGGGAACGGGGTCACGCCGTCGGGCCGGAAGATGCCGTAGTGCTCCTGCCAGCCGTTGACGCCGTCGAGGTCGGCGTCGACGCCGAGCATCGCCTGGGCGGCGGGGTTGTGCACCAGGAAGGCGCCGTGCTCGTCGACGACGCCAACCCCGTCGCTGATCCGGTCGAGGATGCCGTTGAGCAGCGCGACCTGCCGGTGTGCGGTGCGTTCGGCCTCCCGCAGCCCGGCGGTCGCGGTGACGACCCGGGCCTCGGCGCGGGCCCGGCCGCCGGCCAGGGCCCACAGCATGCCGACGACCAGCAGGGTGAGCAGCGTGCCGCCGGTGCCGATCGCCAGGGGCGCGGTGTCCGCGGGGCCGTGCAGGCCGGCGAGCTGCCGGGAGTCGGCGCTCAGCTCGAGCCGCCACTGCCGGTTCGCGATCGGGATGGTCACCTGGCGGCGCAGGTCCGGGTGGGCGACCCGGTGCAGGAACGCGACCCGGGTGTCCTGGCCGCCGCCGTTGCCGGCCCAGAGGTCGGCGTCGACCTTGCCCTGGGTGGCCGCGTCCAGGACCCCGCCGACGAAGTCCTGGCCGCGCAGCCCGAAGGCGACCCAGCCCTTGAACGTCTTCGTGCCCGACGGCGTGGGGTTGCCGTACACCGGCGCGGCCAGGGCGAAGGAGAGCTGCTGCCGCGGCGCGGGCAGCCCACGGTCCCGCAGCAGCACGAAGGTGTCGGAGACGGCGGGCCGGCCGGCGCGGCGGGCCTCGTTGAGCGCGGCGGTCGGCTCGGCGGACTGCGACAGGTCGGTGCCGGCGGTGGTGGTGGCGGCGCCGTCCAGCGGCCGGGAGAAGATGACGAACAGGTGCTCCCGGCCGCTGCCCTTGACGGCCAGGTCGAGCCCGGCGACGCCGCGGTCGCGCCAGTACCGTTCGACCTCGCCGAGCTGCGCGTCCTGCGCGGCGACCACGAAGACCAGCGACGTAACCCCGGGCAGGCCGGCGTCGTGCAGCGGCGCCGTGGTCGAGGCGAAGTCGTCGAAGGTCAGCGTCTCGTGCGACCCGACCGCCGCGGCGACGGTGCGCAGCGTGTCGAGGTACCGGTTGACCTCCGTGCGGACCGCCGTTTCGGCGAGGGACGCGTCCCGGTCCATGACGGCGTCGGCGCGGGCCCGCTGGTTGTCGCGCAGCGAGCCGGCGGCGTGCCAGGACGCGGTGAGGCCGAGGACGAGCACGAGCAGGATGGCCAGGATGCCGATCGCGCCGGCATGCTGGACGGCCCTGCGCAGCCGACCCGTCACCCTGCCCTGATCGGCGGGCTGCGCGCGTTCCTGAGGGCTTGGCCCCGGTCGGTCCGGCCGGCCCGGCACGCTGAGTCCCGGTCGGTCCGGCCGTCGCGCCGGTCCGGCACGCTCAGCCGCGGTCGGTCCGGCCGGCTTGGCCGTCGCGCCGGTCCGGCGGGCTCAGCCCCGGTCGGTCCAGCGGAACGTGAACACGCACAGCGCCAGGCCGAGCACGACCCAGACGCCGAGCACGATCGCGACGTGCCCGAGCTGCCAGGCGCCGCCGACCTCGCGCACGGCGAACGAGTCGGGCAGGAACACCGAGCGCATGCCCTGGGTCATCCACTTCAGCGGGAACAGCGACGCGACGCTGCGCATCCACTCGGGGATCGTCGTGTACTGGAAGAACACGCCGGAGATGAACTGCAGCACCAGGGCGACGGGGGTCACGATCGCCGGCGCGCCGCGGCCGCTCCTGGCCAGCGAGGAGAACGCGATCCCGCACAGGGTGCACGCGCTGATGCCCAGCAGCGCCACCCAGCCGAACGTCACCCACTTCTCGGCGGTCGAGGGCACCGGCAGGTCGTAGAAGGCCGCGGCGGTCGCCACCAGCACCACGGTCTCGGCCGCGCCGATCGCCATGACCATGACGACCTTGCCGATGAAGTACGCCGTGCGCGGCATCGGCGTGCCGCGCAGCCGCTTCAGGATGCCCTTCTCGCGCTCCATCGGGATCTGGATCGCCAGGGACTGGAAGCCGGTGGTCAGCAGGCCGGCGGCGATGATGCCGGCGGCGAAGTACTGCGTGAACGACACGCCGGGGGCGATCTCGGCGTCGAAGACCGAGCCGAAGATGACGAGCAGCAGCAGCGGGAAGAACAGCGTGAAGATCACCGACTCCCGGCTGCGCAGGAACTGCTTGATCTCCAGCCCGCCACGGGCCAGTCCGAGCCGCAGGGTGGTCATTCGCCGGCGCCGATCATCCGCAGGTACACGTCCTCGAGGCTGGGTCTGGTGACGGTCAGGCCGGGGATCTCGCCGCCGAACTGCTCGGCGAGCCGGGCCACGACCGCGGTCGGGGTGTCGGTCTGCTCCTGGCGGGTCCCGTCCGGGGTGTGCCAGCCGACCGTGGCGGCGGAGGTGCCCCGGTCGCCGAGCCGGGCCGGGGTGTCCACGGCGACGAGCCGGCCGGCGGCGAGCACGCCGACCCGGTCGGCCAGCTGCTCCGCCTCGTCCAGGTAGTGCGTGGTGAGCAGGATCGTGGTGCCGGCGGCGGCGAGCTGCCGGATCAGGCCCCAGAACTCCCGCCGCGCCTCCGGGTCGAAGCCGGTCGTCGGCTCGTCGAGGAACAGCAGCTCAGGCCGGCCGATGATGCCGAGCGCCACGTCGAGGCGGCGCTTCTGACCACCGGACAGCACCCGGGTGCGGGCGCCGCGCTTCTCGGCCAGGCCGACCCGCTCGATGACGGCGTCCGGGTCGTCGGCGTTGCGGTAGTACCGCGCGAAATGGTGCACGACCTCACGCACCGTCAGGTCGTCGAACTCCCCGGTGCTCTGCAGCACGATGCCGACCCGCTGCCGCCACGCCGCGTCGGCGTGCTGGGGGTCGACGCCGAGGACGCTGGCCTCGCCGGACGTGCGGTGCCGGAACCCCTCGAGGATCTCCACGGTGGTCGTCTTGCCCGCGCCGTTGGGCCCGAGGAGGGCGAACACCTCGCCGCGGTGCACGTCGAGGTCGATGCCGTCGACGGCGACATGCCCCCGGTACCGCTTGTGTAGCCCGCGCACGGTGATCGCTTCCGTCACGGCGTTCACTATAGGCACCTGATGGCCGGTGAGGATTTTCACCGACCTGACCAAATTACCGTTCAGTAAGGTGCTCGTATGGCGAAGCTCCCCGAGCGCGACCGCCCGTGGGTCATGCGCACCTATGCCGGCCACTCCTCGGCCGCCGCGTCCAACGCGCTGTTCCGGCGCAACCTCGGCAAGGGGCAGACCGGCCTGTCGGTCGCCTTCGACCTGCCGACGCAGACCGGCTACGACCCCGACGCCGAGCTGGCGCGCGGTGAGGTCGGCCGGGTCGGCGTGCCGGTGTCGCACCTGGGCGACATGCGCACGCTGTTCGACGGCATCGACCTCGGCCTCGCCAACACGTCGATGACCATCAACGCGACCGCGATGTGGCTGCTCGGCCTGTACGTGACCATCGCGCGCGAGCAGGGGGCGCCGCTGGACGCGCTGGCCGGCACCACGCAGAACGACATCGTCAAGGAGTACCTGTCCCGGGGCACGCACATCTTCCCGCCGGGGCCGTCGCTGCGCCTGACCGCCGACACCATCGCGTGGACTGTGGCGAACTGCCCGAAGTGGAACCCGGTCAACATCTGCTCCTACCACCTGCAGGAGGCCGGCGCGACGCCCGTGCAGGAGCTGGCGTTCGCCCTGGCCACCGCGATCGCCGTGCTGGACGCGGTCCGCGACTGCGGCCAGGTGCCGCCGGAGCGCTTCACGCAGGTCGCCGCCCGGATCTCGTTCTTCGTCAACGCCTCGGTCCGCTTCGTGGAGGAGACCGCGAAGATGCGGGCGTTCGGCCGGCTCTGGGCCACGCTGCTGAGCGACCGGTACGGCATCACGGACCGGGCCGCGCAGCGCTTCCGCTACGGCGTGCAGGTCAACAGCCTCGGCCTCACCGAGTCGCAGCCCGAGAACAACGTGCAGCGCATCGTGCTGGAGATGCTCGGCGTGACCCTGTCACGGGACGCGCGGGCGCGGGCCGTGCAGCTGCCGGCGTGGAACGAGGCGCTCGGCCTGCCGCGCCCGTGGGACCAGCAGTGGTCGCTGCGCATGCAGCAGGTCCTCGCCTTCGAGTCCGACCTGCTGGAGTACCCCGACCTGTTCGAGGGCTCGCACGTCATGACCGCCCTCGTCGACGACCTCGTCGCCGGGGCGTCCGCCGAGCTCGACCGGGTCCTGGAGATGGGCGGCGTCGTCGCGGCCGTCGAGTCCGGGTACCTCAAGAGCGCGCTCGTCGCCTCCCTCGCCGAGCGGCGCGGCCGGATGGAGCGCGGCGAGGACGTCGTCGTCGGCGTCAACCGCTTCGTCGAGACCGAGCCGTCGCCGCTGGTCGCGGCCGGTGCCGCGGCGATCGAGCAGATCGACCCGGCGGTCGAGGCGCAGGCCGTGGCGTCCGTCGTCGCCTGGCGCGCCGCCCGCCCCGCCGGCGAGGCCGAGGCCGCGCTCGCCCGGCTGCGGGAGGTCGCCGCCGGCACCGGCAACCTCATGGAGGCCACCCTCGACTGCGTCCGCGCCGGCGTGACCACCGGCGAGTGGGCCTCGGTGCTGCGCGAGGTCTTCGGCGAGTACCGCGCGCCGACCGGCCTCACCGGTGCCGTGTCCGCCGGCTCGCCCGGCACCGCGCTGGCGGCGGTGCGCGAACGGGTCCGGCGCACCGCCGAGGAGCTCGGCGCCGGCCGGCTGCGGATGCTGGTCGGCAAGCCCGGCCTCGACGGGCACTCCAACGGGGCCGAGCAGATCGCCGTGCGCGCCCGCGACGCCGGCTTCGAGGTCGTGTACCAGGGGATCCGCCTCACCCCGGCGCAGATCGTCGCGGCCGCGGTCGAGGAGGACGTCGACCTCGTCGGGCTGTCCGTGCTGTCCGGCTCGCACCTGGCCGCGGTCGCGTCGGTCCTGGCCGGGCTGCGCGCCGAGGGCCTCGACGACCTGCCGGTCGTGGTCGGCGGCATCATCCCGCCCGAGGACGCCGCGACGCTGCGCGCGTCGGGCGTCGCCCGGGTCTTCACGCCGAAGGACTTCGCCATCACCGACGTCGTGGACGAGCTGGTCACCGTCGTGCGGGAGGCGCACAAGCTGCCCTGAGGCCCCTTTATGTCGGCCGGTACCCCTGGGCCTGCGCCCACCTGGCGGCGGCCTTCTCCTCCTTGCGGCGCCTGCGCCGGCGCATCATCCACCAGAACGCCACGAACAGCAGCACGATGAACAGCAGCACCAGCACCGGCAGGATGATCGCCACCAGCGACATCGCGACGCTCGCGATGTCCTCGATCGTGCTCGCCACCGGCGCGCCGAAGCCCGCCGTGCTCGCGTTGATCACCGGTCTGGACGCCGCCTTCATCCCGTGCACGCCCAGCGAGATCGCCCCGCCGACGACGATCGGCACCCACTGGTGGCTGGTGAAGAACGACCCGGGATCGGTCACGGTCACCGTCTCGGAGCTCGACGCCGCGCCGAAGGCGAGACCGCCCGCGGTCGGCCGCACGAACGTCTGGATGACGTCGTTGACGTGGTCGACCACCGGCACCTTGTCGGCGACGAACTCGATCGCCAGCAGCGCCGCGACGATCGCGAGGGTCCACCCGTTCTCCATCCACGCCCAGTTGTCGGGCAGCGTGATGAGATCGGTGTACCTCGCCAGTACGCCGATGGCGAGCAAGGGTATGTAGGCGTTCAACCCGGCCGATGTGGCCAGGCCGAGGCCCGTCAATGACTCCAGCACATGCCTAGCATGACATCGACGCGCCACATCGGCGCTGCGTAGCGGGTGTCGGTCCGGCATCACCGGCGGCTGCGGCTAGGCTGTCGCGGTGCGTCTCGTCATCGCCAAGTGCTCGGTCGACTACATCGGCCGGCTCACGGCCCACCTGCCGCCCGCCACCCGCCTCATCATGGTCAAGTCCGACGGCTCCGTGCTGGTGCACTCCGACACCGGTGGCTACAAGCCGCTGATGTGGATGACCCCGCCCTGCCGCCTGGAGGAGTCCGAAGGCCTGTGGAGGGTCGTCAACAAGGGCGGTGAGGAGCTGCAGATCACCGTCGAGGAGATCCTGCACGACGGCGCCCACGTCCTCGGCACCGACCCCGGCCTGGTCAAGGACGGCGTCGAGGCCCACCTGCAGGTCCTGCTCGCGGCCGCCCCGCAGACCCTCGGCGAGGGCTACACCCTGGTGCGCCGCGAGTACATGACCGCCATCGGCCCCGTCGACCTGCTCTGCAAGGACGCCGACGGCGCGTCGGTCGCGGTCGAGATCAAACGGCGCGGTGAGATCGACGGCGTCGAGCAGCTCACCCGCTACCTGGAGCTGCTGGGCCGCGACCCGCTGCTCGCCCCGGTCCGTGGCATCTTCGCCGCCCAGGAGATCAAACCGCAGGCCAGGGTCCTCGCCGAGGACCGCGGCATCCGCTGCGTCGTGCTGGACTACAACGCCCTGCGCGGCGTGGTGAAGGACGAGCTGACGCTGTTCTGAGCTAGCTGCCGCAGCGAAGCTGCGGCGGCGGGGGTTCCCACCCGCGGCCCCCATGCTCGCTGCGTTCGCACTGCCTGCGCTGCGCGCGGCAGCTTGTGCGCGTGCGCGCGCATCGACCCGGTCACCGTCCGTCGTCGCGCCCGTTTTGCCCACCCGGATACCGCTCCGGCGGTGCCCCCAACCGTCCGCCGACCGGGGAAGCAGAAGTCATTGTCGATCGTGCTGGCCGCCGGGCCGCGCGGCGACAGCCCGCAGCGCACGGTGATGCTGGACGGCATCCGGTGCCCAGGTTGCCCGGCGGCCAGCACAGGATCCGCCCGGATCGGGTCCTGTCCGACAAAACGTATATGTCCCGTGCCGACCGTCGCTACCTGCGACGCCACCTGCCTCGATCAGGAGACCTGCAAGCAACGCCGTGGAGTGCGGCATCAAACCGGATCGAACGCAACCGCGGCGTCGTGCCGCCAGACTCGACGATCTCGCTGCGGGCCACGCGGCTGCGGTCGTCGATGGCGCCGTGCAGGTGGCTGTAGCGGAGGTTGGGCCGGCCGTGAATCTCGCGCGTGCGGCGTGCCGGGCCGCCGTGTGCGGAACTGTTGAGGTCCCCGTCAACCGCGGAGCCGGGGACGGATCCCCTGCTCGGCGCGGTTCGACGGTCGGGTGTGGTTACTTGGAGCGGCCGTGGACGAGCTTCACGATCTTCAGAACCTGCCGCATGGTCTTCGGGGCGCGGTCGAAGGTGGTGATGGCCAGCAGGCTCGGGCCGCGGCGCTTGACGATGGCCTTGGCGCGGGTGAACTCGCGCAGGCCGTCCTCGCCGTGGATGCGGCCGAAGCCTGAGCCGCCGACGCCGCCGAAGGGCAGCGACGGCATGCCGGCGAAGGTGAGGGCCGAGTTGATCGAGGTCATGCCGGAGCGGACGCCGCGGGCCAGTTCCAGGCCCCGGGACTTGGAGAAGATGGCGCCGCCCAGGCCGTAGCCGGTGCCGTTGGCGAGCCTGACGGCCTCGTCGGCGTCCTTGACTCGGGCGATGGTGAGCGTCGGCCCGAAGGTCTCCTCCTGCACGGCGGCGGCGTCCTCGGGCACGTCGACCAGGATGGTCGGGCTGACGAACGGCGGGCGCACCGCCTCGGCACCGCCGAGGACCGCGCGGCCGCCGCGGGTCAGGGCGTCCTCGATGTGCCGGCGGATGACGTCGATCTGCGAGGGCATGGTGATCGGGCCCACGTCGGCGGTGCCCTCCTCGCCGACGGTGAGCTTCGCGGCGCGGGCGACCACCCGGCCCAGGAAGGCGTCGTAGACGCCGTCGGCGACGTACACGCGCTCGATGCCGACGCAGGTCTGGCCGGCGTTGGTCAGCCCGCCCCAGACGCAGGCGTCGGCGGCCGCGTCCAGGTCGGCGTCGGCGGCGACGATCATGGCGTCCTTGCCGCCGCACTCGAGCAGCACGGGGGTCAGCGACTCGGCGGCGGCCGCCATGACCTTCTTGCCCGTCGCCGTGGAGCCGGTGAACGCGATCTTGTCGACGCCGGAGCGGCACAGGGCGCCGCCGACGTCGCCCATGCCGTGCACGATCTGCAGCACGGGGCGCTCCGGGACGACCTCGGCGAAGCGGTCGACGATCCACTGGCCGACCGCGGGCGTGTACTCGCTCGGCTTGAACACCACGGCGTTGCCGGCGGCGAGGGCGTACGCGATCGAACCCATCGGCGTGAGCACCGGGTAGTTCCACGGACCGATCACGCCGATCACGCCGAACGGCAGATACTCCAGGTAGGAGGTGTGCTCGGCGAGCAGCACGGACGAGCCGACCCGGCGCCGGCCGAGGACCTTGCGCGCGTGGTTGGCGGCCCAGGCGATGTGGTCGATCGCGCCGATCGCCTCGACGAGGGCGTCCGCGATGGGCTTGCCGCCCTCGCGGTGCATGAGCTCGGCGAGCTCCTCCAGACGGTTGGTGAGCACGCTGCGGAACGCGAGCAACCGCTTGCGCCGGCCCGCGAACCCGAGTCCCGCCCACCAACCCGCCGCGTCCCGGGCCCGGGCGACGGCGTCGGTGACATGATCGGGGGAGGCCACGGGGAAGCGGCCGATCTCGTCGCCGCTGGCCGGGCTGGTCGAGATCAGCGAGCCCTCGTCGATGGCGGGGACGCCGGGAGTTCGCGTGGCGGTCATTGCGCGAGTGTAAACCCGGAAATTACTCACGAGTAGCCCCGAAACCATGTCGAGAACGCCGCGTCCGCCACGACCGTCCGGCACCAGATGAGAAGGAGCAGTCATGAAGGTCGAGACGCTGAAGGTTCCCGGGGCCACCCTGCACTACGAGGTCCGCGGCAGCGGCCCCGTCCTGCTGCTGATCTGCGGCGGCGTGTACGACGCGGAGGGTTTCGCCGGCCTCGCCGAGGCGCTCGCGGGGGACCGGACCGTCGTCACCTACGACCGGCGGGGCAACTCGCGCAGCCGCCTGGACGGCCCGCCGGCCGTGCAGTCGGTGGAGGAGCACGGCGACGACGCGTACCGGCTGCTCGCCGCCGTCGGGGTCGCCGAGGACGAGCCGGCCGACGTGTTCGGCAACAGCTCCGGCGCCGAGATCGCCCTGGACCTCGCGGCCCGGCACCCGGAGCTGGTGCGCGCCGTGGTCGCGCACGAGCCGCCGGCGTTCGAGCTGCTCGCCGACGGCGGCCACTTCCGCGAAGTGATCAAGCGGGTCGAGGAGACCTTCCACCGCGACGGCTGGGAGGCGGCGATGGGCGTCTTCGCCGCCGGCATCGAGATGGCCGGGGAGGAGCCGGCGGCGGGGAGCGCGCCCTCACCGGACGCGATCGCCCGGATGCAGGCCAATCTGCCGTTCTTCGTGGGGTACGAGGTGCCGCCGTTCGGCGGGTGGGTGCCGGACCTGGACACGCTGCGCTCGGGGCCCGTGCGGATCGTGCCGGCGGTCGGGTCGGCGAGCGCCGGCGAGGCGCCGCACCGGGTCGGCGTGGAGCTGGGCGCGCGGCTCGGGGTGCCGGTCGCCGAGTTCCCCGGCGGGCACGGCGGCCACGGCGACGTCGCCGCCTTCGCCCCGCGCCTGCGCGAGGTCCTCACGCGGTAGGCCCGGCCGGCGGTCCCGTCGGGGCTTCTTTCAGGGGTGCGCTCCTGTCTAGGGCGCGTGCTCCTTGATGATCCGCTCGGCGACGGTCATCGGGTCGGCGAGCCGCCCCTCGGCGTGCGCGTCGATCCACCGCTGCTGGCCCGGGAAGTACGTGCCGGACGCGGCCGCGCGGCGGATGTTGTCCTGCATGCCGGTGTCCATCTGCCCGGGGTCGACGCTGGCGACGGTGACCCGCTCGTCGCCGGCGACCTGGGAGGCGACCGCCTCGAAGAAGGTCTCGCCGGCGGCCTTGGTGGTGCAGTACAGCGACCAGCCGTCGATGATGCGGTGCGCGGCGCCGGAGGAGATGAACAGCACCCGCAGCCGCGCGCCGCCGGGCGCCGCGCGCAGGAAGCTGTTGGTCAGCACCACGGGCGCGGTCAGGTTGACCGCGATCGCCTGCGTGATCGCCTCGGTGCTCAACCTGCCGACGGCCCCGATCGGCTCGACGACCGCGGCGTTGTGCAGCAGCACCGCCTCGTCCGAGTCGCGCAGGAACGCCCGCAGCGTGTCGTGGTCGGGCAGCCAGTGCGCGTCGGCCACGTCGGTGGAGAAGAGCGTGACGTCACCGGGCCGCTCGTCGCGCAGCTGCTGCTGCTCGGGGGTGAAGTGCCGGCCGATCGCCAGGATCCGGTCACCGCGTGCGCTGCACACATCGAAGAGGGCGGCGCCCAGGCCGCGGGACACCCCGGTGATCACGACGGCACGCATGCGGTCACTCTATTCCTGTCCGCCCGGGCGCCGACAGGCTCTGTGGTTCCGATGCGGTGACGGCTTTCCGGCGGCGTGCCGGCGGCCCGTTCGGGTGGCGTACCGTGGCGGCCGCATGACGCGTCAGGTCCTGGCTCTCGGCACCGGCGGGCCCTTCGGGGCGCCGGGGCAGGTCGAGCCGAGCCGGTCGGCGACGGCCCCGAGCGCGTCGGCGAGCGCCGCGGTCTGCGCCTCGTCGAGGTGGTCGAAGATGAGCCGCCGCACGTCGGCGAGGTGGGCGGGGGAGACCTGCTCGGCGAAGCGGCGGCCGGCCTCGGTGACCTTGGCGATGCTGACCCGCCCGTCGCACGCGTCGCCGGTGACCTCGACGTAACCGAGGTCGACGAGCTTGCGCATGCGGTGGCTGAGCCGGCTCTGCGACATGTTCATCTGCGCCGCCAGCTCCGACAGGCGCAGCCCCTCGTGCTGGTCGCTGAGGGCGGCCAGCAGCCCGTACTCCACGTGCACCAGCCCGTGCGGGCGGAACGTGCGCTCCAGCTCGGGGAAGCCGACCAGCACGATGGCCAGCAGCGACATCCAAGCGCGCCGCTCGGTGTCGTCCAGCCATCGTGTCTCGTCGTTCATGGCATCCATGGTGCCTGGGGGTCGCGCGCCCTGGCCAACGCCACGTCCGATACGCGTCAGAACCGGCCGATCGCGATGACCAGCGCGATCGCGCCGAGCACCAGGTTGACCGGGAGGACGGCGTACTCCTTGGCGCGTACGTGGTCGACGATCGCGAGCAGCATGATCACGAGCAGGCCGACGGCGGCGAGTGGGGTCAGCACGGTGGCGATGCCGGTCGCCCACGGCAGGATCAGGCCGAGCCCGCCGAGCAGCTCCATGACGCCGATGAATGTGATGGTCCCGGCGCTTCGCCGCTGGGTCCAGGTCATGTTGGCGGGCAGCTTCTCCTTCGGCTGGGTCGCCTTCATGAGCCCGGCCGCGATGAACGCGGCGCCGAGCAGGCCCTGCAGGACCCAGAGAATGATGTTCATAACTTCTTCCCCTCAGTTGGTTTAAGCTTCAAGCACATGGTGCGGCACCTGTACTTGAAGCGTCAAGCAATTAGGGGTGCATCCCGGGCGGGTGAGCATGGTTCACCTCCGGGCGGCCCACGGTGGCCGCATGAGTGCGACATCGACAACGAGCCGCCAATCCGGGTGGGTCACCGGCTTCGCCGTCTTCGGCGGCAGCATGATGGTCGTCATCGGCATCTTCCAGGTCGTGGTCGGGCTGACCGCGATCTTCGAGGACACCTTCTACGTGCTCACCGACAACTACCTCTTCGGCTTCGACGTCCAGACCTGGGGCTGGATCCACCTGGCTCTCGGCGTGATCGTCGCGGCCGGCGGCGTGGGGGTGCTCGCCGGCCAGGTGTGGGCGAGAGTCCTCGGCATCGTCCTGGCCGCCATCAGCGCGGTCGCCAACTTCCTGTTCCTGCCGTACTACCCGCTGTGGTCCATGCTCATCATCGCGGCCGACGTCGCGGTCATCTGGGCCCTCACCAAGTACGACCGGAACATGTGGGCCGACAACATGTGATGCACCTCCACCTGGGTGCCACGATGCGGTGATGCACGTCACCACCCGAGGCCCTGCCGACGGCCCTGCCGTCCTGCTCATCCACGGAAATTGTTCATCGTCCGGATATTGGGAGCCCTTGCTTCGCCACCTGCCGCAGGACTGGCGGATCGTCGCGCCGGACCTGCGGGGGTACGGCGAGAGCCCCGCACTCGGCGTCGACGCCACCCGCGGCGTGCGCGACTTCGCCGACGACATCGCCCCGCTGCTGGCCGGCTTCGCGCGCAAGCCCGTCGTGGTCGGGCACTCGCTCGGCGGCGGCGTCGCGATGCAGCTGCTGCTGGACCATCCCGAGTCGATCGCCGCGCTCGTGCTGGAGGCGCCGGTCTCCCCGTACGGGTTCGGCGGCACCCGGGACCTCGACGGCACCCCGACCACGCCCGACTTCGCCGGCACCGGCGGCGGCTCGGCGAACCCCGACTTCGTGCGGCTGCTCGCCGCGAAGGACCGGGGCACCGAGGAGCAGGCCAGCCCGCGCAACGTCATGCGCGCCTTCTACGTCGCCGACCCGGCCGCGTTCGGCGACGACGAGGAGCTCCTGCTGGACACCATGCTCAGCACCGCCGTCGGCGACGACCAGTACCCCGGCACCGGCTCCACCAGCGACCACTGGCCCGGCGTCGGCCCCGGCGACCGCGGCGTGCTCAACACCCTGTCCCCGCGCTGGCTGAACCTCTCCGGCATCGTCGACCTGCCCGTCAAGCCGCCGATCACGTGGATCCGCGGCGACCAGGACGCGATCGTCTCCGACGCCTCGTTCTTCGACCTCGCCCAGCTCGGCAAGCTCGGCCTCGTCCCCGGCTGGCCGGGCGAGGAGGCCTGCCCGCCCCAGCCGATGATCGGCCAGACCAGGGCCGTGCTGACCGCGTACGGGCCGTACACGGAAATCGTCTACGAAGGATGCGGCCACTCCCCGCACGTGGAGCGCGCCGAGGACTTCGCCGCCGAACTGGCGAGGGTGGTCGCCGCCGCCTAGCCTGATCACCGTGGATGTGACCGACAGCTCCGGGCTCGTGGCCTTCATCTCCGCCGCCGCGGTGCTCATCGGAGTGGTCGGCGTCGTGGTCCCCATGCTCCCCGGCCTGCTGCTGTGCTGGGCCGGGGTCATGGTGTGGGCGCTCTTCGGCGGCCACGGCGCCGTCGGCTGGACGGTCGCCGTGGCCGCCACCCTCGTGCTGGCCCTCGGGTTCACCGCCAAGTACCTGGTCCCCGGGCGCAACCTCAAGCGCGCCGGCGTGCCGAACCTGACCCTGTTCCTGGGCGGTCTGCTGGGCATCGTCGGGTTCTTCCTGATCCCGGTCGTCGGCCTGGTCATCGGCTTCGTCCTGGGCGTGTTCATCGTCGAGCGGGTCCGGCAGAAGGACAACGCGCGCGCCTGGGAGTCCACCAAACACGCGCTCAAGGCGGCCGGGGTGTCGATGCTCATCGAACTCGCCACGGCGCTGCTGATCGCCGGGATCTGGCTCGGCGGGCTGCTGGTCGCCTGAGGGTTTTTGTCGGGGGGTCGGCTTAGCATGTCGGCATGGAAATCGGGCAGCACATCGATGCGCTGGAGCGTGCCGGGCTCGACTTCGTCGACGCCGCCGAGAAGGCGGGCCTCGACGCCGCGGTGCCGACCTGCCCCGAGTGGACGGTCCGCGACCTCGTGCAGCACGTGGGCTATGTCCACCGCTGGGCGACCGCGTATGTCCGCGACGCCCGGCCCGCCGTCCTCACCGACGACGAGGAGGAGGGTGCCGTCGGCCCCATGCCCGCCGACGCCGACCTCGTCGCCTGGTTCCAGGAGGGGCACGTCGC
This sequence comes from Dactylosporangium aurantiacum, assembly GCF_000716715.1. GTDB lineage: Bacteria > Actinomycetota > Actinomycetes > Mycobacteriales > Micromonosporaceae > Dactylosporangium > Dactylosporangium aurantiacum. The sequence goes on along the minus strand of NZ_JNYJ01000029.1, from coordinate 55,813 downwards.
CCTCGTCGACCAGCTCCGCGCCGCCCCCGCCGACCTGACCTGCTGGCACTTCCTGCCGGCCGACTCCCCGCTCTCCTTCTGGGCCCGCCGCCAGGCCCACGAGACGATCGTCCACCGCGCCGACCTGCACGCCGCCATCGGCCAGCCCGACGGCGTCGACCGTGACCTCGGCGTCGACGGCATCGACGAGCTGCTCATGGCGTTCTACGCCGCCCGCGGCCGCCGCCTGCGCTGCGACGAGCCCGCCGTCCTCGCCGTCGAGGCCGCCGACGCCCCCCACTCCTGGACGGTCCGCATGGGCCCGACCGGCGCCGACATCACCCGCGGCACACCCACCGCCGCCGACTGCACCCTGCGCGGGCCCGCCAGCGACCTGTATCTCGCGCTGTGGAACCGGCGCACCACCACCGACCTCCACGTCCACGGCGACGAGGCCGTGCTGGCCCTGTGGCGCGAGCGCGCCACGATCCGCTGGACCTGACCGACCGCCGAGTCCACCCGGCCGGCGCGGCGACTGCCGGGACCGCTGCGCTGACCGGGTGCCGGCGGGCCGGCTGCGCCTGGATCGTCCATGTCCGGACCGTCCGCGAGCCTGTCTGCGCGTCGATCAATCGCGTCGTGACCCGCCGTCCGTCGGACCGCCAGGCTCGTCCGTTGGCTCGTCCGTTGGCTCGTCCGTTGGCTCGTCCGTTGGCTCGTCCGTTGGCTCGTCCGTTGGCTCGTCCGTCCGTTTCGCCTGCCGGTCGGTCCAGCACGTCCGTCGTCCATGTCTCGGACGGACGGCGACCACCGGGATGCGGCGCGCACGCGCGTGAGGCTGCCGCGCGCAGCGCAGGCAGTGCGAGCGGCAGCGAGCATGGGGGGCTCCGGGGTGGGAACCCCCCGGCCGGCCGCGGCGCAAGCCGCCCGAAGCCAGAAACAGCCAGATATCCCACAGGGCGTGAAGGGGGGAGGGCGTGGGAGACTCGCCAGTAACCTGAGCGGTCGTTAGGGAGGTCGTGCGATGGCGCGCGAGTTTGGTTCCGTGGGTGTGGTCGGGCTGGGCACCATGGGCGCCGGCATCGTCGAGGTCTTCGCGCGCAGCGGGCTGGCGGTGACCGCGGTCGAGATCAGCGACGGTGCGCTGCACCGGGGTGAGGCGACGCTGCGCGGGTCGCTCGACCGGGCGGTCGCCAAGGGCAAGCTCTCCGCCGACGACCGCGACGCGCTGCTCGGGCGGATCAGGTTCGCGGTCGGGCTGGACGCGCTGCACGACGTGGACCTGGTGATCGAGGCGGTGCCCGAGCACCTGGACCTCAAGCAGCGGATCTTCGCCGAGCTGGACCGGGTCTGCAAGCCCGAGGCGATCCTCGCGACGAACACGTCCAGCCTGTCGGTCACGGAGATCTCGGTGGCGACGGGGCGGCCGAACCAGGTCATCGGCATGCACTTCTTCAACCCGGCACCGATCATGAAGCTGGTCGAGGTGGTGCGGACGGTGGTGACGTCGCAGGACGTGGTCACCGACATCGAGGCGCTGTGCGAGCGGCTCGGCAAGGTGGACGTGACGATCACGGACCGGGCCGGGTTCATCGCGAACGCGCTGCTGTTCGGGTACCTCAACCAGGCCGTGTCGATGGTCGAGTCGCGGTACGCGACCCGCGAGGACATCGACGCGGCGATGAAGCTCGGGTGCGGGCTGCCGATGGGGCCGCTGGCGCTGATGGACCTGATCGGGCTGGACACGGCGTACGAGATCCTCGACACGATGTACCGGCGGGGCGGCCGGGACCGCCGGCACGCGCCGGTGCCGCTGATCAAGCAGATGGTGACGGCGGGGCTGCTCGGGCGGAAGTCCGGGCGGGGGTTCTACACGTACGAGAAGCCGGGCTCGCCGGTCGTGGTCGCCGACGAGCTGACCCCGGCCGTCGACGCGGAGCAGGACAAGCCGGCGCACATCGCGAAGGTCGGCGTGGTCGGCTCGGGCACGATGGCGACGGGCATCATCGAGGTGTTCGCGAAGGCCGGGTTCGAGGTCGTGTCGGTGACCCGGGGCGCGGAGAAGTCCGCGCAGGTGTGCGAGCGGCTCAAGACGTCGCTCAACAAGGGCGTCGTGCGCGGCAAGCTGACGGAGAAGGACCGCGACGCCGCGATCGGGCGGGTCACCTGGTCGGCGTCGCTCGACCACCTCTCCGACGTCGACCTGGTGGTCGAGGCGGTGGTCGAGGAGCTGTCGGTGAAGAAGGCGCTGTTCGCCTCGCTCGACGAGATCTGCAAGCCGGGGGTCGTGCTGGCCACGACCACGTCGAGCCTGCCGGTCATCGAGTGCGCGGTCGCGACCGAGCGCCCCGCGGACGTGGTGGGGCTGCACTTCTTCAACCCGGCGCCGGTCATGGGGCTGGTCGAGGTGGTCCGCACGATCCGCACGTCCGACGCGACGGTGCGGACCGCGACCGCGGTGTGCCGGGCGCTGGCCAAGCACGCGGTGGTGTGCGCCGACCGGTCGGGGTTCGTGGTCAACGCGCTGCTGTTCCCGTACCTGAACGACGCGGTGAAGATGGTCGAGGCGTCGTACTCGACGGCGGACGACATCGACTACGCGATGAAGCTCGGCTGCGGCTACCCGATGGGGCCGTTCGAGCTGCTCGACGTCGTCGGGCTGGACGTGTCGCTGGCGATCCAGCGGGAGCTGTACCTGGAGCTGCGCGAGCCCGGGTTCGCCCCGGCGCCGCTGCTGGAGCACCTGGTGACGGCGGGCTACCTGGGCCGCAAGGTCGGCCGCGGCTTCCGCGACTACTCGAAGCGCTGACCGGCGACGGCGGGGGACCGGCCGCCCGTGATCGGTCCCGTTCGGTGATCATCGGTACGCTGGAGGTGTGAGCCCACGTCGCAACCACCCTCGTCGCGACGCCGCGCCCGAGCCGATCGACCTCGAACGGGTCAAGCGCGGCGTCGAGGGGGTGCAGACGTGGAGCGACGGCGAGTGGCAGGTGCGCAACATCCCGGCCAGCGCGGCGGTGAAGGCGTACCGCTGCCCGGGCTGCGACCACGAGATCGCGCCCGGCGTGCCGCACCTGGTGGCGTGGCCCGCCGACGGCCGCGGCGACCTGGGTGACCGCCGCCACTGGCACACCGGCTGCTGGCGCGCCCGGGAACGGCGTACCCCCAACATCCAGCGCAGCCGCAGCGCCCCGCGGTACGGCTGAACCGCTACCGCTCGGACCCCGAGCGGCTGGGCGCCGGAGCGTGGACCGGTGACGAGGGCCCGGACTGGGCGGGGATGGCCGAGGCGCCGGCCGGCGCGGGCCAGCCGTCCAGCCACGTCGCCCGCTGGCGCCACACGTCGCGCCAGCCGGCGCCGGCGAGCGCGCGGACCAGTACACCCGCCGACAACAGCAGGCGGGCGAGCCTGGCGCGGCCGGGCGACCACCGGAGGCGGACGAACGTGGTCTTGCCGCGCAGCACCATGATCCGCTTGTTGACCGTGCTGGAGGCGGCGCCACCCACGTGCAGCAGCTGCGCCTCGGGGACGAGGACGGGCCGGGCGCCCAGCTCGCGGGCGCGGGCGCTGAGGTCGATGTCCTCGCTGTACATGAAGTAGTCGGGGGTGAAACCGCCCAGCTGCTGCCACAGCGGCCGGTCGATCAGCAGCAGGCAGCCGGACACCGCGGGCACCTCGCCGCCGATGGCGCGGTCGAGGCCGGGCAGCTCGTCGGGGTTGAACAGCGGCGAGCGCCGGCGCAGCGACGACAGGCCGGTGGCGAAGCAGACGTACCCCCACAGGCTCGGCAGCGCGTGCACCGAGTGACCGTCGTCGGTGTGGTCGGCGCGCAGCGTCCGGCCGGTGTAGATGCGGTGCTCGGGGTGGCTGCCGGCGAACTCGACCAGGGTGCGGATCACGTCGCCGACCGGCTCGGTGTCGGGGTTGATGAGCAGGATCCAGCGGCCGGTGGCGTGCGCGGCGCCGAGGTTGACCGCGTTGCCGAAGCCGACGTTCGTCGGCTGGCGCAGGACGCGGACCTCCGGGTAGGCGTGGCCGATCGCGGCCGCCGAGTTGTCGGTCGAGGCGTTGTCGACCACGATGATCTCGATCGGCACGGCGGTGCCCGCCTGCAGGCCCGCGAGGTTCTTGAGCGTCAGCTCGCGGGTGTTGTACGAGACGAGGACGACGCTGACGACTGGCTCAAGGCTCACTGCTGCGCTCCGACTGCTCCGCGGGTGGACGTGTCGTGGCCCCATCCGACGTCGCTGCGGCGGGCGGCCCGCGATGCGGCGGCGGTCAGCGCAACGTAGCCCACCGCCGCGGGCAGAAGCCAGGGCCTGGGGAGCACGACGTCGCGAAGCCACGAGGAGCGCGCCGCGGGACGGGCGGCACCTGCGGCGCGCAGAGCCGCGTTACCCGCTCGTACCCTGGCCAAACGCCGCACGAGGTCAGAAGTGCGGCGAGGGGTCTCGACGAGGGAGACGACCGCCGGCGTCTCGGCCTTCTCGCCGGGGGCGAAGAGCCCGTCCAGGAACAGGTCGTCGGCGACGATCTCGGGGAACGTGTCGAACCGGGCCCGCCCGGCCGCGGACAGGGCGATGACGCCGCGGCCGTAGAGCGCGTCGCGGTACGCGGGGAGCCGGCCGTTGATCGCGCTGTGCGCCTTCACCAGCAGCGGCCGGCCGCGGGTGTCCAGGGCCCGGCGCGTGGTCGCGGCGAGCAGCCCGGGCGTGCCCTCCAGGAACGCGGCGAGGGTGCGCAGGTCGGCGGCGGTCAGCGGGATGTCGGCGTCGAGGTAGACGCGGGGGAAGCCGGCCGCGACCGCGTCGCCGGCGTTCAGCGCGCCCGACTTGCCCGGCTCGGGGCGGTCGATGACCCGGACGCCGGGGCGGGCCGCGGCGATCGCGGCGGTGTCGTCGCTGCAGCCGTTGGCCACGACGGTGACGTCGATGTCGGGGGCGATGATGCCGTCGAGGCAGCGGCCGATGACCGCCGCCTCGTTGTGCGCGGCGATGACGACTGAGATCACCGGAGCTCCAGGGTCAGCGTTGGAGGGCGCCGACAGCGGCGCCGCGGGTGGTGCGGGCCGGGTGCGTGAAGCGCCACATCGCGCCGGCGGCGCCGAGCTGCAGGGCGAGCACGACCACGAAGGTGCTGAACGAGAACGAGTCGAACGTGAGGCCGGTGAGCGCCGCGATGAGCGGCACCGCCGAGATCGCCGCGCACAGGTGCCGGTCGACCTCATTCTCCGCCCGGCGGAACGCGATGATCGCCAGGAACACGCCGGCGAAGTGCAGCACCACCATCCCGGCGATGCCGAGGTAGCCGTTGTTCATGAGCGTCATCAGCCACTGGTTGTCCAGGTAGCGGTACAGCTCGGGGATGAACGTGCCGGTGCCCCGGCCCAGCCAGGGGCGTTCGGAGGCGTACTGGAAGACGATGGCGTAGTCGTCGGTGCGGCCCTTGATGCTCGGGTCGTCCTCGGCGTTGCTGAACAGCGAGCGCAGCGTGCCCAGCAGGCCGGGCCGCACCACGGACAGCACGCCGAGCAGCCCCATGCTGATGACCGCGACGTTGAACCGGAAGCGCCAGTTCCACGCCGGCCACATGCACAGCAGGGCGATGCCGACGGCGAGGATGCCGGTGCGCGACAGCGCGAGGGGGATCGAGCCGGCGATCACCAGCGTCGCGACGAGGAACAGCCGCCGCTCGAGCTTCGTCTTGGCGTACCGGGCGTAGTGGATGCCCAGCGGCACCGCGAACGCCATGACCACGCTGAACTCGATGAAGTGCCCGGTGGTGCCGGCGACGCGGATGAGGCCGCCGCCGCCGCGGTCGGCGAGGCCGACCAGCTCGCCCTGCAGGGTCAGGCCGGGGACGATGATGTTCTGCGTCAGGTCCTTCTTGGTGATGAACTGCATGATGCCCAGCAGGGCGTTGATCGCGGTGCAGTACACCAGGACCCGCTGCACGTCGTCGAGGCGCTCGCGGGTCGGCACGCCGTCGGCGGTCATGAAGACGATGCCCATGAAGGCGAGCGCGCCGAGCAGGGCGCGGTCGGCGGAGTTGGCCTCCAGCACCGGCATGCCGCGGAACTGGCCGGCCGCGTAGGACAGCAGCAGGGTCAGCGCGTAGGCCACGAACGCCCAGCGCATCGGCTGCGGGCCGGTCATCGCCAGCCGCGGGTGCAGCTTGGACAGCAGCCACCAGACGGCCAGCAGCAGGCCGATCAGCAGGCCGGGGCGGCCGACCGAGGTCAGGTCCGGCACCACGAGCCGGGACGGCAGCAGTTGGATCAGCACCACGACCAGGACGAGCAGCGACGCGGCGTCGACGTGGCTGCGCCGGCGGCGGGAGGCGTAGGTGCGCTCGTCGACGAGGACCGGCAACAGGTCGGGCGACGGGCGGTAGGCCTGGACCCGCTTCCGTTTCGGCCTGCGCTTGAAGATCCGCAGGTCGTCAGGCGCCACCGCGGCCGGTGGCGCCTGACGTGTGCGGCTCTCGCCGGCCACGGTGCTGGAGGTCAACGGTTGCGCGCCTCAGCGTCCTTGTCGCGCCCCTCCCGGCCGGCCCACGGCGTGTTGCCCAGGGGCAGGATGATGGTCGCGTCGTCGGGCTCGACCCCGCGGCGGTCGTCGTCCGGGGCGATCTCGGCCTGCCGGTAGGCCACGGTGAGGCCCGCACCGGCCGGGGCGCCGCCGTTGCCGCCGTTGCCGCTGGTGACCGTGCTCTTGATCCTCGTGCCGGTGCCGTTGACGGCGCTGATCACCGCGGTCTCGTCCTGCTTGGCGGCGGCGCCGGACCCGCCCTTGCCGGCGCCGTTGACGCGGCCGGCCGGTGACCGGTCGGTGTCGGCGATGACGTCGTCGCCGTCGTCGCCGTCCAGGTCGTCGGTCTTCTGCCGGCGCAGCAGCTGGGCGCGGGCCCGGCGGCGCAGGATGTTGTCACCGACGATGGTCACCGCCGCGGTGAGCAGCAGACCGACACCGATGATGACGACGGCGGCGCGCTTGACCTTCGAGGAGACGACCTCGATGGTGTCGCCGGCGTCGAGGACCTGGGTGCTGATCGCGCGGCCCGCCTTGGGCTTGTACCGCGCCTGCATCTCCTCGACCTCGCGGGTGATCTGCTTCTCCAGCCGCTGCACGGTGGCCTGGGCGGCCTCCGGCGTGGTGGCGGTCGCGGTCACCGTGAGGATGCTGGAGCGGTCCTCGGCGGCCACCTCGAAGGCCGAGGAGAAGCCCTCGCCCTCGATCTCCTTGTGGGTCTGGTTGGTGTTCAGCGAGATCGACAGGGCCTTGGCCATGATGTCCTCGCCGACCTCGACCCAGGTGTTGGTCGACTGCAGCTCGGCAGGCGTCAGCGGGGTGCGGTCGGCCGGCGGGATCAGCATGATCTGGCCGGTCGAGGTGTAGTCGGGCTTGATGGTGAGCAGCGCCCAGCTGGTCGCGGCGAGGGTCAAGATGATCATCGGCGCCATGAGATACCAGCGACGACCCATCAGCTTGGCGAGATCCCAGAGGTCCACGTCATCCCCTCACACAAGCGCGATCGCCGGGCGGGCGGTATTCATTTGCACTCATCACTGTCGTTGTTCTGCCTGACTGACATCCGCGGGTCCGGCTTGCCGAATGATCGCCGATCCCGCTTTGTACCTCTCACGGCGGGTGGACAGCAACTCGTCCCATAGCCGGACATAAGCCGCCGCCTGGTGTTCCCAGGCCAGAGTGTTGCGGAACCGCGCGAGCGCGACATTGCGCATCGACGCACGTGCCACCGGGTCATCGAGCAGGCGGTGCAGTGCACCGGCGAACTCCTCGGGGGTGCCGTGCTCGACGTAGACCCCGGCGTCACCGGCGCTGCGCCGGGTCTCCCGCATGTCCACACCGACGACCGGCAGTCCCCGGGCGAGGTATTCGACGGTCTTGGCCATTGTCGACACCTCGGCGTGCGCACTGCGAGGATCTGGCTGCAATCCGACGGAAGCGGTCCGCAACAGGCGGTCGATCTCCTCGACGCCGAGCCAGCCGGTGAACTCCACGACGTCCTCGAGCTTGCGCTCGACCGTCAGCGCCTTGAGGCTCTCCAGGCACTCGCCGTCACCGGCCACGACCAGCCGCCAGCCCAGCCGGCCGCGCAGCTCGACCAGGCGCTCGGCGGCCAGGATGGCGTTGTCGACGCCGTCCTGCGCGCCAAGGACACCCAGGTAGACGATGGTGTGGTCGTCGATGTCGGACAGGGCCGAGGCGACCGGCTTGACCTCGGCGGCCGACGGGCCGTTGCGGACCACGACGACCCGGGACGGGTCGCAGCCGCCGCGGCTGATCGCGAGCTCCCGGTAGGACTCGTTGGTCGACACGACCGCCGAGGCGGCGCGCTGCGACCACTTCTCGAAGCGCAGCAGCACCTTGTCCAGCAGGGAGCCGGGGCGGCCGCCGCGGGCCTGGTACACCTCGGGTGACAGGTCGTGGTGGTCGAACACCCACGGCCGGCCCAGCATCCGCATGAGCAGCGCGAGGGGGAAGAAGACGTCCGGCGGGTTGCAGACCTGCGCGGCGACGGCCCGGTCGCGCACCACGGCGGCCATCAGGTGCCAGCCGATGCAGACGAAGGACCAGGCGAACTCGACCGCGAAGGACACGGCGCCACCGGAGGACTCGTACATCCGGTACGAGCGGACCTTCGCGTCGACGGTGCCGGGCACCCGCGTGATGCGGGTGACCCCGCGCGGGCAGATCACCGTGACCCGGTAACCGGCCGCCTCCAGGGCCTTGACCTCACGGATGACCCGACGGTCGCGCTCGACCGGCAGATTCGCCACCGCGATCACGACGTGAAGTCGTGGATCCTTCACTGAGCCACCTTGCCCTTACGGTGAGCGGATCCTGTGCTGCGCTGGGGACCGCTCATCGTGCCACCGACCGGTTGAAGACCACTCCGACGGTCCGCCAGAGGATCGAGATGTCGTACCAGACCGACTTCTTCTCCACGTACTTGACGTCGAGCTCGAGGGCGGCCTTGAAGTCCAGGGTGCTGCGGCCGGAGACCTGCCACAGGCCGGTCATGCCGGGCCGGCACGCGAAGCGGCGCTCCGCCTCCGGCGGGAAGAGGTCCGCCTCCCAGGCCAGGACCGGGCGCGGGCCGACGAGGGACATCTCGCCGCGGACCACGTTCCACAGCTGGGGCAGCTCGTCGATGCTGGTGCGCCGCAGGAAGCCGCCGATGGGGGTGATCCGCGGGTCGTTCACCAGCTTGTAGACGCCCTGCTCGCCGCCGTCGACGTCGTCGTCGGAGGTGAGCATCTTCTTGACGAACTCGCGGTGCTGGGCGTCGCTGTTCTTGTTGCTCATCGTGCGGAACTTGATGATCTTGAACGTGCTCCGGTGCAGGCCCAGCCGCTCCTGCCGGAACAGCACCGGGCCCTCGCTGGTCCACTTGACCGCGAGCGCGACCGCGATCAGCACCGGCGACAGCACGGCGAGGATCGCCAGGGCCACCAACGCCTCGACGAACTGGCGCAACGACCGCCGCGGGATGAGCGAGCGGCCCTCCCGGTGCCCCTGGATGAGCCCCCAGCCGCTGCCGACCTTGCGCAGCACCCGCTGCGGCATCGGGATCTCGACCGTGGCGTCGTCCGTGAGCTCCGCCGCGCCGCTGGCCGGCTGGGGCAGGGACGAGATCACGACGGTGGCGTCGTCGGACGAGGTGTCCGCCAAGGCGTCGGAGGGTGCGTCGGAGGGTGCGGCGTCGGGTGTGGTGCTCAGTGTTGCGTCGACGGCCTGTGGCGCGGTCAACGGCGACACCTCCTCACTGTGCGTTGGTGCGACAACGAACGAGCGAGCTGACGGAGATCAGAGCGCGGTGATCGCCTTGGCGAGGTGGTCCGCGACATAGGCGACCTCTTCGTCCCGCAGGTGTGGGAAGAAGGGAAGGGAGAGGATCTCGGCGGCGGCCTGCTCGGCCGCCGGAAGGCTGACGGTCTGGTCGGTAGCGTATGCGTGCTGCCGGTGGCACGGAACCGGGTAGTGGACCCCGGTGCCGATGCCGGCCTCGTCGAGCAGGCGGCGGACGGTCTCCCGTCCGGGCACCCGCGCGACGAGGAGGTGCCACGCGCTGTCCACCCCGGGCAGCGGTGCCACCAGCGGGATGCCGTGCGCGGCGAGCGCCTCCGCGTAGACCGCGGCGACGCGCCGGCGCTGTGCCGTGCCGGCGTCCAGGTCGGCCAGCTTGCGGCGCAGGACGGTCGCCTGCAACGCGTCGAGCCGGCTGTTGCGCCCGATGTAGCGGTGTTCGTAGTGGTCGGTGCCCTCGGACCGGCCGTGGTTGGCCAGCGACCGGATCCGTGAGGCGAGCTGAGCGTCGTCGGTCACGACCGCGCCGCCGTCGCCCCAGGCGCCGAGGTTCTTGCCCGGGTAAAAGCTAAACGTTCCCGCGACCCCGTACGACCCGGCCCGCACCTTCTCACCCGGGGCGTCATGCTGGGCCGGCGCGTCGGCGCCGTGGGCCTGCGCGGAGTCCTCGATGACGGCCAGGCCGTGCTTGGCCGCGAACGGCAGCACGTCGGCGGGCGGCACCATGTGCCCGTACAGGTGCACCGGGATCACCGCGGCGGTCCGCCCGGTCACCCCGGCCTCCAGCGAGGCGGGCGTGACGAGGAGGCTGACCGGGTCGACGTCGACGAAGACCGGGGTGGCGCCGGTGGCCGCGACGGCGGAGGCGGTCGCGATGAACGTGTTGGCCGGGACCAGGACCTCGTCGCCGCCGCCGATGCCGAGCGCCCGCAGGGTCAGCTCGATCGCGTCGGTGCCGTTGGCGACGCCCACGGCGTGCGTGGTGCGGCAGTACGCCGCGAAGTCCTGCTCGAAGGCCTCGACGGCCGGCCCGCCGATGAAGCGGGAGTTGCCGGCCAGCGCCCGCACCTCCGCGACGACGTCCTCGACGATCGACGCGTGCGGCGTGGCGAGGTCATTGAACGGGATGCGCACGGACGTGAGGTCCTTTCTCAAGGCTGCGGAGCGAAAAGGCCGTGGAGCGGAAGGCTGCGGAGCGACGGTCAGACGACGGCGGGCTGGGAGAGGTTGACGGTGCGGCCGGTGGCCATCGACTCGGCGGCGGCCTCCAGGACCTCCACCACGGCGAGGCCGCGGCGGCCGTCGACCTGCGGGGTGCGGCCGGTGATCGCCGACTGCACGAAGTCACGGTCGACCTCGCTGAGCGGCTCCGTCATCGGGATGTGCGGCGCGGTGATGCCGCCGTAGCGGTACGACATCGGCACCGTGCCGTCCAGCGGGGCGCCCTGGACGCCCTTGTCGTAGATGCGCAGGCGGCCCTCGTCGAGCATGTCGTCGTACACCGCCATGCGCTGGCTGCCGACCACGGTGACGCGGCGGACCTTCGACGGGTCCAGCCAGCTGACGTGGATGTTCGCGGTGGCGCCGATCGCGCCGTACTCCAGCCGCAGGTAGGCGACGTCCTCGAACGGGGTGCCGGCGTGGCTGGCGCCCCAGGCGCTCACCGCGGTCGGCGTGCTGCCCAGCACCATGTTGATGATCGAGATGTCGTGCGGCGCGAGGTCCCACACGACGTTGACGTCGGGCTGGTAGAGGCCGAGGTTCAGCCGCGCGGTGTCGATGTAGTAGATCTTGCCGAGCTCCTCGGCGGCGACCATGTCGCGCAGGTGCTTGACCACCGCGTTGTGCTCGAAGGTGTGGCCGGTGGCCAGCGTGAGCCCGGCCTCGTCGGCCATCGCGACCAGCTCGCGGGCCTCGGCGGTCGAGGCGGTCATCGGCTTCTCGACCATGACGTGCTTGCCGGCGGCGAGCAGCCGCTTCGCGAGGGGCGCGTGCGAGCGCGGCGGCGTGGCGATGACCGCGGCGTCGATGAGGTCGATCACCTCGTCGAGGCTGGTGACGCACAGCGCGCTCGGATACATCCGGCGCAGCGGCTCGATCCGCTCCGTCTGGGCGTCGATCGCGACGACCAGGGACACCTCGGGCAACGAGGACAGCACGCGGACGTGCTTCGCTCCCCAGTAGCCGCAGCCGATGACGCCAACCTTCATGACCGACCCTGCTCCCGATGAAAAATCGTCGCGGCGCCCCCCACGGGCAGTCGCCTAGCGACACTGGCGGATAACGCGTCGGCGAGGCAAGTGGGCACTGGCAAACTCGCCGTGTCGCATTCTTTACATGCGTCTTTTAACGGAACATGAAATGCCGCTTGACGCGCTCAAGAATGACAAAAACAACAAATTACATATGTGGTACTTATGTGGCTAAACGGACAAGGATGATCTCCTGGTGCGCAGCTCAGCGTACATGTGTGCCCCGGAAGGTGAATCTCGTTCCGGGGTGCAGAGGCCTCCGTCGTTCCGGCAGGCAACGCTGGCCGAACGGTCGAGGAAATTCATGCCGTAACTCTGGAGTGGATCATAGTTCGCCTGATAATTGCTCGCGCGCCGATGACCGCAATGCCCGCGGGTCATTTTCTGTCGACATAGTCACACGGCAGCGCCACATGCCATCCGGGCGCGGCCAGCGGGGTCACCTCGATCGACACGGCGCCCTCCGGGCCGGCGGCGCAGGCGGCCCGCGCACCCTCCAGCCCGGTGTGCCAGGCGGGCCCGTCCGCCCTGGCGTTGTCCACCCGGAAGTTCACCGCGCACACGAGCAGCATCAGCGCCGCGAGGACCCGGACCCCGACCACGTCGTTGAGCAGGGCGACCACGGTGACCAGCAGCAGCAGGGCCGGCGCCACGTTGTAGCGCGGGGTGGCGATGCCGCTCAGCGCGACCGGCGCGATGTAGACCAGCGCGCTGTGCACCCCGGCCGCGACCACCAGCGTCCACCGTGGACGGATGACCTTGCGCAGGCCCAGGACCAGCAGCGCGCCGATGAGCAGCCACGCGACCGCGGCGAGCACCAGGCTGCGCGCGCTGATCGTCTGGCCGACCCACCGCTCGCCGAACAGCGCCGTCGGCACGGCGCGCAGCACGAAGCCGGTCACCGCCCGCACCGGGTCCGGCGCCAGGCCCTCCCGCTCGCTGGCCCCGGTCAGCAGCCCGAGCACCTGCAGGGCGAAGGGCACCAGGAACGCGACGGCCTTCGCCACGGCGTACCGGTCCCGGTGGAACCACAGCACGAACGCGACGAGCGGCAGGTAGACCCCGGTGAGGATGTCGCTGCCGACGACGAGCACGATCCCGGCGCAGGCGAGCACCCTGCCGGCGGTCGACTCCGGCCGGCACAGCAGGAACCAGAACAGCACGTACAGCCCGGTCCAGTGCAGGTTCGCGGGCGAGTTCAGCACGTCACCCTGCGCCATCGGCAGCACCGCGACCGGCACCGACACCACGAGCCGGGCCACCGCCGAGGACAGGTACTCCCCGCTGAGCGCGTACGCGGCGATCGCGAAGGCCGTCGTGACCAGCGCCGCGCCGATCGCGAGCGCGGCCGCGGCCTGCGCCGGCGGCAGCAGCGCGGCGACGCCGGCGACGAGCCGGGCGACGAGGTGGTAGTAGCCGGCGTAGGACGTGGTGAACGCCCCGGCACCGTCGCGCACCGCCTGGGTCAGGAAGATCTCGCCGTCCTCGGCCCAGACCGTGTCCAGGGCGCCGGGCCCGGGCTGGCGCAGGATCGACGCGGCCGTGCCGAGCACCAGCGCGCCCACGACGGCGGCGGCCTTCACCGGTGTACGGGTGCCGCGCCGGACCTCTTCGTCCCGCTCGATGACTGCGACCACGGTGCGCCCCCTACACGTACGGGCGGAAGACGGGCTTCACGGCACGGCCGACCAGGTACGCCTCGACGCCGTCGCTCAGCGCCTTCGCGTAGACGGCCAGGGCGCCGTCGACCGCCTCGATCGTGCGGTCGATGTCGGCGTCGGTGTGCGAGTAGCTCACCACGAACGACGGCGCGATCACGCCGCGGCGGATCAGCTCCTGCAGGAACAGGGTCCGGAACGCCTGCGACCGCTCGCCGCCGGCGTCCCTGGTGACGTAGATCAGGTTGCTGTCACGGCCCGCCACGCCGACGAAGTCGGCGACCCCGTGCGCCGCCGCGGCCGCCCGCACCCCGTCGGCGAGCCGCCGGCCCTGCCGGTGCAGGTGCTCGATGACCGGCTCCCGCTCGTACACGTCGAGGACCGCCATCGTCGCGGCGAGCGTGTGCGTGTCGGCACCGTACGTGGTGGACAGCAGGAAGACCCGCTCCCGGTCGGTGTGCAGGCCGCCGAGCGCCATGACGTCGGCCCGGCCGACGAGCGCGGCGACCGCGAAGCCGTTGCCGAGCGCCTTGCCGTAGCTGGTCAGGTCCGCCTGGACGCCGTGCACGTACGACGCGCCGCGCAGGTGCCAGCGGAAGCCGGTGATGATCTCGTCGAGGATCAGCAGGATGCCGTGCCGGTCGCACAGCGCCCGCAGGCCGGCGAGGAAGCCCGGCGCGGGCGGCTCGGTCGTCTCGACCTCCTGCACCAGGCAGGCGATCTGCCCGGGGTGCGCCGCGATCAGCGCCTCCACGCTCGCGAGGTCGTTGTAGCGGTACCGCAGGGTCAGCGCCCGGATCGCGTCGGGGATCCCGGCCGGCATCCCGGTCGTGCCGATGAACCAGTCGTCGGTGGAGAAGAACGGGTGGTCGGCGCAGACCGCGACGAGGTCCCGGCCGGTGAACGCGCGGGCCAGCTTCACCGCGGCGCTCGTGGCGTCGGAGCCGTTCTTCGCGAACTTCACCATCCGGTCGGGCACGCCGAGCGCGGTGCGCAGCCGCTGCGCCGCGGCCAGCTCGATGGTGGCCGGACGGCTGAAGTTGAGCCCCTCCGCCATCTGCCGCGCCGCGGCCCGCACCACCGGCTCGTAGCCGTGGCCGAGCGTGACCGAGCGCAGCCCCATCCCGTACTCGATGAACTCGTTGCCGTCGGCGTCCCACACGTGGCAGCCGCTGCCCCGGACGATGAAGCCCGGCGCCTCCTCGGGGAACTGGTCGTCGCCCTTGGCATAGGTGTGCGCCCCACCGGGGATCACCGCGTGCGCGAGGGGGCGCAGGCGGTTGGACTCGTCGAACAGCAAGACCGCTCCTACTTCTTTCCGAGCTTGGTTCCGAGCTTTCCCATGACCATCCCCCGCGTGCGCCCGTCCAGGCCGAGCAGCAGACCGGCGGAGATGCCCGTGGCCAGCACGCCGTAAACCACGAATTTCAGCACCCATGGCCCGCCGACCATGCCGGACCGGTCGATCAGGAACGGCACCAGGAAGCCCGCGGCCCCCGCGACGAACGCCGGGACGGTCGGGCCGAGGATCTGCCAGGTGTTGACCTTCAGCACCCGGACGAAGGTGATGTACATCATCAGGATGGTGATCGACAGTTCGACCGCGGACATGCCCAGCGCGATCGCGGCGACCTGCGCCCGGTCGTCGGTGGAGCCGTTCAGCAGCTGCCCGATGAAGTAGAACGTGGTGACGCCGACCACCAGCTGGAACCAGGACAGCGCGGTGTTGATGCCCGGCCGCCCGACCGCCTGGAGCGCCGGCCCGAGCAGCACGCCGTAGACGTTGACGATGCCGACGATGCACAGCAGCTGCATGGCGGTGCCGGCCGGCGACCACTCTGGACCGAGCAGCGCGACGAGCGGCTTCGCGGTGGCGGCGAGGATGCCGAGCGCCGGCAGGCCCGTCACGGCGGACACGTGCAGCATCTTGGCCAGCCGGTCACCGAGCTCGACGGGCTGTTTCTGCAGCCGGGCGAGCTCCGGCAGCGACACCTGCTGCAGAGAACGGCTGGTCACCTCGGTCAGCATGTCGGGCAGGCGCTGCGCGATGCGGTACAGACCTGTCGCGTTCGCACCGAAGAACTTGCCGATCACCAGCACGTCCATGCGGATCGCGAGGAACACGCCGACGCCGCCGAGCGCGGTCTGGGACGAGAAGCCCCACAGGTCCCTGGCCGCCCGGCGGGGCAGCCGCCAGTGCGGGCGCCAGTCGGTGACCGACCACAGCACGACCGCGCCGACGCCGGCGGTCACCAGCTGCTGTGCGACCAGGGCCCAGGCCTGGTAGCCGGCGAACGCCATCCCGATGCCGACCACGCCACCGATCGCGGTCGCGATGAGTGTGCGGATGGCGAGCGGCCGGAAGGTCATCTTCCGGCGCAGGATCGCCTCGGGGACCACGGTCAGGCCCTGCAGCAGGATCATCGGCGTCAGCGCGATGCAGATCATCGTCAGCTGCGGCTGGTCGTTGAACGCCGCCCACAGCGGTGCCAGGCCGGCAGCGAGCGCGGTCAGCGCGAGGCTGCCCCCGATGACCAGCCAGAACCCGGCGTCGAGGTGGTCGTCGTCGAGCTGCTCCCGCTGGATGATCGTGGTCAGCAGGGTCTGCTGGAGCAGCATCTGCGTGATCATCACGAACAGCAGCGCGGTCGTGACGACGCCCAGCGCGTGCGGGCCCAGCATCTTCGCCAGCACGAATGTGACGATCGTCGTGGTGCCGAGCCGGCCCGCGGTCAGCGCGTACGACCAGAAGATCGCCGACTTGAGCCGTGTGCGCGGCGCCGCTCCGGCCTCCTCCGCTTCCTGCGCCGGAGGTGGTGCAAGCGCGTTGATCTCCACGGTGCGGTCGAGGTCGACGGTGCGGTCGAGCGGATCGACGGATTGGTCGACGCCCTGACTCATGCTGGCTCCTAGGCCTGGGACTGCTGGTCAGACGGCTTGTCGGACGGCTTCTCCCACGGCGGCGGTGCGATGGGGGTGCGCGTGATCGAGCGGCGGATCCGGCCCAGTTTGGCCCGGCCGCGGCGGGTGCCCCACGAGGTGAGGAACGCCCCGGTCGCGACGGCCCGCTCGGTCACCGGCAGCTCGTTGCTGAGCAGCGCCTTGGTGATCTCCCAGGTCATCCGGGTGTGGTGGCTCTGGTCGGTGGCCGGCTTGCGCTTGCGGCTCTTGCCCTTGGCCGCGCCCGGCTCCAGCCACTCGAGCACCTCGTCGGTGTCGCGCTGGGCGCCGAACGTGTTGGTCGCGTGCATCCGGCGGAAGAACAGCCGCTGCGGCACCTGGATGAACTCGCCGCGCAGCGCCAGCTCGTGCAGCATCCGCACGTCGCTGGACAGGAACGGCCCGAGCAGCCGGGTCCTGCGCAGCACGTCGGTGCGGATCACGCCGAAGACCTCGTTGCAGAGGTTCCACTTGCGCGCGTACCAGCTGACCCGGCTGCGCGAGCGCAGGTCGTGGGTGTCCATGGCGTCGTCCCACGGGCCGATCTCGTTGCCGTCGCTGTCGATCAGCATCGTCTGCGGGAACGCCAGGATCGCCTCGGGGTGCGCGTCGAGCGCCTCCACGCACCGGCTGATCAGCGTCGGCGCGGCGAGGTCGTCGTGCGCGGCAAGGCGGAACAGCTCGCCGCGGGCCAGCTGCACCACCCGCCGGAAGTTGCCGGCCTCGCCGAGGTTCTCCGGGTTGCGGTAGATGCGGACCCGCTCGTCCTTGGCGGCGTAGCGCTCCAGGATCTCCCACGTGCCGTCGGTGGACACGTTGTCGCACACGACGATCTCGAAGTCCGGGTAGTCCTGCGCCAGCATCGACTCGATCGCGAGCGGCAGGTACTTCTCGACGTTGTACGTCGTCATTCCGATCGTCACACGGGGCTGGGTCATGGTCACGCCACCAGGATCTCTGCGGTCACGCCGAGGTCCGCGAGGGACTTGGCGATCTCCTCCTTGTAGGCCGGGTTCGTGATCACGACGGCCTTCGGCTGCAGCGTCGTCAGCGTCGACGGCGGGTCCACCCGGTGCCCGGTGACCGGCAGGAACCGGCCCCACTTGCGTGGGTTGAGGTCCACGACGCCGTGCAGGCCCAGCTCACGGTCGGCCAGGGTCAGGAACTGCACGCCGCGCGAGCCCGCGCCCCACAGCACCGGCCGGGCGCCGTCGGCGTTGAGCTGCGCGATCGTGCCGCGCCAGCGCTCCCGCTCGGCGTGGTGCCGCTCCGCGAAGCCGGCGATCGCCGCGAGCTGCTTGTCGCGGGCCCGCATCGACGGAAGCTCGCCGGTGTGCGCGACGTGACCACCGGCGCGCGGCCGGTTCGCCGACACCTCGATGTAGCGGAACATCCCCGAGAACAGGGTGCCCGTCGACTCGACCGTCCAGCCGGCCCGGCCGAAGATGCTCGCCAGCGAGTACGCGTCGAAGTACGACACGTGCGGGTAGATGACCTCCCAGCCGGCGGTGGCGAGGTCGTACACCGCGTCGGGGACCTCGACGTAGCCGAAGACCTCGCGCCCCTTCGCCTGCTCCCGCAGGTCGACCAGGAACTCGTAGGGGTCGTCGAGGTGCTCGAACCAGTGTCGCGAGGTGAAGAAGTCGTACTCCGGCAGGCCGCCGCCGCGCGGGGCGAGCGCGCTGTGGAACGTGGTCGCGCCGCTGGTGCCGGTCTCGCCGGCGTACATCGCGTCGTAGCCCACGCCGGTGGCGCCGCCGACGTGGGTCAGCTCCTTGAGGAACTCGCCCTGGCCGCAGCCGATGTCGAGCACGAGCTTGCCGTTGAGGTCGTACCGCTCGCTGAGGCTCTGCACCAGGTCCGCCGAGAACCGCTGGAACGCGGGGGAGAAGTGCAGGTTGGTGTCCATCGTCGTGTCGTAGACGAGCTTGTCCGGCTCGAACGCGATGTTGCGCACGTATGCGCAGCGCGGGCAGTGCGCCAGCTCCATCCGGCCGACCGGGGACGCGACGGCGTCGCCGTGGGCCTCCCAGTGCACGCCGCACAGGACCGGGATGTCGCCCAGGTCCGCGAACGGCACGAGCCGCTCCTCGCCGCAGGCGTCGCAAAGACGGTCGGTGGTCATGCGTTCACCCAGCGCAGGTCGTTGTCGAGCTTGCCGGCGGCCATCAGCGACTTGATCCGCTTGATGCGCTGGTGGGTCTCGCTGCCGAACTGCTCGATCGTCAGGCCGTGCCGCTGGTACTGCTCGATGAGCTGCTCCACGCCGAGCTTCACGGTCCACTTCGGCTGGAACTCGGGGACCTCGGCCGCGATCAGGTCGCAGGTGACCCGGTAGTTGCGCAGGTCGGTGCCGGCGCCCTCGGCGAAGGTGACCTCGCTGCCCGGCACCACCTCGGCGACGAGGTTGGCCACGTCGCGGATCAGGTAGTTCTCGCTGCTCTTGCCGATGTTGTACGCCTTGGCGTGCACCCGGCCCCGGTCGACCTCCAGCAACGCCAGGAACGCGGCGGAGATGTCCTCGATGTGCACCAGCGGGCGCCACGCCTTGCCGTCGGACAGCAGCCGCACCTGCCCGGTCAGCAGCGCGTGCGCGGCGAGGTCGTTGACCACCAGGTCGCCGCGCAGCCGCGGCGAGAAGCCGTAGGCCGTGGAGTTGCGCAGGAACACCGGGGAGAAGTCGTCGTCGGCGAGCTCCAGCAGGCCCTGCTCGGACAGGATCTTGGACTCGCCGTAGGGCGTCACCGGCTGGAAGCCGGCCGTCTCGTCCAGCGGGGTGTCGTCGGCGCCCTTGCCGTACAGCGAGCAGGACGACGAGAAGAGGAACCGCTGCACCCCGGCGGCCTTGGCGGCCTTCGCCAGGCGGATCGTCGAGCGGTGGTTGACGTCGTACGTCAGGTCGGGGTTGAGGTTGCCCAACGGGTCGTTGCACAGCGCGGCGAGGTGCACGACCGCGTCGAATCCCGTGACGTGGGACGGCTCGACGTCACGGAGGTCGACCCGCAGGGTCTTGACCTCCTCGGGCGCCGGCCCGAGGACGCAGTCCGCGAACAGCCCCGTGTCGAGACCGACCACCTCGTGCCCGGCCTGCCGGAGTATCGGCACCAGCACGCTGCCGATGTATCCGTCGTGACCAGTGACGAGTACGCGCATGGCAAAGCTCCCGAACGCTCGGCGGGTGGAAGGCGAGTCTAAGAGGGACCGAAAGTGCCCTCGGTGGTGTGTCGGACTTCTTACTCTGGCGTTGAACAGCAGTCTTCGGTGACCGCTAGCTTCTTGGCTTGGATTCTGCCTTAGGCTGACGCGTCCACATCTTGCTCCTGCCGTATAGCTGGGAGCCTAGCGCCAACGATTATTTTGGGGGGACGCATGCCCGTTGTCTCGTGCCGGCTCTGTGGCGCCGAGCTCACCGAGACCTTCGTCGACCTCGGTATGTCACCGTTGTGTGAGAGCTACGTACCGGCGGACAGGGTCGACGCCCCGGAAACGTTCTACCCACTGCACGTGCGCACCTGCTCTGAGTGTCTGTTGGTGCAGCTCCCGGCGTACGTGGCAGGTGAGGAGATCTTTTCCGACTACCTGTACTTCTCCTCCTATTCATCATCCTGGGTGGAGCACGCCCGGCGGTACTCGGTCGCGATGATCGAGAAACTCAACCTAACGGCCGAGAGCCTGGTCGCCGAAGTGGCCAGTAATGACGGGTACCTTCTGCAGCACTTTGTGGCCGCGGGTATTCCCGTGATCGGCGTCGAGCCGGCCGGAAATGTCGCGGCGGTCGCCCGCGAAAAGGGGATCCGCACCGAGGTCTGCTTTCTCGGGCCGGAAACCGGCGAATCGGTCGCGGCGCAATACGGCCGCGCCGATCTGGTAGCGGCAAATAACGTTTATGCCCATATTCCGGACATTATTGGCTTCAGTCAGGGTCTGGCGAATCTGGTCAAACCAGACGGATTGGTCACGCTGGAGTTCCCGCACCTGCTCCGCCTCATCGAGCGCCGGCAGTTCGACACCATCTACCACGAGCACTACCAGTACCTGTCGCTGCTCACCGCGTCCCGGGCGCTCGCCAAGGGCGGCCTCGCCGTCGTGGACGTCGAGGAGCTCGACACGCACGGCGGGTCGCTGCGGGTACACGCGAAACACACCGGGACCGCGGGCGAGCCGTCCGTCGCCGTCAAGGCCGTCCTCGACGCCGAGGCGGCCGCCGGGCTGCACACGTTCGAGGGGCACCAGGGCTTCGCCGACGAGGTCTTCACCATCAAGCGCGACCTGCTCGACTTCCTCATGCGGGCCCGCGCCGAGGGCAAGCGGGTCGTCGGCTACGGCGCCCCCGGCAAGGGCAACACGCTGCTCAACCACTGCGGCATCCGCGAGGACCTGCTCGAGTACACGGTCGACCGGTCGCCGCACAAGCAGGGCATGTTCCTGCCCGGCACGCACATCCCGATCCACGCGCCGGAGCGCATCGCCGCCGACCGGCCCGACTACGTCCTCGTCCTGCCGTGGAACCTGCGCACCGAGATCAGCGCGCAGCTGTCCTACGTGCGCGACTGGGGCGGCAAGCTGGTCTACCCGATCCCGGCACTCGACGTTGAGGGGTAGTTCGTCGTGAAGGTCGTCCTGTTCTGCGGTGGTCTCGGCATGCGGATGCGCGAGGGCACCAGCAACGTGCCCAAGCCGATGGCCATGATCGGCGACAGGCCGCTGCTCTGGCACGTCATGCGCTACTACGCGCACTTCGGGCACACCGACTTCGTCCTCGCCCTCGGCTACGGCGCCGCGGTCGTCAAGGACTACTTCCTGCACTACGACGAGACGCTGTCCAACGACTTCACCCTCGTCGGCGGCAACCGCGACGTGCAGCTGTTCTCGACCGACATCACCGACTGGAACATCACCTTCATCGACACCGGCCTCAAGGCCACGATCGGTGAGCGGCTCATGCGCGTGCGCAAGTACGTCGAGGACGAGCCGATGTTCCTGGCCAACTACGCCGACACGCTGACCGACGCGCCGCTGCCGGAGATGGTGGAGCGTTTCCGCGCGTCCACGGCCGCGGTCAGCATGCTCGCGGTGCCGCCGGTCTCCACGCACCACGTGGTCGAGATGGGCCCCGACGGCGCCGTCTCGCGGGTCCGGGACTTCCGCGAGCTGATGACCTGGGAGAACGGCGGCTACTTCATCATGCGGCCGGAGATCTTCGACCACCTGCGGGAGGGCGAGGACATGGTGCCGCACGCCTTCGACCGGCTCATCCCGGACCGCAAGCTGCTGGCCCAGCAGTACGACGGGTTCTGGCGGGCGGTCGACACGTTCAAGGACCGCGCCGAGATGGAGGAGGCCTACAACCACGGCAACTGCCCGTGGATGCTGTGGGACTCCACCCGCCGCCCGTCCCTCGTCCCGACGCAGCGCTCGTGATCGACTTCTCGCTCGCCGGCGTCCGGTCCGTCGTCGCCCTGGGGGCGCACCCCGACGACATCGAGATCGCCGCCGGCGGGCTGCTGCTGTCGCTGCCCGCCGGGGTCACGGTGCACTACGTCCTGGCCACGGGGGTGCCGGCCCGGCAGGAGGAGGCCCGGGCCGCGGCCACCGCGTTCCTGTCCCAGGGCACGGTCGAGTTCCACCTGCACGACCTGCCCGACGGCCGGCTGCCGGCGCACTGGAACGCGGCCAAGGAGATCGTCGAGGCCGCCGCCCGGCTCGGCGCCCCGGACCTGGTGCTCGCCCCGTCGACCGACGACGCGCACCAGGACCACCGGCTGCTCGGCTCGCTCGCCTCGACCGCGTTCCGGGACGCGCTGGTCATGCACTACGAGATCCCGAAGTGGGACGGTGACCTGTCCCGCCGCAACGTGTACGTGCCGCTGACGCCCGACCAGGGCCGGCGGAAGGTCGCGCTGCTGCACGAGCACTTCCCGTCGCAGAAGGCCCGCGACTGGTGGGACGACGAGGTGTTCCTCGGCCTGGCCCGGATCCGCGGCATGGAGTGCCGGGCACACTACGCCGAGGCGTACACGGTCACGAAGGCCGTCGTGCGCTTCTAGGGCGCCGCGGTGACGGGCCTGCCGCCCTCGAGGTAGACATTGCTGGCTTCCCAGGTGACGCCCGGCAGGTCCTCGTTGGAGGCGGGCCCGTACCTGCTGTTCTGCACGAACACGTTGTTGCGGAAGACCACCTTCTCCGCCTTCGTGTCCGGCCGCAGGTTCACCGTGTAGTTGCCGCCGGAGAACAGGTTGCCCTCGACCAGCAGGTCGCTGAGCTTCGGCGCGGTCTCGGAGCCGAGCTGGAAGCCCGCGTTGAACGGGTCGTTCGTGGCCGGGTTGAACGCCTCGAGGGTGTTGTGCCGCACGATCATGTGCTCGCCGCCGGTCGTCTGCAGGATGTCCTGGTGGTCCTTCTCGTCGGTGAAGACGAGGTCGTGGATCCAGCTGTCCTCGATGACCGCGCCGTCGGAGACGCGGGGGCCCTCGTTGAGGTGGTGCATGTTGACGCGGCGCATCGTGTAGTGGCCGAAGCCGAGGCCGAGCCCCTGCCCCTCGCCCACCACCTCGGAGTCCTCCAGCAGCAGGCTCGCGTCAGGCACCACGTCGTCGAACACCCGGATGATCATGCCGCCCTTGTTCTTGCAGCTGATCTTCGACCGCTTGATCGTCACGTTCTTCGCCCTGATGTCCAGGCAGTCGGTGAGGATCTTCCCGTCGATGACGGTGTTGTCCTGGGTGATCGCGTATTGGCCCGTGTACGGCGTGAGCTGCGTCCCCGCCGGCACGCCCGTGTTGTCGGGGCCGGGCCAGGGTTTCGCGGCCTTGACCGGGCCGGCGACCAGGCCCGCGCCGCTGGTCGGGTGCTTCTTGCCGGACTCCGTGAAGGCGTAGCTCGCCTGGTACGGCTGGTCGTCGACCGTCGAGTCGGTCACCCGCGCCGGGGCGCCCGCGTAGTGCTGGAACCCGGTCGCGCAGCCGTGGACCTTCACCTTGGTGGCGGTGTAGCCGCCGTTGCCGACGCCGACCATGTCCTTGCCGTCGCAGTACACCTCCGTGTTCTCCACGACGGTGCCGCTGACGCCGGGGAACACCCGGATCGCGACCGTGCCCGCGTGCCGGACGGTCGAGTTGACGACCTTGACGTTGTCGGCCTTGATGTGCAGCGCCGTGGTCAGCTGCTGGCCGTCGACGACGGTGCCGGCGGTGCTGATGACGGTGGCCTTCTCGGTGCCGCCGCTGGACTGGCTCTGCGAGTCGCTCGACACGTACTGCACCACCGCGAACGTGCCGGCGGCCAGCACGAGCAGCACGGCGACGCCGATCGCGACGCGGCCGGTGCGCCGGCGCTGCGGGGTGGGTGGAGCGGTGTGACGCCCGGGCCGGTCTCGTTGCACCTGCTCCGTGCTGCTCACACGACCTCCCCTGTACGTGACCCGGCGCGCAGACCCGCGGACGATACGTGATCCCTCGCCGCGCCCTCAACCTGAGTGTCGGCTTTCCGCAGCTGCGGCACGGGAGTTTTCGGGGTTTCCGGCCGGCCGGCGGCTCCGCTCACCCCCGTGACCTGCCCGGTCTACTCGGCGGCCACCTTCACCTTGCCGTTGCTGTTGGTCGCGTCCTTGTCCTTGGTGGCGGTGGCGACGGCCTGCGCGGCCTCGGCGACGGCGGCCTGCGCGGCCTCGGCGACGGCGGCCTGCGCGGCCTCGGCGCGGGCGGCCTCGAGGATCGCCTGGGCGGCCTGCTCGGCCTCCGCCACGACCTTCGCGGCACGCTCGGCGGCCTCGGCGCCGGCGGCGGTCGCGAGCTGCTCGATCTCCTGCGCCCGCTGCTGCGCCGCGGCGGCCTTCTCCTCGACCTGCCGCAGCCGCTCCTCGGCCGCGGCGACCTTCTCGCTCAGGGCCTCGGCGTCCACGGTCTGCTGCCGCAGCTCGGCCAGGCGCGCCTCGGCGGCCGCGACCTGGGTCGTCAGCTCCGTCTCCTGCGCCCGCAGCCCGGTCAGCTCGGTGCTCAGCGCCGCCTCGGTCTGGGCGATCTTGCTGGTGAGCTCCGTCTCCTGCTCGCGCAGCTCGGCCAGGCGGGCCTCGGCGTCCGCGGACTCCTTGAGCCGCGCGCGGAGGGCGGCCTCCTGCGACTGCACCTCGGCGAGGCGGGCCTCGGCCTCGGCGAGCTTCGCCGTGGCGGCCTCGACCTTGGCCGCCTGCTCCTCGGCGGCCTTGGCGCCCGCGGCGGCCTGCGCCGCGGCGGCGGCTTCCGCGTCGGCCTTCGCCTTCGCGGTGGCTTTGTCGGCCTCGGCCTTCGCCTTGGCGGTGGCTTTGTCGGCCTCGGCCTTCGCCTTGGCGGTGGCCTGCTCCGCTTCCGCCTTCGCCTGGGCGGCGGCGGCCGCGGCCTCGGCCTCGGCGGTCGCGGTGGCCTGTGCGGCGGCGGTGGCCTCGGCGGCGGTCACGGCCGCGGCCGCCTCGGCGCGCAGCGCGTCGGCCTCGGCCTTCGCGGCGGTGCGCAGCTCCTCGGCCTCGGTCTTCGCGGCGGCGCGCAGCTCCTCCGTCTCGGCCTGTGCGGTGGCGCTCAGCTCCTGCGCCTCCGCCTTGGCCGCGGCGCGGGCCTCGGCGAGCTCCCGCTCCGCCGTGGCGCGCAGCTCGGCGAGCTCGGTGTCGTGGGTGGCCCGCAGCTCGCTGAGCTCCTGCTCGATCGCGGCGCGGGCGGCGGCCGCCCGGGCCTCGGCCTCGGCGGTGGCCTTGCGGGTGGCCTCGTCGGTGCTCTTGCGGTGCGCCTCGGTCGCGGCGGCGTGCGCCTCGGCGGCGGCCGCCTCCGCCTTGGCCACGGCGGTGTCCGCGATCGCCTTCGCCTGCGCGGCGGCCTGCTCGGTGACCGCGGTCGCGGACTGCTCCGCCTGGGCCGCGACGGCCGCGGCCGTCGCCTCCGCCTGGGCGGTGACGGCGGCGGCGTGCTCCTCGGCCTGCGCGGCGACGGTCGCCGCGGCCTCCTGCGCCTTGGCCGCGACGGCGGCGGCCGCCTCCTGGGCCTGCGCGGTGACCGCGGCCGCCTGCTGCTCGGCCTCAGCGGTGAGCGCCGCCGCCCTGGCCTGCGCCTGCTTGGTGACGTCCTCGGCCTGCTGCCGCGCATCGGCGAGGAGCGCGGCGGCCTGCTGCTGGGCCTCGGTCGTGACGGTCGCCGCGTGCTGCTGCGCGGCGGCGGCGTGCTGGTCGGCCTCGGCGCGGACCTGGGCCGCGTGCTGCTCCGCGCTCGCGCGCAGCGCCTGCAGCTCCCGCTCCGCCTGGTGCCGGGCCTGCTCGAGCTGCGCGGTGACCTCGGCGGTGATGCGCTGCGCCTCGGCATGGGCGTGCGCGACGATCCGCTCGGCCTCGGCGCGCGACGCGACGGACCGCTCCTCGATCGCGCGGACCTCGGCGGCGAGCGCGGCGCGACGCTCCGTGACCGCGCGCTCCTCCTCCGCGCGCCTGGCGGCGAGGGCGAGCTCGAAGTCCTCGTTGGCCTTGGCGGCCCGGGTGCGGGCGTCGGCGAGCAGCCGCTCCGCCTCGGTGCGCAGCCCCGAGATGTCCTGCACGGCGTTGGCCCGGATCGCCTCGGCCTGGTCCTCGGCGAGGCCGAGGATCTGCTCCACCCGGGCACCCAGATGCCGGAAGGAGACATCGCCCACCGGACCGCGCCGGCGCAGGTCGGCGAGCTCCATCTGCAGGTCCTGGACCTGTGCGGCGAGCGCCTGGACCTGACCCCAGACCTCTTCGTTCTCCAGCTTCAGCGCATGGATCTCGTTCTCGGACTGGGTCCAGTACTTGTCGACCTGGCTGCGGTTGTACCCACGCAGCGCGGTCTCGAAGTCAGGCTCAGAAGAGACCCCGCCCGGGCCCGTGTCGAAGAGGTCGCGGTCTGACATAACACCCATCCTCACACGCAACGTCCCGCCACGCGCAATTACACACCGCGCATGACGGGACGTGCGATCGAACTCCCCGTGAATGATCGAGAAGCGGTCGGATCACCGCGTCCCGCGAGCGTCAGGCGGAGACCTTCTCGCCGTCTCCGGACTTGCCCTTCTTCGCGTCGGCGGGGCCACCCTGCTGCGGGGGCTGGACCGACGGCATGATCCCGGCGAGGCCGGACAGCATCTGACCGAGCTGCGAGGTGACCGCGTCCTTCTGGCGCGTGAGGTCCTCGACCTCGCGCCGGGCCCGCTGCGTCGTCTCCTCCGCCTCGGCACGCGCCTCGCTGAGCTGGCGGTGCGCCTCGGCGCGAGCCTCGTTGACGGTCTTCTCGGCGAGGTTCTTCGCCTTGTCGAGGGTCTCGGCGGCGGACCGCTCGGACTCGACCCGGCGCGCCTCGGCCCGCTGCTCGATCTCCTTCGCGCGGTCCTCGGCGGCCCGGGCGCGGCTCTCGGCCTCGTTGACGAGCTTCTGCGTCGCGGCGACCGCGGAGGCGTGGCGGGCGGACTCGTCGCGCTCCGCCTTCTCCTGCCGCTCGGCGATCTCCAGGGCGAGGGACTGCAGGTCCTTGTCGCGCTTGTCCCGGGCGTCGGTGAGCAGCTTGGTCGCCTCGGCGCGCTTCTCCTCCGCCTCGCGGGCGGCCTTGGCGCGCAGCTGGGTGATCTCCCGCTCGGCGGTGGCCCGCAGCGTCGCCACCTCGCGCTCGACGGTCGCCTTCAGCTCGGCGACCTCGTGCGCCGTGGCCGTGCGCAGCTGCTTGGTCTCGCGCTCCGCGTCGGCGCGCAGCGTGTCGGCCTCGCGCCGGGCCTGCACCCGGACCTCGGCGGCCTCCCGCTCGGCGGCGGTGCGCAGGTTGCCGGCCTCGCGCTCGGCGGTCGCCTTCATGGCGGCGGACTCGGCCCGCGCCTTGTCGGTGATCTCGCGAGCCTCGAGCCGCGCGGCGGAGATGATGCCCTCGGTCTCCCGCTTGGCCTCGCCCCGGTGGTCGTTGGCCTGCTCCTCGGCGAGCCGCAGGATCTGCTCGACCCGCGTGCCCAGCCCCGACAGCGTCGGCCGGTTGTTCTCCTCCAGCTGCTTGTTGGTGTCGCTCAGCTTCTGCTCCATCGTGCCGAGCCGCTGCTCGGTCTGACGGATGCGCCGCTGGGCCTCGGCGAGGCGGCTCTCGGCCTCTTCGCGAGCCTGGTTGGCCTGCTGGAGCTGCGCGTTGATCCGCTGCAGCTTGGCGTCGACCTGCGCGCGGTCGTAACCACGCAGGACCACACTCAGCTCTTCGTGATCCGAGCCGTTCTGAAAGAAGTCAACCGAGGACTGCTGCTGGGGCATTGGCACATACTTGCAGACCACCGGGGGGCTTTCGCAAGGGTGCAGCGGCACTCATCCGAGATGGTCACAAGGTCAACTTCACCGGGGCAGGACACGCCACGTGTTTGTCACGCTTTGTCGGCGTGTCGGGTGACCGTCCGGCCAGGTCAAGGTCACCGAACGGCGGGCCTGCCGAGACAATCCCCATACCGCCGACCACCCCGGATGACATGCCCCGCGACACCCCCGCCACCCCCAACTGCGCCCCGGCGACCCGCCCCGCACCCCCATTTCGGCCACCGTTGATCGACCGCCCCTCATGCACCCGCCACGCCATAGACGCCGCACGATTCCCCCGCATTGATCGTTGTGCCGCCAAAGGATCGTTCCCGGCCGAAGCGAACGATCCGGACGCCGCACCCGCCCCGGAGCCGGCATGGGAAGGGCGGTCGACTGGAGGGGACATGACCGGGGGATTCGACGGGTGGGCGCCTCGGCCGGTTCGGAGGTCGCAGCGTCCGTTCAGGTGCCGGAGCGTCCGTCGGTGGAGCCGTCCTCCGTCTGTCGCCGCGGGAGTGGCCGCGCCTGGTCGGCGGCCGGCCGTGGGAAAGGGTGCGTTGGGAGGCGAGTCCTTGGGGAGCGGCGCTGTCGGCCGGCGGAGGCAGGTCCGGGGGAGTCGGTGGGTGAAAGTCCCGGTCGGTCCGCGGGTCGGAGCGCCTGGGCGGGCGCCGGAGCGTCCGTCGGCGGAGCTGCCTACCGTCTGTCGCCGCGGGAGTGGCCGCGCCTCGTCGGAGGCCGGCTGTGGCAGAGGAGTCGCACGCCCGCATCGGCGCTGGGCGTCGCACGCCGCCTCGGCGCCGGGCGGCGGCGGGCAGGCCAACCGCCGGTAACAGCGACCACCGGGATGCGGCGCGCACGCGGGTGAGTCTGCCGCGCGCAGCGCAGGCAGTGCGAGCGCCGGCGAGCATGGGGGGCTCCGGAGTGGGAACCCCCCGGCCGCCGCGGCGACTGCCGCCGAAGCTGGTAACTGCCGCCGAAGCTGGCAACTGCCGCGGCGGGACAGCCACTGCGCTGTGACTGCCCCGACGCGGGGTTCGTGGGGCGCGCCGTTACTGGTTGCGGAAGCGGTTGATGGCCGCTTCGTGGCGGGCGCGCAGCTCCGGGTCGCGGACGCCGAGGCCTTCGGTCGGGGCGAGGCAGAGCACGCCGACCTTGCCCTGGTGGGCGTTGCGGTGCACGTCGTGGGCGGCTTGGCCGGTCTGTTCGAGGGGGTAGGAGCGCGACAGTGTCGGGTGGATCCGCCCGAGCGCGATGAGCCGGTTGGCCTCCCACGCCTCGCGGTAGTTGGCGAAGTGGCTGCCGATGATGCGCTTCAGGTGCATCCAGAGGTAGCGGTTGTCGTACTGGTGCATGAACCCGGACGTCGAGGCGCAGGTGACGATGGTGCCGCCGCGCTTGGCGACGTAAACGCTGACGCCGAAGGTCTCCCGGCCGGGGTGCTCGAACACGATGTCGGGGTCCTCGCCGCCGGTCAGGGCGCGGATCTCCGCGCCGAAGCGGCGCCATTCCGCGGTGTCCTGCGTGTGCTCGTCCTTCCAGAAGGTGTACGAGGACCGGTCGATCACCAGTTCGGCGCCCATGGCGCGGCACAGGTCGGCCTTCTGCGGGCTGGACACGACGCAGACCGGGGTGGCGCCGCCGTTGAGGGCGAACTGGGTGGCGTACGAGCCGAGCCCGCCCGACGCGCCCCAGATGAGCACGGTGTCGCCCTGCTTCATCTGCGCGCCGTGGTGGGAGACGAGCTGCCGGTAGGCGGTGGAGTTGACCAGTCCGGGGCAGGCGGCCTCCTCCCAGGACAGGTGGGTGGGCTTGGGCATGAGCTGGTTGGCCTTGACCAGGGCCAGCTCGGCGAGGCCGCCGAAGTTGGTCTCGAAGCCCCAGATCCGCTGCTGCGGGTCGAGCATCGTGTCGTCGTGGCCGGTGGCGTCCTCCAGCTCGACGCTCAGGCAGTGCGCGACCACCTCGTCGCCCGGCTTCCACTTGCTCACGCCCGGGCCGACCTTGAGCACCACGCCGGCGGCGTCGGAGCCGACCACGTGGTAGGGCAGGTCGTGGCGTTTCGCGAGGTCGTTGAGGCGGCCGTACCGCTGCAGGAAGCCGAACGTCGAGACGGGCTCGAAGATCGAGGTCCAGACGGTGTTGTAGTTGACCGCGCTGCCCATGACCGCGATCAGCGCCTCGCCGGGGCCGACCTCGGGGGTGGGGACCTCCTGCACGTGCAGGGACTTGCGCGGGTCCTTGTCGCGGGTGGCGAGGCCGTCGAACATCTCGGTCTCGTCGGCGCGCACGACCACGCCGCGGTACGACGACGGCACCGGCAGGCCGGCCACGGCGCGGAGCTCGGCTGCCGGGTCCGAGGCCCGCTCCGCCTGCATGATCGCGTCGAGGATGTGCTGCACCGCTGGCTCCTAACGTCAGGGTTTGAAGGCAACAAGCGTGGGACCCCGGAAAGCGGGGTGCCTATGGGGCTCGGCGACACATCTCGATGCCCTGCGCCGGACGTTACTGAACGGTAGCTAAATCAGGAACGGGCCTGTGAAGAAGTCCACTGACCGGCTCAGGAGTGGTTGCGCGAAGCTGCGCGGAAAGGCTCCACCAGCTCCACGAGCACGCCTCCGGCGTCTTTCGGATGCACGAAATTGATCCGTGAGTCGGACGTGCCGCGGCGCGGTTCGTCATACAGCAGCCGCACGCCGCGGGCGCGCAGCTCGGCACAGGTCGCATCGATGTCAGTCACCGTGTAGGCGAGCTGCTGCACGCCCGGGCCGCTGCGGTCCAGGAACTTCGCGATGGTCGAGGACGGGCTCAGCGGGGCGAGCAGCTGCAGGCAGCCGCCGTCGGTGGTCGGCCCGACCGAGAGCATGGCCTCCCGCACGCCCTGCTCCTCGTTCGTTTCCTGATGGACGCAGCGCATGCCGAAGACGCGGCCGTAGAACTCGATCGCGGCGTCGAGATCGGCCACGGCGATACCGACGTGATCGATACGGAGGATGCCGACGGGTGAGATATCCAACTGCGGGTCGGAGGAGGTCATGGCGATAGTCTGGACCCTAGTAATCGTTCAGTCGCGACGGTGCGATGTGAACCATCTCTCGAAAGGCCTCCGGATGACTCAGTCGGTGATCGTCAACGGCGCCCGCACACCGATGGGGCGCCTGCTCGGCGCGCTGAAGGACTTTCCCGCCACCAAGCTCGGCGGCATCGCGATCAAGGCGGCGCTGGAGCGTTCGGGCGTCGCGCCCGAGCAGGTCCAGTACGTGATCATGGGCCAGGTGCTGACCGCCGGCGCCGGGCAGATCCCCGCCCGCCAGGCCGCGATCGACGCCGGCATCCCGATGTCGGTGCCGGCCCTGACCGTCAACAAGGTCTGCCTGTCGGGCCTCGACGCGATCGCCCTGGCCGACCAGCTGATCCGGGCCGGCGAGTTTGACATCGTGGTCGCCGGTGGCATGGAGTCGATGACCAACGCCCCGCACCTGCTGGTCGGGCAGCGCCAGGGGTACAAGTACGGCGACGTCGTCATCCGCGACCACATGGCGCTGGACGGCCTGACCGACGCCTACGACCAGGTGTCGATGGGTGAGTCGACCGAGCGGCACGTCGCCCGGCTCGGCATCACCCGCGAGCAGCAGGACGCGTTCGGCGCGGCCAGCCACCAGAAGGCCGCCGCCGCGCAGAAGGAGGGGCGCTTCGCCGACGAGATCGTGCCGGTGGAGATCCCCCAGCGCAAGGGTGACCCGCTGCTGGTCACCGACGACGAGCAGATCCGGCCGGAGACGACGGTGGAGACGCTCGCGAAGCTGCGGCCCGCGTTCAGCAAGGACGGCACCATCACCGCCGCGACGTCCTCGCCGATCTCCGACGGCGCCTGCGCGGTCGTCGTCATGAGCCGGACCAAGGCCGAGGAGCTGGGGCTGACCTGGCTCGCCGAGATCGGCGCGCACGGCAACGTCGCGGGTCCCGACAACTCGCTGACCAGCCAGCCGTCCAACGCGATCAAGCACGCCCTGGGCAAGGCCGGGCTGAGCACCGCCGACCTCGACCTGATCGAGATCAACGAGGCGTTCGCCGCGGTGGGCGTGCAGTCGACCGCCGACCTCGGCGTCGACCCGGCGATCGTCAACGTCAACGGCGGCGCGATCGCGCTCGGCCACCCGATCGGCATGTCCGGTGCCAGGCTTGCCCTGACCCTCGCGCTGGAGCTGCGCCGCCGCGGTGGCGGGCTCGGTGCCGCGGCCCTGTGCGGCGGTGGCGGCCAGGGTGACGCCCTGCTGCTGCGCGTCCCCAAGCAGTGAGCCGGCCGGCGCACCGGAGGACCAGCGCGAAGCGCCCGGCACGGGAAACGGCGATCATGCCGTACATGAGCAGCACATGCGACGAGGGCAAGGAACGGCAGCGGTGAGCGTCCGGCGGTCCCGGGACGTGCCGGACCTGGTGGCGAAGGCGCGGGAGGGCGACCCCCGCGCCGTCGCGCGCCTGGTGTCGCTGGTCGAGGACGGCGACGAGGTGCTGCCGCAGGTCGCGGCGGCCCTCGCGCCGTACGCCGGGGACGCCCACGTCATCGGGCTCACCGGCTCGCCCGGCGTGGGCAAGTCCACCACCACCAACGAGCTGGTCCGCGCGTTCCGCAAGCAGGACCGGCGCGTCGGCGTGCTCGCCGTCGACCCGTCCAGCCCGTTCACCGGCGGGGCGATCCTCGGCGACCGGGTCCGGATGCAGGACCACGCCACCGACCCGGGCGTCTACATCCGCTCCATGTCCAGCCGGGGGCACCTCGGCGGGCTGTCGGCGGCGACCCCACAGGCGGTGCGGGTGCTCGACGGCGCCGGCTGCGACCCGGTCGTGGTCGAGACCGTCGGCGTCGGGCAGGCCGAGGTCGAGATCGCCGGGCTCGCCGACACCACCCTCGTGCTGCTCGCCCCCGGCATGGGCGACTCGATCCAGGCGGCCAAGGCGGGCGTGCTGGAGATCGCCGACATCTTCGTGGTCAACAAGGCCGACCGGGACGGCGCCGACGCCACGTACCGCGACATCCAGGGCATGATCGGCCTGGGTGAGCGGGCGCCGGGCCAGTGGCGGCCGAGGGTGCTGCGCAGCGTCGCGGCCCGGGGCGAGGGCATCGAGGAGATCGTCGCCGCGATCACCGAGCACCGCGAGCACCTGCACGACACCGGCGAGCTGCGCCGGCGCCGGGAGCGGCGGGCCGCGGCCGAGATCGAGGCGATCGCCCTGGGCACGCTGCGTGGCCGGATGGAGGCGTTGCGGGACGGCGAGGTGCTGGCCGGGCTGGCGCGGCGGGTCGCGGACGGTGACCTGGATCCGCACAGCGCGGCGGGAGAGCTGGTGACCATGACCGGGCTGCCGAACGGCCGCTAAGGTCTGCGGGTCAACCTTCAGCTCGACCAGCACAGGGGGCACATCTTGACGGCCTGGACCGTCATGCTGCGTGGCATCAGATACCGGGCCGGCCGGTCGTTCGTGGTCTTCCTCCTCGCCGTGACGGCGACCACGGCGGCCGTGCTGGCACCCGCGTACAGCCGTGCCGCGCAGCAGTCCGTGCTCACCGACGGCCTGTCCGCAGCGTCCACCGACGCGACCGGGCTGACCGTCGGGGCAAAGGGCACCGCAGACAGCGCCGCGTTCAAGGACCTCGCCGAGATCCGGCTGGCCATGAACACCGCGCTCACCAAGGACCAGCTGCTCGCCGACCGGCTCGACCTGCCGGTGGCGGCCATCGACACGGAGGTCACCTTCGGTGACGTGGGCGCCAAGCTCGCGTACCGCGACAACGCCTGCTACCACCTGACGATCGACGGCGACTGCCCGGACAACCCCGGCGAGGTCGCGGTCAGCAAGCGCACCGCCACGGCCCGCGACCTCAAGGTCGGCGACCGGCTCACGGTCCGCATGGGCCCGGCGACCGGCGGGCACGACCGGACGTTCACCATCCGCGGCCTCTACACCCCGACCGACGGCGACGCCGCGTACTGGGGCCGCACCTCCTACTTCAGCGCGGCCGCCGGCGGCGACGGCGAGCGGGCCGACGCCCTGTTCTCGATGACCGAGGACGACCTGCGGCTGGAGCGCATGGCGACCCTGGCGACCCGCCTGGAGTACCCGCTGCGCGCCGACCGGGTCCGGCTCGACGACGTCGCCGGGCTCCGAGACGGCATCCAGACCCTGGGCGACCGGCTGCGCGGCCAGGAGCTGGAGGTGACCACCACCCTGCCCGCGGTCCTGCGCGACATCGACACCGACCGGGCCAGCATCGGGCGCACCGCACCGGTCATCGCCGTGCCGCTGCTGCTGCTGTGCTGGTTCGTGCTGTTCCTGCTGGTCGCCTCGCTGACCGACGAGCGGGCGCCGGAGATCGCCCTGGCCAAGCTGCGCGGCTACCCGGCCGGGCGGGCGACCAGGTTCGGCCTCGGCGAGGTGCTGCTGCTGATCGTGGCCGCGGTGCCGGTCGGCATCGCCGCCGGGCTGCTGCTCGTGCAGGCCGCCGCCGGTGCGCTGCTCGCCGGCGGGGTCCGGGTGGAGGTGCGCTGGCCGGTGTTCGCCGCGGCCGGTGTCGCGCTGGCCGCCGGGCTCGCCGCCGCCGTCCTCGCCGGCCGGCAGACCCTCGCCCGGCCCGTCCTCGGCCTGCTGCGGCGGGTCCCGGAGCGGGGCGGCTGGCGGGCCGGCGCCGCGGAGGGCGTCGTCGTGGCGCTCGCCGTGGCGAGCCTCGCCGCCGCCGTCAACGACCGCGGCTCCCCGCTGGCCCTGCTCGCGCCGCCGCTGCTCGCGGTCGTCGTCGGCGTCGCCGCCGCCCGGCTGCTCGGCCTGTGGTCGAACGCCCGGCTGCGCATCGCCCGGCGGCGCGGCCGGATCGTGCCGCTGCTGTCCGCCGCGCAGCTGTCGCGCCGCCCCGGCGGGCAGCGGCTCGTCGTCGTGGTGACGGTCGCGGTGGCGCTGCTGACGTTCGCCGCGACCGCGTGGGACGCCGCCGCGCAGGCCCGCCGCGACGTCGCCGACGACACGGTCGGCGCGCAGCGGGTCCTCACCGTCGCCGCCGACCACCCGTCGGCCCTGGAGGCGGCGGTCGACCGGGCAGACCCGGGCGGGCACGCCATGGCCGTGGTGCGGGCCAGCCAGCGCTTCGACAACGCCCCCGTCGAGCTGGTGGGCGTGCAGTCGGGGCGGCTCGCGGACGTCGCCGTCTGGCGCGGGCGCTCCCGTGCCGACGTCGGCGAGCTGGCCGCGCGCCTGCACCCGGACGTCGCGGCACCGCTGCGGGTCGGCAGGGACCTCGCCGCCGACATCACCGTCGACGCGCTGCCGGCCAGGCCGGCACTGCGGGTCGCCGCGATCGTCGCCGCGCCGGGCCAGCCGCCCCGCACGGTGACGCTCGGCGGGCTGAGCAAGGGCGCGAAGTCGTACCACGCCACCCTCAACGGCTGCGCGAACGGCTGCCGCCTCGTCGGCCTGGCCGTCGGGCGGGCCGCCGGCGGCAGCGAACCCTTCGCGGTCAGCGTCACCGTGCGCGGCCTGCAGAGCGACGGCGGGCCCCTCGCGCCCGGCTTCGACCTCGCCGGCCGCTGGCAGCCCCGGCACTCCGGCGGCGGCGCGCAGGTCACGGTCCGGCCCGGCGCGGCGCTCGGCGTCGACGTGTCCGGCAGCGATCCCGCCGACGCCGTCGTCGAGCACGTCGACACCCCCGCCGCGCTGCCCGCGGTGCTCGCCGGTGGCGCGCCCGCCGACGACGCCGCGGCGGCGACGTTCCGGCTGCCCGGCTTCTCCGACCAGCCGCAGCCGTTCACGGTCGCGGCGCACGCGGCCAGCCTGCCGAGGGCGGGCCGGCGCGGGGTCCTCTTCGACCTCGACTACGCCACCCGGATGGCCGAGCGCGGCGCCAGCCTCGCCGACAACGCCACCCTGCGCTACGAGGTGTGGGCCTCCGCCGCGGCGCCCGCGGACCTCGACCGGCGGCTCGCCGCGGCCGGGGTACAGGTGCTGCGCACGGAGACCATCGACGGGCAGCTCTCGCAGCTGGCCCGCCGCGCGCCGGCCCTCGGGCTGTGGCTCTACCTGCTCGCCGGGGGCGCCGCGATCCTGCTCGCGATCGGCGTCGTGCTGCTCACCGCGTACGTGGGTGTCCGCGCCCGCCTCTACGAGCTCGCCGCGCTGCGGGTCGCCGGGGTGCGGGCCGGGCAGCTGCGCCGGGCGGTGTTCCGGGAGTACCGGGCGCTGCTGGGCCTGCCGCTCGTGGTCGGTCTCGGGGCCGGCCTGGTCGGCGCGATGGTGATGCTGCCCGGGATCCCGCTCGTGACGGTCGGGGTCGCCGCGCCCGTCACCGTCCGGCCCGGCGCGGGCGCCCTGCCGGTGGCGGCCGGCGTCATCGTGATCGGGTTGTCGGCGGCGGTACTGATGGTGCTGCGGCTGATGGGCCGCGCCACGCCGGAGCGACTGCGGGACGGTGCCCAGTGACCGGGCTGTCGGTGACGTGTCGTGGGCTGGTGTACATCTACCGGCTGGAGGGCTACGACGTGGTGGCGCTGTCCGGGGTCGACCTGGACATCGCCCCGGGCGAGTCGGTGGCGCTGCTCGGCCCGTCCGGGTCGGGCAAGTCGACGCTGCTGTCGCTGCTCGCCGGCCTGCTGCCGCCGTCGGCGGGGCGGGTGAGCGTCGGCGAGCACGACCTGGCCCGGGCCACCCCGGCGCAGCTGCAGCAGCTGCGGGCCACCGACGTCGGGGTGGTGCTGCAGGGCGCGTCGCGCAACCTGCTGCCGTACCTGACCGCGGAGCAGAACGTGCGCTTCGCCCAGCGCGGCGTGCCCGGCGACCGGCGCCGGCAGCTGCCGGACCCGCGCGAGGTCCTCGCCACGGTCGGGCTGAGCGGGCGGGGACGCAACCGGCAACGGCCGCAGCGACTCTCTCCTGGTGAGCGTCAACGGTTGGCGCTCGCCGTCGGGCTGGCCGCCCGGCCGGGACTGCTGCTCGCCGACGAGCCGACCAGCCAGCTCGACAGCCACGCCCGCGACGAGGTGCTCCTCGCCCTGGACGCGGTGCGAAGGGCCGGCACGACCGTGGTCGTCGTGACGCACGACCCGGACGTCGGCCGGCGGATGGGCCGCACCGTCACCATCCGCGACGGCCGGGTCGGCGCGGAGGGCCGGCGTGGAGAGGACTACGCGGTGGTGGGTCGCGACGGTACGGTGCACCTGCCGCAGGACGCGCTGCGCCTGCTGCCGCCCGGTTCGCTGGTCGGCGTGGAGCCGCAGGCCGACGGCACGGTGCTGCTGGTGCCCGCCAGGTCCCCGGTGATGTCGCAGATGTTGGAGGACATGCAGTGAAGACGTTGACGGTCGACGGCGTCACGGTGGCGTACGAGCGCGACCACCCGGTGCTGCGCGACGTGTCGGTGGTCGTCTCGCCGGGGCAGATCCTCGCCGTCACCGGCCCGTCCGGGGCCGGCAAGACGACGCTGCTGTGGGCGATGGCGGGTCTGCTGCGCCCCGCCGCCGGGGTCGTGGCCGTCGACAGCACGCCGCTGCGGGACCGTGACCACGCCGTGGCGGAGAAGGTCGTGCTGATCCCGCAGGACAACGGGCTCGCCGCGATCCTGACCGCGCAGGAGAACATCCAGGTGGCGATGATCGCCGGCGGTGCGGCACCGGCGGACGCCCGGCGGGCGACCGTGTCCTCGCTGGAGCGGCTCGGCCTCGCCGGCCAGGCCGACCAGCTGGTCGAGGAGCTCTCCGGCGGCCAGCAGCAGCGCACCGCGATCGCCCGCGGGCTGGCCCTGCACGGTGACGTGGTGCTCGCCGACGAGGTGACCAGCGAGCTGGACTCCACCAACCGGCAGAAGGTCATGGAGCTGCTGCAGGAGGAGGCCCGCCGGGGCGCGGCGGTCGTCTTCGCCACGCACGACCCGGAGGCCGCCGCCGCCTGCGACCGGGAGCTGCACCTCTCCGACGGGGTGGCCCAGCTGGTCCGCTGAACGGACCCTGCCTGCGGTGGCCAGGCGCGGGTACGCTCGCGCTCGGCCACCGACCCAGGGGAGGAGCAGCAATGACCGAGGTGACCGCGGGCATCCCCGCGCAACGCACCGATGTGGACGACCCCGACATGACCGGCGACGCGCTGTCCGTCGAGCCCGCCGCCCCGGGTTCCGTGGCGGGCACCACCGCCGAGCGGGTCGGCGCCTTCGCCTCCGACGCCGCCGACCGGGTCGGTGAGCTGGCCTCGACGACCGCCGCCGCGTCCGGCCGGATCGCCGCCCAGGTCGTCGACCGGCTGCGCAACAGCGCCGAGCTCACCGCCGAGCGGGGCACCACCACCATCGCCGACGAGGTGGTCGAGAAGATCGCCGGCATCGCCGCGCGGGAGGTGCCCGGCGTCTACGACCTCGGCGGCGACGTCGCCCGGGTCTTCGCCTCGGTCCGCGACCGGATCGGCCTCGGCGACGGCGAGGAGCGCGAGAGCGGCAACCGCGGCGTGCAGGTCCGCCTGGAGGGCCGCAGCGCCGCCGTGCGGGTCACCCTCGTGATCGAGTACGGCTTCGTGCTCTACTCCGTCGCGGAGAAGGTCCGCGCCAACGTCATCGGCGCGGTGGAGAATCTGCTGGGGCTCGAGGTCACGTCCGTGGACATCGTCGTGGACGACGTGCACGTGAGCGACACGCTGCCCGAGTCGGCGGCCGCGTCGGCCGCGTAGCGCCGGGGCGTCACAGCGTCGCGGAGGGTGGGAGTTGTCCCACCCTCCTTAGCGATCGTTCAGGAAGCGCCTACCATCGACGGTGAGACGGACACCCCGATCACCCGAGGAGCGCCGACACCCGATGGACGCCCACGACATCGCCGAGGGCCGCGCCCGCTGGCAGCGCCGCTACGACGAGGCCCGCAAGCGCGACGCCGACTTCACCACCCTGTCCGGGGCCCGGGTCGACCCGGTCTACGGGCCGCCCGAGGGCGCCGACGTGCCCGGCTTCGAGCGCATCGGCTGGCCGGGCGAGTTCCCGTACACCCGGGGGCTGTACGCGACCGGTTACCGCGGCCGCACCTGGACGATCCGGCAGTTCTCCGGCTTCGGCAACGCCCAGCAGACCAACGCCCGCTACAAGATGCTGCTCGGCGCCGGCGGTGGCGGGCTCTCCGTCGCCTTCGACATGCCCACGCTGATGGGGCGCGACTCCGACGACCCGCAGTCCCTCGGCGAGGTCGGCCACTGCGGCGTGGCCATCGACTCCGCCGCCGACATGGACGTGCTCTTCGACGGCATCCCGCTCGCCGACGTCACCACGAGCATGACGATCTCCGGCCCGGCGGTCCCGGTCTTCTGCATGTACCTGGTGGCCGCCGAGCGCCAGGGCGCCGACCTGCGCGGGCTGGACGGCACCCTGCAGACGGACATCTTCAAGGAGTACATCGCGCAGAAGGAGTGGCTCTTCCCGCCCGAGCCGCACCTGCGCCTCATCGGCGACCTGATGGAGTACTGCGGCACGCAGATCCCGCGCTACAAGCCGCTGTCCGTCTCCGGCTACCACATCCGCGAGGCCGGCGCGACCGCCGCGCAGGAGCTCGCCTACACCCTCGCCGACGGCTTCGGGTACGTGGAGCTGGGCCTGTCGCGCGGGCTGGACGTCAACCGGTTCGCGCCGGGGCTGAGCTTCTTCTTCGACGCGCACATCGACTTCTTCGAGGAGATCGCCAAGTTCCGCGCCGCGCGGCGGATCTGGGCCAGGTGGTTGCGCGACGTGTACGGCGCCACCAGCGAGAAGGCCCTGTGGCTCAAGTTCCACACGCAGACCGCCGGGGTGTCGCTGACCGCGCAGCAGCCGTACAACAACGTGGTCCGCACCGCGGTCGAGGCGCTCAGCGCGGTTCTCGGCGGCACCAACTCGCTGCACACCAACGCGCTGGACGAGACCCTCGCGCTGCCCACCGACGAGGCCGCCGAGATCGCCCTGCGCACGCAGCAGGTGCTGATGGAGGAGACCGGCGTCACCAATGTCGCCGACCCGCTCGGCGGATCCTGGTACGTCGAGGCCCTCACCGACCGCATCGAGGCCGAGGCGGAGGCGATCTTCCAGCGCATCCGGGACATGGGCGGCGACGGCACGATCACCGCCGGCATCCTGCGCGGCATCGAGGACGGCTGGTTCATGTCGGAGATCGCCGACAGCGCCTTCGTCTACCAGCAGGCCCTGGAGAAGGGCGACAAGCGGGTCGTCGGCGTCAACGTGCACACCGGCTCGCTGACCCGGGACCTGGACATCCTGCGGGTCTCCCACGAGGTCGAGATCGAGCAGAACAAGCTGCTCGCCACCCGGCGCACCGAGCGCGACAACGACCTGGTGCGGCGGCGGCTCGAGGAGATGGTGGCGGTCGCGCGTACCGGCGGCAACATGATCCCGTCGATGCTGGACGCGTGCCGGGCGGAGGCGACGCTCGGCGAGATCTGCGGGGCACTCAAGGACGAATGGGGCATCTACCGGGAGCCCGCCCGCTTCTAGACCGCGTTACCTGATCGCAATGCAACCGGTGCCTCCCCCGGCTGGTCTACCTACGAACGACCTTGACCGACGGGGGAGGGGCCTTGCTGGCACTCGTGCTCGCAGCGTTGCGGGCCCGGCGGGCGCAGGCGGTGACGCTGCTGCTGCTGAGCACGCTCGCCGCGGCCGCCGCGGCCGCCGCGCCCTGGTACGTCCTGGCGTCCACGGAGGGTATCGCGACCCGCCACGTGGAGGCCGCGCCGATTCAGGAGCGGTCCCTGGAGACGGTCGGGCAGGGTCCCGCGGAGGGCGACATCGCCGCCCAGCTGGAGGCGACCGCCGCGCTCACCGCCTCCGTCGTGGAGCTCGGCGGGTTCGTCAGCTACACGCAGGCGTACGTCGAGGGGTCGCTGATCGCGGCCACGGCGCAGGACAACGGCGCGACCCGGGGCGTGAAGCGGGAGACCGACTCGCCGCTCACCCTGCGCACCGGCGCCTGCGAGAAGGCCAGGATCGAGGGCCGCTGCGCCACCGGCGCCGACGAGGTGATGCTGAGCTACCGCACCGCCCGCTGGCTGGGCGCGAAGCCCGGCGACCCGATCACCTTCGACGCGACCTCCGGCGTGGGGGTGGAGCAGTTCACCGTCACCGGCATCTACCGGCCGCTCGACCCGCTCGACCCGTTCTGGACCAGCAACGCCCTGCTGATCGCGGCGGACCTGCCGGTCGGCGCGCCGCCGGAGATCACCGAGCCCGTCGACGACGCGGTGCTGGTCGGCCCGGCCGTGTTCGACAAGCTGCGCCCCTCCCAGATCCGCACGATCGTCGACATGGTCGCCGAGCCGGAGCTGTTCGTCGACAACTCCCCGTCGGAGGTCCGCGCCTTCCTCGACGCGGCGTCGGTCAAGGCCGCCAACAACCGGCTGACCATGTACACCAGCCTCTACGCCACCGTCGACCGGGTCGAGCGCGACCGGCAGCTGGTCGGCCTCGGCGTCCCCGTCGGCGCGTTCCAGCTGCTGCTGCTGTGCTGGTTCGCGCTGTACCTGGCGGTCAAGTACACCGGCGAGGAACGCCGTCCGGACGTCGGCCTGGTCAAGCTGCGCGGCGCCACCCGCGGGCGCACCTGGGCGCTCATCGGCGGGCAGAGCGCGGTGCCGATGCTGGCCGGCGCGCTGGTCGGGCTGCCGCTGGGCTACCTTGTGGCGACCTCGGTCACCGGCACGATCAAGGACGCGACGGTGGTGCGGCAGGCTACCGCGCTGTCCCTGCAGGCGGTCGTGGTCGCCGTCCTCGGCGCCCTGGCCGCCGCCATGCTCGCCGAGCGGCGCTCGCTCGGGGCGAGCGTCGCGGAGCTGCTGCGCCAGACCCCGGGCAAGGCCCGGGCGTGGCGTGACCTGTTCGACCTGGTGCTCGTCATCGTCGCCGGGATCGCCCTGTACCAGGTGAGGCACCGCGCCTCCGGCGACGCCGCGGGGCTCGCGCTGCTGGCGCCGGGCCTCGCCGCGCTCGCCGGTGCCCTGGTCGCGTCCCGCGCGATCACCGCCGTCGCCGGGCGGCTGGTCGAGGGGGCGCTGCGGCACGGCCGGCCGGCCCGCGCGCTCACCGCGATCTACCTGGCCCGCCGGCCCGGCGTGCACCGGCTCGCCGCACTCATGATCGTGACGGTGGCGCTGCTCGGCACGTCGTACGTCACCTGGGACGCCGGCAAGCGCGCCGGGCACACCCGCGCCGAGCTGGAGGTCGGCGCCGACCGGGTGCTCACCGTCCGCGCCGAGAACCGGCTCGCCCTGCTCCAGGCGGTCCGCGCCGCCGACGAGTCCGGCCGGTACGCGATGGCGGCGGTCCAGTCGCTGCGCTCCGGCCAGGACCGGGTCCTGCTCGTCGACGCGCCGCGCCTGCCCGCCGTCGCGGCGTGGCGGCCCGAGTACGGGATGGGCGCCAGGCAGGCCGCCGCGGCGCTGCACCCGCCGGCCCCCGACCCGATCATGATCACCGGTGGGGAGCTGGCCTTCGACCTGGACGTGCGCGTCACCGCGGTCGAGCGGGGCCGCACGCTGTTCTTCGAGGCGGTGCTCGCCGACCCGGCCGGCAACCGCGTCGTCGCCCGGGTCGGCCCGCTGCAGGAGGGCGCCGCGGTGCTCAAGGCGCCGGTCCCGGCCTGCGCAACGGCGCCCGGCTGCCGGCTCAGCTCCCTGGCCATCACGCAGAGCACCCTGGAGCAGAAGGTCTTCTTCGCCGCCCGGCCCGGCATCGAGGTCACCGTCCGCGGCCTGTCGGACGGCCGCCCCGCGGTGACCACCGACTCCCTCGCGGACCGCTCCCGGTGGCGGCTGGCCGTGTCACCGGCGCCACCGAACCTCATCGTGACGCCGACCGGCGGCGGGCTGCTGCTGCGGGTCGCGCCGATCCGGCCCGGCCCCGCCGCCGACGCCGGCGTCTACCCGGTCGACACGCCCGCGCCGCTGGCCACCATCCGGGCCCGGAAGCTGCAGAGCCGCATCGCCGGTGACCAGCGCGTCACGTACGGCTCGGCGTCGATCGCCGAGCACGTCGCCGGCGCCGCGACCCGCCTGCCACGCCTCGGCGAGCAGGGGGTGCTCGCCGACCTCGAGTACGCCGACCGGCTCGGCGCCGACTTCGGCGCGGGCGAGTCGATGCAGGTCTGGATCGCCCCCGGCGCGCCGTCCGACCTGCGCGCCCGGCTGGAGGCCCGCGGGCTGATCGTGCTCGGCGAGGAGTCCATCGAGGACACCGCCGCCCGGTACGCGTCCTTCGGCCCGCCGCTGACCCTGCAGTTCATGCTGCTGTCGGCGGTCCTCGGGGTGGCGCTCGCGGTGGGCGCGGCCTTCGTGGTCGCCGCCGTCGAACGCCGGCCGCGCGCCCGCGAGCTGGCCGCGATGCGGATCCAGGGCGCGCCGGCGCGCGTCGTGCAGCGCGTGGCCGTCGAGGGGTACCTCATCCTCGTCGGCGTCTCCCTGGTCACCGGGGTCCTGCTCGCCGTGCTCATCCGCGCCTACGTCGGCGACGTCCTGCCGTACTTCGCCGATGGATGGAGCGCACCATGACCGGTCCGGAGCGCAGTGGAGGGGCCGGGCATCATCGGCGCAGTCTTGGATCACGGCGGCGCCGGAGCGCAGCGGAGGTGACGCCGTGATCAGTCTCGTGCTGTCGATGATCCGGGCCCGTCCCGGGCAGGCGGTCACCGCCTTCGTGCTGGCGATGTTCGCCATGGCGGCCGCGGTCAGCGCGCCCGTCTACGTCGCCACGGCCGACCGTGCCGTGGTGGCGAGCGAGGTCGAGGCCGCGCCCGTCGCCGAGCTGGTGGTGCAGGCGCGCCGCGACGCCAAGGCGGGCGACCGCGCGTTCGAGGACCTGGTGCCGAAGGTGTTCACCTTCCCCGGGTTCAGCTCGGTCTTCAGCGTCGAGTTCAACACGTACGTGCAGAGCGCCACGCCGGGCGTCGAGCCGGTCGCGCCGCGGATGGTGTACCGCGACGACGCGTGCGCGCACGTGCGCCTCATCGAGGGCCGCTGCTTCATCAGCCAGAGCGAGATCGTGCTCAACCGGCAGAGCATGGACCAGCTCAAGACCAAGGTCGGCGGCACGCTGGAGGTCGCCGCCGGCGCGTACGACGCCGAGGGCCGCGAGTGGATGCCCACCGGCGCGTTCGGCACGATGACCGTCGTCGGCGTCTACGAGCCGCTGGACAAGACCGAGCAGTACTGGGCCGACTTCGACTACTTCGACGAGCGCCCCTCCGACCGGCTCGTCACCGCGCCGATCCTGGCCGGCCGGCTCACGCTGGAGTCGGTCGAGCGGGTCACCGAGAAGC
The DNA here is from genome assembly GCF_000716715.1 of Dactylosporangium aurantiacum. Classification (GTDB taxonomy): domain Bacteria; phylum Actinomycetota; class Actinomycetes; order Mycobacteriales; family Micromonosporaceae; genus Dactylosporangium; species Dactylosporangium aurantiacum. The sequence continues at coordinate 11,559 of NZ_JNYJ01000029.1, read as the reverse complement.
AGGCCCTCGACGTGGTGATCGACCACGGCGCGATCACCGGCGAGAGCCTGGCCGCGGTCAACGCCGCCGTGGAGAGCGGCCGGTCGCAGCTGGTCGGGCTGTCCGGGGCGCCGACGGTGAAGGCCGACCTGCCGCAGCTGCTGCAGCGGATCGAGCGCAACCGCAGCCTCGTCGCGCAGGTGGTGCCGGTCGCCGCGGTGCCGCTGGTGCTGCTGTGCTGGTTCGTGCTGTTCGTCGCGGTCGCGTCGGCCACCGCCGAACGCCGGCTCGAGCTCGGGCTGCTGTCGCTGCGCGGCGCCACGTTCCCGCGCCGCTGGTGGCTCGCCGCCGGCGAGAGCATCGTGCCGATCCTGTTCGGCGGCGCCGCCGGCTTCCTGCTCGGCCACTACCTGGTCCGCTTCGCCGCCTGGCTGCTGCTGAGCAGCAGCGGCGACGTCCCGCTGTCCGCCGGCGCCAACCGCTGGGCGGTGGTCGCGCTGGTCGGCGCCGTCCTCGCCGCGGTGCTCGCCCAGCGCGCCGAGCTCGCCAAGCGGACCATCGACCTGCTGCGCAACGTGCCCAGCCGGCTGTCGCGCTGGGGCGCGCCGGTCTTCGAGGTCGCCGTGGTCGTCCTCGCCGTCGTCGCCGTGCTGCAGCTGCGCGAGGGCGACGGCGGCCTGACCGGCTTCGCGGTCTTCGGCCCGTCCCTGGTCGTCATCGCGTTCGGCCTGCTCGCCGCCCGCGGCGTGCTGCCGCTCGCCGAGCGCAGCGGCCGGCGGGCCCTGCGCCGCGGCCGGATCGGCCCGACGCTCGCCGCGTACGCGATGGCCCGCCGCCCCGGCAGCCAGCGGATCCTCGCCCTGTTCGTGGTCGCGGTCGCCCTGGCGTGCTTCGCGACGACCGCGGCGACCGCCTCCGACGACAACCGCGACACCCGCATCCGGGTGGAGCAGGGCGCCGACCGGGTCCTCACCGTCGAGCCGGTCGGCCGCACCCAGCTGCTCGGCAAGGTCCGGGCGATCGACCCGGCCGGCGACTTCGCCATGGCCACGGCGATGCTGCCGCCGCCGGACGACTCCGGCGTGCCGCCGATGCTCGCGGTGGACTCCTCGCGCCTCGCCCGGGTCGCGCTGTGGAACGACCCGCACCTCACCGCCGCGGAGGCCGCCGCCGCGCTGCGGCCCGACGTGGCACGCGACAGCCTCATCGTCGACAACAAGGACGTGTCGATCGACATCACCGTCGACAAGCTCGTCGACGCCTTCCGCGTCCGGTTCGTCGTCGTGGCGGTGCCGCTGGACGGCTCCACCGTCGGCGAGGTCGACTTCGGCGCGCCGCAGCTGGGGCGGCACACGTACACGAGAAACCTGCCGATGTGCGTGAACGGGTGCCGCTTCGCCGCGCTGCAGATCAGCCAGCCGGAGGGGCGCGGCTTCGACGCCACGATCACCCTGCACGGCATGACCCAGCGCGGGGAGCGGCTCACCACCTTCGGCACCGCCGGCGAGTGGCGCGTCCCGGAGACCCCCGGCCCCCGGCTGATCGTGCCCGACCTCGACCTCATCGGCGACGGGCTGCGCATGGAGGTGTCCAACTACAAGGGCGCCGACGTCGCGTTCCGCCTCCTGCCGACCGACTTCCCCTCGCCGCTGCCCGTCGTCATGGCGCGCACCGCCGGCATCGGCGACCACATGTCCGGCTTCGACCAGACCAGGGTCTCCGTCAAGGTCGACGGCGAGGTGGGGCAGATCCCGCGGATGGGGGTGCGCGGCGGCCTCGTCGACCTCGAGTACATCGACCGCATCTCCAGCGGCGGCGGCGACACGCTGCAGCCGCAGATCTGGCTCAACGACCGAGCGCCCGCCGACATCCTGGACCGCGTCGCGGCGCAGGGCCTCGTGGTCATGTCCGACCAGCGGCTCGGGCCGCGCCGCGCCGCGCTGGACGAGCAGGGGCCGGCGGTCGCGCTGCGCTTCCACGAGCTGGCCGCGGGCCTCGCGGTGCTGCTCGCCGGCGGCGCCCTGTGGCTCGTCACCGCCCTGGACCGGCAGCGCCGCCGCGGGGAGCTGCGGGCGCTGCGGGCGCAGGGCGTCGCCCGCCGGGACGCGTCGGCCAACGGGTACCTGGCGCTCGTCGGCACGGCGGCGGTCATCGGACCGTTCGCGGCTCTGGCAAGCTGGCTCCTGGTGCGCGAACATCTTCCGGTGTTCACCGACGACCCCGGCACCTTCCCGGTGCCGATCTGGCCGTCACCGCTCCCGGTCGCCGCCGCCTGGGCGGCGTCCGTCCTCGCCCTCACCGGTGTGGCGCTCCTCGCCGGTGCCCGGCTCCGTGCCGCGACCAGACAGCGATAGATGGGGGACTGCTCATGAACGGGTTGGCGGTGGCCTGCCGGCGGGTCGTGCACATCTACCGTGCCGAGGCGGGTGACGTCGTGGCCCTCGCCGGCGTCGACCTGTCGATCGGCCCGGGGGAGACCCTGGCCCTGGTCGGGCCGTCCGGCTCCGGCAAGTCGACGCTCATCGCGCTGCTGGCCGGGCTCATGCGGCCCTCCGCCGGCAGGGTCAACATCGGCACCTACGACATGGGCAAGCTCTCCGACGGCGAGATCGCCCGCCTGCGCGGCACCGAGATCGGCGTGGTGCTGCAGGGCGCGGCCCGCAACCTGCTGCCGTACGCGACGCTGCACCGCAACATCTGGCTCGCCCAGCGGCGCGCGGCCCGCACCGAGGGCATCAAGCTCGACGACCCGGACCGCATCCTCGACCTCGTCGGCCTGCCCGGCCTCGGCCGCGCCCGCATCGACGAGCTGGCGCCCGGCGCCCGCCAGCGCGCCGCCCTCGCCGTGGGCATCGCCGCCGGGCCCGGCCTGCTGCTCGTCGACGAGCCGACCAGCCAGCTCGACACCGCCGGCCGGGACGAGGTCCTCGAGGCGCTGGAGACCGTCAACCAGGAGCGCAACACCACCATCGTCGTGGTCACCCATGACGGTGACGTCGGCACCCGCCTGGGCCGGGCCGTGACCATCCGCGACGGCCGGGTCGGCGCCGAGGGCCGCGACGGGCAGGACTTCGCCGTCGTCGCCGGGGACGGCACCGTCCAGCTGCCGCCGGAGGTGCTCGGCGACTTCCCGCCCGGCACCCTCTTCACCGTCGAGCACATCGACGGCGCCGTCACCCTGGTGGCGGGTGGATCCGACCGGTCACTTGCGGCAGATCACTTGGGGCACGTGCAAAACTAGCTCCATGAGCGACCCAAGGCAGACCCAGTCGATCTTCACCCGCGGGGCGGTGGACCTCGGCGCCCTGGCCCGGAGCAATCAGGCCGCGGCGCAGCGATCTGCCCAACCAGCTGCCGCGCCGAGCTCGGCGTTCGTGTTCGACGTCACCGAGACCAGCTTCCAGGACGCGGTCCTGCAGCGCTCGGTCACCACCCCCGTCGTCCTGGACTTCTTCGTCCAGGGCAGCCAGCCGCACCAGCAGTTCTCGCCGCTGCTGGAGAAGCTGGCCGCCGACGGCGGGGGCGCCTGGCTGCTCGGCCGGGTCGACATCGAGGCCAACCCGCGGCTGGCCCAGATGTTCCGCATCCAGGGCATCCCGTTCGTCGTCGCGATCGTCGGCGGGCAGCCCGTCGACGCGTTCAACCAGATGCTGCCCGAGACCCACCTGCGCCAGTGGATCGACGCGGTCCTCAAGGCCGCCGGCGTCGAGGTGCAGCGCGGCGAGGACCCGCGGCTGCTGGCCGCCGACGACGCGCTCATGGACGGCGACCTCGACACCGCCGAGCAGGCGTACCGCAACATCCTCGCCGACACCCCGGCCGACCCGGTCGCCGAGTCCGGGCTGGCCCAGGTCGCCCTGCTGCGCCGCACCAGCGGGCTCGACCCGGCGGCGGTCCTCGCCGCGGCGCAGGAGGCCGCCGACGACGTGCCCGCGCAGCTGCTCGCCGCCGACATCGAGGTGCTGACCGGTCAGGCCGAAGCCGCCTACCGCCGCCTCATCGACCTTGTCCGCCGCACCCCCGGCGACGACCGCGAGACGGTGCGCAAACACCTCGTCTCGCTGTTCACCGTCGCGGGGCCCGACGACCCCGCGGTCGCCAAGGCCCGCCGGGCGCTGGCGAGCGCGCTGTTCTGAGCCGGGGCGGGATGCGCCGGATCGCCGTCGTCGACGCACCGAGCAACCTGGGGTTGCGGCCACCGACCGCAACCTCGGTCCCCGGCTGCGCGAAAGCCCCCGGCGCGCTGCGCGACAGCGGACTGCTGGCCCGGCTGGGCGCCCGCGACGCGGGGTGCATCACCCCGCCGCGCTACGACCCGGCCGGCTGGCAGCCCGGCGACGGCGTCGCCCAGGCCGACGAGATCGCCGTCTTCGTCCGGCGGCTGGCCGACCGGATCGGCGCCATCCTCGCCTCGGGTGACTTCCCGGTCGTCCTCGGCGGCGACTGCTCGATCCTGCTCGGCGCCGGCCTGGCGATGCGGCGGTACTCCGCCGATCTCGCCGGCCGGGTCGGCCTGGTCTACGTCGACGGCCACTCCGACTTCCGCCACGAGGGCAACGCCTCCTACGTCGGTGCGGCGGCCGGGGAGGCCCTCGCCCTGGCCACCGGCCGCGGTCAGGGCAACCTCGCCTCCATCGAGCAGCGCCGCCCCTACTTCCGCGACGTCGACGTCGTGCTGCTCGGCATCCGTACCCACGACGAGTACCGCCTCGACCTGCAGGCCGCCGGGATCGTCGCCCGGGCGGTGCCGGAGCTGCGCTCGCACGGCGCCGCCCGCTCCGCCCAGTGGGCCCGCGAGCAGCTGCGCGACTGCGCCGGCTTCTGGGTCCACGTCGACGTCGACGTGCTCGACCCGGCGGTCATGCCGGCCGTCGACGCGCCGGACGTCGGCGGGATCGCCTACCGGGAGCTGGAGATCCTGCTCAGCGGCCTGGTCTCGGACCCGCGCTGCGTCGGTGTGCAGGTCACCGTCTTCGACCCGGACTACGACCCCGACGGGCAGTACGCGCGCGAGGTCACCGACGTCCTGGTCGCCGGCCTGGAGCCGCTGGTGACGTCCGCCGCGCTGGCCGCCACGGACGTCGCCCCGGTGGTGTCCGGGCCGCCGCTGCAGGCCCCGCCCGCCGAGCCGTTCGCGCCGGTGGCCGAGGCGCTGGACCCGCCGTTCGCGCCGGTGGCCGAGGCGCTGGACCCGCCGTTCGTGCCGGCGGCCGAGGCGCTGGACCCGCCGTTCGTGCCGGCGGCCGAGGCGCTGGACCCGCCGTTCGTGCCGGTGGCCGAGGCGGTGGACCCGCCGCTCGCGCCGGTGGCCGAGGCGGTGGACCCGGGCGAGGAGCCGTTCGAGCCGGTGGCTGAGGCATTGGAGCCGCCGTTCGAGCGGGCGGCAGAGGCAATGGAGCCGCCGTTCGCGCCGGTGGCCGAGGCGCTGGACCCGCCGTTCGTGCCGGCGGCCGACGGGCTGGACCCGGACGGCGAGCCGGTCGGCGCGGACCCGGACGACGTCCCGGTCCAGGCCGTGACCGTCGGGGAGGTCGCCGAGCCACTGGGTGAGCTCTCACCCGAGCCGGCGGATGACCCGGTGGGGGACCCGGCGGCGGCGCAGGCCGGTCCCGAGCTCGACGGGTCGCCCGCCCCCGCGGCGGAGGACGAGCCGCAGGTCGAGGAGTTGTCTGCCTCGGCGGCGCAGGCCGGGCCCGAGCCTGACGGGCCGCCCGCCCCAGCGGCGGACCTGCCCGAGGCGCCCACCGGCACCGAGCCGTCGGGTGACGCCGGCGGTGCGCCTTCCACCGCGGACGGGCCCGGTGCCACGGGGCTCGACCTGCCGCCGGTCGCCTGGGTCGACGTGCGGACCGGCGCGGTGGTCGACCTGGCCGCCGACCGGGGGCTCGGCCGGGACGTCGCGGGCCGGGGTGAGGCGCCGAGGCTGCCGGCGTACAGTCGCGGGGCTGTGATCGGCATCACCACCCGGAAGCCGATCGACGTCGAGGCCACGGCGGAGGCCGGGGCCGCGGACGGCGGCTGGGTCGCCGTCGGCGGTGGGCTCGCGCCGGTGGATGAACCGGGCAAACAGGATGATCTGGATGAGGCCGGCCCGGCGGACGCGGAGGAGCCGGCGGGTGGGGTCGCGGTCGACGACGGCGCCGATCAGGCCGGCGGGGCGCCGCTGTTCGGGCGGCCCGGGCGTAAGGGGCGCCGGGCGCCCAGGCTCGCGCTGACGCTCGCGCCGATCTCGGCGCCGCCGGCGACGGGGCGGCTCGCCCGCCGGGCCGAGCCGCCGCAGGACGAGGCGCCGGTCCAGGACCGCGAGGCCGTGGTGCCGTTCGTGCCGGCGCAGGGCAGGCCGCCGCGGGAGGTCGCCGAGCCGCCCGAGTCGCCGTTGACGGATGTGGTGCCGGCTGCCCGTACACCTGACGAGGGGCGGACACCGAAGCAGCGGTGACGGCCCAGCCCCACCGTGGCGGGGCTGGGCCGTGGACCGTCAGCCGATGGTCTGGAAGAACTTCCCGGCGATCGGCACCGCGGCGGCCGTGCTGGCGCCGCCGTTCTCCACGAAGACGCAGAACGCGATGTCGCCGCGGTAGCCCATGAACCACGAGTGGGTGTGCGCCGGGTCGTTGTCGTACTCGGCGGTGCCGGTCTTGCCGCGCAGGTCGCCCGGGAGGTCCTTGAGCTGGTCGGCGGTGCCGGCGGTGACGACCTCACGCATCATCTGCCGCAGCGAGTCCAGCGCCGCCTGGTCGAGCTGCGGGCCGTCGGCGGCCGGGTTCTTCGGCGCGGGGTCGAGCACCAGCTGCGGCTGCTTCCACTGGCCGCGGGCGATCGCGGCGGCGGCACCGGCCAGGGCGACCGGCGAGGACAGCGTGGTGCCCTGCCCGAACGCGGCGGCGGCCTGCTCGGACTTGGAGCCGTTGGCGGAGACCTTGCCGGTGAACACGTCGACGCCGAGGTCCCACGGGATGCCGATGCCGACGCTCTGCGCGGTCTTGGCCAGGCCGTCCGGGGCGAGCTGCGGCGCGAGGGCGGCGAACGCGGTGTTGCACGACTTGGCGAAGTCGACCCGGAACGGCACGTTGCCGAGCTCCATGTCGTGGGAGTTCTTGAACGTGCGGCCGTCGACGGTGAGGTTCTTCGGGCAGGCGACCGTGGTCTCGCCGGTCATGCCCTTGCTGAGCACGCCGAGCGCGGTGATCGTCTTGAACGTCGAGCCCGGCGGGGTCTGGCCGAGGAGCGCGAAGTTGTTGCCGGCGGCCCCGGGGCCGTTGGCGACCGCGACGATCGCGTTGTCGCTGACGCGGATCGCGACGAGGGCGGAGCGGCGGGTGTCGAGGGCCAGGGCCGCCTCGGCCGCGTTCTGCATGTTGACGTCGAGGGTGAGCTTGATCGCCGCGCCCGGTGCCGCCTCGGTGGTGAAGAGCTTCTTGTCCGGCGTGCCGGTTGGCATCGGCACCACCACGGAGACGCCCGGCTTGCCCTGCAGGTCGGCGTCGTACTTCTGCTGCAGGCCCGACAGCCCGACGACATCGCCGACCTTGTACTTGCCGGGGTTCTTGTCCATGATCTCCTTGGTCACCTCGCCGGACGTGCCGATCAGGGCACGGGCGAACTGGGCCGAGGGGCCGAGGGTCTGCGTCGAGTTGCGGGTGACGACGCCGGGCGTCGAGTTGAGCTTGTTGGCGACGGTGTCGTAGACCTCCTTGCGCAGCGTCACCACCTCGACGAACGCGTCGGGCTTCGCGGACTTCACCCGGTTGGGCAGGTTGGACAGGTCGACCTGCACCTTGGCGGCGGTGAACGCGTCGCCGAGGTTCTTCACCACGATGTTGATGTCGGTGACGGAGCGCGGCTGCACGCCGATGATCACCACGGGCTTGCTGCTCACGATCGGCTGGCCGGAGCCGTCGAGAATGCTGCCGCGGGGACCCGCCGTCTTGCGCACGACGATCTTGTCGTTGGCGTCGAGGTCCGGGTTGATGGTCTTGGCGTTCCAGACGACCGTCCACTGCTTGTCGACGCGCCTGGCGTTGACCGTGGTGTCGTACTCCCAGGTCGAGCCGGCGACCGGCCACTTGACCGTCACCACGGCGCTGGCCTCGTCCTTCTTGACCGCGGGCGCGCCCTTGATGGTCAGCTTGGGCGGGGTCGCCGCGAGATCGCCGGCCACGGTCGTCCACAGCTTCTGCGCGGCGTCGCCGCTGAGCGCTTTGCCGTCCGTGCCCACGAACTTCATCCCGGCGATGTTGCCCTGCTCCCACGCGGCGAGGAACGTCTTCAGCGCGTCGTCCGGTGGCTTGCTGGAGCAGGCGGGCAGGGCGCCCAGCAGCGTCAGCCCGGCGAGGAGGGCGATCATGCGACGAAACGAAACGGCCATGGGGGCGATTCTGCGTCATGAAAGCCACCATCCGCACGCCCCAAGATCGGGTAAGTAGGACAATTGGTATAGGGACCCACCGGTCGATCGGGTAACCGACGATGCCGAACCCGGCTGCCGGGGTATGCACCGATCAGCAATGTCGGGGGGACGTCTTAGGCTGTGCGGGACAACCCACAGCGTCGTGGGTGAGGGGAGAACTGACCGATGAACCGGCCCACGGCAACGGTGCGCACTGCGGTCGCCGAGCCAACGATCGAGGACGACGAGTTAACGCAGACAGTGCCCAATGCCGAGCATCTCGTCGCCGAGGCGGTCGTCCTGGCCGCCGCGCAGGACGTCGACCCGGCACTGGTGGCGCACTACTGGCGCCTCGTCCCCGATGAGGAGCTGGCCAGCTGCCAGGTGTCGAAGATGGTCGCGGCCACGGCGTCGCACCTGGAGCTCGCCGCGCAGCGGGTCCCGGGGGAGCTGAAGCTCCGGCTGGGCCTCAGTGTGACCGGCGGCACGTCGCTGGAGATCGTCACCGACGACATGCCGTTCCTCGTCGACTCCGTCACCAGCGCGCTGTCGGCCCGCAATCTCGACGTCAACCTGCTCGTCCACCCGCTCGTCGTGGTGCGCCGCCAGCCGCTGGGCGCCCTGGAGGGGGTCCGGATCGGGATCGAGCCCGAGGACGCCGCCCCGGGCGACATCGTCGAGAGCTGGATCCGCATCGAGATCGACCGCATCCGCGACGAGCAGGACCTCGAGACGGTCCGCACCGACCTGGCCCGGGTGCTCAACGACGTGCGCGAGGCGGTCGAGGACTGGCCGAAGATGCGCACCCAGGCGCTCACGCTCGCCGACGAGCTGGGCAGCGCCCAGCTGCCGGTGCCCGACAAGGACATCACCGACTCCGTCGAGCTGCTGCGCTGGCTCGCCGACGACCACTTCACGTTCCTGGGCTTCCGGCAGTACAAGCTGGTGAAGGGCGACAACGGCGAGGACCTGCTGCAGGCCGTCCTCGGCACCGGCCTGGGCATCCTGCGCGCCGACCAGCCGCACCCGCGGGTGCTGAGCTCCATGACCGCCGAGGCGTATGCCAAGGCGCTGGAGAAGCGGCTGCTGATCATCACCAAGGCCAACTCCAGGGCGACCGTGCACCGCTCGGCGTATCTGGACTACATCGGGTTCAAGCTCTTCGACGCCGACGGCAACGTGACCGGCGAGAAGCGCTTCCTCGGCCTGTTCTCCTCCGCGGCCTACCGCACCAGCGTGCGGGACCTGCCGGTGGTCAAGCGCAAGGTCGCCGAGGTGGTGGAGCGCTCGGGTCTGTCCCCGCGCAGCCACTCCGGCAAGGACCTGACAACCGGCTGCGCATCCAGCAGATCCTGCTCGCCGAGCTCAACGGCATCGGCGTGGACTACACCACCCGGGTCAGCGAGTCGAAGTTCGCGCGGGTGCACTTCATCGTGCGCACCGAGCCCGGCAACCCGCCCGGCGAGGTCGATGTCGACGACCTGACCGAGCGGCTGTCGGAGGCGACCCGCCTCTGGGACGACGACTTCCGGCTGGTGCTGGAGCGCAAGCTCGACGACGAGCACCAGGCGAAGCTGCTCTACCAGCGCTACAGCGGGGCCCTCTCGGAGACCTACAAGGACGAGCACACGCCGTATGAGGCGGTGAAGGACGTCGCGAAGCTGGAGCTGCTCGACGAGCCCGGGCAGCTCGTCATGCACGTCTACCGGCGCCGCCAGGACGAGAGCGACATCCGGTTCAAGGTGTATCGCTACGGCGAGCCCATGCTGCTGTCCGCGGTCCTGCCGGTGCTGCACTCGCTCGGCGTGCGGGTCACCGACGAGCGGCCGTATGAGATGCACCGCGCCGACGGCACGATCTACCTCTACGACTTCGGGCTGCAGCTGCCCGCCGACTCCCGACCGATCGCCGACGTGCGCCCGCACCTGGAGAACGCGTTCTCCGCGACCTGGCGCGGCGAGGCGGAGGTCGACGGGTTCAACACCCTGGTCATCAAGGCCGGCCTCACCTGGCGCGAGGTCGTCGTGCTGCGCGCCTACGCGAAGTACCTGCGCCAGGCCGGCACCGTGTTCTCCCATGACTACATGGAGTCGACGCTGCTGCAGTACCCGGCGATCGCCTCCAAGCTCGTCGCGCTGTTCGCGGCCCGGTTCGACCCCCGGCTGCCGCTGTCGGAGGAGAGCCGCGCGGTGCAGTCCAAGGAGCTGATCGCGGCGGTGTACTCGCCCCGGTTCGAGGGCGTGCACCTGCGCTTCGGCGCGGTCGCCCGGGGCGGCCTGCGCTGGTCCGACCGGCGGGAGGACTTCCGCACCGAGATCCTCGGCCTGGTCAAGGCGCAGATGGTGAAGAACGCCGTGATCGTGCCGACCGGCGCGAAGGGCGGCTTCGTCCTCAAGCAGCTGCCGGGCGACCGCGACGAGGCCGTCGAGTGCTACCGGCTGTTCATCTCCGCGCTGCTCGACGTCACCGACAACCTCGACGGCGGCAAGATCCTCGCCCCCGCCGACGTGGTCCGCCACGACCCGGACGACCCGTATCTCGTGGTCGCCGCGGACAAGGGCACCGCCACGTTCTCCGACATCGCCAACGAGATCTCCGTCAAGTACGGGTTCTGGCTCGGCGACGCGTTCGCCTCCGGCGGCTCGGCCGGGTATGACCACAAGAGGATGGGCATCACCGCCAAGGGCGCCTGGGAGTCGGTCAAGCGGCACTTCCGCGAGCTGGGCGTCGACACCCAGACCACCGACTTCACGGTGGTCGGCGTCGGCGACATGTCCGGCGACGTGTTCGGCAACGGCATGCTGCTGTCCCGGCACATCCGGCTGGTCGCGGCCTTCGACCACCGGCACATCTTCATCGACCCCACCCCCGACCCGGTGGCGTCGTACGAGGAGCGGCAGCGCCTGTTCGACCTGCCGCGCTCGTCCTGGGACGACTACGACCGGTCGATCATCTCCGCCGGTGGCGGGGTCTACCCGCGCACCGCGAAGTCGATCCAGCTCACGTCCGAGGCGAAGGCGGCGCTGGGCATCCCGGCCGCGCTGACCTCGCTGACGCCCAACGAGCTGATGCACGCCATCCTCGCCGCCCCCGTCGACCTGTTCTGGAACGGTGGGATCGGCACCTACGTCAAGGCCACCAGCGAGTCGCACGCCGACGTCGGCGACAAGGCCAACGACTACCTGCGGGTC
>NZ_JNYJ01000028.1 GCF_000716715.1 Dactylosporangium aurantiacum | reverse complement strand
CGGGCAAGTGCCTGGACGTGTCGGGCAACAACTCCGCGGACAGCACGATCGTGCACCTGTGGACGTGCATCAGCCCGGTGCCGGCCAACCAGAAGTGGATCCTGCCGTAACTGCATCCACCACTGTGGACGGGGCTCCGGGCGTGCCCGGGGCCCCGTCGCCGTGCCACGGCCGGTTAGGCTGCCCAGGTGCTGGGGACACGGGTGCGGTTGACGCTGGCGTCGGTGATGGTGCTCGGACTGGCCGCGTGCGGCGGCCACCCGGACCCGGCGGGGGTGGCCGCGGGCCCGCCGAGCTCCGAGGCGCCGGTCACCTCGTCGCCACCGGCGCCGGTCACGTCGCCGCCGGCCTCACCGTCGGCGTCGCCGAAGCCGTCGGCCAGCAAGAAACCGGCGCCGAAGCCGTCGTCGACGTTGAAGAAGCAGGTCGCGGCCGGCGGTGACACCGGCGGCGCGAAACCGCCCGCGCCGGGCGGCGACGGCGTGCCGGCCACCGGGGCGGGCACGTTCACCGTCGCGGGCGGCGGCACCGGGATCGTCGGCACGGGCGCGACCCTCGTCAAGTACCGGGTCGAGGTCGAGAACGGCATCCAGTGGGGCAGCAACCCGGTGTGGACCACCGACAAGACCGCCGCCGAGGTCGAGCGGGCCCTCGGCGCGCAGCTGGGCTGGACGATGTCGGCGGAGCACCCGGTGACGTACGCGCCCAACAAGCTCACCGACGCCAGCTGGTCGTTCCAGCGGGTCAGCGGCGAGGACTACAGCGTCCGGCTGCGGCTGGCCACCCCCGGCACCGTCGACAAGCTGTGCGCGTCCGTCGGGGTGAGCACGCAGGGCATCTACTCGTGCCGGTACGGCCAGACCATCCTGCTCAACCTGCGCCGCTGGCTGAAGGGCATCGACGGGGCGCCGGGCGTGGACTTCCACGCCAACACCGTCAACCACGAGATGGGGCACTTCCTCGGCTTCGACCACATGAAGTGCCCGGGCTCGGGGCAGCCGGCCCCGATCATGCAGACGCAGACGATCGCGCTCAACGGGTGCACGATCAACTCGTTCCCGTTCACCACCGAAGGGACCTTCGTCCAAGGTCCCTGGGCACCCAGCTGAGCCGTTTGCTCAGCGTGGCCTATTTCAGGCGGCGCAGCAGGTCGACCACGTCGGCGTCGTACTCGCGCCACTCCCGGTCCGGCTTGAAGCCGAGCTCGGCGTTGACCTTCAGCAGCGGCTCGTTCTCCGTCGCGTTCCACGTCTGCACGTCCAGCAGGTGCGGCTCCGCGGCCCGCAGCTCGAACAGCATCCGCGCCTTGATCGCCCGGCTGATGCCGTACCCGCGGTGCGCCGGCACCTCGATCGTGTCGTACTGGTCGGCGCGGGTCGGCCGCTGCGCGGGCACCACGACCTCGGTGAGCCCGGCGATCGTGTCCGACGCCTCGTGCACCGCCAGCACGATGTACGGCTTCAACCCCCGCGCGTGCAGCGTCGCCAGGCTCGCCCGCAGCCGCTCCGCGTCGTAGGAGCTGGGCCGCAGCTCCAGGTCCGCCGCGACGGCCGCCCGGGCCGCCTCCTTCGCCGCCGCGTAGGCCGCGTAGTGCTGCTCCGGCGGGCCACCCGGGTGGTACTCGACCCGGTAGCCGGCGCCGATCCCGGCGGCCATCTCACCGAGCCGCAGCCAGTCGACGCCACCCAGGTCGAGCAGGTTGCGCTGCTCGATGAACGCGCACTCGAACCCGAACGACTCGAAGAACTTGATGCTCGGCGTGCCGCCGATCACCTCGACCCCGACGGACTCGAAGCCCTCCTCGGCGGCGCGGCGGGCCACGGCGGCCAGCAGCGCCGTGCCGACGTGCCCGCGGCGCGCCGCGGGCCGCACCGACAGCTCCAGCACGCCGATCTCCTCCAGCGCGAGCAGGCTCGCGTGGCCGAGCACCTCGCCGGACTCGTCGACGGCCAGCCACGACGTGCGCCGCTCACCGGGCATCGTCACGGCCAGATATTCACGGAACTTGACGTCGCGCCATGGCGGGTCCTCGGGCACGTCGAACGCCACGATCTCGTTCAGCGCCCGCAGCACCGCCTCGATCTCGGCCGCGGACGCGGTCCCTGGGTCCCACTCGCGCACCATCACGGAGTCAAGCTTGCCTACCTTTGTGGCTCAGCGGAAGTACCGCGCCGCAGAGCGTGGCCTTCAACCGCCCGGATCTACCCCGTCCGGTCGCGCCGGCCGTAGTCGTTCGTGGCGTTGAACACCGCCGTGCGGTACTCCTCCGGGATGTTGTACGCGTGGATCGCGGCGTTCCAGCCCTCCAGCGTGGACAGGTCACGGCCGTTCGCGCACAGGTAGGCGGCGGCGGTCAGCGACGCGTCGTCGATGTCGTTGACGTCGGTGACCCCGTCGGCGTCGGCGTCGACCCCGAACTGCTTCCACGTGCCCGGCAGGAACTGCATCGGCCCGACCGCGCGGTCCCAGGTCTTGTCCGTGTCGATGGCGCCGCCGTCGGTGTCGCGGACCGACTGCCGGTTGCTCTGCCCGTCCAGCGGCGGCCCGACGATCGGCGGCACCGACTTGCCGTCCTCCTGCACCAGCGAGCCGTTGGTGCGGCCGTGGTCGGACTCGATCTTCGCGATGCCGGCGAGGGTGGTCCAGGTCAGCTTGCACCCGGGGGTGGTACGGGCGGTGATCAGCTCCGCGTAGCCGTACGCCTGCATCGACACCGGCGGGATGTTGAGCTTCACGGCGCGCGGGCCGGCCCACGCGGCCAGCACGTCCGACGGGCGCTCCCTGGTGCCGGCCGGCGGGCTGAACGACGCCGTCGGCGGCAGCGGCGCGGGCGCGGCACCCGTCTCGATGCCGCCCGGGGTCGCCGACGGCGGCGGCGGGACCGAGCCGCCGGCAGCCGGCTTCGCGACCGCCGGGACCAGGTAGCGGCCGGCGGCGAAGGCGGCGCCGAGCAGCAGCGCGAGCACCGCACCGGCCGCGACGGTCCGGCCGGCGGGCCGGCGCAGCCACACCAGCAGCCCTTCCAGCCGGCCGCTCATCGGGCTCGGGCGGCTCTGCAGGATGTCACCGGCTCCCCCCGGCGGGGTGAGGCCGCCGGGCTCCTTGGCCGCGTGCTTCGGCACGTGCCGCTGCGCCGGGACGTTCTCGTCCTGGTTCGGGGTGGTTTTACCGTGTCTCGGCGACGGCTCGGGCGCGCCCGCGGGCGCCGGTGGGCGGATCGCGGTCACCGAGAGTGTGTCCACTGTGGTGGGTCGCTGCTCGTCGGACTCGGGACCGTGCTTCGTTGCCACAGGTCGAGTATTCCGAATTCCCGCGCGCGTGTCACCGTCGCCTAACCTGAGGGAATGCCTCGTTACGAGTACCGGTGCCGGGCCTGCGGCGACACGTTCGAAGTCCAGCGGCCGATGAGTGAAGCCAACGCGAACGCCGCCTGTCCGGCGGGCCACGACGACACGGTGAAACTGCTGTCGACCGTCGCGGTCGGCGGCGGCAACGCGGGAGGCGCCCAACCGCGTCCTTCCGGAGGTGGCTGCTGCGGCGGCGCATGCGGTTGTTGATGCATTGTTACGGGCCGGTTTCGTAATAGTCGCCGGACGGCTTTGATGTTGTGGCCGCGCGTGCCACAACTCGCTGGGTCATGTGGTCGTTACGTCACGCGAAACCCACTCAAGCTTCATCCCCGTATGCTTGCTGACCTGCATGGAGCAGCCTCTCATCGACCTTGAGGGTTGCCGTTGGGGACCGTTTCTACGATGCGCGTGACCCCCGGGGTGGGGAAATATGGGTCACGCCTGAAAAGGGAGGCGGAGGTTTCACGTGTCGGCGCGGACGCATCTGCCCAGTGGGCTGGTGACATTCCTGTTCACCGACATCGAGGGCTCGACTCGACTGGCCCAGATGCTCGGCACGGGGTATCGGCCGGTGCTCCAGGAGCACCGGCAGGTGATCCGCCGCGCACTGACAAAAGCGGAGGGTGTCGAGCTGTTCACGGAGGGTGACTCGCTCTTCGTGGCGTTCGCCGACGCCGCCGCCGCGCTCGCCGCCTGCATCGAAGCGCAGCGCGAGCTCGCCGCCCACGCCTGGCCCGTCACCGCCGACGGCGCGGAGGCCCGGCCCAAGGTCCGCATGGGCCTGCACACCGGGTTCGCCGAACCGTACGGCGGGGAGTACACCTCACCCGAGGTCCACCGCGCCGCCCGCGTCGCCGCCGCCGCCCACGGCGGGCAGGTCCTCTGCTCCGCCGCCACCGCCGCCCGCGTCGGCGCACTCGCCGGCGACGCGTTCCTGCTCGACCTCGGCCTGCACCGGCTGCGCGGCTTCGACGGCTGCGAACGCATCTTCCAGCTGGTCGCACCCGGCCTCGAACGGCAGTTCCCGCGGCCACGCACCATCGACGCCCCCGCACACAACCTGCCGGTGCAGACCACCCGGTTCATCGGCCGCGCCAGCGAACGCGCCGCCGTGCGCGACCTCGTCAGCGCCCACCGCATCGTCACCGTCGTCGGCGCCGGCGGCGCCGGCAAGACCCGCCTGGCCGTCGAGGCCGCCGGCGAGCTCGTCGAACAGTTCCGCGACGGGGTCTGGTTCGCCGACCTCAGCGCCGTGGCCACCAGCGACCTCGTCGACGTCGCCGTCGCCGCCGCCGTCGGGCTGCGCCCCGAACCCGGCCGGCCCGTCATCCAGACCCTCGTCGACCACGCCCGCGACCGGCGGATGCTCATCCTGCTCGACACCTCCGACGCGCAGCTGCCGGCCGCCCGGCGGCTCGTGGGCCGGCTGCTGTCCGCCGGCCCCGCCATCACCGTCCTCGCCACCAGCCGCGAGCCGCTCGGCCTGCCCGGCGAGGTCGTGTGGCGGATCCCGCCGCTGTCGGTCGAGGCGGCCAGCGGCGGCGGGTTCAGCGACGCCGTCGCCCTCCTCGTCGACCGGGCCTCCGCCGCCCGCGGCGGGCGCCCCGTCGAACCCGGCGACATCGCCCAGCTCACCCGCGTCGCCGAGGCCCTCGAAGGGCTGCCCCTCGCGCTGGAGCTGGCGGCCGCGCGGCTGCGGCTGCTGTCCGCCGCCCAGCTCGCCAACCGCATCGACGACGTCCTCGGCACCCTCGACGCGGGCCACGGCCGCCCCGCCGACCCCGACGTCCCCGGCGACCGGCACCGCACCATGCAGGCGGCGGTCGACTGGTCGTACCGGACCCTCGACGGGCGCGCCGCCCGGCTGCTGCGCCGACTGTCGGTCTTCGCCAGCCCCGTCGACCTGCCCGCCATCGAATGGCTGCACGACGGCGACCCCCTCGACCCCCTCGCCACCCTCGTCGACAAGTCGCTGCTGCAGGCCGAGGCCGGCACCGCCAACGCCACCTACCGCATGCTCGACCCCATCCGCGCCTACGCCGCCCGGCTCCTCGTCGAGGCCGGCGAGGAGGAATCAGCCCGGGAACGGCACGTCGCCTGGTGCCTGCAGGCCGCGCACGACGCGTACCTCGACGCCGACGGCCGGCCCGTCACCCTGTCCCTCTACACCCTCGACCCGCTCGCCGACGAGCTGCGGGCCGCCCTGCACTGGACCGTGACCCGCGGCAGCGCCCGCCAGGGCCTCGCCGTCGCCGGCGCCCTCGACCAGTGGTGGCGCGAGCGCGGCCTCGTCCGCGAGGGCCGCATGTGGCTGTTCCGCCTGTACGAACGGATCAGCGCCACCGGCGAGCCCGTCCCCGACGCCGAGCTGGCCGCCGCCTACCACATGCACTCCCTGCACGCGGGCGCCGACGGCGAGACGGTCGAGGAGCTGCGCTTCTCCCAGCGCGCCGAGGCCGCCGCCCGCCGCGCCGGCGACCCCGGCCTCCTCGCCCGCGTCCTCGCCGGCCGCGGCGCGCCGCTGCTGGACATGGGCCGCTTCGACGAGGCCGAACGCACCTGCCGCGACGTCATCGCCCTCGCCGAGGAGCAGGGCGTCGCCGGCGAGACCCTCTTCGCCGTCTACGCCCTCGCCCAGCTGCTGTGGCGCCGCGGCGCACTCGACGAGGCCGCCGACCTCCTCGCCTCGGCCCGCACCCTGGAGAACACCCGCCCGATGGAGCGCGGCCGCCGCACCGTCGACATGCTCCTCGGCCTGATCGCCCTGTCCCGCGGCGACCTGGTCGCCGCCCACGACCACCTGATCGTCGCGCTGCGCTCCCGCATGAGCCACGGCTTCCACCTGCGCGTCTGCGAAACCCTCATGGCGATCGCGGTCCGCTGCGCCCTCGCTGGCGAGACCGGCACCGCCGCCCGGCTGTTCGGCGCCGCGGAGGCCGCCCGGGTACGGCTGCGCTGCTCCGCCGGCGGCTTCGGCTCGTACTGGACCGAACAACAGGCCGCGCTGCGCACCTCGATGGGCGACGCCGACTTCGACGAGGCCTACGCCGCGGGCGGCGCGCTGAGCCTGGAGGAGTCGGTCGCCCTCGCGCTCACGATCGAGCACCCCGACCTGGTCGCTGGCTCGATCCGCTTCTCCGCGGTCGAGTAGTCACACGGTAGCCGACCGGAGCAAGTTGATCTCCGACGTCGGCACCGAACGTAGTACGCCCTGGTCGGAGTGGGCCCAGATGGAGTGACAGGGCTTTGAGGGGTTGCCCCGCCGCACTGTCACCCCACCTCAGGGAGGGCTCACCGACGTGTCGGTGCGCTACTTCTTCAGACGCTCCCGGCCCGTCCCGGGTTGCCTACAGGATCGTCCAGGTGTCGCCGCTGTTGAGCAGGGCGCCGAGCTCCTCCTCCGGGGTGCCCTTCACCTTGGCCTTCGCCGTGGTCAGCTGCTCGCGGACCAGGTCGTCATAGGCGGGACGCTCGACGGAGCGGAACACGCCGATCGGCGTGTTGCGCAGGTCGGGGCCGGGCAGCCGGGACAGCGCGAACGCGTACGCCGGCTCGGCCACGGACTGGTCGTGCACGACGATCTCGCCGGGCTGGACGGATGCGGTCGGCACGACGGACAGGCCGAAGCCGCCCGGCGGGTGCGTCACCGCCCACTCGCCGTCCTTGCCGAAGGTGATCGGCTGGCCGTGTTCGAGCCGGATGGTGAAGTCGTCCCTGGTGGACGGCTCCTTCAGGGCGTCGAACGCGCCGTCGTTGAAGATGTTGCAGTTCTGGTAGATCTCCACGAACGCCGACCCGCGGTGTTCGGCGGCGGCGCGCAGCACCGACTGCAGGTGCTTGCGGTCGGAGTCGATGGTCCGCGCGACGAAGCTCGCCTCGGCGCCGAGGGCGAGGGAGATCGGGTTGAACGGCGAGTCCGCCGAGCCCGCCGGCGTCGACTTGGTGATCTTGCCGATCTCCGACGTCGGGGAGTACTGGCCCTTCGTCAGGCCGTAGATCTTGTTGTTGAACAGCAGGATCTTCAGGTTGACGTTGCGGCGCAGGGCGTGGATCAGGTGGTTGCCGCCGATGGACAGCGCGTCACCGTCGCCGGTCACCACCCACACCGACAGGTCGGGGCGGGACACCGACAGGCCGCTCGCGATCGCCGGCGCGCGGCCGTGGATCGAGTGCATGCCGTAGGTGTTCATGTAGTACGGGAAGCGCGACGAGCAGCCGATGCCGGAGACGAACACGATCCGCTCACGCGGGATGCCGAGCTCCGGCATGAACGACTGGACCGCCGCCAGGATCGCGTAGTCCCCGCAGCCGGGGCACCAGCGCACCTCCTGGTCGGACTTGAAGTCCTTCGTCGTCAGCTTGAGCGCCTCAGGCATTCTTGACCACTTCCTCCAGCACCGACTCCAGTTCCGCGGCGGTGAACGGCAGGCCGCGGACCTGGTTGTAGGCGATCGCGTCGATCAGGAACTTCGAGCGGATGACGCCGGCCAGCTGGCCGAGGTTCATCTCCGGGATGACGACCTTGTCGTAGGCGGCGAGGACCGCGCCGAGGTTCTTCGGCATCGGCGACAGGTGCCGCAGGTGCGCCTGCGCGATCGGCAGGCCCCGCTGGCGCAGGGCACGCGCGGCGGCGCCGATCGGGCCGTACGTGGAGCCCCAGCCGAGCACCAGGACGCGGGCGGTGCCGTCGGGGTCCTCGACCTCGACGTCGGGCACCTCGATGCCCTCGATGCGGGCCGCGCGGGTGCGGACCATGAAGTCGTGGTTGGCCGGGTCGTAGGAGATGTCGCCGGTCTTGTCGGCCTTCTCCAGGCCACCGATGCGGTGCTCGAGGCCGGGTGTGCCGGGCACCGCCCACGGCCGCGCCAGGGTCACCGGGTCGCGCAGGTACGGCAGGAACGTCGTGCCGTCCTCGCTGTTGGGCTCGGTGGCGAACTCGGTGCGCAGGTCGGGCAGGTCCGCGACGTCGGGCAGCCGCCACGGCTCGGAGCCGTTGGCGATGTACCCGTCGGAGAGCAGGATGACCGGCGTGCGGTAGGTCAGCGCGATCCGGGCGGCCTCGATCGCGGCGTCGAAGCAGTCGGCGGGGGAGCGCGGCGCGATGACCGCGACGGGGGCCTCGCCGTGCCGGCCGAACAGGGCCATGTTCAGGTCGGCCTGCTCGGTCTTGGTCGGCAGGCCCGTGGACGGTCCGGCCCGCTGCACGTCGATGATGAGCAGCGGCAGCTCGAGCGCGACGGCGAGGGAGATCGTCTCACCCTTCAGCGCGACACCCGGCCCCGACGTGGTCGTCACGCCCAGGGCGCCGCCGTAGGACGCGCCGAGGGCCACGCCGATCGCGGCGATCTCGTCCTCGGCCTGCACGGTCGTCACGCCGAACTTCTTGTGCTTGCTCAGCTCGTGCAGGATGTCGGAGGCGGGGGTGATCGGGTACGCACCCAGGAAGACGGGCAGCTGTGCCCGTACACCGGCGGCGACGACACCCAGGGCGAGCGCGGCGTTGCCGGTGATGTTGCGGTAGTTGCCGGCGGCCATCTTCGCCGGCTTCACCTCGTAGCGCACCGCGAAGTTCTCGGTGGTCTCGCCGAAGTTCCACCCGGCCTTGAACGCGGCGACGTTGGCCGCGACCAGCTCGGGCCGGGCGGCGAACTTGCGCTCCAGGAAGCGCAGCGTCGAGGAGTGCGGGCGCGAGTACATCCACGACAGCAGGCCGAGCGCGAACATGTTCTTGGCGCGCTCGGCGTCCTTCTTCGACACGCCGTGCGACTCGAGGGCCTTGACCGTCATCGAGGTCAGCCCGACGGGCGCGACGTTCCAGCCGTCGAGCGAGCCGTCCTCGAGCGGGTTGGTCGCGTAGCCGACCTTGGCCAGGTTGCGCTTGGTGAACTCGTCGGTGTTGACGATGATCGAGGCGCCCTTGGGCAGGTCGGCGAGGTTGGCCTTGAGGGCCGCGGGGTTCATCGCCACCAGGACGTTGGGCGCGTCACCCGGTGTCAGGATGTCGAAGTCGGCGAAGTGCACCTGGAAGCTCGACACGCCCGGCAGGGTGCCTGCGGGGGCGCGGATCTCCGCGGGGAAGTTGGGCAAGGTCGAGATGTCGTTGCCGAGCTGTGCGGTTTCCGAGGTGAACCGGTCACCGGTGAGCTGCATGCCGTCGCCGGAGTCGCCAGCGAACCTGATGACCACTCGATCCAGCTGGCGGACCTGCTTGGTCACGTGAGCTGACCTCCTGTTGAAGCTGGCGGAAACTCCGGATCCGCTGGTGCGACCACGTCGTCGAGCCGGCCCGATCCTTGCTGACAATCAGAGGGTACGTCGAAGGTCCCCTTCTGCCGCCGCCGCAGTTGTCCATGTGGGTCGGATCCCGGATTGTCGCGGCTGCCGGGCAACCGCGCAAACCCGTACGTATCCTGCGTTTACTCCTCGGTGCCGCGGAATCCGGAGCCCGCGACGGGGCCGTCCGGCAGCCGGGGCAGGGTCAGCGACCTGGGAATCGGCGATCGCTGGGGCAGCGCGGGTAGATTTTCGTCACTCCTGCGCGGCTCCGGGATGCCCACCGGGGCCTCGGCGGCCGCGGCCACCGGCATCTCGGACCCGTCGCGCAGCCGGCGGCGCAGCGAGAACACCACCAGGAAGCCTACCAGCGCGACGAGGCCGATGATGCCGCCGACGAGCGGTCCGCTGGACAGCGGATCGCTGGTCAGGCCGCTGGTGGGGCGGCGTTTCGCGACCTCGGTGCCGGCCGCGACCGCCACCGCCGAGGGCGACGCGGGCGCCTCGGTGGGCAGCGGTGTCTCGCCCGCCACCGGCGGCCCGCTGATCTTGTAGTCGGCGCGGGTCTCGACCGCGTCCCGGCCGATCGGCGCCAGGTACCCGTGGACCGCGCCGGCGAGCGGCAGCTCGGCCCGCGCGGACGCGCTGATCGACAGCCCGAAGCTCGCCGACACGTCCCGGCCTGCGGCGACGTCACCGAGCTCACACCGGTCCCGTTCCGCCGTCAGCCGCTTCCTGACCTTGCACACGCTCGGGAACGACACGACGTCCACCCCTGGCGGGGTGACCACCTCGACCGCCCCGGCGGCCTTCGCCGAGCCGGTGTTGCGCAGTCTGACCTGCAGCGTCGCGGTCTGCGCCTGCGGTGTGGCCAGCGCGGGGAGGTTCAGCGGGTCGGCGCTGAGCTCGATGCCGGGCACCGGCGGCTTGGTGCTGAACGTGATTGAGAAATTCCGCACTTTCGGCGGGAAGTTCTCCATGACCGCGGTCGCGTTGCCGGCTCCGGACAGGCGCCACGCGTCCGGGGCGACGTCGACGGTGACCACGACGTGGCCGATCTTGCCCGGCGCCAGGGGGCAGCTGAAGCTCAGCGTGCCGTTGCTGGTCGTGCAGCCGTCGGTGCCGTAGCCGCCGGTCGCGCGGGTGCCGCTGGGGAACGTGGAGAACCCGGTGATGGTCTCGGCGACGTCGCCGAGGTTCTGTACGGAGATCACCAGCTTGCCGGAGCCGTCGCCCTGCCAGTACCCGTCGCCGAGCACGACGTCGCTGACCGACAGCGCGAACTTGCGGACCTTCGGCGGCGGTGGCGGCGCCTCGGTCGTCGGCGGCGGTGGGGGCTGGGTCGTCGGCTCCTCCGTCGGCGGCGGTGGCGGCGCCGTGGTGACGGGAGGGTCGGTCGGCTCTGTCGTCGACTGTTCCGGGTCAGGCTCGGCGTACGCCGCGGGGGACAGCGTGAACAGCAGCGAGCAGACCGTGCTCAACGCGACGAAGGCAGCACGAAGCCGGGCGCGGCGGCGCGCGGGTGCTTCCATGGGGGTGTCCTCGTATCTCGGCGGCGATCCGCTTGCTCAGGGGTACTTGCTTGCAGTAGGGCAAGGAAGCCCATTATCTAGACAACTTCTGGTTTTCGGCATGTCGGAGATCGTGTTTATGCGGGTACGGTGCGTGTTGTGAGTGGCTATCTGGGTGGTTATGCGACGCTCGGCCTCCTGCTTCTGGTCGGCGCCGGTGTTTTCGTCGCGGCCTTTACGGCTGCTCGGCTGCTCGGACCCCGCCGATCGGCTGACAGCGGGGCGACGGCCGCGAAGTTCGACACGTACGAGTGCGGCCTCGACCCCGTCGGTGGCGACTGGGCGCAGGCGCAGATCCGCTACTACGTGTACGCCTTCCTGTACGCACTGTTCGCGGTCGAGAGCGTGTTCCTCTTCCCCTGGGCAGTGATCTTCGACCGCCCCGAGTTCGGCACGGCCGCCGTGGTCGAGATGGCGATCTTCGTCGCGGTGCTCGGTCTCGGCATCCTGTACGCCTGGCGCAAGCGCATCCTGCGCTGGACCTGACGCTAGCCCCGGCGGCCGGATCCCGCAGCGGTCACGCCGTCACCCCCCGCTGCGCTGGCCGCTCACCCCCGCTGCGCTGGCCGCTCACCCCCGCTGCGCTGGCCGCTCACCCTCGCTGCGCTGGCCGCTCACGCCAGCCCGCGGCGGGCCACGGCCGGCTGGCGGTCGCCGCGGATCGCCGCGACCGTGTCCAGGACGCGGCGGGTCGCCCGTACCTGATGCGCCCGGAACACCCGCGCGCCCAGCCACGCCGACACGGCCGTCGCGGCCAGGGTCCCCTCCAGGCGCTCGCCGACCGGCACGTCCAGGGTCTCGCCGATGAAGTCCTTGTTCGACAGCGCCACCAGCACCGGCCAGCCCGTCGCCGTCATCTCCCCGAGCCGGTTCGTGATCGCCAGCGAGTGCCGGGTATTTTTCCCGAAATCGTGCGCGGGATCGATGAGGATGCCGTCCCTGCGTACCCCCAGCGACACCGCCCGCTCCGCCAGGCCCGTCACGGTGCGTACCACATCCTCGACGGGGTCGGCGAAGGCCGCCCGGTGCGGACGGGTCCGCGGCGTCAACCCGCCCGCGTGCGAGCACACCAGCCCGGCGCCCGTCTGCGCGGCGACCACCGCCAGTCCCGGGTCCGCGCCCGCCCACGTGTCGTTGATCAGGTCCGCGCCGGCCGCGATGACCTCCCGGGCCACCTCCGCCCGCCACGTGTCGATGGAGATGACCACGTCAGGGAAGCGTTCCCGCACCTTGACGACCGTCGGCAGCGTCCGGCGCAGCTCCTCCGCGGCGTCCACGGTGCTGCCCGGGCCGGCCTTCACCCCGCCGATGTCGATGATGTCGGCGCCCTCGGCGACCGCCGCCTCGACCGCCCGCAGCGCCGCGTCCTCGGCGAACGTCGCGCCCTTGTCGAAGAACGAGTCGGGGGTCCGGTTCACGATCGCCATCACCGCATAGTCACCGTCGGTGAACTCCCGGCCGCCCAGCCGAAACATCATGGACCCTCCGTCTTTCCTTCAGATGGGTGTGCCGGGGTCGCCCCCGCCCAGTCAGCGTGCCACGATTCCCCCTATGGCTGAGTTCCTCCTGGTGTTGATCGCCGCCGTGGTCGTCGGGGCCATCGGGTTCGGCGTGTCCTTGTTGATCACCGGCGACGACCCGGGGATCGAAGGTCACGAGCCCGACGGGCGCGCGGTGCCGCTGCCCTCGTCCCGGCCGCTGGTCGAGGGCGACGTCGGGCACGTGCGCTTCGACACCGCCCTGCGCGGCTACCGCATGGCGCAGGTCGACGCGGCGCTGCGCCGCGCCGGCTACGACATCGGTTACAAGGAGGAGCTGATCCAGGTCCTCGAGGCCGAGATCAAGGCGCTGCGCGACGGGCGCACCGAGGACGCCGACGCGCTGCGCGACGCCCGCCAGGCCGCCGTCACCGGCGCCGGCGGCACCAACGTCGTGCTGGAGAAGCCGGCCGCCGACTCCGCACCCGCCGCGGACGTCATCTCCGACACCGACACCGACACGGACACCGACACCGAAGCTCCTGGTGAGCACGGCAAGTCGAACAGCTGGGGCCTGCCCAGCGACGAGACCTGGGGCAGCCCGTCCCCGGTGGTGAAGTGACCGATCCGTCGTTCGACGACGCGGCGGCGCAACCCGGCACCGGCGAGGTGACCGCGACGGTGATCGTCCGGGCACCCGCCGAACGGGTCTTCGCCGCCCTCGTCGACTGGCCCCGGCAGAGCGACTGGATCCCGTTCACCACGGTCCGGGTGCTGTCCGGCGACGGCGGCGAAGGCAGCTCCATCGAGGCGGTCACCCGGGTCGGGCCCGCCGCCGTGCACGACCTCATGCGCGTGGTGAAGGTCGACCCGCCGTACGAGATCCGCGTCGTGCACCACGGCAAGGTGCTGCGCGGTCCCGGGGTGCTGCGCTGCACGCCCCTGGGCGCCGGCCGCACCCAGGTCGTCTGGCACGAATGGTTCCACCTGCCGGCCGGGGTCGCCGGCAAGGCCGCCTGGCCCGTCCTCTGGCCCGGCTCCAAGGTCAGCCTCACCGGAGCCCTGCGACGCTTCGCCCGGCTCGTCGAGGCGGGGAAACTGTCGTAGGGCTGCAGTACATTCCGTGTCGTGGTTGATGTGGTCATCGGTGACGACGGGCTGGCCAGGTGCGCGTGGGGTGCCTCCACGCCGGACTACGCGGTCTATCACGACACGGAGTGGGGCCGGCCGGTCCGCGACGACAACGGGCTCTTCGAGCGGCTCACCCTGGAGGCGTTCCAGTCGGGCCTGTCGTGGATCACGATCCTGCGCAAGCGGCCCGCGTTCCGCGCCGCGTTCGCCGGCTTCGACATCGCCACGGTCGCCGAGTTCGGTGAGGCCGACGTCGAGCGGCTCCTCGCCGACACCGGCATCGTGCGTAACCGGGCGAAGATCGAGGCCGCGATCGCCAACGCCCGCGCCGCCGCCGACCTGCCGGGTGGCGTCGCGAAGTTGCTGTGGTCGTTCGCGCCGGAGCCCAGGGCGGCCCGACCGGCCAGCTTCGCCGGCGTCCCGGCCGTCACCGAGGAGTCCAAAGCCCTGGCCAAGGCCCTGAAGCGGCACGGTTTCCGGTTCGTCGGCCCGACGACCGCCTATGCGCTGATGCAGGCCACCGGCATGGTCGACGACCACCTCGCCTCTTGTTTTGTGCAGCTCGAGCGGCCATGATCCGGACTGACGATGACCCGGTGAGTGACGGGAGTGTGGACCGATGACCGCCGAGTTCGCCGCCGACTACGGTGGCCCGCTCGACCTGGTCGACTATGACGAGGGCTGGCCGGCGAAGTTCGCCTACTACCGCGACGAGCTCGCCGACGCGCTCGGCCCGGTGGCGTTGCGCATCGAGCACATCGGCTCCACGGCCGTGCCCGGCCTCGCCGCGAAGAACGTCATCGACATCCTCGTCGTCGTCGCCGACGAACACGACCGCGACGGCTACCGCGCCGGCATCGAGTCGACCGGCATGGCCCTCGCCCACCGCGACGCCGCCGCGTCCTGGTCGTTCTACCGGCCGGCCGCCCCGCCCCGCACCCGCCACGTCCACGTCACCTCACGCGGCTCCTCCCACGAGCGGGTCCAGCTGCTCTTCGTCGACTTCCTGCGCAACCACGACCTCGCCGCCGACGCGTATGCCCAGGTGAAGCGCCGCCTCGCCATCCGTTTCGCCGACGACCGCGAGCGCTACACCCGCGCGAAGACCGACTTCATCTTCGACATGCTCGACCGTGCCGAGCAGTGGGCCAACCAGACCGGCTGGACCGTCGAGGACCGCTGACCACCGGGACGACACGTTCCGGCCGCCGCACGTCGCAGCGGGGACCGGACCGGGCGGATGGTGGAATGGGGGCATGGCGAAGTGGGCGGTGGTCGTTGCCGAGGAGCGGTATTCGCAGGAGCGGCTCTACGCCGAGCGGTTCGTGTCCGGTGTGCGGCTGCCCGCGGGTGACGAGGCGCTGCTGGTCGCGGCGCTCGACGAGCCCGTGGTCTTCGGGGTCGCGCGGGCCGACGGGGAAGGGCGGCTGCGGTACACGGTGAACCTGATCGACGCGCCGCTGCCGTTCCCGGGGAAAGCCCTCGAACCCGGGACGCACCCGGTCGACGAGGCCGCGTTCAGTGCGGTGCCCCGGGCCGAAGCGGCGCCGGCGAAGCGGACCTGGCTGGTGAGCGTCGACCTGCCGATCGAGGCGTCGTCGCCGGCCGAGGCGGTGCGGGAGTTCTGGGCGTACGTGCGTGACCTCGGCCCGGCCGAGCTGCCCGCGTTCGTGTGGCCGGTCGGTGACGAGCTGGCCATGCAGGCGTTCGTGCTCGGCGCCGAGGCCAACCAGGACCCCGAGGAGGAGTGACCGGCCGTCACCGCAGCAGCCCGGACAGGGTCTTGTCGTAGCCGAGGATCCGCTGCGGGTCGGCGTCCAGCACGTCCCTGAGCAGGGTCGCGTAGACGGACCGGAAGTCGGTGGTGAACTTCAGGTCGCCGTTGTCGAGGTCGGACAGGCTGGGCTGCTCGCCGTACAGGCCGCCGGTGACGGGGCTGCCGAGCAGGAACATGTTCGACGCGGTGCCGTGGTCGGTGCCGTCGGAGCCGTTCGCGGCGACCCGCCGGCCGAACTCGGAGTAGACGGCGACGACGACCTTGCGGCCCGCCTCGGTCTTCGCCATCCGCTCGGCGAAGCCGGTCAGCGCCTCGTCGAGCCGCCGCAGCAGCTGCTCCTGGGAGTCGCGTTCGTCGGCGTGCAGGTCGAAACCGCCCAGGGACACCGAGAACACCCTGGTGGCGACGTTCGCCTCGACGCAGCGGGCGACCAGGTCCAGCTGCGCCCGCAGGTCGGAGCGGCCGCCGGTGCCGGTGCCGCCGCCGCCTTCGGTGTCGTCGTCGCCGTCGCTGTCCACACCGTCGACGAGGGCGTCGACGCTGACCAGGTCGGCGAACGCGCGGGCGGCCCTGGCCTGCAGCGGCGGCTCGCCGGCCGCGGCGGCACCGAACCCCTTGAGCGTCTCGGTCCGCACCCCGTTGGGCAGGGCCAGGCCGGTCACCGGGACCGCCGCGCCCGCGCTCGTCGCGCCGGCCAGCAGCGGCGGCAGGACCGCCTCGAAGGAGATCGCGTGCCGCGGGTCGCCGCCGTACGTGTCGAGCCAGCGGCCCAGCCATCCGGTGTTGCCGGGCCGGTCCGGTTGCGCGGTCTGCCAGATGTCCATCGACCGGAAGTGGCTGTGGTCGGGTTTCGGGTAGCCGACGCCGCGCACGACGGCGAGCTTCTTCGCGTCGTACATGCGCTTGAAGCCGGTCAGGGCCGGGTTCAGGCCGAGCGTGTCGTCGAGCCGCAGCACCTCCTCGGCGTCGTAGGCGAGCTCGTTGCGGGCGTCGCGGTAGCCGCGTTCGGCGAACGGGATGACGTTGGCGAGGCCGTCGTTGCCGCCGTACAGGGTGACCAGGACGAGCGTCTTCGCGTCGCCGGGCCGGTCGTCCCAGGTGGCGGTGGCGAGCACGTCACGCAGCGTCCACGCGCCGCCCGCGGCGAGGGCGGCGCCGCCGGCGACGCCGCTGGCGATCAGGAACCTGCGCCGGGTCACGGTGTCCATGTGCGCCTCCTACTGGATCGCGTATTCGGGGCTCGCCAGGCCGAGGGCCAGCAGCTTGCGGGGGTCGCCGGCGGCCGGGGTGAGCGTGGCGCGGGTCCGGTCGGTGAACGCGTCGACGACGAGCAGCCGGGCGAGCGCGTCGACCCGCTGCGCCTGCGGCACCGCGGCGAGCCGGTCCAGGACCGGCTGCGGGGCCCGGCCCGCCAGCAGCTGGGCGAGCTTCAGCCGCGCCTGCGTCGCCGACGTGGTCAACCACGCCGCGCCCGCCGGCCAGCCACCGACGCTCGGCGGCCGCAGCGGCACCTGGCCCAGCTGGTTGAGCCCGCTCTGCAGCTGCCGTTGCTGCTGTTCGGGCAGCTCACCGGGGCGCAGCCCGAGCTGGCGCAGCGCCCCGACCAGCCACTCCACGGGTTGTTTCACCAGCTCGGCGTGGCCGTCGGCGAGCAGCAGCACCCGCAGCACCGCGGCCGTGGTCGGCTGGCCGCTCGCCGCGTCGAGGGTGGCCTGCGGGATCGGCGCGTCGCTGCAGTACCGCAGCCACAACCGTCGGGCGATGAACTGCGGGCACGCCGGCTGCTCCAGCAGCAGCGCCGCGAAGCCGTCGGCGTCGAACGCGGCGGTGCGGCCCAGGATCGTCTTCGTGCCGGGGTCGTGCCGTTTCGGGTTGAGGCTGGCGGTGCCGGTCTTCTGGTCGACGACCCAGCCGGTCAGGGCCCGGGCGCCGGCGCGGACGTCCTGTTCGGTGTAGTGGCCCACGCCGAGGGTGAACAGCTCCATCAGCTCGCGGGCGAGGTTCTCGTTCGGTGCCTTGACGGTGTTCTTCTGCCCGTCCAGCCAGATGATCAGCGCCGGGTCGCGCAGCATCGCGCGGACCATCGTGCCGAAGTCGCCGAGCGCGGTGCGGGCGAGGGTCTGCTGGTGGCCGAGCATCAGCGGGCCGGACTTCACCTTGTCGGCGGAGGTCGCCCAGTGCCCGTGCCAGAAGAACGTCAGCTTCTCGTGCAGCTGGTGCTCCGCCTGCACCATCCGGTCCAGCCACCACAGGCCGACGGTGCGGATCTGCGCGGCCCGGTCCGCCTTCGCGTTGACCACCGGTGGCAGTTTCGGCACTGGTGTACGGGCGGCGCCCGCGTCCGCGGTGGGCGGGTCGAGCAGGGCCTCGACGGTCGCGGTGAGGCCGGCCCGCTCCGCCGCGTCGACCTCGTCGGCGGTCGGTCCGAAGGTCGCGCGGCGCAGCAGGTGTGCGAGTGCTTTCCGGTCGGCCATGCGGTCACAGTAGGACCGGCATGTTCGAGGCAGGTAAAGCCGCGTTCAGGGCTCTGTCGCGGTGGCCCTCAGCGGCCTGTCTCAGCGGCCTTCGAACACCGGCCGTTCCTTCTTCACGAAGGCCGCCGTCGATGCCCGGTGGTCGCTGCTCTGCCCGCAGACCGCCTGCGCGTCGGCCTCCACGGCCAGGGCGTCGCTGAGCGGGCCGGCCGCGGCGGCCGACAGCTGGCGCTTGATCTGCGCGTACGCGACGGTCGGTCCGGCGGCCAGCCGCGCCGCCAGCTCCAGGGCCGCCGGCAGCACCTGCTCGTCGTCGTCGACCAGCCGCGACAGCATCCCCAGCCGGTCGGCGGTGGCCGCGTCGACGGGCTCGGCGAGCATGAGCAGCTCCGCCGCCTTCGCCGGCCCGACGAGCCGCGGCAGCGTCCACGACACGCCGGTGTCGCCGGCCAGGCCCACGTTCGCGAACGCCATCAGGAACTTCGTGCCGGGGCCGCCGACGCGGAAGTCCGCCAGCAGCGCCAATGACGCGCCCGCGCCGGCGGCCATGCCCCGCACCGCCGCGACCACCGGCTTCGGCATGCCCGTGACCAGCTCCGCGATCGGGTTGTAGTGCTCCCGCACGGTCGACAGCGGCGCCGGGTCACCGCTGTCGAGCATGGCGACGTGCTCGCGGAGGTCCTGCCCGACGCAGAACGCCCGGCCCGCCCCGGCCAGCACGACGGCCCGGACCGCCGGGTCGCCGGCGAGGTCGCGCAGCGTGTCGCGCAGGGCGACCTTGGTCGCGGTGTCCAGCGCGTTGAGGGCGTCGGGGCGGTTGAGGGTCACGACGGCGACCGCGGCGTTGCGCTCGACCTGCAGGCTCATGCGAATCCCTTTCTCAGCTGTGCAGACACTGGTCAACGTAACGGTCGGCGGCGGGGCGCAGCCGACCGGCGTGCCGGTCGAAGAACGCCGCGGCGGCCGTGCCGGGCCAGCGCTGCGGCAGCAGCTCCGGCGGCAGCTGCGGGTCGCGGAACAGGAACGCCCGCCAGGCGTGCACGAGCGTGAACCTGGCCGCGTACGCCTGTTCGTCGTCGGTGCCCGGCCCGATCCCGGCCACGACCGGGGTGAGCCGGGCGACGAAGTCCTCGTACGCGGCGCCGATCTCGTCCAGGTCCCAGGCCCTGGTCACCAGCGATCCGCCGCCGGCGACGTGGCTGGCGCTGAACCGGTCGAAGCGGACCCCGGCCTCGGCCAGCAGCGCGTCGACGCCCTCGCCGGGGCGCGGGGCGATCCAGGTGGAGGGATCGATCGCCCCGTACCCGAGAAATCCCAGGTTGGCGACGAGTTTCGCCCGCGCGCCTCGGTGCTGCGGCGGGTCCAACGTGATGAGATCGAACCGTCCGTCCCAGGCGGTGTCGCCCTTCGGCGTGCGGTAGATGCGGGCACCGGCCGCGTCGAGCCGCCGTGCCGCCTTCGGGGTGATGCCGTAGCCCGGGCCGGTCGGCAACCGTAAAGGGTGCAGCCAACCCTGCCGTACCATCCGCGACACCGCGGTCCGGACGGCCGGCGCGGCGATGCCGAGGGGGGCGAGCAGGCGCACGAGGGCCGCGACGGCGGCCCGTCCACCGCGGGGACGGAGATGGTCGCCATAGAGATCAAAGAGGGCGGACCGGGCCTGCATGGCCGCTTATTGTGACAGTTGACCGGCATCCACCGCCAGGAGTTGTCACATGGTTCGCGTCCCAGTTTGGGTCTTGGGGCCATCATCAGGGAAAATCATCTGTTGGCGCGTTCATCACGAGTCGGACGGCCGGGAGGCAGGTCCCGGTCGACGCTGGTGAGAGGCCGCGCGGGCATGCGGGGACGGCTGTGCCACCTGGTGTCTGGGACATCAGGGAGCGAAGGGAGACAACATGGCGGCCATGAAGCCGCGGACAGGCGACGGTCCGCTGGAGGTCACCAAGGAGGGGCGGGGCATCGTCATGCGGGTCCCGCTGGAAGGCGGTGGGCGGCTCGTCGTCGAGATGACCAAGGATGAGGCCAACGAGCTCAGCGAGGCGCTGAAGACCGCCACCGGCTGAGGTCTTCTCGTTCATCCGGCACGACCCCGCGCAACCGAGTGGCCCTGAGGCGGTCGCTCCCCGAGGCATGCGCGGAAACTTCGAGTGGAGGCACGCTCTTGCTGGACATACGGTTCGCCACGGCCCGCAACGCCTCCGGCGCGGTCGCCGTCGTCGTGCCGGCCGGCGGGGACACCACGATTGACGACCCCTCGCCGGAGGAGCTCACGGACGCGCGCGTCGCGGCCGTGCGCCTGACGCTGGCGAGGCTGAAGCTCGGCCCGGCCGACCTGGACGACGTCACGGCGTTCCTCGCCGACGTCGAGCACTCCGGGTCGGCCGGCACCCTGCACAAGCTGCCCCGCGCCGGGCGCCGCCCCGACCTCCTGCTCTTCGTCGGGGTCGGCGCCGGCGACGAGGCCGGCTGGCGCGCCGCGGGCGCGAAACTCGCACGGTCCGCCAGCGGCGAGCCGACCCTCACGGTCCTGCTGCCCGACGACGTCACCCCGGCCGCCGTGCGCGGGCTGGGCGAGGGGCTCTGGCTCGCGTCGTACCGGTTCCGGCTCGGCGCCGACGAGCCCCCCGAGCTGCGCCGGGTCGTGCTCGCGCCACCACCGTCCGGGACCGCCTCCACCGACCTGGCCGCCGGGCTCGCCGTCGCCAAGGTCACCGCCGAGTCGACGGTCCTGGCCCGGGACCTCACCAACATGCCCAGCGACGAGAAGACCCCCGCCTGGTTCGCGAAACGGGTCGAGAAGGCCGCGGCGGGTGTCCCGGGGGTCACCGTCACCGTCCGCGACCCGAAGATCCTGGCCGAGCAGGGGTTCAACGCGATCCTCGCCGTCGGTGGCGGCTCCACCCGCGGCCCCCGCCTCGTCGAGCTGTCCTGGCGGCCCCGCGGCGCCCAACGGCACGTCGTGCTCGTCGGCAAGGGCATCACCTTCGACACCGGCGGCATCTGCGTCAAACCACTGTCCGGCATGAAACTCATGCGCAAGGACATGGCCGGCGCCGCCGCCGTCGTCGCCACGACCCTCGCCGCGGCGTCGCTGCGCCTGCCGCTGCGGATCACCGCCCTCGCGCCCCTCGCGGAGAACGCGCTCGGCGCCGACTCGTTCCGCCCCGGTGACGTGGTCCGCCACTACGGCGGCATCACCAGCGAGATCCACAACACCGACGCCGAGGGCCGCCTGGTCCTCGGCGACGCCATGGCCTACGCCGTGCGGCGGCTGCGCCCCGACGCGATCATCGACCTCGCCACCCTCACCGGCGCGCAGGGCGTCGCCCTCGGCAAACGGACCGCGGCCCTGTACAGCCACAACGACACCCTCGCCGGGCAGCTCGCCGACGCCGCCGCGACCGCCGGCGAGTCCGTGTGGCGGATGCCGCTGCACGACGACTACGTCGAGGCCCTCGACAGCGACGTCGCCGACATCGTCAACTCCACCGACGTCGGCGCCGGGTCCCTGATGGCGGCGCTCTACCTGCGCGAGTTCACCGGCGGCCTGCGCCAGCAGTGGGCGCACGTGGACATGTCGTCGTCGGCGTGGGCGGACTCCGCCGACGGTGAGCTCGCCAAGGGTGCGACCGGCTGGGGGGTGCGCACCCTGCTGCGCTGGCTGGAAACCACGAGCTGAGCGGCGCCGCCGCCGCTGTGCTGCCCGGGCTCAGCGGCCGGCGGGCTTCAGGCCGAGGGGCTTGCCGGCGAGGCTCTCCCGGCGGACCGCGAGCCGGTCCGCGACCCCGATGAGGGCCGCCGCGGCGGGCGCCTCCCGGTCCGACAGCACCAGCGGCACACCGGCGTCGCCGCCCTCACGCAGGCGCGTGTCGAGCGGGATCTGCCCCAGCAGCGGCACGGGCGCCCCCACGAGCCGGCTCAGCGACTCCGCGACCTGGGTGCCGCCGCCGCTGCCGAAGACCTCCATGCGCTGACCGTCGGGCAGCTCCAGCCAGGACATGTTCTCCACGACACCGACGATGCGCTGGTGCGTCTGCAACGCGATCGACCCGGCCCGCTCCGCCACCTCGGCGGCCGCGGCCTGCGGCGTCGTCACGACCAGGATCTCCGCCGACGGCAGCAGCTGCGCCAGGGAGATCGCCACGTCACCGGTGCCCGGCGGCAGGTCCAGCAGCAGCACGTCCAGGTCGCCCCAGTACACGTCGGCGAGGAACTGCTGCAACGCCCGGTGCAGCATCGGCCCCCGCCACACCACGGCCGTGTTGCCCGGGGTGAACATCCCGATCGAGATGACCTTCACACCATGCGCCGACGGCGGCATGATCATCGACTCGACCTGGGTGGGCCGGCCCTCGGCGCCGAGCATCCGGGGCACCGAGTGGCCGTAGATGTCGGCGTCGACGACCCCGACCCGCAGCCCCTTCGCGGCGAGCGCCGCCGCCAGGTTCACCGTCACGCTGGACTTGCCCACGCCGCCCTTGCCGCTGGCGACCGCATACACCCTGGTCCGCGAGCCAGGCTGGGCGAACGGGATGACCGGCTCCTGCACGTCACCCCGCAGGCTGCTCTGCAGCTCCTTGCGCTGCTCGGCGGTCATCACCCCGAAGTCGATCTCGACCCCGGTGACCCCGTCGACGGCGCCGACGGCGGCCGTGATGTCGGTGCGCAGCTTGTCCTTCAACGGGCAACCGGCGACCGTGAGCAGCAGACCGATCACGGCGACCCCGTCGGGGCGCAGCACGACGTCCCGGACCATGCCGAGCTCGGTGATCGGACGGCGGATCTCGGGGTCGTCGACGGTCGACAGTGCGGCGGCGATCGCGGCTTCGACGGTGGTGGCCGGGGCTGACATGTCCGCCATGGTACGTCGGCACCCCCGCCTGTTCAGGTGACCGGCCGTCCGCGGTAACGCATCACACGAACGGTGCCGCCCTTGTCCCACGTCCCCGGCAATGGGATCATCGTTCATAACGCCGCGCGCCTCGCCCCTTGAGGCACGCGGCTTTTTCCCGCCGAAATTGTCGTACCCCTGTTCGAAAATCGGGGCATGACTGAACTCGGCACCACCACCGCCACCGTCCTGCGCGCCACCGCCCCGTTCGACCTCGCCTGCTCGCTGCGCGCCATGGAGACCTTCGCCCCGTGCGGCGGCGACCAGCTCGTCGTCGACGGCCGGGTCCGCCGGGCGTTCCTGCACCCCACCGACCCCACCCGGGCCGTCGTCACCGAAGTCGTCGGCCGCGACGACGGCGTCCCGGGAGTGGCGCTCACCGTCTTCAGCGACGCCCCGCTCACCCCGGCCGAGACGACCGCGGTCGGCGAGCGGGTCAGCGACTGGCTCAGCCTCCGCGACGACCGTGACACGTTCCTGCGGCTGGCCCGCGCCGACCCCGCGATGACCCCCGTCCTCGCCGTCGCCGAAGGCCTCCACCAGGTCCGGTTCGCCTCCCTCACCGAGGGTGCCGTCTTCTACACCCTCGTGCACCACTCCGCGCACTGGTTCGCCAAGGCGTACAAGCGCCGGCTCCTGTCCGACCACGGCCCGCACGGCGTCGTCGACGGCGTCGCCTATGCCGCGTTCCCGCCCATGTCGAAGCTGACCGCGCTCGGCGTCGAGGGCCTCACGCCCTATGCCAGCAACGTGCTGAGCGCCCGCCGCCTGCACGCGGTCCTGACCGGCCTGAGCGGCCTCGACGAGCACTGGCTGCGCACCGGCCCCGCCGACGAGGTCTACGCCGCGCTGCTGTCGCTGCGCGGCATCGGCCCGTTCACCGCGCACGCGCTGCTGCTGCGGGTCCTCGGCCACCCCGACCGCGCCCCGCTGGAGCTGCGGCAGCACCTCACCGCGGCCGCCACCATCTACGGCACCCCCACACCGTCACCGACCGACCTGCGCGACTGGTATGGCGGCACGATCGGCTGGTGGGCGTACACGGCACGGACCGCGCTGGACTGGATCGAGCGCGACCAGCGCGCCGCGGCGCGGGCAGCGCGTGCCCGGCGTGCCGTGACGGGCGGGGACCGGTCGGAGGTGGTGGTGGCCGGGTGACGGTTGCCTTCCCCCGCGTCGTGGGCCGGTGGTGGTCTGCGGCGCGGGGGCGGGGCCGCTGGTCGCGGTCCGCGTGCGGGACCGATGCGCCATGTGTTTCGCTGGCGAGTGCCGCGGCCTTCGTGGTTCCGCGCGGCCTGCCGGCCGCGCGACAGGGTGGCGTGGTGCTGGTCCGTGCCGTGCCCGGGGTGATGGCCCCGGGCGCCGTCCTCACGTGTTCGGCCGCCGACGAGGTCGTCGTTCGGTGGTGCCACTCCCCGTGCGGTTCCCAGGAACGAGACCCGTCGGTGCGCTGGACCGGGCCGCGAAGCGGCGTGACGCTGGCTTCGGATGCGGGCGCGGTTCACCCGATGAACCACCCTGTCGACCCACCTGCGGCCAGGTTCCGGGCTCGGCACCGCGCCCGGCGGACAGCGTCGTCCGGGGTTCAAGTGCCCATGCTGACGGCTTTGGTGGTGAGAGGGCCGGCTTCGTGATCGCCGGACTGTCCCGTGGGCTGCGGCTGTGGCCGGCCGGGCTGCCTTGAGGGCTGTGGGTGGGTGACGTCGCCTGGAGGGTGGCCCCCTAGCTCTGGGCCGTCCTGGCTGGCGGGTGTGCCTGGCTGGCGCATCGCCCAGGCAATCGCACGGCGGGCAGCGACAGCGACTTCTCAGACCGATGTGTCGTGGTTCTCAGGTCTACCGGCGGGTGTGGAACCACCGAATGACGACCTCGACGGCGGCCGGGGAACATCACCGTGACCACGCCACCAAGGCGCGCGGCCGGCAAGGCCGTGCCGAACCACGAAGTCCCCTGGCCTGAACGGATACATAGAAACGGTGCATCGGTCCCGCGCGCGGACCGCGACCTACGTGACGTCATCCCACGAGGGCCGGACCGCCGCCGCAGGCTTCGTCAACGGAACAGGAGCCGCAGTCGACGCGGTCGAGGAAGCGCCGTTCGCGACCGCCTGGGCGTCGCGCTTCACGGTGTCGGCGACGCCGCGGACCTCGCCGACGATGTCCTGCAGCGGGCGGCGCAGCGCGGCCTCGTCGGCCTCGCTGAGCAGGTGCTTGCGCAGGAACGCCTTCGGGTGGAGGTCTTCGAGCTGGATGTCGGTGCCCAGCTCACGGCTCAGGTCGCCGGTGGCGTTGCGGGCCATCTGGCGGACGTTGCGGAGCATGCGCATGCCGTCGCTGATGGCCTTCGGCAGCCGGTCGGGGCCGAAGATGAACAGCCCCACCAGGATGATGACGATGAACTCCCAGCCACCGAGGTTTTCCAAGCCCATTGCCGGCCCTCCCTGCTCTCACCCGTCAGCGTACGCACCAACGGGCCCGCTTAGGGAGGGCCCACCGGTCACTTCGCGTCGGCGACCAGCGTCACCGAGGTTTTCTCCCTGCTGGTGCCGCGCAGGTACTGGACCTCGACGACGGCGCCGGGGGCGTACTTGCGCACGAGAGCGGTCAGGTCCCAGTACTCCTCGACGGGCTTGCCGTTGACGGCCAGGATCACGTCGCCGGCGTGCAGGCCGGCGCCGGCGGCGGGACCGTTCGCCTCGACGGACGCGAGGCGGGCGCCGCCGGCCGGGTTCCGGTACGTGGGGTCCGGTGAGACACCCATCACAGTGCGGCGGGCCTTGCCGGTGTTGATGACGTCCTGGGCGACACGGCGGGCGTGGTTGATCGGGATGGCGAACGCGAGACCGACGTTGCCGGCCGTCGCCTGGTCCTCCGACAGGGTGCCGATGACGGAGTTGATGCCGACGACCCGGCCGGCGCCGTCGAAGAGCGGGCCGCCGGAGTTGCCCTGGTTGACGGCGGCGTCGGTCTGGATCGCCGAGTAGTACCGTGCGGTGCCGCCCTCGCTGGTCCGGATCGGACGGTCCAGGTAGCTCACGACGCCGAACGTGACGGTGCTGGTCAGGCCGAGCGGCGCACCGACCGCGACCACGGGGTCGCCGACCTGCAGCTGGTCGGAGTCGCCGAACTCGACCGGCTGCAGCTTGTCATCGGCCAGGCCCGCGGTGTCGATCTTCAACACGGCGATGTCGGACTCGTCGTCGCCGCCGACGACCGCCGCCGGCGCGACCGACGCGTCGCTGAACCGGACCGTGGCCGAGCCGGTGCCGCCCTGCACCACGTGGTTGTTGGTGATGACGTAACCGTCGTTGGAGACCACGAAACCGGAGCCGAGGGACGTGCCGGAGCCGACCCGCATGCTGATCGTGACGACGCTCGGCAGGACCTTCTTCGCCAGCGCCGCGACCGTTTCCGGCGGACGGCCGTTGAGCGGCGGGTCGCTGCCGAGGGGGCCACCGCCCAGGACGCTGCCGCCGCCACCGGCGAAGACGTAGCCGAGGGTGCCGCCGAGCGCGCCGGCGAGCAGGGCCGTGACGATCGACACGATCAGCACCAGGCCGATGCCGACCCGGGTGCCCGGGCCGGGCGGCGGCGGCTTCTCCAGCTCGGGCGGCTCCTCGGCCGGGGTCTTGACCACGACGACCTGCGCGTCGGGGTCACGCCACGGGTCTGCGAGGGCGTCGGACCACCAGCTGCTCGGGGCGGGCTGCGGTCGCGGCTGCGCGGGCGGCGCCGGCCAGCCCGCGTGGCTGGTCGGCGCGCCGTGGCCGGGCTGACGCCAGGCCGAACCGTCTGTCACGATCGGCTCCTCCGTCCGTTTCGCATCCAGCATTACACGGGCCGGCATCCCACACGTGAGGGCGAGGTCTCCTAGGCTTGCGGGGATCGACGTCTCCTGGAGGTGCGACATCCCCCCGTCCGTCAGAGCCGCGCAACAGTTCGCCGACTTCGTCGACGGCTACGTGCTGGAGGATCCCGTGCTCACCGCGGCCCGTGAGCAGGCCACCGAGCTGGGCATCACCAGCGTCAGCCGGGGCGAGGGCGCGGCGCTGCGGGTCGTGGCCGCGGTCAGCAACGCCAAGGCGGTCGTCGATGTCGGCACGGGCACCGGGGTGAGCGGCGGGTGGCTGCTGCGGGGGATGCGCCGCGACGGCGTCCTCACCACCATCGACCTGGAACCGGAGCACCAGCGGGTGGCCCGCCGGGTCTTCGCCGCCGCCGGCAACCCGCCGTCGCGGACCCGCATCATCAGCGGACGCGCCCTCGACGTGCTGCCCCGGCTCGCCGACCGCGCCTACGACCTGGTGTTCGTCGACCACGACCCGACCGAGTACGTGGCGGTCACCGCCGCCGCGGAGCGCCTCCTGCGCCCCGGCGGCACCCTCGTGCTGGCCGGCGCCCTCGGCGGCGGCCGGGTCAGCGACCCCACCATCCGCGACGTCGAGACCGTCCTGCTGCGCGAGGCCGTGAAGGCGCTGCGCGACAGCGACGCGTGGGTGCCGGCGATCCTGCCGCTCGGCGAGGGCCTCCTCGTGGCGGCCAGAGCCCAGTAAACCGGTCAAGGCGGCCAGTCCCCGGCAGAAGGGCCCGGCAGAAGGGCCCGACAGAAAGTTCCGGCAGAAAGGCCCGGCAGAAAGGCCCGGCGGGGGCGGGTCAGCGGCCGGAGCGGGCCCGCCGGCGCGGCGGGTCCTCGTCCGGGTCGAGCTCGTCCTCCTCGACCGGCTCGTCCAGCGTGGCCTTCTTCGCCTTCTTCCGCTCCAGCTTCGCCCGGCGGACCGCGGCCTCGTCGAGCTCCTCGCTCATCCGGGCCAGCTCGGAACGCAGGAAGTCCCGGGTCGCGACCTCACCGACGGCGATGCGCAGCGACGCGATCTCCCGGGCCAGGTACTCGGTGTCCGCCTTCTGCGCGGCCGCCCGCCGCCGGTCCTCCTCGCTGGCGAGCCGGTCCCGGTCCGCCTGCCGGTTCTGCGCGAGCAGGATCAGCGGCGCCGCGTACGACGCCTGCAACGACAGGATCAAGGTCAGGAACGTGAACGTGTACGGGTCGAACTGCCAGTTCTTCGGCGCGAGGGTGTTCCACACCACCCAGGCGAGGATGAACACCGTCATGTACACGAGGAACTTCGCGGTCCCCATGAACCGCGCGATCCCCTCCGACCACTGGCCGAACGCCTCCGGGTCGAACCGGGGCAGCTTCAACCGCCCCGGCTCCCGGGGCTGGTCGAGCCGCCGCCGGTCAGCCATTGCCGCCCGCCCCACCGCGCGCCGTGCCGTCACCCGTCCCGCCGCCGCTCCTCCCGCCGCCGCTGCGTCCTGCGCCGGTACCGACGTCGCCGGCCGGGCTCAGGAACGCGGGCTCGGCATGCTCACGGTCGCGCCAGTCCTCGGGCAGCAGATGGTCCAGGACGTCGTCGACGGTGACGGCGCCGACGAGCCGGTCGTGGTCGTCGACGACCGGCATGACCACGAGGTTGTACGTCGCCATCCGCCGGGTGATCTCACCGAGCGTGTTCTGCGGCGCCAAGGGCTTGATGTCGTTGTCGACGACACCGCCGAGCAGCGCCGACGGCGGCTCCCGCAGCAGCCGCTGGAAGTGCACGACCCCGAGGTACCGGCCCGTCGGCGTCGCCATCGGCGGCCTGGTCACGAACACACCGGCGGCCACGGCCGGGGACAGCTGCGGCTCCCGGATGCGGGCCAGGGCCTCCGCGACCGTCTCGTGCGGCGCCATGACGATCGGCTCCGACGTCATCACCGACCCGGCCGTGCCGGGCAGGTAGTCCAGCAGCGCGCGTACCGGCGACGCCTCATCGGGCTGCATCAGGTCCAGCAGCACGTCCTGCTCCCCCTTCGGCATCTCGGCGAGCAGGTCGGCGGCGTCGTCGGGGTCCATCTCCTCCAGCACGTCGGCGGCGCGCTCCGGCTCCAGCGCGGCCATGATCTCCAGCTGGTCGTGCTCCGGCAGCTCCTCCAGGACGTCGGCGAGACGCTCGTCGTCCAGGGCCGTGGCGACCTCGACCCGCCGGCTCTCCGACAGGTCCTGCAGCACGTTGGCGAGGTCGGCGGGGCGCATGTTGTCCAGCACGGCGAGGATGCCGGCGGTGCCCTGCGCGTGCGGGGTGCCGGCGAGCCCCGCCACCTCACCCCATTCGAGCTGGCTGAGGTGGCCGCGGCGGGTGAGCCGGCCGGAGAACTCGCGGACCGCGACCCGGCTCAGTGCCCACGTCCCCGTGCGGTCCGCCTCCATCGCGACGTCCACCACGGTGCCGGTGCGGCCGGTCGCCGGGATGCTGACGTGCCGGTCGATGAAGTCCTCCAGGACCAGCAGCTCACCCTGCCGTTTCTCGAAGCGGCGCAGGTTCAGGGTGCCGGTGTTGAGCACCACCGCGTCGGGCTCCATCGCGGTGATCCGGCCGATCGGCAGGAAGATCCGCCGCCGCATCGGCATCTCGGCGACGAGCCCCACGACCCGCGGCGGCAGGTCGTCGGTCCGGGCGCGCGCGACCGCGTCCCGCACCCGCCCGACCTGGTCGCCGTTTGGGTCGAACACGCTCAGGCCGGCGAGGCGCGCGACATAGACCCTGGGCGCGGTGCTCACGAGGCTCAAGACTACTGAAGCAGACCACCGGCTGGCGGTTGGACCGCTCCCGGGCACCGCCGCTCACCTACGCTCGACACATGAGCACA
Source organism: Dactylosporangium aurantiacum (assembly GCF_000716715.1). Lineage (GTDB taxonomy): Bacteria > Actinomycetota > Actinomycetes > Mycobacteriales > Micromonosporaceae > Dactylosporangium > Dactylosporangium aurantiacum. The sequence goes on along the minus strand of NZ_JNYJ01000028.1, from coordinate 73,275 downwards.
TTGCGGTACAAGGTGGTCGACGTCTTCACCGACCGCCCGTTCACCGGCAATCCCCTCGCCATCGTCTTCGACGCCGCCGACCTCGCCGGCGAACAGATGCAGGCGATCGCCCGCGAGTTCAACCTCTCCGAGACGATCTTCGTGCTGCCGCCGACGACACCCGAGGCGACGTACCGGGTGCGGATCTTCACCCCGGGCACCGAGCTGCCGTTCGCCGGCCACCCGAGCGTCGGCTGCGCCGTCACCCTGCGCCGCGACGGCCTCGTCAAGGACACCGACGTCGTGCAGGAGTGCGGCGCCGGCCTCATCCCGATCAGCATCGACGACACCCACGGCAGCGCCGTCGTCACCGGCGGCACGCCGACCGTCGGACCCGCCCTCGACCCGGCCCCGCTGCTCGCCGCCGTCGGCATGACCGACGCCGACTACGTCGGCCCCGCGCCGCGCAAGGCCGGCTGCGGGCTGGAGTTCACGTTCCTGTCCGTCACCGACGAGGCCGTCGGGCGGCTGCGGCCGTCCGCCCTCGTCGACCAGGCCAGCATCCTGCACTGGGACGCGGAGCGGCACGAGGCGCACGTCCGCGTGCTGGTGCCCGACGCCGGCGTCGCCGAGGACCCCGCCACCGGCTCCGCCGCCATGGGCCTCGGGGTCTGGCTGGTCGCCTCGGGGCTGCTGCCGGGGGAGGGCGTCAGCCGGTACCAGATCCGTCAGGGCTCCGAGATGCACCGCCCGTCACTGTTGACGTGCTCGGTCACCGCCGCCGGGGGAGTGGCCGTGTCGGCGAGCGTCTCCGGCCACGTCGTGCCGATCGCCTCCGGCGAGATGATCGTGCCGCCGTTCGTCGGCTGATCCCGCCGGCCGCGGTTCGTCGGCTGATCCCGCCGGCCGCCGGTTGTCGGCTGGTCCCGCCGGCCGCCGGTCGTCGGCTGGTCCCGCCGGCCGCCGATCACCACGATCGCCACGCCGGCCAGGAGCAGCGCGATCCCGGGCAGTGTCTGCGTCGCCGGCAGCTGGTCCAGCATCAGCCACGCCAGCAGCAGCGCTCCCGGCACCTCGAGCAGGATCAGCACGGCGACGGTGGTCGGCGGTACCCGGCGCAGCGCGTAGTTGATGAGGGTGTGGCCGAGCAGCTGCGGCCCGGCCGTCATCGCCACCAGCGCCAGCCACGTCCCCGCCGGGTAGCCGGTCAGGTCCTGGCCGCCGAGCAGGCAGGTCAGGCCCAGCAGCGCGGCACAGATCGAGTAGCAGATCGTCGCGTACGTGCTCGTCGCGATCGAACCGCGGGCGTGCGCGCCGAGCATCGTGTACCCGGCGGCCGCGATCCCACCGATCAGGGCGAGCGCGTCGCCGAGCAGCGCCCGGCCCGACAGGTCCGGATCGGCCCCGGTCGCTACGGTCACGCCGAGCACCGCCACCCCCACCCCGGCCCAGGTGCTGGCCGCGACCCGCACCCCGCGCACGACGTTGATCAGCGACGTCCAGATCGGCGTCGTACAGACCAGCGCCACCGACATGGCCACACTGGTCAGCTTCGCGCTCGGTACCCACGTCGCGAAATGCACGGCGAGGCAGACGCCGGACAACACGCTGGCGCCGAGCACCTTCGACCGGAACTCGTCGCGCCGCACGGTGAGCGCGACCGGCGCGATCGCCGCGACGCCGAGCATGTTGCGCCAGAACGCGATCGCCAGCGCGGGCGCCGCCGCGTACGCGATCAGCGGCGCCGACGACGAGATCGCGACGACGGCGACGGCGAGGGCGACCACGGCGGGCCATCCGATGTGACGCATACGCCGATGTTGTCATTCTGTGAAAATTGTCTTGGATCCGACACCGATCTCCGATCCGCGATAGTAGACCGAAGCAGTCTGCGCTCGTACTTTCGTATGACCTCCGGAGGGCCGATCGGTGTTTAGTGCTGTCCTTTTCGACTACTTCAACACGTGCACGACCGCAGTCGTCCGCGGCGACGGTCACCGCCGCACCGCCGAGGTCCTCGGCGTCGACCCCGACGCGTGGCTCGCGCTGCTCGACCGCACCTTCGACGCCCGGGCCACGGGCGCCCACGGCAGCGTCTTAGCCGGACTGCGCGCGCTGTGCGCCGAGCTCGGCGCCGCACCCCGCCCCGACCAGCTGCGTCGCGCCGCCGAACTGCGGATCCTCTCCCTGCAACAGGACGCCCCGCCCCGCCCCGAGACCGAACCCGTCCTGCGGCTGCTGCGCGCCCGCGGCATCCGCACCGCCGTCGTCAGCGACTGCTGGTTCGAACTGCCGTCCGTCCTGCCCGACACGCGCATCGGCCGCCTCTTCGACGCCGGCGTCTACTCCTCCCAGGTCGGCCACGCCAAACCCCACCCCGCGATGTACCGCACCGCGTGCGAACGCCTCGGCGTGCACCCCGAAGCCTGCCTGTACGTCGGCGACGGCGGCGGCCACGAACTCACCGGCGCCCGCCGCTTCGGCCTCACCGCCGTGCAGCTCGACGCCCCCGACCTGGGCGACCACCTCACGTTCCACGCCGACGTCGACTGGGACGGCGCCCGGATCACCAGCCTCGCCGAAATCCCTGACCTGGTCTTCGGCGCCGGCGCCGGGCTCGACGACCGCCTGGTCGAGGCCCGCCTTGACGACGGCCTGGCGGGGGCCGGCATCGACGACGGGCTGGTCGGGGCCGTGCTCGACGACGGCCGTGAGCGGCTGCCCGCCGGGAGCGGGGCCCCTATGCTGGACTGGTGACGGCGCCGTTGTCGCCGACGGATGGGCGGCTGCTCGCCGGACTCGCGGCGAGCGCCGTCCGCGCCAGGCTGTCCGGTGTCCGCCTCACCGCCACCATCCCGCCGTCCGGGCCACTGCACGCCGACGGCGCCTCCTTCGTCACCCTCGAGCTCGCCGGCACCCTCCGCGGCTGCGTCGGCACCCTCGAACCGGTCCGCCCGCTGCACCGCGACGTCGTCCACAACGCCGTCAGGGCGATGCAGGATCCGCGGGTACCACCGGTGACCGCCGCCGACTGGCCCGCCCTCGACGTCAAGGTCTCCGTCCTCGACCGCCCCGCCGCCCTGCCCGCCACCACCCGCCAGGCCCTGCTGGCGGCGCTGGTGCCGCAGGTCCACGGGCTGATCCTGACCGACGGCACGCGACGGGCCACGTTCCTGCCGTCGGTGTGGTCGAAGCTGCCGTCCCCGGAGCAGTTCGTCGACGCCCTCCTCCGCAAGGGCGGCTGGCGCGAATGGCCCCCCGACATGCGGGCGCTCGGGTACGGCTCCACCGAGTACGAGGACCGCTCACCCCGCCGGCCACTGTGATGCACTGCCGCCGTCCGGCCCGTCGTGGTGACGGGTCGTTCGGGCCCTTCGTTGTGATTGGATGGCGTGCGTGGAACCGCTGGTCGAAGAGGCTGCCAAGAAGGCCGCGATCGCCTGGCTCACCGTGCCCGGCGCCGGCCCGTCCTACCTGGTCTGGTGCGCGTGGCTCGGCGGGTCGCTGCTGGTCGTGAGCGGCCCTAGCGAGCAGGCCGCACCGGGCCTCGCCGACGCGACCACCGTCGACGTGACGCTGCGCGGCGACCACGGCGGCCGGATCGTCACCTGGACCGCGGCGGTCGAACGCCTCGACCCCGCCGACGAGGCGTGGGCGGAGCTCGTGCCCCAGCTCGCCGGGAAGCGGCTCAACGGCGGCACCGACCTCGCGACCCGCTGGGCCGCCGAGTGCGTCGTCACCCGTCTCACCCCCGTCGAGGACGCACCGCTGGCACCGATGCCCGACGACTCGCAGGCCGCACCGCCGAAGCCGTCGCCGGCGACCAGGCTGCCGAAGCGGCCGTTCCGCCTGCACAAGGTGCGCAACGCCCGGCGCTGACCAACCCGGTCCGGGCGGCCCACGCAGCCCCAGATCCAGGGCATCGGTCCAACGGCCCGCGCGGCGCACCTCGCCCGTCCGGCTCAGGTCCCGGGCGTCCGGCCTGCGCACCCGCCTCGCGGCTCAGGTCCAGAGCGTCCGGCCTGCGCACCCGCCCCGCGGCTCAGGTCCCGGGCGTCCGGCCTGCGCACCTCGCCCGTGCGGCTCAGGTCCCGGGCGTCCGGCCTGCGCACCCGCCCTGCGGCTCAGGTCCAGAGCGTCCGGCCGACGTCCCCGCCCGCGGGCCAGGCAACCCCCTCCGCGCCCAGTCACGCAAACCGCACCGGCCAAAACCATCCGGGCCTGTGCCCGCCACGGCCGATGCCACAAAGCAAGCGCCGAACCGCACAGGCCGATCAAGCGTCCGGAAGTCCACGTCACCGACGACCCGTCACCGGCGTTCTGCCTCAATCAGACGGTACTCCACCCCACCTAATCGCCGAACCGTCTCATCACCCACCGTGATACCGCCTGCGCAACCCCGCCGAGAGCCCGGAGCCTCAGAACCCGACCGCCGTCATGCTGGCCTCCCACAGCGCCGCGGCCAGCCCGGCGTCGTCGGTCTGCGCGTTGGGCCGGATCAGTTTGCGCTTCTCGTAGTACCCGCCGGACACCAGCTGCGGCCGGGGGGTCGACGCCAGCCAGACCAGCGTGTCCGCGCCCTGCTCCGGGGTCTTCGCGAACGGTGTCACCTTCGTCACCAGGTGCACTCCGATGCCGGCGCCGAACCTGCTGCGCACGAAGCCCGGGTGGTAGCTGGCGGACATGATGTCGGGCCAGCGGCGGGCGGCCTCGGCGGCGAACAGGATGTTGGCCTGCTTCGCGGCGCCGTACCGCTTCCACATGCCGGCCTTGCGCGCGCCGCGCAGGTCGCCGGTCACGTCGGCCGGGTCGAGGTTGCCCCACGTGTGCGCGGCGGAGGAGGTGTTGATGATCCGGCCGTTGCGCAGCTGCTCGCGCAGCAGGTTGCTGAGCAGGAACCCGGCGAGGTGGTTGGACTGCAGCGTCGGCTCGAAACCGTCGACGGTGCGGGCCGCGCCGGCCACGACGCCGCCGGCGTTGTTGGTGAGGACGTCGATGCGCTCGTACCGCTGCCGCAGATGGTCCACGAGCACGTGCACGTCGTCGAGGCGGGTGAAGTCGGCCCGGTACGCGGGTGGGGTGCGCCCGGCGCCGGCGGCGCTCACCTGTGCCACGGCGGCGGCCAGCCGGTCGGGGTCGCGGCCGACGAGGGCGACGTGCGCGCCGCGCCGGGCCATGGCGACGGCGGCGGCCAGGCCGATCCCGGAGCTGGCACCGGTGATGACCACGGTACGGCCGGTGAGATCTCCCACAGGGGCGTTCTGCGCGCTCACGCGACGAGGTTACCGTGACGGAGGTCCCCCTTAATGTTCGCTAAGGAGCCCCGCCATGCGTCCTCGCCGGTCCTGCCTCGCCGTGCCCGGTTCGAGCGTCAAGATGCTCGACAAGGCCCAGGGGCTCCCCGCCGACCAGGTCTTCCTCGACCTGGAGGACGCGGTGGCGCCGCTGGCGAAGCCGGACGCCCGCAAGAACATCGTGGCCGCGCTCAACGACGGCGACTGGGGCGGCAAGACCCGGGTCGTGCGGGTCAACGACCTGACGACGCCGTGGACGTACCGCGACGTCGTCGAGGTCGTCGAGGGCGCCGGGGAGCACCTGGACTGCATCATGCTGCCGAAGGTCCAGTCGGCGGGGCAGGTCGAGTGGCTGGACCTGACGCTGACCCAGATCGAGAAGACGATGGGTCTGCCGGTCGGCAGGATCGGCATCGAGGCGCAGATCGAGAACGCGGCCGGCCTGGTCAACGTCGACGCCATCGCGACCGCGTCGCCGCGGATCGAGACGATCATCTTCGGCCCCGCCGACTTCATGGCCTCGATCAACATGAAGTCGCTGGTGGTCGGTGGGCTCATCCCCGGGTACCCGGGTGACCCGTACCACTACATCCTCATGCGGATCCTGATGGCCGCCCGGATGCACGACCTGCAGGCGATCGACGGGCCGTTCCTGCAGATCCGCGACGTCGACGCGTTCCGCGAGGTCGCGACCCGCAGCGCCGCGCTCGGCTTCGACGGCAAGTGGGTGCTGCACCCCGGCCAGATCGACGCCGCGAACGAGGTCTACTCGCCCGCCCAGGAGGACTACGACCACGCCGAGCTCATCCTCGACGCGTACGAGCACTACACCTCGGAGGCCGGCGGCAAGCTCGGCGCCGTCATGCTCGGCGACGAGATGATCGACGAGGCGTCGCGCAAGATGGCCCTGGTCATCTCCGCGAAGGGCCGCGCCGCGGGCATGTCGCGCACCACGTCGTTCACCCCGCCGGCCTGAGAAATCCGTGTCGCATTGCCCGGGGGCGGTCCGGGCAGGCAGGATTTGCCCTATGGCACCCGACCTACGATCCACCGGTCCCGCCGGCAAAGGCAACCGGCGTGACGCGAGCCGCCCCTCGGCGGCCCGGCGCACCCTGCGGGCCGTCCCCTCGACCGGGCCCGAGCTCGCCGACGAGCCGGTCGCCGAGGACGAGGGCAGCGCCGCGATCGACCGTCTCGACGGGCGCGTCGCGCTGGTCACCGGCGCCGGCAGCCCGGACGGCATCGGCTACGCCACGGCCCGCCGGCTGAAGGCGATGGGCGCCGCGGTCGCGATCGTGTCGACCACCCGGCGCATCCACGACCGGGCCACCGAGCTCGGTGTCACCGGTTTCGTCGCCGACCTCACCGTCGAGGCCGAGGTCGGCGCGCTCGCCGACGCGATCGTCGACCAAGTCGGCGCGGTGGACATCCTCGTCAACAACGCCGGCCTGGCCAGCAAGGCCAGCCCCGAGGTGCTGCGCCCGGTCGCGCAGCTCACCTACGAGGAGTGGCGCGCCGAGATCGACCGCAACCTCACCACCGCGTTCCTGGTCAGCCGCGCCTTCGTCGGCGGCATGGCCGAGCACGGCTGGGGCCGCATCGTGAACCTCGCCGCGACCGCCGGCCCCGTCAACGCCCTGCCCGCCGAGGCCGGTTACGCGGCCGCGAAGGCCGGTGTCGTCGGCCTCACCCGCGCCCTGGCGATGGAGCTCGTCGCCGACGGCATCACCGTCAACGCGGTCGCCCCCGGCATCATCCACACCGGTGCCTCGACCCTCGTCGAGCTCAAGCAGGGCTTCGGCACCCCGATGGGCCGCCCCGGCACCCCCGAGGAGGTGGCCGCCACGATCGCGTTCCTGTGCTCGCCGGGCGCCTCGTACATCACCGGCCAGATGCTCGTCATCGACGGCGGCAACAGCGTCCGCGAGGCGCAGTACCGCTGACGGTCCTGGTTCGACCTTGGACACGTTGACCGCGTGCGTGCGCGGGCAACGTGTCCAAGGTCGTCAGAAGCCGAGCAGCACGATCGGCACGCCGCACAGCACGAGCAGCTCCACGTACCCGATCACCAGCGCGGCCAGGGCGAGGCGGCGGCCGCGTTCACCGGTGCGGGTCGTCTGCGCCCACGCGATGTGCCCCATGAGGATGCCGAACGGCGGCACCAGCACCGCGCACACCAGGGCGGCGACGGCCATCTTGTTGTAACGCACCTGAGAACCATTTCACAGCGGTGTGTGGGCTGGTCACGTTGGCCCGGGGCAGGCACTCCCGGGATACTGCGTGCATACCCGCCGGTAACTTGCGCCGCTGACCAATGGAGGTCAACCATGGCCCGCCTCGCCCAGACGCCCGGTCTGACCGACGTGCAGGAGTCGATCCTCGAGACCGTGCGGGAGTTCGTCGACAAGGAGATCATCCCGCACGCGCAGCACCTCGAGCACGACGACGTCTACCCGGCCGACATCGTGGACGGCATGCGCGAGATGGGCCTGTTCGGGCTCACCATCCCCGAGGAGCACGGCGGCCTGGGCGAGTCGCTGCTCACGTACGCGCTGGTCGTGGAGCAGCTGTCGCGGGGCTGGATGTCGGTGTCGGGCATCGTCAACACCCACTTCATCGTCGCGTACCTGGTGTCGCAGCACGGCTCGGCCGAGCAGAAGGCGAGCCTGCTGCCGAGGATGGCGGCGGGCGAGGTCCGCGGGGCGTTCTCGATGTCGGAGCCCGGCTGCGGCTCGGACGTCGCCGCGATCCGCACCAAGGCCGTGGCCGACGGCGACGACTACGTCATCAACGGCCAGAAGATGTGGCTGACCAACGGCGCCTACTCCTCGGTCGTCGCGACGCTGGTCAAGACCGACCTCGGGGCCGAGTCGGTGTACGGCAACATGACCACGTTCCTGCTGGAGAAGGCGCCCGGCTTCGGCGAGAACGAGGCACTGCCGGGCCTCACCATCCCCGGCAGGATCGAGAAGATGGGGTACAAGGGCGTCGAGACGACCGAGATGGTCCTCGAGGACGTCCGGGTCCCGAAGGACGCCGTGCTCGGCGGCGCCGACCAGGCCGGTCGTGGCTTCTACCAGATGATGGACGGCATCGAGGTCGGCCGGGTCAACGTCGCGGCCCGGGCGTGCGGGATCTCGATCCGCGCGTTCGAGCTGGCGATCGCGTACGCTCAGCAGCGCCAGACGTTCGGCGCGCCGCTGGTCAAGCACCAGGCGATCGCGTTCAAGCTGGCCGAGATGGCCACGAAGATCGAGGCCGCGCACGCGCTCATGGTCAACGCGGCCCGGCTCAAGGACGCGGGGCAGCGCAACGACGTCGAGGCCGGCATGGCGAAGCTGCTGGCCAGCGAGTACTGCGCCGAGGTCGTGCAGGAGTCGTTCCGCATCCACGGCGGCTACGGCTACTCCAAGGAGTACGAGATCGAACGCCTCATGCGGGAGGCGCCGTTCCTGCTCATCGGCGAGGGCACCAGCGAGATCCAGAAGACGATCATCAGCCGGGGGCTGCTCAAGGAGTACGGGGTCCGTTGATCGCGTGCACCGCCCGGACCACGGCGATGCACGTGTCCTCGACGTAGTCGACGCCGGCGGCCTCGGCCAGGGCGCGCCCCTCGGGCGAGACGATGTCCTGCTGCAGCCAGACCGCCGGCGCGCCGATCGCGATCGCGTCCTTCACCACCTGCGTCGCGTCCGCCGACGGCCGGAACACGTTCACGAAATCCACCAGCTCCGGGATGTCGGCGAGGCTCCGGTACGCCCGCACCCCGAAGATCTCCGTCGCGTACGGGTTCACCGGGATGATCCGCCAGCCGCGCCGCTGGATCGACAGCGGCACCGAGTGGGCGGTCTTGCGGGGGTCCCGCGACGCCCCGACGACGGCGATGGTCGAGGATTGCCGCAGGATCTGCTCAGCGCTGCGCATGCCTCGACCGTAGCGCGCCGCACCGCCCCGCCCGCCGCGGCGCGGGTCACGAAACCCGGTCGGTGCGCCGGGATCCCGAACCGGTCAGTGCGCCGGGATCGGGGTCGGACCGCCGGCCAGTCCCGCCGACAGCCGCGCCCCGAGCAGCGCCGCGTGGACCCGCACCGCCTCGGCGGGGGCACCGATCGACGGACGCCGTGCGGGGTGCGCGACGTAGTACCCGATCAGGTCGAGCAGGAACAGCAGGCTGCCGTCGACGTCCTCCGGCCGCACCGTCACCGGCCGCGGCCGGCCCACCACCTGCAGGTCGATCCGCGGGTGCCACCGGTCGCCGTTGAGCTCGACCCGTTCGACACCGTCCCAGCGGTACGTCCGCGACCCGACCGCCACGCCGTCGCCGGTGAGCCGGACGGTGGGCGTGCCGCGCACGAGCCGCGACAGCCCGCGGACGCCGGTCGCGTACAGCGCGGCCGCGGCGGCGAGCGCACCGGCGGTGACGACCGGACCGGCCCCGGCCAGCGGCGCGCCGGCGAGCAGCACCGAGCCGACCGCGAACAGCCGGCCGACCCCGGCGCACCCCTCACGGAACGGCCGGTGGAACTCCCACGCGGGTCGCGCCGGCCCGTCCTCCCGGCGGCGCAGCTCGTTGACCGCGAAGTTGGCGCCGTGCACGACCACGTTCGCCAGCACGAACGGCAGCAGCACCGGCCCGCCGTACGCCAGCAGCAGGGCACCGCCCAGCAGCGTCACCGCGGGCGGGACGGCGACCCACAGCCAGTTCAGCGGGTTGCGTCGCGGCGCGGTCATGGCCATACGCTACGGATTGCGGTCCACGTGCTGCGTCACCCGATCGGGGGCGAGCCGGCGCTGGACGGCACCGCCGATCATCGCGACCGCCGCGCCGACGTAGATGAGGTTGAACAGGATCTGGCCGCTGACCGTGATCCTGGCGGCCTGCCCGACCGGGTGCACGTCGCCGTAGCCGACGGTGGCGAGCGTGGTCAGCGTGAAGTACAGCGCGTCGGTCCTGGTGGTCAGCCCGGCGAACTGCCCTTCGTGGCCGGCGAGCACCACGTACCCGAGCGAGAACCCCAGCACGGTGACGATGAGCAGGTGCAGCAGGGTCTCCAGCCGCATCTCCGGCGTCCCCTCGCCGTGCAGCTGCCGGCGCAGCTGCCGCCGGAACGACGCGACCAGCACACCGAACGCGACCACGGCGACACCGGCCTGCAGCCAGTCCGCGGCGGCGCTCACCACGCGCAGCGGGACCAGGTAGTAGCCGACGCCGCCGGCCACGACGGTCACCAACGCCCGCGGGACCGGACCACGCACAGCTCAACGGTCTCCCGCGGCGCGGACGGGATCAGGTGACCTGCCGGGTGAGCGTGCCGCGCAGCCGCTCCAGCTCCTCCGGGGTACCGATCGCGGCGCGCCGCTCCGGCTGCCGCGCGTACAGGTCGATGACGCGGGTCAGGAAGTACAGCGACACCTCGAGGGGCACGTCCTCACCGGGCCGGAACTCCCGCACCCGCCGACCCCGCACCAGCTCAGGGCTGCAGACCGCCCACGTGCCCGGCTCGGACGTGGTGTCCAGGGCGTCCCACGGTACGAACGAACGACCACCGTCGATCGCGATGCCTTCGGCGGTGAGGACCAGCGGGCCGCTGCGCAGCATCCTGACCGACAGGATCAGCAGGAACAGGGTGGTGAGGACGATGATCCCGTACGACATGGCCCGCAGCACCGACAGGTGACCGACCCGGAAACCGTTGAACGCCATCAGGATCAGTGCGGCGCCGAGCACCCCGTAGAACACGCACTGCCGGCGGAAGCTGGGCCGGACCCGGAACGCCGCCTGCTCCCGCCACACCACGATCGCGAACGTCGACGGCCCCCGGGTCGTCTGCGCCAGCAGGATCAGCCCGAACGCGATCCCGATCGTGGCGATGACCAGCAGCGCGAGCAGCAACGGCACATAGGCGCCCGGGTCGTCTCTGGCCACGACCGGCACCAGCACGCCGACCACGACGGTCGGCGCGAGGAGCACCAGGAAGTCACCGGCACGAGCACGCATACGACCGAGCTTATGCACGCTAGCTGACGGTTTCCTGACCGCCGATCACAGCAACGACAGCTGCTCGACGGTTTCCACCAGCCGGATCCCCCGTCCACCCGCCACGGCACCCGCCCGCTCGCCCGCGGTGATGCCCGCCCGGTCACCCGTGGCGGCGCCTGCCCGGTCACCCGCGGCGACGATCGTCCGGCCGCCCGGGGCGGTGGTCACCCGATCGCCCGTAGCGGCGCTCGTCCGGTCACCCGCGGCGGTGGTCGCGCGGTCACCCGGAGCGGTGGCGGACCGGTCACCCGTGGCGGTGGTCGCTCGATCGTCCGCGGCGGTGGCCGCTCGATCGTCCGCGGCGGTGGTCGCGGGCCGCCCCGGCACGGCGGTGGTGGCGACCCGGTCGGGCGCGGCTGCCCCGACCTTTGTCTCCGCATCGACCTCCGTCACGGACCGCGGCCGCCCAGCCGGCGACGGCCCGCGCGCCGCCCCTGCCGCCGTCTCCGGTGCCGCGAGCGGCTCGGTGCCGAACAGCGCGTCGGGTGGTGAACCAGCGGGTGAAGGTCCCACGGAACGCCCGCCCGCCAGCCCGCCCGCCAGCCCGTCCGTCGGCCTGCCCGTCAATCCGTCCGCCAGCCCGTCCAGCAGGCCGCCGAACAGGACGCCGGACGGGACGGCGGTCGGGACGGCGGTCGGGACGGCGGTCGGGACGGCGGTCGGGACGGCGGTCGGGACGTCAGGCGGGCCGGCGGACGGTTGGCGGGTCGTGCCGGTGCCGCCCGTCGGCAGGCCGTGGCGGCGGCAGGCGAGGCGGACCCGGGCGGCGACCTCACGCTGGTAGGCCTGGCCGGTGTACGCGCCGGCGCCGTACAGCTGGCGGTAGCGCGGCACCAGGTGCGGGTGCTCGCGGGCCAGCCACGCCTGATACCACTCCCGCGCGCCGGGGCGCAGGTGCAGCGGCAACGGCACCACGCTGGCGGCGCCGGCCGCGGCGAGGGCGGCGACGGTCGCGTCGATCGACTCGGGCGTGTCGGTGAGGCCGGGCAGGATCGGGGCCATGAGGACCCCGACGGCGAACCCGGCGTCGGCGAAGCGGCGCACCACGTCGAGCCGGCGGCGCGGGCTGGGCGTGCCCGGCTCCACGGAGCGCCACAGCGCCTCGTCGAGGAAGCCGATCGACATCGACACGCTGACACTCGTCACCGCCGCCGCCTGGGTCAGCAGGTCGAGGTCGCGGGCGATCAGGGTGCCCTTGGTGAGGATCGAGAACGGGTTCGCGTGGTCGCGCAGCGCGGCGAGGATGCCGGGCATCAGCTGATACCGCCCCTCGGCGCGCTGGTAGCAGTCGACGTTGGTGCCCATCGCCAGGTGCTTGCCCGGCCACGACGGCGCGGCCAGCTCGCGGCGCAGCACGTCGGCGGCGTTGACCTTGACCACGATCTGCGAGTCGAAGTCGTGGCCGGCGTCCAGGTCGAGGTAGGTGTGGGTGTTGCGGGCGAAGCAGTTGTGGCTGACCACCCCGGCGGCGATGAAGTCGCCGGTGCCGGTGGTGATGTCGAACATGGGCAGGTCGACGCCGAGCGGCTCGATCGCGGTCACCCGCAGGCCGTCGTCGCCGCGGACGAGCTCGCCGGCGACGGTGCCGGTCGGGGTGGCCGGGGCGAACATGAGCCCGAACCGCAGCCGCTCCCGCACCCCGCCGAGCACCCTGGTCAGGGTGCCGTCGGTGACGGTGGCGAAGCCGAGCACCGCCAGGCACTCGACGAGCCAGTCGATGACGACCTTGTCGACCAGGTCGAAGACGGGCAGGTCGCCGTCGCCGGGGGAGAGCTGCCCCGCGGCGTCGAACAGCCCCGCGACGAACCCCTGCCGCCAGGCGCGGGCCGGCTCGTCGGGCCAGTCGAGGACGGCGCTCGCGTCCCGGACGCTGGCGCCCGCGTACTCGCGGTCGTCGTGGGCCATCGCGTGCAGCCCGCCGCACGCCGTGGCATATGCCCTGGCCCGGCGCAGCGCGGCGGGTGCGACGGGGCCGACGTGACCGTCGCCGTGCACGAAGCCGCACAGATAGCCGCGCCGGTACGCCGGTGACTCGGGCGGGCGCTCCGGCAGGGCGCCGAAGCCGGCGAGCCGGTTGGCGGTGGTCAGGTGGGGCCGGCGGGCGCGGCCGTGCCGGGCGCCCGTGACGTGCTTCCAGCCGCGGTCGGACAGGAAGCGGTGGTCGCCGGAGGCGATCAGGGTCGTGCCGTCGTGCAGGGTGACGCGGTGCGCGGCCTTCACGGTCGACCAGTGCGCGAGGACGGTCGTCGGCACGTAGCGCCGCAACCGTCCGTCACGCACGGTGCCGATGATCGCGTCGCCCGGGCGCAGGTCTGCGAGGGGGCGGGTGGTGCCGTCGGCCATGAGGATCGGGGTGTCGCCGGTGAGGCAGTAGACGCACGCGTGCGAGCAGCCCCGATACGGGTTGATCGTCCATTCGAACGGCACCCTCGACCGCCCGGGAACCCGGTTGATCAGGGACTTTGCCTGCACCTCGTAGAACGTGACACCCCGGAACTCCGGGGTGTCGAAGGTGCGGGCGACGGCCCCGGGCAGTGCGAGCGGCAGGGCTCGCACTGGCCCGGCATCACCGGTGCCGGGACCGCCGGCCGCCTTCAGATTGTCCCATCGCACACGCTCATTCGAACACGCGTACGAACGAACCGCAAGCTACGCCTCGACCGATTCACCCACCGAGTTCTCACGCTCAGTGACGCCGGCCGGGGTGGCGTCCGAGGCCTCGGTCTTCGCCGTCTCGGTCTTGGCCGTCTCCGCCTTCGGGGCGTCGGCGGTCTTGGCGTCACCGTGCTTGCCGGCGGTGTGCTCGGCGATCTGCGCCCGGACCTCGTCCATGTCCAGGTCGCGGACCTGCTTGATCAGCGACTCGAGCTGCTGCTCACGCATCATGCCGGGCTGGGAGAACACCGCGACGCCGTCGCGCACGATCATCAGCGTGGGGATGGAGCGGATCTGGAACTCCATCGCGAGCTCCGGCTGGGCTTCGGTGTCCACCTTGCCGAAGAGCAGGTCCGGGTTGTTCTCCGAGACCTTCTCGTACGTCGGCGCAAAGGCCCGACACGGCCCGCACCACTCGGCCCAGAAGTCGACCAGGGTGATGCCCTCGCCGCCGACCTTCTCGGCGAAGTTCTCGGCGGTCAGTTCTACGGTTGCCATGTCTGTCCGATCCTTTCGGGCGTCGGGTACGCACCGTTGTAACCACGTACCCCTTACCGGCATTCCCAACCGGTGTCCGGGCTCACGATGGCCTCCGCGGGCGCGTGATCCATGATGGAGGACATGGATCGGCCGACGTTCGTGTTCGACGGTGACTGCGCGTTCTGTTCATCATGCGCCCGCTTCATCGAGCGCCGCATCAGGCCGGCCGCGCACGTCGTGGCGTGGCAGTTCGCCGACCTCGACGCGCTCGGCGTGACCGAGGAGCAGGCGGGCGCCGCGGTGCAGTGGGTGAGCGCCGGCCGGGCCCCGACCGCCGGTCCTGTCGCCATCGCCGACATGCTCAGGACCGCCCCCGGGCTCGCCGGGCGGCTGCTGTGGCGGCCCGCCGGGGCCGTCCTCGGGCTGCGGCCCGTCGCCGCGCTCGCCTGGCCGGTGTACCGGTGGGTCGCCCGCAACCGGCACCGGATGCCCGGCGGCACCGCGGCCTGCGCCCTGCCGCCCGACCACCCGGCCCGCGCCGCCCACTGAGCGGCCGTGCGCTCCCAGCCGACCACCGGCCCGCGCCGCCCACTGAGCGGCCGCGCCGCGCACTGACAGGTCGCACCGTTCGCTGAACGGTCGCGCCGAGCCCTCCGCGCGGCGTCCGGTAGGAGCACCTGGGGGCAAACCCGCAGAATTGCGGCTGGGTCGGACTTTTCGGCATACGCTCGCGAGTGGGAGGTACGCCATGCCGAGCCAGCCCACACCGAGCCATCCCAGCGCCGGGGTCGACCTGCCGCTGCACCGGCACGAGTGGGACCGGCTCGTCAGGCTCCCCCGCCACGTCCTCGTCGTCGCCAGCGCCGGGGACGAGGAGGTCGACGCCGTCGCCGGGGTCGAGGCCATCGCGGCCGGCCAGCGCTCCAGGGCGCTGCTGGTCCGGGGCGTCGTCGCGGCGATCTTCGCTGAGCAGGTGACCGTCACCGCGCCGCTGGACCGCGCGGGCGTGCTCGCCGAGTGTGGCGCGGCCGTGCGGATACTGGCCGGGCGGCTGGGCACGGACGTCGCGCTCGCCTACGGCGAGTGGCTGATGGACGTCGCGGCCAGCGTCGGCCGGACCGCGTGGCGGCCCGGCGTGATCCGGCTCGGCGGCGTCGAGATCCTGCTCGCCGAGCGGGAGTTCGTCAACGAGATCGGCAGGGAATTGGCGCGGGCCCTGCACCGCCACTAGCGGGCGGCGCGCCGGTGGGCGCCGGTCGGGTGGGCTGGGCAATCCTTCTCATCCGGCTGGCCTCCAAACGCCCTCCGGGACGCCTCGGAACCCCCGGCCCGTCCCGGAGACGGCGTCAGACCTGGACCATGCAGCCCCAGCCGTCGTAGATGCCGTCGTGGCGCTCCACGATGCCCCGGACCTCCCAGGTGACCTCGTGCAGCGTCGGCGGCTCGACCGCGTCGCGGCGGATCGCCTGCAGCACGAAGTCCGCCTCGTCGCCCCGCTCGACGGTGACCGCGAACCCGAGGTTGCGCAGGTCCCCGGCGGCCGCCTCGGCGCGGTCGGTGTCGGGGAAGTACGCGAGGAACTCCACCGGCCGCGGCTGGCTGAGCCGGTCGCCGTGGCCCTCCAGCTCCTGCACGACCTGGTTGTCCTCCATGATGTTGCGCTGCCACGCGTCGGGGGTGAGCTCGTCGCGGACCCGGGTCCAGCCCGGGTCGGACCCGAGCGTGCCGACCGGCCGCAGCGCGGGGATGTCGGGCAGCGCGGGCGCGGCCGCGCCGGCGGGCAGGTACCCGGTGATGCGGCCGGTGTTGGCCGTCACCACCCGGCCGACCATGGCGCCGCCGGCGCCGCGCAGCGCCTGCCGGAGGGCCTCGTCGAGGGCGTGGATGGCGCCCAGCTCCGACTCGGCGGGCATGCCGCTGGCGCCGTCACCCGCGTAGGTGAAGTCGACGTCGAAGCGTTGCGGCAGCCGTGCCACCGGGGCGGCCTCGACGGCGCCGAGGTCGATGTTGTACATCGCCATCGCTTCGCCGATCTCGCCCGGGTACACGGCCCAGCGCTCGACCCATGCCGGCTCGCGCCCCAGCAGCCTGCGCAGTAGACCCACTGCCGTCCTCCTCAAACGCGTCTATTCGCGGGGCACCGGAAAACTCGGCATCTCCGGGCCGGCGTGCGACTTCTTCGGCACCATGACCTTGCGCCGGAACACGCAGATCAGGGTGCCGTCCTGCTTGTATCCCTTGGTCTGGACGGTCACCACGCCGCGGTCGTCCTTGGACTCCGACTCGCGCTTGTCCAGCACCGTGGTCTCGCCGTAGATGGTGTCACCGTGAAAGGTCGGCGCGGTATGCCGCAGCGACTCGACCTCGAGATTGGCGATCGCCTTGCCGGACACGTCGGGCACCGACATGCCGAGCAGGATCGAATAGACGTAGTTGCCCACGACGACGTTGCGCTGGAAATGCGTGGACGTCTCGGCGTAGTGGACGTCCAGGTGCAGCGGATGATGGTTCATCGTCAGCAGGCAGAACAGGTGGTCGTCGGATTCGGTGACCGTCTTGCCCGGCCAGTGCCGGTAGACGGCGCCGACCTCGAACTCCTCGAAATACCGGCCGAACTGCATCTCGCACTCCCTCGTCGTTGTGGGGTCTGCAAGCATGCCGGGTACGGCCGCGAAATTCAGCCGAGTGTGACAAATACGCAGTGAGCGGCGGGGCCCTCCCTGGCACCCGCCGCCCACGCTGTGTGACCAGTATCTTGAGGGCGGATGCAACGCTCCGTATAGAGACGCAGATCACAGTTATGGAAATGAGACGAAAATTGAGCGTGGCGGCTACGGAGTGTGTTGATGGTCTCACTACAGAGCGTAGTGATGCACCGGCCCACTGGACCGCGGACGGTAAAGTCCGGCGGCGATGGAACGGTTGAGCGCGCGGGGGCGCGTGACGCGGGTGGCGGTGACGCTGGTGGTCGCCGCGCTGACCTTCGCCGGCACGATCGCCGGCGACGACTACGACTTCCCGTTCGCCCCGTTCCAGATGTTCGCGATCGCCGATGACCCGAACGCGCCGGTGATGGTGCTGCGCGCCGACGGCGTCGACACCACCGGCCGGCGGATCGTGCTCGACGAGCGCAACGCCGGCGTGCGCCGGGCGGAGATCGAGGCGCAGATCGACCGGTTCAAGGCCGACCCCAGCCTGCTGCGGTCGGTCCAGGGCGCCTACGCCGCCCGCAACCCGGGCCGGCCACCCCTGGTGGAGGTCGACATCGTCGAGGTGCAGCACCACCTGCGCGACGCCCAGCCGACCGGCGAGATCACCGAGGTCGTGCTCGCGAGGTGGCGGCCGTGACCCACCTGCGCAACTGGCTCTTCGAGCCGGTGCCGAAGGGGCGCATCGCCGCCTTCCGCACCCTCGTCTACCTCTTCGTCGCGCTCGACGTGGTGTTCTTCAGCGCCTGGATCAAGCACCACGGCGACCTGCCCGGCAACCTCTACCAGCCGCTGGTCGTCGGCCGCCTCCTGCCGCTGCCGACGCCGACGCCGCTGGTCGTCGGCACGATCTACTGGGCCCTGATCCCGCTGTCGCTCGCCGCCGCGACCGGCCGGGCCCACCGGCTGCTCGGCTGGAGCGTGTTCGTCCTGTACTTCGAGTGGATGATCATCGCGATGAGCTACGGCAAGATCGACCACGACCGGTTCGGCCTGCTCGTCGCGCTCGCCGTGCTGCCGACCGCGGGCCGGGCCCGGCACGGCGACCCGGAGACCAGCGAGGCCGGCGGCTGGGCGCTGCGGCTCACCCAGATCGGCGTGATCTGCACGTACTTCCTGGCATCGATCGCCAAGTTGCGCTTCGGCGGCCTCGCCTGGCTGACCGGGGCCACCCTGACCCGGTCCTTCATCCGGCGCGGCACCGCGCTGGCGCACTGGCTGCTCGGCATCCCCGGCTTCACCACGGCCAGCCAGATCGGCATCGTCGGCTTCGAGCTGTTCAGCCCGCTGGTGTTCGTGCTCAAGCCGAAGCTGCGCTACGCCATGGTCGCCGGCTTCTACGCCTTCCACGTGCTGACCTTCAGCCTGATCACGATCTCGTTCATCCCGCACCAGGTGGCGATGACCAGCTTCCTGCCGCTGGAGCGGGTCACCCCCGTCGTCTGGGCACGCCGGCTGCTCAAGCGCGGCACGCCGGCCACGGACGACGCCCCGGGCGACGACCCGGCCACCACCGGCCCGGCCGCGGACGAGCGCGGCGCGGGCAGGGGCGGCTCAGCCGCCGAACAGGCTCGCGAAGAAGTCGCCGAAGCCGCCGGCGATGTCCATCAGCGCGCCGCCGATGGACTTGACCACCTCGGCCGCTGACTGCGGCCGATACGCGACGAAGAAGATGAGGAAGGCAATGCCTCCCCAGGTGAGGACCTTCTTGACCATTGCCGCCAATCCCCTCTGGGCCCGCGATTGCAAGGAACGTAGCGTATCGGGTGAGCGCCACAGGGTGAATGAGTGTCGGGCCGGGGATTCACGGTAGATGCACAACGAGGATGAGGTCGGTGTGGGGCCGTGGGCCGGCGAGTGGCCGGCCGCGGCGCACTACGACCCTGAGCTGCTCGCCGCGGGTGACCGGCGCAATGTCGTGGACCGTTACCGGTACTGGCGGCTCGAGGCGATCGTCGCCGACCTCGACACCCGCCGGCACGATTTCCACGTCGCGATCGAGAACTGGCAGCACGACCTGAACATCGGCACGGTCGTGCGCAACGCCAACGCCTTTCTCGCCGCCGAGGTGCACATCGTCGGTCGCCGCCGCTGGAACCGGCGCGGCGCAATGGTCACTGACCGCTATCAACACGTGCGGCACCATCCGACCGTCGAGGAGTTCCTGGACTGGGCCGCCGGGCACGACCTGCCGGTGATCGGGATCGACAACCTGCCCGGCGCGCTGCCCCTGGAGCGGGCCGACCTGCCGCGCCGGTGCGTGCTGCTCTTCGGCCAGGAGGGCCCTGGCCTGTCGGAACCTGCCCGGAAGGCGTGTGCCGCGGTGTACTCCATCGCGCAGTACGGCTCCACGCGGTCGATCAACGCCGGCGTCGCGAGCGGGATCGCGATGCACGCCTGGATCCGGGCGTACGGCGACAACAGCCCATAGGACCAATTACCGTGGGTACATGGGCGTCGCTATCAGCTGTCCCCGTTGTGGCGGCCCGGTGCGGCCACCGGACCTCATGCACTCGGAGTGGAGGTGCGATGAGGACGGCGGTGTGCTGCCGCTGCACGTGGCGCAGCACATCGGGCCGGAGATCGTCGAGTCGGCGAGGGTGAAACTCGCCGCGGCCGCGCACCGCACCGGCGAGAAACGGCCGCTGCCGCTGTGGTGCCCGTGGCCGCTGCCGACCGGCTGGACCGTGACCGGCGTCGGCTGGGTCGGCGACGAGCGCTCCGGCGTGCGCGCCACCGCGGTCGCCTGCAGCGGCCCGTGCCCGGTCGAGCACGGCCCGGCCGACTGCGTGATCGTCGCCGAGGAGCCCGGCGTCGGTCTCGGCACCCGGTTCGCCGGCATCCCCGGCACCGACCCCGGCCCGTTCTTCGACGCGGACATCGCCACCACCGTCGCGCACGCCAAGGTGCGGGCGGCCGGCTGGCCGACCCCGCTGTGGATGGCCAAGTCGCCGGAGGACCGCTGCGCGTACGTCGGCGAGGCCATGGGCGTGTGGCTGTACGTGGTGACGTGGCCGGCCGCCGCGGGCTACCTGCTGGAGGAGGAGCTCGACCTGCACGACCTGGCCGACGATGTGCCAACCCACCTCGTTTACGGCGCGCCGTCGCCGTATCTTCACGGCAAGGCGTAGAAGGACACGACTAGGATCACCCTCGGGTCGATGGGGTCGCTGTCGGCGCGGCACACATTCACCGTGTGCCGTGCAACTGATACGCTGAGTTCGCCGCGGTGCTGTGCACGACGCCGCGGGGAGGGGATTGACGGCAATGGTCAAAAAGGTCCTCACCTGGGGAAGCATTGCTTTCCTCATCTTCTTTGTCGCATATCGGCCGCAGTCCGCGGCTGAGGTCTTCAAGTCCATCGGCGGCGGCATCATGGACATCGCCACCGGGTTCGGGGACTTCTTCTCCAGTCTGGTCGCCTGACTGCGATGACCACCGGGCCTGAGCCTCCCGCCGAAGAACCGGGCGCCCGCCGCTGGGAAGATCGCGACACCGAGCCGATCCCGCGGGCGCGTCCCACCAATCCCGACCCCGAGGACTTCGCCGATCCCTACGACGACGGTGCACAGTCGGCCACAATCGGTGGCTACGGCCGCGACGACTACTACGTGAACGAGGGCCCGCCGACCTTCACCGAGGACGAGTTCTCCGGCCTGCGCTCCGGCGACCCGGGCCCCTCGGTGCCGCCCGGCAGCCGCATGGCGCCCCTCGACGAGGAGGCGAGCCGGCACGCCGCCCGCTATCTCTTCCCGACCGAGAAGTTCCGCGGCGAATGGAAACGCCACTGGATCCAGCTCGCCAAGGAGGGCGGGATCGCGGTGGCCGCCACGATCGCGATGGGATACATCGCGGGCTGGCTGACCAAGCACAACCAGACGCAGCTGCGCACCGCCGTGCTGGTCATCTGGGCCGTGGTGATCCTCTACTGCGCCTGGCGGGTCGCGGACTGGTGGTATGACCGCTTCATCCTCACCAACAAACGGGTGATGGTGGTGTCCGGGATCTTCACCCGCAATGTGGCCATGATGCCGCTGCTGCGGGTCACCGACATGAAATACGTGCAGTCGCTGACCGGCCGCATGTTCGGCTACGGGCATTTCGAGCTCGAATCCGCGGGCCAGGACCAGGCGCTGCGCAACATCCGCAACCTGCCGAACCCCAACGAGCTGTACCTGCGCATCGTCGAGGAGATGTACGAGCCCGAGGCCGTGGAGGCCCGCCTGGGCCGCGCCGCCGGCGTCGAGGACGACGGCACCTGAGATTTTTCGTCCGGGGTGCAACCGTGCCGCCCCTCCATCGCGTCTTGCCTGGTGGGCGGAGCGGGGGAGGGAGCGGCGGTGCCGGACGAGGCGGGGTTCCGTGAGGAAGACTTCCGTGATTTCGTCGAGACCAGGTCCAGTGCGCTGCTGCGCACCGCGTACCTGCTCGCCGGCGACTGGGCGACCGCCGAGGATCTGCTCCAGATCGCGCTGACCAAGACCTACCTCGCGTGGAAACGGCTCGGCCACATCGAGGCCGTCGAACCCTACGCCCGCCGGGTGCTGGTCAACACCTCCACGAGCTGGTGGCGCCGCCGCTGGCACGGCGAACGCCCCACGGAGGTGCTGCCGGAGTCGGCCGCCGCCGACCGGATCGAGGAGACCCTCGAACGCGACGCCCTGTGGCGGCACGTCCGGGAGCTGCCCAACCGGCAGCGCGCCGTGCTGGTCCTGCGCTTCTACGAGGACCAGTCGGAGGCCGAGACGGCGCGCCTGCTCGGCGTGTCCGTCGGCACGGTGAAGAGCCAGGCGTCGCGGGCCCTGGCGACGTTACGGCTGCGGCTCGGCGCCGACGGCATCGAACCCGCGGCGCGCCCGGCGCGCCCGCCGACCGTGCGGCTGCGACCGGCGGCGCCGGCGCCGGTGCCGCCCGCCGCGGCGGTGGAAGTGGTACCGAAGGAGCAGCCCGCACCCGACGACGAGTGCGAGACGCCCGAACGGGAGGCCGTCCTGGTGGAGGCCTCCGGGCCGGTGGAAGTGGGACTGGTGACGTGACCATGATCGAAGATGCGCTCCGCGAGGCGTTCGCGGCCAAGGCGGGCACCCAGCCGCCCCGGTCGCTGGACGGCATCGCCGACGTCGTCATCCGTAACGCCGGGCGGGTCCGCCGCCGGCGGCGGGCCGCGGTGACCGGGTTCGCCGCGTTCGTCGTCATGGCGGTCGCCGCCGTCGCCACGTTCCACGTGATCACCCCGTCCTCGCCGGGCAGCACTGTCGCCGAGGGCGACACCAGCCGGCAGACGGTCGCGCCCGAGGCGACCCTCAATTCGCAGACCGCCCCGCCGGCCGCGGACAAGGAGGTCCCCGCGATCGACGGCCAGGCGCAGCCGTCGCAGACCGTCCACCTGAAGCTGAGCGACAACGGCACCGTCGCCGCCGCGTACAAGGCGAAGGACGGCTACCTCGTCGTCAACACCGGCGGCGGGAGCGGCAACAAGCAGCTGGTGCTGCAGGACGAGCACAACAATCAGGAAGTCCTGGTGAAGAAGGCCTCGGACATCGCGGTGTCCAAGGGAGGCGACAAGGTCGCCTGGGCGCAGGAGGGCACGATGACGGTCGCCTCCCGCTCAACGGCCACGCCCGCCGGCGGCTCGCCCAACGCGTCACCCCCGGCCCAGGGGAACCTCACCCAGCAGGCCACGGCCGAGGTGCCGCAGACCGCGGTGCCGGTGACGTTCGTCGGGCCGAACCTGGTCCTCGGCCGCGAGGCGGGCGCCGGCTTCGACGTCTGGTACGCCGGCCGCGCCTACACCGAGTCGTGGGACCCCGACGTCCTGCGGATCTTCGGGGTCCACCCCGACGCGAAGAGCGTCTACGCCGAGGTCAAGCCCATCGACGACGAGAAGTCGATGTGCCTGGCGCTGCTCGCCCTGGACCAGCCGTTCAAGGTCGTGCAGCGGCGGTGCGGGCTGCCGGTCGCGGCGAAGGCCGGCGGGCGGGTCTCGCCGGACGGCAACTGGCTCGCGTACCCCGTCGAGGGCCTCAAACAGGTCGCCGTGCTCGACCTCACGAAGATCTTCACCGGTGGCGCGGCCAAGACGTGGACGCTGAACGTCACCACGAAGACCGTGTGGATGAACGCGTCGACGTTCGTGGTCGACAGCGGCGGCAAGTTCCGCGCGATCAGCCCGACGGCGGTGGCGGGCACGTCCGAGTCGCTCAACACCGAAAGCGAGGGCGTCGTGCTGATCGAACCGCTCTACTCTGGTTGAGTGCGGATCGATCTTCACTGTCACTCGACGGCCAGCGACGGCACGTCGAGCCCGGCGGAGCTGGTCGCGGAGGCGGCCGCCGCCGGGCTCGACGTCATGGCGCTGACCGACCACGACACGACGTCCGGGTGGTCCGCCGCGATCGCCGCCCGCCCGGCCGGGCTCACCCTCGTGCCGGGCGCGGAGCTGTCGTGCCGCTGGCACGGCGGGCCGTGGCCGATCTCCCTGCACCTGCTGGCGTACCTGTTCGACCCGACCGACGTGGCGCTGACCGGTGAGCTGGCCCGCATCCGGGCCTCCCGGGAGACCCGCGCCGAGCGGATGGTGCACCTCATGCGCGCCGACGGCATCGACGTCACGTGGGCCGAGGTCCTCGAGCACGCCGGCGGCGGCACCGTCGGCCGCCCGCACCTGGCCCAGGCGCTGATCCGCCGCGGGCTGGTCGACACGGTGACGGAGGCGTTCCTGCCGGAGTGGCTCGGGCACCGGTACCGGGTCGGCAAGGAGGACCTCGACGTCTTCGTCGCGCTCCGGCTGGTCATCGAGGCCGGCGGCGTGCCGGTCTTCGCCCACCCGCGGGCCAGCGCCCGGGGGCCCGTCGTCCCCGACGAGGTGATCGAGGAGATGGCGGAGGAAGGGCTGTTCGGTCTGGAGGCCGACCACACCGACCACACCCCGCAGGAGCGGGCGCACGTGCGGGCCCTGGCCGGCCGGCTCGGGCTGGTCGTCACCGGCTCCAGCGACTACCACGGCACCAACAAGACCGTGCGCCTCGGCGCCAGGACCACCGCCCCCGAGGTCCTCGAACGCATCGTCGAGGCCGCCACCGGCACCGCCGTGGTCGCATGACCGGCCCGCAGCGGAGCGAGGAGCCGGTCATCATGAGCGCAGTTTCGAGGTCAGGCCGGCGCCGGAGCGCAGCGGAGGTGACGGCATGACCGGTCCGCAGCCTAGCGAGGAGCCGGTCATCGTGGGCGCAGTGTTTCGGTCAGGCCGGCGCCGGAGCGCAGCGGAGGTGCCGGCATGACGACCGAGTACAGCGGGGCGGGGGATCCCCGCCGCAGCATCGAGCTGTTGTGGGGCACCGCCGCGCCGGCCCGTCGTGGGCCGAAGGCCAAGTTCACCGTCGCCGGCGTCACGTCCGTCGCGATCGCCCTCGCCGACGCCGAGGGCCTCGCCGCCGTGTCCATGCGGCGGGTCGCCGAGCAGCTCGGGGTGACGGCGATGTCGCTGTACACCTACGTGCCCAGCAAGGCGGAGCTGCTCGACGTCATGGTGGACACCGTCAGCGCGGAGGCGGTCCGCCCGGCGTTCACCGGATCCGGCTGGCGGGAGCGGCTCACCGAGATCGCCGCCACCAACTGGGCGCTGTACCGGCGGCATCCGTGGCTGCTGCAGATCGCCACCAGCCGCCCGGTGCTCGGGCCGAACGTGATCGCGAAGTACGACTTCGAGCTGCGCGCCTTCGAGTCCTGCGTGGTGCCGGACGTGGACGCCGACCTGCTGCTGAGCCTGGTGCTCAACTACGTCGCGGGTGCGGTGCGCGCGGCGGTGCAGGCCGACCAGGCCGAGCAGGGCACGGGAATGAGCGAGGAGCAGTGGTGGGGGGCGTACGCGCCGCTGCTCGGCGAGGTCCTCGACCCGGCGCGCTTCCCGACGGCGGCGCGGGTGGGCCAGGCGGCCGGGGAGGAGTACGGCGCCGGCGACCCGGTCCGCGCGTACGAGTTCGGGCTGGAACGGGTCCTGGACGGCATCGACGCGCACCTGGGCCGCCTGCGACAGTGAAGGCGGCCCAGGTGCGCAGCTTTTACCGCAGGGCCGTGGCGATCGTCTTGGTGAGGGTGCCGTTGGCGTCGTCACCGTCGAGCGACCAGACCATGGCGCCGCCGTAGCCGGACAGCCGGACGTACAGCGACTTCTGCGCGACCGTGATCTGGTCGTCGAAGGTCCAGAAGGTGGTGCCGTTGAACAGCCACGCGTGGCCGGCGCGCAGGTCACGGTGCACCGTGTACCCCTGCTGCGGGAGCGTGGCGAGGACCTTGTAGTCCTCGTTGCCGGCGGCCCACGTGCCGGGCGCCGGGCCCGAGGCGGGTTGGAAGAGGCCGTCGTTGGCGTTGGTCACGCCGGTCCAGCCCTGCCCGTAGTACGGGATGCCGAGGACCAGCGACTTCTTCGGCGCGCCGCGGTCGGTCCAGGCCTTCAGCGTGGTGGCGCCGCTGAAGTCGGGGGTGGTCGGCGCGCCGCGCGGGATGAACAGCGCGGACTGCTGGTTGGTGGTGGGCTCCCACGTACCGTGGAAGTCGTAGCCCTGGACGGTGCCGAAGTCGAGGTACTTGAAGATCTTGTCGACCTCGAAGCCGGCGTCGATCTTCGCCGGGCTGGCCGGCAGGAACGCGGTCAGGGTGGCCTTCTTCGGCAGCTGCCGGCGGAACTCGGCGAGCAGCAGCGTGAAGTTCTGCTTGTCCTCGGGGCGGATGACGTTGCCCGGGTTGCCCTCGGAGCCCGGCCACTCCCAGTCCAGGTCGAAGCCGTCGAAGACGCCGGTCGAGTAGAACGTGTCGATGCAGGACTTGACGAGCGCCTTGCGCGACGCGTCGGTCAGCACCGCGTCGGAGAAGTTCGCCGACAGCGTCCACCCGCCGAGCGACAGCAGCACCTTCAGCCCGGGGTGCTTGAGCTTGAGCTTGCGCAGCTGGTTGAAGTTGCCGTTGAGCGTCTGCCCCGGCGCGTCGGCGACTCCGTCGACGCTCTCCTCGGCGGAGACCGGCCGCTGGTAGTCGGCCCACGGGTCGGCGGAGACGCACTTGCCGGTCGCGTCCACGTTGCCGAACGCGTAGTTGATGTGTGTCAGGCTCTTGGCCTGGCCGCTCGTCTCGAGGTTCTTGACGTAGTACTGCCGGCCGTAGATGCCCCACTGGATGAAGTACCCGACGCGCTTGTACTGGTCCTGATGCGGCGCGCTGTGCGCCGACGCGGTGCCTGGCACGACCGCCAACGACGCGAGCGTCAGCGACACCGCCAACCCGGCCAGGACGGAGCGTCTGCCCATGAACCCTCCATGACTGTAAGGAAAGTTTGCTGTTTTAGGGCAACGTAGGGGCGCCGTTCGATGCCGTCAAGACCCTGGTTTCCGGTCGATGCGGGCGCACCACGACAATCCGGGAGTGGATCTCAAGCTCTTCGGCGAAGTATTCGTGACCCTGCTGGTCATCCTCGACCCGCCGGGCGCGGTGCCGATCTTCCTGGCCCTCACCGGATCGATGGCCGCCAAGCACCGCAACCGCGCCGCCCTGCAGGCGGTCGCCCTCGCCTTCGGCGTGATCGTCGCGTTCGCGCTCGTCGGGCGGCAGATCCTCGCGTACCTGCACATCGACCTGCCCGCCCTGCAGGGCGCCGGCGGCCTGCTGCTCCTGCTCGTCGCCCTGGAGCTGCTGACCGGCAAGACGGACGACCCCCGGCAGGAGGTCACCTCGAACGTCGCTCTCGTGCCGCTCGGCACCCCGCTGCTGGCCGGCCCCGGCGCGATCGTCGCCACCATGCTCTTCGTCCGGCGCTCATCGGGCGTCGCCGACTACGTCGCGGTCGCCGTCGGCATCATCGCCGTCATGGCCATCGTGTACCTGGTGCTGCGCTTCTCCGGCATCCTGGTGCGCATCCTGCGCCCGAGCGGCATCGAGGTCGTCACCCGCATCGCCGGCCTCCTCGTCGCCGCCATCGCCGTGCAGCTGCTCGCCGACGCGATCGGGGCCTTCGTCACCGAGTACCTGCATTCACCCCATTGAGGTTTTGTCGTACCGCGGTGGCAGGATGCGGGCGTGGACAATGAGCAGCTCGGTCTCTTCGCCCCGCCTCAGCGGCTGTTCACCTGCACGCCCAGCAAGCTCGGCACGTATGAGGACTGCCCCCGGCGGTACCGGTTCGCCTATGTCGACCGCCCGTCCCCGCCGAAGGGGCCGCCGTGGGCGCACAACTCGCTCGGCGCGTCCGTGCACACCGCGCTGCGCAGCTGGTATGCCCTCGACCCCGACCGCCGCGACCGCGCCGCCCTGCCGACCCTGCTGAAGGCCACCTGGGTCAGCGAGGGCTACCGCGACGAGACCCAGGAGCGCGACGTCTTCCGCCGCGCCCTCGGCTGGCTCGAGTCCTATGTGGACGGCCTCGACCCGCACGACGAGCCCGTCGGCGTCGAGCGCACCGTCGCCGCCCGCACCGAGACCCTCGCCCTGTCCGGCCGCGTCGACCGCATCGACGAGCGCGCCGGCGAGCTCGTCATCGTCGACTACAAGACCGGCCGCTCCGGCCTCACCCCGGACGACGCCCGCGGCTCCCGCGCGCTCGCCCTCTACGCGATCGCCGCCGCCCGCGTGTTCCGCAAGCCCTGCCACCGCGTCGAGCTGCACCACCTGCCCACGGGCACCGTCGCCGCCCACGACCACACCGACGAGTCCCTGACCCGCCACCTGCGCCGCGCCGAGGCGACCGCCGCCGACATCACCGCCGCCGACGCCGCCCTCGCCGCCGGCACCTCCCCCGACGAGGCGTTCCCGGTGGCCCCCGGACCGCAGTGCGCATGGTGCGACTTCCGGCGGTCGTGCCCGGCCGGGGCGGGGGTCGAGCCGAAGGAGCCCTGGGCGGCGGTGGAGCGGTCCGCGGGCTGACACCGTCCCGTGGTTTTTGCGGGCTGGCGTTTGGCGTGGCCGTTGGGTGCTGTGCGCGTGCGGGAGCCGATGGGCCATGTGTATTCGCTGGTGAGTGCTGCGGCCTTCGTGGTTCCGCGCGGCCTGCCGGCCGTGCGACAGGGTGGCGTGGTCGCGGTCCGGGGCGTGGTCGCGGTGATGGTCCCCGGGCGCCGTCCTCACATGCTCGGCCGCCGTCGAGGTCGTCGTTCGGTGGTGCCACTCCGCGTGCAGTTCCAAGAACAGAGACCGTCGGTTGTTGAGCTGGTGGGTGGGCCGCTGGTTGCGGTCCGCGTGCGGGAGCCGATGGGCCATGTGTGTTTCGCTGGTGAGTGCTGCGGCCTTCGTGGCTCCGCGCCGTCGTGGGTTCAAGAACGAACGACCATCGATGCGGGGCCTTGAAGGCCACCGCGGACCGCAATGATTGTCCTCAGTGCGGTATGTCCTGGTGCTGGAACGCTCGGCGGTGTGGCCGCGCGGAACCACGAAGTCCCCTGGCCTGAACAGATACATAAAAAAAAGGGGCATCGGTCCCGCACGCGGACACAGCGCACTGCGAAAACTACGGGAACGCGGTGGCGAAGCACTCCGACAGCAGCGCGTTGAGGTCGGTGGCGGAGTCCAGCTCCACCCACCGCATCAGCGCCGTGTCGAAGGCCGCGAACGCGACCCCCACCAGCACCGCCGGCCGCAGGTCGGTGTCCGCGTCCGCGCCCATCCGGGCGGCCAGCACCGGCGTGAGCATGGCCCGCCAGCTGAACTGGCGCTCCAGGTAGCGCGCCAGCAGGGCCGGGGTGGTCATGGTGGCCTTGGCCAGGCGCTGGGACTTCTCTGGGTGCTCCCAGAAGGTGTCGGTGAAGGCGCGCAGGGTGTGCTGGAGGGCGACGGCGGGGGGTTCGGTGGTGGGGCGGGCGGACAGGATCTGGCTGAGCTGCCGGCCGTGGTCGCTGAGGAACTCGATGATCACGTCTTCCTTGGACTGGAAGTAGCGGAAGAACGTGCGGCGGGAGACGCCGGCGGCGGCGGCCATCTGGTCGATGGTGGTCTCTTCGAAGCCCTGGAACGCGAGCAGCTTCAGTGCTGCCTCGGTCAGCTCGTCGCGGACGAGCTGGCGTTTGCGTTCGGCGAGGCTCACGCAGGCATTCTATGCGCCGTGATCAGCCTGGCACAGAAGCACGATGTTGACACTGTGTGCCAGAAATGGCACCCTGATAAGCATGCGTTGGAATGAAGAGCGGATCGCGGATCAGGGTGGGCGGACGTTCCTGATCACCGGGGCCAACAGCGGGCTCGGGTTCGAGATGTCGCGGGCCCTGGTGGCCAAGGGCGCGCGGGTGATCATGGCGGTGCGCAGTGCGGAGAAGGGGCGGGCGGCGCGGGCGAAGCTGCCCCGGCCGGAGCTGGCCGAGGTCAGGACCGTCGACCTGGCCGACCTGGACACGGTGCGGCGGCTCGCCGGCGACCTGCGCCGCGACCAGGTGGACATCGACGTGCTGGTCAACAACGCCGGGGTGATGATGCCGCCGCGGACGTTGAGTGCGCAGGGGCACGAGCTGCAGTTCGCCGCGAACCATCTCGGGCATTTCGCGCTGACCGGCCTGCTGCTCGACCGGGTCGCCGACCGGGTCGTCACGGTCAGCTCGACGCTGCACCGGCCCGGGAAGATCCACTATGACGACCTCGACGGGGCCGGGAGCTACTCGCCGACGCGGTATTACAGCCAGTCGAAGTTCGCCAACGTGCTGTTCGGGCTGGAGCTCGACCGGCGGCTGCGGGCGGCCGGCTCGCCGGTGCGCAGCCTGCTCGCGCACCCCGGCTACTCGGCGACCAACCTGCAGACGTCCGGGCCGACCGGGATCATGAAGGCGTTCATGCGCGTCGGCAACGCGGTCATGGCGCAGTCCGCCGCGCGGGGTGCGCTCAGCCAGCTGTACGCGGCCGTCGACCCGGACGCGCGGAGCGGGCAGTTCATCGGGCCCGACGGCATCGGCGAGCACCGGGGCTGGCCCACCGTGGTCCAGCCGGTCGACGCGGCGAAGGACCCCGCCGACGCTCAGCGGCTCTGGACGCTGTCCGAGCAGCTCACCGGGGTGCAGTTCGCGGTGGCCCGCAGCCGGTAGACGGCGATGTCGTCGCGCTGCCACGCGAGGTCGGCGAGCGCGGGGAGCGCGGCGGTGGGCGCGCCCTGGGCGCGGTCGACGAAGATCCAGCGGACCCGCTGCCGCCACAGCCAGTCGAGGCGCGCCGGGGTCGGGTCGAGCACGGCCGCGTCGTTCAGGGCCAGGCGGGCCGGGTCCCAGTAGGTGAGGGCCGGGCCGAGGCGGTGCGCGCGTGACTGCGCCGCGGTCGACTCCGGCGAGTAGCCCCAGCTGCCGAGCAGGACCCGGCGCTCGCTGTAGGCCGAGATCCAGTACGCCAGGCTCTGCGCGCCCTGCAGCCCGGCGCCGACCCGGTGCACGTTGGTCGCCACGTACTGCTCGGGGGTGCTGTGCGCGCGCAGCCAGCGGGCGCCGGCGGCCTGATCGGGCGTGACCCGGACGTGGTAGGCGACGCCGAGGTTGGCGCTGGTCGCGGCGTCGTACGGCAGCCGGGCGGCACCCGCGGCGAGCACCACGACCAGCGCCGCGAACCGGCCGTGCCGCAGCCCGAGCAGCAGCGCCGCGGCGAGCACCAGCGCGCCCAGGGCGTAGACCGGCAGCGGGACCCCCCACCTGGCCGGAGACGGCACCCGCACCAGCACCGACGCGCCGGCGAGCAGCGCGGCCACGGCGAGCGCGCGGCGCAGCGCCTGCGGTGACCACGGCAGCCGGACCAGGCCGGCGGCGGACAGGATCGCCGCGCACGGCCAGGCGGCGACGATGAAGAAGTGCTCGCTCCACGAGACGTGCCAGACGCACAGCGTGCCGGCGATTCCCGCGGCCGTCGTGCCGGCGAGGAAGATCTCCGTGTCGTCCCAGTGCCGCCCGAGACCGGCGACGCCGGCGAGCCGGGCGCCCATGGCGATGGCGTACGCGCCGAGCCCCCACAGGATCAGCGGGACGTCCCGCGGCGTGGTGCCGTGTCGCTGGCTGCCCACGAAGTCGAGCATGATGGCGAACGGGCCCCAGCGCAGGCCCTGGCCCTCGAAGCCGTAGATGACGGTGACCGCGGCCGCGGCGACGGCGGCGAGCAGCGCCCCGAGCCGCCACGGCGTCCATTGTGGATTTCTCCGCAGCAGGTGTACGGCGCACAGCACGGCCACGCCCGCGCCGAACAGCGGCACGATCGTCGACTTGGCGCCGGTGGTGCCGGCCGCGAACAGCAGCACCAGCAGCCAGCCGCGCCACCGGTCGCGGCCCGGCGGGTCGTCGCGGCGCAGCACCGACGCGATCGCGGCGATCAGCGGCATGCTCAGCGCCGCGCCGAACAGCAGGGAGCGGCTCGACCAGCTGTAGTACGCGGTGATCGAGCCGAAGAACGCCGGCGCCTGCCGCTGCGGGACGAGCTCGCCGACGGTGAACATCAGCGCCGCCGCGACCGGGCCCGCCCACGGGTGCCGGGCGACCCGCCAGCCGGTGACCGCGAGCAGGCACACGGCGAGGACCGCGAGCACCGGCAGGTCGAGGCGGAACCACAGCACCGGCAGGTCGACGCCGCTGACGAGGCCGCCCGCGGCGAGGTGGCCGTAGGCGAACCAGTGGTACCCCAGGGCCCGGTCGCCCTGCTCGGGCACGGCGAGCGGGAAGTGGTGCTTCAGATCGGCGCTGACCGCGAGCAGGTTCAGCTGGTCGATCATGTAGTCGTGCGGGCCGGCCGTGGGCACCGGCGGGTTCACCGCCAGGAAGGCGGCGGTCAGGTACGCCAGGAACCCCGCCGCGATCCCGGCGACCGCCCATGACCAGCCGGTCGACGGCCGCAGCGGGTACGCGGGAGCGCGCAGGTGCCGCCGGGCGAGCGGGGCGACGACCAGCGGCCAGACCCAGAGCAGCCCGCGGGCGTCGAGGAGGCTCGCGGCGACGAAGGCGACGGTCTCGGCGAGCAGCCCGACCACGGTGCCGTAGGTGAGGTCCTCCAGCAGGGAGCGCGGCGTGGGGCGGACCGCCCGGTAGAGCAGCGTCCCGGGTACCACAACCGCGTAGAGGATGTAAGCGGCATAACGGACAAGGTCGAGGGGTGCGGTGCCGAGCGCCGCGGGCACGGTGACGGTCGCCGCGGCGAGGGCGATCCATGGAAGTTTCGCGCGCATGCCACCGGATCAACGCGGCAACAGCGCCCGCCGTGACGCCGCCGGGACGCGGCGAGAGCGGTCAGGCGGCCAGGCGGCGCACCGCGTCGCGGCGCATCGGGGAGATCCAGTCGATCGGGATCGCGCTCAGCATCCGGCCGAGGACGAGGGCGTTCGCCGAGGTGATCAGGTCCGTGGCGGGCAGGCCCGGCAACCCGTAGAGCCGGCGCGCCCACGCCGGCAGCAGCCCGATCGCCAGGGCGGACAGGCCGAGCGCGGCACCCCGGACGGGGGTCAGGCCCAGCGCGTACGGCAGCGGGGGCAGCGTCAGGAAGATCCCGGTCGCCGCCGAGTCCACGGTGAGCTCCAGCTCCGGGCGCATCCGCTCGTAGTAGTCGGCGACCGCGGCCGCCGAGTCCGGCACGGTCGCCGGATCCAGGCCGACCAGCGCCGCCGCCCGGGTCTGCTCCGCGTAGTAGGCGTCGATCTGCGCCCCGCTCAGCCGCAGCCCGCCCCGCAGTGCGGCCGCCAGGAACGACTCGACCTCGGTGACGTGCACCCACCGCAGCAGGTGCGGGTCGTCGATCCGGAACCGTTCGCCGGTGCGCGGGTCGGTCGCCGTCATCCGCGCGTGCATCGCCCGGACCCGCCGGCCGGCGCGTTCGGCCTGCTCGGTCGTGCCGTAGATGACGGTCGCCACGTAGGTCGCGGTGTGCTGGAAGCGGCCCCACGGGTCCTTGCGGTACCGGCTGTTCTGCTCGACGCCGGCGACCGCGCGGGGCAGCAGGGCCTGCAGGTACAGGCTGCGCAGGCCGCCGACGGCGACGATCGGCTCGCGGTGCACCCGCCAGGTGACCGAGTCGGGGCCGAACAGGCCGGCGTCAGTCACCGGAGCCGCCCTCCGGCGCCACGTCCTCGGCCCGCCGCTGCTGGCAGGCCGGGCACAGGCCCCAGAACGTGACCTCGGCCTCGTCGAGGACGAACCCGTGCGCCTGCGACGGGGTCAGGCACGGCGCCTCGCCCACGGTGCAGTCGACGTCGGCGATCTCCCCGCAGCCGCGGCAGACGACGTGGTGATGGTTGTCCCCGACGCGCGACTCATACCGCGCGGGGCTGCCCGCGGGCTCGATCCGGCGGGCCAGACCGGCCCGCGACAGCGCGCTCAGCACGTCATACACCGCCTGCGTCGACACGGTCTCCAGGCGGGCCCGGACCCGGGCGGCGATCTGGTCGACGTCGAGATGCCCCGCCGCCTGCCCCCGGGACGCCTCGAGGACCTCCAGCACGGCCAGCCGGGGCCGCGTCACCCGCAGGCCCCGGGCGCGCAGCAGATCCTCACCCGACACGCCTTCAATAACACCACGCACCCTGGAACCGTTCAAATGTTTCCGGACTCTTGATTGAACTGCAGGTCCTCGGGTTGTGTACACGTCCGGTGGGGGAGGATCGCACCGACAGAGGAGGCCCCGTGTTCGATCGTGTGCTCGGTCTACCGGCTCACCCGCTCTTCATCCACGCAGCCGTCGTGCTGGTGCCGTTGCTGGTGGTCGCGGGCATCCTGTACGCCGTCTGGCCGGGCGCCCGCCGGCACGTCCGCTGGACCATGATCGTGCTGGCCGTCGCCACACCCGGGGCCGTGTTCGCCGCGAAGGAGTCCGGCGAGGAGTTCAGCGGCAGCGACAACTTCCAGTCGCCGCAGCTGCAGGCCAGCATCGAGACGCACGAGGGCTTCGCCGACAACCTGTTCTGGATCATCCTGGGTCTCGCCCTGGTCGTGCTGGTCATGGCGTACCTGGTGCGCCCGGCCACGGCCGAGTCCGTCGGGCCGGCGCTCGCCCACTACGCGCTCATCGGGCTGACCGTGGTGCTCGGGCTGGCGGCCTGCTACTACGTGTTCAAGACCGGCGACAGCGGCGCGAAGATGGTCTGGGACGGCTTCTAGGCCGCCGGTCTCAGAAGAGCAGCCGCCCGCAGAAGATCAGCAGCAGCACCAGGATGACCGCCCCGGCGAAGATGCCCATGCCCTTCGTGAGGATCGTCGCCGCCTGCTCTTCCCGCTCGATGCGCTCGACGTCCTGCGCGGGCAGCTTCCTCGGCGGCGCCGGCCGCTCCACGGTCGGCGGTCGCCAGCCCCGCGGCGGCGGCGCGCTGCGCGGCGCGCCGGTGTAGGGCGCCGGCGCGGGCGAACTCGGCGCCGACGGCGGTGGCTGCGAGGCTCCCTGCGCGGGCCGCTGCCAGAAGGCGTCGTCACTCACGCCACGAGCGTACCCACCGGACGGGACGTCATCTCCCGCCCGGTGGGCCGGCGCTGCCCGGCCGGTGCCGGTCAGTCGCTGTTGAGCAGGTCCGCGAGCGACATGGGACGGGTGGCGTCCGGGTCGGCCGGAACCAGCCGCACGGTCGGCTGCTCGTCGGCCGGCGGCTGCTCCGCGTCGGGCCGGTGCTGGGGGGAGGACTCAGGGGTGGGTTGCGTCATGCCGCCGAGTGTGACCTGTCGACGGAAGGGCGACTGTCGTCATTCGGCCAACTTCCGGCAAACTCGCCGGAGTACGCTCGTCCGCGTGGCAGGGACGAGCGGCTGGGCATCCGCCGATGAGCAGCGTGAAGTGAGCTTCGAGGACTTCGCGGACGAGCTGGTCGTGTTGCCGGACACCACGACCGACGACACCGACGCGGGCTGGGGTGAGCGCGGCGCGAGCAACGACGACCGGCTGCTCGCCGACCGGCCGCCGCACTGGGACTAGGCACGACTGCCGGGCGCGACGACCGTGGTCGCGGCGCCCGGCGTCGGGACTTCGCCGGTCAGGCGGCCTGACTGTCAGGCGGCTTGCGCTGTCAGGCGGACTTCGCTGGTCAGGCGGCCGAGGAGGCCGACTTCGTGGACGCGCCCGCCGAGGCGCCGGACGAGGCACCCGACGAGGCGGCCGCGGCCGGCTTCGAGGCCGTCGAGGAGTCCGACGACTTCGACTCCGACGACGAGGCCGACGAGGCGGACGACGTCGAGGAGCCGCTGGACTTGGTGGTGGAGCGGGAGTCGGTGCGGTAGAAGCCCGAGCCCTTGAAGACCACGCCCACCGCCGAGAACTGCTTGCGCAGGCGGCCCTGGCACTGCGGGCACTCGGTCAGCGCGTCATCGGTGAACGACTGCACCGCCTCGAGCTGGTGGCCGCAAGCCGTGCAGGCGTACTGGTAGGTAGGCACCGTTCAGCCTCCATCATTGGCACTCAACCCTATCGAGTGCCAATAGTGCGGTATCGCACATCCTTTCGTCCAGTGGAGGTGGGCGGTCTCATACCCGGTGGTGGCACCGACGACGGCCGCGCGGACCCGCTGGTCGTGCGGCTCGGCCGGGACGGCGGGCAGCAGCTCGCCGGGGTGCAGCGGGGCGACCGTCGGCGCCGAGACCCGGGGCAGGACCCGGTCGTAGGACCCGCCGCCCTGCCCGAGCCGGGTGCCGTCCAGCCCGACCGCGAGGGCCGGGACCAGCATCAGGTCGACCGCGCGGACCGCGTCGGCGCCGAGGCGGGGGCCGGGCGGCTCGGACAGCCCGAGCGGCCCCGGGGTCAGGGTGCCGTCGTACACGGCCCAGTCCAGGTCGCGGGAGGGCAGCAGCACCGGCAGGAGCAGCCGTGGCACCGCCGCGGCCAGGGCGTCGAGCAGGCCGGCGCCGCCCGGCTCGTATGCCAGCGGCACGTACGCGGCGACCGTCCGCGCGTGCGATGCCCGTACAATGGCCGAAAATGCGGAAATGAGTGACTTGTCCGAAGCGTCGCGTGTGGCGGCCGGCAGCGCGCGGCGGGCGGACCGGATGTGCGATCGCAGCTCAGATTTCGGGGACACCGCAGACGGCAAGGCTCAATTCCTCCTCATCTGTGACAGCATCGCAGAAACACAGCTACGGGAGGACGGACGTGACGCTGCGGGCGCGGCTCACCGCGGCCTTCCTGGCGGTCGTGCTCGGTCCCGTGCTGCTCGGCGCGGTCTTCGTCGGCATCGCCGTCGCCGCGGTCAGCGACCAGCGCGCCACGGAGCGCCTCGACGCCGGCACCCAGAACGTGCACGCCGCGCTCGCCCTCACCTGCCAGCGCCTGCGGCTCGCCGCCGAGACCACCGCACTGGTCGCCGCCGGCGGCGACCAGCCCGACGCCGCCCAGCGGGCCGTGCTGCGCGGCCTCGCCCGCGCCGTCGAGGTCACCGGCGCCGACGGCATCGTCCTCACCACCGCCGGCACCCTGCCGCCGAAGCCGTGGGCCGACTGCGCCGCACCGGCCCCCACCGCGCACGCCGCGATCGTCGCTGCCGTCGACGTGCTCGACCCCAGCTCACGCCGCATCGGCCGGGCCTACGCGGTCGAGCCCGTCGACGCCACCCTGCTGAGCTGGCTCGCCGAGTCCAGCGGCGTGCGCGTCGACTCGCTCGCGTCCGGGCAGCCGGAGTCGGAGGAGGGCGCCCGCATCGCCGCCGCCGCGAACGGGCTCACCGCCGGCGAGACCGGCACCACCAGCGGCGGCCGGCTGGTGCGCCGGCTCACCCCGGAGTCCGGCCAGCCGCTCACCCTCGCGCTGTCGGTGCCGAAGCCCGACACCGAGGGCCTCTACGCCGTCCTCGTCGCCGTCGTCGCCTGCGCCGGGGTCGTCGCGATCAGCGTCGCCTGGTGGCTTGCCCGCTCCACCACCCACCCGCTGACCGAGCTGGCGCTCGCGGTCGAGCGCGTCGCCGACGGCGACCTCAGCGCCCGCGTGCCGGTGCGCAGCCAGGACGAGGTCGGCCGGCTCGGCCAGACGTTCAACCGGATGACCCGCGAGATGCAGGGGTACGTCCAGGCCCTGACCGCCAGCCGCGACCAGCTCCGCGGGCAGCTCGGCGTGCTCGGCGACACCCTCGCCGGCACCCACGACCTCGACCGGATCCTCCAGGTCATCCTGCAGACGGCGACCGCCGCGACCGGCGCCCAGTCCGGCGTGGTGCTCATGGTCGACCCGGCCAGCGGCGAGCTGCGCGGCCAGGTCGCCGAGGGGCTCGCCGGGTTCGACGTCGCCGAGCTGCGCCTGCAGCTGGGCGACGGGCTGCTCGGCGGCGTCGCCGCGTCCGGCGAGCCACGCCGCGGCCGGGTCGACCGGGACGGGCCGAGCCTGGCGACCGGCGAGCCGCGCTGCATCACGTACGTGGCCGTGCCGATCGCCGCGCCCGGCGTCGGGCCCACCACCGGGCTGGAACCCCAGTCCGACCTGCCGCCCGCCGCGCGGGGTGTCCTCGCCCTGTACGACCGGCACGGCTTCGACGAGTTCGACGACGCCGACCTGATCACGCTGCGCACGTTCGCCGGGCAGGCCGCGGTCGCCGTCGACAACGTCCGGGTGCACGAGGAGGCGCAGCGGCTGTCGCTCACCGACCCGCTGACCGGCCTGTCGAACTACCGGTACCTGCGCGAGTCGCTGCGCCGCGAGGTCGAGCGGGCCAGCCGCTTCGGCCGCAGCCTCGCCGCGCTCGCCCTGGACCTCGACCGGTTCAAGGAGGTCAACGACACCTACGGGCACGCCGCCGGCGACGCGGTCCTCGCCGAGTTCGCCCGCCGGCTGCGCGCCGAGATCCGCGAGGTCGACTTCGCGTTCCGGCAGGGCGGCGAGGAGTTCGTGGTGCTGCTGCCGGAGACCGACGCGACCGGCGCCGCGGTCCTCGCCGAACGGCTCGGCGCGGCCGTGCGGCGCTCCCCGGTGCTGGTGATCTCCTCCACACCGGGCCAGCCGCCGCGGCGCATCCCGGTGACCGTGTCGATCGGCATCGCGGTCTACCCGATCCACGGCGCGACCGGCGCCGCGGTCCTCGAGGCCGCCGACGACGCGCTGTACGCGGCCAAGGCCGGCGGCCGGGACACGTACAAGATCGCCCCGGACGCGACGGTGAGGACCACGGATGCGCCCGCGAAGACCGCGGAGGCGTCGGCGACGACCACGGACGGGCCGGTGAAGGCCGCGGATGCGCCCGTGAAGACCGCGGACGGGCCGGTGAAGGCCGCGGATGCGCCCGTGAAGGCTAGTGCGGAGGTGACGCCCGGCGCGCCAAAGGCGGCACAACCGCCACGACAGAGCCGCGGCGGCTAGCCTTGCCACATGCCTGACACGACTCCTCACCAGCCCGCGCCGTCGCGCCAGCGGGCTGTCAAAGCCGTGATCCCGGCGGCGGGCCTGGCCACCCGCTTCCTCCCAGCGACCAAAGCCGTGCCGAAAGAGCTGCTGCCGGTCGTCGACCGGCCAGTGCTGCAGTACATCGTGGAAGAGGCCGCAGCGGCCGGCATCAGAGACATCCTGCTGGTCACCGGCAGGGGCAAGACCTCGATGGTCGACCACTTCGACCGCCGCCCCGACCTGGAGGCGCGCCTCGCCGAGAAGGGCGACGACGAGCGGCTCGCCGCGGTCCGGCGCCCCAGCGAGCTGGCCGAGATCTACACCTGCCGGCAGGGCGAGCCGCTCGGGCTCGGCCACGCCATCTCCTACGGCGAGTCCCACGTCGGCAACGAAGCCTTCGCATGCCTGCTCGGCGACGAGTTCGTCGAGGAGACCGAGCCGCTGCTGCCGGCGATGCTCGACCTGCAGGCGCAGACCGGCGGCATCGTCCTCGCCCTCATCGAGGTCGAGCCGGACGAGACCAGCCGCTACGGCATCGCCTCCGTCGAGCCGTCCGACCTGACCGGCGACGCCGGCGAGGTGCTGCGGGTGACCGGCCTGGTCGAGAAGCCGAAGCCGGAGGAGGCGCCGAGCAACCTCGCCGTCATCGGGCGGTATGTGCTGCCACCCACCCTCTTCGACGCGATCCGCCGCATCGGCCCCGGCGCCGGCGGCGAGATCCAGCTGACCGACGCGATGGCGCTGCTGCTGGCCGAGGGCACCCCCGTGCACGGCATCGTCTACCGCGGCACCCGCTACGACACCGGCATGCCGCTGGGGTACCTGCAGGCCGTCGTCCAGCTCGCGTGCAAGCGCGACGACCTCGGCCAGCCGTTCAGCCAGTGGCTGACCCAGTTCGTGGAGAAGGATCTGCGCGGGTGACAGCGGTTCCAGCGACGGGCTCCCACCACGACGCCGCACGCGATGCGGGCGTCGGGTCGAACGCGCGCGTCCCGCTCGCCGACTACCTCGCCGGCGTGCTCCGGGGCCTGCGCCCGTTGCCCCCGCTGGACCTCGAGATCACCGCCGCGCACGGCAACGTACTCGCCGAGGACGTGGTCGGACCGGGCCCGGTGCCCGCGTTCGACCACTCCGCGATCGACGGCTACGCCGCCCGCTTCGACGACATCAGCGACGCCCAGCCCGGCCGCCCGGTCCGGCTCAGCGTCGTCGGCGACCTGGTCGCCTCCAGCTGGCGCCCCGTCCGGCTCACCCCCGGCACCTGCTTCTCCGTCGCGGCCGGCGCCCTCATGCCGGTCTCCGCCGACGTCGTCGTCCCGCCCGGCATGACCGACCAGGGGATGGCCGCCGTCGAGGTGTACCACCCCACCAAACGCGGCCACGGGGTGCGCCGCGCCGGCGACGAGCTGCCCGCCGGCGCCGTGCTGGCCCGGGCCGGCGCGTACGTGACCCCGCCGCTGGTCTCCGTCCTCGCGGCCAGCGGCATCGGCCACGTCGTCGTGCGCCCCAGCCCCCGCGTCGTGGTCATCGCCACCGGCGACGAGCTCGTCGACGTCGGCCGCGCCAGCCAGCCCGGCCAGGTCGTCGACGCCAACTCCCACGCCCTCACCGCCGCCGCCGCGGAGGCCGGCGCCCACGCGTACCGCGTCGGCATCTGCGACGACGACCCCGAAGGCCTGCGCGGCCTGCTCGAGGACCAGATGCTGCGCGCC
The DNA here is from genome assembly GCF_000716715.1 of Dactylosporangium aurantiacum. Taxonomy (GTDB): domain Bacteria; phylum Actinomycetota; class Actinomycetes; order Mycobacteriales; family Micromonosporaceae; genus Dactylosporangium; species Dactylosporangium aurantiacum. The sequence goes on along the minus strand of NZ_JNYJ01000028.1, from coordinate 33,149 downwards.
GACCTCATCATCACCACCGGCGGCACCGGCACCGGCCCCGGCGACATGGTCCGGCGCATCCTGTCGCGCTCCGTCGTGTTCTCCGACCTGTCCGTGTACCCGTGCTCGTCGCTCGGCTACGGCACCATCGGCGGCGCCGCCGGTGCCAACGGCGTGCCCATCGTCTGCCTGCCCGGCGACCCCGGCGCCGCCCTCATCGGCTTCGAGGTCCTCGCCCGGCCCGTCATCCAGCTCCTCGCCGGCGCCGACCCCGTGTTCCGGCCCAGCGTCCGGGCGCACCTGCTGGAGACCGTCAGCTCGCCCTCCGGCATGCGGGAGTTCCGGCCCGCGTACATCACCGAACGCCGCGGCGGCGGCTACACCGTCATGCCGCTCGCCGGTGGCCCGTACACCCTCTCCGGCCTCGCCGACGCGAACGGGCTCATGGTCCTCGGCGAGAAGGTGATCAGCGCCGCCGCGGGCTCTACAGTGGACGTCATCATGTTGGATAGACGACGATGAGTCAGCCCGGATGGCCGGCGGTGCTGGTCGACGGCCCGGTCACCCTGCGGCCCTACCGGCGGGCCGACGCGCGCGCCTGGGCCGAGGTCCGCCGCGCCAACGAGCAGTGGCTGTCCAAGTGGGAGCCGACACCGTACGGCACCTGGCACGACCTCAACTCGCCCGCCGCGTTCCGCGCCGTGCACGCCGACCTGCGCCGCGCCGCCCGCAACGGCAGCGCCATGCCGTTCGCCGTCTGCTACGAGGACCAGCTCGTCGGCCAGCTCACCCTCGGCAACATCGTGCGCCGCGCGTTCTGCTCCGGCTACGCCGGATACTGGGTCGACTCCCGGCACGCCGGCAAGGGCATCACCCCGACCGCCCTCGCCCTCGCCGTCGACCACGCGTTCAGCGTCGGCGGCCTGCACCGCATCGAGGTCAACATCCGGCCCGACAACCTCGCCAGCCGGCGCGTCGTGGAGAAGCTCGGCTTCCGCCAGGAGGCGTACCACCACCGGTACCTGCACATCGACGGCGACTGGCGCGACCACCTCGGCTACGCCATGACCACCGAGGACGTCTCCGCCGAAGGTGGGCTCCTCGCCAGGTGGCACAAGGTCCTCGCCGCCTGATTTTCCTTCCTCCTGCGTGTTGACGTGGTGTAACGCTGCGCGACCCGTACTGTTCTGAGTCGGAGTTACCACGCTGTAACTTCCACAGACTTGGATGACTCGCGCACCCGGGGGGACCGGTGCGCGAGGCGTGAACGGAGGCGTGAGGGTGCCGACCTCGGTGCTCCTCGCCGTCCTCGCCGCTGCTGGGCTCCTGGCCTTGGCGCCCGCACTGGTGCGCCGGTACGACGCCACAGAGCGGCTGGTGGCGGAGCGGGCGTTGTCAACCGCACGGGTGCTGACCCGTGCCGGGATGCATCGCGACCGCCGCCGCCGGACCGTCCCCGGCCGCCGCCCCGTCAACCCGCCCCGCAGCGTCGTGCACCGCCCCGTCGCCCCACCACCCCTGCGGGTCGTGCCCCCGACGGCGCGCCGCCGCCGCCCGCCCCGTGTCCCCCGCGCCGTCTACCGCCGCCGCCGCGTCCTGCTCGCCCTCGTCCTGCTCAACCTCGCCGAGCTGGGCGGCGTCGCCCTGGTCAGCAGCGGCTTCTGGGTCGGCTTCGCCGTCACCGGCGCGCTGCTGGTCGCCTACGTGGCGCACCTGCGCACCCGTGCCCTCGCCGAGCAACGCCGCCGCCGGCGCGAGGCCCAGTACGCCGCCTGGATCGCCCGCCGCCAGGCCCAGGTCCGCCGCGAACAGCTCCGCCGCGCCGCCCAACGCCGCGAGGCCGTCGCCGCCCAGCTCGCCGAACGTGACCGCGCCCGCCGCGAAGCGGCCCGCCTCGCGGCGCTGCGCGGCCGCCCGTACGACACGCGAGCCTCAGGGCAGTGATCTGATTCGCGCGGCCTCCCAGGGGTTTGCTACTCTTGGCCCCGGCCCACTCCGGCGGGCCACTGGGGTTGTGGCGCAGTCTGGTAGCGCACCTCGTTCGCATCGAGGGGGTCAGGGGTTCGAGTCCCCTCAACTCCACCCGATTGGCGCAGCCTGCTCAAAGGCTGCGCCTTTTCGCGTTTGCGGTGGAGTTGGATCTCCGCGCAAGGCTTCGCCTCGCTCCCCTGTGGGGGAGCTTCGCTCCACCCACACCCCCTCAAAACCTTCGCGGGGGCTACCTGGGGGTTGGGCTGCCCTCATCGCGGGGCCAGTTGCGCTCGCGGCGAGGCTTGCCTGTCAGCGGCGACAGGTGCAGCGGCTGTTGAAGAGGCCACAGCATCCCAGAGCCAGCAGGATCGGCTGTCCCTGAACTCGGGCAAGCTCTGGGCGTTGCTGAGCCGTATGACGGTGAACCTAAGCAAGTTCAGCACGGCATCGAGGGGTCAGGGTTCGAGTCCCCTCAACTCCACCAGTCGCACCATTGTGCGAGCTTCGGTTGTGCCCTCGTCCGTTTCGGGCGGGGGCATCGTCGTGTCTGGGGTTGGAATCTTGAACACGGGGATGACTCCCTGATCGGTGAGTTGGACCTCGGCGACGAGCGCCTCGATGGCGGCCTTGCGTTCGAGCATCGTGCCGCTGGACATGATCGCCGCGAGGCAGTCGCGGATGCCGGTGATGGTGGCGGGCGGCGGCGCGGCGGGCGGGCCGTCGAGTCCGGCTTCGAGCTGAGCCTGCCGGGTCTGCAGCTGGGCGAGGCGTTGTCGCAGGTCACGGATGCGGGGACCGGCGGTGGCGTCGTCCATGGTGCCCTGTTCGAACGCGGTGTGGTACCGGGCGATGGCGGCCTCGGTGGTGGCGATCTGGTGGGTCACGGCGACGTGTTCGGCGTGCTGGTCGGTGTCGGCGGCGGCCTGCTGGGCACGGGCGCGGTCGATCATGGCGGTGAGGACCGGTTCGGCGGTGGTGTAGAAGTCGTACAGGGCGTGGAGGACGAGGTCGTCGACCTCGTCGGCGGGGAGCCGGGGTGCGGCGCAGGTGGCGGTCTTGCCGTAGCGGGCCCTGGTGAAGCACGTGTAGTAGCGGTAGCGCCTGGTGCGTCCGTTGGCGGAGGTGCCGACGTACCGGTTGCCGCATTCCGGGCAGGTGATCAGGCCGGTGAGGTAGTAGTCGCTGCTGGACATCGCTCGCTGCTGGTGGGTGCCGTTGCGACCGGCGGCGATCTGCTGGGCGCGGTGGAAGGTGTCGCGGTCGACAAGCGCCTCGTGGGCCTCGGGGACGTAGGTGTCGTTGAAGGCGATGTCGCCGGTGTACGCCGGATTGTCCAAGATCCTGTTGATGGTCTGGCCGGACCAGGGTCTGCCGTTGCGGTTGGGGATGCCTCGGCTGTTGAGTTCGGTGGCGATGGCGCGGGTGCCGAGGCGGTCGTGGGTGTACAGCCGGAAGATGTCCCGCAGGACCGGTGCCTCGTCGGGGTCTGGGACGAGGTGCGAGGTGTCGGGCTGGATGCGGTATCCGTATGGGCGGCTGCCGCCGGCCCACTTGCCCTTGCTGGCCTTGGCGGCCATGCCGCTCTTGACCCGGTCGATGATGATGTTGCGTTCGAACTCGGCGAACACGCCGAGGAGCTGGACCATCATGCGGCCGAAGGGTCCGCCGGTGTCGACGGGCTCGGTGGCGGAGGAGAACCGGACCTTCGCCGTCTCGAGGGTCTTGATGAGGTCGAGGAGGTTGGCGACGCTGCGGCTGAACCGGTCGAGGCGGTAGACGAGCAGGACGTCGAACATGCCGGCCTTCGCGGCTTGGAGGGCTCGTTGCAGGCCGGGCCGTTCGGTGGTGGCGCCGGAGGCGTCGTCCTCGTACTCGGCGACGATGGTGTACCCGGGTTGGGAGGCGACGTACTTCTCCAGTGCGGCGCGTTGCGCGTCGAGGGAGAACGGCTGGTGTTCGTCGTCGGTGGAGCGTCGCATGTAGATGCAGACGCGGCGGGGTCCGGTGGCCTGGTCGGTGCTGGGTGGGACGTAGGCGCGTCGGCCACGTCGCTTCGGTGCGGTGGTCGGGGTGGCGGTCATCGAGGAGTGTCCTCCGGGGTGGGAGTGGTGGCGGCCCGTGCGGGCCGCCACCAGCGTCTGGTCAGGCGGCGAGGCCCGGATGGGCCTGCCGGAAGCGGTTGAGCAGCACTGCGAGGGCTTCGGCGGCGGCGTCGAGCTCGTCGTCGGTCATGGCGAGGGTGTCGATACGGGCGACCTGCAGCGGGATCGGCCGCCTCGGTCGGGAGGCTTGCGCACCACCGTTGAGTGCGGTGGTGCCGTGCTGCGGTTTGCCCGGACGGTTCCGGGCGGCGTGTTCGTGGTGCGGCGTGGTGGCCACGGTCCTCCGAAGGACGTGCGTGCCGGCTGGGGTCGGAGTCGTGTGTCCATGCGTGGTCCTTTCTCGTGTGAGGGGCAGACGGTGACTCACAGCTGCTGTCAGCCGAGCGCTGTGAGCGGCGGACAGCGGCTGTGAGTCCGGAGGTATCGCCTGTGAGCGAAGGGCGAGGTAGCTTCCGTGCTCGGTGCTCAGGCGGCGACCAGTGCTGCTCCCGGCATTCGCCGCGCCTGGCGCTGCTGCTTGGTTGAGAACCAGCCGGTGAAGCGGCTCCGGGTAGTCGTTACGACGGCGCGGCCGACCGCCGGTTCCATTCGTGCTCGGTCGGCTGGAGCACTGGGATGCGGACCGTCCGGCTGTCGCCGTGCGAGGTGCAACGCCCGTTCCGCGTACCAGGAGGCGTCGCACCGCCCCCGCCGCCCGGCGCAGGCGAGGTTGGTGCAGTTCCCGTCACGGTCGGGGCGGTGGGCGGCGGCGACGTCGACGGCGAGCTGCCAGAGCAGCACGTCGACGACATCAGCGGGCGGCCGGCGCCGCCCCGACGGCCGGGTGCGTGGGTGCGGTGTGTACGTCATCGACGGCCTCCTCGAATCAGCGGGCTGGAGACCGCCGTCCGGGCCAGGGCCTGGGAGGCGCGTCCATGGACCGGACGGCGGCGTTGTCGATCGACGCTTGACTTTGCATATTGGTCAAGTCGTGTCCGCGTGGGTGGGCGGGATGAGGTCGGCGAGGCGGCGCGGGGCGCCGGGGTGGCGGTGCAGCCACCACACCGGCCCGGCGGGGTGACCGCCGCCGGCCGCGCGGTGCACGGCGGTAGCGACCGGGTACCGGACCCCGGCCTGCGACAGGTGCTGGTGCAGGTGCCGTTCGCGGGCCTGGGAGGGCAGCCAGAACAGCACCGGCCAGACCCGGCGGGTGACCCGGGCCAGGTCGAAGTAGCCGTCGAGCTTGTCGACCAGCCGGGTCAGGGGCCGTTCGGTGCCGGTGTCGAACTCCAGGAAGAACGGCACGCTGCGGGCACCGTCGACCCAGACGCCGTGCCCATCGGGGCGCGACGTGGGTGTGTAGGTGCGGACGTTGATGTCGTCGCCGTCCTGGGCGAACGCGCCCATGTTCTGGCAGCGTGCGGCCGGCCACCACCTGACAAGGGCGGTGTGGGGGTGGGTGCGGGCGTGGCCGGCGAGGTCGGTGAAGAACCCGTTCGTGCCGAGCAGGTGCGGCAGGTTGGCCCGGTTGGTCAGGTGCCACCGCCGTCGGCGGGCCTGGTCCCGGCGGGGGAGATCGTCGCCGCGTTGTGCTGCGACGACCTCGACCCCGAGCTGGGCTAGGACGTAGTGGTAGGGGTAGGAACCGCCGTCGGGCTTCTGCGGCCGGAACCGGTCGAGCACACCGATGCGGGTGAGCGTCCGGAGCCGCTCCTGGGCGAAGTCCAGCGACGGGAACAACGCGTCGGCGATCTGGAACGAGGTCAGCACACCGTGGTCGGCGAGCCAGCCGAGCAGGGTGTGGTCGCGGTCGGTCAGGTGCGACTGCACCCGCAGGACCGGATCGGTCACCAGGCACCACCGCCGATGCGTACTTCCACCCAGGACAGGACCCGACTGGACGGGTCAGTCGCAGCGGGCCCGCAGCTGCTGACAGCGGCCACAGGCTGCGCTGTGAGCCTGACCGAGGGGTCCATGCGGGGATCCGGTTCAAGACGGAGGTCAGCATGGACTGCCGGCGGGACACCCGCACGGACAGTGAGCCGGGGACGGTCACCGCTTGAGCGGAGGCTCGAACGGATCGGATGAGGGGCAAACACAGGTCTCCTCGTGAACAGCATGGGTTGGTGTTGGTTGCGTCGGCCGGTTTCAGGGCAGGGGGTTCCCTGCCGGGTTACGCCAGGCCGGGCGGTTTGCGGTGCAGGTCGTTCCACTGTGGATTTGTCAACGCACGGCGCCACCGGCATGCCGGGGCAGTGGTAGGAGAGCAGGGTCGAATCCGCGGCCACGGGGAGCGTGGTCGCGTCAGGCGGAGGATCGTCGATGACGACATCCGGTTGAGCCGTTGGCCAGCGCCGCTGCATCGGTCACCGGGGTCGTGTCGACCGCATGTGTGCCGGTGCAGGGTTTACGGATCAGCTCGCGGAGCGCAGGTCCTTCATCTGGGCCTCCTGTCGATCAACGCGCGTAGTGGACGTGGCCACGAGACCGGGCACTGACGACAACGGGCGCTCCCACTGGAGCGCCCACAGATCAGCCAAGATATGTGGCCCGGCGACCGAGGTCGCCGCACGGGGACGTACCACCAGTAGGCAGCCACGGCACCATCCCGGTCAATAAGTCGATCATAACAAATTTATAACGCATATTGAGCTTCGTGCTAATTGGTGCTAATGCGGTTCGCGGAGTGTTGACGGGTCATGATTCGTGCTGCGCCGTCCAAGCCTTCCGCAAGCGGATCTCTCCGGTGACAGCCGTCCGGCGTCTGGCTAAGGCAGCGAGCGCCGAAATCCGCAGCGACCGCTCGGCCTGCCGTAGTCGGCGGACGATGCGGCGTCTGGATGACCAGCCGCAGTTCCCGGATCCGATGCCGCGAGCTGTGCGTGCCCAGTGTGACGGCACGCTGCCTGTCGTAGGCGTGGATGTGGCCGGCATAAATGCCGTCCGCGGCGAATTTATTTTGTCGTACTCCCGAGGCATGATGGCTGGATGTCGACCAGGGTGGCGGCGCGAGGTCCGCTTGGCGGGTCCGAGAACGAGCAGGGTGGTGACTTCCGCGCGGACTACGCGGCTCACCTCGCGGCTCATGGACTTCGTGGTTTGGACGTCGAGATCAGCGGTGACGAGCGCACTCGTGGACGTCCGTATCTGATCCGGGCCGAGGTCGACGAGGACGTTGACGATCTGGAGGTCGTCTTCGACGGCGGGCGGCGTGTCCTGTTGCAGCTAAAGAAGTCGTTGGACCTAGCGATTTCGGTCGACAAGCCCTTTCGCAAGGTGATCGACCAGTGGGTGCAGCAGGTCGTTTCCAACCCGGATGATGACACTCCTCTGGTCGTTGTGGCCGCGTCAGGCTCGGCCGAGATCCAGCACTTGGCCGATGCGCTGGACCGCCGGCGGGACCGTCATGCTTCGTTGCCGTCGCCGTCGGAGAAAAAGGCGCTCACCAAACTGGACACGGCCTTGGCAAGGCTGGCACCTGCAGTGCGCGACGCTGTGCTCGACCGGGCTTCCGTCACTGTCTTCCCGTGGCACGCACGCCATGGCGGTCTGTCTATCTCCGTAGCGATGCTGGACGGCAATGTGGTGGCTGCTGGGCAGGGTGGAATGGCCGTCGGAGAGCTGGCGAAGGCACATCGCAAGTCGGCCTCGCTTCGCAGCGGGCTCGACTTCGATCAGTGGGTTGACCTCCTAGCCGGCCGCTTCACGCTGCTCACCAACGGAGCCGCGAGCGCGGCAGCGAGGAAGATCATCGAAGACGCAGCCGTGCGCCGCTACTGCGAGCGGCTCGGAAATCCTGGCAGTATCGATTTGCTTTCCGTTGGGGCGGACCTGCCGCCGATCGAGGCCGATATCCGCTGTTGGGTCAGCGCCGTCGATGGCGAGGACAAAGAAGTCGAGCTCGACGACTTCTTCCGCCGCTACGGGCGCGTGCTCATGATCGGCGCACCGGGATCGGGTAAGTCCACGGCGCTGCGTGACGTAGCTCAGCGTGAGGCACACCGTGGCTGGTGCCTGCCCGTCCTGATTGACCTTCGCCGGCTGCTTCAGCCTGTGGCCCTGGGCCGGGAGCACCTGCCGATACTTGAGTTGCGGGGCAACCCGCTAGATGAGCTTGCAGCGATGGCTGTCGAGGCTGCCGAGCCGGAAGATCGTCCTGTTCTGACCGAGGCGATCCGACGGTCAGCTGGGCAGGGAAGGCTGCTGCTTTGTCTGGATTCGTTGGACGAAACCCGCAAGCATCGCCGGGAGGTGGTGAGCTGGATCCGGCGGCTCGTGTCCGCCCTGCACGTCGATTGTGACGTACTTCTAGCAACGCGATCCAGTGCCCATGCTTCTGCTGCGATTCTCGGATGGACCGGTGCTCGTCTTCTCGGCCCGCGGTGGCCTCGGGCAATAGCCGAGCCGATCATCCATGCGGTCGCGCAGCGCGACGGACGTGACAGCGTGTGGGTCGGTGCACGGCTGAGGCTTCTTGATGACCAGCTGACTCAGACCCCGTACCTGGGCGAGACGCCGCTGTTGGTCACCGCCCTAGCGCTGGAGCTTTGCGCCTCCGGCCGCTCTGTGCCGACATTTAGTAAGGCTGAACTCATGGACTCGGTCTCACGTCGGATCGCGCTCGACTGGGAACGCCGAAGCGGGCGGGGCGGAATCAGCATGCCAGACCTTCCCGACCGCCAGATCGAGGCAGCCCTTAGCGACGCACTATCAATCGTCGGTTGGGAATGCGTTACGTCCACCGGATCGCCCCCTGAGAGCTACCTTCTTGCTCTTCTCAGTGAGCGGTTTCACGCCGACCAGGGTCTTCCTCTCGGCAAAGCGCGAATCCTGTCCGAGTCATGCCTGGACTTTTGGGATGAGGCCGGCGTGCTCGTCCGGGACGACGAGGGTGGCCTGAACGCACGGGCCCGCAACGTCGTCGAAGCTTCCGCAGCTCGTCACCTCGCCGATGCGCCGCTGGCCGCCCGTGCGTTGTTGCTCGGCCAGGCCATCGCAGATCCCGCAATGACGCACGTCCTGACCATGGCAGTCGCGCTCAACCCGGAGGTCCTAACCACAGCGGTGGATCTCCTCTCAGCCGAGGACAGCATCGACGTGCTTCTCGCACTGGCCGACGGCGTGCAGTCGCGGCAAAACGCGCCACAAGATGCGATTTCCGAACTCATAGCAAGTTTGAGTGCGATGGCGGCACGTGGTGACGAAAGGGCGCTGGAGGCGGCCGAGGCGATCTGCGGGCTACCCGCTTCGCTGACAGCCCGCAGTCGCATACGAGAACAGGTGCGCGGGCTGGTGCCTCCGCATCAGCTGCCGGTGTGGGAGGCGATGCTGGCACACCGCTGGGATGAGCCCGACGCCCTCACGCTCTGTCTCGATGTTGCCATGTCTCCGCCCGAAGACGACAGCGAGCCACCGCATATAACCGAAGACGGCATCTTCGATCTGGGCGGTCGGAGCGCACACGACGGCCCCCTCGAAGCAGCCATGCTCGGCGCAGCGATGCGCCTGCCGTCGGGCCAACCTGACGCGGCACAACAGATTCAGGAGGTCGCCTACAAACGCTGCGATCACCGCATCCGCGCGCAGATTGACGGCCTCTTGGCCGCGAAGGGCTATCAACTTGTCGATCGAAGCCGTGAGACTACGCTCGACGGCATAGAAGCCTTTATTGCGCGCAGCCGGCAGGAAAAAGCGTGGCTGTTGGAACGGCTCAGCGAACTTGGTCCATTGCGCCCCTTGAAAGCTGTCGAGCGTAGGCGCCTGAACAACGTGGGTCGAGTTGTACACGGCCTCGCCTACATGAAACTAGAAGCTGGCGCGATAGGCAACGCCATCCGGAGGTACCCCGCCGACTTGACTCGCATGATCAATTTCGTTGTGGACTGCGGCGGCTTGGACCGGTCCACCGTGGCGTCCGAGGCCATCGCACGATTGCAGGAGCCCGAAGGTGATGTCGCGCTTCTCTGCGAACTTCCTCGATGCAGGCTGACGCATTGGGATGTGATTGACGTCCCTGAGACTCTCATGTGGTTAGGTGATCTCCTCCGGAAGGGCTACCTCTTGGCCCGTCAAAGTCAGTTGGCTCTGAGTCAAGTGCCCGGCGAATATCGTCCCCAGGCATTGAATCTGGCCCGGACTGCCGCTGAGAATCAGGCGGTGCCCACCCGGAATCGCTTTCTTGCGGCCCAGCTGGCTTGCTACTTCAATCGCGACGCCATGATCGACCGATGGCGCGATACGGCAGACCCGGTGCTTCGCAGCTCAGTGATGAGCGTACTTCGTGAGCATCCAGAACGGCAGTCGATCCTTCTTGGCGGGATACGTGACACCGACAACCTGGTCAGGGTCGATGCGGTCGAAGCTCTCACCGACGCCGACCTCGTCCACGAGCGAATCCTAGAAGCCCTGCGCTATGCATTGGCGAATGAGTCATCGAGCACGTGTCAATACTGCGGCCTTGGAGGTCAAACTGGCGAGGAGCGAAACTGCTCACAATGCGAACTTGCATTGCCTGATCCACAACGTTTGATCAGGCAGAAACTGAATGCTGCCGCGAAGTTCGAGGTCTAGCATGCGGGCTTGGATTGGTTCGTGTACGGCCTGTGCGTCTGCTCCTGCCTTCGACTAGGCGTCGCGGCCACCATCAACACACGCTCCGTGCACCGCCCCGGGGGACCCGCACCACGGGGTGGCCTGCCGCAGGCGGACATCATTTTGGACGGGGCATGGCGGCAAGCAGGCACGGCGCCGCCCCTGCCTTCAGGCCTGGGCACTTGCCCCCGCCCGATCAAATCGTGGGTTTCGCGAAGAGGCTGGCCCGTAGGCCTGCGGCGATGTTAATGGGAGGATGCTCGACATGGCTCACAAACGGGAAGGCATCCTTGCCCAGATCGAAGCTGGCGTAGTTGATGACTCCGTGCCGCTCGCCTCACTGCTCCAGAAGTGCATCGTGCTCGGTGGGCAGGCCGGATCCGAGAAGATGCGGGACTGGGCCCGCCAGGAGCTCAACGGCTATGGTGGTGACCCGGTACCGGATTACCGGCGAATCACTACGACATTGGTTGCCAAGATCACGAACTCGGCAGGCTACAATCCGATCACCCAGAGGATTAGTCCTTCGATATTCCCCAGCAAAATCATTGACTTTATGCGCACTCAGGATGCAGACCTGGAGGTGGCGATCCTGGGCTCCGGTGTCGGCGAACTGGAAGCGCTGGCAAACTCGGCAACGAGCGAGCATCACTTCATGCCCGGCTGGGCGGACATCGTAATCGACACCCTAAATAAGTACAACGTGGCATATAACAGCAGGGTGCAATACGTCTACTGGCCAGTGACCGATGCTGCGCTGCGGGGCGTGATGGTCCGTATTCGAACCGCATTTGCTGAAATGGTCGCCGAGCTAATCGCGTTAACCCCAGTTTCCCAGGAAGTGCCGGACCGGGCGGCCGTAGACCAGGCAGTCCACTTGGTGATCACTGGCGAGCGCAACACGATCATGGTCGCCCCTCAGCAAGCCATCGGCGAGTATCCACGGCAACGTCTAGGAGCAGCGATGCACAACAATCACATCGGGTCGATCAGCGGCGGGTCGGGTATTCAGATCGGCAACACGCAGGCCACGCAACACGTGAACGTGGGCCTCGATCAAGCGGCGCTGCGCGAACTCGTCGCCATGCTGCTGCCGCAACTCAGCCAGTTCGGTGACGCCGAGCCGGAGGCCCGAGCGGCGCTTGAAGAGGTCGCCGAGGAGGCCGAGTCAACGCATCCGAACCAGAGTCGCGTGTTCGCGGTGCTCACGAGGGTATCCGAGATGGTGGTGCCCGTCGGCGCGCGGATGGCGGTCGAGTTCCTCAGGTACCGACTGCAGCAGTGGGGCGTGCTGCCACCGCTTCCGGCGTCGCCGCCTCCCGCCTCGTAGGCTCTCCGGTGTTGCCCGGCCGCCGCCGCGCAGCCTAGCCTGCACGTTTGGGCCGGCAGGCGATCGGAACCCCATTTCACGGTGGCGAAAATCTCCGACGAGTTGACCGCGTCGGTCAACTCAGTAAGCCGACTGCCCGCGATTCGGCCGCCTTCTCTGCCATCAGGGATGGCGGGCCGCGGGCAGCGGGAAGCGCCCACCACTTGGATACTATGCAGTCGATCGATCATAAGTTCGCATATGCCGTGATGCGAGCGGTAACTCGTCGCGCCTTTTAACAATTTCGATTAACCGACCAGTCTTTCGACAGGTCATCGACAATTCCAACGCATCGGGCTACGGCGTTTGAGTAACGAAGGTAACGAAGGTTCTAGTCCGGCTTCGGCTCGTGCCGGTCACGACCACGGCGGAGCTCATCGATCATTTGCTGGAGTCGCTGCTGGTTCGTCACACCGATCATCGCTGCGCACAGAGGTTCACGGGCAATGCGTATACTCTTGCCACAGATCGAACGCGCCGGTCGGCTGGCGCTCGTCTAAGGCTGTGCTCGGCAATAAAGTTCGGTCGGCGTGGTGCCGAGACCAGTGCCGTACTTCGTGGTGCACGCACCAGATTGAAGCGAACAGCGACCGCTGTTGGGTGACTCAATCGTGCGGACCAGCTATGAGCCAGGCCACGGGATCGCCGGCGATGGCGGCGTCTGCGAGGCGGTGGGCGGAGTCCGTCTTGAGGGCGGCGCGGCAGTTGTCGATCCATGACTGGACCGTGGTGACGCCTTGGCGCTGGTACTCGATGGCCTGCACCAAGCATTCCAGCTTGTCGGCGTCGCGCGCCACGATGGCCTCGGGGGTGATGCCCGCCTCGTACTCCGCCACTGCGGAGGTGATCGTGTCCGCGACCGGCGGCGGGCAGGCCGCGACCTGGTCGGCGGTGACGCTGGTGTTGTCGGTGGTCTGGACGTACCGCTTGCCGATGCGGGAGATGTCGCCGACCCTCGTCTCCTGCGTGTCGTGCAGGACGCACATGAGGGCGACGCGAGCGGCGTCGACGCCTTCCATCGCCGCGAGTACGGTCCCGGTGATGGCTGTCCGGAATGAGTGGTCGGCGATGGATTCCGGCTCGCTGATCCCGGCGATCCACCAACCGGTCCGCTTGGCTCGCTTGAGCATGCCGACCTCGAAGATGAAGCGCATCGCCCCGGCTGCGTCGGTTTCGGTCATCGCCCCGTCCCTGGCTCCCGGACCCCGCTCATCCGAAGTCCGTAGAGGATGGACGTTAGCTCTCGGCGGGACTGCGGGGAAATCATGTCGGTGTCGAGCACTTCGGCCGCGCGCCGCAGCAGCTCGGTGCCGAGGTGAGGCTCGTCCTGCGCCAGGTGCTGCCGAGCGGTCAAGAGTGCCCACAGACTGTGGATGTTCAGGTCGACGAACGGATGGTCCGCATCGAGTCGCTCGACCAAGTGCCGCAGAAGCCGTCCGCCACGCCATGACAGCGCCGGGTCCGGCATGAACGTGTCGTGGTGTTGGCGGTGCCTCACGTCGCCGACCCAGTACGCCGAATAGTTCAGGCCGGCCAGTTCGCACGCGTCGTCTGGGTGGGCGCGTGCGATGAAGTCTCGCAAGGGTTGGGGATCTCCGTGCTTGGCCAGGGAAGTGGCGATCGATCGGGCGTCTGGCCACATCGGTGACCAGCCGTGGAACGTCGATGGGAATGTCGATCGTCGCGTCGAGCTGAGCCAGTCGGCTGTTCTGCCGGTGAGGTCGAGGCTGGCGAGGAAGCATGCTTGCCGGTGCAGCAGCATGTTGGTCGAGTCGCGCTGTCCGGTTCGGTCTGCGATGACGTGCAGATTGTCGAAGAACGCACGTGCTTCGGTGGATTCCAGTGACGGTGCGGATGGGCTCGGACCTCGTCGGTGAGCTGGCCGGTAGTGGCCTTGGAGACGGGCCGGCTCTTGACCGATCACCGCCCAGGCGAGCATCTCGGTCAGTGAGTGTGTCAATACGGTCCAACCGAGCGGGTGCTGATCAACATCGAGTGTTGCCGGGTCGGCATCGATGATCAGTTCGAGGAGGTAGTCCGCCTCGGCGGCTTCGTCCAGCATGCTGAGGAGCTGCGCGTCGGCGCCGAGCTGGATCAACTTGTGGCGGACAGCGATCGCTTGGCCGAAGCCTACCGAGGTGAACGGACGCCGACCGGACTCCCAGCTCTGCACCGTCGCGCGGTCGATGCCCAGGTGCGCCGCGAGACGCTCCTGGCTCGCCGGGACGGACTCGCGGATGAGTTTGAACATGTATCCGGTGACGGCGCCGCGTCGGGCCGCTGGCCCAGCCTTTGGTGGCATCTTCACCCCCGATGCGTACTCACAGTCGGCTATAGCGCGGCGATTCTACTGTTTGTGGAGAGCCGATTCGGCGTGAACTCGTACTCCCAGTGAGTTCATCGGCCAGTGCGTCGATCGTACCGTTCTTGCCATGGAAAGCATCAATCGGATCTGGATGCTGGCCGAACCTGACATTCACTGCTGCCGTTGGCTGTAACGGATTCGAGGACCACGATGTCGATCACCTTGTCGGACGCCGCTGCAGTCCAGGCGTCCTCGGCTACGCGCACCAGCCATGGCGCCGCCGTTGGGACGTACAGCCTCAGCTCGCTGTTGACGTGCGGCGGGTGCGACCGCCGGTTGCAGCCGTCGAGAACCGCGGCGGGTGAGCGGGTTTACCTGTTCCTGTGCGGTTGCCGCTGGCAAGCGATTGATGCCGGTCTTGTTGAGCGGGTGGTGCGGGACCGGGTTGAGGCTGCGTCGGTCGCATTGGTGGCCGGTGCGGCGGCCAGCGACTTGGGTCCGGTGTTCAGGAGCCTCTTCGTGGAGGTGCGGGTTGGTGCGGACGTTGCGGCGTTGACGTACCGCTGGCGGATCTAGGAGCCCTGTTCGCCGTCCCTGCGTTGGCTAAGGGCGGCGAACAGCCTGGATCGGCAATTTCACGTATTCGTTCGTTTGCGCGCTCAGGCGGTGATGCGCGCGGATGCGTCATGCCCGCCGGCTGCATGTCGGCGGCGTTGTTGACCAATGGGGAGGACGTATGAGCATCGAGCAGTCCGCGCCGGTGTACGCGAGCGGGCCGCCGAAGTCTGGCGAGTATCGGCCGGAGTTGCGGCGGACATTGGGTTTCAAGGATCTGGTGTTCTACGGGTTGGTCTACATGGTGCCGATCGCGCCGTTCGGGATCTTCGGCGGGGTGTTCCAGGCGTCCGGCGGGATGGTCGCACTTGCATACGTGATCGGCATGGTCGCGATGGTGTTCACGGCGGCGTCGTACGCACAGATGGTGAAGGCGTTCCCCCTCGCCGGGTCGGTCTACAACTACGCCGGGAGGGGGGTCACGGCGCCGGTCGGGTTCCTCGCCGGATGGGCGGTGCTGCTGGATTACCTACTCGTGCCGAGCCTGCTGTACCTGATCGCGTCGGTGGCGATGCACGCCACGGTCCCAGCGGTGCCGGTGTGGGCGTGGCTGATCGGGTTCGTGCTGTTCAACACCGTCACGAATCTGCTCGGCATCCGGATGACGGCCGCGATCACGCGCGTGATGCTCGTCGGCGAGGCGCTCGTACTGGCGGTCTTTCTCGTCGTCGGGGTCCGCGCGCTGCTCGCCGGCCGTGGCCGCGGGTTCTCGTGGGAGCCGCTGTTCAACGCCGGCACCTTCACGTGGCCACTCGTCTTCGGCGCGGTGTCGGTGGCGGTGCTGTCGTTCCTCGGGTTCGACGGCATCAGCATGCTGGCCGAGGAGAACAAAGGCGGTCCGGGGCAGATCGGCCGGGCGATGGCCGCCGCCCTCGGGTTGGCCGGGCTGCTGTTCATCGTACAGACCTGGGTCGCCGCGCTCCTTGTGCCCGACCCGGCTGCGCTGCTCGCGCACGGTGACCCGGACGGAGTGGCGTTCTATGACGCTGCCCGAGTCGCCGGCGGCGGCTGGCTCGCCACCCTCTGCGCGGTCGCGACAGCGATCGCGTGGGGTGTCGCGAACTCCCTGGTGGCGCAGGTGGCCACGTCGCGGCTGTTGTTCGCGATGGCCCGGGACCGGCAGCTGCCGTCGTTCCTGCGCCGGATCTCGGTCCGGTACGGCGTCCCGGCCAACGCGATCACCCTGACCGGTGTGCTGTCGGTCGGGATAGGGCTGTACATGGCGTGGCGCGAGGACGGGATCTCGCTGCTCGCCTCGCTGATCAACTTCGGTGCGGTCGCCGCGTTCCTCACCCTGCACGTTGCGGTGATGTGGCACTACCTGGTGCGGAAACGGAGCCGGAACCTGTGGTCGCACCTGCTGGTCCCGGCGGTCGGGTTCGCGATCCTCGCCTACGTGGCGGTCAATGCGAACGTCGCCGCGCAGCGCCTCGCGTTTGTGTGGCTCGGCATCGGTGTCGTCGTCCTGATCGGCCTGTACGCGGCCGGTCGCCGTCCGGTGTTTTCCGGTGTCGGGCAGGAGCCCCAGTCATGACCTCCGCTGAGATCGCAACCACGGCCGGTGTGGTGGACTTCGAGCCCGATGAGCCGGCCCTGTACACGTTCGGCGGTGCGGAGCCGGTGGCGATGCTGCGCCCCGGGCAGGTGCTGCGGACGTACACCGAGGACTGCTTCGGCGGGGCGGTGCTGACCGTGGACGACCTGCCGTCGAAGGTGTGCGAGGCGTTCAACCCGGTCACCGGCCCGTTCTACGTCCAGGGCGCCGAACCCGGCGATACCCTCGCCCTGCACGTCGTGTCGCTGGTCCCGGCCCGGGACTGGGCGATGTCGGCGACGTTCCCGCACTTCGGCGCCCTGACCGGCACCCGCACCACCGCCACGCTCCACCCGCCCCTGGAGGAACGGGTCTGGCAGTACGACGTCGACCTGGCCGCCGGTGTCGTGCGGTACCACGCGAGACGGTCAGACTTCGTGGTCGAGCTGCCACTGGATCCGATGCTCGGCACGGTCGGCGTTGCCCCGGCCGGCGGCGAAGTGCGTTCCAGCATCGTCCCAGACGCCCACGGCGGGAACCTCGACACCCCCGAACTCCGGCCCGGCGCGACCCTGTACCTCGGGGTCAACGTGCCCGGAGCGCTGTTCGCGCTCGGCGACGGCCATGCCCGCCAAGGCCAGGGCGAGGTGTGCGGCGTCGGGGTGGAGTGCGCGATGCGGGTCACCGTCGCCGTCGACCTCATCAAAGGTGTGCCGACGCCGTGGCCGCGAATCGAGACCGACCACCAGCTTATGTCCGTCGGTGCCGCACGTCCCCTTGAGGACGCGTACAGGATCAGCCAGCACGACCTCGTCACCTGGGTCGCCGACCTGACCGGCCTAGACCTGCTCGACGCGTACCAGCTGGTGTCGCAGGCGGGGCGTGCCGCGCCGGGCAACGTGTGCGACCCGAACTACACGATGCACGCCGCGATCGACACCGCGGTGCTGCACGGTGCCAGCGCGTACGGCGGCGTCCACCGCAGGCTGCGTGACGTGGCCCGGTCGATGTGGTGACCGGCGATGACATATCCGGCCTACGGTGCGCCGCCGCCGAACCTGCGCCAGCCGTCGCGGGTCGAGCTGTTCTTCCTGACCCACGCCGAGACCGGCGAACCCCTCGTGCACGGTGGCGCGCTCGGCGTGGCCCTCGCCGGCGCGGTACTGGTCGACGAACTGCTGCGGCCGGAACCGCGGATACGGCTCGTCGGTGAGCTGGTCGTGGTCACCACCTCAAGCTTCTCTGGTGATCCGGTTGCCGACTGGGCGGTCCGGACCCTTGACGGACGACGGATGTCGGCGTTGGAAACGAGCCGGCCGACGCAGCTGCGGGCGGCGCTGCGGGCGCTGGCCGTGGATGCGTACCAGCGCACGGCGGCGGGCCTCGTCGCCGGGGACCTCGTCCAGGAGGTGACCCGCCGGCGGGCACTCGGTGGGCGGCGACGGTACCCGCCGAGCGACGCGGCCGTCATCGCCCGGGTCCGGGGTCGGCTGTGCAGCGTGCTGACCGGCCACACCGCACCGGACCCGCAGACCTGCACCCTCGGCGGCCTGATGCTCGCCCTCAACCTGACCGCGGAGCTCTACCTCGACGGCACCGGCCTGGACCTCCGCGCCCTGCTCAGCTGGATGGTCGGCCGGGTCGGTGCCGAACACCCAGCCGTGCAGCAGGTCATCACGGCCACCGACCACCTCATCGCCGAAACCGCCGTGGCGGTCTACCGATGAGCCCTGCCCAGGTCCTCACAGCGGGCTGAACGTCCAGCGTCCCGGCCCAGGAGAGCCGGGGCGGCGGCGAACGGCCCTCCACCGTCAAGGGCTGCCGCCACCTGTCGCGGGGTGGCCCGCACCCGGAGCCTCCCCCAGGCCGGGCCACCCCGCGCCACCAGCCACACCGTCTGCCGTCCTGGAAGGAAGTCGCACGATGTCCACCACTGCACCGCCGTCTCCCCGGCGCTGGCGTTGGCTGATCCCAGCCGTCGTTGTCCTTGCCGTTGCCACCGTGGCCGGCGTCGCCGCCGGGCAGCGCCAGTCGGACGGCCCAAGTACGTGGCACGACCAGGCGTCCGTGGCCAGGCCGCACGTCCCCGGCCCTGCAAAGGCCAGCGGCGGGAGCACACCGTGCAAACCCGCCGATGCTGGCGCGCCCACGCAGGCGCGATCGGCCCGCGACACCGACGCGTCGGGTTGGCTCCAGTTGACCGCCGCGACCCTCGTCACCGCACCGGCCGACACCCTGACCGGCGAGTTCACCTACGTCCGCCTGTACGAGTGGGCCAGCGACATGACCGCAGGCGCGGACCAGGTAGGGCGCACGACGATGCGGGTGTCGATGTCGGAGAGCTGGTTCGCCGCCGATGGCTCCGCCGCCACCATCACCACGACATTCCCGGACGGCACCGCGAGCCCCGGCCCGAACGTTCCGGGCGGCCGAACCGAACGCGAACACGCGCCCACCGGCGCCTGGCACAACCGGTTCCCGGGCGAACCGAGCAGCGACCCGCAGACTCTCGCCGGGCAACTCGACTTGGTCCAGCCTGCCAGGGTCGGTGTCCAGGCCCGGATACGGGCACTCGCCGACATCGCCCGCGAATACGCCCTCTCATGTCCGGTCCGCGCCGCAGCCCTGCTCGTGCTGGCGCAGAGTCCGGTCATCTGGCGGGGCGATGTGACCGACCGGGCCGGGCGGACCGGTGTCGCGGTCAGCATCGACAGCACCGACGGCGTATCGCGGGAAACCCTCGTGCTCGACCCGGTCACCGGCGTCCTGCTCACCCACGAAGAGACCCTCCTGCGCAACCCCGGGAAGCTGGCCGGCCCGTTCCCGCACCTGCGGTCCTCGACCGCCTACATCGAGACCGGCCGTCGCAGCACGGCCCCCGCCTGACGGCCTGCGCAGGCGAACGACCAGGTCGCTTGACGGGCGGACCCCTCGCGACCGCACCCCAGATACCGACATGGCGGACGGAGCTTTTCGATGCGGATCGGGTACAGCATGTGGGGATTTCTCGGCGATGGAGTGCTGGACACTCCGGACGGCTCGCGCAGCTACCGCAGCGCGTTGATCGACGAGCTGATGTCGGCCGGGCACGACGTGGTGTTCCTGCAACGCAACCGCGACCTGCTCGACGCCGGTGACGACCTGCGTGGCCGCTACCGGTGGGACGACGAGCTGCCCGACCTCGACGTGCTCATGGTCGAGTGGCGGTGGCGGCTGCGGGGCCGCAACGACACGCCGTGCGGCAGTACCGGGCACACCTGCGACCTGCACCGCCAGCACGAGCTGCTGGAGCACTACACGCGAGACCGCACGTTGCCAACCTTGATCTGGGACCTCGACCGGCAACTGGCGGAACGCGACGCCCTGCGCAGCTGGCCGAACGTCACCGTCGCGGACTTCGCCCTGCAGCAGAGGCCGGGCGTGCTCGCCCTGCCGTGCCCGGTACCCGATGCGCTGCTGGACACGGCCGACCCCGTCGCGCTTGCCGCGGCCGCCCGCCCGACATCGCTGGTGTACGTCGGCAACCAGTACGACCGCGATCCGGCGTTCGCCAAGTACTTCGCCCCCGCCGCAGCGCGGGTCTCCCACGAGGTCGCCGGCAAGTGGCCCAGGACCGGCGCGTGGCCGCATGTCACGTTCACCGGCCGCTGCGCCTATCCCGACGTCGCCGGCAAACACCGCCGGTCGCTGACGACCGTGCTGCTGATGCCGGACCGCTACGCGGCCGTCGCCGCGATGGGCTCCCGGTGGTTCGAGTCTGTCACCGCCGGCTGCCTGCCCCTGGCGCCGGCGGAACTCGCGCTCGCCGAGGTGTTCGTCCCGGCCGAACTGCGGGTGGTCAGCGCTGCGGACGTGCTCGACCGCATCGCGTGGCTGCGCGGCATCCAGGGCAGTCCCGAACACGCCGACCTGATCCGGGCGTGCCTGGCATGCCTCGAACCGTTTCGTACCTCCCGGCAGGTCGCCTACCTCACCCAGGTCCTGCGGACGATGACGAACCCGCCGGCCCGCGACCCGGCCGCCGCATCGGCCACCACCCCGAACAGGAGCTGACCGTGCTCACCCCAACGACCTTCACCACGTTCACCGACGCGTACGTCGAGGTGCTCCGGACCATCGTCGACGGACCGCACATCACGACCTGGGGGCGCAGCAAGGACGCCTTGGAGGTCCCGAACGTGACCTTCCGACTGGCTGACCCGACCGCCCGGACCCCGTTCATCGCGGCACGACGCGCCAACCCCGTCTTCACCGCCGCGGAATTCCTCTGGTACGTCGCCGGCCGCAACGACCTCGACATGATCGGCCACTACGCCCCGAGGCTGCGGAAGCTCTCCAAGGACGGCCGCACGCTGACCGGCACCGCCTACGGACCTCGCCTGTTCGGCCGCACCGCGCCCGACGACCGCAGCCAGTTCGACCGCGCCCTCGACTTCGCGCGCCACGAGCCCGACAGCAAACGCGCCGCCATGATCGTCATGGAGCCCGGTGAGCTGCTGGACCTCAGCAACCCCGACGTCGCCTGCACCCTCGCCCTGCAGCTCATGCTCCGCAACGGCCAACTGCACATGACCGGGTACATGCGCGGCAACGACGCCCGGATCGGCCTGCTCTGCGACGTGCACTCCTTCACGATGATCCAGGAGTTCGCCGCCCGGCTCCTCGGCGCCGAGCTTGGCACCTACACGCACCACGTCGGGTCGATGCACGTCAACACCGCCGACCTCGACCAGGTCCGCACCATCATCGCGGAAGCCGACGCCGGCGCCGTCCGGCAGTTCCCGGCCGAGCCGATGCCGGCCAGCACCACCTGGGACACCCTGCGAACCGTCCTGCAGTACGAGGAGATGCTCCGCAAACACCAGGCGTCCCTCACCGCCGAGCAGGCGGCGGACCTGCCACTGCCCGGCTACTGGCAGCGGATCGTGTTGCTGTTCGAGGCATTCCGGCAGATCGTGCGCACACCACGCCAGCAGGTGACCGCCGACGTCCTAGCTGCCCTGGACCCCGGCCACCGGTGGTTGCTCGCCGCCCGCTGGCCGGACCAGATGCCCCGCGCCTCGGTCGGCGCCCGGTGAACGCCCATCCGGCCGGCGTCGGCGCGACGCTGGACGCGGCCGACCAACGGTGGGGTGACTGGACGGTGGTCCTGCTCAAACCGGACTGCCTGCGCAGGCATCTGGTCGCGCCGGTGCTGTTCTGGATCGGTCAGGTCGTCGACCTCGTCGACGTCCGGCAGGTCCAGCCGACCGAAGAGCAGATCTTCGTCCACTACGACGACATGCTCCCGCTGTCCGAGGAGATCGGCCGGGATGTGCCGGCCGAGCTGCGGCGCATCTTCGTCGGCAACACCGTGACCGTCGCCCTCGGCCACGGCCCGGACGCCGCCGCACGGGTCCGGGCACTGGTCGGCCCCACCGACCCCGCCGCCGCACCCACCACCACGATCCGCGGCCGCTATGCCGAGGACACCCTCGCCCGAGCGACGGCCGAAGGCCGGCTCGTGGACAACCTCATCCACACCTCGGACAACCCGGCCGCCGTCCCACGCGACTTCGCCACCTGGTACGGGCCCGCCAACACCCACCTGCTGCGCCGGCCCGCACCGGCGACCATCCCTACAACCCGCGCTGGAGGCTCGTCATGAAGGTAGATCCCGGCATTCCCAGTGGTCCGGGCCGGCTGCGGCTGCTGTCGGCGAGCGAAGTCGCCGCGCTCGACTCGTACATGGCCACGGTCATCAGCTACCGCAAGTCCGGCCTGTCCCTCAACAACATCATCGGCTGCCCGCTGGACTGCGGCTACTGCGTCCGGCACTTCTGGGACAACTACGACCAGAAGATCCCCCAGCTGATCGTCCCCACCGTCGAGGCGATCACCATGCTGCTCAACCACCCCGGGTTCGAGCCGCACGTCACCCCGATCCAGCTGTACAACAAGGCCACCGACCCGTTCCTACCCGGCGTCAAACCGCATGTGTTCGAGATCCTGCACGCCCTGGACCGCCTCGGTCACACCAACCACGTCCTGATCATCAGCCGGTTCAAGGTCACCGAAGCCGACATGGCCGAACTCGAGACGCTGCGACACGTGCGGGTCACCCTGCTGTTCACGTACTCCGGCATCACCGACCCGCGCATCGAACTCGTCGCCAAGTCCGACATCACCGTCACCTCGATCCGCACCGCGGCAGCCCACAAGCGCCGCACCGGCGTCGTGCTGTACTGGCGGCCCATCGTCCCCGGCTGGAACGACGCCGAGAACACCATGGCCCACGTGCTCGACATCGGTCGGGACGTCGACGCGATCGTCTTCACCGGCTACTACCACAAGCAGGAGAACTACGAGCACCTGACCGCGCTGGGCGTTCCCGTGCCCTTCGGTCCCGGCGACTTCCACCGCCGCAAGACCATGTCCCACGAACTCGACGCCCAGGTCATCGCCGCGTGGCGCCGATCCGGCATCGCCACCCCGCTGTTCCGCAAGACGAGCTGCGGCGTCTCCTACGCCCACGGGGCGCCGGACTACAACGGCCACGTCGGCATCGCCGGCATCTGCGACATCTGCCCCACCAGGCAGCTTCAACGCTGCGCCGCCGCCCACACCAAACCAACGTCCGAGGCGATGGACGCCGTCCTCAACCGTCTCGACCTCGGCGCCGTGCCCTACGCCATTGAAGACGGCCACGTCTGGGTCGACGGCCTCGACGAGATGAACCGCTACCCGATCCAGCACCTGCTCGGCTTCCAGGTACACAACCTCGGCTCGCCGCACTACCTCGGCGCACACGGCCGATCCCCACACGGCCATATGATCACCCCGGAAGACCTGGACAGAATCGCGCAGGCCAGGGCAACGGTGACCGCCGCCGTGCGGCACGAGGAAGACTGAACCAGCGGCAGGAGGCCAGCGTGGCGCACACCAGAGCCGGAGCCGCACCGTCATGGCGGACCGCCAGACTCGTCGCCCTCGACCTGGAAGGCACCGGCGCACAAGACGGCGCCGACGAAGCCATCCTGGAGATCGCCGCCGTTCCCCTCATCGACGGCGCACCGGACGTCGCCACGGCCTACACCACGCTGGTCAACCCCGGCCGGCCGATCCCGGCCCGACCGTGGATCTCACCCGGACTCACCAACGACGCTCTGGCGTCCGCCCCACCGCTGGCCGCCGTCGAGCCGGGGCTCGCCGCCCTGCTCGACGGCGCCGTACTCGTCGGACACAACGTCCGCGTGGACTGGCGGCTCTTACAGCGGCGGTGCCCGTCAATCAGACCGATCGCACTGCTGGACACCTACAAACTCGCGCGAGCGGTGATGAACACCCCCAGCTACAGCCTCACCAACCTGCTCAAGACGCTCGACCTCACCGCCACCGTCGACACCATGGCGCCGGGCAGCCAACCGCACCGCGCCCTCTGGGACACCGTCGGCACCGCGCTGCTGCTCGGCGCACTCATACACATTCAATGGCAGACCGACCCGGCAATAGCTGACTTGACCGCCGTGGCAGACGTCCCGCTGGACGGTGGTGTCAGCGCCCCAGTCATCGAAGAAGACCAACTGCACCTGTTCTGATCCCCACGCCGCTGGATGATCCATGGACTTCCGGCGAGACCTCATTGATGAGACCGAAATAACCGGGTCCCATCGGTGGCGTGGGCGGCTCGGAGAATGCGTCCGGACGCAGTCGGTAGGTCGCCACCGCCTCGGCTTCCCGGCCGGTCCGGATCAATAGCAACGCAAGGTACCGGACCGTGTCGGAGCTGCCGCCGGCGACCGCCTGTCGATGGAGCGCCTCAACCTCGTCGTCTCGGTCGAGCGCCTCGAGCAGCCGCGAGATTGACCATGCTCGTGACTTTGCCCGACGACGTCGCGAACCGGTAGAAGCGCTCGGCCGCTTGGTGCTCGCAGCCCTCGGCAAGGACCGCCGCCGGGTTGTTTGAGGCTTCGACGTGACCGGCCTGGGCTGCGGTGCGGTACAAGCGGCGACAGTCGACCGCACCCGGTTCGGATGCCCGTCACTCGTTCGTGTCATCGCCCGTCATTCTTGTCGTACCCAGCAGCTACGGTGCGGCCCGTGGAGAACGTTACGATCGCCGCCGAACGCGCTGAGAACCTCGAAGCCGCGCCGATCAACGATCCGCTGTTCAGCGGTGTGGGGCACTCGGCCGACCCCGGAAGTCGCCTGACGCCGGCGGCGAACAAGCGGGCGCGGATCTCGGTGATCAGCTTTGTCGGTCTTCGGGGTAAGAAACAGCAGGGCTTCGTCAGCCAGCTGCAGATGGCACTCTTCTCGTGGGTCAAGCGCAATCCGACCGGCGATCATCCGTTGGGCGGTCTGCTGGTCATGGACGAGGCGCAGACACTGGCGCCGTCCGGCGCGATGACCGTGTGCACGCGGATGCCGGCGTCGCATGCCCGCGAGCACGGACTCGGTCTGATCTCCGCCACACAGGAACCCAAGGGTCTGCACAGCCACATTTCCGGTAACGCGGCGACGCGGTCCCTCGGCCTTCTCAGCGTCCCCGTCCACATCGAGGCGACCCGCGAGATGGCCCGGTTCAAGGGTGGCGACGTGCCGGACATCTCGCGTCTGAGTGCTGGCCAGTACTACGTGGCGCTGGAGGGTGAACCGTTTCGCAAGGTCCGCACCCCACTGTGTCTCAGCCACCACCCCCAACCCGCTGTCCACAGACGACGTGATCAACCGCGCCCGACGAGTCGTGCCGTCATCCGAGGGGACAGCGACGGCTCCTATGACGGTCGGACAGCCGACGCGGAAAGGGACGCGACGAACTCCCTACTTACCAGACATCGCGAAACACCATGCCTCAATGAAGGGCGCCCCCTCCCGCAGGGCCAGTCTGGACCAGCTGGTCAAGATCGGCAAATACATCCGGGAAATGTCGGGCGCGAGCGCTGTTCGTCAGGCCGACTGTCTCACGTTCAGCAGTGCGACGGTGGCGACGGCGTTCGCCAGAGCGCGCAGCCACAGAAAGTGGCCGGTGACGAACTGGTCCGGCGATTCCGTTACACGGACACGGACACGGAGCCGGCGACGGGTCAGCTCTTCGCCACCTCGGATCGAGCGACCATCCAAAACCTCATAGTTGATCGAAACTTTTCTGCGCATCGCGCTCCTCTCCCGCTTCTCGATCGATGACCACCGTAGCACCAGGACTCCACATCGCGAAAAACCATGTACTCTTCTGCCATGAGTCGAGAGTGAGCGCTCCGGCTGTCAGTTGCCTCAGAAGGGAATCTCTGAATGCGATCGTTGGACCTCGCCGCGCTGCTCGCCGCCGCGTCGCCGGGCGGATCGAGTTGCTTGACGTCGACCACACCGCTTGAGCCGGCCGGGGGAGCGCATATGTCCGTTGCGCCGGCCAAGTTCGCCGAGCGGGGCAAGAAGGGCGGGGTGTATGCGTATGAGCAGCGCTTCCTCGATGGCGAGGATCGGTACGCGGTCATCCTCGACTCGAAACAGTCCCAGCTCAACCGGGCAGAGCAGGCGCTGGCCCAGGCTGTCGACGACGGTCACCCGCTATTGTCGCGTTTGCCGCATGTGCTGGTCACGTACGAACGGGAGGGGCGAGTCGACCGCTACTACGACCTGACGTTGCCCCACCGTGTCTTCGATGGCCACATCCGTGCCGGATCGGTCGACGGGCAGCAGACCACGCAGGTCCCCATCTATCGAGCAGTTCGGGATGCGACGCCGGCGAATGCGCGGGCCTTGCTTGAGATGAGTCCGGTGACGTTGATCTTCGGCGGCTGGGACTCGAGCCGACGCAGTCGCCAGGGTCGCTGGCGCAGTGCGCTGGTCGGGGAGATCGTGGGGTTCGTTGCAGCTGGTCGCGACGAGAAGGGCAACCTGGTCCAACCAAGGCCAGCATTGCGTGGGGGAGCGCGTGTCGACCCTGTTGGCATGCAGATCAACGTTAGCGGCAAGGCCATGAAGGAGTTGGCAACCGGTCAGCGGGACGAGATGAGCGTTGCGACGGTAGAGAAGCTCTCCAAGGCGGCTGGTGCCGTCAAGGCGGGTGCGTCGATGTCGGCGTCCTCGCTGGGGCTTGGCGGCATTCCGCCGACGTTGGATCAGCTGGCGGGCGTGGCGTGCGACACCATCATCCGCACACACGTGCTGTCCTTCGCGACGTTGCGGCAGATGCGGTTCGGGGCCGGTCCGGAGGGTGACGCGGCGTGTCGGGCGCTGCTGGCGGCTCTGGCGCTCAACGCGCTGGCCCGGTCGGACGCCGAGCTCTTCCTACGCGCCAACTGCGACCTGCGGGAAGCCGCGACCCCCCAGGTCCGGCTCGACCAGCGGCGCGGCGAGTTTCTCGAGGTCGAACCGCTCGGCATCGACGCGGCCGATCACCTGCTCGGCGAGGCGCTCGCGCACGCCGAGAAGGTCGCCGATGTCAAGTGGTCGGGCCTTGCGCTGCGGGTTGTCGGCAACCCGGATGTTGTATCGGGCGCGGTCGACGCGGATGCGGAGGGCGGCGAGTGACGTTCGCGATCGTTGCCGAGCCCTTGCTCGGTGTCTACAAGGGGCATGTCGGCAGTGGTGAGCCGGATTCGCTACCGTCTCCAGCTCGACTGCACGCCGCCCTGCTGTGTGCGGCGGCGCAGGGAATTCGAGCGGTTGCCGAGGGCGACAAGCTGCGACCGTGCGACGCCGACCGTGAGGCGTTGCGGTGGCTGGAGAAGCACCCGCCGGACGGTATCGTCGTCCCGGCGACGCTGCGCATCGACAGCGACGCGACCGCGTACCGGAAAGACGGTGTGATCGTCAAAGAGGGTCGCAGCCCGTTGCAGGAGAAGCTGATCGGCAAGGCGGCCGTCGACGGCGTCGCGGTGCGGGGAAGGTTCGCCTGGACGTGGCAGCAGCGGCCGCCGGAGCCGGTGGTCGCGGCCCTGACCGAGCTGTGCCCCGAGGTCCCGTACCTCGGCACGTCCGAGTCACCCGTCCGGCTCTCGGTCGCCGAGGCCGAACCGACGCATCTCCTCGACCGCGAAGCAGACCTCTTCACCGGGTCCGGCCTCGACCTGACGGTGGCCACTGCCGGACGTGCCGACGCGCTGGAGGCGGCGCATCAGGTGGCGACGGTGCCACCGGCGATGAAGGCGGATGCCCATCGGTCGAGTGAGCGGACCACACCACCACCGGTGGTAACCGCCGGTGTCGTCACGGGACGCTACGCCGAGCCAGCGCCGCCGGTTCCAGTCACGCCGTGGACGTCGGTGCTACGCCTTCCGCTCGGCCAGGAGGTCCCGCCGGAGCAGCGGGTTCGGTGGGCGGTCGCTGTTCACCGTGCGCTCATCTCGCATGTCGGCGACGGCGCGCCGGCGGTGCTGACTGGGGTGTACGCCGATGGCGCGCCGCGTCCGTGCAACCGTTGCGCGATTCAATTCGTCGGCGGGTCCACGCTGGCCCTTCTGCTGCCACAGGACACGACCGACGTCGAATTCGCCATGATCGGCGCCGCGGTCTCGCGGCTGCGTCACGTCACGTCGTCGTACGGCCGGCTCGGAGTCGCTGGCGCGCCGGAGCTGGTGCCGGCCGACCAGTTCTGGCCGGCGCCTGCCGCCGGGACCGTCCGGTGGTGGCGCACCGACCCGGTCGCGATCCCCGACAGTCGCCCGCCCCGCGGTGGCCGCTGGTCCCTCGCGGATGCCGTGGCCATGTCGGTCGGCATGGTCTGGCGGTACGAGATCCCCGTATCCGGCCGAGGCGACACCCGCTACCGTGCGTTGGCCGCAGGCGCCGTCACGCGCGGCGTCCAAGTGCATTCGGCGATGCGGGTGATGGACGGTGACGTCGGCCGGTACGTGCACAAAATCAATCCAGATGCGCTGATCCAGCCGTACCGGGCAACGCTAAGCCTCGGCAATCTGGCCGGTCCGCGGACGATTGCGGCCATCGGGCAGACCCGGCACCTCGGTGGTGGCCTCCTCGTCCCGGTCGACGTGCCGGTGGAGAACGCCCGGAGGCTGGCCCGGTGAGCCTCGACCGCGCCGACTTCGGTGCCTTCTTCGCCGAGGTTCACGGCGGGCACCGGCCGTTCCGCTGGCAGCTTCGACTGCTCGACCACGTCCTCGACACCGGGTGTTGGCCCGACCAGATCGTCGCCCCGACCGGCGCAGGCAAGACCAGCGTCATCGACGTGCACGTCTTCGCGGTGGCGCTTATGGCGGCCGGACACGGGCGGCGGGTACCCCGTCGGCTCGCGCTGGTGGTCGATCGCCGGGCACTCGTCGACGACCAGTACGACCATGCGGAGCAGGTCGCCGGCAGGCTCCGCGATGCCCGAGGCCGCGACGACGTCCTGGGTCGGGTGGCTGCGGCACTCGACTTGCTGCGGTGGTCCGGCGGCGAACCGAAAGGCGCCCCGATCCTGCCGCCGCTGCGGACGGTCAAGTTGCGGGGCGGGGCACCGCCGCCCCGGTCGTGGCGCGACGACCCGATCGGCTGCACAGTGATCTGCGCGACGCCGGACATGTGGGGGTCACGGCTCCTGCTCGCAGGCTACGGGTCGCGACGAGAGGCCCGGCCGCGCGAGGCCGGGCTGTTGGCGTACGACACGGTGGCCGTCGTGGACGAGGCCCACCTCTCCCAGCAACTGGTGATCACGGCCCGCAGAGTCGCCGAGCTCGCCGCAGTCGCCGACGAACCGCTGGCCGTGCCGGTGCTGCAGGTGGTCGAGACGACCGCGACGCCCAGCGCCGACGCAGGCGTGACCGTCGGTGTCGAGCCGGACGACCTCAACGCCGACGAACTACTACAGCAGAGGCTGACCACCCCGAAACCCGTCGGCCTCATCCCGCTTCAGGCTTGGCCGATCCCCCGCAGCGGCGCCGCGCAAACGACGGGGATCCAAGTCCTGGTCGACGAGGCGGTGCGCCTGCGGCAGACGTACGGGCCGACTGTCGGTTGCTTCGTCAACACCGTCGCCGTCGCTGTGGCCGTCACTCACGAGCTGCGGTCACGGGGCATGCAGACTGAGCTGATCTGCGGGCGGCTCAGACCACATGACGTCGCGGCGTTGCGCCACCGCCGTCCTGGCCTGCTCAATCTCACCGGGAATTCCTCGGTGGACGTGCTGGTATCGACTCAGACGCTCGAGGTCGGCGCCGACCTCGACCTGGCCGCCGCCGTGACCGAGCTCGCATCCGGCGGCGCGCTCGCGCAACGGGCCGGCCGGGTCAACCGGCTCGGCCAGCGCAAGACCGAAGTGTCCGTGGTCGCACCGGCTACTGACCTGCCGGACAAGATGAACGACTCCCCATATCGCAGCAGCGACCTGACCGCCGCGCACGAATGGCTCCGTGAACGATGCGCCGACCCGCGCGGCCTTGCACCGTGGGCGTTACGGGACAGTCGACCACCGTCCCGCGAACCCACGCGCGACCTGTTCCAGCGCCTGGAACTGGGCCAGATATGGCATCTGGCCCGGACCAGCGACGACCTGGCAGCCGAGCCGGACGACCTGGACCTATGGCTCTCCGACGACCTCAGTGAGGATCACGAGATCGGGCTTGTCGTTCGGCGGATGCTGCCGGACGACCCTGCCGACGCCATCCGGCTGATCCAGGCCCTGCCGCCGCGCCCGTACGAGGTCTTCCCGGTACGGATCCAGTCTGTCGTGACGACCCGGATGCTCGATTTGAAGGTCCCGGCCGTCCTCGTCCGGCCCGGGGATCCGCTGCGGACGTTCGAGGGCGAACGCCTTCGGCCGGGCGACCAGCTGGTTGTGGACGACACCGCGGAGTTGTTCACCGCCGGGGTGCTCACTGCCGACGGCACCGGGCAGGTCAGCGATGTGCTTCACGACATCGACCCGCCGCAGATCGGCCAGGTGGTGCTGCGGATCGAGCGCGACACGGAGGCCGGCCGCCGCCTGCTCGACGCGGCGGAGGCCCTCCTCGACGAACAGGGCGACCTCAGTCCGGCCGACCTCGCCCGGCTCCTGCACGATCACGCGACCGAGCTGAAGCCCGCGCCGATGGTACGTGCCGCCGCAGCCCTGCTCGACTCGTCCGCGGACGGACCCGCCGACGCGGGAATCACGGTCCACCGACTGTTGTCGGACCCCGGCGCCGGGCTGACTCGGCTGATCGTGGTCGACCTCCGCAAGGCGGCAGCCGACGACGAACTGCGGCAGTCGTGGTCACGCCACCGGCGGCGGGTAACGCTCCAAAACCACGCCGCCGATGTCGCCGAACGGGCCGCGGTGACCGCGACGCGGCTGGGCCTCGGCGCACAACTGATCGAGATCATGCGCCTCGCCGGGTTGCACCACGACGACGGCAAGTCCGACCCGCGGTTCCAGCGTTCGCTCGGCGCCGACCCGCGCACCATGGAGCCGCTCGCCAAGAGCGGCACGGTAAACGTGCAATGGATGCGGCGGCTCCGCGACGCGTCGGGTCTTCCGACAGGCTGGCGGCACGAGCAGCTGTCCGCTGTCCATGCCTGGCGGGCGCTGTCCGGACAGGACGCGGTGCAGCGAGACCTCGCCGTGCGCCTGGTCGGCACGAGCCACGGGCGGGGCCGGCACGGCTTCCCGCACCCGAGCCGCCACCTGCTGCCCGAGCCCGACGACGTCGCGGCCGAACTGTTCGACGAGGGCATCTGGGACGAGCTGATCGAGCGTACGCACGCGCACTGGGGGGTCTGGGGCTGCGCCTACCTTGAGGCCGTGCTCCGCGCCGCCGACGGGCAGATCTCGGCGGAGGGACGATGAACAATTTCGTACTGGCGGCGGCCGATCCCACAACGATGCTGTCCCACATGGCGCTGTATGGACTCGCGGCAATCGTCGAGGACGGCGGCCTCGAAGGCGTCCGGCTCTCCTGGAGCGGTGGGATGTCGACCCGGCCGGTGCTCAGCGCGCCGCAGGCGACACCGGACGTCATCGGTGAACTGGTCCGCGCGCACGCGCAACGGCTCGCGGCCCCGGACGCCTGGCCGGCCCGGCACGTCAGCGACAGCGAGTCACGTGGCCTGATGAGCCCACGGCTCGGCGTCATCACCACCCGCGACGGGTGGCGCTCGTTCCAAGCCCGCCGGCACGAGGTGCTCGACCAACTCACCACGGCGCGAGCGCTGCTCGACCTGCGGCTGATCGCCGCGCTGGGCGAGCCGAGCTACTGGCGTTTCAACCGCCAGGAGCAGCGGCTCCAGGACGACGGGGCAAGCCGGCTGGAGATGCAGCCCCGCAATCAGGGTTCCGAGTTTGTCGGTAACCGGCTCCGCCCGCTCGCCGCCGCGGTCGCCGCCCGTACCCCGTCCGCCATCAGCGACGGCCTGCAGGGCCGGAATCTCCGGGACGAGATTGGCAAGGACTCGCCTACCAGCCGCACATCCACTGGTTTCGCTTCGCCGGGACCGGTCGACAATGCTGTGGCCTGGTGCGCGCTCTGGGGAATCTCACAGTTTCCCATCGCGTACCGAACGCAGGGCTTCGCGGACACGAGCGGCCACCTCGGGAAGGGTACCGCCGGCCACTTCTATGTGCCGGTCTGGCAGGGCGCCTGGCGGACCGCACGCCTCCGGTCCGTCGTCGCGAGCGGCCCACTGCGGCGATTCGCCGAACACGGACTACGACCGGACAGATCAGGGCTGACCGACGAGGCCGCTCGCGAGTGGCTCCGCAGCCGCGGCGTGAGCGCTGTCGTGCGCTTCCAGGTGAAACGCTTCGGCAGCGACAGCGCGCCCGAACGCCGAGCCATGATCGGTGAGCTACTCAAGACAGGCATCCGCTAATGTCCTTCGACGACGGCACCGTGACCTTCTGCCGTCATCCTGATGCCGCATCAGGCGTCCCACACCGTCGGGGCCACCTGGGTGGAGACGGTTGGCGAGCCACTGATACCTATCAGGTAAGTCGTAACTCCCGGTGGAGCTACCTTCATTGAGCCGACGAGTTCGCCTGGTCGCCCGTCACCTGCGGCTCTCCGCCGCTTCCGACGGAGCTGCCCTTCATCGAGGATCGACGTCATAGGTCAGGTTGGTTTGCGCCGTTGGTCACAGCTCCCCGACGGAACTGCCTTCATTGAGGCATCGCCTCGACGTAGCCGTCGCGGTTGTCGCCGCCATGTCGCAGCTCCGGACGGAGCCGCCCTTCATTGAGGCTCGAGGGTGTTCGGGTCCAGTGCGACGCTCAGGGTCAGTCGCCGCTTCCGACGGAGCTGCCCTTCATTGAGGCGCGGTCTTAACCAAATTGGTGCCGAGGCAGGTACCCGGTCGCAGCTCTCGACGGAGCTGCCCTTCATTCAGGCGAGGAACTGACGGACGCTCAGCGCACGATGACCATTGGGTTGCGGCACCGAGAAGAGCAGCCCTTCATTGAAGCCCCATCAGGCCGTCCCGGGTCACCAGTAGGTGAGCTGCAGCTCCCGACGGAGCTGCCCTTCATTGAGGCTTCTACGGCACGAACCTGTACGCCCCGAAATTCGGGACGTCGCAGCTCCCGACGGAGCTGCCCTTCATTTAGGTAAGGCGGGCGTGTGGCTCGGCAACGCCGACAAGTCGCAGCTCCCGACGATCTGCGCTCTTCATTGAGGTGATTTCACCGGTATTTCCCGGTGGGTGGATGGCACCCCTAAGCCGTGTTTGGTAAGTGGTTGTGGATTGCTGGCCGCTTGTCGGTGTGGCGGTGGTCGTGAATTGGTGAGGTCTCCGGTAGTTGGTGGTTCGACC
>NZ_JNYJ01000027.1 GCF_000716715.1 Dactylosporangium aurantiacum | reverse complement strand
CCTCGACGCCGTCGAACACGCCACCAGCGGCGACCAGACCCTGACAGCGTTCTTCGCCGACGGCGAGTCGGCGCTGGACGACGCCGGGTTCATGCAGGCACTCGCCGGCTGGACCACCACCGCCATGCACACCCTGCCCGACGCGCCCCGGCTGCTGCTGCAACTGCTGGCCGGCACCGAAGACGACGACCGGCTCTCCGCCGTGACCGAGACGGTCTGGCCCCAACTGTGCCGGCAACTGGAGCTGGCCAATCCCGCGCCGGCCATCGCCGACACGCTGGCCCCGCTGCTGACCGCCGCGCTGGTCGAGCAGGAAACCATCGAAGACACGGACGATGATCGCGACACGGAGCCGTTGCGGCGGTTCCGGCTGCATCCCGGTGTGGCCGAGACGGTTCGCACTACCACCCCGACCGACGTACGTGACGCCATCGACACCATGCTCGCCGCCTTTTGGACCGGCCTCATGGGGGCGCAGCCGGGACAGCCGGGTGGCGAACGCACCCGGATGGTGGTGCGGGCCGGGCTGGCCGCCGCGCCCTACCTACTCCGCCTCGCCGAATGGAACCTCGCCGCGTGGGTCGTCGAGCAGGCCCTCGTACGCGACCGTACGGCAGGGGTCGCTCAGGTCGCCGCCGCTCATCTGCACCGCATCGCCGCCGCCACAGGCAAACCCGAACATCTGGCCGGGCTGGGCCGTGCCGTCATGCGGGTGGACGCTGCGGAGAGTGAGCGGCTGCTGCGCGTCGCCCTGAACCAGTTCATCACGGTCGGCGACCACCGCCTCGCCGCTCGTGTCGCCTGGGACATCGTGAATCTGATCAGCAATTCGGGTCGGCTGAGTGAGGCGCTCGAGTTGGCCGACCAGGCCGCCGAGCACAGCCGCCAAGCCGGATTCGGCCGCTGGACCCAACTGGCCGACCAAACGCGCCGCCTGCAGGTCGTCTACCGGCTGGGCCGGCCGGACCAGGTCCTGGCCGAGGTGAGCCGACTCGTCACCGAGATGGGCCAACTCTCGCCCCAGCGCGGCCCTGACGACGCGGTTGACCCGTTCGCCGTGCGGGAAGGGCTGCTCAACCTCGGCGTTCACACCGCAAACGACCTGCGACGCTGGCAGCAGGCGCTGAACTTCAACGCGGACAACATCGCCAGCAAGCGCGCCCGAGGCGCCGGCCAGCACGCCATCGCCTTCGCCCGGTTCAACGACTATGTCCCGCTGATCCGCCTCGGACACCTTGAGGACGCCGAGCAACTGTTGCTTTCCTGCCAGGAGGTGTTCGAGCAGCATCAGGACATCCTGAGTTTGGCCAAGACCCTCAGCGCACGCGCCGACCTGGCTGACAAGCGTGGCCACCGTGACGAGGCGATCAGATTGGAGCATGCCGCGCTCCGTCTCAAATACACCCGCCTCGACCTGGCCGCGGTCGCCGTTTCACACTTCAACCTGGCCAACTACTTGAGTCGGGCTGGCGCCGATCCGGCCGGACAACTCGCCCACCGCCTTGCCGCCGCGGTCATCAGACAACTCACCGGAGAAATCCACGAACTCACCGGCACCGTTCGGGCACTCGCGGCACAGCTGCGGAAACAACCCGACACGGTGATACCCGCGTCCCTCGCCGACCTGACCGCCACAGTTGAACAGGTGGAAGGCGTCCGGTTCGCCGAGCTGATCGGCGCGCTGGCCGGCGACCCGGATACCGCGCATCACGCCCTCGACACCGTGCTCCACAGCGCCCACCACCTGCCCATCGACCAGGCTTACGACCTGCAATCACACCTGGACCTGTGGGAGCGGACCCTCGCCGCCGTGGTGGCCGCCGTCCACGGCGACCAAGCCGCGGCCACCGCGCTCAACGAAACCTTCACCCGCACGGCCGCCACTCAGGACTGGGCCGACCTCACCGCCGCCCTCCGGCGTATCCTCAACGGCGAACGCGACCCCGACACACTGCTGGCCCGCCTCGACCCGATCGATACCGCGATCGTCACCCGCGCCCTGGACGCCGTCGCCGGCCGCATCGCCCTCCGACCCACCGAAACGCCGGACACCGTCCAGGAGACCCGGTGACCACACCCCCGCCGGACGTCGCCAGCTTGCCCGACCCGGACGCCATCCGGCTGCTCGCCGGAGTCGCCGACCACCACCGCGCTGCCTGACCCCGCCCATCTCCGCCAGCTCGACACCCGTCTCCGCGAAGCCGCCATCCTTGACGACCAGTCCGGCCCGGCCGACCCCGTTGCCGCCAGCGGCCTCGCCCGCGTCGTGCTCCATGAGCTCGCCACGTCGCCA
Source organism: Dactylosporangium aurantiacum (assembly GCF_000716715.1). GTDB lineage: Bacteria > Actinomycetota > Actinomycetes > Mycobacteriales > Micromonosporaceae > Dactylosporangium > Dactylosporangium aurantiacum. Next base: position 102,123 of record NZ_JNYJ01000027.1, on the reverse strand, counting down.
GAGCACCAACAGGTCGTGGCGCGTGCTGCGGCCGTCGGCCTCCACCGGGGTACGCCAGGCATGCTCGCCGGGCCGGAGGTCGGCGACCTCACGGATGTGGCGATGTCGGTGCGCTCGGTCGGGCCGCTGTCCAGGAACTGCCGCGGGCCGTCGTGGAGCCGTCAGTGGCGGAGAACGGCCAGGGCAAGAAGTCGTCCAGGTCGCCCCGAACGCCCGGGGCGTGGTCCCGCCGGGCGAGCCACGCGGTCGGCTGATCTGCCCGGCAGGCGGCGCCGCTGTCGGGGTCCCAGGGGAACAGGCCGGTGCGGTCGGGCCAGACCCGCCTGCACGATGGGCGGTGGCGGGCGCTCGTTGGAGTTGAGGGCGGTGCCGCACCTATCAGGTCGGCGTCGGTCCTGCGACCCAAGGACTCCCTCCTGAGAGCGAGGCGAGAAGCTCCGGCAGAGGGAGGCCGAAGACCGCTCCCCTCGGCGAGGCGTGACCAGGGTTGCAACGACCAGCATCGACGGCATGTTGCGGATACTGACGGCGCCGGCGGTGCGTCGGCCTGTGGTGGTCATCGTGGTGTGGGTGGCGCTCGTCGCCGGCGGGTTCGGGGTCGGTGGCGGGGTGTTCATGAAGCTCACCGCGCAGGTCGCGACCGTGCCCGGGGCGGAGACCGAGCGGGCCCTGGACCTGCGGGACGAGGCGGCCGGGCCGCAGCCCGTGCGGCTGACCGTGGTCGCCACCGGGGGTGTGGACCTCACCGCGAGACTCGCGGAGGTGCGCGGGACGGCGGGGGTCACCGAGGTCGCGGCCCCGCTGCCGTCGGACGACGGGCAGGCGGTGCTGCTGCAGGTGACGATGGCGGCCGGTAGTACCGCTGAAGCCGCGACGAGCGTGGCGGAACGGTTGCGGGCGGTGGACCCCGCGCGGGTGACCGTGACCGGTGGGGCGCTGACCGACAGCGAGTTCTCCGCGCAGGCGCAGTCGGACGTGCAGCGGGCCGAGCTGTTCACGCTGCCGGTCGTGCTGGTGCTGCTCGTGGTGGTGTTCGGCGGGCTGCTGGCGGGGGCGATGCCGCTGCTCGTGGCGGTCGCCGGGATCGGTGGGACGTTCGGGCTGCTGTACGCGCTGAGCTTCGTCACCGACATCTCCGTCTACGCGATCCAGGTTGCCACGATGCTCAGCGTCGGGCTCGCCGTCGACTACGGGCTGCTGCTGATCAGCCGGTTCCGCGCCGAGCGGGCGGCCACCGAGGACGTCGGGGTGGCGCTGGCCGCGGCCGTGGACAAGGCGGGGCGCACGATCGCGGTCACCGGGCTCACGGTGGCGGCGAGCCTGCTCGGGCTGGCGGTGTTCCCCGACGCGTTCCTGCGCTCGATGGGGCTCGCCGGCGCCGGGGTCGTGCTGGTCAACATGCTGGCGGTGCTCACGCTGCTGCCGGCGGTGCTCAAGCTCGCCGGGCGGCGGATCAGGCTGGCCGCCCCGCGGACCGGTGACGGGGTCTTCGGCCGGCTCGCCGTCGCGGTGCAGCGCCGGCCGGTGCTCACCACCGTGCTGACCGGCGCGGGCCTGCTCGCGCTGGCCGTGCCGGCCACCCACATGCGGCTCGGCAACAGCGACGCGCGGGCGCTGCCGGCCTCGACGCAGACCCGGCAGCAGTACGACCAGCTCGCCGCGCACTACCCCGCGCTGGTCGGGCCCGACGACATCCTCGCCGTGGTGCGCTCCCCCGCGGCGGACCCGGCGACGGTCCAGTTCGCCGAGCGGGTGCGTGGTGTCCCGGGCGTCACCGCGGTGGTGGTCGAGCCGGTGTCGGCGGCGGTGTCGCTGGTACGCGCGACGCCCGCCCATCGTCCCGAGACCCCGCGGGGGCGGGCCACGGTCGTCGCGGTGCGGGGCGTGCCGGCGCCGTTCGAGGTGCTGGTGACCGGTGACGCGGCGCGGCTGGTCGACTACCGGGCGATGCTGCTGCGGTACGGGCCCCTCGCGGCGCTGGTGGTGGTGGCCGCGACGGTGCTGCTGCTGGCGGTGTTCACCAGGTCGCTGCTGCTGCCGGTCAAGGCGGTGCTGACCAGCGTGCTGAGCATCGGCGCCGCGCTGGGCGTGGTCACCCTCGCCTACCAGGACCGCGGCGACCTCGGCATGATCGACCTGACGGTGCCGGTGCTGGTGGCGGCGATCGCGTTCGGGCTGTCGGTCGACTACGAGGTGTTCCTGCTGGCCCGGATCCGCGAGCACCGCCTCGCCGGCGCCGGGTCGCGCCGGGCGGTCGCCGTGGGCCTGCAGCAGACCGGCCGGATCGTCACGTCGGCGGCGCTGCTGCTCGTGGTGGTGTTCGCGGGGTTCCTGGTGGGTGGGTTCGCGCCGATCCGGGAGATCGGGCTCGGTCTGGTGGTCGCGATCGTGCTGGACGCGACCGTGGTGCGGATGCTGCTGGTGCCGGCGACGATGACGCTGCTCGGCCGGGCCGCCTGGTGGCCGGGCCGGGTGCCGCCCACGACGGACGCCCCGCCGACCCGCGAGGCGCGGCTGGCGTCGACCCCGTCCTGAAACGACAGACAGGGAACTGGAGCAGAGTTGGGCCCGTCCGGCGCTCCCATGCCGGACGGGCCCCGTCCTCGAGCTGCCCCTCTGCCGAGGTTCGCGGAACCTGCCCGGGCCGGTGGCGGCCGACCCGGGCAAGCCTTCTGAGAGCGCTCTCACAGAGTTGTACGTCGATGGAGCGACAATGTCAAACGTTGTTGACCGAGACGACACACCGGTATGATCGCGGGCCTTACGGGAAGCTCACGAGGTACACCGGGACCGTGTTGGTGCCCTGCGCCGGCCCGCCCGTGCCGTTGATGACGTGGGCGATGGTGCCCTTGCCGCCCAGCGACACGGTGAGCAGGTCGTGGAACTTCACGTTCGGGTTCACCGGGGTCTCGAAGCCGTGCTCGTTCACGATCGACGGGTCGGCCGTGAAGTTGCAGTAGCTGCCCATCCCCCACGCCTCGTGCGACGTGACGGTGTCCGCGACCTTGTACGCCGCGTAGCCGCGGGCGTCCGTGCGCCACGCCGACTGGCTCGGCGGGTCGTACGGCTTCTCGTTCTGGAAGAAGATCGTCCGGCCGTTCTGACCGTTCCAGATCACCTCGTCCTTCTGGTAGTGCTCGACGAACAGCCCGTACGCCGAGACCGAATTGCCGTTCACGATCAGGCCGTGGTCGGCGGTGTTGACGGTCCAGCCGACGCCGGAGCCGTGGTCGGCCCGCCACGCCCAGATGTGGTCGATGATCGTGTCGTGCGCGTTGACCACCAGGCTCTTGGTGGCCTTGCCGGGCCCGGCACCGCCGATGCGGAAGAAGACGTCCTGCACGGTGGTCGGGTTGGCGGCGTGTCGGGCGCCGGAGCCGGCCCGGCCGACGGTGAGCAGCGTGTCGGAGTTGACCGTGCCGGCGTCGAAGAGCAGCCCGGCGAGCTTCACACCGTCGACGTCGGCGACGTTCATCGCGTTGACCCCGTTGTCCGGGATCAGCGTCGGGTACCCCTCGCCGAGGATGACGGTGTCGGGGTTGGTGACGTTGAGCGTCTGGCTCAGGTGGTAGACGCCCGGGGTGAAGAACAGGTGCCGGCCGCAGGCGAGGGCCGCGTTGATCGCCGCCGCGGTGACGCCCGGCTGCACGACGAAGAAGCTGCTCAGCGGGATCGACGTGCCCGGGGTCGAGCCGCCGGACCAGGTGGTGCCGACCGCGTTCGTGCGCAGGTTCGGCACGAACACCTCGTAGCCGTTGCCGCTCTGGTACAGGTACGGCTTGTCCCGGATGACCGGGGTGCTGCCCACGACGGTGTAGGGCGGGCTCGGGAAGCTGTTGGCCGGGGCGCCCTGCACGCCGGAGAACACCATGTTCCACACGCCGTTGACCCAGCCGCCGATGGAGCTGTCCCGGGTGTACCACTGCTGCTGCGAGTAGGGTCCGACGCTGCCGTCGATCTTGCTGTCGGCGATGTAGCCGCCGCTGGCCCAGCCGTACCCGTTCGGGGCCAGGTTGAGCTTGCCCCGGACGTGCACCCGGCGCATCGGCGCGGCCTGCGCGACGGCCCAGCGGTCGCCGTTGTTGGCGTTGCTCGGCACGATCGACAGGTTCTCGATGCTCCGCCAGAAGTTCTGCGTGGCGTTGCCGCCGAACCAGCCGGCGTCGACGGTGACGTCACCGTTGATGACGACGTCGTCGGGGTTGCGGCCCAGGCCGATCACCGAGGTGTAGAACCCGGTGTTGACGTTGATGCCGCTGTACGTGCCGGGCCGGAACGCCAGCACGTAGCGCTGCGCGCCGAACTGGTTCGCCTCCTGCTGGGCGAAGACCTCGTTGACGCGGCCCTGGATGGTGGCCGCCGACATGGACGGGTCGAACACGATGAAGTTCGACGGGAGCGTCGGGTTGGCCGGCGTCGGCGTCGGGCAGACCGGCGGTTCGGTGGGCGTACCGCTGTAGACCGCCAGCTCCTTGATGGAGTAGCCGTAGCCGGTCGCCCGCTGGGTGCCGTAGACGCGCAGGTAGCGGCCGTTGCCGCTGACGTTGAGCGTCTGCGTGCCGCCGGTGCTCGTGGTGGTGGAGTAGATCGAGGTCCAGCTGCCGGCCGCGCCGGTCGGTGAGACCTCCACGCTGAACGCCTTGGCGTAGGCGTTCTGCCAGCTGATGACGACCTGGCAGACGTCGGTGGCGGCGCCGAGGTCGACCTGCAGCCATTGCGGGTCGCTGAACGCGCTGGACCAGCGGGTGCTGAGGTTGCCGTCGACGGCCTTGTTGGGGGTCAGGCTGCTGTTCTCGTTGGACGAGGACGTGGCGGGCCGGTTGTACGCGACGTTGGTGGTGCCGCAGGCCGCGTGCGCGGCCCCGGTGGTGGCGCCGAGGGCGGCGACGGTGCCGCCCAGCATGAGTGCGGCGCTGAGCAGGGCACGGACGGTCCGGCCGGGTGGACGGAGGGCATGGTGGCGCATTGGAGCATCTCCCTCTTGGCGGAGTCGGGACATGTGCCTCGGACGGTAGTGACCGGGCTCTCCCAGCGGCAATCGTTTGCCATGCATTTGCCATTATCGATCTTGGCGGTACCGGCGACCCCGATCCGGGTCAGCCGATCGCCCGAGGGACGTCCTCACCGGTTCAGTCGAAAACCTGACCTACCCGGCACCAACGGCGATCCCGGGTGTCGCGGCATCCTCGGCATGCCTACGCTCACCTGCGAATGTTTCTCCGGGGAGGAAAGACCAATGGCCGTTCACGTCGACCTGCAGGCACCGCCCGAGGTGCTCCGCCAACGCCTCTACGACGGTCACCTGCTGGTGATGACGAAGCTGCCGTCGGTCGCGAAGTTCGTCGACCACGCCCGGCAGCAGCTGACCGAGCTGTTCGCCCCGTACGACCCCGAGCACGCCCACGAGCACTTCGAGCCGGCCGCGATGGCCGCGCTGCTCGGCCCGTGGAAGCCCCGGTTCATCCACGACGAGCGGTCCAAGAAGCTGGTCCGCAACATCATCGAGGAGGCCGGCTTCACCGCCGAGGAGACCCACTTCGACGTGCCGAAGCCCCGCACCTCGTTCCCGGTCGGGCACCTGACCACCGGCGTCGCGTTCGCCTTCCCGTGGCACCGCGACGTGTGGTATTCCGCGCCGCACATGCAGCTCAACTGGTGGCTGCCGATCTTCCCGGCCCGCGACGACAACGCCATGTCCTTCGACCTGGACCGGTTCAACGCGCCCGTCGAGAACAACTCCGCGGACTTCGACTACTACCGCAACAACGTCGGCCGGCTCACCACCGCCGCGTCCGTGAAGCAGGAGGCGCAGGTGCGCCCCGGCGCCACCGGCCACCACCCGCCCAACGAGCTGGTCGTGCTGCCCGCCCCCGGCCAGGTCCTGCTGTTCTCGGGCGCCCAGTTGCACCGTTCCACCCCGAACACGTCCGGTCTGGCGCGGTACAGCGTCGACTTCCGCACCGTGCACGTCCCCGACGTGCTGGCCGGCCGCGGCGCGCCCCTGGCCGACACGTACTGCTCGGGCACCGCGATCCGCGACTTCGTCAACGTCGCCGACGAGTCCCGCTTCGACGAGGCCACCGTCCGCTCCATCTACGGGGAGCCGCCCGCCGACGCGATGCTCGTCTTCGAGGCGCCGAAGGGCTGATCGCACAGTGCTGCGCGTCGGAGCGATCGTGCTGGGCGTCGGCGACGTGCCGCGGGCCGTCCGGTTCTGGCAGGAGGCGCTGGGGTACCGGCCGCACGAGGAGGGTTTCGGCGGCGCCGCGAAGATCCTGGTGCCGCCCGACGGCGCCGGCACCCCGATCGCGCTGCAGCCCAACGTCACCCCGCCGCAGGACCACCCGCGCATCCACCTGGACCTGCACGTCACCTCCGCCGCCGAGCAGCGGGCGGAGGTGGCGCGGCTGGTGGCGCTGGGCGCCGAGCGGGTGGCGTGGGACAGCTACCCCGCCGACCCCGACTTCGTGGTGCTCGCGGACCCCGACGGCAACCGGTTCTGCGTCATCGACCTGAACCACTGACCGCCGGTCCACAGTGGACCTCCGGACGGCGTCTTTCGGCGGGTGGCGCGGATCCGACGGTCCGCGCCACAGGTTCGCAATGTTTCGGTGGGAGAATGTCGGGGTAACGCGCCGGATCTGAGCGGTCCGGACAGCAGGGAGGTGCCGATGCGACTGGCCGTGCTTGACGTGGGCTCCAACGCCGCGCACCTGCACGTCGTGGACGCCCACCCCGGAGGCCCGCCGCAGTCGGTGTTCCGCCTCAAGGCGCCGACCCTGCTCGCCGACTCCGTCGACGACGACGGTGCGCTGTCCGCCGACGCGGTGGACCGGCTCGTGTCCGCCGTGGCCGAGACCGTCGACGCGTCCCGCCGCCACGCCGTCATCGACCTCATCCCCCTCGCCACGGCCACGATCCGCGACGCCACCAACGTCGAGGAGATCCGCGACCGGGTCCGCCGGGCCGCCGGCATCGAGCTGCGTTCCCTCAGCGGCGAGGACGAGGCCCGCGTCACGTTCCTGGCCGTGCGCCGCTGGCTCGGCCACAGCGGTGGCCCGGTCCTGCTGCTGGACATCGGCGGCGCCACGGCCGAGATCGCGGCCGGCTCCGGCGAGACGCCCGACGTCGCGGTGTCGCTGCCGCTCGGCGCGGCCCGGCTCACCCGCACCATGCTGCCCTGCCACCCGGCGACCGACCGCGACGTCGCCGCCGTGCACCGGCACGTGCTGCGCGGCGTCCAGCCGCACGCCGCCCGCCTGCGCGCGGCCCTCTGCGCGGACGGCGCCGACGAGCCGGACGGGGTGTGCCGGATCGCGACCTCGAAGACGTTCAAGCAGCTGGCCAGGGTCGCCGGCGCCGACGGGCGGCTGACCCTCGACGGCCTGCGCGCCTGGATCCCGCGCCTCGCCGCGATGCGCCCCGAGGAGCGCGCCGCCCTGCCCGGCGTCGCCGCCAGCCGCTCCCGGCAGATCCTCGCCGGCGCCATCGTCGCCGCGGCCACCATGGAGGCCCTCGCCATCACCGATGTCGACGTGTGCCCTTGGGCGTTGCGTGAGGGCCTGCTGCTGCGGCGGATCACGGAGCTGTCCCGGTCCTGACCGCCTCCGCGCGGCCGTCGTCGCGCGGCCGTCGTCGCGCGGCCGTCGTCGCGCGGCCGTCGTTCAGCCGCCGTCGTTCAGCCGCCGCCGTTGTCGCGCCGTCATCCTCGCGCCGTCATCCTCGCGCCGTCATCCTCGCGCCGTCATCCTCGCGCCGTCATCCTCGCGTTGTCGTCGTCGCGTTGTCGCCGCGCGGCCGGCGTTCAGGGGCCGAACCGACGGGGCTTGGTGCCTCGCTTGGGTTCCGCTGGCCGCAAGCCGGCCCGCGGTGCGCCGTCCGCGGCGGGCGACCCGGCCCGTTGACCGTCCGCCGGCCGCCCGCCGCCGGCTGGCTGGGGCGAGCCCGCGGACGGTCCGGCGGCCCGCGGCGAGCCCGCCGGTCGCGTCCCGGACGGTGGGGTGACGGCGGACATCGGGGCCGCCGGGCGCGGTCCGGCGGTGCGCGGACCCACCCGCATCGGCCCCGAGGTCCGCTCGGCCGCCGGGGCCAGGCACAGCTGGGTCTGCTCCTGCATCGCGAACGGCTGCCCCGGATCCGGGCAGGGCCCCGCCGGGTACACCCGCGCCGTCACCTCGTACGCACCCTCGTCCCCGCAGTCGACGGGACGGGCCCGGGCACCGTCCTGGCGTACGCACTGGCCGACCTGGATCGCGGTGAACGACTCCGACGGCGCGACCGCGAACCCGACCCACACCCCGGCCGCGATCGCCACCGCCGACCCGACGAGCGTGCCGGCCGCGACCTTCGCCACCCGGACGGCCTTCGACCTCGCGCCCTTCCCCGCCGCGGCGCCGCCCTTCACAGGCTTCCCCTTGTCCGGCGCGGCCTTGACCTTCGCCGCCGCCTCCGACTTCGACGGCCTGACCGGGCCCGTGGCCCCGGCATCCGTAGGGTTCGCCCGGGTGGCAGTGGGACCCGCCTGCCCGGTCCGCGCTGCCGCCGCCTCGAACGCCGCCGGCTCGAACCGCCGGCCCTCGGCTTCCGCCCGGCGACCTTCCGCGGCGCCGGACCCCCGAACCGGTCCGGCCGCCGGCTGCCCGACCCCGACCTCAGCCCCGACCCCAGCCCCGACCCCGGCCCCGTGCCCAGCCCCGTGCCCAGCCGCGACCCCAGCCCCAACGCCAGACTCGACCGGTTCGGCCACCCGCGGGCGGCGGGCCTGGCCGCGCGGGCGGACCGGCAGGCAGCCGTCGGCGACCGCCAGCTTCGGGCGCCGCACCGCGGTCGGCTCCACCCCGAGCGCCTCCCGCAGCAGCCGCGCCACCAGCGGAATCCGTGACGAGCCGCCGATCAGCAGCAGGCCGGCGACCTCCTCGCGGGACACGGCGGCCTCGGCGACGGCGGACACCGTGGCGGTCACCGTGCGGTCCAGCAGCGGCCGGGCGATGCGCTCCAGGCCGGCCCGGGTGAGGGTCACCGACTCCTCGAACAGCGGCACCAGGATCGTGGTGGACCCGGCGACCGACAGCAGCTCCTTGCCGGCACGGACCTCGTCCAGCAGGCGGCGCGCGGCGCGGCGGTCGTCGGCGGTCTGCGGGCGGGTGAGGCGCTCCCAGCGGATCGTGTCGTCGGCGAGCAGGCCACCGAGGTGTGCGACGATCGCCGCGTCGAGGTCCAGGCCGCCCGCGTCCGGCAGGCCCCGCTGCGCCAGCAGCTCGAACGTCGCGCCCGTGCGGCGCACGACGGCGGCGTCGAAGGTGCCGGCGCCCAGGTCGTACACGATGAGCGAAAAGCCGTCCGGAACGTCGAGGGTGCCGGCGTCGACGACGTGCCGGGCCGCCGCGACCGGCTCCGCGACGAGCCTGGTGGGGCCGAGGCCGACCTTCGCCGCGGCCCGGGTCAGCGTGGCCTGCCGGCGGCGGTCCCAGCACGCGGGATGCGCGAGCGTGACGGTGCTCATCGGCTCGCCGGCGACGCGCCGGGCCTCGGCGGCGACGCGGGCGAAGACGGCCGCGTACAGGTCACCGACGGGACACTCGACGCCGCCGAGCACGACGGCGCCGCTGTCGACGGCGCGCTTCGGGTACGCGGCGAGCCGGTCCGGATGCGCCTGGCCGAGCGCCAGCGCGTCGCGGCCGACAAGCAGGTGCGGCGCGTTGTCCAGGCAGGTCGCGGACGGCAGGAACTCCTCGCCGTCGAACAGCAGCGGATGGTGCTCGCCGTCCGGCCCGGCGAGCACCGCGACGGTGCTCGACGTGCCGAAGTCGACGCTCAGCTGATAGCCTCCCACACTTTCAGGCTAAATGTCCTCTAGGCCCGTTGTCTCACGGTTGGTACGGTGGTGCGACGCCCCATCCCCAGCGCGGCACCGGCGCCTCGCGCGGCGGGTCGGCGCCCGGCTGCGAGTTGTCGCGGGCCAGCCGCGTGCCCCACTCCAGGTAGCTCACGAACGCCGCGCGGAACTCCGGGTCGCCCGGCAGCCCGACCTCGTCGGCCGCGTCCAGCATCAGGTTCACCCAGCGCCGCCGCTGCGGTTCGGTGATGCCCTTGTTCAGGTGTTGGCTCAGCATGTACGGGTAGCCGCCGTGCTCAGCGGTGTACGTGGCCGGCCCGCCGAACACCTCGGCCAGCCAGGTCGCCACGTGCTCGGCGTGCCGCGGGTGCATGTGCGCGAACACGGGCGCCAGCAGGTCGTCGTGCGGCACCTTCCGGTAGAACGCCGCGCAGAGCGCCATGAACGCCTCGGTGCCGCCGGCCCAGTCGTACAGCGTCGGCGGTTGCTGCTTGTCCATGGGAACACCTGACCACAACGCCCGGTTGGTGATCCAGTACGCACTTTCCGGTAAGTAGGGAGCCCGCACCGTGGAGAAGCGCTACCACTGCCCGGTCGAGCTGGCCGTCGACGTGATCGGCGGCCGCTGGCGCCCCGTGATCCTTGCCCACCTCAAGGAGGGCGTGCACCGCTACGGCGAGCTACGCCGCCGCATGCCCCAGATCAGCGAGAAGATGCTGATCCAGCGCCTGCGCGAACTCGAGGCCGACGGCCTGGTCTGCCGCGAGTCCTTCCCCACCGTCCCGCCGCGCGTCGAGTACCGCCTCACCGAGGAGGGCGCCAGCCTCGCCCCCGTCCTGCAGGCGCTGTACGACTGGGGCGCCGCCCGGGCCGAGCGCACCGGCACCCCGGTCTCCTGACCGCCCGCCCGTCAGACGATCAGCAGCGTCTTGCCGAGGGTCCGGCGGGCTTCGATGGCGGCGTGCGCGGCGGCGGCCTCGGCGAGCGGGAACGTCTGCCCGATGACCGGGCGCAGCCGCCCCTCGGCGGCGGCCCGCAGGGCGCGGGTGGCCAGCTCCGGTGCGCGCTGGCCGATGCGCAGCAGCTCCGGGAAGCCGTACGCGGTCACGCCCTCGCCGGGCTGGGTGGCCGGCCCGCCGGCGGCGCCGTGCACGACGAACCGGCCGCCGGCGGCCGTCGCGGCGAGCGCTGCACGGCCGATGGTGCCGCCGACACCGTCGTACACGACGTCGAGACCCCGCAACGCGTCGGCCCAGCCGGGGACCGTGTAGTCGACGGCCTCGGCGCCGAGGTCACGGATCAGCGCGAGCTTCCGCCCGCCGGACGCGGCGCCGACGACGCGGGCGCCGGCGGCCAGGGCCAGCTGGACGAGCAGGCTGCCGACCCCGCCGGCCGCGGCCTCGACGAGCACGGTCTCCCCCGGTTGCGGCGCGGCCAGCTCGTGCAGCCCGAGCGCCGTGCGGCCGTCGGCGAGCAGGGCGGTCGCGTCGAGGGTCGGCACCCCGTCCGGGACGGGCACCACGTTGCGCGCGGCGGCGACGGCGAGCTCGGCGTAACCACCGGTACCGTTCAGGCTCGCCACCACCCGCCGGCCGACCAGGCCGCGGTCGCCGGCCGGGCCGACGGCGGTGACGGTCCCGCCCACCCCGTTGCCCAGTACCGCCGGCGGGACCGCACCTGCCTTCGGGGCCCGGCCCGCCCGGGTCTGCGTCTCGATGAACGTGATCCCGGCCACCTCCACCCGGATCAGCACCTCGCCCGGCCCGGGGACCGGCTCGGCGGCCTCCCCCAGCTCCAGCACCGACGGGGGACCGACCGCACGCCACCACACCGCTCGCATCACCGGACGATCCTGCAACCTCAACCAGCGTTGAGGTCAACCACCGGTTGCCGCGGTCCGCTATATGTTGATGATGGACTATCCGCCGTACCTCTCGACGATGCCGATGCACGCGATCACCGAGGTCTACGGTGAGGACGGGCTGCGTGAGCGGTTCCGCCTGGAGATCCAGCGCTTCGCCGCGCCGTCGCGCGAGCGCCTCGCCGACGCCCTCGACGTCGCCACCCGCCTGCACCGCGACGACCGCCGGGTCCGCGAGCCCTACATCAACCACCTGCTGCGCGTCGCGATCCGCGTCATGCACCACTACGAGGTCGACGACGTCGACGTCATCGCCGCGGCCGTGCTGCACGACGCGGTCGAGGACCACCCCGACGAGCTCGCCGGCACCCCGGGCGCCAGCGCCGAGTCCGCCGTCGCCGCGCTCGCCGCCCGCTTCGGCGCCCGCACCGCCCACCTCGTGGCCGCCGTCACCAACCCCGTCTACGACCCGGCCGACGACAAGGACGAGCAGTACCGCCGGCACGTCCGGCAGAGCCTGGAACGCGAGCCGTGGGCCCGCGTCCTGAAGGTCTCCGACTTCACCGACAACGGCGTCGGCGTCATCCACACCACCGGCCCCAAGGTGGCCCGCTCGGCCGCCAAGTACCGGCCGCTGGTGCCGGTGCTGCGGGAGCTGGTCGCCCGGCCGGACACCCCGCTGTCGCGCCTGGTGAAGCAGCACATCTTCCGCCAGCTCGACCTCGCGGAGGAACGCTTCGCCGCCATCCTCGACCCGGCGGTCTGACCCCCGCGCCGCCGGGTCGAGGCGCCGGCGTTGCTGCCTTGAGGGCAGTCGGATGGCCGGCTCGGTCGACCAGGCTCCGCTTCACACCGGCGGCGCACGACTGCCGCCGGCCGGGGGCCGGTTCAGGTGACGGTCAGGGTGACCGGGAGCTCGCCGCCGCCGTTGAGCTGGGCGGCCAGGGTGCGGGCCGCGGGCTCCGTGAACGAGCCGCTGATCTGCATGTCGCCGGGGATGACGGCGGCGACCTGGGGGGCCGAGACGACGGCGTTGTCCAGGACGATGGCGATGCGGCCCTGGGCGGCATACACCTCCTTGGACAGGTTGGTGAACCTCGTCTGGCCGTCGGGCTTGAACGCCGCCGTCACGACCCAGCCGCCCTGGTCGGAGCGGCCGGCCGAGGCGGCGCTGAGGTCGGCGCCGGTGACGGTGGCCGGGTCCAGGAGCAGCTTGACGGCGCCGTCGCAGGCGACGACCGGCTCGCCGGGCACGTCGGCGGGGCGGGCGGCGAGCTGCTCGCAGCGGATCTCCGGGATCAGCAGCCGCATCCGTGCCGGCAGGGTGGCGACGTCCTGCGGCGACAGGCCGGCGAACGCGGCCCGCACCGGCGCGGGCAGCGCCTGCGCCTCCTGCTCGGTGGTGACCGCCGCGGCCGCCACGTACGCGTCGCCGAGTCGTGCGGCGACCGGCGGCGTGGACGTCGGCGCAGGCAGGGTCGTCGTGGCGGTGCCGGAGCCGTCGGCGGCGGCCGTGACGCGGCGCAGGTGCAGCCGGCCCGGCGCGGTGAGGGCGCGCAGCTGCGCGGCCGTGGTGCCGCGGGCGGTGAGGACCAGGTCGCGCTCGCCGGACCGGGTCACCGAGGGGTCGTCCAGCTTGGCGGCCTTCATCCTGGCCAGCAGCAGCGACCGGGTCGCCTCGAGGTCGCCGGGGGTCGAGGCGGTCACGGTCAGGCTGACCGCGGGGCCGGCACCGACCCTCGACAGGACCAGCACGATCCCGGTGACGGCGAGGGCGAGGACCGCCACCGCGACCGCGACCAGCACGAGCACCTGCCGTCCCCGCAACGCCATGCGGTCACTGTACGGGCGGCGCGCCATCCGACGACTCCGGGTCCTGCCGCGGTGGCGGGGTGTAGCCGCAGCGGTCGGGGCCGCAGTCGGCCTCGTGGTCCAGCCCCCACAGGTACGTGTCGCGTTCGATGGCCCGGCCGAGCTGGAGCAGCCGGCGCTGGCGGTACCGGGGAAGCGGCGCGGAACCAAGCGCGGTGAACGTCTCCGGCATGACCGCCACCGAGGTGCTGACCTGTTCGCCGTCACGCATCGTCAGCAGCGCCGTGCACTCCCACCACGGGACCGGATCCGGCCAGTGGTGGTCGGCGGGGTCGGGCACGAGGTAGTGGGTCGCGTCGGCGGCCAGGTGGGCGCGCAGCCACGGGCCGCCCACGCCCAGTCCGAGACGGCGTCGGCCGGCTTCCTCGTGCACCTCGCAGATCGCCTCGGTGTCGAGAGCCTTGACGGCACGGGCCTGCGGCGGCAACGGCCGGTGGCCGCGCGGGGGATGCACCGGCCAGCCGGCGAGCGCCCTGACCGACCGCGCGACACCGAGCCCTGGCCGGTCCTTGCGCGGCTCCGGCAGCGGCGGGGGCGGCGTCCAGCGGCAGCCCGCCTCGTCGAGCCAGGCCAGCATCAGCGCCCGGCCGTCGGGGCCGCTGGTGTGCCAGGTCCAGCTCATCGGCCGGTCCTCCATGGCGCGTTCCCGCCGGTCCGGCGCGTCGCGGCCGGGTGGCAGCAGCCGGCCCAGCCGCCGCAGGACCCGCCCCGGCCGGCGCCCGGCGACCGCCGGCAGGTTGTGGCACAGGTGCGCGACGAACGCGATGCGCTCCAGGTGCCGGCCCGGCTGATCCGGCGGCGCCGTCCGGGCGAGGGCACGGATCTCGACCAGCGCCCGGCCCGCGAGCACGGCCGCGGCTTCGGCGTCGTCGACGCGCCGCGGGCGCGCTCGCTGCGTCATGCCCGGGAGCGTAGCGCCGGCACCCGCCGCGCGTCGGTCCTGACCGGCGCGTCGACACCGGTCGCTGCGGCCGCGAGCGGCGTCTGGTGCGGGGACGGTACCGTGGCGGCGATGGACGACTGGCGCACCGACCGTATCCGGTCGGCCCTGCGGGGCCGCAACCCGACCGTGCTCGCGCGGCTGTCGTCGGGGTTCGCGGTCATCGGCGACACGCAGTTCCTGCCGGGCTACTGCCTGCTGCTGTCCGACGACCCGACCGCGGACCGCCTGGCCGACCTGCCCAGGGCGAAACGCCTGGCGTTCCTGGCCGACATGGACCTCATCGGCGAGGCCGTGCAGGCCGTGTGCGCCCGGCACGACCCCGCGTTCCGCAGGGTCAACTACAGCGTTCTGGGCAACCTCGACCCCATCCTGCACGCGCACATCCATCCGCGGTACGACTGGGAACCCGCACCGCTGCTGCGCGGCCCCGTCAGCCACTACCCGCCGGAGACGGCGCGGGCGGTGCCGCTCGGCCCGGCACACGACCCGCTGCGCGCCGACCTCACCGCCGAGATCCTGCGCCTGAGCGCCGACTACGACGAGCCCGCCCGGATCCCGGAGGACTTCCCCGGGTTGTGAGGCGCCCCCGGCACGACCAGGGTGTTCTGGCACGCGGTGAGCAGCCAGCGGCCGTCCTCCTTCGCCATGACGTAGACGGGGCTGCCCTCGGCGGTGCCGTCCGGACCGGTCGTCGTCTGTCGCACCCGGGCCGCGGCCACGTCCGGCCGGATGAAGAGCACGTCGAGCAGCTCGTACGTGACCGTCGTGCCCCGCATCGCGCCCGGCAGCACCTGGCGGGTGAACGCCGCGATCTCCTCCCGCCCGGTCAGCCGCCGGCCGTGCCCGGTCGTCCAGATCGCGTCGTGCCGGAACAACACGACGAAGTCCTCCACCCGCTCGCGCTGCTGCGCGTCCTGCACCTGTGCCACGACGCCGCGGATGGCGTCCAGATCCGTGTCCATGCGAGGAGCCTCCGACCTCAACACGCCTTCAGGTCAAGGCCTTTCTCTTCCGGTGCCAGATTGTGTGTCGAACTCGGGCGCGATGCTCGGCCTGCCCTGATGGGATCCGGTGGCGGATCCGTGTCGGTGCACCCTGGCGTGGCGTGCCGGCCTGCTGTGTGTCCGTGGACTCCACCACCGCCCGAGCACACCAGCATGCCGGCGGGCGCGAAAAAGGGGATCTGCAAGCGGAACCGCCCGGCGGTGTCCGGGACGAGCCGGCCGATCACGGCCGCGCACTCGAGAAGGGCGGCCGGCCGCCCTTCTCCCCGAGTTGTACAAACAGCGTCACGCCGTGGAGTGCGGCATCAACCGACTCAAACGCGACCGAGGCGCCGCACCCGCTTCGACAGACTCGCCGGCCGGTACGAAGCCACCCTGCACATCGCCGCGATCAACGAATGACTATGCCTTCGACCTACGATTTAGGCCGCGACGCTCACGATCGCCAGGCTGTACGCGGTGCCGCCGGCGACGGTCAGTACGTTGGTCACGTCACCCGGGACGTCGGTCTGCCCGAGGAAGTTCGCGCCCCAGCTGACGACCGTGCCGTCGCGCCTGACCGCGATGTCGTGGTACAGGCCGGCACCGACGGCGACCACCTCGGAGAGCCCCTCGGGGACGTAGGCCGGCACGGCGTGGTCCTCGCCGTTGAGGGTGTAGTCGAACGCACCCCACGCCACGACGGTGCCGTCGCTCTTCAAGGCCAGGCTGTGCTGGTCGCCGGCGCTGATCGCCACCACGTCGGTGAGCCCGGCCGGGACGGTCGCCTGTCCCCGGCTGTTCCAGCCCCAGGCCACGACGGTGCCGTCCTGCCGGAGGGCGAGGTTGTGCCGCGTGCCGGCGGCGATCGCCCGCACGTCGGCAAGGCCGGCCGGCACGTCGGCTTCGCCCGCGAATCGTGATCCCCAGGCGACGACGGTGCCGTCGCGCTTCAGGGCGAGATTGTCCCGGCTCGCGGTGCCGGTCGCGATAGCGGTGACGTCGCTCAGGTCCGCGGGGACGTCCGTCTCCCCGTAAGGATTGGCGCCCCAGGCGATGACCGTGCCGTCGGCCTTGAGCGCGATGCTGTGGACGTCGGCGGCGCCGACTGCCACGACGTCGGCGAGGCCAGCCGGAACGGTTGCCTGGCCGTACGGGTTGTACCCCCAGGAGGCGACGGTCCCGTCAGCGCGGACCGCGAGTCCGTGGTGCAGACCTGCCGCGACCGCCGTCACGCCGGTGAGGTCCGCGGGCAGGTCGGTCGCGCCGAAGAAATCGGTCCCCCAGGCGCGCAGCCTGGTGACGGTTGCCGCGGGGCGCAGGTCCAGCCACTTGACTGTCCGATACGCCGGGTTGTAGCTGGCCGGGTCGACGCGCCCATCGACGATCCTCACATTGCCCGTCGCGGCGGTGGCGGTGCCGTCTGCGCGCTGCTTCTGGTTCTGGCCAACGAAGAAGACCTTGCCTCGGCCCGGTTTGGCCGGATCGAGCTCGACGGCGGTGACGACGGCGACATGGCCGTCCGGGTTGCTCGCGTTGCCACCGAAGTTCATCACGTCGCCGACGGCCGGGATCAGCGTCTCGCCGTTGTGGTGCACGGGAACGTGCGGATACCGCTCGTGGTACCGATCGACGAGCGTCGCGCCGGTCACGTTGTTGATCGCCGGCAGGTGATGTTTGACGTACAGGTACCGCTCGGCGAGTTCGACGCACTGCCAGCCTGGCGTCGGACCCGCCAGCGGACCGGCCGTCGGGCTGGTCGGGTTGGTCGGCAGGTAGATCGGCGTGCTTCCGGTGGGGCCGCAGGCCGGTACACCCGCGGCGTCCAGAACCTTGCCGGGTGCTCGGCTGGTCGGTGGCGTGGCACGATGGGCGGGTGCAGCTGGCCGGTGACCGGATCGTGGCCCCGAGGCATCTGCTGGTCCGGGACATCCTGGTCGACGAGACGTGCTACCTGATCACGTTGGATCGGGCGCTGTTCCTGTGGGCCGGGGACACCCTGCGGCTCGAGCGGACGACGCCCGTTGTGGAGCGGCGGGACGGCACGATCGTTCGTCCGGGGTACAGCTGGTGCACCGCGAAGTGGGCGTACACGTTGCGCTGACGGCGGTGGGGAAATGCCGGGTTTGTCCGAGAGTGGCGGGTAGGGTTGCGGTGTCAGTCGCCCGCCCCCCGGTGCAGACCGAGGGAGCACCACCATGCCATGGGGTTTGGCGCGGGTCGCCGCGCTGGCACTCGTCGCTGTCATCGTCGGCGGCGCCGCGCCGCAAAGCACTGCCGCCCCACAAAGCGCCCCACACGGCGCCCCACACGGCGCGCCACAAGGCGCAGCACCAAGCGCAGCGGGGCGCGGCGAGGGCTGGACGCACGACGGGTTCGACGCTGGGAACAGTGGTTACAACCCCGGGGAGCGTGGCATCAACGCCGGTAGTGTCGGGCGGCTCCGGCAGCGGTGGGCGGTCACGCCGGCGGCCGGGGCCGAAGGGTGCGCCCCCGCGCTGCCGCCGCCGCTGGTGGCCGGCGGGCGGGTGTACATCCTGGACGGCGAAGGGGTCACCGCCCTCGACGCGGCCACCGGCAGGCGGATCTGGCGGGACCCGGAGATCCTCGACAGCGCCGACTTCCGCACGCTGGTGGTCAGCGACGGTCTGCTCATCGTGGCCGGCACGAGCTGCTACGCGAACAGTGACCCCGACGGGCACCTGTACGCGCTGGACGCCGCCACCGGGGCGCGCCGCTGGCACGTGGTGCAGGAGCCGCCGGTCAACGAGCTGGTCGTGGACGCCGGCACCGTCGTCGCCTCGGGGTGGGCCACGATGACGAACGAGGACACGGTCATCGCGTACCGCGGGCGGGACGGCGGGCGGCGGTGGAGCCGCGCCGGGGCCGTCCTCGCCGGGCCGGTGTCGGCCGCGGGGCGGGTGCTGCTGCACGACGCGCACGGCACCGCCGCGGTGACCGTCGGCGGCGGGCGGGAGCTCTGGCGCACGAAGGTGCGGTGGACACCGCGGGCCGCGAGCGGGGACCGGTTCGTCGCGGTGCCCGACCCGGTGGGGCAGGGCGACCTGACCGGGCTGGTGGCGATCCGGGCCGGCGACGGCGGGATCGCGTGGCGGCGGCCCGGCACCGCGGAGGACGTCGCGATCGACGGGCGGCGGGTGTACGCGGCCGCCGGCGGCACCCTGACCGCCCTGCACGCCGGTCGCGGCACGAGACTGTGGAGCCGGACGCTGCCCGGGGCGGTGGGACGGCCGGTCCGCGCGGGCGGGCTGCTCTACGTCACGGTCGAGGGGCGCCCGCTGCGGATCCTGTCACCGGTCACCGGCGGGGACGTGCCCGGCGCAGGCCGGTTCGACCATGCGAGCGGGCACGCCGTCGTCACCGGCGGGCGGCTGTACCTCACCGACGGCTCCACGCTCAGGATGTACGGCCCCTGACCCGGCACCGCCCGCGGAAGGCGGCAGCGAGCCGGAAGGCTGGCGGGCGCCGGTGCGGGCGGCCCCGATCCCGGCCGCCACCACCAGCCCGACGCCGAGCACGGCGAGCGGGCCGGGCGCCTGGTGCAGCAGCACCCCGCCGACGAGCAGCGCGATCGCCGGCTCGAGGCTCATCAGGGTGCCGAAGGCGCCGGCGGTGAGCCGGCGCAGGGCGTACATCTCCAGGCTGAACGGCACGACGGCGAGCAGCACGGCCAGGCCGAACCCCGCGGCCAGCACGGGCCAGGTGAGGCCGGCGGCGACGGACGGGCCCGCCACGGCCGCCGCGACGAGGCCGGCGACGGCGGTGGAGACGGCCAGGCCGGCGTAGCCGCTGACGTGGTCGCCGACGTGCTGGGTCAGCAGGATGTACCCGGCCCAGCACGCGGCGGCGGCCAGGGCGAACGCGACGCCCGCCGGGTCGGTGCCGCCGTGCCACGGCTCGGTGAGCAGCAGCACGCCGCCGGCGGCGAGCACCGGCCAGAGCACGGCGGCGCCGCGGCCGCGCACCGCCGCGACCGCGAGCGGGCCGAGGAACTCCAGGGCGCTGGCGGTGCCGAGCGGCAGCCGCGCGACGGCAGCCATGAACGTCAACGTCAGGGCGGCGGTGACCACGCCGAGGGCGACGGTGGCCAGGATACTGGCCCGGGTGAAGTCGCGCGGCCGCGGCCGGACCAGCGCGAGCAGCAGCAGCGCGGCGCAGGCGAGGCGCAGGCAGACGGCGCCGGACGGGCCGACGCTGTCGAACAGGCCGACGGACGCGGCCAGCCCGAGCTGGATGCAGATCATGGAGGCGATCGCGGCGAACATGCCAGCAAGTACACGGCATCCCGACTGTCCACGTCCACGTGAGATTCGTTGAGGTACCGTTCGAAAATGCTGAACAATGACCGCCTGCTGCTGCTCGCCGAGCTGGCCCGGCTGGGCTCGATGCGGGAGGTCGCCGAGGAGCTCGGCACCACCACGTCGACCGTGTCGCAGCAGCTCGCCGTCCTGGCGAAGGAGGCCGGCACCGCGCTGATCGAGCCGGACGGGCGGCGGGTGCGGCTGACCCCGGCGGGGCGGCGGCTGGCCGGTCACGCGGTGACGATCCTGGCCGCGGTCGAGGCCGCCCGGCTCGACCTGGACCCGTCCGCGGAGCCGGCCGGCACGGTGCGGGTCGCCGGGTTCGCCACCGCGATCCGCCGGTCGCTGCTGCCGATCGTCGCGGCGCTGCCCGCCCGCCACGAGCGGCTGCGCGTGCAGATCCACGAGCACGAGCCGGCCGAGGCGCTGCAGCTGCTCGCCGCCGACGAGGTCGACCTGGCGCTCACGTACGACTACAACCTCGCACCGTCCGGCTTCCCGGACACGGTGGAAGCCAGTCCACTGTGGAGCGCCCGATGGAGCCTCGGGGTGCCGGCCGGGGCAGGCGTGGACGGTGACGCCCTGGCGGTGTTCCGGGCGTTCCGCGACGCGAGCTGGCTGGTCAACTCGCGCAACACCGCGGACGAGGACGTGGTGCGCACCGTCGCCTCGATGGCCGGCTACACGCCGCGGATCGCGCACCGCGCGGACAGCCTGGAGCTGCTCCAGGACCTGATCGTGGCCGGGCTCGGGGTCGGGCTGCTCCCCGCCGACCAGCCCACCGCCGCCGGTGTCGCGCTGGCCCCGCTGCGCCGCCCCGACGTGCGGCTGCGCGCGTTCGCCGTCACCCGGCGGGGCCGCCGCGCCTGGCCTCCCCTGGCGGTCGTGCTGGACCTGCTCACCGGACCGGCACCGCAGCGACTCGTCCGCAACGCGCCGGCCTGACGGGGCGCCGGCTGGACGAAGGTGCCGTTCGCCGGCGACGAACCGGGCGTGCACCCGTCCGGGAGCGGCGCGCCGCGCGGGGCGGGACGCAGGTGCCGCTCGACGCGTCCCGGCCCGACGCCGGCGTCTCCGCCCGGCCCGTCCCGGACGGCCGGCCGGCGGTCAAGGGCATGCCGGTAGGACGAAGCGGCGCCGCGAGGGCGCGGCATCAGGCGGTCCAGCCGACGTCCACGTACTGCCGGTCGCCGCGCAGGCCGAAGGCGCCGAAGTTGGCCAGGCCGGGGCGCACCGCGGAGATCTGCGGCGTCTGGAACAGCGGCACCGAGTGCCCGGCCCGCCACAGCAGCGCGTCGGCCTGGTTGAGCAGGTCGACGGCCTTCGTCCGGTCGGTCTCGGCGCCGGCCTGCTCGAGCAGCTTGTCGATCTCGGGTGAGCCGACCTTGCCGTAGTTCTGCTCGCCGTCGCTGCGGTACACGGGGAACAGCAGCGACGGGAAGATGTTGTCGACGTTGCGGAACGAGGTGAGGTCGAACGCGCCGACGTTGACGTACTTGGCGAAGAAGTCGTTGCTCGGCACCTTGCGCAGCTCGACGGTGATGCCGGCCTGGGCGAGCATGTTCTGCACGAGCTGCGGCAGGTCGGTGCTGCCGCGGGCGTTGACGACGTAGACGAGCTTGAGCGTGGTGCCGTCCTTGGTGCGGGTCCTGCCGTCGGCGCCGGCCGCCCAGCCGGCCTGGTCGAGCTGCTGGCGGGCCCGGGCGAGGTCGAAGCGGCCCGCGTCGCCGCTGTTGTCGCGGTACCCGTGCTGGCTCGGCATGAAGAAGTGGTTGCCGATGGTGTTCACCTTGAACGGCAGGCCGGCGGACTGCGCGGCGGCCAGGGCGGCGCGGTCGATCGCGTTGGCGACGGCCTGGCGGACCCGCTCGTCGGCGAGGGGGCCGTTGTGGCCGACCGTCAGCTGCGTCTCGTCCCAGCGCCCGCCGGTACGGATGACCGAGTTCGCGGCGCTCGCGAGGCGGCGGTACGCGTCCGCCTCCCGGCCCGGCGCCTGGTCGATCTCGTTGTTCAGGTAGGCGTCGGTGATCGCCGCCGCGTCCAGGGCGCGGAAGACGACGGAGTCCAGCAGCGGTTTGGTGCCCCAGTACCGCTCGTTCGGCACGACGGTGATCGTCTGGGCGGTCTTGTCGGCGGTGCCGAGCTTCCACGGGCCGCCCCACACCGGGATCTTCTCGATCCAGCCGGTGTTGAACTCCTCCGGCGTGTCCAGCGCGGCGCCGGGCAGCAGCGGGTCGAACAGTGCCTGCCAGTCCGCGTACGGCGCCTTGAACGTCACCTTCGCCGTCCGGTCGTCGGCGCCGCGCTCGACGGCGGCGATGGCGTCGTAGCCGGTGGTGGAGGCGACCTGGAACCGCTCGTCGGTGCCGTTGCGGGTCTTCCACTGGGTGGCGAAGTCCTGCCAGGTGACCGGGGTGCCGTCCGACCAGGTCGCCCGCGGGTTCAGCCGGTACGTGACGACCTGCGTGCCGCCGTCGGTGCTGACCTCGGCGCCGGCGAGGACGTCGGGGTTCGCCGACGGCACCCCGTTGTCGTCGAGGAACCACAGCGCGGGCTGGGTGAGCGCCAGGATCGAGGCGCCGTCGCCCTGCGTGCCGTCGGTCTGCCCCACGTTGTACTGGGTGATCCACTGCTGGATCGACAGCCGCAGCGTGCCGCCCTTGCGCAGGGTGTCGCGCGGCTTCGGGTTGATGTCGGCGCTGCCGGTCTTCGGCTGCTCGCCCTGCTTGACCGGGGTGCCGGCGCCGCCGCAGCCCGCCGTGAGCGTGCCGGCCAGCAGGAGCACGGCGGCCCCCAGCGCGGTGGAGCTCCTCATCGAACCCGCCTCCCCATCATGCATCCCACTTTGCAGATCATCTATGTATACATCTTCTGATACGTTCATCGATACGATACTCATGAATTGGAGGTGTTGTGCTCGGCTTTCTTGCCCGACGTCTGGCGTATTACGTCGTGCTGCTGCTGTCGGCCGCCTTCTTGTCCTATCTGCTGGCGGCGACCGCCCTGTCGCCGCGCGCGTACTTCCAGGCGCGGGTCCCCCCGCCGCCGGCCGAGCAGGTCGACCGGCAGCTGCGCGCCGTCGGCCTCGACGACCGGCAGCCGGTCACCGCGCGGTTCGCCGGCTGGGCGGCCCGCGCCGCCCGCGGCGACCTCGGCGTCAGCATCACCGGCACCTCCGTCAACGCCGAGTTCGGCCGGCGCGTCGGGGTCAGCCTGCGGCTGCTGGTGCTCGGCACCGCGCTGGGCATCGGCGCCGGGGTCGCCGCCGGCGCGTGGAGCGCCGTCAAGCAGTACCGGCTCAGCGACCGCACCTTCACCCTGGTCGCGTTTCTGCTGCTGTCGATGCCGACGTTCCTGGTCGCGCTGCTGCTCAAGATCGCCGCGCTGGCCGCGAACCAGGCCAGCGGCCGGCAGCTCGTCGCGTTCACCGGCGAGTCGACGCCGGGGCTGACCGGCTCCGCCCTGACCGTGCTCGCCGACCGGGCCGGGCACCTGCTGCTGCCGACGCTGTCGATCGGGCTCGTCGCGGTCGCCACGTACAGCCGGTACCAGCGCAGCGCCATGCTCGACGTCCTCGGCGCCGACTACCTGCGCACCGCCGAGGCCAAGGGCCTGTCCCGCCGCGCCGCCCTGGTCAAGCACGGGCTGCGCACCGCGCTCATCCCGATGTCGACGTTCTTCTCGTTCGGGTTCCTCGGCGTGCTGACCGGCGCCACGTTCACCGAGAAGATCTTCGGCTGGCACGGCATGGGCGAATGGTTCATCGACTCGGTCAACAACAACGACGTCAACGCGGTCGTCGCGGTCAACCTGTTCGCCGCGGTCACGGTGCTGCTCGCGGGCCTGCTCGCCGACGTGCTGCACGCCGTGCTCGACCCCCGCGTCCGCCTCGGCGGCGGCCGTGGCTGACCCGCTCGCCGCCGAGCTGGCAGACCTTGCCGACCACACCGACGCCGGCCGCGCGCCGACCAGGGTGCGGGTCGTCGCCGGCCGGTTCCGCCGCGACCGCTCCGCCGGCGCCGGCGCCCTGGTCGTGCTGCTGCTGTTCGTGCTCGCGTTCGCCGGGCCGCACCTCACCCACTGGGCGTACAGCGAGATCGACTACACCGCGCTGCGCGCCGCGCCCTCGGCGGCGCACTGGTGGGGCACCAACGCCATCGGGCAGGACGTGTTCGCCCAGACCGTGCGCGGGCTGCAGAAGTCGCTGCTCATCGGACTCGCCGTCGCCGTCGTCGCGACCACCCTCGCCGCCGTGGTCGGCGCCGTCGCCGGCTACCTCGGCGGCTGGGCCGAACGCGGCCTGGTCCTCGTCGTGGACCTGCTGCTGGTCTTCCCGTCGTTCCTCATCATCGCCATCGTGTCGCCGCGGCTGCGCGGCGGCGGCTGGGTCGCGTTCGTCGGGCTCCTCGCGGTCTTCGGCTGGATGGTGTCGGCCCGGGTCGTGCGGTCGCTGACGATCTCGCTCAAGGAGCTGCCGTTCGTGCGGGCGGCCCGGTTCATGGGCGTGTCCGCGCCGCGCATCATCGTGCGGCACGTCCTGCCCAGCACCGCGTCGTTCCTCATCATCGACGCGACCCTGGCCGTCGGCGCGGCCGTCATGACCGAGACGTCGCTGTCCTACTTCGGCTTCGGCGTCCAGCCGCCCGACGTCTCGCTCGGCACGCTCATCGCCGCCGGTACACCCTCCGCCGTCACCTACCCGTGGATGTTCTTCTTCCCGGCCGGGCTGCTGGTCGTGTTCGTCCTCGCGGTCAACCTCGTCGGCGACGGGCTGCGCGACGCCGTCGACCCCCGCTCCCGGCCCGCCCGGCCGCCGCTCCCCCGGCCGGTCACCCCGCCGGCCGCCGCGGACGGCGGCGCCGTGCTGGAGATCCGCGACCTGCGGGTCAGCTTCGGCGACGGGCCGCCCGCCGTCGACGGGGTCGACCTCACCGTCCACCGTGGACAGGTCCTCGGCGTCGTCGGCGAGTCCGGGTCCGGCAAGTCCGTCACGGTGCTCGCGGCGCTGGGCCTGCTGCCCGCCGGCGCGGCCGTCTCCGGCAGCGCCGTGCTCGGCGGCACGCAGGTCGTCGGCGCGGCACCGCGCGACCTGCGGCGGCTGCGCGGCAACGTCGCCGCCGTCGTCTTCCAGGACTCGCTGTCCGCGCTGACGCCCGTGTACCGCATCGGCGACCAGCTCGCCGAGGCCGTCACCGCGCACCGCGACGTGTCCCGGGCCGAGGCCCGCCGCCGCGCGGTCGAGCTGCTGCGCCTGGTCGGCATCCCGTCGCCGGAGCTGCGCGCCCGCGCGTTCCCGGACGAGCTGTCCGGCGGCATGCGGCAGCGCGTGATGATCGCCATGGCCATCGCGAACGACCCCGACCTCATCCTCGCCGACGAGCCGACGACCGCCCTGGACGTCACGGTGCAGGCGCAGATCCTGCGCGTGCTGCGCGACGTGCGCGAGGCCACCGGCGCCGCGCTCGTGCTGGTCAGCCACGACCTCGGCGTGGTCGCCGGGATGGCGGACGAGGTCGCCGTCATGCGCGCCGGGCGGGTCGTCGAGCGGGCACCGGTGCGGCAGCTGTACGCGCACCCGCAGGAGCCGTACACCCGCGAGCTGCTGCGGGCGCAGCCCAGGCTGGACGCGGCGGTCACCCCGCGGCGGCCGGCGGCCGGGGAGCCGGTGCTGCGGGTGCGCGGGCTGCGGCGCACCTTCGGCCTCCACCACGGCCGGGTCCTGCGCCGGCGGGTCGGCAGCATCCACGCCGTCGACGGCGTCGACCTGACCGTCCACCCCGGCCAGACCCACGCGCTCGTCGGCGAGTCCGGCAGCGGCAAGAGCACCACGCTGCTGGAGATCCTCGGGCTGCGACCGCCGGAGGGCGGCACGATCGAGCTGTTCGGCCGGCCCGTCACCGCCGGGCTCACCGGCGCCGAACGCGCCGCGCTGCGGGCCCGGATGCAGCTGGTGTTCCAGGACCCGTTCGCCAGCCTCGACCCGCGCCTGCCGGTCGGCGACGCCGTCGCCGAGCCGCTGCTCGCGCAGGGCCGCCCGGCGGCGCAGGCCCGGGCGCGGGTCGCGCAGGTGCTGCGCCTCGTCGGCCTCGACCCGGCCGCGGCCCGGCGGTTCCCGCACGAGTTCTCCGGCGGGCAGCGGCAGCGCATCGCGATCGCCCGGGCGATCAGCGTCGCGCCGGACCTGCTGGTGCTCGACGAGCCGGTGTCGTCCCTCGACGTCACCGTGCGGGCGGCGGTGCTGGACCTGCTCGCCCGCCTGCAGGCCGAGCTGGGCCTGGCGTACCTGTTCGTCACCCACGACCTGGCCGTCGTCGCCCGCATCGCGGACGTGGTCAGCGTCATGTACCTCGGCCGCACCGTCGAGACGGGCCCGGTCGCCGACGTGCTCGGCCGGCCGTTGCACCCGTACACGCGGGCGCTGCTGTCCGCGGTGCCGGTGCCCGACCCGGTGGTCGAGCGGCGGCGGGAGCGGATCCTGCTGCCGGGTGACCCGCCCGCCGCCGACGTGCGCCCCACCGGCTGCCGGTTCCGCCCCCGGTGTCCCCTGTACGCGACGCTGCCCGCACCCCTGCGCGCGCCCTGCGAGGCCACCGAGCCGGACGCCGGCGGCGGCACGCACCGGGCCGCGTGCCACCACATAGGCTTGGCCGCATGACGGTGGTGGCGGTACGAGGTGAGGCGCTGCGGGAGGTCGACCCGGAGCTGGCCGAGTTCACGGTCGTGGTGGTGGCGCGGGACAAGGACCGGCCGGCGGTGCTGACCCGGCTCCGGGAGCGGTCCGACGCGCTGCGGACGCTGCTGGACCGGCACGGCGAGGCGATCGAGCGCCGGGAGACCGGTGGCCTGCACGTACACCCGGAGACCGGGAAGAAGGGCGAGAAGGTCACCGCCTACTCCGGCAGCGTGGCGACCACCGTGGTGGTGCACGACTTCGCGGCGCTGGGCGAGCTGATGCTGACCCTCGCCAACCAGGACCAGACGCACGTGCACGGCCCGATGTGGTCGCTGCGGCCGGACAGCCCGGTGTACCGGGCGGTGCGCCGGGACGCGGTCGCCGACGCGATCGCCCGGGGCAAGGAGTACGCCGACGCGCTCGGCGCGCAGGTGGTCGAGCTGCTGGAGCTGGCCGACCCGGGACTCGACAGCGGCTCGCAGCCCTTTCGGGCCGGCCGGCCGCTGGGCTTTTCGGCCAAGTCGCGCGACGCGTACGGCGGCGGCCCGGCACTGGAGCTGGACCCGCAGCGGCAGCAGGTGCGGGCGGAGGTCGAGGCGCGGTTCACCGTCACCACGCCGACCGCGCTGTGAGCGGTCCGCAGCGCAGCGGAGGTCATGACGTGAGCTGCGGCGGCTTTACAGCTCGATGACTGCGAACGGGTAGAAGGGCACCTTGACGAGGTCGTCGATCGCGACCGGGGTCGGCTGGCCCTCCTGGTCGAGCGCGCGGAACGCGCCACCGTACTCGTCGCGGACGGTGCGCAGCAGGGCGGCGAAGCGCTCGGTGTCGGCGCCGAGCATGACCGCGTTCCACTCGAACACGATCCGCCGGATCCGGTCCTCCTTGATCAGGTTCATCATGCCGGTGAACGCGTGGAACTCCCCGCCCTCGATGTCGATCTTCAGCAGGTCGATGACGGGCAGGTCGGCGAGGGCGTCGTCGAGGCGCACCGCCGGCACCTCGATCATGGTGATCTCGTCGAGCCGGTGCGCGTGCGCCGGGCGCTCCTGGATGGAGGAGTCGCCGACGAACTTCGCCGAGGCGTGGAACTTGACGGTCGTGTTGTCCGAGTACGCCGCCTCGGTGCGCACCGTGATGTCGTGGTCGGTCAGCCAGTTCAGCGACAGGTTGTCCTTGAGCAGGTCGCAGGTCACCGGGTTGGCCTCGAACGCGATGACGCGCCCCTCGGCGCCGACCAGCTTCGCGGCCAGGACGGTGAAGTAGCCGACGTTGGCGCCGACGTCGACGATGGTGTGACCGGCCTTCACGTGCCCGGCGAAGAACTTCGTCAGCGGCGGCTCGATCGCGCCCCGCGTGGTGAGCGCCGGCATGAGGCTGTAGTCGTCGGCGGGGACGACGAGCATGCCGCCGTAGACCAGATCGATCAGCATCCGGTCGCGGCCGATGTACGTGCCACGCATCGGGGCTCCTCTCACCTCGTACCTGATCATCATGGCACCGCGGGGCAGGTCAGGTGGCCGGGTTGCTTGATATGCAAGCAGATACTTGCCTATCATGGTCGGCGTGGGCGATCTCTTCAAAGCGCTCGCCGACCCGACCCGCCGGGCGATCCTCGACGAGCTGACCGATCGCGACGGTCAGACGTTGTTCGAGCTCTGCGGCCGCCTGACCGTGAAGCACCAGATCAGCTCCTCCCGCCAGGCGATCTCGCAACACCTGGAGCTGCTGGAGGCGGCCGGGCTGGTCGTGGTGCGGCGGGAGGGCCGGTACAAGTTCCATCACCTCGACACCACGCCACTGCACGACATCGTGCGGCGGTGGCTGAACCCAGCGAAGGACCCGTCATGATCATCAACCTGGCCAGCCTGTTCGTCGACGACCAGGCCAAGGCGCTGCGCTTCTACACCGAGGTCCTCGGTTTCGTGAAGAAGCACGACATCCCGATGGGCGAGCACAGCTGGCTGACCGTGGTGTCCCCGGAGCACCCCGACGGCGTCGAGCTGGTCCTCGAGCCGGCCGCCCACCCGGCGGTCGGGCCGTTCCGGGCGGCGCTGGTCGAGGACGGCATCCCCTTCACCTCGTTCGCCGTCGACGACGTGCGCAAGGAGCACGAGCGGATGCGCGCCCTCGGCGTCGTCTTCACCCAGGAGCCGACCGACATGGGGCCGGTGACCGTCGCCACCTTCGACGACACCTGCGGCAACCTCATCCAACTCGCCCAGCACCACTGATCAGGAACGTACAAGACGCCCGCGGGCGCCCTGACGCACACTGCCAGGCATGCGACCGGTGAACCTCACCGAGGCCCTGGCCTCCTTCGACGACGTGTACAGCCCGCGGATCGTGGCCCGCGTCAACGACTACGACGTGCGGATCGCGCACACCCTGGGCGAGCACGTCTGGCACGTGCACGAGCACACCGACGAGTTCTTCCTCGTCCTGGACGGGCAGTTCGACGTCGCGATCCGCGACGAGCACGGCGAGCGCACCGTGACCCTGCGCCAGGGTGACACGTTCGTCGTGCCGCGCGGCGTCGAGCACCGCCCGTCGTCGCCCGGCGGGGCGATCCTCATGTTCGAGCCGTCCGGCACCGTCAGCACCGGCGACCGCCACGACGGCGCGGTGCCCGCCCACGTCGACAGCACCGCCGGCCACGACCTCTGACCCGGGCCGCCGGGACTTGCATCCGGTACCCAGGTACAGGCTTACCGTTGGCGTACGGCCCCGCCCGGGTGCCGTACGCCAAGGTCAGGAGCCTGTGATGTCCTTCGTCGTCCCTGACGCGTGCACGTTGCCGACGGTCGAGCAACCGTTGCGGCTGGCCGAGTTCGACGCCCTGTTCAGCACGGCGGTCCGCGCCGTGGAAACGGTCACGCCGACCCATGCGCGGCTGCGGCTGAGCGGCCCGGCCGGCCTCGCCGCCACGGTGCGGGACCTCGCCGCCCGGGAGACCGCGTGCTGCTCGTTCTTCGCCTTCACCGTCGCCGTCACCGGCCAGCCGGCCGGCGGCGGCGAGGCGCTCACCCTGGACGTGCGGGTCCCGGACCGGTACGCCGACGTCCTGGCCTCCCTCGCCGGCCGGGCGGCCGCGGCGCTCCAGGGCCCCGCCGAGGCCGTCGACGCCCGCACCGGCAGCCCGGTCCCGTCGCCGGCCACGGGCACCGCCGGAGCGTCCGCGTGAACCTGCCCGTCGTCCCCCTGCACCGCCCGCCGGTCGACGACCTGCCGCCGACCCGCAGCAAGGTCACCGGCGGGCTCGCCGTCCTGGCCTGCGCCGCCTGCTGCGCCCTGCCGCTGCTCATCGCCGCCGGCGTGCTCACCGCCGCCGGCGCCGCGGTCCTCCAGCGGACCCTCCTCGCCGCCTCCGCGGTGCTCGCCGGCACGGCGCTGGGCATGTGGTGGCTGCACCGCCGCCGCGGCGCCCGGCGCGCCGCCGCGGCCGGGACGGGCTGCGGCTGCGGCGGAGGTGGCTGCGGCTGCTGACCTCGGCCGGTCCGTGGTTCGTGGGTCGCGTTACTGCAGGCCGCCGCGGACGGCCGTGATGCGCTGGGTGTTGAAGCCGAGCCAGTGCATCCGGCCCACGTACCTGGCGTGCTCGACCTTCAGGCACCGGTCCATGATGACGGTCAGCCCGCCGTCGGCGGCGATCCGCGCGCCCTCGGCGTTGATGACGCCGAACTGCGTCCACAGCGTCGTCGCGCCGATCGCCACGGCGTCGCGGGCGAT
The DNA here is from genome assembly GCF_000716715.1 of Dactylosporangium aurantiacum. GTDB lineage: Bacteria > Actinomycetota > Actinomycetes > Mycobacteriales > Micromonosporaceae > Dactylosporangium > Dactylosporangium aurantiacum. The sequence goes on along the minus strand of NZ_JNYJ01000027.1, from coordinate 71,905 downwards.
GCCCGGCAGGGCGTCCGGGGCGCGGAACACGTTGACGATGTCGACCGGGACCGGGACGTCGGGCAGGCTCGGGTAGCTGGTCTCGCCCAGGATCCGCGGCTCGCGCGGGTTCACCGGGATCACCCGGTACCCGTGCCGCTTGAGGTAGTAGCCGACGAAGTGGCTGGCGCGCAGCTCGTTGCCGGACAGCCCGACGATGGCGATGGTCTTCGCGCCGTGCAGGACCCGCTGGATGGTCAGCGGGTCCTGGTACCTGGCGAGGTCGGTCATGTCAGCCTGCCTTCACGTTCGCGAAGCCCTGCTCGAGGTCCCAGATCAGGTCGTCGACGGACTCGGTGCCGACGGACAGCCGCACCGTGCCCGGGGCGACCCCGGCGGCGCGCAGCTCGGCGTCGCTGAGCTGGCGGTGGGTGGTGCTCGCCGGGTGGATGATGAGGCTCTTCGCGTCGCCGACGTTGGCCAGGTGCGACCACAGCGACACGCCCCGGATCAGGTCCTGCCCGCCGTCGCGGCCGCCGGCGCACTCGAAGGAGAACACCGCACCCGCGCCGAGCGGCAGGTACTTGTCCACCAGCGGGCGGTACCGGCTGCCGGGCAGGCCGGGGTAGGTCACGTTCGACGCCAGGTCGTGGCCCTCCAGGAACTCCGCGACCTTGCGCGCGTTGGCGACGTGCCGGTCCATGCGCAGCGACAGCGTCTCCAGCCCCTGCAGGAACAGAAACGCGTTGAACGGCGACAGCGCCGCGCCGAGGTCCCGCAGCGTCTCGGCGCGCAGCTTCATGAGGTAACCGTACGTGCCGAACGTCTCGTGGAACTGCAGGCCGTGATACGCCGGCGACGGGTCGGCGACCACCGGGAACCGGCCGTTGGACCAGTTGAACGTGCCCGCCTCCACCACCACGCCGCCGATGCTGGTGCCGTGGCCGCCGATGAACTTCGTCGCCGAGTGGATGACGATGTCGGCGCCCCACTCGATCGGGCGGCACAGGTACGGCGTGGCGAACGTGTTGTCCACGATCAGCGGCAGGTCGTGCTCGTGCGCGATGCCGGCGAGGGTCTCGATGTCCAGCACGTTGCCCGACGGGTTGCCGATCGTCTCGCCGAAGAACGCCTTCGTGGTGTCGCGGACCGCCGCGCGCCACGCCTGCGGGTCGTCGGGGTCGACCCAGGTCACGTCCACGCTCATCTTGCGCAGCAGGTGCTTGAACTGGTTCACGGTGCCGCCGTACAGCGCGGAGGACGACACCACGTGGTCACCGGGCTGCAGCAGGGTGAACAGCGCGGCGGCCTGCGCGGCGATGCCGCTGGCGAAGGCGACCGCCCCGCTGCCGCCCTCCAGGTTCGCGACCCGCTCCTCGAACACGGCGACCGTCGGGTTCATGATGCGCGAGTACGTGTTGCCGTACTCCTGCAGGTTGAAGTACGCCGCGGCGGACTCGGGGTCCTCGAAGACATAGCTGGTCGTCTGGAAGATCGGCACGGCCCGGGCGCCGGTGTTGGGGTCGGGGCGCTGCCCGGCGTGCAGCTGGCGGGTCTCGAACCCGAACTCCCGGGCCTCCTCGGCACGCAGCGGTCTGTCGGTCACGGTGCCTCTTCCTCGTCGTTCTCGTCCAGTCCCAGGAACGCCCGGATGATCGGTGTCTGCCGGGCCTCCTCCAGCAGGAAGCAGTCGTGCCCGTACGGCGCGTCGATCACGTGCAGCTCGGACGGCTTGCCGAGCGCGCGCAGCGCGTCGTGGATCTCCCGCGACGCCTGCGGTGGGTACAGCCAGTCGGAGCTGAACGCGATCAGCAGCGCCCTGGCCCGCACGCTCTCCAGGGCCTTGGCCAGTGACCCGTCGCCGTGCTGGCGGGCCAGGTCGAAGTAGGTCAGGGCGCGGGACGTGTACAGGTAGGTGTTGGCGTCGAAGCGCCGCACGAACGTCTCCGCCTGGTGCCGCAGGTAGCTCTCGACCTGGAACTCGGCGTCGGTGATCGTGTACCGGACGTCGGCGGAGGACTGCAGCCGCCGGCCGAACCTGTCGCCCATCGACGCCGCCGACAGGTAGGTGACGTGCCCGACCATCCGGGCCACGCCCATGCCGGCGTCGGGTCTGCGGCCGGTGCCGTAGTACCGGCCGCCCTGCCAGTCCGGGTCGCGCATGATCGCGTCGCGGGCGATCGCGTTCCACGACAGGCCCTGCGGGTGCAGCGCGTGCGTGCTGGCGATCACGACCACGGCGTCGACCTGGTCCGGGTACGTCACCGCCCACTGCAGCGCCTGCATCCCGCCGAGCGAGCCGCCGGCGACCGCGGCCAGGCGCCCGATGCCGAGCACGTCGAGGAGCGCCCGCTCGGTCCGTACCATGTCAGCGACGGTGATCACGGGGAAGTCCGCGCCGTAGGGGCGGCCCGTCGCCGGGTCGATCGACGCCGGGCCGGTGGTGCCGCCGCAGCCACCGAGCAGGTTCGTCGACACCACGAAGTACCGGTCCGTGTCGAACGCCTTGCCCGGGCCGATCATGCCGTCCCACCATCCGAGACCCTTGCCGGCGGTGCCGTCGCGGTCCTCGGCGCCGAAGCCGTCGCGGGCGCTCTCCCGCGGCTTCGCCGACTGCCCGGCCGCGTGCGCGTCGCCGCTGAGGGCGTGGCACACCAGGATGACGTTGTCCCGTTCGGGGGACAACGTCCCGTACGTCTCGTATGCCACCCGCACCGGCAGCTCCCGGCCGCAATCGAGCGGGACGGGCGCCGGCAGGTCGGCGTACCGTGTCTCGACGACGCCGACCGAGCCGGCCGCACGGGTCGAGGCTGAAGTCATGGTGGCGATCATAGCCGTCGCCAGGAAGCCGAGGTACTGTCAACCATCCCGATGGGGATTAGGGTTGTTTGCTAACGTGAGAGGGGCGTCAACTTCATGACCACGGTTGAGAACGGCGTCAACGTCCAGGCCCTGCTCGAGGCGCGCACTGCGCTGCAGGGCGCGCCCGAGGCGGCGCAGTTCACCTGGCGGGCCACGTCGAAGTGGGAGCACGGCGTGCACAGCACGACCCGCGTGCAGCAGTTCTACGGCCTCGGCCAGGAGCAGAGCCACAAGAACGAGTCGGTGTTCGACGCCGACCACCCGGCCGTGTTCGCCGCCGAGGACAACGGCATCACCCCGATCGAGTACCTGCTCGTCGGCCTCGCCGGCTGCCTGACCGCGGGCGTGGCGTCCGTCGCGCAGAACCGGGGCATCCAGCTGCGCTCCGTCGACGCCGTCGTGGAGGGCAAGCACGACATCCGCGGCATCCTCGGCGCCGACGCCGACGTGCGCAACGGGTTCAACGGCATCAAGGTGACCTTCACCATCGACGCCGACGCCTCCAAGGAGGAGATCGAGGCGCTCGTCGCGCAGTCCCAGAAGCGCTCCGCCGTCTTCGACGCCCTCACCAACCCGACCGACGTCACCGTCGAAGTGGCCTGAGGGTTCACCGTTGGACGTCACCGCCGTCGTCGTCGGCGCCGGGCACGCCGGCCTCGCCGCCAGCCATTTCCTGCGCGAGCGGTCGATCGACCACGTCGTGCTGGAGCGCGGCGAGGTCGCCAACTCGTGGCGCCGGGAGCGATGGGACTCGCTGCGCCTGCTCACCCCCAACTGGCAGTCCCGCCTGCCGGGGCTGCCCTACGACGGCCCCGACCCCGACGGGTACATGACGATGGGTGAGGTCGTCGACCTCCTCGAGCGGTTCGCCGCCGCCACGGCCGCCCCCGTGCGGACCGGCACGGAGGTCACGTCGGTGCGGCGGACCGGCGACGGCTACCTGGTCACGACCAGCACCGGCCCGCTGCGGTGCCGCGCCGTGGTCATCGCCAGCGGGGCCTGCAACCGGCCCGTGGTGCCCGCCTTCCACGAGGCGGTGCCGTCCTCCGTCGAGCAGTTCACGCCGTTCGACTACCGCGACCCCGCCAAGCTCCCCGACGGCGGCGTGCTCGTCGTCGGGGCCTCGGCGACCGGTGTGCAGCTCGCCGCGGAGCTGCAGCGCTCCGGCCGGCCGGTCACGCTGTCCGTCGGCGAGCACACCCGCCTGCCGCGCATGTACCGTGGCCGCGACATCCTCTGGTGGATGGACGCCTCCGGGGTGTGGGACCAGCGCTACGACGAGATCGACGACCTGACCCGCGCCCGCCGGCTGCCGTCGCCGCAGCTGGCCGGCACCCCGGACCGCTCCAGCGTCGACCTCAACGCGCTCACCGCCCTCGGCGTCTCGCTCGTCGGCCGCTGGGCGGCGGTCCGCGACGGGCGGGCCCTGTTCTCCGGCGGGCTGCGCAACGTGTTCGCCCTCGCCGACCTGAAGCTGCACCGCCTGCTGGACACGTTCGACGCGTTCGCCGGCGGCACCGGGGAGCGGTTCGCGCCGACCGCGGTGCCGCCCACCTCCCGGCTGCAGCTGGACCTCGGGTCGGGCGAGATCCGCAGCGTCGTCTGGGCGACCGGGTTCCGTCCCGGGTACGACTGGCTCGACGTCCCCGTCGTGGACGCCAAGGGCCGGCTGGACCACGACGGCGGCGTGCTGCCCAGCCCGGGCCTGTACGCGCTGGGCCTGCCGGTGCTGCGGCGGCGCAGGTCCACGTTCATCCACGGCATCGAGGACGACGCCCGCGAGGTGGTCGACCACCTGGCGGGGTACCTGGCGGGCGCCTGACCGTGCTTGCGCCGCCCGGCGGGGCATGATCGGTCTGGCGGGCACCTGACGTGCTTGCGCCGCCCGGCGGGGCATGATCGGATGGTCGCAGCATCGCGTGCCGGTGACGGTCAGCGTCAGGCATGGAGGTGTGCAACCGAAGGACGCCATCCGTTGGCCACCCACGACCGCGCGGTCGCGCTCAGCGCACAGCTCGCGCAGGCACACGACGCACTGCGCCACCAACTCCGGGACCTGCGGGCCGGTCTGCGCCGGGACCTGCCGTCACACTGCCTCGCCTTCTGCGCCGCGGTGACCGCCCACCACCAGGGCGAGGACGCGGGCATGTTCGCCGAGCTGCTCCGGCAACGACCCGACCTGTCCGGCACCGTCGCCAAGCTCGTCGAGGACCACGGCATGATCGCCTGGATCCTGTCCCGCGTCGCCGAGCTGGCCTCCTCCCCCGCCGTCGACACGGCCGCGGTCAGCGGCGAGCTCGACGGGCTGGCGGCCATCCTGGAGTCGCACTTCGCCTTCGAGGAGCGGGCGATCAGCACCGCCCTCGACGGCGGCACCCCGGACACCGGCTGGTCGGCCATGGTGTTCCGGTTCCGCGACCGGATGTCGTAGGCCTGCCGCCGCGGACCCGCGGCACGGGGTGAGGAATCCGCCCACCCACGATCTCATGCAGCGGTCGAATCCCACTTCTTTAACTGCCTCGTAACATCGGTTCGTCCCATTCAATTTCCCGCTGGGCACGCATTCGCCGGATGCCCCGCGGTGCTTTCCGTGCGCGATTTCGCCGCGCCGCGACGTTGTGAACCAATCGCATTTCGAGCCGACCGGAGTTTTCATGATCACGGCACGAACGCCAGGCACCCGGTTGTTGCTCCGGGTGTCCGCCGCTGCCGCCCTGTGCGCCACCCTCGTCATGAGCGGGGCACACCAGGCCGCCGCCCTGCAACCGGGGCGCCAGCAGGCGCCCCACGACGGCGGGCACACCCTCGTCCTCGGCGAGCCCGCGCCGCGCAAGGTCACCGATCCCGGCGCACCCCTGCCGACGACGAAGGGCGCGGTGCCCCTGCAACGCGACCTGACCCTGCGCACCGACACGCAGAAGTCCACCACCGGGCAGTCGGCCGGCCCGTCCACGCTCGCCGCGCCGGCGAACGGCAAGGTCGGCCTCCGCGCGCTCGTCGTCGGCGTCGACGGCGCCGACTGGGGCGTCGACACCTGGACCTCGATGCTGAACCGGACCGGCGCCGCGTATGACGTCCTGCTCAGCAAGGACCAGTCCCTGACCGCCGCGTCCCTGGTCCGGCCCGACGGCACCGGGCGGTACAACGCGGTCCTGCTGACCAGCAGCATGCTGATGTACGCCAGCGACGGCGGGTACGTCAGCGGCCTCGACGCCGACGAGTGGAACCTGCTGTGGGCCTACGAGCGGGACTACGCCGTCCGCCAGGTGAGCCTCTACACCAGCTCCGGCGCCTGGCCGGAGAGCTACTGCCTGTCCCCGTCCAGCGAGGGCACCGTCGGCGACACCGCGCTGCCGGCGTCCCTGACGGCGACCGGCGCCGGCGTCTTCGACTACCTCAAGTCGACGGCCCGGGTGCCGATCATGCAGTCGTACGTGTACCGCACCCGCATCGCCAGCGGCTGCGCCGCCGACCCGATCCTCGTCAACGGCGGCGACGTGCTCGCCGTGCGCACCACGTCCACGGACGGCCGCGAGCGGATGGCGCTCACGTTCACCTCCAACCAGTACCTCCTGCAGGCGAGCCTGCTGACGTACGGCCTGTTGCGGTGGGCGAGCCGCGGGCTGTTCCTCGGCGAGCAGCGGCACTTCATCAACGTGGACGTCGACGACTGGTTCAACACCGCCGACCACTACTTCCCCGACGGGCACGTCGAGTCCGACCCGGGCTTCCAGATGTCGGGCCACGACGCGTACAACACCGACCAGCGCCTCACCGCACTGCGCGGCGCCTACCCGCTCGCGTCGAACTTCACGTTCAACCTGGCGTACAACGGCAATGACGCGGACCTGACCTCGGGCGCGCGGTGCAGCCCGAACGGCGGCGTCGCCACGCTCACCGCGACCACCCGGTGCCTGTCCAAGAAGTTCCGGTGGATCAACCACACGTTCACCCACCTGGAGCTGAACACCACCGACTACGCCACGAGCGCGAACGAGATCTCCGCCAACCGCAGGGTCGCCACCCGGCTGGGGCTGGCGCAGCCCGACGCGGTCCTCAAGACCGGCGAGTACTCGGGGCTCGGCGTGTACAACCCGAACCCGGACGACGACGTGAACCCGCCGACGGACTACGGGCTCGCCGCGTCCAACCAGCAGTTCCTCGACGCGGCCCGGGATCTGGGCGTGCGGTACGTGCACGGCAACATGTCCTTCGCCAGCCACGTGCCCGACTGCTTCAACTGCGGCAAGGTCCACCCGCTGTCGCCCGGGATCACGATCGTCCCCGACTGGCCGACGAACATCGCGTACCACACGACGACACCGGCGGAGCAGATCGCGTTCTACAACTCGTACTACGGGCCCGGCGGACGCTTCCCGTACTGGCCCACGAACCTCACCTACGCCCAGATGCTCGACTACGAGACCGACGTCGCGTTGAGCCACCTCACCACCGGGTCGTTGTACTCGCACACGTTCCACATCGCGAACCTGCGTGACTACGGCGCCGGCAGGACCCTGGCCACCGACTGGCTGGAGCAGGTCCTCGCCAAGTACAGCGGCTATTACTCGGTGCCGGTCCTCAACCCGGACTGGACGGCGCTGAGCGCCTACGCGACGCACCGCATCGCGCACTTCGCACAGGTCCGCGGCAACGTCGACGCGGTGTACGACCCGGCGGCCCGCACGGTCACCGTGACGTCACCGCTGGCGGGCGCGCTCACCGTGAGCGGCGTGACGGCGGCGGGGGCGAGCACGTACGGCACCGAGGTCTCCTCGAAGCTCACGCTGTCCGCCGGCACCGCGGTGACCGTCCCGGCGAGTCCGCGGTCGTGAAGGTGGCCCTGGTGTCCGAGGGCACCTATCCGTTCGCGCACGGCGGGGTCAGCGTGTGGTGCGACCAGCTGCTGCGCGGCATGCCCGAGTACCGGTGGGAGGTGGTGGCGCTCACCGTCGACGGCAGTGAGCGCTCCCGCTGGGAACGCCCGGCCAATCTCGACCGGGTGGTCTCGATCCCGCTGTGGTGTGCCGGCGGCGCTCGCCGCCGGCCCGCCCGGGGGCGCCCCACCACGGTGTTCCACGCCGCGTACGACGCGTTCCTCACCGCGCTGATCACGCCGCCGGACCCGAGCCCGGACCGGGCGACGGTCCAGCGCAGCCGGTTCCTGCTCGCGCTGCGCGGCCTGTACGAGTTCGCGGCGGACGGCGGCGACCTGGCCGCGGCGATCGGCTCGAACGCCGCGCTCGGCGCGATGCAGGACCGGTGGCGCGACGTCGGGGTCGCGCTGGGCGCCGACCACCCGGCGCTGGCCGGCCGGCCGATGCGGCTCACGCTGGCCGACGCGGCGCAGGCGGCCAGGCTGATCGGGCACATGCTGCGCCCGCTCACCGTGCCGCCGACCCGCGCCGACGTGGTGCACTGCGCGATGAACGGCCTGTCGGCGCTCGTCGGGATGACGGCGAAGTGGACGCACGACACGCCGTTGCTGATCTCCGAGCACGGGGTGTACCTGCGCGAGCGGTACCTGGAGCAGCTGCACGGCGACCTGCCGCACCCGGTCACGGTGCTGCTGCTGGGGTTCCACCGCAGCGTCGCCGGCGCCGCGTACCACCTCGCCGACGCGCTCGCGCCGCACTCGGCGTACAACCGCCGCTGGCAGTTGCGCAACGGGGCGGACCCGGACCGCATGTGGACGATGTACAACGGCGTCGCGCCGGAGCTGTTCCCCAGCGCGAAGACCGAGCCGGACGAGCCGACGGTCGTCTTCGTCGGACGGGTTGACCCGCTGAAGGACCTGCACACGCTGATCCGGGCCTTCGCCGTGGTCCGGGACCGGGTGCCCGGCGCCCGGCTGCGCATCTACGGCTCGGCCACCGACCTGCGGTACCGCGACAGCTGCCTCGCCCTCGTCGAGCGGCTGGGGCTGACCGGCGCCGCACGTCTGGAGGGCAACGCGCCCGACCTGGTCGAGGCGTACCACAGCGGCAGCATCGTCGCGCTCACCAGCATCTCCGAGGGCTTCCCGTACACGGTCATCGAGGCGATGGCCTGCGGCCGGACCATGGTGTGCACCAACGTCGGCGGGGTGTCCGAGGCGGTGGGCGACGCCGGGTTCGTGGTCCCGCCGCGGGACGTCGACGCCGTCGCCGACGCGTGCGTGACCCTGCTGCGCGACCCCGAGCTGCGGCACCGGATGGCCGCCGAGGCACGGCAGCGGGTCCTGGACCGGTTCACCCTGACCCAGTCGCTGGCCGCCTACCGTGGCCTGTACGAGCGGCTGGTGGCGCCGCGCCTGGAGCGCGGCCCGACCGGTGCGGCGCGGCGGACCGCCGTCGGGCGGGTCGCCGCCGCCGACCTGTGCGGCCCCGCGTCCGCCCTGGACCCGGCGTCCCGGACGGAAGCGGTCCGTCGCGGCGGCGCGCAGCGGACCCGGGGGCTGTGGGACGTCCATGACACCACCGCCAGGATCCGCCGGTGAGCGGCGCGGCGGCGGCCGGCGGCCGGCTCACGTCGATGGCGGTCATGGCCCGCGGGCTGGCGACCGACGACACGATCGAGATGCCGATCACCGGGCTGGAACCGATGCTCGTACAGCCGGAGCCCAGCACGGACCCGGTCGACGGCCTCGTCGCCGAGATCCGTGCCCGCAGCGGCGGCCGGTTCGTCGACGGCCTGCAGGTGGCCGCGATGCTGGAGGCGCAGGGCGTCACCGACCGCGCCGCACGGGTGCAGTTCGGTTACCAGGACGTGTTCGAGCTGGCCCACGAGGTGCGGGTGCGCCTGGCCGGCCTCCTCCATCGCCCGCCCCGGCGGACGGCCCGGCACCGGGAGTTCGGCCAGGTACTGCGGGAGCTGTGCCACGGCGCGCTGTACCTGCTGCCGGTCGTGCTGTTCCCGGCCGTCGCCGCGGTCACGCAGCCGCGCCCGCCGGTGCTCGCCATCGTCGCGGCCGGGCTGCTGGGCTGGGTGTGGGCCGGGGGCATCACCTGGCTCGCGTACCAACACGTCAACGCCGGCGACGAGCGCGCCGCGGGCCGCTTCCTGGCGCGGTCGGCGCTCACCGGCGTCGGGGTGGCGGCACTGCTCGGTGCGCTCATCGCCGTCACGGACGGCGGCGGTGCGGCGGTGGCGTTCCTGGTGCCGGCCGTGACGGCCTACCAGCTGGCCAGCACCCTGCTGCTGTACCTGCGCGACGAGATCTGGCTGGTGGCGCTCATGTCGCCGGCCGTGGTCGCCGGGGCCGTGTTCGCCCTGGGCGAGCGGCGGATGCCGGCGGTCACGCTCGGGACCGCCGTGGTCTGCGTCGCGGTGACCTTCGCCGTCGCCGTCAGGCGGGCACTGCTGGTGCCGGGGACGCCGGCGGGGCGGGGCATGCGGGCTGTGATGCGCGGCCGCTGGGTCACCTTCACGCTGGTGGTCGCCCACACCGCGCTGCTGGCGGCACTGATCCTGCAGGGGCAGGTGCCGCACCTGGCGGGTGACTTCGACGTGCTCGTCGCGGCGCTGCCGCTGGTCGTGTCGATGGGGTTCGTGGAGTGGCGGGCCCGCCGGTTCGGCGAGCGGACGCGGGACCTGCTGCACGACCCGTGGGGTCCGCGGCGCTTCCGGCGGCGGATCTGGCTGATGCTGGCCGCGGACGTCGGCGCCTGCTGCCTCGTCGCGGCCGTGGCCGCGGTGGCGCTGCTCGCCGCGCTGCGGCACGCCGACTCGCTCACCCCGGCGGCCGCCGCGATGGCCGCCGCACAGGTGGCCCTCACCGGCGCCTGTTTCCTGATCTTCGTCCTGGCGGGGCACGGCGGCTACGGACGGCTGTGCGTCGTGCTGGCCGTCGCGCTCGGGGCGCACCTCGCCGCGCGCCCGTTCCTCGCCACCGCGGTGGCATGGCCGGCACCGCCGGCCGCGCTCACCGACACCCTGGCCACTCTCGGCAGCGCCGTGCTGCTGCTCGGGCTGCTGTCCGTGGCCCTGTCCCCGTCACTCGGGCGGGTCCGGCAGTACCGGTGACATCGAATATCCCAACGGAGGCACGCAACACATGCACGCGGTCATCCTGGCCGGTGGTAAGGGCGTCCGGTTACGCCCGTACACCACCGCACTTCCCAAGCCGTTGATGCCGATCGGCGAGCGGCACGCCATCCTCGACATCGTCCTGGAGCAGCTGGCGTCGCGCGGCTTCACCAGCGTCATGCTGGCGATCAACCACCTCGGCACGCTGATCCGGGCGTTCGTCGGCGACGGCTCCCGATGGGGCCTCGAGGTCGAGTACGTCGAGGAGACCACGCCGTTGTCGACGGTCGGTCCGCTGTTCACCGTCAAGGACGACCTGCCCGAGCAGTTCCTGGTCATGAACGGCGACCTGCTCACCGACATCGACCACGCCGACCTGCTGGCCGCGCACGCGGTGTCCGGCGCGACGCTCACGATCGCGACCGTCGCCCAGACGATCCACACCGAGTTCGGCGTGCTCGACGTCGAGGCCGGGCGGGTCGTCGGCTTCACCGAGAAGCCGACCTACCGGCACCGGGTCTCGATGGGCGTCTACGGCATGTCCCGCAAGGCGCTCGAGCCGTACCCGGCCGGCCTGCCGCTCGGCTTCGACCGCCTGGTGCAGGACCTGCTGCGGCAGGGCGAGTTCCCGAGCAGCTACGACTTCGACGGCGTCTGGCTCGACATCGGCCGGCCGGACGACTACGACGAGGCCAACCGCAGGTTCGGCGAGCTCGAACCGATCCTGCTCCCGACGCGCGGCAAGGTGATGGCATGAGCGGGCCGGAGCGCAGCGGACGTGAGGGCATGAACCGGCTCCGGGTCCTGTTGTTCGGGGCCAACGGGTTCGTCGGTGGGCAGGCCCGCACGACGCTCGCCGCCGACCCGCGGATCGCGTCGGTCACCTGCCCGCCCCGCAGCCGGCACGACCTCGTCGCCGGCGACCTCGAATCCCTGACCGGCCTGGTGCGGGAGGTTCGGCCCGACGTGGTCGTCAACTGCACCGGCCGGCTCACCGGCACGGGGCACGACCTCGTGGAGAGCAACACGCTGGTGACCGCCCGGCTCATCGAGGCCGTCGCCGCCGCGGCGCCGGGCGCACGGCTGGTCCGGCTCGGCTCGGCGTCGGAGTACGGCATCGTCGCCCCCGGCGCCAGCGTCGCTGAGGACCACCCGTGCGAGCCGGTCAGCGAGTACGGCACGACGCACCTCGCCGCGACGCGCCTGCTGGAGCTGGCCAGCCGGGACGGCCGGGTCGACGGGGTGACCCTGCGGGTCTTCAACCCGATCGGCGCTGGGCTGCACGCCGACAACCTGCTCGGCCGGGCCGCCAGGCTCATCCACGACGCGCTGGTCCACGGGGAGGACGAGGTGACGCTCGGTCCGCTCGCCGCGTACCGGGACTTCGTCGACGTCCGGGACGTGGCGGCCGCGGTGCTGGCCGCCGTGACCGCGCCGGAGCCGGGCGCCGGCGTCGTCAACGTCGCCAGCGGCCGGGCGGTGACGGCCCGTGAGGCGGTCCACCGGCTCGCCGAGGCCGCCGGCTACCCGGGTGCGATCCTCGAGCGCGGCACCGGCCCGGCCCGCTCGACCGGGGTGGACTGGATCCGCGCGGACGTCGGTCGGGCCCGGGCAGTGCTCGGTTGGGCGCCGACGTTCGAGCTCCCGGAGTCGGTGAAGGCCGTCTGGACCGGGCTCGATGCCACCGTCGGCCGGTGAGCGCGCCGGGCCGGTGCCGGCGCCCGACCGCGTTCGCCACCGCGCTGCTGCTCGCCGCGTCGGCGCTCACCGGGTGCCCGCGGGACACCAGCAGCTCGGCCGCGCCGGCCACCGGCGGCTGGGTGTACCAGTTGCAGGGCTACGAGGACGACGGCCTGGCGGCGATCGCCCGGGCGCCGCAGCGGATCGCGGTGATCGACCTGGCCCGGGACGCGCGGTCCGACCTGTTCCGCCCGGCCGAGATCAGCATGGTCCGCGACTCCGGCAAGCGCGTGCTGGCGTACTTCGAGATCGGCAGCATCGAGCAGTACCGGCCGGAGTACGACCCGTTGCGCGCGGACGCCGGCGACCTGGTGCTCAACCGGTGGGACGACTGGCCCGAGGAGCACTTCGTGCGCTACTGGGACGAGCGGTGGTGGGAGCGGGTCGTGCGGCCCCGCGTCGACCGGGCGCTCGAGGCCGGGTTCGACGGCGTCTACCTCGACACCCCGTTGGCGTACGAGGAGCTGGACCTGCGCCTCGTCCCCGGCTGGACCCGTGACCGGCTGGCCCGCGCGATGGTCGACCTGATCGTGCGGGTCAGCCGGTACGCCCGGGAGCGACGGCCCGGGTTCTGGATCGTCCCGCAGAACTCGCCGGAGCTGCGCCACTACCCCGGCTACGTCGACGCGGTCGACGGCATCGGCGTGGAGGAGCTGTTCTTCCTCGCCACCGACCGGCCCTGCACCGAGGACTACTGCGCCGAGAACCTCGCCGACGTCCGGGCGCTGCGCGACGCCGGCAAGGTCGTGCTCGCCGTCGACTACGCCGGCACGGCCGACCACGTCCGCGCCGCCTGCCTCCGGTACCGCGCCGAACGCTTCCTCGGCACCGTGACCACCCGCGAACTCGACCGGATCGCCGCACCGTGCGGCTGACCGGGCACCATCATCGAAAGGAACCAGGAACATGACACCCACGATCGGCGTGATCGGGATGGGCTACGTCGGCCTGACCCTGACCGCCGCCCTCGCCCGCAAGGGGTTCGTCGTCCACGGCGTGGACCTCCAGCCCGCCGTCATCGACTCGCTCAACCGCGGCCGGCCGCACATCTACGAACCGGGCGTGGCCGAGGTGTTCACCGAGCACGCCGGACGGACGGTGTTCGTCGACACCGCACTGCCCCGCGACACGATCGACGCCGCGGTGATCTGCGTGTCCACGCCGGTCGACGAGCACACCCGCCGCCCCAACCTGACGAACCTCGCCGCCGCGGCGCGCCAGGTCGCCGACTCGTGCGGACCCGACACGCTGGTCGTGGTGCGCAGCACCGTGCCGGTCGGGGCCAGCCGGCGGGTGGTGCTGCCGCCGCTGCTGGAGACGTGGGGGCGGGCCCGGCTGGTGATGGCGCCCGAGCGCACGATCCAGGGCCAGGCGCTGCGGGAGCTCGTCGAGCTGCCGCAGGTCGTCGGCGGGCTCGACGGGGCGAGTCTCGCGGCGGGCATGGACCTGTTCGGCGGGCTCGCCACGCAGCTCGTCCCGGTCTCCAGCCTGGAGGCCGCGGAGCTGGTGAAGCTGTCCAACAACTGCCACACCGACCTCATCTACGCCTACGGCAACGAGATCGCGTTGATCGCCGAGCAGCACGGGCTCGACCCGCTGGAGGTCATCGGCGCGGCCAACCTCGACTATCCCCGGCCCGACCTCGCCAAACCCGGTTACGTCGGTGGCGGGTGCCTGTCGAAGGATCCGTACATCCTGCTCAGTGGCAGCGGCGAACGGCCGCCGTTCCTGGTGGAGCCGGTGCGCAGGCTCAACGAGTTCCTGCCGGTGCACGTGGCCCGGCAGGTCGTCGACCTCATCCGGCACGAGCGCGGGTCGACCCAGGGCGCGCGGCTGGCGGTGCTCGGCTGGGCGTACAAGGGCTGGCCACCCACCGACGACATGCGCGGCACGCCGATCGTGTCGATGATGCCGGTGTTCTCCGAGGCCGGTCTGACCGTGCTCGGCCACGACCCGATGGTGCCCGACAGTGTGGTGCGCCAGTACGGCGGCGAACCGACCAGCATCGACAAGGCCTTCAGCGACAGCGACGCCGTCCTCGTCGTCAACGACCACCCCGACTACCGCGCGATCCAGATGGGCGCGGTGCTCGGTGCGAGGCGGCCCGCGATCGTCTTCGACTCGTGGCGCATCCTGGACGAGGACGCGCTGACCGCGGCGGGCGTGCGCTACGCCGGCATCGGCTACCTCGGTCAGGGAGCGGCCGGATGAAGGCGCTGCTGCTCGGCGGTGCGGGCTTCATCGGCCTGCACCTGGCCCGCCGGCTGGCCGGGGACGGCCACGAGGTCTGCATCGTGGACGACTTCTCCCGGGGCCGCGACGACGTGGAGCTGGCCGAGCTGTCCCGCAGCCCGCTGGTCGACGTCCGCCCCGGCGACCTCACCGACCCGGCCACCTGGCAGCGGCTGCCGCACGGCTGGGACCAGGTCTACCTGCTGGCCGCCGTGGTCGGTGTCCGCAACGTGGAGGCGGACCCGGCCAGGGTGGTGCGGGTCAACACCTTCAGCGCGCTGCACCTGCTCGACTGGCTGCTGCCGGGTGACCGGGTGTTCTTCGCCTCGACCAGCGAGGTCTACGCCGGCTCGGTGGACGCCGGGATCGCCCCGGTGCCGACCGGCGAGACCACCCCGGTGACGGTCGGGGACGTCACCGCCCCCCGCTACGCGTACGCCGTGAGCAAACTGCTCGGCGAGGCCGCCTTCATCCACGGCGCCAGGGCGAAGGGGTTCGACGCCGTCGTCGGCAGGTTCCACAACGTGTACGGCCCGCGGATGGGCACCGACCACGCGATCCCGGAGATGGCGCTGCGGGCGCTGCGCGGCGAGTCCCCGTTCAGCGTCCCGGGCGCCGACCAGACCCGGGCGTTCTGCTACGTCGACGACGCGGTCGAGGCGATCCTGCGGCTGATGGCCTGCCCGGACGCGGCGGGGCGGATCGTGCACATCGGCGACGACACCGCCGAGACCAACATCGCGGACCTCGCCAAGCTGGTCCTGCGGGTCACCGGCGCCGACGCGGCCCTGGAGCCGGTCGAGGGTGCCCCGGGATCGGTCACCCGGCGCTGCCCCGACCTGGGGCTGCTGCGCGCCCTGACCGGCTACCGCCCGTCCGTCGACCTGGAGGAGGGCGTGCGGCGCACCGTCGAGTGGTACCGAGGGTGGGCGGCCCGGTGAACGCCAAGGCCCCGATCGTCTTCTACTACGGCACCGGGCGCCTCGCGAGCCTGCGCCGGTACCGGCGGGCGATCCTGCAGCCGGAGTTCTACGGCCCGCAGGAGCTGGCGCTGCTGCGGGCCGACGGCACCGAGCCGCTCGCCTACCTGTCGCTGTCGGAGGACCAGGGCCCGCCGGCCCCCTGGCAGCGGCCGCAACGCAACCCCGACTGGGGCGGCGCGTTCGTCCACGTCGGCCATCCGGGCTGGTTCGACCACGTCCTGGGGCAGGCCCGCGCCGCGATCGACGGCGGGTTCACCGGCCTGTTCCTCGACACGCTCAACGTCGAGCTGACGTTCCCGGAGGACCTGCCCGACCTGCTGCGTCTCGTGGCCGCGGTCCGGTCGGTGGCCGGCTCCGGCTACGTGCTGGCCAACCGGGGCTTCGGCATGCTGCCGGACCTCGCCGAGCACGTCGACGGGATTCTGTTCGAGTCCTTCTCCGCGCGCTGGACCGACGACGGGTACGGCCCCTGGCCGCCGGAGATCCTGGAAGGCCACGCGAGGGTCGCCGAGGACCTGCCGCGCTACGACCTGGAGCTGTTCGCGCTCGACTACGCCGACACGCCTGGACTGGCCGACTTCGCCCGCCGCCGGGCCGCCCTGTTCGGCATGCACTGCGTGGTGAGCGACCGGGCACTGTCCCTGGTGTGAGGGCTCGCGGTGTTACGCGGTGGCCAGCCGCCGGACCGCGTCGGCGAACGCGCCCGGGTGGGTCAGGTTGCCGTTGTGCCCGCCCGGGAACCGGTGCGCCGGGACGCCGAGGTGGGCGGCGAGCGCCTGCGCGGCCAGGAAGTCGAAGCCGTCGGGCGGGCTGGTCCGCCCGACGGCCGGCAGGATGCGGGCGCCGCCGGGGACGTCGGCGAGGGTGAGCGGGTCGGCCAGCACCGCGGCCAGGTCGTTGGTGAGGAAGTACTCGAAGTTGGCCGCCCGCTGCGCGGTGAACGGGAACGCGGTGATCCCCGGCTCGGTCTCCTGCCCGCGTGGGTCGATGCCCAGCACGGCGGCGACCCGGGCGGCCGCGGCCCGCCAGCCGTCGCGCCGGTGCACCGCGCGCACCGACTCCAGCCGCGCGCGGGCGTCGGCCTCCTCCGCCGGCGGGAGGAACCGCAGCGCGATCGGCTCGTGCGCGATCAGGGTGCCGACGGTGCCCGGGTGCGCCGCCAGCAGGTGCAGCCCGATCGCCGCACCGAGGCTGAGCCCGAGCATGACGGCCGGCTCGCCGGTGACCTGCCGCAGGACCGCCGCCGCGTCGTCGGCGTGCTGCCGGACCGTCACCGGTGCGGCCGGGTCGTCGGGGCGGCTGCGGGACAGGCCGCGCCGGTCGTACGTCACGACCGTGAACCGGTCCACCAGCCGGCCGACCAGGTCGACGCTCCGGCCGGCGTCGCCTTCGCCGCTCTGCGCGACGAGCAGCACGGGACCACGCCCCGCGACCTCGTAATGGATGCGGGCACCGTCGACACTCACCAGGTTCTCCATGTGACCGGATGCTAATGCATCATTTCTGATGCATCAAGAGTGATGTATCGTGGCACACATGGGCCCCGTGGAACTGATCCTGCTCGGCAGGACCCTGATGAAGCTCGGCGAGCAGGCCCTCCCGGCCACCCCCGCCGGCGGCGAACGCACGGTCGTGATCGTCATGAGCGACGTGTACGAGCACCCCGGCACCACCGTCGGCGAGATCGCGGACCGGACGGGCCTGCCGCAGAGCGCGGTCTCCGGCGCCGTGGCCCGCCTGCGCGAGGCCGGCTCGGTGCTCGCCGACCCAGATCCGGCGGACCGGCGCCGCCAGCTGCTGCGCCGCAACCCGTCCCCGACCGCCCGCCAGCGCGAGGTCGCGGCCGTCGACATCGGCCCGGCCGTCGCCACGGCTCTCGGCGAGCCCTCGCGGCTGCCGGAGGTCCTCGCCGCGCTGGAGGTGCTGGGCCGCCACCTCACACCACAGGCAGCGAGCCGTCCCCGCAGCCGCCGGTAGCGGGGGTGCCATGGAGGTTCGTCTCGGCACGGCCGTCGTGTCACTCCTGGGCAGCGTCCTCCTGCGTGGTCCTCGTCAGGCGGGCCCGGAGCTCACCGGCCTCGGGCATGCCGAGCTCCGCGTACAGGGACACGGCGTGCTCGTGGTGCACCCCCGCGCGGGCCAGGTCGTGCAGGGCCTCGTGGGCGTCGCCGAGCCCGCGGTGGGCGCGCGCCTGCTGGTCCCGGGCGTCAGCGACGATCGCGGCGGCCAGGGCGGCCACGTGGTGCGACAGCGCCCCGGCCGGGTCGCCGAGCGCCCGCGCGGCCTCGCCAAGCCCGTTGCGCGCCCACGCCTCGCCGATGCGGTCCTGCCCGTCGACGAACACCGCGAGGGCCCGCCGGTGCCGCTCCGCCGCCAGCTCGTGGTGCCCCAGCCGGTGCTCGACGATGCCGAGGTCCGTCAGCGCGCTCGCCTCCCCCAGCCGGTTGCCGAGCCGCTGGTACAGCAGCAGCGCCCGCCGCAGGTGCTCGCCGGCCGGACCGTAGTCGCCGGCGCGCTCCTCGACGAGACCGAGATTGTTCAGGGCGCGCGCCTCGCCCGGCACGTCACCGGCCTGCTGGAACAGCCGCACCGCCCGTTCGAAGCAGGCCACGGCCGGCGCGAGCCGGCTGAGGCTGCCGGCCACCAGCCCCAGCCCCGTGACGGCCCGGGCCTCACCGGCGACGTCGCCGAGGTCCGCATACCGCCGCACCGCCCGCTCGAGGTGCCCGGTGGCGTCGTCGGTCCGCCCGAGCCGCAGCAGCGCGACGCCGAGCGCGGTGCCGGCCGCGGCCTCTCCCGCCGGGTCCCCGAGGACGCGGGCCGCCTCGAGGGCGTGCCCGTGCACGGCGACCGCGTCCGCGGGCTGCCCACCGGTGAGATACCGGGTCAGGACCGCCGACAGCCGCACGGCGTGCGCCGGCCAGCCCTCGGTGGCGGTCTGCGCGACGATCGCGAGCAGCGCCGCCCGTGCACCGTCGAGCCACGCCCGCGCCGCCGCCCGGTCGACCGGCACCGGCGGCACCACGACAGCCGAAGGCACCGTGGTCGCAGCCACCGCCGCGGCAGCGACCGGCGTCGGTGTCGCCGGGTGGATGGCTGGGCCGTTGGGGAACAACACATCCGTCGCGGCGCTCGCGGCCGCCAGGTAGAAGTCGAACATCCGCGTCCGCGCGTCGGCCGCCTCCCGCCCGGTCCGGTCCGCGAGCCGGGCCTGGTCCGCGAGCCGGGCCTGGTCCGCCCGCCCCACCTCGTCCGCCCGCCCCACCTCGTCCGCCCGCCCCACCTCGTCCGCCCGCCCCGCCTCGTCCGCTTGCTCGGCGGTGTGGGCCCGCTCGGCGGCGTACGCACGCAGCAGGTCGTGCATGCCGTAACGGCCCGGGGCGGTGCGGTGCACGAGGTGGGCGCGGGCCAGGACGGCCAGGGTCGCCCGGGTCTCGGGGAGGGTGGCGCCGGTGAGGCCGGCGGCGGCGTACGCGTCGAAGTCCGGACCCGGGTGCAGACCGAGCAGCCGGAACGCCCGGGCGGCGGCCGCCGGCAGGTGCCGCACCGACCATGACAGCACCGCCGACACCGAGGCCCGCGGGTCGTCGCCGGCGGCGAGCAGCGCCAGCCGGCCGCGCTGGTCGTGCAGCTCGGCGACCAGGTCGGCGAGGGTGGTGTCGGACCGGGAGACCGCGAGCTCGGCGGCGACCCGCAGCGCCAGCGGCAGCCGCGCGCACTGCTCGGCGAGGGTGGCGGCGGCCACCGGCTCGGACCTGGCCCGCACCCCGACCAGCCGCCGCAGCAGCGCACCGGCGTCACCGGCCGGCAGCAGGTCGACCTCGACCCGCCGCGCACCGTCGACGGCGACCAGCCCGGGCAGCGTGTCGCGGCTGGTCACCAGCACCGCGCACGACGCCGTGCCGGGCAGCAGCGCCCGGACCTGCTCGACCGACGACGCGTTGTCCAGCAGCAGCAGGACCCGCCGGTCGGCGACCTCGGTGCGGAACCGGGCGGCCCGGTCGTCCACGTCCACGGGCACGTCCTGCGCCGCCACCCCGAGCGCGGTCAGGAACCGGGCCAGGGCATCGGCGGCGGGCATCGGCTGGGCCGGGTCATAGCCGCGGAGGTTCACATACAGCTGGCCACCGGGGAACCGGTCCCGCACGTGATGGGCCCACCGCACCGCGAGGGCGGTCTTGCCGACCCCGGCCGGCCCCGTGATGACCGCCACGAACACCGCGGTCGGCTGGTCGGCGGCCTCGGCGGCCATCGCGTCGAGGGCCGCCAGCTCCGCCGCCCGCCCGGTGAACGTCGACACGTCCGGCGGCAACTGCGCCGGCACCCGCCCCGCCGGCACCGGCGGACCGGCCACGGTGCCGGCGCCGACACCGGCCGCGCACCGGTGGAAGTCGTCCGCGTCGGCGCCGGTGAGCCCGAACACCTCCGCGAGCAGCCGCACCGTCGGCGGCCGCGGCACCGCGATCCGCCCGCCCTCCAGCTTCACGATGCTGCGCACGCTCAGCCCGGCCTTCGTCGCCAGCTCCTCCTGCGTGAGGCCCAGCCGCCGCCGGTGGGCACGCACCAGCGCACCGAACGCCCCGGAGCCGCTGTCCTCTTGCATCGCCATCCCTGACCTTCACGTGCTGATGCGGGCCACCGTACGCCTTCGGTATGACAAGTTCCGACAAAGTTCCGGCCAACGTCCTGGAGCCACGCCCGGGCGTCCGCCACGATGGACGGAGCAAGGCCGGCACCGGAGACACGAGGGCACCGGTGCCGGCACACGCGGCAGCCAGCCAAAACAGCAGGCAGCCGCAGAGGCAGGACCAGCCAGGCAGGACCAGCCACAGGCAGGCCAGCCGGGCACGCAGAGGCAGCCAGCCAGGCGCACACGCCGCCGCAGCAGCCGGCCGGACAGCCCGCGACAGCCCTCCACGCGACAGCCCTCCACGCGACAGCCCTCCACGCGACAGCCCTCCACGCGACGGCCCCGCACGACGGCCCCACGCGACATGGGCCGTGCGACATGGGCCCATGTCGGACGCCAACGCGACACGGCCTATGTGATACGGGCCCACCGCGACGAGCAGCTCGTAGAGGCCGACCGGCCCGATGTCGGTCATGTGTGACCCGGGCCCACCGCGACGAGCAGCTCGTAGAGGCCGACCGGCCCGATGTCGGTCATGTCGAGGCGCGTGAGTCCCTCGCGACACGCCCCCGCTCGGCAAGCCGGAGGCGGCCGGAGGCAGCAGCCGGCAAGCCGGAGTCAGCCGGTCAGCGTCCTCCGCAGGCGCCGCGCCTCGACGACCAGCCTCGTCGAACCGGAGCGGGCGGCCAGGTCGGCGAGTCCCGGCACCTCACCCCGGGAACCCGAAGCCGCCGCCGCGGTCGACGCGACCGTCAGCAGGTCCGGCAGGCCACGCGGCGTCGCATGCACCGCACGTCCCTTCCCACCGGGCGAACGGCCGTCGCCACCACCCTGCGTGCCCCCAGCCCGCGCGGCCGACGACGCGGACGACGCGGCCAACGAGACGGAAGACGACGCGGACGACGAGGCGGACGAAGACGCGGCCGGCGTGGGTGTCACCGCCGGGACCGGGGCGCGGCCCGTGTGCTCCGCGGGCAGCAGCCCGCCCAAGGCACCCGCCGCGACCTGCCACGTCATCCCCGGGGCGATCCGCGCCGCCTCCTCCAGCTGCGTCACGGCCCGCCCCAGGACGATGAGCTTGGTCGAGGTCAGGCGGGCGAGCTGGCTGCCGAGCGTCGCGCCGGCGAAACTCGGCAGGCCGCCGACGGCGAGGAGCGCGTCGAGGGCCGCGATGCGTTCGTCCGGCTGGGTGGCGGCGAGGCCGTAGGCGATGGCGGTCAGGGTCGCCGTGCCGACCGGGCCGTCCAGCTCGGCGAGCAGCGGCAGGAGCCGGGCGTCGCCGCGCCCGCTGGACAGGTCGGTCGCCGAGGCGATGATCGGCAGCAGGCAGGCGGCGACGATCTCGCGCTGCGCCGGCAGCACCGACGGCCACACCGCGGCCCAGCTGTGCGAGCCGAGGTCGGCGTTGACGACGGGCGGCGGGGTGAGCTCGGTCAGCCGATACGGATCCAGAGCCGACGGATCGGGCCGCGCGGCGGCGTAGAAGCGGGACTCGGGCAGCCAGTCGAGGTAGCGGCCGCGCTCGGCGCGCTGGCGGTGGACCCGGACCACGTCGACGGCCGGCCGGCCGGTCCCGCCGGCCTCCAGCCACTCCACCAGCGCCGAGCCGGCGTCGGAGCGCAGGGTGCGGGCCTGCCGCAGCACGTCGGGGTCGACGTCGGCGGGCAGCCGGTAGAGCGCCTGGCGCAGGTCCCGCTGCCACGGCCGCCAGCCTTCCCGCTCGGCGCGGGCCAGCCGCTCGACCAGGGCGGCCGGGTCGAGCAGGCCGTTGACCCGGGTGGGGGTCGCCACGAGCGTGGGCACCGGCTCGGTGCGCAGCCGGACCACGACCTCGGCGAGCCGGAGCATGAGGACGCCGTGCAGCTTCGCATACGGGTTGCCGACCCGCACGTCCGCCGGCGCGCCCCGCAGGATCCTGGTCGCCTCGGCGAGCTCATACGGCAGGCCGGCGGCCTGGTTGAGCGCGGCGGTGAACAGGGCCCCGGCCTCCCGGTGCGCGTCGCTGACCCACCAGCGGATGCCGAGCCGGTCGCCGACGCGCGGCATGACCGGGGCGAGCGCGGCCCGCAGCCCGTCGGGGTCGGTGATGTGCAGGCGCACCAGCGCCGCCAGGACCCGCTCGAACGGGACCGTCTGCCATGGGGTCTGGTCGAGCGCGGCGACCTCCTCGGCCAGCTCGTCGGGGGTGGCGATCGGCTCGGGCAGCTCGGCGGCCGGGAGCGGCCCCGGCAACAGGTCCGGCTGCGGCTCGGTGACCTGCGCGGCCACCGGCACGGCGACGGCCGGCGCGTGTTTGGCGACGAACGCCGCGGCCCGGTCGCGCAGCTGCACGTCGGGGTGGTCGGTGGCGACGGCGACCGTCTCGGCGACCTCGGCGGCGCGGTCCGGGTGCCGCTTCGCGAGCCTCTCCAGCCAGATCAGCTGCGCCTTGACGAGGCCCTTCTCGCTGCGGCCGAGGACCGTGCGGGACGCGTCGAGCACCGGCTCCAGCTCCACGGTGCCGGCCTCGTCGGCGGTGCGCAGCACCTTCTGCGCCATCGTCGCCACCGAACCGGCCGCGTCGGTGAGCAGCTTGAGATAGATCGTCGCGCGGTCGGCGACCTCGGCGCCGGTCGGGGCGAGGACGTCGTGGAATCGGGTGAAGCCGTGCAGCACCGACTTGGGGCGGGTGCCGAGCAGGGCGTCGAGGCACCGGTCGAGGGCCCAGGCCCGCTCGACGCGGCCCTCCGCGACGAGCGCGGCGACGGCGAGCAGGATCGCGGGGCTGGTCGTCCATTGCCGGGTCACCGGGTCGTGGGCGCCGACGGACGCGGCGACGTCGTCGCGCTCGAACGCCAGCGGCAGCAGCGTGTCGGTGAACGGGCTGGCCCGCAGCTCGTCCAGCACGGTCCGGTCGTGCCGGCGGACCCGCAGGGCCAGCAGCCAGCCGTCGACGAACCGCTCGCCGGTCGGGACCGGCGCGCCGGCGGCGAGCAGCAGGTCGGCGGTGAGCCGCCACGAGCCGAACGTGGCATCGCGGGGCAGCCGGTCGGCGAGCCGGGTGCCCAGCTCACCGAGCCACGGCACGGCACGGTCGGCGGCGGCGCGCAGCACCGGCGGGGTGAGCACCGCCGACCAGGGGAAGCCGTGCCGGGCGATGACGGTGACGGCCTTGGCGGCCGTCGACGCGCACCCGACGGCGGCGACCGCATAGGCGGTGGCCTCCTGCTCGTTGAACCAGTCGCCGGAGCGGGGCAGCGCGACGAGCTGTCTGCCCAGCTCGACGCGCTGCGGCTCGTCGAGGTCGCGCAGCGCGTCGACGATGGCGGCGAACTTGCCCCGCCGCAGCAAGCTGTGCAGCGCGGGCCAGTCGATCGGGCCGGACCGGCGCCGGCCGAAGAGGCTCACCGGGCCACCGCCGGGGCGGCGGCGCGGGCGAGCTCTGTGGCGAGGGCGTGCTTGCAGGGGCCGCGGCCGCCGCGATACTTCGCCCACCACGGACACGTGCAGTGCAGCGCGTCGCCGGTGTCGCGGACCCGGTAGACCTCTTCGCCGCTGCGCACGGTCGCGCCGGTCGCGTCGAGGCTGACCGCGCCGGTCTCCACGAGTGCCCGGGCGCCGACGAGGCGTGGGTTGTGCCGCTCGGCGCGCTGCGCGTCATACGGCAGCACCCGGTGGAAATAGGCGGCCTCGGACACGTCGAACCCGACCTGACCGGCGGTGCCGAGCTGGGTCAGCGCCGCCCTGACCCGCGCCGCGGGCATCGCGGCCTGCTCGGCGAGCGCGTCGACGTCGACGGTCGGGTCCCAGGCGAGCAGGGTGCTGATCACCTCGGCGTCGTCGGTGACGTCATCGCCGGCGAGGGCGGCGAGGACCGCGCCCTCGCCGGAGAACCCACGGCTCGGCTGCGGCGACAGGGTGAGCGACAGGCGCAGCTCGCCGGTGTCCAGCTCCCACGTGCTCGACACGGGCCCGCTGCCGGCGGTGACCGGCGGCCCGTAGACCCGCAGGCTCCTGGCATGGCGCAGCACCGGTTTCAGCGCGGCGAGGCGGCCGGGGCCGGGCAGGCAGACAGCGCCGGGCGCGGGCCGCGAGGTCAGGCGGAGCGACCGGCCGGCGGGGACCGCCCACAGCACGGAGCGGTCGCCGCCGGCGGGCAGCCGGCGCAAGAACGTGGTCGCGTCGGCGGCGGACAGCTCCGCGCGCGGGTCGAAGCCGGACGCGATGACCTGCACCTCGGCGAAGCCGCGCAGCCAGCGGGCCGGCAGCGGCACCTTCTTCTCCACCACCGCACCGTCCATCGTGGACACGGTGAGGTCCTCGGGGCCGACGGACACGTGCAGCGGGTCGGCCCCGGCGAGGCGCTGCAGCGCCTGGCGCAGCGGCGCGTTGACGTCGACGTTGGTCGTGCCGTGGTCGACGATGTCGCCGTCGAGCCCGGCGGGCAGCACGTCGAGGCGGGCATAGACGCCGCAGCAGCCGGAGAAGGACTCGAACCGCAGCCGGTCACGGCTGCCGGTGACGACCGGGTCCAGGCTGGCCGGGCTCAGCGGCTGGAAATAGCGGGTGCGGGCCACCTCGGCGACCGCGAGCAGCCCGGCCGCCGCCGCGGCGGGTGTGGTCAGGAACCCGGTGAAGAACCGCGGGTTGGCGGTGGCGGCCCGCTGCGCCACGCCCCCGGCGGTCTGCAGCTGCAGGCCGCCGTCGTGGAGTGCCGACGGGGCGAGATAGCTCAGCGACTGCACGGCGTTCGTCATGCCGCAGAAGGTAGTCGGCGGGTACGACATTTTTCCGCCGGCGGTGCATGGCCTACGCTCTGCCGCGGTAGGTCGTAGTGCAGAGGTCGTCACGCCACCTTGCGAAGATGGAAGACGCCGGTTCGAATCCGGCCGGCCTACCACCCCACATCGGAGGTGGTCACCGTCTTGCGTCCTGACCTGCCGCAGTGGCGCCGGATCCGGGCCGAGTCACTGCCCCACGACGTCGTGGGCGCCGCGGCGAAGGCGCGGGCCGCCGGGGACTGGCGCGGCGCCGCCGCCCTCGCGGGCTGCGACGTGGACGTCACGGTGGACGGCGCCGCGCTCGAGGACGACCTGCGGCACCTGAGCCTCGACCTGCTGCGCTGGCACCTGCCCCGGCACCGCGGCGGGATGAGCACACTCCAGCCGATGGTCAGCGCGGTCCTCGCCCCGCGGGCCGGCGCGGACACCGCGCCGCTGCTCAAGGTGCGGCTGCCGAAGTCACCGACCGGGCCGCAGCGGCTGCGGCTGACCGTCACCACCATGGCGGACCTGGAGCACGAGCGCTGGTACGTCGCCCCCCCGGTACACCTGGGACGTGCGGGAGGCCGCGGGCGTGCGCGAGGCGTGGGGCGGCTCCGCGCACCGCATGCCGTTCCTCACGCCCGACGGGCTGCCGCTGCCGCCGGAGGCGCTCGGGACCGGCACGGACGCCGCCGCCGACACCGAGCGGATCTGGCAGCGGCTCGTGGCCGGGGACCTGGTCGGCGCGTGGGCCGCGGGCGGCATCGACGTCGCCGGGGTCGACGCCGAGGCGCTGCAACGGCCCACGGCGCCACCGACGCTGCCGGTCGGGGTCGCCGCCGAGGCCCGGGCCGCCGCGGCCGCGTTCGGCGTCGCGCAGGTCAGCACCCTGTACGGTGCCTCGCTCACGCTGACCGTCGACGGCATGACCGCCGAGGCGCTCGACGTGAGCGAGTACCTGGAGGTACCGACGCGGATCCTGACCGGGTCGGTGCCACCGGACCTGGCGCTGCTCGCCGCCGGGCGGCAGCGCCCCGCGGACCTGCACCCGCTGGTGCGTGACGCGCTGTTCCCGGGGTCCGTCGCCGACCACGGTGTGCCGGCCCGCACCGTCGGGGCCACCGCCGCGGATCCGGCCCGGGTGCGCTGCCAGGGCGTCTGGCACCGCATGGAGGTGACCGGCGGGACGCTGCGGCTGCTGGACCACACGGAGGAGGAGCAGCTGCGGGAGCGGATGCTGCGCACCCTCGGCGGCACCAGCTCGGGCTGCTACGCCGTGCAGGCGGCCTGGACCACCGGCGCCGGGCGGCTGCCCCGCGCGCTGGCCGACCGGCGCCGCGAGGTGAAGCACCGCATGCAGCACGGCGACACCGACTGGCTGCTCGACGGCCTGCGACGCGGCGTCATCGACCCGCACATGCGCGACGCGAACGGCTGGTCGCTGCTGCACCTGGTGATGTGGGTGGACTTCGAGCGGGTCCTGCCGCTGCTGCTCGCCGCGGGTGTGCCCGTCGACGCCCGGGACCGCATCGGCCGCACGCCGCTGTATCTCGCGGTGATGAACGGCGGCCCGCCGGAGCTGATGCGGCGGCTGCTCGCCGAGGGCGCCGATCCGCGCGCCGAGACGGTGCACGGCGCGTACCCCAGCCACGTCGCCCACAGCCGCCAGTACTGGCAGGATCTGACGTTCTTCGCCCAGAGCTGACCGCCATCAAGGTCCACTGTTTGGGATCACAGCGGACGCGATAAATATGTACACTCCTCGTGCTCGACCTTGCGGCAACTTCGACGGGGAAGTTGGGTACATATGGCGATCGATACGGACATTGTTCGTCCCAGGCCGGCGGATGATCTCGGCGGGCGGGTCGCCGCATTCACCAACGACTTCCTCTTCACCGGTGCGCCGCACCTGTTGCACCCGCCCAATCCGTACCGGCGGATGCTGGTGCCGGACGCGGTCGCCGAGGTGGACTTCACCCGGCCGCTGAGCGCGGCGGAGGCGTCCGGGCACCGGGCGCTGGTCGCGCACCGGCTGCTCGGCACGTTCTACGAGGCCGACACGGTGCTGCTGCCGGAGCAGGGGCTGGGCGCGCTGCGCGGCGACTTCGACCGGTTCTACGGCGACGGGCTGCGGCGGCTGCGCGAGGCGTCGCTGTCGGACCTGGAGCACTTCGCGTTCGCCCTGCTCGACGACGAGGTCGACGTGACCGGGGCGTGGCGCGTGGAGGACCTCGCCGCCTACTTCGAGCACGCCGCGGCGGAGGCGGAGGCCGGCGAGGCGGAGTCGCTGACCGCCATCGCGGCGGCCCGCCGGCCGGAGGTGGCCGCCGACACCTACCTGGTGCAGCTGGCGCTGGACGGGCTGACCGAGGCCTCGGCGATGTCGAAGAACCTCGGCGGGGCCTTCGGCCCCGAACAGTCGGCGTTGTTCAAGGTGTTCATCGACGAGTTCGGCTACGGCGTGCACGACGCGAAGCACACCACCATCTTCCGCAAGATGCTGCACAGCCGCGGCCTGCAGACCCACGTGCACGCCTACTGGAACTTCTATCTGGCCGGCCCGCTGGCGACGAACAACTACTACTACTTCGTCTCCCGCGACCACGCGAACTTCTTCCGGTACATCGGCGCGGTGACCTACGCGGAACGCGTCTTCGCACCGAGCTTCGTCAATATGATCAAGACGTACCGCGGCGTGTTCGGCGACGACGTCGACCTGCACTACTGCGAGGAACACGCGCACATTGACGCCCATCACGGCCGAATCACCCGGGACGAGATCCTGCTGGCCCTCGCCGAACGGCACGGCGCCGGCGTCATCCCGGAGCTGGTCCGCGGCATCGCCGAGGCGAGGCTGCTCGGCGACTGGTTCGAGCGGGACACCGCGGCACAGATCCGCTGGAGCGACGACCTGGACGCCTACCGGATGGACGGCCCGCCGGCACCAGCACACGACGCCCGCCGCGTGCGGGTCACGGCGGCCAGCCCGTTCGGCACCCGCAGCCATGACCAGGCGGTGGTGGTGACCGTCGAGGACGGCACCGCGGCGCTGGTCACCGCTCCCACGGCCACACCCGCACCGCTGGCACGCGGCGAGGCGGTGCTCGTCCCGGCCGGCCGCCTGTACGGCATCCGGCCCACCGGCGGCGACTGCACCTACACGGTCCGCGCCGCCGGCTCCGACACCACGGCGGTGACCCCATCGGCATCGTGACCATCGACCTGCGCCGGCACAACACCGTGCTGGCCGGGGACGACCGGTACTTCGTGTTCGACGACGACGGACGGGCGCGCCTGGTGCACGACCACTGCCCGCACCGGGGCGGCCCGCTGAGCCTCGGCCGGCGCACCGCGGACGGGCGGCGGCTCACCTGCCCGTGGCACGGCACCAGGGTCGGCGTGGCGGCGCTGTGCCGCACCGCGCTGCCGATGGTGCGCACCGGCGACACCGCCACGGCCGTGCTGCCCGACCCGCCGGCCGGCGGGGACGGGGTGCCGGTCACCGTCATCCACCGGCACATCCTGGCCAACCTCCCACCGGAGGCCGGCGGCGAGGGCACCACCGACGCGACAGCGTAGAGACGAGGCCCGCGCGGGCGACGGCCACCAGCCACATCGCCCGCCGGCACAGATTCGGGGGACGATGAAGAGCCGTACACATTCCGCAGCCGGACCGCTCACCGGCGCCGACGGGCGCTTACCCGACGGGAGCGCGGGCGACGACCCGCTCGCCCGCGCCGACGCGCTGCTGCACGACGGGCGCTACGAGGAGGCGGCCGAGCACTACCGCTCCGCCCGTGAGCGCGACCCGCAGGACTGGCGGGCGGTCACCGGGTACAACCGCGCGATCCGCCGCATCGTCCCGCGCTGGCACTTCGAGATGATGCACGACCACGAGCGGGCCCTGCAGTACGAGGCGGCCATCAAGCAGGTCGTCACCGCCGACCATCTCGTGCTCGACGTCGGCACCGGCTCCGGGATGCTGGCGCTGATGGCGGCCCGGGTCGGTGCCGAGCGGGTCGTCGCGTGCGAGGGCCAGCGCGTCGTGGCGGAGACCGCCATGCGGATCGTCGACGGTGCCGGGTACGCCGGCCAGGTCGACGTCGTGCCGAAGATGTCGACCGACCTCGTGGTGCCCGGCGACCTGCCGCGCCGCGCGGACGTGCTCATCACCGAGACGGTCGACTGCGGGCTGCTCGGCGAGGGCATCCTCGTCTCGCTCAGCCACGCGCGGGAGCACCTGCTGACCGACCAGGCCATCATCGTGCCCGGCCGGGCCAGGGTCCTGGCCCAGCTGGTGGAGAGCCGGGCGCTGCACCAGAAGAACACCGTCGGCGAGCTGTACGGCTTCGACCTGTCCGGCTTCAACGAGCTGGCGTCGCTGGAGTACTTCGACACCCGGCTGCGCCGGCACGAGCACCGGGTGCTGTCCGCGCCGTTCGAGGTGTTCCGCTTCGACTTCCACCGCGACGGCCCCGAGCCGCGGCACGCGACGCTGCCGGTCGTGCCGACCACCGCCGGGACCGGCCACGCGGTCGTGTTCTGGTTCGAGCTGGAGCTGGTGCCCGGCATCGTGGTGACCAACGCGCCGGACCACCCCACGACGCACTGGAAGCAGGCGGTGCAGTGCCTGCCGCAGCCGGTCGCGGTCGACCCGCGCGACCCGCTCGTCGTGGACGTGCGCCACGACGGGCTGCGCATCTGCTTCACGGGCATCACGAAGGAGCACGAGGCATGACCGCGACGATCCAGCCCACCGTTCACACCACGATCCAGGAGGCCGTCGAGCGGTACTGCGCCCAGCGGCTGCTGCAGGCCGGCCCCGAGGTCGTCGTCGTGGGCAACCCGTACCGGCGCACCATCGGCCTGGAGGACCTCGCCGACCGCGACTTCGCCCGGCCGGTCACCGAGGCCGACTTCCTGTCCCAGCGGCACCTCGTGGTGAGCCGGATCCTGTGCACCGCGTACGAGAGCAGCATGATCCTGCTGCCGGAGGGCAGCCTCGGCCCGGTCAAGGCGGACTTCGACGCCTTCTACGGCGAGCAGGCGCGCCGGCTGCGCGACGCGATCTGGCCGGACCTGGAGCGGTGCTCGTTCGGGTTCCTCAGGGAGGCGGCCGCGACGCCGGACGTGCGCACCCTCGACGACCTGCGGGCCTGGTTCATGGCCGAGGTCGACGCGGTCGGCGCGCCCGCCGACGGCAGCGGCAACAACCCCGAGGTGACCGCCGCCCCGCTGCGCGGCACGATGCTCGCCATCACGCAGTGCCGGCACGCGGAGGAGGCGGCCGCGCTGTACCTGTTCCAGCTCGGTCTCGACGCGCTCACCGAGGCGTCGGCGATGGCCCGCAACCTCGGCGGCTCGTACGGACCCGAACAGTCAGCGCTGTTCAAGATCTTCGTCGACGAGTTCGGCTACGGCGTGCACTCCGCCAAGCACAGCACCATCTTCCGCGGGCTGCTGCGCAGCATCGGCCTGCACCCGGACGTGCACGCCTACTGGAACTTCTACCTCACCAGCTCCCTGGCCGGCACCAGCTACTTCAACCACGTGAGCGAGAACCATGCCGGCATGTTCCGGTACATGGGCGCCGTCACCTACCTCGAGTGGCTGTTCGCGCAGGGCTTCGCCGACATGGGCGCCATGCTGCGCACCGTCTTCGGCGACCGGGTCGACACCCGCTACTGCGACGAGCACGCGCACATCGACGTCCACCACGGCCGGATGACGTTCGAGCACCTGCTGCTCGGCTTCGCCCGCACCCACGGCGACGCGGTCATCCCCGACCTGGTGCGCGGCGTGGAGGAGACCAAGGTGCTGATGCGCCTCGGCGACGAGGACTTCCTCGCCCAGATCCGCTGGGCGGACAACCTCGACACCCACACCACGCCCGGCGGCGCCGCCGACGGTGGCTCCCCGAGCATCCTGCGGCCCGGGTCGCCGTTCGTGACGCGGGTGTACGACGAGGACACGCTGCTGTCCGTGCACGACGGCGAGGTCGACGTGTACGGGTGGGCCACGCAACGGCCGCACCGGCTGGGCCGCGGCGACGCGCTGCTCGTGCCGCGGGGCCGCCTGCACGGGCTGAAGGCGGCCTCCGCGAGCGCGACCGTGTCCGCGCGGCCGGCGGTCAGTCCGGCTCGATGACGAGCTCCTTCTCCAGGGCGCGGATCGCCTCGCGGTCCGCGTACACCTGCTCGACGTCGTCGTGGGCGAGCAGGATGTAGCCCATCGTCATGCTCGACACCAGGTCGGTGGTGGCCTCGACGCGGTCGCCGGTGCGCACCAGGAACACCGGCCGGTTGTAGCTGGGCAGGTCCCGGGCCCGGTCGAAGATCTCCGCGTTGCGCACCACCCCGGACGTCTCGGCGATGAGGAACACCGCCATCACCCGCTGGTGCAGGTTGAACCCGGGCGGCAGGCCGGCGCCGCGGCCCGCGCAGATGTCGACGATGCGCGAGACCTGGCTGCTCTCCCCCGCCGTGGCCACCTCGCTGCACAGCGGCTTCATCGCACCGGCCGGGCGCGGGTTGATCTCCACCAGGCGCATGCCGTGCTCGGTGTCCATGACCTCGGTGTGCGCCGCCCAGAACCGGAAGCCGACCGCGTCCAGGCAGCCGAACGTGTAGTCCAGGACGTGGCCGTACTCGTCGAGGTCGTAGGGCAGCCACTCCACGTTGTCGTAGATGGCCCAGCCGTTGGCGTTCTGCACCTTCCGGTACCGGGTGATGTCGGTCAGCGAGTGCCGCCCCTCGTAGCTGACGGTGTCGATCGCGTACTCCATGCCGGTGATGTACTCCTGCACCAGCACCTTGTCGTTGACCGCGCCGTACCGGTTGACGGTGCCGAGGAGCCCGTCGACGAGGTCCTGCCAGCCCTTGCCGCCCAGGGCGAAGCCGACGCCGTCGGTGCCGGCGCTGGTGGCCGGCTTCACCACCAGGTCACGGCCGGCGAGGCCCTCCCGTTCGATCCAGGCGGCGATCTCGGCGTGGTCGGCGGCGTAGGTCTGCTTGATGATGTCCAGGCCGTGCGCGGCGACCGCCTGGTGCGACAGGTACTTGTTGCGCCGCGCCGCGGCCAGCTCCGGCACGTTGATCCGGTCCGGGGTCAGGATCTGCCCGAGCCGCCCGCAGAGCCCCTCGATGCGGTCGGTGCCGGGCACGACGCCGACCACGGTGCCGAGGGCCCGGATGCGCTCGGCGGTGGCCGCGTCGTCGCCGTGGTGCTCGATGACCGCCGCGTACTCGTCGTCGCGGAACGCGGTGAGCACCCCGATCCCGGCGACGGACGGGTCGATGAGCGCGACCGGGGTGATCCCGGCCTCGCGCAACGCCGCGGGGATCAGGCTCGCCGAGGAGAACGGCTCGGCGAGCACGACGACGGGTCGGTCCATGGTTTCCCCTCCCACCCG
Source organism: Dactylosporangium aurantiacum (assembly GCF_000716715.1). Taxonomy (GTDB): domain Bacteria; phylum Actinomycetota; class Actinomycetes; order Mycobacteriales; family Micromonosporaceae; genus Dactylosporangium; species Dactylosporangium aurantiacum. The sequence goes on along the minus strand of NZ_JNYJ01000027.1, from coordinate 39,319 downwards.
CGTCACTGCGGGTCCGGATACGTGAACGAGCAGGTGAACGCGGCGCCGGTGGCCTCGTTGATGACGGAGCCGGCGCCGGCCCGCGACGCTCGCATGAACGTGCCGGCGTAGCCCTGCTCGAAGACGAACACGCCCCACACGGGCAGCCACTGCGAGGTCCCGTCGCCGTCGGGGACCACCTCCAGGGCCCCGTCGACGCGCTCCTGCACGACGTAGCGGCCGTCCAGGGCGGCGGTGGCGAGCGCGTCCTGCCACGCCTCCGCGGTGACCTCCCAGCCGATGGTGACGCCGTCGCCGCTGGAGCCGGAGCCGGGCTTGACCACCAGGTGCTGCTGCTCCTGCCGGCAGTGCGGCACCAGGTCGGGCGTCAGCCGCCGGGTCCACGGCAGGACCCGGTCCACGGCGGCGGCCTCCGCCTCGGCCAGCCGGCCCTCGTCGCGCAGCTGCGACACCAGCGCGAGGTTGCCCTTGTTGGCGGTGATGCCGTGGTCGAACGACGCGAAGAACACCACGGTGCCCTTGTCCTGGGCCCGCAGCACGGGCGCGAGCCACTCCTGCGCCTGCGGCTCGGCGCAGTACTCCTCGAGGGTGAAGTAGCGCATCACGACGTCGACCGGGGTGCCGTCCACGTGCAGCCGGCCGTCGCGTTCGACGAGGTCGGCGATGTGCGTGATGCGCATGTCGATGCCCCGCGCCGCCATGTGGTGCACGAACGACTCGTACCAGGCGCGGTAGCGGGCGATGTTCTTGGAGATGTCGGTCAGGGCGACGACCGGGTCGGCGCCGCCGGTGACGGGCGCGGCCAGCCGCCGCAGGTAGGCGGCGATCTCCCGGCCCGTGTCGACGTGCCCGAGCCGGTGCTCCTCGGCGAAGCGGCGGAACTGCGGCAGCCGCAGGTACCCCTCGTTGATCGCGGACCAGTCGACGCCGCCGAGCTCGCTGCCCGCATTGAGCTCCAGCAGCCGGAAGCCGGTGCCGTCGAAGTACAGGTCGGGCCGGGCGAACAGCGGCGTGCCCGCACCCGCCGGCACGGCGCAGGCCAGGTCCGTGGCCCGCGCGTCCATGCCGAGCCACTCGCACAGCCGCCGCCGGTCGCCGTCGAACAGCCGGTCCGGCAGCGACGTGACCAGGTCGATGACGGTGCGCAGGTCGGCCGCCACCTGACGCAGCGCCGACTCCGGCAGGAACAGCGGCCGGCCGAGCAGCCTGGCGCCGTGCGCGTCGGCGTAGGCGGCCTCCAGCGGCAGGCTGCGACCGTACGCCGGCACGGGCGGCGACGCGCCCTGGAACGCGGCCAGGTACGCCTCGGTGACCCGGTTCATGCCCGCAACGATCGACGGGCGACATTGGCACGGGGTGGAATACGCATCGATCATCCTCCACAATGCGAGACGGTCCACAGACTACGCCGATCATCTTCACGAGGTGACCCCCGTGAATCCTTCCGTCGAATGGAGTTTTGCGTCATGACCTCAGCGGCTCCACCGACGGTCATGCGGACCGTGCGCACCATGACGTTCCCGGTCTGGGTGCTGCTCATCGGCACGCTCGTCAACACCGTCGGCAGCTTCCTGATGCTGTTCCTGACGCTGTACCTGACCCAGAAGGGGTTCCAGCCGTTCCACGCCGGGCTCGCGCTCGGCGCGTGGGGCGCGGGCCGCATCGCCGGCGCGTTCATCGGCGGCACCATCGCCGACCGGATGGGGTACCGCTTCGCGATGGCGCTGTCGATGTTCTCGACCGCCGCCCTGATCACCGCCCTGATCGGCGCCGCGAACATCGGCAACCCGTGGCTGGTCGTGCTCGCCGCGCTCGCCGCCGCGTCGCTCAACGGCATCTGGCGCCCACCCGCCCAGGCGATGATCACCGAGGCGACCCCGCCGGAGCAGCTGGTCATGGTGATGGCGTTCTGGCGGCTCGCGTTCAACGTCGGGGTGCTGGTCGCGCCGGTGCTGGGCGCGCTGCTGTCGCGGGTCTCGTGGGACCTGCTGTTCTGGGTCGAGGCGGGCTCCTCGGCGCTGTTCGGCCTGCTGGTGCTCACCGCGCTGCGGTCGGTGCCGCCGGCCGCGGACACCCCGGCGGCCACCGACGAGGCCGCGCCGCCGGCCAGCTACGGCCGGGTCCTGCGCGACGGCGCCTTCGTGCTGTTCCTGTTCGCCCTGCTGGTCAACGGCATCGTGTACATCCAGGGCCCGGCCACGCTGTCGCTGCACCTGGACGCCCTGGGCTACCGCCCTGAGGTGTTCGGCGCGCTGGTCTCGCTCAACGCGCTCACCGTCATCTGCCTCGAGGTGCCGGTCACCAAGGTCACCCAGCGCTGGCAGCCGCGGACCGCCGTCGCCACCGGCATGGCGCTGACCGGGATCGGCCTGGCCCTGTGGAGCGTGGAGATGGGCATCGCCGGCCTCGTCGTCGCCACGCTGGTGTGGACGATGGGTGAGGTCGTCGCCAGCCCGTCGATGTTCGCGTACCCGGGTGTGATCGCGCCGGCGCACCTGCGCGCCCGGTACATCGCGGCGACGACGGTGGCGAACCAGATCGGCTACTCGGTGGGGCCGGTCATCGGCACCGCGCTGTTCGCCGGTGTCGGCGGCGCCGTCTTCTGGATCTGCGGCGCCCTCGCGGCCGCGGCGGTGCTCGCCGTGCTCGCCGGCATCAAGACCGTCGACACCGTTCGCAACGAAACGAACGCATCGACGCCGGACAAAACCGAATCTTCCACCGCATTGATCGCCGACGACGTGCGGTCGCCCCGCGAAGGGGCAGCCGTCGATGGATCTGTGCCGTAGTCTGCGGCGAGGCACGTTGGGAGGTCTGAAGCCCCTGGCGACCGCACGGGGGCACGCCTCTGCAGATCAATGATGATCAGGAGGAGCTAGGTGACTAGCACCAACACGTTGACAACCGAAGGGCCGGGCACACTCGGCCCCGACGGGGTGGCAAGGTTCTGGCGTGACGGTTTCGCGGGCCCGTTCCCGCTCGGCCTGCCCGACAAGGAGCTGGCCGAGCTCGCCGACCGGTGCGAGCGCATCGTCGAAGAGCGGCACACCCAGCCGCTGTACGGCCGGTACGCGCTGCGCGACTGGCACCTCGTCGATCCCGACCTGGAGCGCGTGTTCACCCAGGAGGCCATCGTCGGGCGGGTCGTCGAGCTGCTCGGCCCCGACCTGCTGCTGTGGCGCTCGAAGATCTTCTACAAGCCGCCGGGCGCCGACGCGATCGGCTGGCACCAGGAGTGGGGCAAGTTCGACGGCGAGGAGATCGGCAACTCGACCCCCTCCCTGCAGCCGGTCGGTGACGGCGACGACGTCTGGGACCTCACGGTCTGGGTCGCCCTCGACGACGTCACCCCGGAGAACGGGCCGCTGCAGTTCGCCGCCGGCACCAACACCACGAAGGTGCCGTGGGTGAAGGTGCCGATGACGCAGTCGGCGTTCTACGAGGAGCCGTTCGTCGGGCTCACCAAGGAGCAGGTCGCCGACCGGACCAGGCGCAGCGAGCTGGTCCTGGACATCGACACGGCGCACTGGCTCGACGGGTTCGACGTCGACGCGGCCAGCCTCGAGGAGCTCACCTCGTACCTGCACGGCCGCTTCGACGAGCTGCTGGCGAAGTTCACCGACTTCGAGCCGGCGCCGGGCACCGTCGCCACGATGGTGATGCCCCGGGGCAGCTTCGTCATCTTCAGCGAGCGCACCATGCACGGCTCGCCGCCGAACAACTCCGACCGCCGCCGGATGGCCGTGAACTGCCGCCTGACCCGCGCCGACACCCTCGTCTACCCGGGCCGACTGCAGGGCGCCTTCATCGACGGCTCCAACCTGGACATCAGCAAGCACGAGAGCCTGCTGGTCGCCGGCCGCTCCCTCGAGCCCCGCAACGTGATCCGCGGCTGACCCGCACCACCACGACCCGGCCGTCCTGTCCGCGGGCCGGCCGGGGACCGGGGCCGGGCCAGCCGGGTCGGCGGGCACCGTGGCACCCGCCGACCTCGCCGCACGTCGTTCCCCCGTTGTGGTGCATCCCTCGGCAACGCGTGGACCTGACCCGACGATCGTGTCGTGCGGCGCTGTCCGGCGGCGCACGGTTCGGTACCCGTACCTCGCCCGTACCCGCGACCCACCGCGGCCGGCGATCGCATCGCATCGACATCGGTGGCTATGCTGGAGGGGTCGCGAGCACGCGAATCGAGGTGGGTCCGTGACCGCAGCATCCCCGGCGCGGCGTGGCTCCTACTTCTTCCTGAGCTACGCGCACTCGGCCCCGGCCCTCGACGAGGTGCCGGTGGACACCGACCACTGGGTGCGGGTGTTCCACGACGACCTCACCGCCGCGGTCCGGCAGGTCGCCCGACCCGACGTCGACGCGGGTGCCGGGCTGGTCGACGACCTGGTCCGGCCGGGCACCGACTGGGGCGAGACGCTCGCCGGCGCGCTCGGATCCGCCGAGGTCTTCGTCGCGCTGTACTCGCCGGCGTATTTCAAGCGGGCGTGGCCGCTGCGCGAGCGCACCTCCTTCCAGCGGCGGCTGCGGCACCTGCGCGACGGCGCCGACCGGCAGCGGCACCTGCTGCCGGTGCTGTGGTCGCCGCTGCTGACCTGGGAGCGGCGCACCGAGATCCGTGAGGCGCTCGTCATCGGCGAGGGCGTGCCGGGGTACGCGGACAACGGCCTGCGCGCGCTGTGCATGCTGCGCTCCTACGAGGGGCAGTACCGGGAGATCGTCCGGCGGATCGCCGCGCGGATCGTCGAGGTCGCCGAGCACCATCCGATCGGGCCGTCCTGGGCGCCGGCGCCGCGGGACGTCGAGGACCCGGCCGGGGCGCCCGCCCAGCTGGTCGTCGCGGTGCTGGCCCGCACCGCCGACGACGCGCCGCACGGGCGCGCCGGGCACGTGTACGGCGCCGACGCCGGGCAGTGGCGGCCGTTCGCGGAGCCGCAGGCCAGGCCGCTGGCCGACTACGTCGCGATCACCGCCGAGCGGCTGGGGCTGCCGGCCCGCACCGCATCCCTCGCCGTGACGCAGCCCGCGGCGGCCACCGCCGTCGCCGCGCCGGCCGCGGCCGGTGGGGACAGCGCGGCGGTGCTGCTCGTCGACCCGTGGGTGGCCGCCGACGACGGCGGCGCGGCGCGGATCCGGGCGGCCCTGTCGGCGCTGCCGTCGTGGGTGGTCCCGGTCGTCGTGGTCGACCGGCGCGACCCGCAGTTCCAGGTCGGCGCCGAGCTCGCCGGGCGCATCGCCGGGCTGGCCGGCGAGACCGTCGCGCCGCGCGTCGTCGAGGCCCGCGACCTGCGGCACTTCCTGGAGGCGGTGCCCGTGCTCGTGACCGAGGCGCGCCGGCGCCACCTGCGGCAGGCGCCGGTGTTCATCATGGAGCCGGAGCGCACCGCGCCGGCCGGCGCGCAGCGACCGTGGAAGCGTGGCGATGGGTGACGACCGGCGCGGGCACGTCGTCACGTTCTACTCGTTCACCGGCGGCGGGGACCGGACGATGGCCCTGGCCAACGTCGCGTGGATCCTCGCCGCCGCCGGCCACAAGGTGCTCGCCGCCGACTGGGACCTCGAGTCGCCGGGCCTGCACCGGTTCTTCCACCCGTTCATGGACGCCGACGTGTTCGACAACCAGGGCGGCGTCATCGACCTGATCCGCGAGTACGAGGACATCAGCGCCCGCCAGGACCCGCGCCGGCCGCCGGACTGGCACGAGGAGCAGGCACGGGCCAGGCGGCTGGCGTTCCCGCTGGACACCGGCTTGCGCTCCGGCGGCGAGCTGCACTTCCTGTCCGCGGGCCGGCAGAACCAGGACTACCGCGTCAGCGTGGGCGGCCTGGACTGGGACGCGTTCTTCGAGGCCCGCGAGGGGGCGCTGTTCTTCGAGGCGCTGCGGGCCAGCATGAAGCGCGACTACGACTACACGCTGATCAACGCGCGCGCCGGGCTCAGCGACTTCGCCGACATCTGCACCCTGCACCTGCCGGACACGCTGGTGGACTGCTTCACCCTCAGCGACCACGGCATCGAGGGCGCGGCGATGATCGCCCGGCGGGTGGCGCGGACCTACCGGTCGCGCAACATCCGGGTGCTGCCGGTGCCGGTGCGCGTCGACCACCTGGCGGAACAGCCGAAGCTCGACGCGGGCCGGGCGATGGCGATGCACCGCTTCGCGCAGTTCCCGGAGCATCTCGCCGAGCCGGAGCGGGCGAGGTACTGGTCGGACGTCGAGGTGCCCTACAGCGCCTTCTACGCGTTCGAGGAGACCCTCGCCACGTTCGGCGACCCGCCGGGCGCCCGCAACACGCTGCTCGCCGCCTACGAGCGGCTCACCGGCTACCTGACCGACCAGCGGGTGACCGCCCTGGCGGAGCAGCCGGAGGCCGACCGGGTGCGGGTGCTGGACCGCTTCCGCCGGCAGGTGGTGACCCAGGACGACGAGATCACGCTGCGGTACGCGCCCGCCGACCAGGTCTGGGCGGAGTGGGCGGAGCGGGTGCTGCAGCGCGTCGACGTGCGGGTCAACGACCCGTGGCGGCGCCCCGGCGAGCAGGGCACCGTCCGGGCCCGCACGATGGTGCTGCTGTCGCGGTCCTACAGCGGCGCCGACAGCAGCGTGCTGCCCCGCGACGACGGCAGCGTCCGGCCGCCGCTGGCGGTGTACCTGACGGACCTGGCGCCGCTGCCCCGCTACCCGTCGAACCTGTCGGCGCACCTGCACGGCCAGCAGCACCACGACGCCGTCGAGGCGGTCCTGCGGCTGGTCGGCCGCCGCGACGAGGAGGTCGTCGCCCGGGTCGCGGTCCAGGTGGGCCGCTACCCGGGCACCCCGCCGGCGATCTTCCACGGGCCGGCCCGCAACCTGCGCTTCACCGGCCGGGAGGAGCAGCTGCGGGAGCTGCGGCAGCGCCTGCTGGAGCTCGACGGCACCGCGCTGCTGCCCGGGTCGTACCCGGTCGTGCTGCAGGGCATGGGCGGCGTGGGCAAGACGCAGCTGGCGATGGAGTACGCGTACCGGTACCGCACCGCGTACGACATCGTGTGGTGGATCAACGCCGACCCGCCGCAGTTCATCGACACGCAGCTGATGGACCTCGGCGGCCGGTTGCACGGCCGGGCGGTGCAGACCCCGCAGGCGGTGCTGGCGGCGCTGGCCCGCTCCGATTTCCCGCCGCTGCGCTGGCTCATCGTGTTCGACAACGCCGAGGAGATCGGCGCGCTGCGCGAGTTCCTGCCGCAGGGCGCCGGGCACGTGCTGCTGACCTCGCGCAACCTGCAGTGGCGCGACACGGTCGACACCATGCCGGTCGAGGTGTTCGCCCGCCGGGAGAGCATCACGCTGCTGCGCCGCCGGCTCGGCACGATCTCCACCGACGACGCGCACCGGGTCGCCGACGCGCTGGGCGACCTGCCGGTCGCGGTCGCCGCCGCCGGGGCGTGGCTGGCCGACACGGGCATGCCGGTCGAGCGGTACCTGCGGCAGGTCTTCCAGCAGGACGCGCGGGTGCTGCCGGACGACGACCCCAGCTCGTGGCAGATCGGCAAGACCTGGGACCTGTCGCTCACCGTGCTGCGGCAGCGCTCGCCCGGCGCGTACCGGCTGCTGCAGCTGTGCTCGGTGCTCGCACCGCAGATCGCGCCGGACCTGATCTACAGCGACGCGATGGGTGAGGCGCTGCGCCCGTACGACCCGCGCGCCGCCGACCGCATGGACCGGGCCCGGCTGGTGCAGCAGATCAACCGGCTGGCGCTGCTGAAGCTCGACGTGCGCGCCGGCGTCCACGTCCACCGGCTGCTGCAACACGTGGTGCGGGAGCGGATGTCGGCGCAGGAGCTCGCCGCCGCCCGGCACGACGTGCACCTGATCCTGGCCGCGGTCCGGCCCAGCGGCGACGTCGACGACCCGCGGCACGCCGCCGGGTTCCGGATGCTGTGGCCGCACCTGGAGATCTGCGGCGCCGTGGACTGCACCGACGAGGCGGTCCGCGAGCTGCTCGTCGACTGGGTCCGCTCCTTGTGGCTGCGCGACGCCTACGCGCAGGGCGAGCAGGCCGCGGCCTGGATCGCGGCACGCTGGCAGGAGCCGCTGCCGCCGCTGGCCGGCGACCCGGGGGCGCGCGACGTGCTGCGCCGGCAGCTGCTGAGCCTGCGCGCCGGCCTCGCCAACCTGCTCCGCGAGCAGGGCAGGTTCCGCGACGCGCTGGCCATCGACGAGGCGGTCCTCGCCGAGCAGCGCACCCTGCTGGGCGAGACCAGCCCGTACACGCTGATGACGGCGGGCGGCCTGGCCGCCGACCTGCGGGCGCTCGGCCGGTACGCCGAGGCGCTGCGGCTGGACCAGCGCACCTGCGCCACGTGGTCCAGCGACTACGGCGACGACTACCCGCGCACCCTGGCCGCGCAGGGCGACCTCGCCGCCTCGCACCGGCTGCTCGGCGACTTCCGCGCGGCCCGCCGCCACGACGAGGACGTGCACCAGCGCCGGCGGGTCGTGCTCGGCCCCGACCACGCCGCGACCCTGCACTCGGCCGCGACGCTGGCCCGCGACCTGCGCGACGCCGGCGACTACGACCGCTCCGCGGAGCTGCTGCGCGAGGTGCTGCAGACCGCGATCCGGGCGCACGGCGACGACGCCCGCATCACCCTCAACACCCGCGCGAACCTCGGCGTGTCGCTGCGCAGCGCGGGCCGCCCGCGGGAGGCCGAGGACCTGCTCGAGTCGGCCTACGAGCGGCTGCTGGACGGGTTCGGCGCGGAGCACCCCGACACCCTCGCCTGCCGGCTGAGCCGGGCGGTCAACATCTACGCCCTGGGCGACCTCGAGGCGGCCCGGCGCGAGATGACCGGCGTGCACGAGGCGTACCGGCACCGGCTCGGCGACCGGCACCCGCACACGATCGCGTGCCTGAGCAACCTGGCGGCCGTCGACCGCGGCGCCGGGGTCCTCGCCGACGCGCTGCGCTGCGCCGCCGACGCCGCCGACGGCTTCGCCGAGGTCCTGCCGGCGGAGCACCCGTTCGTGCTGGTGAGCAGGATGAACGTCGCGGTCTGCGCGGCCGAGCTGGAGCCGGGCCCGACCCCGCTCGGCGACCTGCGGCTGCTGCTGGAGCGGCTCCGGCAGCGCATCGGCCCGGACCACCCGGACACGCTGCGGTGCGCGGCGAACGTCGCGCTGCTGCTGCGCCACCGGCCGTTCGGGGACGAGCCGACCGACGTCGACGGGGTCCAGGTCCTGACCCGGCTGCGGGCCCGGCTGGGCGTCGCGCATCCGGCCGTGGCCGCGTTCGAGGAGCGCCGGTACCTCTACCGGGTCCTGGATCCGCACCCGTACTGATACCGTCACCGACTGCCACCAACCGGTGACGATCGCGGATCCACGTTGTGTATCTTTTTCGGACACGCGGCGAGCACACAGGAGGACTGCGGTGCCCGAACAACGGTCGAGACTGGAGGTCCGCACGGGCAACCGGGTGCTGACCTATCAGGTCGCCGGTCCCGACGACGGTCTGCCGGTGTTCCTCCTGCACGGCACCCCAGGCAGCAGCAGCGGCCCGCGGCCGCGCAGCATCGTGCTGCACCGGCTCGGCATCCGCCTGATCTCCTACGACCGCCCCGGCTACAACGGCTCGACCCGGCTGCCCGACCGGCGGGTCGCCGACGCCGCCGACGACGTCGGCATCCTGGTCAAGCACCTGGGTCTGGACCGGTACGGCGTCGTCGGCCGCTCCGGCGGCGGGCCGCACGCCCTCGCCGTCGCCGCGCAGCGCCCCGACGAGGTCATCGCCGCCGCGGTGCTGGTCAGCGTCGCCCCGGCGGACGCGCCCGACCTCGACTGGTTCGGCGGGATGGCCGAGTCCAACGTGGAGGCGTACACGATCGCCGACGCCAGCCCGACCACGCTCGCCGAGCGGATCCGGTTGCGGGCCGAGCGCATCCGCCGCGACCCGGAGAGCCTCATCGAGGTGCTGCGCGACGAGCTGCGCGGCCCGGACCGGCGCATCGTCGACGACTCGTCCATCCGGCGCCTGCTCGCCGAGACGTACGCGGAGGCGCTGCGGCTCGGCGCCGACGGCTGGATCGACGACGCGCTCGCGCTGCGCGGCAACTGGGGCTTCGACCTGCGTGACGTCACCGCACCGGTGCGGCTGTGGCACGGCGAGGACGACAACTTCTCCCCGGTCAGCCACACCCGGTGGCTGGCGCGCCAGCTGGCGCACTGTGAGGTGCAGGTCCAGCCGGGCGCCGCGCACTTCGGCGCCATGGAGATCCTGCCGCAGATGCTGGACTGGCTGAAGTCCCGCAACGCCCGCCCGTGACGCCGCGCAGGTGCCCCTCCTGGCGGGTGTCGTCCAGGAAGGGCACCTTCGTGACGCCGGCGTCGGTGCCGTCAGAGGTCCAGGACGTTGATGGAGATGCGGTCGGTGTCGGACGGCCAGTTCGGCACCGTGAACCGCTGGACGCCGCCGCCGGCCCGTGAGGTGATGTCGAGGCTGATCGTGCCCGACGCGGTCGGGCTGGCCGGGATGTAGATGTCGGCCCCGGTGATGAAGGTCTCGTCGAAGTCGGCGAGCCGGGTGGTGAGGTCGGTCCGCTGGTCGGTGTTCTGGTCGTGCGCGAAGATGCCGATGGCCCGCTTGTCCCGCGGCGCGGTGACCGGGTTCAGGATGTTCGTGCCGTTGACGGCCAGCACGTCATTGCCGGTCGAGCCCTGGTCACCCCACCATTCCTTGTAGCGGGTGATGGCCAGCGCGCTGTGCGCCGGGCTGACCGGCACCCGCGCGCCGATGCCCTCGCCGGGGCGGTTGGTGAGCAGGCGGAGCAGCCGGTCGGTGCGCTGGAACGGCTGGAAGTACTGGTGCTGCACCTGTCCCCCGCCCTGTTCGACGGCGAACTCGTACCGGGCCGCCGGGTCCGCCGGGAACGCCGGGAACGAGCCGTCAGCGGCGGGCTGGAAGGTCGCCACGGCCTGGCCGGTGGTCCGCCGGCCGGTGGCGGCCGCCACCTCGTACACGCTGACCCGCATGCCGGACGCGCCCGCGTTGCTCGGGAAGAGCACCACCTTGCCGGACAGCTGCACCGTGCCGGTCTGCGCGGTGACCGCCGTGGTGGCCGGGTTGGTGCCGGTGAAGAACCGGTACATCTGGGTGAAGCTCTGCGTCGACGTGACGGTCTGGGTGTGTGACTGGTCGCGCTGGTACACGTTGGTGGCGCCCCCGATCCGGCGCAGGATCGAGCCTTCGCCCCAGATGGCCAGCGTGGGCACCCCGCCGGGCTGCCACAGTGCGGTCGAGCCGTCCAGGTTCACGTAGTGCGCCACCTTGGCCGCCCGCGAGGGGCTGCCGAGGTAGCTCTGGCTGAGGAAGGTGCCCAGGGAGTGGGCGACCAGCTCGACCTTGTCCGCGCCGGTCTGCTGGAGCAGCGCGTTGATGCGCTGCTCCAGGCGGTTGAGCACGGCCGTGCTCGACTCGGCGGTGAACGTGTAGTCGTAGTCGATCGCGTCGATGCTGGTGACCGGGTAGCCGTTGCTCGCGAAGCGTTTGGCCTGGGTCTCGAACTGGGCGGCCGAGCCGGCGGCGCCGTGGACGAAGATCACCGGGCGGACGACGGCGGCGGCCGCCGGCCCGGCGCCCGCGATCATCGTCGCGAGCGGCACCACCACCAGCGAGATCGCCGTGGCGACGGCGACCGCGAGGCGGCCCTTGCGACGTTGCGACGTGCCTGTGCCTGGATGCATGGAAACCTCCGAGAGCGGGGCCTGGCGTTGCAGTGTGCCCCGGTCGGCGCGGCTCGGGCATCGGTAGCGGTATCGGCTGTTTTGCCAGTCCTGACCGGATCGGCGCGTCGGGCCCGCATGCGGCGATCGCGCACACTTGGGGTCGGCAGGTGCGAACGGCCCGGACGGCGGCCTGCGCGGCACCGGGAAGGGACGCGACATGGAGCAGGGCAGCCGCGACGAGTTGCTCGACCGCCTGGCCGCGGCGATCACGTCGGTCACGGTCGCGCACCCGACGCGGGTCGCCGTGGACGGGGCGCCCGCCACGGGCAAGACCACCCTCGCCGACGAGCTGGCCGCGATCCTGCGTGCCCGGGGCCGCCACGTGATCCGCGCGACGATCGACGACTTCGTCTTCCCTCGCGCGCGGCGCTATCCGCGCGGCGAGTTCTCGGCCGAGGGCTGCTACTTCGACGCCCACGACCACGACGCGCTGAACCGGGTGCTGCTCGACCCGCTCGGCCCGGGCGGAGATCGACGCTTCCAACCCGCGGTCTACGACCACGCCGCGGACACGGTGCTGTCGCCGCCGGTCACGACCGCCCCGGCCGACGCCGTGCTGCTCTTCGACGGTGTCTTCCTCCTGCGCCCGGAGCTGATCGACCGGTGGGACCTGCGCATCTTCGTGTCGACGGCGCTCGGCACGATCGTGGAGCGCGCCGTCGTCCGGGAGGGCCGGCTCTCGTCACGGGCCGACGTCGAGCGGCGCTGGCGCGAGCGGTACATCCCCTCCCAGGAGCTGTACTTCGCAACGGTACGGCCGGCCCGGCTGGCCGACGTCGTCGTGCACAACGACGAGCCGCGGCGGCCGGCCTGGCAGACCCGACCCCGCTGACCGCACCGGATCCGGCAGGTCGCCGCGTCGCCGTCGCGGTGGGTGCGACGGCGACGCGGCCGATCGGGTGCTGCCGGGCGATCAGGTGCGCGGGGTCCAGCGCTGGTTGGTGCCGCCGTTGCAGGACCAGAGGATGAGCTTCGTGCCGTTCGCCGTGGCGGCGCCGTTGGCGTCGAGGCAGAGCCCCGACTGCACGCCGGTGATGGTGCCGTTGGCGTTGAGGTTCCATTGCTGGTTGGTGCCGCCGTGGCAGTCCCAGATGATCGCCTGGGTGCCGTTGCTGGTGCCCCCGCCGCTGGCGTCCAGGCACTTGTTGCCGTAGACCTGCAGCTGCCTGGCGGCGGTGTACGTCCAGCGCTGGGCGGTGCTGTTGCTGATGCAGTCCCACAGCTGCACCTGGGTGCCGTTGGTGGTGCTGCCGTTGGGGACGTCGACGCAGCGACCGGACTGGCCACCCACGAGCTGGACGTTCTGCTGCGGGTTGCCGCCGCCGGCCGGAGCGTAACCGGCGGCGGTGATGTTGGCCTGCACGGCGTTCTCGGTGGCCTCTGACGGGTAGCCGGCGGTCAGCACGCCCTCGAAGAAGGTGCCGCGGCCGGAGACGCTGTTGTCGCCGCCGATGCCGAGCAGGATGGCGCCTTCCTTCTTCATCGGGTTGTACCCGTTCGGGCGCCGGCCATCGAAGTACGTCGTCAGGCCACCCGACTGGGCGCTGCCACCCCGGATGGCCCAGTGGTTCGGCTCGCCCTTGACCATGGCCGTCACGAAGCGCTGGTTGATGGGGGCGATGTTGTTGTACCCGGCGTTCACTCCGGAGAACAGCCCCCACTCCAGGTCGGCCATGATCCAGGGGCCGGCCCCGGCGCCGTAGCCCCACTGCTTGTTGGCGCCGAAGTAGACGGTCTCCATGATCGCCGGAGCGTCGGCCTGGCCGTCGGTCTGCGCGTTGCCGTAGTCGAAGCAGCACCACTGGTTGTAGTGCGTGCCGTCGACCACGGCGTAGATGCCCTCGGGCTGGTCGCCGGTCGCGACGCCGTTGGTGCGGTTGTTGCGGTACCCGGTGCCGGGCGCGATGTAGACGCCGTACGCCTTCTGGCCGCCGACCGTGACCGGCGCCGCCTTCGCGTCGGCGAGGTTGTCCCAGCCACCGGCGGCGGGTCCGGGCCAGTAACCGGGGGGTGCCTGGGTGAGGTGGTTGTTGCGGCCGGACTGGTCGTAGATGATCGTGATGAGGCAGGTCGTGCCGGCGCAGAACGCGTCCTGCGTGGCGGCGTTGGCCACCCCACCGGCGCTGAGCACGCCGACGTCCCGGGTGGTGTTGTCCGAGGCGCGCCTGACCTGGTACAGGGCGCCGTTGTAGGCGCCGTACAGCGCCCGGGTCGTGCTGTGCGCGGCCACGCACGGCGTGCCGCCCGACGCGTAGAGGTCACACGGCCCGGAGGCCGCGGCACTGGCACCCGGCGCGTTCACCAGCACGCCGAGTCCGACACTGGCGGTGAGGCCGACCGAGGTCGCCGCGGCGACCAGGAGCCGGCCGAGTCTTCGCTCCACGTTCGATCACGTCCTTTCCGGTGGCGGCGGCCACCATGGCGGGGTTGCGGTGCTCAGGCGTTGCGGACGAGCCGCCAGCGGTTGTCGGCGGTGCCGTTGTCGGAGTCCTGGACGGCGAGGGCGCCGTTGGCGGTGGAGTTGTTCTGGATGGCGAGCAGCTTGCCGCTGTTGACGTTGCGGATCTTGTACGTCCCGTCGCCCTGGTCGAGCAGGGTCCACCGGTGGTCCGCGGTGCCGTTGTCGGCCCACTGCAGGACCGCCGCGTTGTCGGTGGTGGACATGTTCTCCACGCCGAGCACCTTGCCGCTGTTGACGTTGCGGAACCGGACCGCGCTCCCGTCGGTGATCATTTCCCAGTTGTGGTCGGCGGTGCCGTTGTCGGTCCACTGCAGTGCGCGGCCGCCGTCGGCGGTGGACATGTTCTGCACGCCGAGCACGAGGCCGCTGCCGGCGTTGACGAGGCGGTAGCTGCCGCCGCCCGGCGTCTGGCCGTTGCCGGTCCAGTAGACGGTGTAGTTGAAGCCCTGCGCGTCGTAGAACGGGCCGAGGTTGACCGACGAGCCGTTCGCGGTGGCGGTGAAGGCCAGCGCGCTGCTGGAGGTGCGGGTCACCGACGACGTGGTCAGCGTCGGCAGCGACGACAGCGCGGTGTTGCCGTAGTTGCCGGACAGGACCACCGGACCGTAGGTGACGGCCACGACGTTCGGGTTGTCGTTGGCCGCCTTGAACGCCACCTGCATGGGCAGGCGGACGGTGATTGTGTCGCCGGAGGCCCACGTCCGGGTGATCGTGGCGTAGCTGCCGGCGGTGGCGGTGACGCTCTGGGCCACGCCGTTGACGCTGAGGGTGGCGCCGTTGGCCCAGGACGGGATGCGCACGCGGATCGACCACGACCCGGAGACGTCACCGGTGAGCTGCAGGGTGGTGGTGTCGCTGACCGGGTACGCGGTGCTCTGCGTGACCGTGATCCCGCGCTGGCTCCAGTTCAGCACCGAGGGCATGAACAGGTTTACCGTCAGCGTGGTGCCGTTGTAGAAGTAGATCGAGTCCATCAACGCGGTGTTGACCTCGATACCCGTGCCCTGGCAGCACCAGAAGCTGTTGTAGTCGGTGCTCCAGGTGCCGCCGCCCCACGCGGGGCCGACACCGCGCCGGCCACCGGGGCGCAGCGGCGTGAAGTAGGTGACGTGCCCGTGCGGATCGGCCGGGTTCTGCGCGCCGATGATGTGGTTGAGCAGGGCCCGTTCGTAGAAGTCGAAGTACCCGGCGTTGTTCGGGTTGAGCAGCCACAGCTCGCGGGTCAGCTTGAGCATGTTGTAGGAGTTGCAGTGCTCGCACGTGTCGTTGGCGAGGTAGCCCGCGATCGCGTTCGGCGCCCGGAAGTGTTCAGCCTGGCTGTTGCCGCCGATGACGTACGTGTGGGCGTTGACGGTGAAGTTCCACGCGTTCACGGCGATGTCGCGGTAGCGGGTGGTGCCGGTCGCCTTGTACTCGCGTGCCGCGCCGATCCACTTCGGCACCTGCGTGTTGGCGTGCAGCCCGTTGAGCTGGTCGGTGTTGGACGCGAGCGGGTTGAACACGGCGGCGTGGTCGAAGCGCTGGGCGGTGGTCAGCCAACGGGCGTCGCCGGTCTGCTGGTACAGGTCGGTCAGGACCGCGTTCATCCCGCCGAACTCGGTGCCGAGCACCGTCTGCATCTGCGCGTAGCTGAGCCGGGCGGTGCGCCAGTCGACCCAGCCGGCGAGCCGCAGCAGCACGTCGCGGGCCTGGGTGTTGCCCACGTAGCGCCACACGTCCAGCAGGCCCGCGAGGGTCTTGTGGATGCAGTAGTACGACACGCTGACCGCGCGGCCGGCCTCCAGCCCGTTGAAGTCGGACTCGGGGAAACCCGACAGGTAGCCGGTGTTGAACCCGGCGGCGCCGTTGTTGGCCTGGCACTTCGCCAGCTCCGCGACCATGGAGTTGGCCTTGTCCCGGCACACCGTGTCACCGAGCACGGCGTAGGCCTGGGCCCAGGCGGACAGGAAGTGGCCCTGCACGTGGGTGCGGAACGGGAAGTTGGGGGCGTCCCAGCCACCGTTCGCCGCGGCGCCGTTGGTCGACAGCCGGTGGTTGGCCCGGAAGTTGTACAGCAGCCGGTCGACGTCGACGAACCGAAGGTACGACAGCGTCCGGTTCTGGTTGTCCAGCCAACGGCTGGACGTCAGCCGCACCTGCCCCAGGTCGAACGCGTACGCCGACACGCCGATGTCGGCCCGGGCCGGCGGCACCGACGCCGCGGCGCTGTGGACGTCCACGACGCCGGCGGTCGCGGCGGCGCCGGCCACCACTCCGGCACCGGTTGCCTGCAGCAACTGACGCCGGTTCAAAGATACGGAAGACACGAGAACCTCCTGAAAGCACAGCGACATCCGGGCGCTACGGCGGTGTTAGCGCTCACATGATGTCGCCGCAAAGGCTGCCAGATCAGTTCTCCACATTCAAGACTTGGCCGCCGATGGACCGAATCAGGTCATGAAATACCAGCTAGACGCCACTCTCAGACACCATGTCATCGCCTACTGACAATGTATGTTCCGCGCGACCTCGACACCGCTCAACCTGTAACACTTTTCTGTTTGGCAAATGCGCCATTTTTGCTCATCGATGCGGTGCGGCGGACGGTAGCCACGACGCCGCCGAGCAGCACCAGCTCGCCGAGGTTGCCCAGCCACGGCACGGCGAACCCGCCGGCGGCCGCGGCGAACATGGCGACCGCGCCGGCGAACAGCCACGGCCACCCGTCGCGCCGCCACAGCACGGCACCGGCGCCGATGAGTACGAGGATCGCCACCACCGCCGGCACCGGCGGGCCGGCCGCGGCGTCGTTGACGTAGCGCAGGGTGTCCGCGTACCGCTCCGGCACCAGGCGCAGCCGGATCACGTCCACGTACACCCCGAGCGCGACCAGCGCCGCGGCCAGCAGGGTGGCACCCGTCAGCGCCGCCCTGCCGGCCCGGGCCAGCCGCGCCGCGACGAGCACGAGCAGCGGCGTGAACAGCGCGTGCCCGACGAACCGCCCGGCGTTGAGCCAGCGCAGCGGATCCCCCTCGCCGAGCACCCGCCCGAGCGCGACGACCGTGTTGTCGTACACCAGCGCCGTCGCGACCACCACGACCAGCCACGCCCGCAGCCGCACCGCGACCGCGCCGACGCCGAGCACCGCGACCGCCAGCGCCGCGAAGATGACGGACACCATCACCGGCCCACCCGTTTCACTGATAGAAACGCAGTTCCACTGATGGCAACGTACGGGCCTCAGTCGCGCCGGTCAATCACACGCTGGGGACGCGGAACCGGGCGCGAGGCCGGACCGCACGACGTCTCGCGCCAGGCGGGCCCGTTCGATGGCGGCGACCGGGCCCAGCACGACAGCGTGGACGGTGACGGGCTCGGTGGCGGGCGGCACGGTCATCGCCCGGGTGACCGCCTCCGGGGTCCGCGCCCGGTGCGCCGGCGCGAAGGCGTGCCGGACCGCGAGCCGGGCGCGGCGCCGCTGGTCGCTCACGTGGCGCATCGGGCAACGCTACTGACGGTGCTCCCGGCGGCACCTCGACGGCGCTGGTGGCGGGCGCGCGGCGGGCGCGGGCTTCGCACCCGCCGCGGGCCCGGGCGTCAGTTGACGGCGTCGGGTGTGGGCGTCGCGACGGGCCGGGCGGTGCCGAGCGCGGTCTGGATCGCCTTGACCAGCACGCTCACCACCAGCGCCACCGACGGCCGGATCGAGGACTCCTCCATGCTGACCGTCCCGGTGAAGCCGGCGTGGTCGCTGATCTCCTGCAGCCGCTGGTGCGCGGCGGCGATCTCGTCACCGCTGAGGTAGAGCGCCGGCTCCATCCGGGCCGCGGCCACCAGGGCGGCGAGGGCGGCGGTGCGCTCGTCGGGCACGTCGTCGCCGGTGAGGGCGCGGCCCAGCCGGGCGCGCAGCTCGTCCTCGACGGTCGGGTCGGCGGTCGGGTACCGGTGCAGGTGGATGAAGCCGAGCTGGGTCTCGTCGACGTCGCGCAGGATGCCCCGGCCGCACAGGTCGGCGAGCACCCGGTCGCGCAGCCCGTGGCGCAGCCGCTGCAGCCACGACGCCGGCGTGTGCGGGGTGTCAGCGACGACCCGGGCGAGGACCTCGTCCGCGATCGGCTCCCCCGTCGGCGCCGGGTTGACGACCACGATCATCCCGCCGGCGTACGCCAACCGGCCGGCGAGCGCCAGATCGACCAGCATCCCGGCGGCCATGGCCAGGTCAAGGCCGATGTGGGAGCCGGTGGCCTTGCCGGACTCGTCATCGTAGGCGAGCAGGAGCAGCTCCTCCGCCAGTGCAACGGAACTCATGGCTCGGAACGGTAGCGCGCCCATGCTCGTCCCGCATTACCGTGTCGGTTGAACTGGTGACGCTCACGGTCGGTAGTCCCCCGTCAACCGGCGACGACCTCGCCGGTGAGCCGTCCGGAGCCGTGGTGCCGATGGGGACACGGCCGTCCGGCCGGACGGTCAGCGCACCGCGTGCTCGGCGGCGGTGGTGGCGGCGGCGACGGTACGGCGGCGGACGGCGGTGACCAGCAGCAGCACGAACCCGGCCGCGCACAGGGCGGTGGCCATGCCGAACGCGGAGCGGTAGCCGAAGTGGGCGGCCAGGCCGAGCAGCGGGCCGGCGACGATGGCGCCGATCGGGAACGTGTTGGTGTACAGGGTGGTGGCCCGGCCGGGCTCGTGGGGCAGCAGGTCCTGCACGTAGGAGATGCCGACGCCGGAGATCGCGGAGATGAACAGCGCGTTGACGACCTGGGCGGCGGCGAGGACCCACAGGTTCGGCGCGACCAGGCCGATGCCATAGTAGACGATCCCGCACGCGCTGCCCAGGACGATGAGCAGGCGCAGGCTGAAGCGGGTGGTCAGGGCGCCGAGGGCGAGCATGAGCGGGATCTCCAGGGCGGCGCACAGGCCCAAGATGAGCCCGGCCCGTGACGGGTCGCCGTGCAGGTCCTCGCGGATGAACAGGGGCAGGGCCTGCACGACCAGCGTCATCGGCACCTGCACCAGCACGAACGCGACGATGGTGACCGGCAGCACCCAGCGGGCCGGCGCGGCGACGGCGGTGGCCGGGCCGGCCTCGGGTTCGGCCGCCCCGGGCTCGGGGGTGCCGACCTCGTCGAGCCAGATCACGGCGACGAGGATGGCCAGCGCGTACATGGCGGCCGCCAGCCCGTACACGAGACGGAAACCACCGACGTCCAGCAGGACCGCGGCGAGGGCCGGGCCGCCGACCCAGGCGAGGGAGAACACGGTGCGCATCGCGCTGATGCCCATCGCCGCGCGGCCGGGGTTGTCGCGTTCGAGGATCTGGCGGGCGTACGCGAACGACTGCGGGAACAGCGCGCCGGCGAACGCGGTCGCGGAGACGGCCAGGGCGAGCAGCACCCAGTAGTCGCGCACGAACATGGTGACCAGGCTGCCGACGAGGCCGGCCGCGGCGGCCGCGATGAGGATCCGCCGACGGATCGGCCAGCGGTCCGACGCGCGCGCGACGAGCGAGGACAGGAGCACACCGCTGAGCGGGGAGACGATGAGGAAGACGGTGACCCGCGCCGGCCCGGCGTGCACCTCGGTGCTGAGGAACAGCGCCAGGAACGGGAACACCACGGCGACGGAGATGCCGACGGCGAGGAACATCAGGCCGAGCGGGAGCAGGGCACGACTGAGTGGCCGCTGGCGCGGCGGAGCGGCCAAGGTCATGCGCCGACTGTACCGCTACAGACCAGCGTGCGCGAGGCGGTTTCCGCGGGTTCGTTCAGGGGCGTGGCCGTACCAGACCCGCGTCGAAGGCGGCGATGACCAGCTGTGCCCGGTCGCGGGCCGCGAGCTTCGCCATGAGGTGCGTGATGTGGGTCTTCACGGTCTTCACCGAGATCATCAGGGCGGTGGCGATCTCGTCGTTGGACAGGCCGCCGCCGATGAGGGTCAGCACGTCGACCTCCCGGCCGGTGAGCCGCCGCAGCGCCGGCGTCGGGCGGTCCGGGCGCGGCGCGGCGACGTAGTGCGCGACCAGCCTGGTGAGGATCGACGGCGCGAACAGTGACTCGCCGCGGTAGGTGCGGCGGATCGCCTCGATGAGCTCCTCGGGCCGGGCGTCCTTGAGCAGGAACCCGGACGCGCCGGCGTGCAGGGCCTCGTAGACGTACTCGTCGAGCTCGAACATGCTCAGCACCAGCACGCGCGCGGCGCACAGCGCGGGGTCGGCGCAGATGCGGCGGGTGGCCTGCAGGCCGTCCAGGTGCGGCATCCGCACGTCCATGAGGATCACGTCGGGCCGGGTCGCCCGGGCCCGCGCGACGGCGTCGGCCCCGTCGCCGGCCTCACCGACGACGGCGAGGTCGGGCTCGTTGTCGATGATCATCGCGAGGCTGTGCCGCAGCAGCGCCTGGTCGTCCACCAGCAGGACACGGATGGTTTCCGGCAGGTCCGTCACGCCGGCACGTCCGGGATGCGGGCGGTGACGCGGAAACCGGCGTCGACGCGCTCCGCGGTCAGGGTGCCGCCGAGGCTGCCGACCCGCTCGCGCAGGGCGGCGAGGCCGTGGCCGGCGCCCGGCGAGGCGTGCCAGCCGTCGCGCCCCGGCCCGGCGTCGGACACCGCGACCACCACGTGCGGCCCGTCGCGGTGCACGTCGACCCGCACGTCGGTGGGGCCGGCGTACCGGGCGGCGTTGTTCAGCGCCTCGCGGACCGTCTTGCACACGGCGACCTGCACCCCCTGCGACACCTCGCCGAGCGGGTCGACGGTGAGCCGGGTCCGCAGGCCGGCGACCGTCGCGCCGTCCACGATGCGGGGCAGGTCGTCCAGGCCGTCCAGCGGCGCGCGCTGCACGGCGGTCCGCGGCTCGCGCAGCACGGTGAGCATCCGGCGCAGCTCCGCGGTCGCGTGCCGGCTGGCGTCCTCGATGTCGGTGAGCGCCGCCGCCACCTCGGGCGGCTTCGGCAGGTGCCGGGTCGCCGCCGCGCGGACCGTGATCAGCCCGAGCCCGTGGGACACGATGTCGTGCAGGTCGCCGGCGATGCGCAGCCGCTCGGCGAGCACCGCCTCCGACGCCGCCCACGCGGTCAGCCGGGCCTCGTACGCCCGGCGGTCGGCACGGGCTCGCCGCACCGCCCACCCGGCGGCGGCGACCGCCCCGGCGACCATCGCCCACGGCACCACCGTCGAGGCCGGGCCCTCCCCGCCGACGGTGCACATGGCCATCAGCAGCACCAGGGCCGCGATGACGAGCACCGGCAGGACGCTGGAGCGCCCCGACGGGCGCGGGTGGGCGTTCACCACGCCGACTGTAGTGCTCAGACCAGGGTCTGAGAGCCCACGGTCGGAGCCGGCGGCGGCGTTGCGAGCCTGGGCCGATGCACCGCGCCGCCCGCGCCGGTTGACTCCCCCTATGATCACCATCGATCGCGTCAGCAAACGCAAGGGCAGGACCCGGATCCTGCACGACGTGACCCTCCAGGCCAGGCCGGGCCGGGTCACCGGGTTCCTCGGCCAGAACGGCGCCGGCAAGACCTCGACGCTGCGGGTCCTGCTCGGCCTGGACCGCCCGCAGCAGGGCACCGCCCTCGTCTGCGGCCGCCGGTACCGCGACCTGCGCCGCCCGCTCACCGTCGTCGGCGCCCTGCTGGACGGCAGCGGCGCGCACCGGGCCCGCACCGCCCGGGCCCACCTGCGTTGGGTCGCGGCCAGCAACGGCCTGCCCGCCGCCCGCGTCGAGGAGGTCCTCGACGTCGTCGGCCTCACCGGCGACGCCGGCAAGCGGGCCGGGCGCTACTCGCTGGGCATGAGCCGGCGGCTCGGGCTCGCCGCGGCGCTGCTCGGCGAGCCGGAGGTGCTGGTCCTCGACGAGCCGGTCAACGGCCTCGATCCGGCCGGGATCCGGTGGATGCGCGGGTTCCTGCGGGCGCAGGCGGCGCAGGGCCGCACCGTGCTGCTGTCCAGCCACCTGATGGGCGAGCTGGCCGAGGTCGCCGACGACGTCGTCGTCATCCACCGGGGCCGGATCCTCACGCAGGGCGGGCTCGCCGAGGTCACCGGCGGGCACGCGACCCTGGAGGACGCGTTCTTCGCCCTCACCGCCACCGAGACCGGCGGCGCGTGGTGACCGCGTTCCGGCACGGGGTCCGCGCCGAGGTCCGCAAGCTGCTCGGGCTGCCGACCGCGTGGATCGGGCTGGTCGTCGGGTCCCTGCTGGCGCCCGCGATCGTGCTGCTCAACGCGGGGTACACCCGACGGGCCATCGCCGACGGCACCATCGCCGACCCTTCCGACATCGGGCTGCAGGACCTGGGGATCGGGCTCATCGGCCCGATGGTGCTCGGGGTCGTCATCGTCAGCAGCGAGTACACGTCGACCGGTCCGGACGCCCCGCGCGCCCGCCAGCTGACCGCGACCCTGACCGCGATGCCCGACCGGCTGCGGCTGCTCGCCGCGAAGACCGCCGCGCTGGTCCTCGTCGCGGCTTGCCAGGCCGGGTTCGTCGCCACCGCCACGCTCGGCCTCGTCCACGTCCTGCACGGCGGCGACGTGCCGGTGCCCTCGCCCGCCCGCATCGCCGCCGCCGTCCTGTACTGGGTGCTGATCGCGCTGCTCGCCTACGCGGTCACGCTGATCACCCGCAACGGCGTCGTGCCGCTCACGTTCCTGATCGTCAACAGCACGGTGGTGTCGGTGTCGTACCTGCTGACGAAGGTCACCGACCTCGCCGTGTACCTGCCGGACATCGTCGGGGCGCAGATGTTCATCCGCACCGCCGACTTCCCGGTGCGGGTCGCGCCGGTGACCGCGGGGCTGGTGATGACCGGCTGGATCGCGGTGCTGCTGGCGATCGGTGCCGCCCTGTTCCACCGGCGCGACGCGTGACGGCGCCGCGCGCCGAACTGCGCAAGCTGCTCACGCTGCCGTCGCTGGCGCTCACCGCCCTGCTGACGCTCGCCGGGACGGCGCTGCTCGCGTACGCCTACGCGGCGGCCGGGCAGCGCTCCGGGCTCGGCCCGGTCGGCTACGCGCAGGCCGGGTTCCTCGTGTTCGGTGCGCTGGCCGCGGCGTCGGAGCACCAGGGCGGCGACCAGATCCGCACGACGCTGCTCGCGATGCCGCGCCGGCTGCCCCTGTACGGTGCCAAGACGCTGACCCTGACGGTGGTGGCCCTGCCGTTCGCCGCCGCGGTGGCCGCGACGAGCGCCGTGCCGGCCGGCGAGGCGGGGCGGGTGCCGGCCGCGACGGCCTACCTGACGCTCACGGCGCTGCTCGCCGCCGCTGCCGGCACCCTGGTCCGCCGGGCCGAGGCGGCCGTGGTGCTGCTGCTGGCCGGGTACTTCGTCGCCTTCCCGCTGCTGCGGGACCGGTGGGGTGCCGCCCTGCCGGACACCGCCGCCCTCGACCCGCCGCGCGGCGCGGTGGCGTGCCTGGTGTGGACGGTGGGCGCGGTGCTGGTCGCCGGTGCCGCGTTCCACCGGCGGGACCCGTGACCGGCCGGCGGCACCGTGCCGCCTAAACCAGCGCGGCGGCTCACGTACCGAGCCGCCGCGGCGGGTCATGACCGTCGACCTGCCTGCCTCAGTTGGCGATCACGAAGTGGAAGTCCTGCAGGGACACCTTGCCGGACGCCTGTGCGGTGCCGGCGCCGAGCAGTGCCGAGGCCGCGGCGGCGGCCAGTGCCACGGCGGCGATACGGGCCCATCTACGGTGCATGTCGTACTCCTCTGTCGGTCCGTGTGGTTCAGCCCGCCACCGTACGAGCCGCCCGGACCGCTGTCACGGAACTGATCAACACCCGACTCGGCCGGGCGGCAGGCAACCGCCGGACCGGTTCAGGAGTCTCAGTGGAGTCTCAGTGCGAGTCCGGCACCGCGGCGAAGGTGGCCGGGACACCGAGGGAACGCCAGCGGTTCACGGGCCACGACATGACGAACGCCCGGCCCACGACGCGGTCGACGGGCACCGTGCCGTCCACGGAGCGCAGGTGCGCCCGGGAGTCGGCGGACGCGCTGCGGTGGTCACCCATCACGAACAGCCGCCCGTCGGGGACCATCACGTCGAACTGCGACGTCGACGGCACGTCGCCCGGGTACAGGTAGTCCTCGTCCAGCGCCACACCGTTGACGGTGATCCGGTTCCGGTCGTCGCAGCAGATCACCCGGTCGCCGCCGACGCCGATGACCCGCTTGATGAAGTCCTCGTCGCCGGCCGACCAACTGGCCGGCGGCCGGAACACGACGATCTCGCCGCGCGCCGGGCCCCGCCACCGGTACACCGCCTTGTTGACGATGACCTGGTCGTCGACGAGCAGTGTCTGCTCCATCGACCCCGACGGGATGTAGAACGTCTGCACCACGTACGTGCGCACGACGAACGCCACCACCGCCACCACGGCGAGCGTGATCAGATTGGCCATCCAGCGCGGTCGCTTGCGCGCCGCTTCCCCCGTCGCCGCCACGATTGCAGCGTACATCGTCGATGCGAGAAGATCTTCTAGGCTTGGCCGGTGAAGATCGTCGAGATTCGCCGGTACCCGGTGAAGTCGCTGCTCGGCGAGGTCCTGCCGGCCGCCGCCGTCGGTGCCCGCGGGCTGGACGGCGACCGGCTGTGGGCGGTGCGGGACGCGGACGGCAAGCTCGGCAGCGGCAAGAGCACCCGCCGGTTCCGCCGGATGCCGGGGCTGTTCGCGATGCGCGCGACGGCGGCCGCGGGCGCACCGGTCGTGGAGCTGCCCGACGGGCGCCGTTTCGCCGCGGACGACCCCGCCGGGCACCGCGCGGTCAGTGCGGTGCTGGGCCGCGACGTGACGCTCGCCCCGGAGGCGGACGTCCCGCACCACGACGAAGGCCCGGTCAGCATCGTCACGACCGCCGCCCTGCGCCACCTCACCGGGCTCGGCGGCGGCGAACCGGGCGGCGGGCCGCTGGACCCCGGCCGCTTCCGGGCCAACCTGCTGCTCGACGTGCCGGGCACAGGCTTCCCGGAGGACGGCTGGCATGGCCGGCTGCTGCGGGCCGGACCGCAGGTCGTGCTGCGGGTCATCCGCCCGCTCACCCGCTGCGTGATGGTGGACATGGCGCAGGACGGCGCATGCGACCGCGATGACCTGCTGAAGCTGCTCGCCGCCCGGCACGGCATGACGTTCGGCGTCCTCGCCGCCGTGCAGCGCCCGGGCCGGGTCACCGTCGGCGACGGGTGCGCCCTGGACTGATCTTGCCGGCGCTACAGGTCGAACTCCGCGGGCGGGATGCCGACGGCGAAGCAGGCCTCCCGGACGGCCTTCTTCTCGTTGTCGTCGAAGTTGCCGTCGGCGCCGCCGATGATGATGCCGATCTGGATCACGGCGCGGGCGTGGTCGGGCTTCGACTTGAGCTTCGCGATGGTGCCGATCGCCTCGACCTTGCCGAACTCGAAGTCGCGGACCAGGCGGTCGGCGTAGAAGG
Source organism: Dactylosporangium aurantiacum (assembly GCF_000716715.1). Taxonomy (GTDB): domain Bacteria; phylum Actinomycetota; class Actinomycetes; order Mycobacteriales; family Micromonosporaceae; genus Dactylosporangium; species Dactylosporangium aurantiacum. The sequence goes on along the minus strand of NZ_JNYJ01000027.1, from coordinate 13,680 downwards.
CGAACTTCTGCCGCAGCTCGTCCGGCGGGAAGACCGACAGGACCTCGTTGCTGGTGATCACGCCCTCCGTGCGCTGGCGCTCGACCGGGTCGATGCTGCCGTCGGCGGCGGCGATGAGCGCGCACATCGCCATGCTGGCGTTGGCGAACTCCTTGCTCTTGAACTGACCGGCCTTGGTCTTGAGCTGTCCGCTCATCTCAGCGGTGCGGCTGCGAAGCTGGTCGAAGAATCCCATGCTGCTCCCCCATCGTGCCGGGCCCCCGCCGACCAGCCTACCCGCGGCGCGACCGGACCGGCCCGGATGCGGGCGGGGGGCAGGATGAACCGCTGAACCGCCGGCCGGCCCCGCGGCGGCGGGCCGGGCGTGCGATCCTCGCACGGGTGACTGATGAACGGCTCGCACGCACGGCACGCGGCTGGGACGAGGCCGCCGACGGATACGAGGCGTACTACGTGCCGCGCTTCGCGCCGTGGGTCGCCGCGGCGGTGGACGCGGTCGGCGGCGCCGCGCTGCCCGACGGGCCGGTGCTGGTGCCGTGCTGCGGCACGTTCCCCGAGCTGGACGCGCTCGCCGCGGTCCTGCCCGGCCGGGCCGTCACCGGCGTCGACCTGTCCGCCGGGATGGTCCGCCTGGCCCGGGGCAGGGCGGCCCGGCACCCCGGCGCCTCCGTCGAGCAGGGTGACGCCTCGACGCTCGGCGGGCGCTGGCCGGGGCGCTGCGCGGCGGTCGTGTCGGTGTTCGGCCTGCAGCAGCTGCCCGAGCCCGACGCCGCGATCCGGTCGTGGGCGGCGGCGCTGCGGCCGGGGGGCGTGCTGTCGGTGGTGTTCTGGCCGCGGCGCACCGAGGACGACGGGCCGTTCGCGCGGATCGCGGAGGTCGTGCGGTGGCACGTACCGGCCGGGGACGACACGTGGCAGGATCGCCTGGTGCCGGCGTTGACGGCGGCGGGCACCGTCGTGGAGCGCGACGAGCTGGCGGCCCACCCGATGTCCCACCCGGACGCCGCCGCGTTCTTCGACGCGCACACCCGTGCCGGTCCGATGCGGCCGCTGGTCACCGCGCGGGGCGCGGCGTTCACGGACCGGTTGCGGGCGCAGTTCCTGCGCCACAGCCCGCAGGGTGAGTGGCGGCACCGGCCGCGCGCCCGGCACCTCGTCGCCCGCCGCCCGCCCGCGTCATGACCACCCCCGGGTGACCGTGGTCGGACCCGACCTGCGGCCTGCGCACGCTGACCGTCGCGGACGGCGGCACCGCCACGGTCGGGGTGAAGGACTGCGACCTGGTGGTGTTCCGCTGGACCGGCAGGACGTTCAGCGCCGTCAAGGAGCACCCGCGCCCGGCCGGGCTGTGCCTCGACGCCGCGCGGTTGCGCGACGGCCGGTTCCGGGTCGAGACCAGGCGCGAGAGCAGCCGGCAGCCCGCCGACCGCAACCCGTGGTTCACCCTCGACCCGGCGGCGCCGGAGACGCTGCGGCAGGAGCAGCCGATCAGCGCCGTCAGCAACGACCTGGTGACGGTCACCGGCTACCCCGGCACGGTCGTGGCGCGGCTGTACCTCAACCCGCGACGGGCCACCTCGATGCAGGTCACCGGCAGCGGCCCGGCGTCCGGCTACCGCTGCGACATGCCCGTCGACGACACGCGCCTGCTCTGCGCGGCGGCGGTCACCGACGGCATGGCGCAGCCGTTCGGCAACCTGGCCCTCGCCACCGTCGACCTCGCGCGGCTGACGGTGCGCCTGCAGCAGGTCATGCCCGAGTCGAGGCAGGACGTGACGGCGGCCGTCGTGTCGCCCGACGGCACGCAGCTGCTGGTCCGCACGTACGCCGACGGCTGGCTCCGCCTGCCCCGGGACGGCAGCGGGGCACCGGTGCGGGTCGCCGGGAACCTGCCGCCGGACGGATCGCGAAGAGCCGCCAGGTCCGCTGGCTGTGACCCGGCGGGCCGCTGGGTGCCGCGGCGGCCAGCCAATGTCGCGGCGGTCCAGCCGGTGTCGCGGCGGGCCGTCCGGGTGTCGCGGCGGTCAGCCGGTGTCGCGGCGGGCCGCCGCACCGGCGCGGGTCAGGGTGGTCGCCGCCGCCCACACCGCCGCCATCAGGATCGCGACCGCGAACGCCACGAGGCCGGTGAGCTGGGCGGCGTGCCACAGCCGGCCCAGCGGTGCGACGCCGGCCGGTGCCGTGCGCCCCGGCTCGTCCAGCGGGAACAGCAGCTTGCCTGCGCCGTACACGAGACCGATACCGAGCAGCAGGAGCACCAGCGCCGGACCGCCGCGCGCCATCGCGCCCCGCCGCGGCGCGTCCCCGACCGGGACCGCGCCGGACGCGCTGCCGCGCGACGAGGGCGACGGCTGCCGCCGGCCGCGCACCCCGGCCACGGCCCAGGCGAGCAGGCATCCGGCGACGAGCACCGCACCGGCCACGGTGACCGGCGCCCCGATCCAGACCGGCGCGGGGACCGGGCCCGGGCCGCGCAGGTCGGGCGCCGCGACGCCGCACGCGATCACGGCCACGACCCAGGCCAGCGCGACGCCCACCGTCACCCGCTCCAGCCGGTCCGTGGCTCGATCCATGGCCGGTACCTTAGCGCCGCTCATCCGGTGCCGAACGCGCGGGACAGCGGTGCAGGGCACCCGGTCCGGTGCCGCTCACCCGCGGGCGTCGAGGGCGGCGACGCGGCGGCGGCCGGCGGTGAGGCGGTAGCTGGCGTCGAGCAGCTCGCCGATCTCGGCCCAGTCGGTGTCGCCGTCGAGGTCCACGCCGACCCACCCCGACGGGCCGAGATACGCCGGTACGTAGCTGCGGGCGTCCTCCAGCAGCGCCTCCCGCTCAGCCGGGTCGACCAGCACGATGACCGACTGTTCGTGCTGGTGGTAGACGCCGTCGACCTTCACGGATCCGCCGTAGTACGCGAACACCTTGGTCGTGTAGAACGCCGGATGCCCGTGGGAGATCTTCTCCGCGGCGTCGGGGAACGCGAGGGCGAGCGCCCGCACCCGGCCGAGGACCGGGTCGGCGTCGTCGAACATGATCGGGTGGCCCACCCCGACACGATAGCCGCAGCGCGGTGCCGCCCCGGCGGTGTCGTGAAGTCGTGTCAACAGACTGGTGCCCGGGCGGCGTCTGGACCGGGGAGAGGGGGATCCCAGCGTGACGTTCGAGGAGTACATCGCGGCTCGCGGCCCGAGCCTGCTGCGGTTCGCGCGGGTGTTGACCGGCGATCCGCACCGCGCCGAGGACCTGGTGCAGGAGGCGCTGGCGAAGGCGTATCCGCGGTGGGGGCGGATCCTGCGCGACGACCAGCCCGACGTGTACGTGCGGCGGGTGATCGCCAACGCGGCGCACTCGTGGTGGCGGCGGCGCAGCAACCGGGAGCCACCGGTCGGTGAGCCGGTGGACGGGCCCGCGGCCGGTGACCACGGCACCGACACCGTGGAGCGCGACGCCATGTGGCGGCAGATCTGCCGCCTGCCCGACCGGCAGCGCGCCGTGCTGGTCCTGCGGTACTACGAGGACCTCGACGACGCGACGATCGCCGAAATCCTTCGCTGCAGCCAGGTCACGGTGCGCACGCACGCCGCCCGGGCACTGCAGACGCTGCGCCTCCGGCTGGGTGTGCCCGAGGCGGTACTGACGGGGAGGACCGCATGAAGCACGTGGATTTCACCGACGTGATCGCCGATGCGCTGCGCCCGCACGGCGAGGGCGAGGTCGACGTGGCCGCGCTGCGGGCCGGCACGATGGCCCGGGTCCGGGCCGCCCGCCGGCGCCGGGCGGCGCTCGTCACCGTCGCGGCCGTGGCGGCGTTCGGGGTGGTCGTGGCGACCGTGCCGCGGCTGGTGCCCGAGGGCGGCCGGGGGGCGGAGCCGGGCGCGCCGCCGAGCGTGTCGGCCGCGCCGAGCCGGCCGGTGGTGCGGGCCGCGGCCCTGCCGTCGTCGGACGCGCCCGGGGCGGCGCAGCGCCCCGACACCGTGGGCACCGACCGGGGCGTGCTGCACTTCGACGTCGACCTGGCCGCGTTCCACGGCACCGGCACCTGGTGGCGGTCGGGCCGCGGCGTCGAGCGGGGCGAGGTCTGGACCGGGCCGGGCGGAGCCGGCGACTACCGCCACACCGCGACGGTCGTGATCAGCCAGAGCCTCGACACGGCGCGGGCCGGCGGGCCGGGCGGCGAGACCGACACCACGCCGGTCGAGGTCACGGTCGCGGGCCGGCCGGGGCAGACGCAGGCGTTCCCCGAGGCGTGGGGCGCCGGCACGACGGTGTGGACGCTGTGGTGGCAGCCGGTGGACGGGCTGTGGGCCGTGGTGACGATGGAGGCCGCCGCGGGCGACCCGGTCGACGCGGTGGTGACGGCCGCCGAGGGTGTCCGGTTCGACCGGTCGCAGCGGTGCGCGGTGCCGATCCGCCTCGACTCGCCACCGGCCGGCACGGAATGGGAGAGCTGCACCACCGCGATGGAGCCGGCGGCGGCGAACGCCAGGTCGTGGCAGACGGGTTCGCTGTCGTTCCGCACCGCCGCGGGCGGCACGCTGCAGCTGAGCTACGGCAACTTCAGCGACGCCGCCGTGGAGGGCGCCAACTTCGTGCCGAACCGGACCGTCGCCGGACGGCCCGCGATGTGGTACCAGGGCGAGGCCTGGCAGCTGGCCGTGCCGGACGGCGACGGGCGCAACCTGTTCGTCGGCATCCGCGGCGACGGCGTCACCGAGCAGGACGCCCTGGCCCTCGCGGCCGCGGCGGTGTTCAGCGACAACCTGATCGACCTGAGCACCTGGCCGGCCCGGCCCGTCGGCTGAGGGCAGGTACGTCCCGCACCGGCCGGTCCGGCACTTCGTCCGACCGACGTCGGGTCCCGAACGGGATCTGTCGACCGCGCCGGTGCGGGACACAATCGGGTGTCGTCGCGGCGTTCCCAGCGGACGCGGAGCCGTTTCATGCCGTGGTACCAGGCGACCGTTCGTGCTACGACCCGCCGGAGCACGCCAAGACCTGAGCCGTGTCGCTGCGGGACCAACGGTTCACGTACGTGGCGGGTCCTCCCCCACCAGCCCGTCGATGGCCTCACGCAGCAGGTCGGCGTGGCCGACGTGGCGGGCGTACTCGTCGTGCAGGTCCACGATGAGGCGGCGCAGGTTCGGCGCGACGCCGTGCTCGTCGGTGCGGTACTTGCCCGGCTGGTCCAGGCCACCGTCGGCGAGCGCGGCGGCCATCGCGGCCCGGGACCGCTCCACCGCGCCGTGCCACAGCGCGTAGAGGTACTCGGGTGGGTCGTCGGCGGCGCTGCGCCACACCCAGTTGACGTCGGTGGCCGCCTCGGGCGTGTTCAGCGGCGGGCCGGGCGCCCGGCCGGTGAAGTCGATCGTGTACGCCTCCTCGACCAGCGCCAGGTGTTTGAGCAGCCCGGCGATGGTCAGCGTGGACGGCGGCTGGGGGCGGTGCAGCCCGGCGGCGTCCAGGCCGCCGCTCTTCCAGGCGAACTGGGCGCGGGACCGCTCCAGGGCGAACAGCAGCATCTCGGCCTCGCCGGCGGTCGCCGACGGCTCCTGCAACATCATGCCGGTCACGCTAGGCTGCATTCCGGACGTTTCGCGTCCGGAACCGGGAAGGACGCCTGTGGAGAGTCCGGCCGCGCGGGCGCTGCTCGCGCTGGAGATCCTGCAGGCGAGCCCGGGGATCACCGCCGACCGGCTGGCGGCGCGGCTCGGCGTGTCGGAGCGGGCCGCCCGGCGCTGCGTGGGGGTGCTGCGCGACGCCGGCATCCCGATCGAGTCGGTGCGCGGGCCGTACGGCGGCTACCGCGTCGGCCGCGGGCTGCGGCTGCCGCCGCTGACATTCACCGCCGCGGAGGCGCTCGGCCTGGTCATGGCCGTCCTCGACGGGCACCACGACGCCGGCGACCCGGCCGGCCCGGTCGGCGCCGCCCTCGGCAAGCTGGTGCGGGCGCTGCCCGAGCAGGTCGCGGCGCAGGCCGACGCGGTGCGGCGGGCCGCCGCGTCGGCCCCGGACCGCGCCGCCGCCCGCCCCGACCCGCAGGTGACGGCCACGCTGGTGCAGGCGTGCTCCGATGCGCGGCGGTTGCGGATGCGGTACCGCGGCGAGTCCGGCACCGAGTGGGACGCCGAGGTCGACCCGTGGGCGGTCGTCGTCCGGCACGGCCGGTGGTACGTGGTGTGCTGGTCGCACCGGGTGGCGGCGCGGCGGGCGTACCGCATCGACCGGATCCGGCAGGTCGAGGTGCTCGACGCCGCGTTCGACCCGCCGGCGCCGTTCGACGCGGTCGCGGTCCTCGAGGAGCACCTCGCCGTGGGTTGGGAGTACGCCGTCGAGCTGGTCATCGAGGCGCCGCTGGAGACGCTGGCGTTGCGCGTACCGCCGACGCTGGGCAGGCTCCAGGCCGTCGACGGCGACCGGTGCCGGCTGGTGGGCTCGACCGGCAACCCGTGGTGGTACGCCGAGCAGCTCGCCGCGCTGCCGGTGCCGTTCCGCGTCGTCGGCGGCCCCGAGCTGCGGCACACCGTCGGGGCCGTCGGCTCGCGGCTGCTGGCCGCCGCCTCCGCCGGTGACGCCGGTGCCCCCGTGGATGATCAGGAATCGAGAAGCGCGGGCCGAGCGGCGGCCGATAGCGTGGACGGCAACGGCACGAGGACGGAGCGATGATGACCCACGAGCTGATCCGGGTGCGCGGCGCGCGCGTGAACAACCTCAAGGACGTCAGCGTCGAGATCCCGAAGCGGCAGCTGACCGTGTTCACCGGCGTGTCCGGCTCCGGCAAGAGCTCGCTGGTGTTCGGCACGATCGCCGCGGAGTCGCAGCGGCTGATCAACGAGACGTACAGCACGTTCGTGCAGGGGTTCATGCCGACCCTGGCGCGGCCCGACGTCGACGTCCTCGAAGGGCTCACCACCGCGATCATCGTCGACCAGCAGCGGATGGGCGCCGACCCGCGCTCCACCGTCGGCACCGCCACCGACGCCAACGCGATGCTGCGCATCCTGTTCAGCCGGCTGGGCCAGCCGCACATCGGCTCGCCGCAGGCGTTCTCGTTCAACGTCGCCTCGATCAGCGGCGCGGGCGCGGTCACCGTCAAGAAGGCCGGACAGACGATCAAGGAGCGCCGCAGCTTCAGCATCACCGGCGGCATGTGCCCGCGCTGCGAGGGTCGCGGCAAGGTCAATGACATCGATCTTTCGCAGCTGTACGACGACAGCAAGTCCCTCAACGAGGGCGCCCTCACGGTCCCCGGCTACAGCATGGAGGGGTGGTTCGGGCGCATCTTCAGCGGCAGCGGCTACTTCGACATGGACAAGCCGATCCGCAGGTACACGAAGCGGGAACTGCACGACCTGCTGCACCGGGAGCCGACGAAGATCAAGGTCGACGGTATCAACCTCACGTACGAGGGCCTCATCCCGAAGATCCAGAAGTCGATGCTGTCCAAGGACGTCGACGCGCTGCAGTCGCACGTGCGGGCGTTCGTGGAGCGGGCGGTGGTCTTCGCGACCTGCCCCGAGTGCGGCGGCAGCCGGCTGAGCGAGGAGGCCCGCTCGTCGAAGATCGACGGCCGTAACATCGCCGACGCGTGCGCCATGCAGATCAGCGACCTCGCCGAGTGGGTCGGCGGGCTCGCCGAGCCGTCGGTCGCGCCGCTGGTCGCCGCGCTGCGGCACACGCTGGACTCGTTCGTGGAGATCGGGCTGGGGTACCTGTCGCTGGACCGCGCGTCGGGCACCCTTTCCGGCGGCGAGTCGCAGCGGGTCAAGATGATCCGGCACCTCGGCTCGCCGCTGACCGACGTCACGTACGTGTTCGACGAGCCGACCATCGGCCTGCACCCGCACGACATCCAGCGGATGAACGACCTGCTGCGGCGCCTGCGGGACAAGGGCAACACGGTCCTGGTCGTGGAGCACAAGCCGGAGGTGATCGCGATCGCCGACCACGTCGTGGACCTCGGCCCGGGCGCGGGTGCGGGCGGCGGGACCATCTGCTTCGAGGGCACCGTGGAAGGCCTGCGCGGCAGCGGTACGGTCACCGGCCGCCACCTCGACGACCGGGCGAAGCTCAAGCCGGCGGTACGCGCCGCGAAGGGCGCCCTGCGGATCCGCGGCGCGAGCCTGCACAACCTGCACGACGTGGACGTCGACATCCCGCTCGGGGTGCTGTGCGTGGTCACCGGCGTGGCCGGCTCCGGCAAGAGCTCGCTCGTGCACGGCTCGATCCCGCCCGGCGCGGGCGTCGTCTCGGTCGACCAGGGACCGATCCGCGGCTCACGGCGCAGCAGCCCGGCCACGTACACCGGACTGCTGGAGCCGATCCGGAAGGCGTTCGCGAAGGCCAACGGCGTGAAACCGGCGCTGTTCAGCGCGAACTCCGAGGGTGCCTGCCCGAACTGCAACGGCAACGGCGTCATCTACACCGACCTGGTCGTGATGGCGGGCGTCGCCACCGTCTGCGAGGTGTGCGAGGGCAAGCGGTTCGAGGCGTCGGTGCTGGAGCACCACCTCGGCGGGCGCGACATCAGCGAGGTGCTCGCCATGTCGGTGACGGACGCGCTGGCGTTCTTCGGTCCCGGGTCGGACGCGCACACGCCGGCGGCGCACGCGATCCTCGGCCGCCTCGACGACGTGGGGCTCGGCTACCTGAGCCTCGGCCAGCCGCTGACGACGCTGTCCGGCGGTGAGCGGCAGCGGTTGAAGCTGGCCACGCACATGGCGGACAAGGGCGGCGTGTACGTGCTGGACGAGCCGACCGCCGGGCTGCACCTCGCCGACGTGGCGCACCTGCTGGGTCTGCTGGACCGGCTGGTCGACGCGGGCAAGTCGGTCATCGTGGTCGAGCACCACCAGGCGGTCATGGCGCACGCGGACTGGATCATCGACCTCGGGCCGGGCGCCGGGCACGACGGCGGGCGGGTCGTGTTCACCGGCACGCCGCGGGACCTCGTCGAGCGCAGGGCGACGCTGACCGGGACGCATCTGGCGGCGTACGTCGGCGCCTGAATTTTTGTCGGTGGTCGTCGCTAGAGTGGCCGCGTCGCACTGGACGAGGAGGCTGCGGTGACCGACGACGAGGACCTGCTGGTGTTCTCCGCCGCGTGGCGCAAGGTGTTCATCCCGCGCCGCGGCGGGGCGCCCGGCCCGGCGGTCAGGCTCGACCGGGCCCGCGGCGCCGAGGTGCTGGCTGCCGCGTCGGACGCGATCGAGGCCCGGCTGACGCACCCCGACAGCGACCCCGAGCTGGTCGCGGCCGCCCGCGCCTACCTGGCCGACCCGGTCACCGGCCCGGCCGCGGGCGCCGGTGTGCTCGCCGCGCTGGTTTCGTACGACGTCGGCTGGGACCGCACCGCCCGGCTCGCCAAGCTCGCGGACCTGTGGACCGCCACCCGTGGCGTGGTGTTCGCGGCCGAGGCCGCGGTCGGCGCGGTCGGCCTGGACTGCGGCGGTTACTGGCACAACGGCCGGCAGGTCCCGCCGCGGCTGGTCTGGCGCGCCCTGGACGGCTGGGCCTACTTCCCGCACTGGGTGGCACTGGCCGGGCGGGTCCGGGCGGCGCTCGCGGTCGCCACCGACGACGAGCACGCGGCGGCCGTCGCCGCGCTGCGTGGGCACCGGCAGCACTCGCCGCAGCGGCGCGTCGCCACGACGTTCCTGGCGCCCGGCGAGCGCGCCTGGGTCGACGAGGACTGCGCGGCCCTGGCCGGCGGCCGCGCCGATCAGTATGTGGGCAAGCTGCTGTGGTGCGCGGCCGCCACCGGCACGCACCTGGACCAGGTCGCCCCGTCCGGCACGCCGTGGCTCGCCCGGGACGCCGAGGCGCTCGCCACCGCGATCGACGGCGCCGGCACCGCCGTCACCCCGCACGTCATCGCGTGGCTGGACACCGGCCACCTCGACGCCGAGACGCAGCAGCGCCTGCTGGGCATCCTGGCGCAGCTGCCGACCGACGAGGCGTTCGGCGCGCTGGTCGAGCGCCTCGACCGCAAGTACGTGCCGCTGGCCACCCTCGACGCGGCCCGCCGCTTCCCCCGGCGGGCCCTGCGCCTGCTCGCCGGCACCGACCGGCGCGACGCGGCCGACCTGCTGCGGGTGCACGTGCTGGCTAACCGGGACCTGGTCGCCGGGGAGCTGCCGGCGCTGCCGACGCCGGCGCGGGAGCGGGTCGAGGCGCTGCTGGCCGACCTCAGCGCCGTGCCGGACGCACCGCCGTCGGCGCTGCCCGAGGTCCTCGTCACCCCGCCGTGGACGGTCCGGCAGGAGCCGGCGAAGCCGGTCGTCCTGCCCGGGCTCACCTGCACCGCGGCGCCGGTCATCCGGTGGGCGCCCGGCGAGCGCGACGCCTGGGCCGCCATGCGGGCCCGGCCCGCCGACTGGTGGCGGCTGGAGACGTCGATCGAGGAGGCGACCGAGCACTACCGGTCCGGTTCGCTGGAGGGCCACCACGAGGTGACGCTCATGCTCACCGCCCCCAACGACGTCGTGCGGTCCCTGCTGCCCGGCTGGCGGCCGAAGCGGGTCTGGGACAGCCCGCAGTGGTTCCCGCAGCTCGTGGCCCGCCATGAGCTGTTGGCGCTGCCGGCCGCCGTGCACCTCGCCGCCGAGGACCAGGCCGGGTGCACGGAGCTGCTGCTGCCGTTCGCCGCCCCGGAGGTGGCCACGCACATGGCCGCCACGCTGGTGCGGCTCAAGTCGCTGCGCGGCGTCGTCCTGGCCTGGTTCGACCGGCACCCCGCGGACGCGGCCCTGGCGCTGGTCCCGGCGGCGCTGGGCCCGGCCGGCCCCGCCCGCCGCGCGGCCGAGGAGTCGCTGCGCACGATCGCGCAGCGGCACCGCGACGAGGTCCTCGCCGCTGCCGCCGAGCACGGCCCGGACGCGGCCGCCGCCGTGCGGACCCTGGTCGGTGGCAGCGCACTGCAGACCCTGCCGGCGAAGATCCCCGACCTGCCGGCGTGGGCCGACCCCAGCCTGCTGCCCCGGATCCTGCTCAAGGACCGCACCGCCGCCCTCGGCGACGAGCCGGCCCGGCACCTGTGCACGATGCTGGCCATCTCCCGCCCCGGCGAGGTGTATGCCGGGGTGCCGATCGCCCTCGCGGCGCTCGACCGGCGCTCACTGGCCGAGTTCGGGTGGGCGGTGTTCATCCAGTGGCAGGCGGTCGGCGCGCCGCCGAAGGAGCCGTGGCCGCTGCAGGCGCTGGAATGGCTCGGCGACGACGACACCGTGCGCCGGCTGTCGCCGGTGATCCGCGCCTGGCCCGGCGAGGGCGGCCACGCCAAGGCCGTCACCGGGCTCGACGTGCTCGCCGGGATCGGTTCAGACCTGGCGCTGACCCACCTGAGCGGCATCGCTCAGAAGGCCAAGTTCAAGGGCCTCAAGGAGCGGGCGACGGAGAAGGTCGCCGAGGTCGCCGCCCGGCTGGGCCTGACCGCGGAGCAGCTCGCCGACCGGCTCGTGCCCGACCTCGGCCTTGACTCCACCGGCTCGCTGCGCCTGGACTACGGTCCCCGCCAGTTCGTGATCCGCTTCGACGAGCAGCTCAAGCCGTATGTCATCGACGGCACCGGCGCCCGCCGCAAGGACCTGCCGAAGCCGGGCGCCCGCGACGACCAGGAGCTGGCGCCGGCGGCGTACCAGCGCTACACCGCCCTGAAGAAGGACGTGCGCACGATCGCCGCCGACCAGATCCACCGCCTGGAGACCGCGATGGTCACCCAGCGCCGCTGGACCGCCTCGTCGTTCCACGACCACCTGGTCACGCATCCGCTGCTCGGCCAGATCGTCCGGCGCCTGGTCTGGACCGCCACCGTGCGGGACTCGGCCTCGGGCGCCGCCGCGGATGTCGCACCGGTCGCGTTCCGGGTCGCCGAGGACGGCACCTACGCCGACGCCGACGACGACACCTACGAGCTGCCACCGGACGCCATGGTCGGCGTCGCCCACCCCCGCCGGCTCGGCGCCTCGCTGGCCACCTGGTCCGCGGTGTTCGCCGACTACGAGATCCTGCAGCCGTTCACCCAGCTGGGCCGCCCCGTGCACGAGCTGACCGCCGACGAGCAGGCCGCGCCGGAGCTGGCCCGCTTCGCCGGCCGGAAGGTCCCCACGACGACCCTGCTGGGCCTGGAGCGCCGCGGCTGGCAGCGCGGCACCCCGCAGGACGCCGGCGTCCAGGGCTGGATCTGGCGCGCCACCCCGACCGGCCACGCCGTCGTGCTCGACCTCAACCCGGGCATCCCGATCGGCGCCCACCAGTACGCCCCCGACCAGGAGGTCACCACCGTCTGGCTCAACGACCGCCCCTGGGGCGACTGGCGGCCGCGGCAGCTGAGCCGCACGTTCGCCGCACTCGACGACATCACCGCGTCGGAGCTGCTCCGCGACCTGACCGAGGTCCTCGGCCCCTGACACCCGTCGCGCCCCGCACCGCGACGCCCCACCTGCCGCCGGCTCCGGCCGGGCGTGCCGGCTGTGGTGAGGGTGCCCGGGCGCGTCGACGGTGAGGGACGCAGGCGACCGCGTGGCCTGTCGTCCTGCGACCGCGCGCCGGTGGCGCCGGTCGAGGGCTCGGGCGGGGCGCCGCGCGAGCAGCCGTGGCGCCCCGTCGTCGCGCAGGCGGGCGGGCGCGGCCCGTTCAGAGTGAACGTGGCCGGGATGCCGTTGGTGCCGGGGACCGAGGTGGCGCTGAAGCCGAAGTTGAGGCTGCCGCCGGCCGCGATGGTGGTGTCGTAGCCGGCCGGGTTGGTGGCGGTCACCTGCTTGCCGGACTGGGTGGGCACGGCGTTCCACATGTTCGTCACGACCTGGTTGCCGGGGAAGGTCCAGCGCAACGCCCAGCCGGTGATCGGGGTGGTGCCGGTGTTGCGGATCGTGACGTCACCGTTGAAGGTGGTGCCCCAGCCGGAAAGTCCATAATGGACACTGCAGGCACCCGGCGGAACGGGACTGCCCGAAGCCGAGGCCGACGCGCTTGGGGAAGTGCCGGTCGAGGGCGACACCGACGCGCTGGGCAGGACGCCGCCGCTCTTGGCGATCATGTTGGTGGAGTGGGTGCGGAACGGGGCGAGCTCGGGGGCGCCCTTCATGACGCCGAACTTGCCGTCGACGTTGGTGTCGGAGTACCACCGGAAGGCGCTGCCGTCGCCGCCGGCGGCCTCGAAGTCGCTGAAACAGGGCGCTGAACCAGGCGGTGCGGTCGACGTTGTGGACGTTGAACTCGCCCACGAAGAAGGGCTTGCCGACGACGTTGTGCGAGTCGTTGATTCAGGCCCGGACCAGGGTCTTGGTCTGCTCCAGACTGAGGTTCGCCCACGACTCCGACGGGTACGGGTGCGCCGGGGTGAAGTCGATGTACGGCGACTGGTGGATGTACACGAAGGGGTTGCCGTCGTCGCCGCCGAAGCCGTAGCGGGTCTCGTGGCCCTCCAGGCCGGTGCCGAGCAGGTGGTTGGGGTCGATGCCCTTGACGAACGCGCCCATCTCGTCGACCCAGGCGCGCAGGGTGGTGCCGCTGACGTTCTCGTTCGGGGTCTGGTTCTCGTAGCGGGGCTCGTTCATGAGCTCCCACGCCATGATGGTGGGGTCGTCCTGAACCGCCCCGGGTTTGGTAGCGGCTAAACGGGTTGGGGGCCTGCCTCGGTGAGGCGGGCTTGGTGCAGTGTCTCAAACGCGGCTGGTGGCAGGTCCG
>NZ_JNYJ01000026.1 GCF_000716715.1 Dactylosporangium aurantiacum | reverse complement strand
CGTGGCGCTGACCGAGGTCGACGTCACCAACTCCTCCACCACCCAGTACGCGGGCCTCACCCAGGCCTGCATGAACGTGCCCCGCTGCGTCGGCATCACGACGTGGGGCATCCGGGACAGCGACTCCTGGCGCGGCAGCGAGAACCCGCTGCTGTTCGACCGCAACAGCAATCCCAAGCCCGCGTACACCTCCGTGCTCAACGCCCTCAACGCCGCCACCACGACGGTGCCGGGGACGAGCACCTCGCCCAGCGCACCCGTCAGTACCTCGCCCAGCGCACCCGTCAGTACCTCGCCCAGCGCACCCGTCAGTACCTCGCCGAGCACGCCGTCCGGCACCGGGTGCACCGCGACGTACAGCACGGTCAACAGCTGGGGCGGCGGCTATCAGGGCGAGGTCACCGTGACGAACAACGGCTCGTCCGCCCTCGGCGGCTGGACCGTGAGCCTGACGCTGGCCGGCGGGCAGACCCTCGCCAACATCTGGAACGGGATCAACACCGGCACCAGCGGCAGGATCAACGTCCGCAACGCCACGTACAACGGCACCGTCGGCGCGAACGCCTCGACCAGCTTCGGCTTCCTGGTCAACGGCAGCACCAACACGGCGCCCGGCACCCTCTCCTGCACCGGCTCCTGACCCGGCCGGCGTGCCACGACGGCCGGGCCCGCAGCCACCGGCTCCGGGCCCGGCCGGTTCAGCCGGCCAGGTCGACCTCGTAACGCCGGACCAGCTCGGCGACGGCCGTCGGGACACGCGGTGAGCCACACCGTCCAGCCCACGCGTCACGTGATGTGGGTGATGACGAGTGGCCCGACGGCGCCGGTGACGGTTACCCATCCGGAATGTTGTGGGCGGGCGCTGGGTGCCACCGGCGCCGGCGATGTGACCTGCGTGTGAGTCTGGTCCGAGGCGGGCCCGTCCTGTTGGCGGCGCGGGAGAATCCGGTCATGGAGTACGACAAGGCTCTCGGAGCCGGATGTATCTGCCACTGGAGTCGCCACACCGCGTGCATCGACCTCCTGGACGGCAACCGCGTCGAAGACGCCTGGCACGAACTCGACCTGCCCGACCCGAAATGCCCGGTGCACCGTCGTGCGGAGGGCTTGTCCCTGCCTCGTCAGCCCGAGCCGCCGCTTGGTCGCGAGCCATCCAGCGCACGACCCGTGCAGGTGTGAGCTCGGTGCCGGTGTCGTGGGCGATGGATGCGACGCCGCGGTCGAGTTCGACGTCGCTCCAGCCTGGCAGGGAAGGCGATTTCAGGGCGTCCTCGCCGAGTGGGTGATCTCGGTGTGAGAAGTCTCTGCCAATCGGCCCGGGCATGAGCCGGGAACTGCCAGCATCGGTCAGTGCCGTCCGTACGGAGCCAGCTCCTCGCTCCGATCACGTCGGCGCTGCCGGGCCGTGCCCCGAGGCCGCCGGCGACTGATACACCGACGCCGGCCGGCGATCGACGAGCTCGGCATCGTCCTCGGACTCGACCTCGAACATGCGGTGGTGCAGCCATGACTCAGCTCGCGGCACAGAGACCCGACCCGGCCGGCCCGGCCGGCACTGCACCGGCGACGCCGGAGCAGAAACGAGCGCGGCTGGTGGGGGTGGACGCCGCCCGGGGTGTGTCCCTGTTAGGCATGGTCACCTTGCACGCCCTGTACGAGGCCGACGCAGCCGGCCACCCGACCTGGTCGGAACTCGCGTTCAGCGGCAAGGCCGCGGCCGCGTTCGCACTGCTGGCCGGGGTCGGCATCACACTCGCGACCGGTCGCCGGCCGGTCCGCCGGGCCGACGCCCGGCCCACGGTGGCGATGCTCGCCGTCCGCGCACTGGCGATCGGCACGATCGGGCTGTTCCTCAGCGGATCCGACACGGTGCTGAACTCGGTGATCCTGCCCTACCTGGCCGTGGTGTTCCTGCTGGCGATCCCGCTGGTGTTCCTGCCGACCTGGACCACGGCCGTGATCGGCGTGGCCCTCGCCACCGCCGGGCCGGCCGCCAACCACATCCTGCTGCCGCACCTGCCGGAACCCAGCCTGGCGAACCCGACCTTCGCCCGCCTGGCCGACGACCCGGTCGGAATGCTCACCGAACTGTCACTCACCGGCTTCTACCCGTCGCCGGTCTGGCTGGCCTACATGTGCGCCGGGATCGTCATCGGCCGGTTGAACCTCGCCAAGATCCGGACCGCCGCCGTGCTGCTCGCCGGTGGCGCGGTCCTCGCCGTCGCCGCGAAGACGGCCTCGTCGTTCCTGCTGCACCGGTACGGGCTGGCGCACATCTGGTCGGCGCAACCGGCCAGCGGGCTCAGCGTGGCGCAGACCAACGACCTGCTCACGTTCGGCGGCAACGGCTACACCCCGTCGTCGACCTGGTGGTGGCTGACCATCGACGCCCCGCACACCAGCACCCCGTTCGACATTCTGGGCACCACCGGGATCGCCGTCGCCGTGCTCGGCCTCCTGCTGCTGCTCGGCCACGTGAACGTCCGGTACCTGCGCCAGCTGATCGCGGCCGTGCTGGTGACACTGGCCGCGGTCGGCAGTATGACGCTGAGCTTCTACGCCGCGCACGTCATGTTCATCAACTCCGAATACGACACCTACAGTGCGACAACCGGCTGTATCGTCCAACTCGTCGCCGTGGTGTTCATCGCACTCGCTGTGCGGTACACCGTGGGCCGCGGCCCGCTGGAGGCCGTCGTCGTCGCACTGGCCACCCGCGCCCGCCGGCTCAGCATCACCTGGACGGCCGAGCAGGCCGCGGCTCGACGGTCGACCCGTAACGGCGGCCGGATCGTGGCCGGGTCCGTCAAGGTCAGGTGACCAGTCTGCACGTGTCGAACGACAGGCAGCCGCAGCTCCACGGTGTCGGCCGTCACCGGGCCAGCGTAGCGCTTGACTTGAACCTTGGTTCACGGCGAAGCATGGCCGGCATGACGGACATCAAACAGGCCCTGGTCATCGGGGCCACCGGCAACATCGGCCGGCACGTCGTGGCGTTGCTGCGGGCCCGAGGCGTCGCGGTACGCGGGATGGCGCGGGACGCGAGCGGCCTGCCCGAGGGCGTCGAGCGGGTCGGCGCGGACGTGCGGGACCTCGACGCGCTGCACGCCGCGGTGCAGGATGTCGACGCGGTCCTGCTCGTGTGGCCCTTCATGACCGCCGACGGCGTCGACGACGTCGCGGCGGTGATCGGCCGGCCGGGGCGGCGGGTCGTGTACGTCTCCGCGATGAGCGTGCGCGACGACGCCCCGCCTGCGCGTAACGGCGTATGGGGTCAGGTGGAGGACGCGATCCGGCGCAGCGGCGCGGACTGGACATTCCTGCGGGCCAGTGGCTTCGCCACCAACACGCTGCAGTGGGCGCCGGCGATCCGCGCCGGGCAGCCGGTCCGGGTGCCGTACCCGCAGGCGGCCCGGTCACTCATCGACGAGCGGGACATCGCCGCCGTCGCGGTCGTGGCGATGACCTCTCCCGGGCATGCCGGGCACGCCTACACCCTCACGGGGCCGGCGGCGGTCACGCAGGCCGAGCAGGTAAGGCTGATCGGCGTCGCGGCCGGCTTGCCGGTACTGGTCGAGGAGGTCGGCCACGACGAGGCCCGAGCGGAGATGTCGCGCTGGGCCGAACCCGCGTTCGCAGACGCCGCACTGGGATATTGGGCATCGCTCGTCGCCGAGCCGGAGCGGGTGACGGACACGGTGCGGCAGCTGACCGGATCGGCGGCCCGCCCGTTTGCGCAATGGGCCGGCGACCACGCCGCCGACTTCCGGCCGACACCGATCGAGGAGGTCGCCCGCCGATACGTGGAGGCGTTCCGCACCGGGCGGATGGAGCGCGCGCTGGCGCTCTTCGACCCGGGCGTGGTCCGGGTCGCACCCGCCGAGACCGGCGGCGAACGCACAGAGCTGCGCGGGCTGCCCGACATCCTGGCCAACGCCGACCGGCTGACCGCCGACTTGGATATTCACGCCGTCGTCGCCGAAGGCCCGTTCGTCGGCGGAGACCGGTTCGCCGTGCGGTTCACCTTCGACCAGACCCACCGTCCTTCAGGGCGGCGCGCCGAGGCGACGAAGGTGTGCCTGTACACCGTGATCAGCGGCGCCATCGTCCGCGAGGAGGTCAGCTACTTCGACCCGCCGTCACCGGGAAGCCCGGCTGTGGCCTGACGACGTGCTCCTCGTCGCTTCGACAGTGTTGAGCACCCGGGCGAGGACGCTGATCGTGCTTCTGGACGACCTCTTGGACGAGCCCGGCAAAGCTTAGCCGGGTGGCCATTCGGGTATGCAGCTGTCACCACAGCCGATGCGTCCGGCAGGGATGGAGGCCGCAGTGCCAGAGATGGTACGACGGGGCCGTGTCTTCGCCGCGCGGGCGTCGGCAGGGCTGGTTGCGATGGCGGCCGCAGGGACCGTGTTCGTGCTGCTGCTGGCCCTGGTGCGGGGCGCCTGGGGTCCGCTGGAGGCGTTCGACCGGTCTGTCGCCAGTGGACTCAACGCCCAGGTGGCGCGCGAAGACCTGACCGTCGCTGTGCTGCGGGCGGTCGGCGGCTTCGGCGGGCGTACCGCCCTGCTGCTGGTGCTGCTGGTCGGCACGGCGTACCTGCTGATCCGCCGGCAGCCGCGGCTGGCGGCGTATGTGGTGGTCACCGCCGGTGGGGCGTTCATGCTGGACCCGGTGGTCAAGCTGCTGGTCCAGCGGCTCCGCCCGGTCGTGGACGTGCCGGTCGCGGCCGCCCCCGGCCCGAGCTTCCCCAGCGGGCACGCGCTGACCTCTGTGGTCTCCTACGGCGTCCTGCTGCTGGTCTTCCTGCCCACTCTGCCCAGACGATGGCGGAACTGGGCGTTCGCGGTCACCGGCGGGCTGGTGGTCCTGATCGGGTTCACCCGCATGGCACTTGGTGTGCACTACCTCACCGACGTGCTTGCCGGGTGGGCGCTGGGTACCGTCTGGCTCGCCGTCACCGCTGCGGCGTTTCGCACCTGGCGCCGCGAAACCGGCCATGGTGCGGCGCCGATCACCGATGGGCTCGCGCCGGAAGCCGCCGCCCAGCTTGTCGCCAGCCCGGCGCACCACGACAACCCGCCGCCACACGCCGCTCTCAAAGCCGCCGAACTGGTCGTTGCCTGGGTGCTCGTCGTCGGCGTGCTGGCCGGCGTCGGCGTGCTCGTCACCACGGTGCTGGCCGACAGTGCCGCCTTCGCCTTCGACCTGGATCTGGTGCGGTGGCTGGCCGCGCACCGCACCCCCGCCTTCAGCGCCGCATCCAAGGTGGGCAGCGCGCTCGGCAGCACACACTGGATCATTGCGGGCACCCTCGCCGGCGCTGGGCTCGCCCTGGGCGTGTTCCGCCGCTGGCGGCCTGTCCTGTTCCTCACCGCTGTCATGGCCGGTGAGATCACTGTGTTCCTCACTGTCGCCACCGTGGTCCACCGCGCCCGCCCCGCAGTTCAGCCGCTCAACCCCAACCTTCCGCCTACCGCCAGTTTTCCTTCCGGACACGTGGCCGGCATCCTCTGCCTCACCCTCGCGATCGCCGTGCTCACCTGGCACAGCACCTGGCGAACCTGGCGATACACCGCGATCATCGCCACCGCACTGCTGCCCGCCGCGGTCGCGCTCTCCCGCCTGTATCGAGGCGTGCACCACCCCACCGACATCCTTGGCAGCGTCCTGCTCGCCGTGCTCTGGGTCACGGCCAGCTGGTGGATCATCCGGCCAACCGCCGACCGGCCCGCGGCACGCGCCCGCCGATCGGCTCCCGGGGCGAGAGAAGACGCGCCGCACTCCGCGAAGAATCCAGTGGCGATCCGATAGCGCCGCCGTACCTGCTCGCCTGCCGATCGGCTGGACCTGGTCCGTGAGGCGCACAGTGGCGAAGGACGTCGCTGCCGCCTGCGACGAGCCGTGCACGTCGCCGTGCTCAGCGGCGCATGCGGCATGGACGCAGCTGGTGCGTGAGGGTGCCGCCGCGCTGTCGACCCGGCTGGGGTACCGCACACCGCGCTGACCCGCCCGTTCGGCGCACGACGCCGATGGCTGTCCATCGACGTCATTGACACCCCATATGGGGGTCCTCTACCGTCGCGTCCAATCGACATATCGAAACCCGTTCGAAATATCGAACAAACCTTGAAGGACGTGTTCGCGAGAGCGTGTCGGAGTGGGTCGCGCCGTGCTGGACGGACGGCGACCCTCCCCGTCGTTTTCGCCTGCAAAAAATGCAGAGACATGTGTCAATGTTTGAAGTGTTTCGAAAAGTGTTTCAAGGGTTGACCGGCCGCATTTCGTAGCCGTATCGTGCGGCACACGCAAATCGGCTGGAAACTGGTCAAAGCACCGATCAATGCATTGGTGCATTGCCGTCCCCGCACCCGCGTACGTGCAGTTCGTACGCCGGCGGCCGACGGTTCAGCACGGTCAAGTCGGCGAGGCGGCACGCCTCTCCGGCTCCCTTGAATGTGCAGCGATGAGGCGAGACGAAGGAGGCGAACGGTTATGCAGGAAAACCCGTTGTGGTCTCGGCGCGGCGTCCTGGGAATGGGCCTGGGACTGCTCGGCGCGGCCGGTCTGGCCGCATGCTCGGACACCCCGTCGACGTCGACCCCCAACAAGGTGCAGCCCGAAGTGCCGCAGGAGCTGATCGACGCCGCGGTGCCGTTGAAGGGCTCAGCGCTCGGGGTGCTGTCGCAGAAGCTGTACTCGACCGCGGCGAACGCGGCGCTGGACAGCTCGATCAAGACGTTCGCCGGCGCGACCGGCACCACGATCGAGAACAGCCTGGTCCAGGCCGACGCAGGTGACGTGGTGGCGAAGATCGACGCCGAGGTGAAGGGCGGCGTGGCGCGGGACCTGGCGTTCATGACCGACTCTCGGTTCGTCGCCCAGTTCCACGCGCTGGGCGACCTGGAGGACGTGACGGACGTCGTCACGGCGCTCACGGCCAAGTACGGCGAGCCCACCGCGGAGTCCAAGAACTTCTGCGTCTTCGACGGCAAGTGGTTCGCCATCCCGTACCACTTCATCGGGATCGGCTCGTTCCTGCGCAAGGACTGGATGCAGGAGAAGGGCATCACCCCGAAGGAGGTCTACACCTGGGAGGAGCTGCGCGACCTGTGCCTGGCGATCTCCGATCCGGGCAAGCGCCGGTTCGGCTGGGGCATGACCGTGAACCGGTCCGGTGACGCCAACGGCATGATCGAGGCACTGATCAACGCCTACGGCGGTTCGATCGTCGACAACGACGGCCGGAAGGTCATCTTCGACTCGCCCGAGACGGTGCAGGCGGTGACGTTCCTCGGCGACATCTACACCAACGCCAAGTACAAGCCGATGCTGCCGCCCGGCGTCACCGCCTGGACCGACTCCAGCAACAACGAGAACTGGCTGGCCGGCATCCTGGGCTACACCCGCAACCAGTTCAGCGTCTACGCCGACTCCAAGACGAAGAAGAACCCCGTCTACGACAACACCCACGTGTTCGCCGACTGCATCGGTCCGGCGACCGACACCCCGCTGCTGCTCGGGCAGTCGCAGGCGTTCGTCGTGTTCAAAGGCGCCAAGAACGCCGCGCTCGCCAAGCTCCTGGCGCAGTACCTGGTCAGCGCCAAAGCCCTGCTCGGCGTGGCGAAGGAGGCACCCGGCCTGGCGCTGCCCGCCTGGGAGAAGGTCTGGGACGCCGACCCGTACTTCACCAGCGGCGACCCGGCCTTCCCGGTCCAGCGCAAGATCACCCAGCTGAAGCTGCCGCTGAAGACCAAGACCGGCCTGGCCTTCCCGCAGAAGGCCAACGCCGGTCAGCAGGCCGCCGTCGGCGCGTACGTCCTCACCGACATGATGCAGCAGGTCATCCAGGGCACGGCACCCGCCAAGGCCGTCACCGCCGCGCACGCCAAGATGGTCCAGATCTTCAACCAGCAAGGGCTGCCGCAGTGACATCGGTGCTGACACCGCCGCCCCCAGCGACGAAGACACCCTCGTCGCCGGGCGGCGGCTCCCTCACACCGACCCAGCGGCGGCTGGGCCGCGACTGGCGGCTCGCGGCGCTGTTCCTGGCGCCCATGGCCCTGCTCGTCGGCGGGCTCGTCCTCGTCCCGATCGCCCGGTCGATCATCACCAGCACCACCGAACGCCACGGCCAGGACACCGTCTTCGTCGGCCTGGACAACTACCTCACCCTCGCCGGCGACGAACAGTTCCGCACCGGCGTCATGAACTCGTTCGTGTTCACCGCCTACGCCGAGGTGTTCAAGGTGGTGCTGGGGCTCGCCGCGGCACTGCTGCTGCACCATCGCCGCCGCGGGCGGGCCCTGCTGGCCGGTCTGCTGCTGCTGCCGTGGGTGGTGCCGACGGTGGTGACCGCGTTCGGCTGGCGCGCCCTGCTCGACCCGATCTTCGGCAGCGTCAACACCCTGCTCACCGACTCGGGGATCGGGCCGCTGCTGGCCGCCGCGCACCTGGTCGACGCCTGGCCCGCGGGCTGGCTGTCCGACCCGTCACTGGCCATGCCGTCGGTGATCCTCGTCAACGTGTGGAAAGGGGTGCCGTTCTTCACCGTGACGTTCCTCGCGGGACTCAAAGCCATCCCGGCGGAGCTGTACGAGGCGGCGACCATCGACGGTGCCTCGGCGGTGCGGCAGTTCATCCACGTGACCCTGCCCGGACTGCGGCACGTGCTCACCGTGACCGTGACGTTGTCCTCGATCTGGACCTTCAACAACTTCGACCTCATCTGGCTGCTGACCCAGGGCGGCCCGGGCGACGCGACCGCACCGTACGTGCTCGTCGCCTACTCCAAGGCGATCCTGCAACTGCAGTTCGGGGCCGGGGCGGCGGTCACCCTCATCATGCTGCCGATCATCGGCGCGCTGGTGTACGTCCTGGTCCGGCTGACGCGCGGCGGCGAGGCCAGCACACCGTCCGGGCCGCCCGGACCGGTGCGCAGGGCCATGCCATGGGCCATGGCGGTGACGATCGCCGCGCTGCTGGCCTGGGCGTCGCCGCAGATCTTCTGGAAAGCGGCGGTGGTGCTGGCGGCGATCCTGCTCGTCGCGGCGGCGGTCGGCCGGGTGGCCTCGGCGTTGCGGACCTGGGGGCATCGCCGGGCGTCGTCCTCGCTGTCGGGCCTGGGCTCCTGGGTCGCGCTGGCCGGACTGCTCATCTTCGTGCTCGGCCCGCTGTACTGGATCTTCGTCACGGCGTTCAAATCTGAAGGCCAGATCGTCATGCACTCCAGCGACCTGTGGCCCGCACCGTGGACCCTGCAGCAGTTCAGTGACCTGTTCGCCAACCAGCCCTTCGGCCGCTGGTACGTCAACACCGTCCTGGTGTCCCTGGCGTCGACCGTGGCCGCCCTCGTCTGCGCCGCCCTGGCCGGCTACGCGCTGGCCCGGCTGCGGTTCCGCGGAGCGCAGAGCTTCACCGTGACGGTGCTGCTCACCTACGTGATGCCGGGAGCGCTGCTGTTCATCCCGCTGTACCAGCTGCTCATCGGCGTGCGGCTCAACGACTCGCTGTGGTCCCTCGTCGTGACGTACCCGACGTTCACGCTGCCGTTCGCCACCTGGCTGCTCACCGGGTACTTCTCCTCGATCCCCATCGAGCTGGAGGAGGCCGCGCTGGTCGACGGCTGCACCCGCCTGCAGGCGTTCGGCCGGGTGGTGCTGCCCCTCGCCAAACCCGGTCTCCTCGCCGTGGCGCTGTTCACCCTCACCAACGCCTGGAACGAGTTCCTCTTCGCCTTCGTGTTCCTCACCAAGGACGAGTACAAGACGCTCCCCGTCGGCATGCAGGCGATGATCACCGGCGACGTCGTCCCGCAGGGGCAGCTCGCCGCCGCGTCGCTGCTCGTCAGCATCCCCGTCGTGATCATGTACGCCTTCGGGCAACGCTTCCTGACCGAAGGTCTCACCGCCGGCGCGGTCAAAGGCTGACCTTACGACTTCGAAAGAGTGCAGGTCTTGAACATCGTCAGGTACGAGTTGGACGGCCACGTCCACGTCGGGCTCCACACCGACGGCACCGTCACCCACATCGAGGGAGTCTCGGCTCTGGCGCAGCTGTGGCAGCTGCCGGCCACCGAGCTGCAGGCACGGTTGTGCCGGTCCGTGCCGGGTTCGGCGGTGCCGCTGTCCAGGGTGCGGCTGCTGGCACCGGTCGACGCGTCGACCGAGGTGTGGGCGTGCGGTGTCACCTATCAGGAGTCGCGGGAAGCCCGGATCGAGGAGAGTGAACGGGCCGCGGACGTGTACGCGCTGGTGTACGACGCGCAGCGGCCGGAGGTGTTCTTCAAGTCGGTGCCGTGGCGGGTCCGCGGTCCCGGCGCGCCGATCGGCATCCGGGCCGACTCCGAGATCGACGTCCCGGAGCCGGAACTCGCCGTGGTGATCAACCGGTACGGTGAGATCGTCGGCTACACGGTCTGCAACGACGTGTCGTCGCGCAGTATCGAAGCCGCGAACCCGCTGTACCTGCCGCAGGCCAAGACCTACTACGGCTCGTGCGCCCTCGGCCCGTGGATCACGCCCGCCTGGGACGTCGGCGACCCGTACGCCCTCGCGATCGACCTCGCGATCGAACGGGACGGCCGCGAGCACTGGCGGGGCAGCACCAGCACGTCGCTGCTGCACCGCCGGTTGGACGACCTCGTCGGGTACATCATGCGCGGCGACGTCCATCCCGACGGCGCGGTGCTGTCCACGGGCACCGGTCTCGTGCCGCCGGCGCCGTTCACCCTGACCGACGGTGACACCGTCCGGATCACCATCGACATGATCGGCACGCTGACCAACCCGGTCCAGCGCGGCATCCCGCAGGCGGCCGCGGCATGATCGTCAGCATCGACCCGAGCACCGGCGCCACCGTCGAGGTCCTCGACGTCCCCGCCGAGGACCTCGACCGGATCGGCGACCGCGCCCACGCCGCACACCGCGACCTCGAAGCTGCCGGACGCCCCGGCCGGGCCGCGATGCTGCGGGCCATGGCTGCGGCACTGGAGGACCGCCGCACGGCGCTGGTCGCGGTCGCCGACCGGGAGACCGGCCTCGGCCGGCAACGGCTGAACACGGAACTGACCCGCACCGCGTACCAGCTCGGGTTCTTCGCCGACGTCCTCGACGACGGCGCATACCTCGAGGCCACCATCGACCAGGCCGGAACGACCCCGATGGGTCCACGCCCGGACCTGCGGCGGATGCTTGTCCCGCTGGGGCCGGTGGCGGTCTTCGGCGCCGCCAACTTCCCGTTCGCGTTCTCCGTACCGGGTGGCGACACCGCCTCCGCGCTCGCCGCCGGCTGCCCCGTGATCGCGAAGGTCCACCCGGCCCACCCCGCCACCTCGCTGCGGTCCCGCGACGCGCTGCTCGCCGGCGCCCGGGCCGCGGGCCTGCACACCGACGTGGTGTCACTCGTGTACAGCGACGACACCGCGGCGCGGCTCGTGCAGCACCCGGACATCACCGCGGTCGGGTTCACCGGCTCGGTGCGCGTCGGCCGGCTGCTCGCCGACCTCGCCGCCGCCCGGCCGGCGCCGATCCCGTTCTACGGCGAGCTCGGCGCGGTCAACGCCGTCGTGGTCGGCCGGGCCGCCGCACGCGACCGCGGCGCGCAGATCGGCGACGGGCTCGCGGCCTCGTTCATGCTCGGCGTCGGGCAGTTCTGCACCAAACCCGGCATCGCGTTGATCCCGTCCGGAACCGCCGGTGCGGCGCTGACCCAGGCGCTCACCGACCGGGTCGCCGCGGCCGGCGCCGGCATCATGCTCAGCGAGCGCATCGCCGGCGCGTACGCCGACGGGGCCGGGCGCCTGCTCGCCGCACCCGGCGTCGACGTGCTCGCCCGGGGCGGCGACGCGCCGGCCGAAGACCTCCAGGGCTTCCAGGGCTTTTGGGGCTCGCCGCTGCTCCTGCGGTCCCGGCCGGACGCGCTCGACGGCCCGCTGCTGGAAGAGTGCTTCGGGCCGGCGCTGATCCTCGTCGAGTACGACACCGACGACGACGCCCTCGCCACGCTGCGCCGGTTCGGGCCGGCGCTCACCGTGACCGTCCACGCCGACGACGAGGACCGGCCCGCCGCCGCCCGGCTGCTGGACCACGCGCACCGCACGGCGGGGCGCGTCGTGTGGAACGGCTACCCGACGGGTGTGGCGGTCACGTGGGCGATGCACCACGGCGGTCCCTACCCCGCCACCACCAACGCGCTGCACACCAGCGTCGGTGCCGGCGCGATCCGCCGCTGGCTGCGCCCCGTCTGCTTCCAGGACGTCCCGCAGGACCTGCTGCCGGACGAGCTGCGCGACGAACCCTCGTGCGGCCCCGTCCCGCGCCGCGTCAACGGAACATTGATGCTCGGTGGCTGACCGGCGGGTTCCATTGTGTCGATTGTTGAGGAGAGAGTGTCGTGCAGTCACGTCGCAGCGCGCAGTGGTACGCGGGCAACGACCGCAACAGCTACCTGCACCGCGCCTGGATGCGCCGCGGGCTGCCGGCCGACGCGTTCGACGGCCGGCCGCACATCGCGATCGCCAACACCGCCTCCGACCTGACCCCGTGCAACGCCCACCTCGACGAGGTCGCCCGCAGCGTCCGGGACGGCATCCACGAGGCCGGCGGCATCGCGTTGAACCTGCCGGTGGTGTCGCTGGGGGAGACGCAGGTACGCCCGACGGCGATGCTGTGGCGCAACATGGCCGCGATGGCGACCGAGGAGATGCTGCGGGCCAACCCGATCGACGGCGTGGTCCTGCTCGGCGGCTGCGACAAGACCATCCCGTCGCTGCTGATGGCCGCCGCGTCCGTGGACCTGCCCGCCGTCGTCATGCCCGGCGGCCCGATGCTGACCGGGACCTTCCGCGGCGCCCCGCTGGGCTGCGGCACCGGTGTCTGGCAGCTCAGCGAGGAGGTCCGCGCCGGCACCCTCAGCGCCGCCGAGTTCATCCGCTCGGAGTCCTCGATGATCCGCAGCAAGGGGCACTGCAACACGATGGGCACCGCCTCCACGATGGGTCTGCTGGCCGAGGTGCTCGGCATGACGCTGCCCGGCGTGGCCGGCATCCCCGCGCCCGACAGCCGCCTGCTCGAGGCCGCCCACGCCACCGGTGTGCACGTCGTGGACATGATCGACGCCGGTCGGCGGCCCAGCGCCGTGATGTCACGCGGCTCGTTCCTCAACGCGATCGTGGCCCTCGCCGCGCTCGGCGGCTCCACCAACGCGGTGGTCCACCTCCTCGCCATCGCCGGCCGGCTCGGCGTCGAGCTCACGCAGGACGACTTCGACCGTACCGGCGCGCACGTGCCGCTCCTGGTGGACCTCCAACCGGCCGGCCGGTTCCTGATGGACGACCTGCACCGGGCCGGCGGGCTGCACGCGGTGCTCAACGAGGTCCGCGACCTGCTCGACCCCGCCGCGCTCACCGTCACGGGACGGCCGCTGGTGGAGTACCTCGACAGCGCCCAGGTCTACGACCGTGAGGTCATCCGGCCGCGGGAACAGCCGCTGCAGCCGGCCGCCGGGATCGCGGTCCTCTACGGCAACCTCGCCCCGGACGGCGCCGTCATCAAACCCGCCGCCGCGTCACCGGAACTGCTGTCACACCGCGGTCCGGCGGTCGTCTTCGACTCGATCGAGGACCTGCACGCCCGCCTCGACGACCCGGACCTCGGCGTCACCGCCGACTCGGTGCTGATCCTGCGCGGCTGCGGCCCGAAGGGCTACCCCGGCATGCCGGAGGTCGCCAACCTGCCGCTGCCGGCCAAGCTGCTCGCCGAAGGCATCCGCGACATGGTCCGCATCTGCGACGGCAGGATGAGCGGCACCGCATACGGCACCGTGGTCCTGCACGTCACGCCGGAGGCCGCCGCCGGCGGGCCGCTGGCGAAGGTCCGCACCGGCGACATCATCGTCCTCGACGTCGCGGCCCGACGCTTGGACGTCGACGTCCCCGACGCCGAACTCGCAGCCAGAGCACCTGCCGCCGCCGCCGTGAACGCCTTCGCCCGCCCGCGGCGCGGCTGGGAGCGCCTCTACGTGGACACCGTCGGCCAGGCCAACACGGGCGCCGACTGCGACTTCCTGCTCGGCTCCAGCGGCGATGAGGTCTCCCGCGAATCCCACTGATTTCGTACATCGCACGGCGGCGGGGCACCCGTCATCGCCGGACCCCTCGCTGTGGCGGGCCGTCGGGCAGGCACCGGGCGTCCCAAGGACATCTGGTGCACGTTCCCGGCGGCCCGCCTCAGCGTGGCCGCGGAATCTAGCAGCCGCGCTGCCAGGTGCCGGCGACCTGCTCGGTCGCGGTGGTGCCGTCGTGGTCGTAGTTCGCCACGATGACGTTGCCGTCGGTGATGCCTTCGCTGGTGGTCATCCGGACCGTGAACGGTTCCCAGGCGGTGCCGTTGCGGACCGCCACGTACGGGGTGCCGGGAGGGGTGGCCACCAGCACGCCTGCGGTGTTGACCGCGTGCCCGTAGCTTCCGGAGAACTCCCGGACCACCTGGCCCGAGGTGTTCCACTCCACGACGGTCTTCTTGGCCAGGTCGTCGGTCAGGATCCGGCCACGGTCGTAGAGGCGCACGAACACCTGCCGCGACAGGGTGATGCGTGAGCCGTCCGGGTTGACGATGACTCCGGTGTTCAGCACGTAGCGGCCGGCGTCGTCGATGCCCACCGCATAGGTCGAGAAGCCCAGGCTCGTGTACTGGGCCGGCGTCGCGGCCTTCCACAGCAGACCCTGGGACGAGCCGGAGAGCATGAACGACGAGCCGATGATGTCGCCGGCGGTGTTGATCCCGGTGACGGCGATGCCCATCGTCATTGGCGCGGGCAGCAGCTCGTAGGTGCCGGCCCGATACCGCCACGCCGTGACGCCGTTGGTGCCGGACCAGACACCGGCGATCACGCCCTGGTTGTTGACCACGTCCGCCCGGTTGGAGCCGCTCCCCGCGATCGGTGGCTTCGGCAGCACCTGCGGGCTGCCGTTCTGCCACACCACGGCGTCGCGGCCGGTGCCGTCGGCGCGGACGGCGTGGCCGACGACGGTCCCGGACACCGATGCGACACCGTTGGCGACGGCGTGGGAGTACCCGGCCGGGGCGGGCAGTGCGGTGACCCGCCACGTGCATGCCGCCTGGGCTGCCGCGGCGGCGGGGGCCGCGGGCACCACGACAACGGCCAGAATTAATGCGATGGAGGTCAATGTCCTCATGGGCCCTGAGTCTTGCCGCGTCCATCGGACTGCGTCAATAGCTGATTTCCGGACCTATCCAGGTCCGATTATTCAGGGGAAAATGCTGCAACAACGGTGAATTCTCGGACGTTCGAAACCGTGCATTTCGCCAGCAGCCGCACACCACCGGCAGCCACTCCTCGGGCACGGCCTCCGCGTGCATGCCCTTTGCGGCGGCGCTCGGTGATCAAGCTGGCGAGCGTCTCGGACGCCGGCATCGGCCTCGCGGCCACGGTGCTGATGGTGGCCACGCGATGCGCCGCAGCCGGGGTGAATCATGGGGTGATCCGCGGCGCCCGGACCGTAACGAGTCCGGCGTTCGATGCGCCTCGCCCTAGCATCGACTGGTTGCCTCCGCTCGACCGGTTCCGCCCTGCCCAGCCACGCCGGAACCAACGTGTTCGCCAAGAGGACCGATTGATGCACGGACGCCTAGCGTCATGGCTGGTGCGGGTCAGCCAGCCGTCAGCCGCCATAGGGATCGCAGTCGGCGCCGGGTTCATCGTCGTGGAGACCCTGCTGGTCGTCCCGCTGCGGCAAGTTGCGCCGCTCGAGGCCCTGGCTCTCGTCTACCTGCCCGGTATCCTCGTCGTCTCCGCGGTGTGGGGTCTGTGGTCGGGTGTGGCGACGTCGATCGTCAGCGCGCTCGCGTTCGACTACTTCCACACCCCGCCGATCGGGCGCTTCCAGACCGAGGACTGGCGGGACTGGCTCGGGCTGTCGGTGTACCTCATGGTCGCCACGGTGTCCGGTTCGCTGGCGCAGCTGGCCCGCATGCGGGCACTCGAGTCCATCGAACGAAAGCGGGAGGCGGACGCGGTCGCCGAGATGACCCGGCTGATCCTCGGCGCCGACGACGTGCGCGCTGTACTTCCGGAAGCCTCCGATCGGATCGCGTGCGCCATGCAGCTGCCGTACGCGACGATCGAGCCTGACCCGGCACCGCGGCGCGAGGGCCAGATCCAGCTGCCGTTGGACCCGGGCGCGCTCGTCGTCCCCGGGGACGTCCCGGACCGCGTCCTGCGGCGGCTGCGGGACGGGGTGGTGCCCGGGCTGGTGACCGTGCTGCGGGCCGGTCGATCCTTGCAGGCGAACCGGGCCGGGCTGCAGGCGCTCCTCGCCCAGCAGGCGGCGTTGCGCCGGGTGGCGGTGCTGGTGGCCAACGGCGTCGCCTTCAACGAGATCGTCGCAGCGGTCGCCACCGAGGCGGCCGACCTGTTCGACGCGGACGCCACGCGGGTCTGGCGCTGGGACGGTCCCAGGACGGTGACCGGCGTCGCCGAGTACAACAGAAATCCAGGATCCGGGTCCACGCTGGGCAGACAGGTTGACTTCGCCGATGGCGTCGCGGATGTGGTGCTGCACGGCGCCCGTCCGGCTCGCATCGACTCCTATGAGGGTCACAGCGGTCCACTGGTCGATCTCGCCCGCGCGGGGGGCATGCACGCCTCTGTCGGCGCGCCGGTTGTCGTCGAGGGCCGGGTCTGGGGCGTCGTCGTCGCCTTATGGCGCCGGGCCGGTCCGCCGCCGCTTGGCATCGAGCATGAGCTTGCGAAGTTCACCGAGCTTGTCGCGACCGCGATCGCCAACACCGAGAGCCGAGCGGAGCTCACCGCGTCGCGGGCCCGGCTCGTCTTCGCCGCGGACGAGGCCCGCCGCGGCCTCGAACGCGAGCTGCACGACAGCGTGCAGCAGCGGCTCATCTCGCTCGGGCTGGAGCTGCGCTTCGCCGAGGCGATGGTCCCCAAGGAGCTCGGTGAGGTACGGTCCCGGTTGGCGGACACCGCCGCGGGGCTGTCCGATGCCTTCGAGAACCTTCAACGGATCGTCCGCGGTATACATCCGGCACTCCTCTCCCAGGGCGGACTGGTCCCCGCGGTCAAGGCGCTCGCCCGCCGCAGCGCGGTCCCGGTGACGGTGCGCGGCGGGGTGAACCACCGCCTGCCCGGCTACGTCGAGGTCGCCGCCTACCACGTGATTTCGGTGGCGCTCGCCAACTCGGCCAAGCATGCCGACGTCTCGGAGGTCTCCGTGGACATCGACGTCGTCGCCGAGGAGTCGGCGACGGAAGCGCCGGCGGCCGGCGAGATCCTCATCGTGACCGTCCACGACGACAGCGCTGGCGACACGGACCCGAACCAGGGCTCCACCCTGGCTGCCCTGCGCGACCGCGTCGAGGCGCTCGGCGGCACATTGACACTGGCCAACCCGGCCGGCTCCGGCATGTCCGTCAACGTGAAGCTGCCCATCGCCGGCCAAGACCGGCAGGGTATGGACGCCGACCGGTCATCCGGTGGAACGTGACGGAGCAGGGCACAGCGACGTGGCGGTCGCGATCGAAGCGGACGACGGCGCGAACAGCCGACCCTTGCCGACGATCTCGACCGGCAGTGTCAGTTCGTGCCCGACCTGCTGACGTATCGGCGCTCCGCCGCGGCTGGCATTGGCGGGGCCGGCCGCGCAGGACCGACGGGGGACACTTGAACGGGGCGCGGGGGACGGCCCCGCACAGGTCGGGGTAGCCAGCGCCGGAGGCGTGTGGAGGCACCGTATGGGAACAGGCGCAAGCCGCGCCGAGGTCGTACACGACAGCGAGCACACCAGGGTCACCCGGGTCGTCGCCGGGCACCCGCTCATCCGCAAGGAGCCGCTGGGCCCGGACGCGCCGCGGCGGGTGCAGCACGAGGCCGCGATGCTGCAGCGGCTGCGCGGGGTGCCGGACGTCGCCCAGCTGGTCGACGCGGCTCCGCGGTCCGGGGCGATCACGATGGCCGACGCGGGTGACACGACCCTGGCCGCACTGGCGAAGCCGCTCGCCGCGCGTGAGCTGCTCAGCCTCGCCACCCGGCTGGCCCGGGCGGTGGCGGCGATGCACCGCCACGGCGTGATGCACCGCGACATCACCCCGGCGAACATCCTCATCGGCCCGGACGGGGCCCCGTGCCTGGTGGACTTCCTCCTCGCGACGCCGTTCGCCGAGATCCGGCCCGACTTCATCCACCACACCCAGATCGTCGGCACGCTGGCGTACCTCGCCCCGGAGCAGACCGGTCGCACCGGCCGCTCGGTGGACCAGCGCGCCGACCTGTACGCGCTGGGGGCGACGCTGTACGAGCTGGCCACCGGTGCCCCGCCGTTCGGCGCCGGCGACCCGCTCCGGCTCACCCACGACCACCTGGCCCGAGTGCCGGAGCCGCCCGCGCGGGTGAACCCTGCCGTGCCGGGCCCGCTGTCCGACATCATCATGCACCTGCTGGAGAAGGAGCCGGACGACCGCTACCAGACGGCCGACGGCGTGGTGCACGACCTGGAGCGGCTCCTGTCCGGCGGCCCGGACGCGATGGCCGGCCTGCGGATCGGCGAGCACGACGTACCACTGCGGCTGCTGCCGCCGTCGCGCCTGGTCGGTCGTGACCCGGAAGTGGCGGCGCTGCGGGCGGCGTTCGAGGACGCGACGGCCGGCCGGTGCCGTGCCCTCCTCGTCGCCGGACCGGCCGGGGTGGGCAAGACGGCGCTGGTCGACCAGCTGCGGCCGCTGGTCGCCGGGCGGGACGGCTGGTTCGTGGCGGGCAAGTTCGACCAGTGCCGCCACGACCCCGCGTTCAACGCCGTGCACCAGGCGTTTCGCGCGCTCGGCCGGCTGCTGCTGGCGGAGCCGGAGGAGACCCTCGCGAAGGTTCGTGCGCGCATCTTCGAGGCGGCCGGAGCGAACGTCGGGCTACTGACGGCGATGCTGCCGGAGTTCGCGACGCTGCTCGCAGTGCCGCCCGACACCGGGGACCCGCTCACGGCCCGGGCCCGCGTCGTGCAGACCGTGGCGGAGGTCCTGCGCGCGGTGGCCTCCCGGGAACGCCCGCTCGTGGTCTTCACCGACGACCTGCAGTGGGCCGGGCCGGCCCTCGACCTCGTCGACGAGCTCTTCAGCGCCGAGCCGGTCGACGGTCTGCTCCTCGTCGGCACCTGCCGCGCCGACGACGCACCGGCGCTGGCCCGCTGGCGGCAGCTACCCACGGTACGCCACCTGCCGCTGACCGACCTGGACGAACCCGGACTCGGCGCGCTCGTGGCGGAGGTGCTGCACGTGGACCCGGCGCGCGCGGCCGGACTCGCCGCGACGATCCGCCCGTTCACCGCCGGCAACCCGCATCAGACGGTGGAGTTGCTCAACCTGCTGCGGTCCGACGGCCTGCTGACCGCCGCGGCGGACGGCTGGCAGTGGGACGACGCGGCGACGCAACGGCACCTGCACGGGTCCGAACCGGCGGACCTGCTGGCAGCGCGGTTCGCGGCGCTGCCCGCGCGGACCCGGCACGTGCTGGAGGCGATGGCGTGCCTCGGCGGGCGGGCCGACGTCCGCCTCCTGCAGACCGTGACCGCGGCGACGGCCGACGCGGTGGAGCACTCGCTGCTCCCCGCGCTCGACGAGGGGCTGCTCGTCATGGGTTCCGGCGTCGAGGGAACGGTGCGGTTGCGGCACGATCAGACCTGCGAGGCGGTCCTGCGGTCGATGACGCCCCGGCGCCGCCGCGCCCGGCGGCTGTCCATCGCCCGGCGGCTGGCCGGTGTCCCGGAGCTGTCCGCCGTCGCCGCGGAGCACTACCTGCCGGTGATCGACGCGGTCCGCGAGCCGGCCGAACGGCGCCGGGTCGCGGCCCTGCTGCGGCGGACCGCCGCCGAGGCCGCGGCGATCGGCGACCAGGCGACGGTCGACGCCACACTGGCAGCGGCCCTGCCGCTCATCGACCCGGCGGACACCGCCACGCTGGCCGAGGTGCACACCGCCCGCCACGCGGCGCTGTACGGGCTCGGGAAACTGGACGACGCGGACCAGGAGTACCGCACGATCGAGCGGCTGCGCCCCGACATCATCGACCGGGCAGCCGCGACCGGCGTGCAGATCAGCAGCCTCACCCACCGCACCCGCTTCGCCGAGGCGGTCCGGCTGGGCGCCGACTCGCTGCGCGCGCTGGGCACCGCCGTGCCCGCGGCCGACCGGCTCCCCGCCGAACTCGACCGCCAGCTCGGGTACCTGCACGACTGGCTGGGGCGGCCCGCCGACGCGGACCGGGCGGAGCTGACCGACCCTACGCTGCGCGCCACCGCGCACGTGCTCAACGCGGTCATGGCCGCCGCCTACTTCGGTGAGGACTATGCGACCCACTGCTGGCTCGGGCTGGAGGCGCTGCGGATCTGGGGCGAGCACGGACCGCACCCCGCCCTGATCGGACCGGCGACCGTCGCCTGTACCGCCGCGGTCCTGCTCGGGGACTACGCCGCCGCGTACCGGGCGGGGCAGCGGCTGCTGGCCGAGAGCACGGCGCGCGGCTACCGGCCCGGCACCGCGCGGGCACGCGTCCTGCTGGCCGCGCAGAGCCACTGGTTCGAACCGGCGGAGGACGGTGTGCGGGCCTGCCGACAGGCCCGCGACGAGCTGATCTCCGGCGGCGACCTCGCCTCCGCCGGCTACACCTACTACCAGATCGTGTCCGAGCTGATCGACGTCGCGCCGACGCTCGCGGAACTCGACGCCGAGGTCGAGGCCGGGCGCGTGTTCGTCCGGCGTACCGGCAACGAACTGACCGGCCGGGTGCTGGACAGCTACCGGTGGCTGGTCGCGGTGCTGCGCGGCGAGCACGTCGCCGACGCCCCACCCGAGGAGCCGCCCGTGCCGTTGCCGGACCATCTGGCCCGGGGTACCGCAGCCGCCATCTTCGACGACGGCGCCGGTCTGGCCCGCCACAGCGCCGCGGCGATGGTGCTGCTGCGTACCGGCCTCGGCCCGTACCCGATGGACACCGCCTACCTGCTGCGCGGCCTCGCCCTCGCCCGGCAGGCCCGCGACGGCGACGGCGACCGTGCGGCGGTCCTGTCCGAGCTCGCCGACATGACGGACTGGCTGGCCGCCCGCGCCGCCGACGCGCCCGGAAACTTCCTGCACCTGCTGAGGCTGGTCGAGGCCGAGCGGGCCTGGGCGGTCGGGGACTTCTCCGCCGCCGCCCAGACCTATGACGCGGCCCTGCGCGCGGTGGCCGGCCAGCAACGACCCTGGCACCGGGCGCTCATCACCGAACGCGCGGCCCGGTTCCACCTCACCCACGGCCTCGAACACACCGGCCGTGCCCTGCTCACCGAGGCGCGCCAGGCGTACCTCGAGTGGGGCGCCACCGCGAAGGTCGACCAGCTCGACTGGGCGTTCCCCGCGCGGCCGTCCCCGCCCGCCGAGGCCGGCGAGCAGCGGGCCGTGATGACCACCGGGACGCTCGACCTGCTGGGCATCCTGGCCGCCTCCCAGGCCCTGAGCTCGGAGACCGACCTCGGGCGGCTGCACTCGCGGGTGACCCGCGTGGTGAGCGCGATGACCGGCGCCACGGACGTACAGCTGCTGCTGTGGAGCGACGACCGGCACGACTGGCTGCGGCCGGCGCCGGGCGACGACCGGGCGCAGCCCATGTCCGTGGTCCGCTACGCCCAGCGCACCGGCGAGCCGCTCGTCGTCGAAGACGCCACCCGCGACGATCGCTTCGCCCGCGATCCGTACCTCACCGGGGTCGCCTACTGCGCGCTGCTCGCCGTGCCGATCGTCAGCCGCGGCACGCTGCGGGCGATGCTGCTGCTGGAGAACCGGCTCATCCGGGGCGCGTTCACCGCCGGGCGGCTCGAGGCGGTGCGGCTCATCGCCGGCCAGCTCGCGGTGTCGCTCGACAACATCAAGGTGTACGGCGACTTCCGCCGGATCGCCGACGAACAGACCGCACTGCGACGGGTGGCGACGCTGGTCGCCCGCGGGACCCGGCCCGAGGACCTCTTCGCCGCGGTGGCCGCCGAGATCTGCGCGCTCTGCGGCGCCGAAGAGGCCGTCATCGTACGGCACGAGCCCGACGGATCGGCGACCGTCATGGGGCGGCACGGGCCCGCGGGCCCGCCGCATCCGGCGACCGCCGCGAGCCCGATCGTCGTGGAGGGCCGGGTCTGGGGCGCCATCACGGTCGGGTCGCGCGACCGGCGGCCGCAGCCGCAGCGACTGGCCGCCTTCACCGAGCTCGTCGCCACCGCCATCGCCAACGCCGACAGCCGGGCGGAGCTCTCCACCTCCCGGGCCCGCATCGTCGCCACCGCCGACCAGACCCGCCGGCGCATCGAACGGGACCTGCACGACGGCGCCCAGCAGCGGCTGGTCGCGCTGGCGCTGCAGCTGCGCACCGCGCAGGCGGACGTGCCGCCCGAGCTCGACACGCTCGGCCGGCAGCTCGACCGGGCCGTCAGCGCGGCCACCGCCGCGGCGGACGAGGTCCGCGAGATCGCCCACGGCATCCACCCGGCGATCCTGTCGCAGGGCGGCCTCGGCGCGGCGTTGCGCACGCTCGCCCGCCGCAGCCCCGTCCCGGTCCACCTCGACGTCCGCGCAGAGGTCCGGCTTCCCGAGCACATCGAGGTCAGCGCGTACTACGTGGTCGCCGAAGCGCTCACCAACACGGCCAAGCACGCGCACGCATCGGCGGTGACGGTCACCGTCGACACGGCCGACTCGGCCCTGCACCTCGCGGTCCGCGACGACGGCACCGGCGGCGCCGACCTCGCCCGCGGCACCGGCCTGCTCGGCCTCAAGGACCGCGTCGAGGCGATCGGCGGCCGCCTCTCGATCGACAGCCCTCCGGGGCACGGCACCAACCTGCTCGCGCAGTTGCCGATCGGCCCGCCACCGGCCTGACGGCGTGCCGCTGAACGGCGCAGGGCGCGGGCCGCGGCCGGTGGCAAGACGGCGTTCGCCGAGCTCCTCACGCGGCACCGTGCCACGCTGCACGCCAATCGGTGGTGAAGCCGAAGCGGTGCACGACGTCGGCGGGCCACGGCTGCCGGAGCGGTCCCCGCCGGGCAGGACGACGCGGACGGGCCGGTGGGTCATCGCCGGCCGCCGTACGTCGCCCGGCGCAGGAGGCGTTCGACCGGGCCGGCGCCGAACCGTGCCAGCCACCAGCGGCTCGCGGCCAGCTGGGCCAGGTACAGGACCACAGCCAGGGCGGCGCCGGTGGCGGCGCCGACGCGGCCGTAGAGGCCGAAGCCGTAGGAGTAGTAGACCGTGGTGAAGACCACCGACTGGAGCAGGTAGTTGGTCAGGGCGAGCCGACCGGCCGCCTCCAGCCACGGCGCACGGCGGCGTTCGTAGAGCATGACCCCGGCGGCTGCGAGACCGACCGTGAGCAGCGGCGCGGCCAGGGCCATGAGCAGGATCTGGCCGGCGACGACGAAGAAGCCGCCGGCGCTCTGGACGACCACGACGAGCAGGTTGAGCGGCAGCCCGGCGCCGATGCCGACGCGGGCGAGCCGCCGCAGGCGGGGCCGGTGCGCCGGGTCGCCGGTGAACAGGCCGGTGCGGGCCGCGTACACGCCCAGCAGCATCATCGACAGCACCACGAGGGAGAAGGCCAGGCCGAAGAGCAGGCCGCCGGGGGTCTCGGCGCGTTCGCGGACGAGGTCGAGCCAGCCGCCGGTGCGGTAGAGCGCGGTGAGCCGGGCGGCCTCGGTGGCGTCGGCGGCGGTGATGTCCCGTTCGGCCGCGACGAGGGCGGACGAGCCGGTGGTGGCGCGCAGCCCGAGCAGGCCCAGGCCGATCACGGCCACCGTCGACAGTGCGCCGAGGATGCCCAGCGCGGTGGCGAGCAGGGTCCGCGGGCGGCGGCCGACGAAGGCGAGCAGGACCAGGCCGACGAGGGCGTAGGTGGTGAGGATGTCGCCGAACCAGACGAGCACGAGGTGGGCCGCGCCGATGGCGCCGAGGGCGGCCAGCCGGCGCAGGTACGACGCCCGGCGGGCGGCCAGGGTGGCCACGCCGAAGCCGAACAACAGCGAGAACAGGCCGATGAACTTGCCCTCGCCGAGCACCTTCACCAGCACCGCGGCGGCGCGGTCCCACGGACCGTCGATGGCGGTGGCCGCGAGATGCTCGATTGACGGGGCCGACTTGAACAGGGTCATGTTCACCAGCAGGATGCCGAGCAGGGCGAGGCCGCGCAGGGCGTCGACCACGGGCAGCCGGGCGGCACCCCCGGCCGCCCCACGGGCGTGCGGAGCGGACTGTATCGAAGTCATCGGAAGTCTCCTTGGGGTTCGGGAGCAAACACGGGCCGGCGGCGCAGCGGGTTCACGCAGGCGGTCACGGCCCAGATCCAGAAGAGGCCGTAGCCCGGCACCCACCACGGGATGGTCCAGACGGCGCGGGCCGCGACGAGCAGGAGGCCGGCAGTGATGCCCCACCAGCCGAGGACGGCACGGCCGGCGGCGACGGCGAACCCGCCGAGCGCCACCCAGGCGGAGGCGAACGAGAGGTTTTCTCCGGCGGCGCGCAACGGGTCGCGCCCACCGATGCATCTTGAGACAGTGACGTTCGATGAGTTCCTGGCGGCCCGGCTGCCGGCGCTGCTGCGGTACGCCGTGATGCTGACCGGCGACCCGCACCTCGCCGAGGACGTGGTGCAGGAGACGATGGTCCGCGCCCATGCCGAGTGGGGTCGCGTGTCCCGGGCTGACGTGCCCGATCGCTACGTCAAGCGGATGGTCACCAACACGTACCTCGGATGGCGTCGCCGCGCCTGGTTCCATCGCTCGGTGCCGGTCGCGGAGCTGCCCGAACGGGCGATACCCGATCCGGCGGAGTCCTCGGTCGTACGTCAGGAGCTGTGGGCCCGTCTCGGGAAGCTGCCCGCCCGGCAGCGCGCCGCCGTGGTCCTGCGCTACTACGAAGATCTCGACGACGCGTCCATCGCCGAGATCCTGGGCTGCTCGCTGAGCACCGTGCGCTCGCTGGTCTTCCGGGCGATCGAGGAGCTGCGCCGCACAACCGACTCCGTGATGCCGACCGGCAGGAAGGGTGGCGCTCGATGATTGACGACGATCTGCGGGCGATGTTCGCCGAACGGGAGATGTTCGTCCCGCCGCCCGAGCGCACCGCCGCCATGATTTCCGAAGGGATCCCACGGCGCCGCCGCAGGCGCCGGGTGACCGGCGCGGTCCTGTGCGCGCTGGCCGTCCTCGGCGTGGCGGCCGCCGTCCCGCTCTCGCTCAACCGGCCCGACCGTGACAGTCCATCCGTGGTGGAGCCGAGCGGAAGCCCGAGTGGAAGCCCGAGCGCGGTTCCGGTCGCGCTGGTCCCGGCGTCAGGCGACATTGACCTGACCCTCGCGGTCAGCCCCGGCTGGCTGCCGGCGC
Source organism: Dactylosporangium aurantiacum (assembly GCF_000716715.1). Lineage (GTDB taxonomy): Bacteria > Actinomycetota > Actinomycetes > Mycobacteriales > Micromonosporaceae > Dactylosporangium > Dactylosporangium aurantiacum. The sequence goes on along the minus strand of NZ_JNYJ01000026.1, from coordinate 82,357 downwards.
AGCCGAAGAAGATCGATGCGGACATCCGCCCCGGCCGGTCCAACGTGACGTACCAGTTCGCCGACGGGGGTCGCGTCCGCTCGGTCACCATCGGTACCTCCGACGGGGTGCCCGACCTGGTCCCGCCCCCCACCGACCCGTCATGGACCGACGTCGACGTGAACGGCGTCCCGGGGCGGCAGCGCACCGTCGTGCGTCCGCAGGAGGGCATCCGCGTGTGCCTGCTGGCGTGGCAGGACGGCGCACGATGGCTGAACATCTTCACCGACGACGTCGGCACCGCACCGTCGTGCGCGGTCGCCCTGCAGGTCGCGCGCAACCTGCAGCGCGAGCCGATGACGCTGCCCCGGACGGTGCGCATCGGCCTGGTCCCGCAGGGGTACACGATGACCGGCACCGGGACGAGGGCGGAGACCTGGTGTCCGCCCCGCGAGCAGCAGGCGCGGGGGTGCCTGACGGCGCGGCGGGACCCCGTCAGCGAGGGGTTCGACGGCACGCCGGTGACCGTCCGTGGGCACGCGGGTGTGCTGCAGCGCACCGAGACGGTGGCAACGGTGTATGTCACCGGGTATCTGTGGCTCGAGCTGCCGACGCCGCAGCGCGATCCGAGGTTCGCGCCGCTGACCGATGCCGACCTGCTCCAGATCGCCCAGAGCGTGGAGATCAGCTGATGACATGCGGGGAGTCATCCGCGGTCGGCGATCCATGACCCGTGGAACCCGGCCGGTACGCGACGTGGCAGGCCGACCGTGGCCACCGGGGCGAGGCCGGCGGCGTCCAGGACGAGCAGGACGGAGCCCGCCGGACCGGTGACGATGCTGAGCAGCCAGCCCTCGTCCTCGGCACGCGCGCCGTCCGTGGGCACGAAGACCGCCTCGCCGGGGCGCTGCTCGGCATCACAGTGGTACACGGTGGCGCTGCCGGTGCCGGTGTCGTACTTGACGATCGTGTGCTCGCCCACGGTGTACAGATGCCGGTTGGGTCGACCGGTGCGGTCGTTGTCGTGGGTGGGGAACTCGACGCCGCGGTCGTCCAGCGACTCCTCCCGCCGGGTGCCTGTCGCCGGGTCGAGCCGCCAGCGGTACAGCTGGGCCCGGGACCGGTCCAGGTTGGCTCCGCCGCCGAGTCGCGACCACACAGACCCGAAGGTTGCGACGTCGTAACGGACGGCGTCGAGCACCACCGCGCCGGCGGCGTCCTCGTAGGCGTTGCCGACGTGGAAGACGAAACAGGGATCGACCTCGAACCAGCGCACCGGGGCGAGCGCGGCGCGGGGCATCACCCCGAGCCGCGCGCCGTACGCGTCGTCCCACCGGTAGGGGATGCGTTCCCTGCCGATCAGCGCCGGGTCGAACACCACGGGCAGGTCCAGCCAGACGACGTGACCGGCGGTGATGGCGAAGTCGTGCATCATCGTCGGCCCGGCGACGGCGACCTCGCGGCTGCGGACCAACTCGCCGGCCGCGTCCAGGACGTGGTACGTGAGGTACGGCGGCAGGGCACCGTATCCGAAGAAGTGCAGTTCCCCGGTCTGCGGATCCTGCTTGGGGTGTGCCGTCATCGCGGTGGTGAGCCGGCCGCCGAAGTCGCACGGCCCCACGGTGTCCAGCTCCGCTGTCACCTCGTACGGCAGGCCGCTCTCGACCAGCGCCAGAATCCGGTCGCCGTGCGGCACGACGTGGGTGTTGGCCGGCACCGCGGTGCGGTCGATGGACAGGTCCGGGCGGACGTACGACGCACCCTCGAGCTCCGCGGTGCGCACCCAGCGGTTGCGGTACCACTCGGCCCGCCCGCCACGCAGCCGGACCCCGTGGATCATGCCCGGCCCCAGGAACCAGTGCCCGGGGTCCTGGCCGGGCAGCGGATTCGGGCCGTTGCGGAAGTACCGCCCGGTCAGCTCAGGGGGCAGCGCCCCGGTGACGGGCAGGTCGTACGCGTCCATCTCGTCGGCCACCGGCGCGAGATATCCGCTGAGATAGGCCGGTCCGGTCACGATCGGACCTCCTTGCCGGCAAGGTGTCACCTGAACCGACACTACCCCGGGACCGGCGGGCGGCGGTGGCAGGTGACGGCGGGTCCCACCGTCGGTCACCCGCGGCGGGCGAATCGGTCGCGTCCGGGTGTGGCGGTCGCCGCGGTGGAGAGCGTAGGGGCACGAGCCGTCGAGCGGAGGTTGACGTGAACGGCGAAAGAGCGGTCGTGGTCGGCGCCGACGGCGGGGAACCTTCGACGCAGGCCGTGCGATGGGCGGCGGCGGAGGCGGTCCGCCGACATGCGCCGCTGCGCGTGGTGGTCGCGTACTACTGGAGAACACCGGTGTTCGCGGTGGCCCCGGCGGGTGAGCTCGCCGAGGCCGCGCGCTGGTCCGCCGACCTGCTCGTCGAGGACATCGCGCGGGAGATGTCCGTCGCGCATCCTGAGGCTGACGTGCGGACGGAGGTGGTGCAGGGGCACCCCGCCGAGGTCCTGCTGACGGCGGGGGAGGACGCGGCGCTGCTGGTCCTCGGGACCAGGGGCCGGCACGCCACGGTGGGGGCCGTGCTCGGCTCGGTCAGCCAGCAGGTCGCCGTCCATGCGAGGTGTCCTGTGGTGGTCGTGCGGGGACGGACCGACCCGACCGGTGACGTCATCGTCGGCGTCGACGGCTCCGAGCCGTCGGACCGGGCGCTGGCCCTCGGGTTCGACGAGGCCCGGCAGCGCGGCTGCGGCCTGTTGGCGCTGCGGGCCGTGGAGACGCCGCTGGTGCCGGTCCCGGTCGGTGCGCCGCCGCTGGTGTACGACACGGCTGAGATCCAGCGCGCGTTGACCGAGCAGGCGGTCGGGCAGGTGGCCAGGGCGAGCGAACGCTGCCCGGACGTGCGGTGGGAGTGCCACGGTGTCGTCGGTGACGCCGCCGATGTGCTCGTCGAGCGTTCGCAGCGAGCGCAGCTGGCGGTCGTCGGCAGCCGGGGACATGGCGGGTTCACCGGCCTGCTGCTCGGCTCGGTAGGTCTGCGCCTGCTCCACCGCGCGCACTGCCCGGTGATGATCGCGCACGGCGCTCAAGGATCCGACGGACCGGTGTGACCCGGCGGTGCCGCCGGCCGGGTGCTACCGCGCCGGCGGGTGAGGTCGGCCGCCTCCAGCTCCGCCAGCTGCAGGGTCCGGGCGGCGAGCGCGGTCTCCAGGGCCGGGATCCAGTGGCGGTCCAGTGCCCGTACCCGCCGCCGGGTGGCGGCCATCTCGCCCTCGACGGCGGCGAGCGCCGCGTCGGCGGCCGAATACCTCACCGCGGCGAGCGCCGCCGCCCGGTACGCCGTCTCGGCCTGCGAGAGCGCGGCCCCTCCCGGCGCCGGCAGCTGCGTGGGGCGTTGCGGGATCATCACCGACGGCTCTCCCGGGCAGCGGACGCCCATCACCGCGGTCCACGGCACGCGGACCTCGGCCAGGGGCACCTCGGTCGCACCCTCGATCGCCTCGAGGCCGTCGAGCAGCATCGCGCGTTCGAGCCGGCCGCGGGCCGCCGCGTCGGCAGCTGCCCAGTCCCTGGCTGCCTCGGCACGCCGCCGCCGGAGACGGTCGTGCTCGGCGGCGAGCAGGGTGAGCTTGCGCCGCAGGACGCCGCTGCCATGCCGGGTGACCTCGAGGCGGTGGCGCAGCCACAGCAGGCCCGAACGGCCCACCGGCACATGGCGTAGGGCGATCATCCGGCGGCCCCAGCGGGGTGGGCCGCGCGGATCGCGTCGGGCAGCATGACGAGCTCCCGGTCCGGCAGCGTCCGGACCGCCTGCCAGGCCCGGTCGAGCGTGTCGTCCAGGGTCCGCGCCTCGTCCGGCCGCTGGTCGATCAGTCGCTGTTCGACGACCTCGGCGAAGCCGAGGTACTGGCGGTCCACGTCGCCGAGCGCCGCCGCCCCGATCAGGTCGGCCAGCTCGCGGGTCTGCCGGGCCCGCGACAGGGCGGCGAGCACCTGCGCCGCGAGCGGGAGATGGTCGTCGCGGGTGCGGCCCGGGCCGGCCCCGTGGCGCATGAGCCGGGACAGCGACGACAGCGGGTCGGCCGGCGGATACACACCCCGGCCGTGCAGTTCGGCGGAGAGCACGATCTGCCCCTCGGTGATGTACCCCGTGAGGTCCGGCACCGGATGCGTGATGTCCCCGGCCGGCATGGTCAGCACCGGCAGGACCGTCACCGAGCCGGGGCGGTGCCGGATCCGGCCGCACCGTTCGTAGAGCGAGGCGAGGTCGGTGTAGAGGTACCCCGGATAGGCCCGCCGGGCGGGCAGCTCACCACGGGCCGCCGACACCTCCCGCAGCGCTTCGGCATAGCTGGTCATGTCGGTCATCACGACCAGGACGTCCCGGCCACCGGTGAACGCGAGATCCTCGGCCACCGTCAGCGCCAGCCGCGGCGTGAGGATTCGCTCGATCACCGGATCGTCGGCCGTGTTCAGCAGCAGCACCAGTTCACCGGCGGTGGCCCGCTCGTCCAGGGCGTCCCGGACGTACGCGGCGTCGGCGTGGGTGAGGCCCATGCCCGCGAAGACCACGCTGAACGGTGCACCGCCGACATGGGACTGCGCGGCGATCTGGACGGCCAGTTCGAGGTGCGGCAGGCCCGCGACGCTGAACACCGGGAGCTTCTGGCCGCGCACCAGGGTGGTCAGCGCGTCGACCGCGGAGACGCCCGTGATGACCGGCTCGGCCGGTGGTTCGCGCCACGTCGGGTTGAGCGCTGCCCCGGCCACCGCGGCGCTGCGCTCACCGGTGACCGGCGGGCCGCCGTCGATCGGCGCGCCGCGGCCGCTGCAGGTGCGCCCCAGCCAACGGTCGCCGACCGCGATCCGCATCGGCGCGCCGGCGAACGCGACGGTGCTACCGTGGCGGCCCATGCCCGCCGTTCCCTCGAACACCTGGACGACGGCCGTGTCGCGGTCGACCTCGAGCACGACGCCGTGCCGCTCGGCGCCGGCGGGCAGACGCACGGTCACGACATCGTCGTAGCCGGCTCCCGAGACGCCACCGACGACGACCAGGGGGCCGCGCAGCTCCCGGATGTCGCCGTACTCGACCACCGGCCATGCGGTCATCCCGTCCTCCTCGCGGCCGCCGCGTCGAGCCGGGCCAGGACCTCGTTGCGCAACCGGGTGATTCCGCCGGCGTCGGCGGGGCCGAGCGTCTCGCGGGCCCGGGCCAGCGGACCGAAGTCGACCGCCTCGATGGCGGCCGGCCCGGTGCCGGCTTCGACGAGTGCGTGGCAGCGGTCGCACACGGCGAGGACGGCGTCGAGCAGCGCCGCCGACTTCACCGCCGTGCAGTAGGCGTCGTTCGCCACGAGGGCGTTCTGTCGCAGCACGCCGTCGCGCAGGAGCCGCCCGGCGAGCAGCGTCATCCGCTCGTGCGCCGGCAGCCCGCCCGTGCCGACGAGGTCGGCGAGCGCGGCGATGCGGTCGGCGTCGGCGAGCACGTCCAGCGCCCGCGCCCGCCGGGCGTTCCAGCCCGGATCCCCGCGCCGGGCGTGATCGGCGCCGACCAGCCCGGTGTCGCGGGAGAACGACGCCGACCAGGACACCGCGGGGTAGTGGCGGGCGTAGGCGAGATCCCGGTCGAGCGACCATCGGCAGCGCACGAACCGCTCGGTGTTCGCGATGACCGGCTCGGTCATGTCGCCACCGGGTGGGGACACCGCGCCGACGATCGTGACCGAGCCGGCGCCGCCCCCGAGCGTCCGCACGGCGCCGGCCCGTTCGTAGAAGGCGGCCAGCGCCGAGGCGAGGTCGGCGGGGTAGCCTTCCTCGGCCGGTGGTGTTCCGCTGCGGGACGCGAACTCGCGCAACGCCTCGGCCCACCGTGACGTGGAGTCGGCTATGACCACCGCGTCGTAGCCCATGTCGCGGTAGAACTCGGCGACGGTGACGCCGGTGTAGATGCTGGCCTCCCGGGCCATCATCGGCATGTTCGACGTGTTGGCGATCACGACGGTCCGGTCGAGCAGGCGCCCCCCGGTCCGGGGGTCCTCCAGCGTGGACAGTTCGCCGACGACGTCGGCCATCTCGTTGCCGCGCTCACCGCAACCGACGTAGACGATGACGTGGGCGTCGCACCACTTGGCGATCTGCTGCAGCAGGAGGGTCTTGCCGGTGCCGAAGCCGCCCGGCACCGCCGCCGTGCCGCCCTTGGCGATCGGGAAGAACGCGTCGACCACGCGCTGCCCGGTGAGCAGCGGCGCGTCCGCGGCGCGGCGGGCCGTGTACGGGCGCGGGGTGCGTACGGGCCACGCCGTGGTCATCGTCACCGGTGCCGTCCCGACGGTGACGAGGACGTCGTCGGGTCCGTACTCGCCGGGCCCGGCGACCTGCCGGACGGTGCCGGCCACGTGTGGCGGGACGAGGAGCCGGAACTCGACCGGGCCGCCGGTGGCGACAGTGCCGAGGATCCCGCCCGGTCCGGCCGTGTCGCTCTTCGCCACGCTCGGGATGAAACGCCGGGTCGTACCGTGAGCCGGCGTGGCACCGAGCGATCCGGCGGTGAGCCAGACCGGGCCACCGGCGAGGGGGCGCAGCAGGCCGTCGAACAGCCCGCCGAGCAGCCACGGCCCGAGCGGCGCCGCCAGCGGGCGGCCGAGCGGGACGGCGGCGTCTCCCGGGCGGAGCCCGCCGGTGTACTCGTACGCCTGCACGGTGACGGCCGGGCCCCGCACGGCGACGACCTCGCCGGGTGAGCGGTGTGGGCCGAGTTCGAGGACGTCGTGCATGGCGGCGTCCGCGCCGTCCACCTGCACCAGCGGCCCGTTGACCCGCGTGATCCGGGCGGCCTGCGTGCCGTCGATGGCCCGTGCGGTCATCGCCACAGCTCCGCCAACGATTCGGCCGACTCGACGGCATGCCGGGTCAGTGATGCGATGGAGCAGTCCACGTGCCGGTCACCGAGGTGGGCCGTGAAGCCGCCGCCTGCGGCCGGTTCGACCGTCGCGCCCGGGCCGAGGGCGGCGGCGGCCTGGGCGGCGAGCGCGGGTCCGAGCCGGCTGTCGTCGAGCGCCGCCCGCAGCGCATCGGCCACGCGACGGCTCAGTTCGTCGTAGACGTCGCGCTGCGCCGCCAGCACGAGCGCGTGGGCGGCACGGCGGGTGTGCGCCTCCTCGGCCCTGGCGAGGCGTGCGGCGTCGGCGCGGCCGGTGCTGCGCGCCACCGCCAGGATCCGTTCGGCCTCGGCGCCGGCGTCGGCCAGCAGCCGGGTGCAGGACCGTGCGGTCTCGGCACGGACGGCGGCGGCCTGCGCCCGCGCGCGGTGCAGCAGGGCCGAACGGACCGGCTCGAGGCTCTCACGGACCGGCATGCTCATGTGGCACCGTCCGGGTCCGGCAGCACGGCGAGCAGACGGCCACCGGGCCCGCCGTCCGCGGCCACGGCCCGGGCCACGGACGGGGTGACGATGACGATGCTGACCCGGGGGTCGAGTTCCCGCCATGCGGCCAGGGCCGCCCGCTCGTCGTCCGCGGTGACGACCGTGACCCCGGCCAACCCGTAGCCCCGGACCAGGCGGACCTCGCCGATCGCCGCGACGTGTGTCGTCGCTTCCATGCTCATGCCTTGCCGATCAGGATGATCGCGATGATGAGCCCGTAGATCGCGATGCCCTCCGCCAGGCCGACGACCACCATGGCGCGGCCGAACAGCTCGGGACGCTCGCTCAACGCCGCGAGTGCCGCGGCGCCGGTGTACGCCACGGCGATCGCCGCGCCGATCGATGAGCCGGCCACCGCGATGGCCGCGCCGAGCAGCGCGGCCCAACCCGCGCCGCCCGTCCCGGCCTGGGCGGCCGCCGTGGTGCCGGCACCGGCCCGATCCGGGGTGAGCAGCAGCGCCACGGCGCTGACGGCGGCAGCGAACAGCACGGCGTTCGCCAGGACCAGCGCGCGGGTCACCAGCCAGGGCCACCGGGCGGCGAATCGTCGGACGGCCCAGGCGACGATCAGGACTCCCGGCACCGCGCCGAGCCAGAGTGCGTTCACCGCAGAACCTCCTTCGGTGCCGGATCGCAGCGCCACGGCCGGAAGGGCCGGCCGGTTCCCTCGAACACCCGGGAGAACAGCTCGTAGTACTCCAGGCGCAGCGCCTGAACCCCGGCGACGACGGCCTCGAGGCCGAACGTGACCGCGTTGCCGAGCACGAACACGGTCACCGCCGCGACCGTCCACGTCCCGCCCCGCTGCCACAGCCCGGCCGTGCCGGCCCACACGAGCGCGCCGAGTGCCGCGTGCGTCAGCCCGAACGCGGCGAGCCGGGCGAACGACACCAGGTTCGCGCAGATACGCACGACGAGGTCGAAGAGCTGGACGACGGTCTGTGCCACAGCGGCACCCTCGGCCGCGGCGGCATACAGTCCGGCAGCGGCGATCGCCAGTCCCGCGGCCGCGACGGCCACCGCGACGGCCACCAGGGGGATGCTCGCGGCGAAGACGCCGGCGGCGAGCAGGCACAGGCCGGCGAAGACGGCGGCACCCGCGATGCCGGACGGCGCGTACAACGCCAACCCGGCCGAGCCCTCCCGCCAGCGGTTCACGATGCCCACCACGTAGGCGGCCGCCAGGAACGCCCCACCCAGCCCGACCGCGGCGACCAGCAGCCGCACCGGCTCGGCCAACGGCTGCAGCCACAGCGCGGGCAGCAGCCCGGTGGGCCCGAAGAACTCGCCGTACAGCACCCCGAAGACGGTGGCGGCCAGACCGGCGCCGGCAACGAACGGCCACGCGTCGCGAAGCCTGGGGTACCGCGAGGGTGGGCGCCGGGCCAGCACGACGGCTACCAGCACCAGGACGAGCCCGTGACCGGCGTCGCCGAACATCATCCCGAACATCACCACATAGGCCATGCCGGCCAGGAGCGTCGGGTCGACGTCGGCGTAGGGCACCGCGCCGTACGTCTCGACGATCGGCGCGAACGACCTGCCCACCCGCCCGGCCCGGGCGAGCAGCGTCGGCGGCTCGGCGCCGGGCGGCGGTCGCAGCGCGGCGAGCGCACCACCGAGTGGTGCGAGCCGGTCCGCCAACGGACCTCGGGCCGGCTCCGGGCACCAGCCCAGGTACGCGGCCGCTCCATGGCGACGCAACGCCGCGGCTTTCATCCGTGCGATGCCCACTGCGTCCGGATCGCCGGCGCCGTGGTCGACGGGCTCCAGCTCGACCACGCCGGCGAGCCCGACCTCGGCCAGGACCGCGTCGAGCGTGTCCTCGGGCGCCACCAGCGCGACACGCGTCATGCGCACCGGCCGCAGCCGTTGCCGCCACGACGCCGCTCCAGGCGCGGTCACGGCGTGCCCTCACCGCGGCCGGTGCCGTACACCTCGCCCAGCACGGCCGAGACGATCGACACTGTGGCGGCGTCGAGGCGGTCCCAGGCGCGGGCACGCAACGCTGCTGCCGTGCACCGCGCGTCGGCCATGACGGTCTCCACGGCTTGGGCAGTGTCGGCGCGTGCCGCGGCGAACGCCTCAACGCGCGCCTGTTGTGCACGGGCGTGCGCGGCCGTCGCGATCCGTTGCGCGGCGACACCGGCCCGGTGCCGTCGTCGCGCGGCCGCCGCCTCCGCCTCGGCCCGGATCGCGGCCGCTTCCGCGTCAGCGGCGGCGAGCACGGAGAAGACCGGGCGCAGTTCCTCCTCCGTCCGGGCCGCCAGGTCGGCTGGCACCGCCGCCTGCCCGGCCGTACCCGGAGGGCCGGCCGGCCGGAAGCGTTGCAGAAGCTGCCGCAGCGTCGTCACGGTCGCTACCTACCCCCGCCGGACGGCCGCCAACGGCTCGCCCGAAGCGCATTGCGGGCGCATCCTTGTGGGTATGCGATCTGGTGCCGCCCACGTCGCCGGCGCGGTGCGGGCACACGCCCTCGCTCGGCGTTGTGTCGGTCCCGCCTCGGCACGGGTGCTGGCCGGGAGGCCGGGGCTTGACGCGGCGATCAGCACGCTGGCATCCGGTCCGTACGGCCGGGAGGTGCGCGCGGGCCAGGACGCGCAGTCGGTGCAGGAGGCGGTGTCCCGCACGACGCTGTGGCACCTGCGGATCCTCGCGGGATGGCTGCCGCGGGACGGTGTCGAGCAGTTGCGGGCGATCGCCGGCTGGTTCGAGATCCGCAACGTGGAGCGGACGCTGCGCCACGGACGGGGCCACGACGCCCCCGCACCGTTCAGGCTGGGGTCGTTGGCGGTCGTCCGGCCGCCGCTGTCCGCCACGTTCACAGTGGAGCAGGTGCGGGCGGCGCTGGCGTCATCCGCGTGGGGTGACCCCGGGGCCGCGACCGCCCGCGCGATCGGACAGAGCATGCGGGCCACCTGGGCGGTGCGCGCCGCAGCGGTACCTCCGGCCGAGCCGTGGGCGGCGGGCGGCCTCGCCCTGATGGTGGCGCGGGAGCGGTGGCTCAACGGCCGGCCGCTCACCGAAGCGGCCCACTCCCGCGCCGCCGGTCTGCTCGGCCGGCGCGCCCTCGACGCCGCTTCGTTCGCCGGCTTCGTCGCCGCACTCGCGGCCCCGGCGGCGTGGGCGCTCGCCGACGTCCCGGCGCCGGATGCGCTGTGGCGGGCGGAGGCGGGCTGGTGGGGGCGGGTCGGCCGGGACGCCCACGGGCTGTTGCGCGCGGCCGGTTTCGACGGCCGTCCCGCCATCGGCGCGGCCGCCGCGCTCGCGGTCGACGCCTGGCGGGTCAGGGCAGCTGTGGCCACAGCGGCGGACGGTGCCGGCACCGGGCCGTACGACGCGATGATGGACGCGGCCGCCGGCGTCGCCAGTTCGGGCGGACCTGGTTGACGACCTGGCCCGGGGGAGCGCCGGACCGGACCGGCTGGGTCGTCCGGTAGATCCGGGCCAGCCGGTCGGCGTCGGTGATGGTGGCGAGGCGCGGTCGGTTGGCCCGCGCGGCCGGCTGCGACACTGCCAGGCCGACGGCGAGCAGGAGGACCGCCGTGAGGACATCGGTGCTCGCGGCGATGGTGAACCGCTCATACGGCGCGGTCAGGAAGTAGCAGAACGACACGGCGGCGGACGGGGCCGCGACCGCGCCGGCCAGGCGGTTGCCGATGGCGGCCACCGCAGGACACTGCGATGTTCCCGCGGCGAGCGTCGCAGTCGCCTCCGCCGCGGTGGCCCGTGCAGTGCGGCGTGGTCGCGGTTCAGGGTTCGATGACGTCGGCGATGGGCCGCCGGTTGGTGAAGCAGGTCCGTGGCGCGTAGCCGAACCGCAGCACGAGCTGCGGGTCGTGCAGGGGGTCGACGGTGCGGCGCAGCCGTTCCCGCAGGGCCGGGACCTCGGTCGGCTGCGAGTACAGCGCCGTGGTCAGGCCGAGGTCGGCGGCCGTGAGCAGGGCGCTCTGCAGTGCCATCCCGGCGCGGACGGCGTCGTTGGGCTCGGCACCGAGCACGCCCAGCACGGCCACCACCGGCCGTCGGGCCGGGTCCCGGGTCATTTCGAGGACCGGGCCGCCGAAGTCGCGGCGGGTCATCAGCTCGTCCGGGTGCGGCGCGGCACCGGCCGCGGCTGGGCCGACCCCTTCGACACGGTGATCGGCCGCGATGCTCCAGGCCCGCTGCTCCGCGGAGCGGGCAGGGTCGGCGCGCAGCTGGGCGTCCGCGGCCCGGACGAGCCCGGCCACACGGTGGAGTGCCGCCTCGTCGGTCACGAAGGTGAGCCGTCCGCCTTCCCGGCGGACAGCTTCGGCCAGCTGGTGCGGCGCGGCGGTGTCCACCGGGGTGTCGGCGAACGGGCCGCGGTTGGTGTGCCGGCGCGGGATCTGGTGGTGCAGCCGGCGCTCCAGCGGTGTTGGCGGCCGCGGCCGATCCGGCCAGAGGTGCAGTAGGGTCCGTCCTGCCCCGAACCGGTACTGGGCCGGCAGGCCAGTCACGGCGAGGGCCAAGCGCAGATTGTATGCGGCGGCACCGCACGAGATCCGGGCCATCCGGCCGTGGTCGTCGCAGGCGGCAAGGAGTCGGCGTTCGTCGAGCAGGATGTCCACGCCGTCGCCGGTGTGGCGGAACCGCCACGGTTGAGTGTTGTGTATGGACGGCGCCCGAACGGCGGCACCGACCGCGTCGGTGAACGCCTTGGGGCTCCAGGTTCGCGGCGTCGCTATCGTCTTCATGACCGCACCTCCAGTCGGACGGAGCCGCTCCCTCCACCCTGCCGCGCGTGGCGCCGCCACCGGTAGGAGTCGAACGTCCCGACCTGCCCCGCTAACAGGGCGTGCCGCTGGCCGCGGTTGCCGGATCACCCGGATGAACCGGCGTCACTCGCCATCGGCAGCCCTGCCGCGTTGCGGGACGGGAAATTCGACGACCTCGCCGGGGGCGAGCAGGACTGTCTCGCCGCGGCAGGAGAGCTGGATCGGTGGCTGCCGGCTGGGACCGGCCTCGACCTGGACGGCGTCACCGGTGATTCGCAGCGTCAGTGGGTGCGCCCGGTAGCGGATGTCGAGTTCCAGCGCGCCCAGGTGGGGCGGCCAGTATGGATTGAGCACCAGCGTGTCGTCGCGGGTTTCCACACCGGCGAAGCAGCGCTGCAGAATGTCCACCGATCCGGCCATGGCGGCCAGGTGTATGCCCTCGGCGGTGGTGCCGCCCTGGATGTCGGCGACGTCGGTGTCGAGCGCCTCGACGAAGTACCGCAGCGCTTGTGCGCGATGGTTGCGGGCGAGGACCCATGCGTGCACCACCGCGCTGAGTGTGGAGCCGTGCGCGGTCCGGGACAGGTAGTATTCGATGTTCTTCGAGATCGCGTCGCGGGGCAACGAGTAGCCGAGCCGGTCGATCAGCATCCTGAGCTCGTCGGCGGACAGCAGGTAGAAGAGCATCAGCACGTCAGCCTGTTTGGATGCCTTGTAGCGGTTGGGGCTGTCGCCCTGCGACTCCAGGATGCGGTCCAGACGGCGGATGTCACCGAAGCGGTCGCGGTAGGCGTTCCAGTCGAGCTCGGCGAGATCCGCGTACCCGTCGAACTGGTCGATGATGCCGTCGGGCCGGATCGGCACGTACATCCGGCGGGAGATGTCCGCCCAGCGTTGCGGCTCACCGGGGGTGATGCCCAGCGTCTCGACCAGCGCCGCACGGCGATCGGCGCTGAGCAGGTCGAGAACGTCCAGCGCGCGGAGCATCACCCATGCCGTCAGGACGTTGGTGTACGCATTGTTGTCGATGCCCTCCTCGTCTGAGTGCGGGTAGCCGGTGTGGAACTCGTCCGGGCCCATCACCCCGCGGATGACGTAGCGGTCGCGGTCGTCGTCGTAGTCGGCGAGCCCGGCGAAGAAGCGGGCGATCTCCAGGATCATTTCGGCGCCGTAGTGGTTGAGGAATTCCAGGTCGCCGGCGACCTGGTAGTACTGCCAGACGTTGTACGCCACGGCGAGCCCGACGTGGCGTTGCAGCCTGGTCGAGTCCTTGACCCACCGCCCGGACAGCGGGTTGAGGTGCAGTCGTTGGCTCTCCTCCCGCCCGTCACTGCCGGACTGCCATGGATACATCGCCCCGCTGTGGCCGGCGGCGCGGGCGGCGGCGCGGGCCCACGGCAGCCGCCGGTACCGGTAGCGCAGCAGCGCGCGGCTGAGCAACGGCATCCGCAGATTCAGGATCGGGAAGACGAACAGTTCGTCCCACAGCACGTGTCCCCGGTACGCCTCGCCGTGCAACCCGCGGGCCGGGATTCCGACGTCGGCGTCGACGCTGTTCTCCGACACCGTCTGCAGCAGGTGGAACAGGTGCAGGCGCACCGTCGGCAGTACGCGGCTCTCCTCGCCCTGCATCGAGATGCGGAACCGCCGCCACAGGTGCCGCCATGCCAGCACGTGCTCGTCGAGCAGTTCGTCGAAGCCGGCCAGCCACCGTGACCGTTGCACCGCCTCGTCGGCGGGGTCGGAGATCGCGTTGTCCCTCGAGGTGTGGACGGTGACGAGCTTCTCGACGGTGACCTGCTCTCCGGCCGAGACGTCGATCTCGAGTTCGTGGCCGATGCGGCCCGGCTCCCGGTACACCCTGCGTCCGGCGTCGACCGCCCGTCCTCGGCGGAGGACCCGGGTGCGCGCCGCCTCGGCCACACGGATATGCGACTGGTTGGTCTGCACCACGCACAGCACGGTGTCCGTGCCCGCGGGTCCGGCGTCGAGCAGCTCCAGGTGCTGGCCGGCCAGGCCCTGGTAGCGGGCCACCCCACGGTTGCTGGTCGTGGCGTCGACCTCGGAGCGCACGGTCAACGTCCCCGACCAGCTCTCGGGGGTGAACGCGACCTGGAGCCCGCACACGTGCTCGTGGCGTTGATGCACGAACCGCCACTGGGTGACCGCAGTGACCCGGCCGTCGCCGTCACGGACGCGAAGCCGGCGGGTCAGCACTCCACGCAGCAGATCGAGCTCGTGCCGCTGGTCGAGCAGCTCCACGCCGGCCTGGCCCAACCACGGGCCATGGTCGGCTCGGAACGTCAGCGGCAGCCAGTTGGGCAGGTTCACCAGGCTTTCGTTCTCGACGGTCCCGCCCGCGGTCGAGTCCCGCATGCGGTTGTAGCAACCGGCGGCGTAGGTGCCCGGGTAGTAGGGTCCGCCGGCGTCGCGCTCAGGCAGGGCCCCGCGGGTGGCCAGGTAGCCATTGCCGAGCGTGCACAACGCTTCCCGCAGCCCTTCGCGGGCTGGCTCGGACCCGCCGAACTGCAGCGTCCACGCCTCCGTCACGGACACCCGTCCTACGAACCTGCCCGGTTCGCGCCGGACCGTTCGGCTACGCGGACCTGGTCCACTCCCACGGTGGTGCGCACCAGCGCCTCGGCGACCGAGCGCTCCGTGTCGTCGTCGAAGCTGCCGTCGACGGTCGCTGTGGCGTCGTGGACCGCGACCGGCCAACGGTGCCGCCCGCCGGCGTAGCTGTCGAGGCGCCGCTGCGCCTCGCGCTGCGCGGACCAGTCGGTGGGCAGGATCGTCCGCAGCACGTCGCACCGGCTGACGATGCCGACCACGTGCTCCTCGACGACCACCGGAACGCTGTGCACGCCCTGCTCCACCATGGCGGTCGCGATGGTGGCGACGTCGGCGTCGGGCCACGCCACCAGCGGTCGACTGGACATCACCTCGCCGATGCGCGGCGCGGGAGAGCCCCGGCCGCGCGGAGCCGCGCCGGCCTTCTGCTGCCGGAGGAGGTCAAGCTCGCTGATCAGCCCGACCAGGGCGTCTTGCTCGTCGACGACGGGCAGCGTGGTGATGGACTTCTGCTCCAGCAGCGCCACCGCGTCATCCAGCGGCGCGTCGGCACGCACGGTGTGCACCGGCGCTGTCATGATATCTCTGACGTGCATCGTCGACTCCTCAGTGGTGCGGCCTCCGGGTGGCGCCGGCCCGGCCAGGACGACGCCGCGGCCGGATCTCGCCTGCGCCTGCCTGCACGGCAATCGTCTCCTTCGCATCGTTCCTGCGATTCCATTCCCCGGGCGCTGCGACTCATGCCGAGCCGAAGGTCATGATGAGGCGAGCCTCCGTACGGACTCGACGACGCCCGATCTCGCCGGCTCGAAGTGCTCGCCGAGCTCATGCGTTCAGGGTGAGCCCGCCCGAGTGAACGCAGAACAACTGGGGAGATAGGACCGGCAACTGTCCCGCCGGACGGAGGGAGCGGGGGGTTCCCATGACCGGGTTGTGCACCGACATGTACGAGGTGCGGATGGCGGCGGCCTACCTGCGTCGGGCGATGGCCGGGCCGGCGACGTTCAGCCTGTTCGCCAGGCGCCTGCCGGCGGACCGCGGGTTTCTGGTGGCGGCCGGACTGGCGGAGGCGCTGGACTTCCTCGAGGGCTTCCGGTTCGAGGAGGACGAGGTCGAGTACCTGCGGCAGGTCGCCGCGTTGGATGCCCGGTCGCTGGCGGCGCTGCGCGAGATGACGTTCACCGGCGACGTGTGGGCCGTGCCGGAAGGTCGGCTGGTCTTCGCCGACGAACCGCTGCTGGAGGTCACCGCACCGTTCGCCGAGGCGCAACTGGTCGAGACCGCGGTCCTCAACGTGATCACCTTCGGCACGACGGTCGCCAGCAAGGCGGCCCGCTGCCGGCTCGCCGCGCCGGACGCCGAACTGATCGACTTCGCGTTCCGCCGCACCCAGGGCCTGGGCGCGGCGGCGACCGTGGCGCGGTGCTCGGCGATCGCCGGTTTCGCAGCGACCAGCAACCTTGCCGCCGCCCGCCGCTACGGGCTGCGCCCGTCGGGGACGATGGCGCACTCGTACGTCGAGGCATTCCCCGACGAGCGATCGGCGTTCCGCGCGTTCGCCACGGACTTCCCGGACCATCCGATCTTCCTGGTCGACACCTACGACACCGAGGCGGGCCTGCACGCCGCCGTGGACGTCGCGGCCGAGCTGGGCCGGATCGACCGGCTCGGAGTCCGGTTGGACTCCGGCGACCTCGCCGTGCTCGCCGGCCGGGCGCGGCAGATCCTCGACGCCGGAGGGCTGCGCCATGCCACGATCGTCGCGAGCGGCGGACTTGACGAGCACGCCATTGCCGCACTGGTCGCGCAGGGCGCACCGATCGACGCTTACGGCGTCGGCACCAAGATGGGCGTCTCCGCGGACGCCCCGTCGCTCGACAGCGCCTACAAACTCGTCGCGTACGGCGACCGCCCGGTGATGAAGCTGTCCACCGGCAAGGTCACCTGGCCCGGCACCAAACAGGTGTACCGGCATCCCCGCGCCGACGAGGGGGACGTGCTCGCCCTGCGCGAGGAGCCGGCACCTTCCGGGCGCGAACCGCTGCTGGTGCCGGTCATGCTCGGCGGGCGGCGCACCGAACCGGGCGACCCGGCCGGCGACCTCCGGGCGGCCCGGGACCGGTGCGCCACCGAACTGCACTGGCTGCCTGCGGCGGCCCGGCGGCTGACCGGACCGGTACCCGTACCGGTGCACGCCACCACCCCGCTGCACACGCTCGCCGCGCGGCTGACCGCCAAGCTCTGCGCCGGCTGAACACGCACCGTCCGGACTGCCGCTGCGAGGTCGGCACCGACCCCGTAGGACACGCCGTGACCACGACTGCTTGTCGCCGCGGGGGCGGCGTCCGGGAAGCTGCGGTCAGGTGGCGCCGGCCGTGCAGAGCCAGTCGGCTGCCGCGCTGATGGTGGCCAGCTTCGGATAGTCGTCCTCGTCGATGCGGATACCGGTGCGTCCGGTGAGCTGTTCGACGACGCGCAGGAAGTCCAGCGAGTCCAGTTCGAACGCCTCGCGCAGCTCGGCGTCCGGTGGCACGGCCGCCGGGTCGACGTCGGGGGCGACCTCGCGCAGCGCCGCGCGGATCGCCTCGGTTGCCTCGTCGCGGTTCATAGCTCCTCCGGTTTCTGCACGAGCCGGGCGATGCGGCTGAGGAAGCGGGAGCCGATCGCACCGTCGGTGGCCCGATGGTCGGCGGCCAGGCCGACGCTGACGACGGGCCGGACGCCGATCAGCCCGTCGACCGCCCACGGCCGGTCGACGATGCGCCCGAACCCCACGAGCGCGACCTGGGGCGGGTAGATGACCCCGAGGATCGACTCGCTGCCCTGCTCGCCGACGTTGGAGACGGTGATGGTCGGGTCGGCCATCTCCGAACCGCGCAGCCGGCCGCCGCGGCTGCGGGTGACCAGATCCCGCATCCGGGCCATGAGCGCGGCCAGATCGAGCTGGTCGGCGTCGTGGATGGCGGGGGCGACGAGCCCGCCGCCACGCAGCGAGACCGCGACACCGACGTGGACACCGCCGCCGGGCACGAACCCGTGCTCGCCCCAGAAGCCGTTGAGCTGCGGCACCTGGCGTGCGGCCAGCGCGGACGCCTTGAGCAGCAGCGCCGCCGGCACGATCCGCCGGGTCACCGGCAGCCGGCGGTTGCGCTCGCGCAGCCAGGTCATGGCGGCGGCGAGGTCCACGCTCTCGGTCAGGTAGTAGTGCGGGATCTCGCGCTTGGACCTGGCCATGAGCGCGGCGATCGTCGTCCGCATGGTGGCGGTCCGGTCCGCCGCGGCGGACGCCGCCACTGGTGCGTTCGGTGCGCGCCGGACCACGGTGTCCGCGGCGTGGCGCACCTGGCCGGCGTGCACGACGCCGTCCGCCGCGGTGGGCACCGCGGTGAGGTCCACCTGGAGCTCGCGGGCCAGGCGGCGCGCCAGCGGTGTGCTCCGCACCCGGGTGGGAGCGGCCGCCGCCCGCTCGACGTCGATGCGCATGATGCGGGCGCCGGGGCCACTGCCGTGCAGCGCGGTGAGGTCGACGTGACGGGCGGCAGCGAGCCGGCGTACCAGTGGCGACAGGACCGAGGACGGCCCGCCGCCGTCGCCCGTCGGCGGCGCGGGCGCCCGCACGGCGGCCGGCGGTGGTGCACCGGCAGGTGGTGCGGTGTCAGGTGGTGCGGTGTCAGGTGGTGCGGTGGGCGGTGGCGCGGCGTCGGCGATGGTGGCCAGCACGGTGCCGACCGGGACGCGGTGCCCCGGCTCGACGACGAGGTCCTGGACGACGCCGTCGGTGAAGCATTCGACGTCGATGGCGGCCTTGTCGGTGTCGACCACCGCGACGATGTCACCGTGGTGGACGGGGTCGCCGGGGTGCACGAGCCACTCCAGCAGCGTCCCGTCCGTCATGTCCGCGCCGAGCGACGGCATCCGGAACTCGCTCACGACGCACCGACCAGATCCCGCGCGGCGCGGACGATACCGGCCGGCTGCGGCAGGGCGGACGCCTCGAGGTGCTGCGCGTACGGCAGCGGCACCTCCGCCGAACAGACCCGGCCCACCGGCGCGTCGAGCTCGTAGAACGCCTGCTCCACGATGCGCGTGGTGATCTCCGCGGCGAGACTGCCGGAGCGCCAGCCCTCGTCGACGATCAGCGCGCGATGGGTGCGGGCGACGGACTCCATCACGGTCGCGTCGTCGAGGGGCCGCAGCACCCGCAGGTCGATCACTTCGGCGTCGATGCGGCTGCCGGCCAGTTCCTCGGCGGCGGTCAACGTCTTGCCCAGCGTGCCGCCGTAGGTGATGATCGTGACGTCCCGGCCGGCCCGCCGTATCCGGGCGCGGTCCAGGTCGGTGGGGCCAGCGTCGTCGGGCAGGTCGCCGCTGGTGTTGTACAGCGAGCCGTGTTCGAAGACGAGCACCGGGTCCGGGTCCTGCAGCGCCGTCCACAGCATCCCGCGGGCGTCGGCGACCGTCGCCGGCGCGGCGATGCGCAACCCCGGGATGTGCGCGTACCAGCCTTCGAGACTGTGCGAGTGCTGCGCCGCCAGTTGCCGGCCGCCGCCGGTCGTCATCCGGATCACCAGCGGCACGCCGCACTGGCCGGCGGACATGTGCCGCAGCGTCGCCGCGTTGTTCATGATCTGGTCCAGGGCGAGCAGGCTGAAGTTGACGGTCATGATCTCCACGACGGGTCGCATGCCGTTCATGGCGGCGCCGATACCCGCGCCGACGAAGGCCGACTCCGACAGCGGCGTGTCGCGGATCCGTTCGGGACCGAACTCCTCCAGCAGCCCGAGGCTCACGCCGAACGCGCCGCCGTAACGGCCCACGTCCTCGCCCATGAGGAAGACGCGATCGTCGCGCCGCAGCGCGTCGCGCAGCGCCTCCCGCATCGCCTCCCGGTAGGTGATCTCAGTCATGGCGGGTGCGCTGCTCGGCGACCAGGAAGCGGGTGAGGTCGGCGACGTCCTCGACCGGTGCCGCGTCGGCTGCGGCGACGGCGGCGTCGATCTCCGCGGCGACCGCCGCCTCCATCGCGGCCAACGCGGCGGCGTCGACGGCCCCGCCGTCGGTCAGCTGCTTGAGGAGCCGGTCGATGGGGTCGCGCCGCTTCCACCGGGCGATCTCCGCCTTGTCCCGGTACCGGTCAGGGTCGTACATCGAGTGGGCCCGGAACCGGTACGTGCGCAGCTCCAGGAAGAACGGGCCGCGGCCGCGCACGGACGCGACGGCGTCGAGCGCGGCGGCCCGCACGGCGAGCACGTCCATGCCGTCCACGGCGGCCGACGGCATGCCGTACGACCTGGCTCGCGCGGCCAGGTCGGTGACGGCGTGGGTGCGCTCCAGTGCGGTACCCATGGCGTACCGGTTGTTCTCGCAGCAGAACAGGACGGGCAGCCGCCACAGCGCGGCCAGGTTCATGCACTCGTGGAACTCGCCCTCCGCCACGGCGCCGTCGCCGAAGAAGCACGCGGTCACCGTGGAACGCCCCCGCATCCGGTCGGCCAGTGCCAGCCCGACCGCGAGCGGCAGGCCACCGGCGACGATCGCGTTGCCGCCGTAGAAACCCCGCCCGACGTCGAACAGGTGCATGGAGCCGCCCCGGCCGCGGCTGCAGCCGGTGATCCTGCCGAACATCTCGGCCGTGACCGCCTCGGCGCTGACGCCGCGGACGAGTGCGTGGCCGTGCTCGCGGTACGTGGACACGATGGCGTCAGCCGCGGACAGCGCCCCGATCGCGCCGACCGCGACGGCCTCTTCGCCGATGTACAGGTGCATGAAGCCGCGGATCTTCGCCGCGCTGTACAGCTGCACGCACCGCTCCTCGAACCGGCGCACCCGGACCATCTGCCGGAGCAGCTCCAGGCGCGGGTCGGCCGGGGCGGCCGGCCGGGTCGCCGGCTGGACGACCGGCTCGGTTCCGGCGGTCATCGCGACACCTCCAACGTGGACAGGTCGCCCTCGGGCAGGCCGAGCTCGCGGGCCTTGAGCAGCCGCCGCATCACCTTGCCGCTGCGCGTATGGGGCAGGTGCTGGTCGAAGGCGATCTCCTTCGGGGCGAGCGCGGCGAGCCGGCGCCTGCCGAGTGCAAGCAGCTCGAGCCGCAGCGCGTCGATCGGCCGATACCCGGGCTTCAGCGACACGAACGCCTTGACGACCTCGCCGGCCACGGCGTCGGGCTTGCCGATGACGCCGACCTCGGCGACCGCCGGGTGCTCCATGAGGACACTCTCGACCTCGAACGGACCGATCAGGTGCCCCGCCGACTTGATGATGTCGTCTCCCCGGCCGACGAACCAGTAGTAGCCCTCGCCGTCGCGTCTGGCCAGGTCCCCGCTGAGATACCAGCCACCGGCGAACGCGGCGCGGTAGCGCTCCTCGTCGCCGAGGTAGCCGCGGAACATCGACGGCCAGCCGGGGCGCAGGGCGAGCTCGCCGACCGCGCCCGGGGTGTCCAGGACGCGGACGGCGCCGTCGACGACCCGGGCCCGCCCGTCATCGCCCCGCTCCAGCAGCGCCGCCTCGACGCCGGGGATCGGCCTGCCCATGGAGCCGGGTTTGACGTCCATGCCCGCGTAGTTGCTGATCATGATCGCGCCGGTCTCGGTCTGCCACCACGTGTCATGCGCGGGCCGGCCGAACACCTCCCGCGTCCACATCACCGTCTCCGGGTTGAGCGGCTCACCGACCGAGGCGATGAACCGCAATGCCGACAGGTCGTGCCGGCGGGCCAGCTCCGCGCCGTGCCGCATGAGCATCCGCAGCGCCGTCGGCGCCGTGTACCAGTTCGTGACCCGCAGCCGCTGCAGCGTGTCGTACCAGCGGGGAGCGTCGAACTCGGCCGCGTCGACGACGACTGTGGCGCCGTGCACCAGCGGCGCGACGATGCCGTACGAGGTGCCGGTCACCCAACCGGGGTCGGCGGTGCACCAGAACACGTCGTCGGGGCGCAGGTCGAGGGCGTACAGGCCGGTGGCGTAGTGCGCCACGACGGCCTCGTGCACGTGGACCGCGCCCTTGGGATGGCCGGTGGTGCCGCTGGTGAAGTGCAGCAACGCCATGTCGTCCGGGTCCGTCGGCGGCACCTCGAACGTGTCCGCCGCCGCGTCGACCGCGGCCGTGAACGACTCGGTGCCCTCCGGCGCGGGGCCGTCGCCGACGACCAGCACGTGACGCAGCTCCGGCAGGTCGGCACGGATCGGCGCCACCCGCCGCCGGTACAGCTCGGGTGTGGTCACCAGGACCTTGCCGCCGCCACGGTGCAGCCGCTCCCGGACCGGTTCGGGACCGAACGCAGGGAACAGCGGCGCGCACACGCTGACGGCGCGCAGCGTGCCGAGCGCCGCCACGTACAGCTCGGGGGTGCGGCCGAGCAGGGTGAACACCCGGTCACCACGGCCGATGCCGCGGGCGCGCAGCGCGTTGGCGAAGCGGCTCGTGCGCCGGGCCAGCTCCGCGTACGTGACGTCCCGCACGGCGCCGGAGCGGTCCAGGCAGCGCAGTGCGACGGCACCGGCCCGCTCACCGACGGCGTGCCGGTCGACCGCCTCGTAGCCGATGTTCAGCCCTCGGCCACCGGGCAGGCCGGACAACCACGATCGGGCGTGCTGCCAGCTGAAGTCGTGCCGGACCCAGGCGTAGTCGGCCAGGTTGGCCCGCTCGCGGTCGGCCGTCGTCTTGCGGATGCGTTCGCTCATCGCGGTGCCATCTCCGTTCGGGAGGAACGGCTGCGTCACGAATTGCCCGTCGTATCCAGCGTCGCGCGGATCGTCCGGCACGCCCAGCGCTATTGGGACGGCAGCGGCCAGGCCAGAGCCGCGTTCCGTCGAAGGCGCGTGGCCGTCGGCGACCTCGCACTCCATGCCGGGATGGTGATTGTTCGGGGGACGAGCGACTGGTCGAGCGCCAACCGCGGCTCATCTGACTGGGACGGCGCCGGGTCCGCGGGGCATGGTCGAGGCATGGTTACGGTCAAGGAACCGCGTGAGCAGGTGTTCAACGGCACGTTCGACGGCAACGACACCGCTGGCTGGTTCTCCGCCGGCACGGCGTTGGCGGCGGCCGACGGGAAGCTGCGGGTGCAGGTACCGGGCGGCACGCAGCAGCGCTGGGACGTGCTCGTCGGCGAGAACGACATCCGGTTGAACGCCAACACCCCGTACGCGATCTCGTTCACCGCGTCGGCCAGCCGGCCGGTGACGATCAAGGCGCAGGTCCAGCTCGGTGACAAGCCGTACACGCCGACGTGGGCGCAGGACGTGCAGCTCACCACGGACCCGCAGCAGTACCACTACTCGTTCACCTCCAACCTCGACACCGGCCGGGGCCAGGTCTCCTTCCAGCTCGGCGGCTCCGGCGAGGCGTGGACGTTCACCCTCGACGACGTCTCCCTGGTCGGCGGCGAACCGGCGGGCTGGTACGTCCCGGAGACGGACCCGCCGGTGCGGGTCAACCAGGTCGGCTACCTGCCGGACGGGCCGAAGCGCGCGACCGTGGTGACCGACGCGCCCGACCCGCGGCCCTGGCAGGTCGTGTCCGGCGCGGGCGAGGTCGTGGCGTCCGGCCGGTCGACCCCGCGCGGCCTGGACGCGTCGTCGGGGCAGAAGGTGCACACCGTCGACTTCTCGGCGGTGACCGCGCCCGGCACGGGCTACGTGCTGCGCGTCGATGGGCAGCAGAGCTTCCCGTTCACGGTCGCCAACTCCATCTACGACCGGCTGCGCCGCGACGCGCTGCACTTCTTCTACGTGCAGCGCAGCGGTATCACCATCGACGACGCGTTCGTGCCCGGCTACGCCCGGCCGGCGGGTCACGTCGGTGTGCCGCCGAACCAGGGCGACACGAGCGTGCCGTGCCAGCCCGGCACCGGCGACTACCGGCTCGACGTGCGCGGCGGCTGGTACGACGCCGGCGACCACGGCAAGTACGTCGTCAACGGCGGCATCGCCACCGCCCAGCTGCTCGGCCTGTACGAGCGTGCCGTGACCGCGAAGACCGGCCACCCGGCCGCGCTCGGCGACGGCACCCTCGACATCCCGGAACACGGCAACAAGGTCCCGGACGTGCTCGACGAGGCCCGCTGGGAGCTGGAGTTCATGCTGCGCATGCAGGTCCCGGACGGCAGACCGAACGCCGGCATGGCCCACCACAAGGTCCACGACCGCGGCTGGACGGACCTGCCCTGCCTGCCCGACCAGGACCCCAAGGTCCGCGAGCTGCATCCGCCGTCGACCGCGGCGACGCTCAACCTCGCCGCGACCGCGGCGCAGGCCGCCCGGCTGTACCGGCCGTTCGACGCGGCGTTCGCCGACCGCTGCCTGGCCGCGGCACGCACCGCGTGGAAGGCCGCGCAGGAGCATCCGGCGATGTACGCCAGGCCGGACGACACCGACGGCGGCGGCGCCTACGACGACGACGACGTCCGCGACGAGTTCTACTGGGCCGCGGCCGAGCTGTTCATCACGACCGGCGAGCAGCCGTTCCTGGACTACCTGCGCTCCTCGCCGTACTGGACCGGCGACGCGTTCCGCGACACCGGCCCCGGCTGGAAGTTCGTCGCGGCGCTCGGCCGGATCGATCTGGCCACCGTGCCCAGCAAGCTGGCCGGCAACGACCGCGACGCCGCCCGCAACTCGGTGCGCGAGGCCGCCGACCACTACCTGCAGACCATCCGCGACCAGGCCTACGGCGTGCCGATCGGGGAGAACGGATACACGTGGGGCTCCACGAGCGTGATCCTCAACAAGCTCATGGTCATCGCCACCGCCTTCGACCTGACCGGCGACCAACGCTACCGCGACGGGGTCCTGGAAGGTCTCGACTTCATCCTCGGCCGCAACGCGCTCAACAACTCCTACGTCACCGGCTACGGCAGCCGTTGCTCACACAACCAGCACAGCCGCATCTACGGCCACCAGCTCGACCCCAGGCTACCCCAGCCGCCGGCGGGCTCGATCGCCGGTGGACCAAATCCCGGCCTGGAGGACCCGAAGGCGAAGAAGGTCCTGTTCCACACGCCCAGCGGGGAGCCTCCCAAACCGCAGTTCTGCTACCTGGACGACATCGAGTCCTGGTCCACCAACGAGGTCGCGATCAACTGGAACTCCGCGCTGGCCTGGGTCGCGTCCTTCGCCGCCGGCCAACGCCCGCCCGGCGACAACGACGGGCCGTACCGCGTCGGCGACGTGACCGTCCGCCTGAGCGGCGACCACCAGGTCGACGTCGTGGTGCCGGTCGGCTGGTCCTTGCACGTCGAATCGGCCGCGACGGGGCGATGAAACCCCCGCCGGTACACCGCCGATGCGGGGGGTGATTCGGATGAACGGGAAAGTGCAGCTGCCGGCAAGCTTCGTGAACCAGGCCGGTGACGACCTCGCCGGTCCGACCAAGCAGGAGCTCATCGCGCTCAACCTGCTCGAAGCCGACGGCACCAGCGTCACCGGCTGGAAAACGCCGTTCGACAAGCAGGCGATCACGGCGGGCGCCCTGGCTGTCAGCAAGTGGACGGGCGCGGCGATCGCCTCGGTCGGCGGCGTCGCCACCGTCCTCGCGACGATCGCGGCGTTCACCGCGACCGAGCGCATCGCGTACGCGGCCTCGGCGACCGTCCTGCTGGTCGGCGTCGCGCTCGCACTGGCCCTGATCGTGCGCGCCGACGTCACGGCCCGCGCCACCGCGACGGCGGCGATGTACCAGGCACGCGCCCAGGTGGCGAAGAGCTTCCTCACCACCACCGGCGCCGTCCTCGGGTCAGAGCCGCAGTACTGGGCCAAGTCCAACAAGGACAACCACTGGCATCCGATCAGCGAGTTCAAACAACAGGGCCGCGAGATCGTCGCGGTGGGCCCGGACGGCTTGCCCTTGCACCTCGCCGAGATCGACGACCTGGAGATCTCCCACGTGCACTCAGTGCGCTGACCTCGACCCGTTCCGCCGCGGTGCGAGGAGGCCGGCGGTGGGATCGCCGCCGCCGGCCTCGTGGTGCTCAGTACCTTCTGGTCGTCTGGTGCCGGGCCGTGCGGCCTGCACCAGGTGCTACCGGTTGAACTGGAACCAGTTGAGGTTGACGAAGTCGGTGCCCGCGGTGCCGGTGAAGGTGAGGAACACCGGGTGGACGCCGGTGGCTGTGCCGGTCAGGTTGGTGGTGGTGCTGGTCCAGGCTTGCCAGCCGCCGGTGGAGGTGACTGGGACGCTGGCGATGATCGGGCCGGTGGTGGAGTCCAGGCGGTACTGGATGGTGCCGCTGGACGCGCCGGAGGCCAGCCGCGTGGTCACCGACACCGCGGTCGGGGTGCCGAAGTCCACGTTGGTGTAGCCGAGCCAGTCGCCGGGCGTGACGTAGCCGACGTTCTGGCCGCCGCCGGTGTCGGTGGTGGTCTCGGTCTGGGTGCCGGACTGGCTGCCGAAGCTCTCCGCCTGCCGCACGCCGTACGCGTTGGGCAGTGCGCTGCCCGCGTTGAACTGCAGCCAGTTGAGGTTGACGAAGTCGGTGCCCGCGGTGCCGGTGAAGGTGAGGTACAGCCGGTGGACGCCGGTGGCGGTGCCGGTCAGGTTGGTGGTGGTGCTGGTCCAGGCTTGCCAGCCGCCGGTGGAGGTGACGGGGACGCTGGCGATGATCGGGCCGGTGGTGGAGTCCAGGCGGTACTGGATGGTGCCGCTGGACGCGCCGGAGGCCAGCCGGGTGGTGACCGAGGCCGGCGACGCCGCGCCGAAGTCGAGGTCGTAGGCGAGCGTGTCGCCCGGCGTGATGTAGCCGATGCTCTGGCCGCCGCCGGTGTCGGTGGTGGTCTCGGTCTGCGTCCCGGTCTGGGCGTTGTAGCTCTCGGCCTGGATCTGGGTGTACGCGCTGCGCGTCGGCTGGGAAGTGCTCCACGGGACCTGCGGCGAGCTGTAGTAGTTGATCCCCTGCACCGTCCACCGTGGACCCTGCGCGCCGAGCCGCACCTTGAAGGTGTCCCAGTTGCGTGCCGACTGCGGCGACCACGCCAGCTCGGCCAGTGCCGGCAGCCGCGGGAACGCCATGAACTCGATGTCGGCCAGTTTGGTGATCGTCTCTGTCCACATGGGAGCCTCGACGCCGATGATCGCGCTGGCCGGCACGCCGGAGAGGTAGGCGCCCGGGTCCCAGTTGTAGGCGGTCTGCACCTCGATCAGGCCCGCCCAGCTGAGGCCGATCGGGGTCGCGTTGGTGTACTTCATGTCCAGGTACGCCTTGTTCGCCGGCGACAGCAGGATCTTGTCGCCCTTGCTCACCGCCGCGCTCAGGTCCGCGTCCGATGTGGACGTTCCCCAGTACTGCGCGACCCGGTTCGTCGTGTGGTTGGCCTGCCCGACCTGGTGCCAGCCCATGACGGTCTTGCCGGCCGCGCCGACGAAGGGCTGCACGCGGTTCATGAACGTGGTGTAGTCCGCCGGCGGCGTGCTGGACGCCTCGTCGCCGCCGATGTGCAGGTACGGCCCGGGGGTGATCGCGGCGAGCTCGTTGAGCACCTGCTGCACGAAGGTGTACGTGATCTCCTTGCTGACGCACAGCGAGCTGAAGCCGACGTTCGTGCCGGTGTACAGCGGCGGGGCCGTGTTGTTGCAGTTGAGCTGCGCGTAGGAGGCGAGCGCGGTGTTGGTGTGTCCCGGCATGTCGATCTCGGGCACGATGGTGATCTGCCGCGACGCCGCGTAGGAGACCAGGTCGGAGTACTGCGCCTTGGTGTAGTAGCCGCCCGCGCCGCCGCCCACCTGGGTGCTGCCGCCGATGGTGGTCAGCTGCGGCCAGGCGTCGATCACGATGCGCCAGCCCTGGTCGTCGGAGAGGTGCAGGTGCAGGGTGTTGATCTTGTACTGGGCGATCTCGTCGATGTAACGCTTCACCACGTCGGGGGCGAAGAAGTGCCGCGAGACGTCGAGCATCGCGCCGCGGTAGGCGTACCGCGGGTAGTCGACGATCCGCCCGCCGCTGATCGTCCACGGGCCGCTCTGGACGGTCCTCGCCTCGACCGTCGCCGGCAGCAGCTGCCGCAGCGTCTGCACCCCGTTGAACAGTCCGGCCGCGGTCTGCGCGCGGAGCGTGACGGCGGCGGCGGTCACGTCGAGCTGGTAGCCCTCGGTGCCCACGCTCGGGTCGGCGCCGGACAGCAGCAGTGCGATGCCGCTCGTCGGTGTGCCGGTCGTGGTCGAGACCGGCAGCGCGTAGCCGGTTGACGGGCGGAGGATGCCGGCGAGGTAGTTGCCGGCGTCGGTGGCGCCGGCCGCGGTCTGGATCGCGGCGTTCGACGGCAGTGTGTAGGTCACGCCGGCGGCGGGCTGCGCCGACACCGGCGCGGGCACGACGTCGGAGAGGCTCACCGCGGCGCCGGCGGGGGAGGCCGCCAGGAGTAAGGCGGCGCCGGCGGCGGCGGTCGCGACCGCCACGGCGGAGGCGAGCAGCGGGTTGCGCGGAGAACGGTGCACGGCATCCTCCAGTGAAACTGTTAAGTTTCCTGCTAGTTTGACGGCACGCTATGTCCCACGCGGGAAGGTGTCAAGGGACCCGCCTCCCTGCTCCACCCGCTGCCACAACCCGTCCGGCACGATCTGCGGCTACCGACGGGTGATCAAAGTCGAGCGGGCGTTGTCCGGACTGCCATTGAGCAAGGCGAAGTCGTAATCTCCGTCGCCGTCGGGGGTCAACGCATAGCCGCAGTACCTCCCGGTCAGGACAGGCGGGGTGGTCGCTGTGGTGTGGCGCGTGAGGTACGCCCACGCGTCGTCGACCAGGCGGACGCAAGCGATGCCGTGGGCTTTGGCGAACTCGATGGCGCCGCTCTGGAAGCCGGTGGCGGCCACCACGACGCCCTTCTGGGCGCCCGTGGACTGGAGCTTGGTGAGCAGCACCTGGACGTCGGACCGTTTGACGGGGTCCTTGTGACGCTTGCACTCGAACAGGATCAGGAAGTCCATGCCCGCCAGCTGGAACCGCGCCGTGACGTCCATGACGTAGGTCCCGTCCAGCCCTTCGAGTGGGTCGAGGTGTTTGACCTCCCAGCCCACCAGCTCCAGGTCCATCGACCCGGCGATCGCGGCGACTGCTTCCTCGTACCCCTTCGGCGTGATGTCGAACGACGGCCAATGGTCTTCCTCGCCCGCCGCGGCAGTCGTAGCCGGGGAATTGTCGCTCATGATGCCCGCTCTCGGTGAGGAGTGAATCAGTCGGTGGAGGCTGCCGGTACGTCCGGCAAAAGGCTAGCCGCGCCTGGAATGGCTAGGATGCGGCCGGTGGGCATTGACGGCGGTGCGATGATCGATCTCGAAAACGAGGCGCATGAGCCTGTCGCGCAATGGCAGCTGCGCGACCACGGCCCCTTGGACATGGCGGTGCGGATCCAGGTCGGCACGGTCGCCGGCGGCTGGTACGTGCGTCACCAGGGGTTCGGTGGCCGGCGCTTCGGCGACAAGACGGCCGCCTGGCAGGCAGTTCGTGGGCTGATGGGCCAGCACGACGGCCGCTGGGAACGGGTCGAGGTCGACTCCGCGCCGTTCCGCGTGGTGTGCCGTCCGGATGGTTCGCGGGTCCTGTACGACACGCACGACGACGAATCGCTGCACGCCGGCTGGGGCCGGCACAAGGACGAGCGTTGGGCCGCCTATATGGCCGCAATGGACGCGGGCGAGACGCTGCGGAGGACCGAGACGCATTCGCTGCTCGAGGGCGCCATCGAATTGATCAGATATCGCGACCCGGTCGAGGCGGCGGTGCGGTACGCGGTCTCCACGGCCGTCGAGGCGGGCTCGGACTGGCGGGTGGTCGACCACCGCGAGCGGGGTCCCGCCGACGCGGAGTACGAGCACGAAGTGCATGCCAACGCCGACCCGGAGCTGCCCTACAGGTCGAGCGACATGACCGACGTGCCGGTCAGCCGCCGGTCCAGGCCGCCGGACGGCCTGAGCGTCCTGCCGTCCGGGGAGGTCGGCGTGACCGAGGACCTGCGGCACCTGGGGCTGCTGCCGCCGCGCATCATCTGGCCGCGGACGCCCGCGCCGGCAGGTCCGCCGCGCCCGGTGTGCGGCATGACGGCGCGACCCAGAGACTGGGGACCGAAGGCGGTGAACGTCCAGGACGTGACCCCGGTGGCGTGGCAGGAGGCGGTCGACCCGCCGCCCAACCACCTGGCCCTGGCCTCCCTACCTGACGGCCGGCACCTGCTCGCCTCGGCCGACGACGCCGTCGCGGAGGTCTGGAGCACCGGCGACGGCCGCCGGATACGCACGGTCTCCGGGCACGCCGAGTGGGTCCTGTCCGTCGCGCTCACGGTGCTCCCCGACGGCAAGGTGGTGCTGGCGACCGGCGGGAAGGACGGCCTGGCCCGCGTCTGGACCACCCGGGAGGGCGAGCCGGTCGCCGAGCTCACCGGGCACCGCGGACCGGTCAACGCCCTCGCCTGGGCCAGCCCGCCGGGCGACGTGCCGTGGTTGGTCACCGGCGGCGACGACGCGACCGTACGCGTCTGGGACGTGGAATCCGAGCGGATCCGGGCCGCCTTCGAGGTCGGCGACCGCGGTGTCGACCTCGTGTGGTCGGTGGCCGCTGCCGTCCGGTCCGACGGGCACGTCTGTGTCGTCGCCGGCGTCGACGACGCGGCCAGGTCCACCGTGTACGTCTGGGACGCGACCGCCGGCACGACCACGCACGAGTTCGTGTTCGAGCGCGCCGAGTCGGGGATCCGGTCGCCGCAGGTGGCGGTGGCGACGCTCGCCGACCGCTCGTTGCGGGTCGCGGCCGCGGCCGGCGGCGTGGTACGGGTGTGGGACGGCCACACCGGTGAGGTGGTGCGGACGTTCACCGTGCCCGGGCGGGGTGACGGAGGCGTCGCGCTGGCCGTGCTGCCGGACCTGCGCGTGGCCGTCGCCGCGACCGGCGGCCGGCAAACCGTGGTCTGGGACGCGGAGTCGGGGGCGCCACTGGCCACCGTGGACCACGCGGGCGAGGGCTGGCGGAAGCCGGTCGCCCTCGTGGCCCGGCCGGACGGTGCGCTGCTGCTGGCGACCGGCCGGGAGGGCGACACACCGGCCCGCGTGCTGCGGGTGAGCCCGCATTGGTAGCGGCCATGTCCATCGAGGAGCTCATCGTCCGGGTGACCGCCTGGGTCGAGGAGTACCGGTGGTCCGGCGATCCGGCCGCCCTCCTGGACACCACCGCGCAGCGGGACGCGGCGGCACTGTGGCGGGTGGTGCGCGGCGTCGACCCGGACACCGCCTCGGCACCGCTGGAGGCGCTGTTTCTCAAGGCCTGCCACGCGCTGGGCCTGCTGCACTACTGGCGGCACCGGGCGTCGGCCGGCGATCGACGCCACGCCGAGTTGGCCCGGGCGCTGGTGTGCCTGGAGGTCGTCGCGGATGACCACCACGCCGTGCCGGCCGAGCTGCACCCGCTGGTCGGGCGGTTCACCGATCCGGATGCCCAGGCGGAGGCTGCGGTGGCGCTGCTGGCGGCTTCGGTTCGGCTGCCCGACCCGGCCCTGCTCGACGCGGTGATCCTGCTGATGACCGTCGCGGCGCAGGCGCCGCCGCCGCGGGATCCACGTCGCGGTGCGCGGCTGTCGCATCTCTGCCTCGCCCTGCGGCGCCGCCACGAGCGGGACGGCGCTGCGGCCGACCTCGACGCCGCGGTCACCGCCGGCGAGGAGGCGGTCGAGATCGCCGACGGGCGTGGCGAGCCGGCCCCGGAGGCATGGTCGAACCTGGCCGCCGCCTACCGGTGCCGCCACCGCCTCCGCGGCCGGGCCGGAGACCTGCGGCGGGCCGTCGACCTGCTGGAGCGGCGGCTGGCGGTCACCGGGGCCGACCCGGCCGCGCTGGCCGAGCTGGGTGAGGCCTACCGGCAGCGGTACGAGCAGACCGGCGACCCCGCGTACGTCGAGCGGGCCGTGGCACTGGCCGACCAGGCGGTCACGCGCGCCGGCGAGCAGGCGAGCCCCGCGCTGCTGGCCACCCTCGGCGGCGCGCTGCTGCGGCGGTACGAGCGGACCGGCGCCCGGCCCGACCTGTGGCGCGCGGCGGACCTCAGCGAACGGATCGTGGCCGGGCTGCGGCCGGACGTTGCCGACCGCGGCGCCCACCTGGCGGCCGCGGCGTCTGTCCTGCTCAAGCGGTACGAGCGGAGCCGGTCGCGGGAGGACGTGCACCGCGCCGTCGACCTGTACGAGCAGGCGCTGTCGACGCTGCCCGACGACGACCGCGCCCGCCCGCCGCTCCTGCGCGGCCTCGCCGGGGCGCTCCACCAGCGACACCTCACCACCGGCGACGGTGCCGACCTGGAGCGGGCGGTGACCCTGGCCGGCTGGGCGCTCGCCGCGGTCCCGCCCGGCCACCCCGAGCGGGCCGCCGCGACCATGGAGGCGGTGGCCGTCCATCTGACCCGGTACGCGCGCACCGGCGTGCTCGCCGACCTGGCCTACGCCGTCGACCAGGCCGAGACGGTGCTCGCGGCCGGTGGGCCACCGCCGTGGCTGTCCACCTTGGGCGACGCCTACCAGCAGCGGTACGTCGTCACCGGCGACGTCGCCGACCTCGACCGGGCGATCGCGCTCGGCGAGCGGGCCGCGGTCGGCACGGACTTCGCGCTCGCCGCGCGGCAGGTGCGGCTCGCGACCGCGTACTGGCGCCGCCACCGCGGCGCGGACCGCAAGAGCGACCTGGACCGGGCGGTCGAGCTGGGCGAGCGGGCCGTGTCCGGTACTCCCGCGGACCACGTCGAGCTGCCCGGTCGGCTGTCGCTGCTCGCCGAGATGCGGCTCGACCGGTACCGGATCGGCGGCACGACCGCGGACGCGGACGCGGCGGCTGACCTCGGCGAGCGGGCGCTGGCAAGCGCCCCGGCCGACCATCCCGGCCGCTCGCTGTTCACCGCCACCGTCTGCGTCGCCCACCTCGAACGCGGAGCCGCCGCGCTGGATCCGGCCCGGCTCCGCGACCTGGCGGCCGGGGTCGCCGAGGCACGGGGCACGGCGCCACTCGACCGCATTGCCGCCCACCACGCCGCCGGCTCGCTCGCGCTGGCGGCCGGCGATGCGACGCTGGCCGTGCAGCTGCTGGACCGTGCGGTCGCGTTGCTGCCGTCCGCGGCGCCGCGGGAGGCCGGCTGGGCCGACCAGCAACACCGGCTCGGCAGGCAGGCCGGCCTCGTCGGTGACGCGGTGGCCGCGCACTGCGCGGCTGGTGACCCCCGCGGGGCGGTCGAGGTCGCTGAGCTCGGCCGGGGCGTGCTGCTCGCGAGCCAGGCGAACACCCGCGTCGACCTTGTGGAGCTGGCCGACCGTGACCCGCGCCTCGCGGACCGGTTCGGGTGGGTGTGCGACAGACTCAACACGCCCGACTTTCCGGCCGACGAACGGCGGCGGTGGTGGGCGGACTACGACGCGCTGCTCATCGAGATTCGGCAGCTGCCCGGTCTGGAGGAGTTCCTGGCCGCGCCGCGCCTGGCGGGACTGCGCCCCGCGGTGGCGGGCGGCTGCGCCGTCCTGGTCAACGCGAGCCGGCACCGCGGCGACGCGGTCGTCGTCCGGCCCGACGCCGAGCCGTCGCTGGTCGAGCTGCCCGCCCTGCGCCTGTCCGATGTGGATACCTGGGTGACGGCGCTCCTCGGCGCGTTCGAGGGCGAGCCGTCGCTGGCCGGCGTGCTGCGCCGCGGGCGAGTGGTACGCGAGGTCCTGGACTGGCTGGAAGAGACGGTCGTCGGCCCGGTCGTCGCCACGCTGCCCGCGACGGAGGCGGCGCCGTGCCGGGTGTGGTGGCTGCCGACCGGCCTGCTCGGCCTGCTGCCGCTACACGCCGCCGGCACCGCCCCCGACCTGCTGGTTTCGTCCTACATACCCTCCCTGCGTGCCCTGCGGACGGCCCGCGACCGCCCGCCCACGACCCGGCGCCGGCGCCTCACCGTGGCGTTGCCGCACACGCCCGGTCTCGCCGCGCTGCCCGGAGCCGCCCGCGAGGCCGCCGCGCTGGGCGGCACGGTGCTCACCGACGGGCAGGCCACCGCCGACCGGGTGGTGCCGGCCATCGAGGCGGCCACCTGGGCGCACTTCGCCTGCCACGGTGTGCTCGACCCGACCTCCCAGGCCGACAGCGGGTTGCGGCTGTTCGACCGGACGCTGCGCCTGCCGGAGGTCGGCGGGCTGCGGCTGGCCGAGGCGGAGCTGGCGTATCTGTCCGCCTGCTCCACCGCCAACCACGGCATCCGGTACGCCGATGAGGTGCTGCACCTGGCGTCCGCCTTCCAGTTCGCCGGCTTCCGGCACGTGGTGGCATGCCTGTGGCCACTCGACGACGGCATCGCCAGGAAAGCCGCCCGCGCGTTCTACAAAGGGCTGCCGGACGCACCGGTCGCGGACGGCGCGGCCACGGTCCTGCGGCAGGTGATCCGTCGCCTGCGCGCGGCGAACCCGGATCGCCCCGACCTCTGGGCCCCATTGATCCATAGCGGACCATGAGTCATCGCTGCCATGCCGGTGGTGACCGGGCCGGGGCCGCGGGAACCGCTGCTGCGGCTCACGCCCGTTGTGGGTACCCTTGGGACAGGCGATCAACAACCGGAGCCGGCACAGCCATGGCACGTGGCGAACGTGCAGCACACCCGGCATCGGGAGCTGCCGAGATGAGCGTGTGGCAATGTCGTGTGGCAATGACGCCGATATCGACGTGACTCGTCGCGTTCAGGCGGTTCTCATCTCGTTGCCGCACCGTACGCAGATGCGTACTGCCCCGTTCCGGGTGACCGCCGCGAGGCGGACGTGGGCCTGGCCGCGGTGGGTGGGTTACGCGCTGACCCTGGCTGCGGTGACGGCGGCGTTCGTCCTGCTGCGCCGGTCCCTGCCTGACCCCGGCACTGTCCTGCGGGCGCTGGTGGATGCGCGGTGGGGGTGGCTTACCGCGGCGCTGCTGGTCCAGGCCGGGTCCGTCTTCATGTACGCCGTGCAACAGCGCCGGCTCCTGGCGGCCTACGGCGGTGCGATGTCCAACGGCCAGGCCGTCGGCGTGTCGCTCGCCCGTACGGCACTGTCCACGGCGATGCCGGCCGGTGGCCCGGTGTCGACCGCGTTCGCCGTGCGGCAGTTCTGCACGTACGGCCTGACCAGCGCGCACGCCCTTGCCACCACGGCCCTGGCCAGCGTGCAGGCGAGCGCGGCCATCGTGCTGCTGTACCTCGTCTGGTACCTCACCGGCCTGACTACCGGCGAACTGCTGATCACCGCTGCCGTCGCGGCCCTGCTGTGCACGGCCGTCGTCCTGGTCCGGCTCCTGCGGCACCAGCTGCGGCACCAGCTGCGGCACCAGCTGCGGCACCAGCTGCGGCACCGCCTGATGCGCCGCCGCCCCGAGCTGCTGCGCCGCGCACCGCACGCCCCGCACGCCCCGCAGGCACCGCAGGCCCCGGGCATCCCGGCGCAGCCCGCGGGGGCGCTGCGCCGTGGCGTCCGCGCGCTGATCCGCCTGGGCGCGGACACGTCGCGTGCCTGCTGGTCGCTGCCGGGCAGATACTGGCTCACGGCCGGCGGCGCGGCCGTCGCGAGACGGCTGTTCGACCTGGTCTGCTTCATCGCGGCGGCATACGCGTACCGTCTCGACACCGCCACCACGGCTCTTGTCGGCGCGTACCTCACCGGCCAGCTCGTCCGGCAGATCCCGCTCGTCGCCGGCGGTGCCGGACTCATCGAGGCCAGCCTCCTGGCCGCGTTGATCACCTCCGGCGCCGACCCCTCGGCCGCCGCGGCCGCCGTCCTGACGTACCGGCTGCTGTCGTGCTGGTTGATCGCGCTCGCCGGCCTGCCCGTCGTGATCACCCTCGACGGTTCAGCGAACTGCCACCCCCGGCGGGACGCAGGTCCGGTGCGATCGTCGATCGGGGCGCGCCCGTGCGGCGGGGGCGGCGGCGGCCGGCCCCGCCGCACGGAAGCGGTCGGGCCGCTCAGCCGGTGGCGCGGCCGGTCAGCTTGTCCCGCAGCCGGTCGACCAGGCCCACACCGGGCCCGACCAGCTTGTGGAACAGCTCGCTGTTCGGCGCGCCCGGGTGCGGGCGGGTCGGCGCGAGCTTCTTCGCGGTCTCCACCTTGGCCGCCAGTTCGGTGAGCTCCTCGTGCGGGACCCGGCCGCGCTCCTCGGCCACGGTGTGGCGCACCAACTCGCTGATGGCGGTGTCTGCCAGGTCCCGGCGGGCCTGCGGGTCGGTCGTCGCCCGGATCTCCCCGAGGAGCGCGGTGACCTCCCGGTGGTCGGTGGTGAGCACGTCGACGACGTCGCCACGGACTTGGCTGCTGGTCATGAGATCTCCATGGGTCAGCGCCGGCAATTGCGCCTGGCCTCCCCAGCGGCGGCTCGATCACTCATCGCAGTCACCCGCGGTTGCCGGTCCGGTGGGTGAGTCACCGGACGGCGAAGGGCCCGGCAGCCGACGCTGCCGGGCCCTTCCGGTGTGCTGCGAGGGTCAGCCCACCGTGATGTACGTGACGTTGGTGGCGCCGGCGTAGGAGATCACGCCGAAGTACCGCTTGGCCGGGTCGAGACCCGTCCAGGTCGCGGTCAGCGTCGTCGGCACGCCGGCGGTCACCGGCGGGTTGCTGACGCTGAGGTTGCCCGCGGCGCTGTTCGGCACCACCCAGTTGCTGAGGGCGTACGACGTGGCACCGCCGGGCGTGGCGAAGCCGTTGACATAGATGTCGTACGTGCCGGCGGCCGGCGCGTCCAGCGTCGCGCGTTCGTCCGCCGAGCCGGAGGCCGACAGGCCCACCAGCGTGCCCGCCTTGTAGACGTACAGGTCGAGGTCGGCGGTCTTGTCGTCGGAGACAAGGTCGAACCGTGCCGCCTTGGTCCCTTCCGGCACCGTCACCTGGTACACCTTCGTGCCCGCGCCGGCCACCGGGTTGGCGCTGTCGAACGGTCCGGTGGCCACGCTGTCGGCGACCGGCGTGACGCCGACCAGGCCGGCGACGGACGTACCGAGGGCGGCCGCCGTCGAGCCGGGCGTGACCGAGTACGTCGCCGACCCGGCCGAAATCGCCCCGGCCACATCGCTCGGCGCCTTGACCGCAACGGGCCGCAGCGCGATGGGGCTGCGGACGCTGTGCTTGCCGTCCGACCAGGTCAGGCTGCCGGTGGCCCACGTGGTCAGCGGCGTCGTGCCGCGGGTGAACGTGACCGTGAACGTCTGCGTCGCGTTCGGCGCCAGCGTGAAGCTGGACGGCGAGACCACGGCGGTGAAGCCGGGGACGTTCGCCGTGGCCTTGTAGGTCGCCGTGGTGGTGCCGACGTTCTTCACCGTCCGGGTCACCGTCTGGACGCCGGCCAGGCCGCCGATGGCGATCGACGCCTGGTTGAGGTCCGGGCCGGCGACGGCCGGCAGCGTGTCGTACGGCGCCGCGAACTGGACCCCGAGGCTGACCATGTAGCTGCGGTAGTCGTTCGGGGCGGCCGGGTAGACCAGGCCGGGGTCGGCCGCACGGTTCGGGTTGACGAAGCCGGCGCCCTGGGCGAACGGGCTGGTCGTCGTCTTGGTGTCGACGGCCGACGTCATGAGCGCGGACTTGATCTCGGACGGCTGCCAGGTCGGGTGGAGCTGCTTCATGAGCGCGCCGATGCCCGCGATGTGCGGTGAGGCCATCGAGGTGCCCGAGTAGAAGTCCCAGTCGCGGCCGTGGTTGCTCGGCGGCGCGACCGCGGCCACGACGTCGTTGCCGGGTGCGGCGATGTCCGGCTTGAGGATGTCGCCACCGGTGGTCGTCGACGGGCCCCGCGAGGAGAAGTCGGTGATCTCCGGGACGTCCGGCAGCGCGGCGACCTCCGCCGGGGTCAGGTCCACGATGCTCGCGGTCGCGCCGGGCGTGGCCGCGTACGCCTTGACGGCGGCACCGGCGACGTCGTTGAGGTGGACCGACGGGATCGGGTGGTAGTCGCCGTTGAGCGAGTTCGGGCTGGTGTTCGTCAGCACCATGCCGACGCCGCCGGCCCGCTTGACCTCGAAGCTCTTGTCGATCCGGGCGTTGACGCCGCGGTCGCAGATGACCACCTTGCCGGTGACCTTGGCCGGGTCGAGCGTGCCGTCGAAGCAGAGCCTGGCGTCATTGTCGCTGGCCCCGGCCAGCTTCGCGCTCACCGCGGTGACCAGCGGCGCCGGCGTGTTCAGGGCCGAGGTGGTCGACGCGCCCACGTACCGCGCGCCGTTGCCGAGCGCGACCGCCCGGTACGCCTTGCGGAAGGTGGCGGCGGCGACGGTGGTGACCCACGGCGCGGGGTGGTCCAGGGTGCTCGCGCCCGGGCCGCTGTTGCCGGCCGAGTTCGCCACGAAGATGCCGGCGTTCGACGCGACCCGGAACGCCTGGGCCACCGAGTCGAGCACCGACGACTCCGACGAGCCGCCGATCGAGTAGTTGATCACGTCGACACCGTCGAGGACGGCGTCGTTGATGGCGGCGACGCTGTCGGAGTTGTAGCAGCCGGCCGCGACGCCCGGCTTGCCCTCCCAGCAGACCTTGTACATCGCGACGGAGGCGGCCGGGGCCATGCCCGACGCGGTGCCGATCTGCTTGCCGTCGATCGTCACCGAGACCCCGGCGTTGCCGGCGGCCGTCGAGGTGGTGTGCGAACCGTGGCCCGATCCGTCACGCGGCGACAGGTAGTCCTCGTCGGCGATGTTCTTCTTGCCGAAGCCCTCGACGTAGTACCGGGCGCCGACCAGCTTGTTGCCGCACAGCGACACCGCGAAGTTCTCGCCGGCGACACACGCGCCGTGCCAGTTCTTCGGCCGCGGGTTGATCTTCTCGTTGGCGAACGAGGGGTTCTCCGGCCAGATGCCGCTGTCGATGACGCCGACGACCACGCCGGCGCCCGCGTTGGCCTGACCACCCGCCTGCGCCCACACGCCGCCCGCGGTGTTGAGGCCGAGGAACTCCGGCGACACCGTGGTGTCCACCTGCGACACCTGGTCGCGCTCGAGCTTGATGACACCCGGAGTCTTCGCGAGCACGGCCGCCTGCGCCTTGGTGAGGTCGACGGCGACGCCGTTGTTCGTGATCGTGTAGTCGTAGATCTTGGTCGCGCCGACCTTCGTCAGCGCCGCGTCGTGCTTGCTCGTCAGGTGCGCACGCCACGCCTTGACCGCTGCGGAATTCGGGTCGAGTTTGTCGCCCGCCTTGGGTTTGGTGGCCTTGAAATTGGCGTCGTAACCCTCATAGCTACCGACGGGGTCATCCACGAACGAAACGATGTAGCGGCCGTCGTTGTAGGCGCCGGAGTTGCTGGACGACGAGGCCGCGTCCGACGTTGTCGCGGCAGCGATGCTGCCCGCGGCGGCGATGATCGGGAGCGCGGCCAAACTTGCTCGCCGCATCCCCTTCGACCTGAAGATCATGTGGTTCTCCTCAGCGGTGCGTTGCCCGGTTGGGGCACGTCGGCATCATGACCAAGGAGGGGATCGCTGTCCATACTGTTCATGCCGCGAGGTCGTCGTCGAAATCAAATCGGCACATTTGAAAACAATGAGCGGGAATTGTGTAACGCGGGACGGCCGCGATCCGCTTCTTCAACGCGTGGTGTGTTCGGGCCGTGAGGTACACGCCGAGGAGGCGTCACCCGGGTTTGTGATCGAGGAAATGCGGGAAACGTGCTGACCGATCGCCCGAAACGAAACCCCCATCAAGGAGTTGATCCGACATGCGACGGTTGCTGACCGCGGCGCTGCTCGCCGCTCTCGTGAGCACGTCCACCGCGTGTGCGAGCGACGACTCGTCCACCAGCGCGACCCCGTCGACGAGTGCCTCCGGGTCGGCGACTGCGAGCCCTTCGGTCGACGCGAGTGCGGACGCCAAGGCCGTGTGCGCCAACGCCGAGAAGATCGTCACCCGGGAGAACGCGACTGAGCTCGGTCGGCAGATCGGTCTCATGATCGTGGCACGGCAGCAGAACAACAGCGCCAACGAGGCGCAGGCGAAGGCGGCTATCAAGACCCAGACCGACACCTGGGCCAAGCAGCTGCGCGACCTGAAGGCGGGGGCCTCCGACCCCGCCATGCAGGCCGCCCTCGACAAGGCGGCCAGCGGCATCGCCACGATCAGCAGCGACGAGTACCTCGCGAAGATCAAGACGGTGAACGACGTCTCCATGGTGGAGAAGGACCTCGCCGCGGCCGGCGCCGACCTCGAAGCCCTCTGCTCCTGACGCGGGTCACCGCCACGGCTCACGGCGCGGGGAGTCCGACCGGGCTCCCCGCGCCGTCCGGCTCGGCGGTTCACCGCCGGTGAGCAGCCCGCCTCGTTCCTGTGCGACGTCAGCGTCGCCACCAGCATCCCGCTGTACGGCGCGTCGCCGAGCGAATATGCGCAGGCTGTCAACGCCGAGACCGCGTCGCGTGCCGCGACCTGAGGCTCACCTCGTGTCCTTGACGCGGCGGTACGCGGGCCGATCGACGTCGCGGCATCACTCGATCGGTGAGTACTGCCCTCGTGGTACGTCGTTTACGCTGAGTGGCGCCGGCGGTCCGCGGCCCCGTTCGTCCAGCGTTCCATAGCTGTCGCACCCATGACGTAACCGCGCCAGTGGCCTTGGCGGAGGCGCCTTCAGCATGCCCATCGCCGGCTTCGCCCGCACATGACGCAACGGCGAATCCGTGTCGCGCCGCGCCTCCGCACGACCTTCACCCGGACCGAGTACCGCCAGCCGCATGGTCATCACTCGCCACAGGGAGGAAGCAGTGACACGACCACGCCTCGTCGCGGTCCTGACGGCTGTCGCCGTGGGGGCCGGGACGATCGCCGTCCTCAGCCCACCCGCACACGCCGACCCGAACGTGACCGCACGGGTCACCATCGAACGCATCCGCGCACTGAACTCGGAAGAGGAGGGCGCCTGCGGCAGCATCGACTGGTACGTGAAGGTCTGGATCAACGGCCACGAACACAACAACGAGGACTCGCCGGACCAGGACGCGCGGGAAGGCAACCCGGACATCAGCCCGGACTGGGAGTTCTCCGACGGCATCGACGTCGCATCGCTGGACACGTCCAGCGGGGTCGCCCGCATCCCGATCCGGATCGAGGTGTGGGACGAGGACGGCGCGTTCTGCTTCGGTGACGACCAGTTCGACGCGTCGCCAGGCGGCTCGCGGTCCATCGACGGCTGGGTCTCCGCGGCACCCTGCACCGGGTCGACCGTCGACCACGGCGACTTCACCTGCGGGTGGAGCATCGTCACCGCCGGCAACGACGATGACCGCGCCGAGGTCACCTTCAGCGTCGACGTCACTGAGCCGCCGAGCGCGCCGAACCTGCGCATCCGTTGCACGCACTCCCCGCTGTGGCCGAAGCCCGGAGAGCCGGTGACGATCGTCGCGACCGCGCTCGACGGCGCGCTCAGACCGACCGTGGTCGGCGATTCGGTGGAGATCTACGCCGCGGGCCGCGAGGCGAAGGTGTCCGGTGTCGGGTCCCTGACCAGAACATTCGACCTGAACGGCGGTCCGCGGGACTTCGCGTACGGCTGCCGGCTCCGCAAAGGCGGCACGACGATCTTCTCCGGATGGCACAAGGTCGCCATCTACCCACCGGCACCGATCGGCTCGGCCGTCCCCGTGCTGTACACCGGACCACGGTCCAGCCGCATCGACATCGTCTTCGTGTCGGACCGGGACACCTACCCCACCGGGCAGTACGACCGGTTCCTGGCAGACGTGGCCACCGTCATCAACACCTCGTACTACGGCTTCGACCAGTTCTTGACGGCGCAGGACAAGTTCAACTTCTGGGTGCTGCCGTCAACGGTGCAGG
Source organism: Dactylosporangium aurantiacum (assembly GCF_000716715.1). Taxonomy (GTDB): domain Bacteria; phylum Actinomycetota; class Actinomycetes; order Mycobacteriales; family Micromonosporaceae; genus Dactylosporangium; species Dactylosporangium aurantiacum. The sequence goes on along the minus strand of NZ_JNYJ01000026.1, from coordinate 40,900 downwards.
CACGGGCCGACGACTACGACGACGACAAGGACTGCGGGCACGACCTGCCGGACGGCTGGGATGACGCGTATGCGTTCGCCGACGCCGGTGCCATCCTGCACCGCAAAGACCAGCGCGACTGCGCGCTGCGTGGCGATCGCATCTTCTCCGCCGTCGTCGACACCAACGTCCGTAGCGACGCCCTGCAGGTGCCCACGCACGAGACCGGGCACCAGCCGTTCGGGCTCGCCGACGAGTACTGCTGCGAACTGGGCTACGGCGGCTACTTCCAGCAGGACGTGGCACCCAACGTGTACGAGGAGATCGACGGCGACGACGGGTGCGCTGCCGACCGTCCCAACCTGGGCCGGGGCCCGCTCGTGCCGTGCCGGGAATGGGAGGACCCCGTGGACTGGTGGTTCGACCCGGACTGGTCCACCTCGGAGCCCGGCAACGTCACCCCGGGCATGGCCAACGACGACCTCATGCACGACAACGGGCCGGCGAGCGCCGCCGACGTCCGGCGATTCAACCTCATCTTCGGTGACTGCGCGAGCGCGAAATGCTGAGGAGAACTGCGATGCCACACCGACGAATCCTGGGTGCGGCCGTGCTGACCACGGCGGCGCTGGCGCTGGCGGCCGCGATGCTGCCGCAGGCCGGGTCGGCCGACCCGACCGACCCGACCGACCCGCACACGATCCCGATCCCAGCGTTCGACGATGACGACCCGGCGAAGGCGATCGTCGCGCGGGTCCACTTCGACGGCCGCACCCGGGCGACGGTCGAGTCGACCACGGTGAGCGCGCAACGGGCCCACACGCACGCCGGTGACCCGCCGATCCTGCGGCTCACGCTGTCCGACGTCGATGACGCGGTCGTCGACCGGCTCAACGCGTGGAGCCCGCTGTGGCAGATGGGTGCCGGCGGGGGAGGGCAGCTGCGGATCGCGGCGAGCGCCTCGGGCAGCTTCATCGTGCCGTTCTCACCCGCCCTGTCCAAGATGGTCATCGCCGACGTCGGCCTCGGCCAGGACGTCGTCACGGTCGACCTCGCCACGCCGATCCACGGCTTCTGCGTGGCCAACCCGGCCGACCCCGACTGCCGGGAAAGCGACCTGTCGGTGGACGCGGTCGAGCCCTCGGGGCCGCTGTTCGCGGTCCTCGGCAGGCCGGTCACCATCACCGTCGCAAGCACCGTCGGCAACGCCGGAGCCGACGGCCCCACCGACGCGCGGGTGACCCGGACCGTCACCGCCGGAGCCGGTGTCACGGTCACGCCGGCGGCGCCCGACACCACCACGGTGAGCCTGCCGGTCGGTGCACCGCAGCGGCTGCTGCGCACCTACACGGCGACCTGTACGCAGCCGGGCACCCACCAGATCGACTTCGGCACGACCGTGGCACCGAAGCTGCCGTCGGTGGTCGACGGCAACGCCGCGAACGACATCCGCACCGCGCGGCTGTCGGTGGACTGCGCGGTGCCGGTGACGATCAACGTGCAGCCGGGCAGCGCGCAGAACCCGGTCAACCGCAACGGCAGCACGCTACCGGTGGCGGTGCTCACGACCCGCGCGGGGGAGTACGGCAACCCCGTCGCGATCGACGCGACGACGATCGTCGCCGGGTCGGTCCGGTTCGGCTCGCCTGACGGGCTCCTGCTCGGCGGCGGCACACCGGAGACCCACGGGCAGGTCCACCGCGAGGACGCGCTCGAACTCGACGAGCGCAGCCGCGACGGTGACCAGGACGCGCTGCTGCACTTCAGTCCCCGCGCGGACGCGTTGACTCCGACGGACACGTCGGGCTGCGTGTTCGGCCGGATGAACAGCGCGAACGGTCCCGTCAGTTTCTACGGTTGCGACACGATCCGGGTCATCGGCTGATCCCTGCCGGGTGGCGGCACCGGTCCGGGTGCCGCCACCCGGCGCCGTCCCGGCTCTCAGGCACGCGAGTGTCCGAGAAGGTCGGCGGCGGCGGTCGCGTCCCGAACGGCGAGGCCACAGCTGGCCGGGTCATGCCGGGCCATGGCAATGTGCCGGGCGGCAGTCCGTTCTGCACCTCGACGACATGCCGCTCCCAGGCGCGGACCCTTGCCGTCACGGCGTCCGGCAGCAGCCTGTCGATCAGCCCGAGCGGCTCCAACCGCGGCGCGGGCGGGGCGAGGCGGTCACCCTCGAGGGTGCGGTAGCGTTGCCTGCGTGTGGTTCTGATCATCTTCGGTCAGGATCGGCCCAGTTGCCGGGCAGACCCCTGTCATCCCTGCTCGCAGCCGCTGCGGCGTCGGTGGCCGCCGTCGCCGGTCTGGGCAGTTCGGGACTGCTGAGCCCATGGTGGTCGCTGTTCGCTTACGACGCCGGACAGTCCTTCGCCGCACTCGCCGCAACCCTTGCCTGCTGGATGACCGCCGCCCAGCATTCCGGCGCGCAGCGGTGGTGGCGGCTGTGGATGGGCGCCGCGACGTGTGCCTGGATGGTCGGGCAGCTCTTCTGGTCCAGATACGAACTGGCCCGCGACGTCGGGCCGCCGTCGCCGTCGCTCGCGGACGCCGGATACCTGATCCTGCCGGTGTTCGCGATCGCGGCGATCATCGCCCTTGCCACCGACCGGCCCGGGCAGGGCGCACTGCGACGCCCCGCGAGGCTGCTGGTGATGGGCCTCGACGGGCTCATCGTCGTGGGTGCGGTGTTCGTGCTCACCTGGGCCACCACGCTCAGATCGGTGGTGCGGGCCCGTGCGGCCACCCCGCTCGCCTACACCGTCGCGATCGCCTACCCGGTCATCGATCTGCTGCTGACCGTCATCGTCATCCTGCTCATCGCCACAGGCTCGTCGGCGGCGAACCAGATGCAGCTGATCATCCTCGGAGCCGGGCTGTTCTGCGTTTCGGCCTCGGACAGCGTGTTCGCGTACGTGGTGTCCGGGGGCGCGCGGAGCATACCGCCGCTGGCCACTGTCGGATACGTCGCCGGGCTCGCGCTGGTCGCGGTCGCCGCGCTGACGCCGACCCAGGAGGCGGCGCGCCCGCACGCCCGTTGGGGCCATCTGCTCCTGCCGTACGTGCCGGTGGCCGGTATGGGCGTGTTGTTCATCGTGCAGCGCGTCCGGGGCACCCCGCTGGACAACGTCGAGATCCTGATGGCGACGGCGGTCGTCGCGCTGCTGATCATCCGCCAGTCGCTCACGCTCATGCAGGTTGCCGGTCTCGTCGCATCGAGGGCGCGGCTCGTACTCGTCGCCGACCAGACCCGCCGACAGCTTGAACGCGACCTGCACGATGGCGTCCAGCAGCGACTCATCTCGCTGGGCTTGGAAATCCGCCGGGTCGAGGCGAACGTGCCGTCGGAGCTGACGCAGCTTCGCCAGGAGCTGGCCGCCGTCGCCGCCGAGTTGAGCGGCACGGTCGACGAGGTGCGGGAACTCTCCCGCGGCGTGCATCCGGCGATCCTCAGCGAGGGCGGCCTGCGACCCGCGCTGCGCACGCTGGCCCGCCGCTGCGCCGTCCCGGTGGAGCTTGACATGCAGGTGGACGGCCGACAGCCGGAGCCGGTCGAGGTCGCGGCCTACTACGTGGTGGCGGAAGCGCTGACGAACGTCACCAAGTACGCGCAGGCCACCCTCGTCCGCGTCGGTGTACGGATTCAGCGTGGCCGCCTGTGTCTGACGGTGCGCGACAACGGCGTCGGCGGCGCAGATCCGAAACGCGGCACAGGCCTCACCGGACTGACCGACCGCGTCGAAGCCTTGGGCGGCACCCTCACCCTCGACAGCGCCACCGGCCGGGGCACCTGCCTACAGGCCGAATTTCCGCTCAACCAGCCCTGACCAGCGTCCTTGACCAGGCTGCACAGCGGCGACGCCCGCGCCCTCGCTCGCGCCGCGACGGCACCCGGATCGCCCGGCGCGGACTCTGACCAGCGCACCGTCGGGCGAGGTGGCCGCGCCGGCGCACGAGAAGAACGTCACCTGGCGCAGGTCAACCTCGACCGGACCGTTCGTGGCGGTCGCCGCGCGACGCAACGCGTCCCGCAACGCGGGCGCCGTGCACAGGTCGACATCGCCGGCAGCGGCGACGTGGGCCACCCCGCCCTTCCGGAGGACCGTCACCGTGATCTTCTCTGTCGAACAACCGCACGGCCGGCCGTGCGGCCGCCCAGCGGTCAGTGGCCGCGCAGCGGCAGCGTGATGGTCATCGTCGTGCCGGCGCCGAGCTCACTGGCCGCCTCGATCCGGCCGCCCTGGTCGATGACGATCCGCCGCGCGATGGCGAGACCGAGCCCGCTGCCGCCGGTGTCCCGGCCCCGTGCGGCATCGGCCCGCCACAGCCGGTCGAACACGTGGGGCAGATCGTGCGGGGCGATCCCGCATCCGGTGTCGGCCACGGTGACCACCGCGTCGTCGCCGTCGGCGACCGCTTGCACAGTGACACTCCCGCCGGCCGGGGTATGCCGGATCGCGTTGCTCAGCAGGTTGCCGAGCACCTGCCGGATCCGGTCGGCGTCGACCCGGACCGGCAGCCGATGCCCCGGTTCGACCACGATGCGGACACCGGACTGCTCGGCCGCCGCCTGGCCGGCGCGGGCGCTCACCTCGACCAGGTCGGTGAGGTCGAGGTCCGCCAGGTGGTACACCAGCGCACCGGACTCGGCGAGCGCCAGGTCTTGCAGGTCGTCGACGAGGCGCTGCTGCAGGATCGCCTCCTCGTGCAGCGACGCCAGGACGTCGTCGGTCGGCTCGAACACCCCGTCGCGGATGGCCTCGATGTACCCGCGGAGATTGGACAGCGGGGTGCGCAGTTCATGCGCGAGGTCCGCGACGAGGCGCCGCTGGCGCTCGTCCGCCCCTTCGAGGGAGGCGGCCATCCGGTTGAACGACGCGGCCAGGCGGATGAGTTCCTCGCTGCCCCCGACCGTGACCCGGGCACCGAACTCGCCGTCGGCGACCCGGGCCGACGCCGTGGTCAGCGCCCGCACCGGACGGACGATCCGGGCGGCGATCACGGCCGTGCCGAGCAGCGCCACGACGATCACCCCGCCGGCGGCGATCGTGACGGGTCCCCGCACCGACCGCAGCGTCGGCAGGTCGATCGCACCCAGGTAGAGCTTCACCGGAACGGCCGAGAACTCGCTGATCCGCGTGGTGAACGCCTTGTCGAGGCAGCGCGAGGTGATGGACAGGGGGATCGAGCATGCGTTCACCGTGGCGGTGTCCTGCGCCGATTCGACTGCGGTGGTGACGCCGGCGTCGTGGCAGGCGGGATCGGCCCGACTGTCCGGCCCCGTCAGCCGGGGAACGTCTTCCGCGTCGCGTTCAACGATCACCGGCCCCCAGGAGCGGGTCAGACAGGTGGCGACCCCGACGGTCCGCCGGTACTGCGCGATGGCATCCACCACGCGACGCTGCCGCGCCGTATCGTCCGGATAGTCGGTCCAGCGCAGCGCGAGCCACGGGCGCGGGTCGATCTCGACCGGCCGCGCGGCGACCGGCCGGGCGGTGCGTTCGGCGAGCGCCTCCGTGTCGACGATGACGTGGTCGTCCGCGGTCGTCAGCCGGATCCGCTGCCGGTGCGGATCCGTTCGGAAACGGGCGTAGATGACCTCGGAGATGCCCTCCCAGATGCCGTGGTTCTGGCCGTACAGGCGGATGGTGTCGACGAACGCCCAATCCTGTGCGGCCGCGGCGGCCAGCGACCGGTCCAGCTGGCTGGAGGTCAGCCGCACCGACAGCCAGGCCGTCGCGCCGACCGCGCTCACCGCCACCAGCGTCACGAACAGGAAGACCTGCGTGCGCAGGCTCATCGGGCGGGTCGGCAGCGGTCGTCGGCTCACTGTTCGGCCATCCGGTACCCGCGTCCGTACACGGTCTGTATGAAGCGTGGCCGCGACACGTCGGTCTCCAGCTTGCGGCGCAGGTTGACGACGTGCGTGTCGACGGCGCGTTCCAGGACGTCGTGGTCGAACCCGAAGGCGCGGTCGATGAGCTGCGCTCGGGTGAAGACCCGGCCCGGCGCGGCGGCGAGCACCTCCAGAATGCCGAACTCCTTCGCCGTCAGTTGCACCGCGACCCCGTCGACGCGTACCTCGAAGCGCCCGGCGTCCACCTCCAGGCCGCCCACGCGCAGCACCGGCTGGTCGGCCGCGGCGACCGCGCCGGAGCGGCGCAGCAGGGCGCGCACCCGCGCGACCAGCACCCGCGGGCTGTACGGCTTGGTCAGATAGTCATCGGCGCCCAGATCGAGGCCGAGCAGCTGGTCGTTCTCGGTCGAGCGGGCGGTCAGCATCAGGATCGGCACGGCCGACTCCGCGCGCAGGATTCGGCACACGTCCAGGCCATCGACGTGCGGCATCATCACGTCGAGCACGACGAGGTCGGGCCTGCGGGCCCGATACTGCTCGATCGCGCTGCGGCCGTCGCCGACAGCCAGCACGTCGTGGCCGTCGCGTTCCAGATACACCCGCACGAGACGGGCCTGCTTCGGATCGTCCTCCGCGACCAGGACACGCGCGCTCATGTGCCCATTCTGCGACCCAATCATGCGGAATCGATGGGGAACCGGCACGGAACTCGTTGCCCCGCCCACCCGCCACGCATCGACACGGGTTCCCCACGGCTTCCGCACAGATCCCTGCCTAGGGTCCCCGCGCCGGACGGTCCGGCCTGCGGAAGGAGCAGGGGCATGAGTATCACCACCGCCGACGCGCCGGCGCGCGCCGACAGCGTCGGGTCATTCGATCGCCGCAGCGCGCTGCCGTACGCCCTGGCAGCGGCGTTGTTCGCCGCTTACACCACGCTGTCGGTCTCGCGGCACCTGCGAATCCAGACGGCGGGCTACGACCTGGGCATCTTCGAACAAGCCATTCGCGCGTACGCACACCTGCAAGCTCCCGTGTCGCAGCTCAAAGGCCCCGGCTACCACCTGCTCGGCGACCACTTCCATCCGCTGCTGATGCTGCTCGCCCCGGCGTACCGGATCTTCCCGAGCCCGATCACCCTCCTGGTGGCCCAGGCGCTGATGCTGGCCGTTTCGGCGATACCCGTCACCCGCCACGGGATGCGGGTCACCGGCCCGACCGGCGGCCTCGGCATCGGCATCGCCTACGGCCTGTCCTGGGGACTGCAGGAGGCCGTCGGGTTCGACTTCCACGAGATCTGCCTCGCGGTGCCGCTGCTCGCCTGCGCGCTCGTACGGCTCGCCGAGCACCGCTGGCACGCCGCGGCGCTGTGGGCGCTTCCGCTCGTGCTCGTCAAGGAGGAGCTGCCCGCGACCGTCGCGGCGCTCGGCGGCTACCTGATCCTGCGGCGGCAGTACAAGCTGGGCCTGGCGGTCGTCGCGTTCGCCGTCATCACCGGACTGGTGATCGTCGGTCTGGTGATCCCCGCGTTCAACCCAGGGCACGCATACCCCTACGAGACCGGCGCGAGTGCCCAGGACCCGCTGACCCGGCTGCTGACTCCCGGCGTCAAACTCCGCACGATCCTCTGGCTGCTCCTGCCGACGCTGTTCCTCGCCGTACGCTCACCGCTGCTCCTGCTCGCGGCGCCGACGCTCGCCTGGCGTTTCTGGTCGACGAACCACATGTACTGGGGAACCGAGTTTCAGTACAGCGCCATACTCATGCCGGTCATCTTCGTCGCGCTCTTGCACGCACTCGCGGCACTGCGGACCCACCCGAACGCCACGGTCCGGTGGTGGACGCGGACCGTGCCCGCGCTCACCGTCGTCGTGGCCCTCGCCTGCACCACGACGCTGCCGCTGCGACGACTGGTGGTTCCCTCGACGTGGAGATCCGATCCCGCTGCGGCCGCGACCCGTGCCACGCTCGAGATGATCCCGGACGGCGCCGTCGTCGCCGCGACGAACCTCCTGGCCGCACAGCTCACCGTCCGATGCACCGTCTACCTGTACCCGAACTACCCGGACAGCGCGCTGCGTCCCGAATGGGTCGCCGTCACCGACTTCGCCGACCCGGCGCTGATCCCACTGGACCAGCGCGCCGCGTTTGCGGCACTGCCGGGCCGCGGCTACGAGCTCGTCACCCGCCGGGGCGGCGTCGCGATCTACCATCGGGGCCCGGCACACGCCGGCCCCGGGGCGGGGCGATGAATCCGTACCCCGCCGAGGTGGACGATGCGTCCATGACGGACCTGTCACCGGCCGTCGCCGCGCTGCTCGACATGCTCGACCACCAGCCCATGAAGGGCTCCGCCGACCGCCTGCGCCGTGCGATCCTCGCCTTAGCCTCGCCGAGGGGCCATCGCGGCACCGGGCCGATCCGTGTTACCGTCCTGTCAGTGGCCGATCGTAGCCACCATCGCAAGCCGTCGAGGTCACTCCGGCTTTGCGTCCTCTTTCCCGCACCTGGCCCCGGTTCTAGGAATCGGTGTCCGGTGCGCGCGTGCGTACCAGCCCGAGTCAGGAGAAACCTGTGTCACTGTCCACCGAGGACCTGCGCCGGACCGCTGCGAATGCCTGGGCTGAAGCCCGGCGGGATGCACCGGCGCCGACGGTCCGCTTCTTTGCATCGCTGCTCGAACACAACCCCGACGCACCGATCGCGATGTTCCACCGCGCCCGGTCGCTCGACTTCAGCGGGCGGCCGGACCTGGCGTTGCCGTTCTACGAGGCGGCCTTCGAGGCCGGACTCGACGGCGACGAGCTCCGACACGCGTTCGCGGGCCGTGGCAGCACGCTGCGCAACCTGGGCCGGATGGAGGAGTCGGTCGAGCTTCTCGGAGAGGGGCATTGGCGCTTTCCCGAGGACGCGGTGATCCAGTGCTACCTCGCTCTTGCCATGTACAGCGCTGGGCGGTCGGCACCGGCCTTGGCACTGATGGTGGATCTCGCCGTCGAGCGTATCGACGACCCCGACCTGGCGGCTGGCGCTCGGTCGTTGCGCAACTACGCCGCCGCCCTACGCAATGGCTATTGGACCCCCGACGGCGGAGCTTCCCGCTGATCGTCCCACCACGTCGCGACGGGCCAGGGGCATGGCGGTCCGCCAGCCGACCAGCTCTCGCCGCACCGGCACGAGCCGGTCCGGCCCGGTGATCAGCCCGATCCGCCGGTGCCCGAGCGCCATCGGGTGCGCCACGGCCGGCCAGCCCCGCGCGGCGCTTGCGCGGCCGGGCCGGGCGCTCGTAACCGAGCATGTCGAGGGTGGTGAGGACGGCCTGCCGGGTCTGCGTGGCCACGCCGGGGCGGTCGTTGAGCACCCGCGACACCGTGGCCTCGCTGACTTCGGCCTGCTGGGCGATGCCGGCCAGTCGAGCGCGCATGGCAGTTGACTCCTCCGTTGACAACGGAGCTCGCGACTCTATACGTTTAACATGTTGGTTAAATGGGAGGGTTTCCGATGGCAGGCACCGATCAGCTCAGTGCGGTGTTCTCGGCGCTCGCTGACCCGACTCGGCGGGCGATCATCGCCGAGTTGGCTGCACGCGACGCCACGGTCACCGAGCTCACCGCTCCTCTGTCGATCTCGATGCCCGCGGTGTCCCGGCACCTGAAGGTGCTTGAGCGCGCCGCGCTCATCTCGCGGTCGCGGTCGGGCAAGTGGCGCGCGAGTCACCTCGAAGCGGCCCCGCTGCGTGAGGCGGCCGACTGGATCGAGCGCTACCGGCAGTTGTGGGACTCGTCCCTCACCCGCCTCGACGCCCACCTCGCCGCGGTGCAAGCGGCTGAGCGGGCGGCCAACGACCCTAGGGAGATGGAATGAGAGCGACGACTCCGCAGCTGGCGATCTCGCGTGTGTTCGACGCGCCGCGGCAGCTCGTTTACCGAGCCTTCACCGATCCTGACCACCTGGCTGCGTGGTGGGGTCCGACCGGCAACTCACTGCCGCGCGAGGAGATCGAGTTCGACGTGCGCCCCGGCGGCTTTCAGCGGTGGACCGAGGTCAACGCCTCCGACCCCGGCCTTCGCGTGCACATCCACGTCGACCTCACCGACGTCGTCGACGGCGAGTTGATCGACGGTGTCATGCGCGTCAGTGGCCGGCTGCAGGAGGGTGTCGAGCCGTTCGAGACGAGGCTGCGGGTCGAGTTCCACGACGATGCTGACGGGCGGACGCGGTTGGAGATCCGCCAGTGGCTTCCGGGACATCTGGCGCGGCCCAGCGAGGAGGGCTGGCGTCAGGCGTTCACCAAGCTGGACGCCGCCCTGGTGGACGTCCGGCTGTTGTAGCTGATTCATTGAGAGGTAGAGGCATGGCAAAGCTGGTGTACATGAACAACGTGTCGCTCGACGGCTACATGGAAGACGAACGCGGCGCGTTCGCCTGGTTCCCCATCGACGAGGACGTCTTCGCGTTCCAGACCGAACTCTTACGGCCTGTGGGTACGTTCCTCTACGGGCGGCGCTTGTACGAGGCGATGGCCGTCTGGGAGACCGACCCCGCGCTGGCGGCGAAGTCGGACCTCATGGCCGACTTCGCGGGTGTCTGGCAGGCGGCGAGCAAAGTCGTGTACTCCAGCACCCTCACCGACGTCTCGACTGCCGACACCCGAATCGAACGCCATTTCGACCCCGCCGCCGTCCGTGAACTGAAGGCCACAGCCAGCGGCGACCTGATGGTCGGAGGGGCACATCTCGCGGCGCAGGCCTGGCAGGCAGGGCTGGTCGACGAGTGCGAGCTGTTCATCCTGCCCATCGTCGTCGGTGGGGGTAAGCCAGGATTGCCGACCGGGATACGCGCCGACCTCGAGCTCCTCGAGGAGCGCCGGTTCCGAAACGGCGTCGTCTACCTCCGCTACCGCCCTGTGGGACCGTGAGCGACGCCCCTGCGGTGCGGCGTGGCGCCAGCAGCGAGACGCAGCGTGTCGACGTCCGAGCCGAGCGTCTGGCCAGCCGCAGATGTGTGGGAGTGCGTGGCGACGGCACGGCTGGGTACTGCGCGGCCTGACCTGAAGTCGGCGATGACCGTAAGGAGCCTTCGTGACGATCGACAGCGGCGGCCACGGCAACGGAACCGGTGTGCTGCTACCTCGAGGTGGCGTGGTGCTCGCCCGGGGCCTGCGCAATACCGGCGCGCCGGTGCCCGCGCCTGATTTTGGCCTCTATCTGCTTGGACACCCGCTCGATAAGCCAAGCTTGTACGGGCGCTTGCTGGTGGGGTTGACGCGCTGGGTGCCGGAATGGCCGTACGAGCACGTGGATTGGCCCGACTTCGCAGCACCGCGCCACCCGTTGCGGGCCATTGAGCAGCTACGCGGAACCTTGGACAGGATTGAACGGTCGGAGCGTGTAGAGGTGGCCTGCGCTGGGGGGAGAGGGCGTACAGGTACCGCCCTCGCCGCCATGGCCATCCTCCAGGGCAGCACAGCACAGGAAGCGCTGGCCTGGGTCCGCTCGACCTATCACCCTAAAGCCATTGAGTCACGGCGCCAGCGCAACTTTCTCCAAGTAGTGGCGGCGAACCGCAACGATGCGGCCTGAGAGGTCCTGACAAAGTCACCTGACGTGTCGGTACGGGATGCCGGCGCTCTCGGTCCGGACGTGGTGCTTCCCGCTCGGGCGCGGCGGACCGGACTCGGGCCGCTGTTGGGCCACGACGAGCGGCGCGCACGTGAGACGAGTCGATGACTCCTGGACCAGTCCAGCACCAGCCGGTCGGGGATCCGCTTGCGTCCGGGACGCCGCGGATCCCGCGGCACGGGCCTGGGCGGCAGCGGTTCGATGCGCTGCCACAGCCCGTCCGGCACGATCCACGGCGGCTGTTCACCACGCCTCGAAACCCGTCGGCGAAACACTCCGGCGATCCTGTCCCGCAACATCACGGCATCGGACCGGTCCGGTCCAGCGCTTGATCGTTGACGACAGCACTCGCGCTCATTACACTTAACACGTTGGTTAAGTGACGGGGTTTCCGGCAGCGGGCGCCAATCAGTGCGGCGTTCTCAGCTCGCCGGGCGCAAGCCGATCACGGTGTCGCGCGCGTCAGGGGCGGGCTGCGGCAGGGCGCCGAGCCGTTCGAGACGAGACCGCGGGTCGAGTTCCACGACGATGCTGACGGGCGGACGCGGCTGGAGATCCGCCAGTGGCTCCCCGGACATCTGACGCGGCCCGGCGAGGAGGGCCGGCGTCGGGCGTTCACCAAGCTGGACGCCCGCCCTGGTGGACGTCCGGCTGTTGTAGCTGATTCATTGAGAGGTAGAGGCATGGCAAAGCTGATTTACATGAACAACGTGTCGCTCGACGGCTACATGGAAGACGAACGCGGCGCGTTCGGCTGGCTCCCCATGGCCGACGAGGTTTTCGTGCTCTACACCGAGCACCTGCGGTCCGTGGGCACGTTCCTGTACGGGCGGCGCCTGTACGAGACGATGGCCCACTGGGAGACCGACCCCGCGCTGGCCGCCACGTCGGACCTCACGGCCGACTTCGCCAGCGCCTGGCAGGCGGCGAGCAAAGTCGTCTACTCCAGCACCCTCACCGAAGTCTCGACTGCCGACACCCGAATCGAACGCCGTTTCGACCCGGCCGCAGTGAAAGCGTTGAAGGCCACCGCCAGCAGCGATTTCACCATCGGAGGCGCCAACCTCGCGGCGCAGGCTTTCAAGGCCGGGCTGCTCGACGAGTGCCACTTGTTCGTCTGGCCCATTGTCGTCGGTGGGGGTAAGCCAGGGCTGCCGACCGGGATGCGCGCCGACCTCGAGCTCCTCGAGGAGCGCCGGTTCCGAAACGGCGTCGTCTACCTCCGCTACCGCCCTGGTGGGCAGTGAGCGACGCCCCTGCGGTGCGGCGTGCCGCCAGCAGCGACGCCGCGGCGGTAGCCGAGCTTGCAAGTCACCTCGCACAGTCGTTCCCGTTCTCCCGGGCCGGTGGCTGCCGTGGAGGAAATCCTGGTTCGCGCTGAGTTTCGTGGGCGCGATGTCGGCCGGACGTTGATGGAGGCATTCGAACGGTGGGCCGTGAGCCGCCCCTGCAACCTCGTCGGACTTGCCACCCGACGGGCGGCGCCGTTCTACATCGCGCTCAGGTACGAGGAGTCAGCAGCCTATCTGAGGAAGGTGCTCCGTGAGCCCGCAGTACAGTGACAGCCCGGCGGCCCCGATCGCCGCCACGGAACGCAGGGAGGAGCGGTAATGACAACCGCTCAGGTACTGGCCTTCGGCGGCGTCGTCGCCCTCGGCGCCATGTCGCCTGGACCGGACTTCGCCGTCGTGGTGCGCCGCTCGGCCCTCGCCGGGCGCGCACACGGTGTGGCGGCGGCGCTGGGCGTGGCCGCCGGGGTCTTCGCGTGGGCGATTGCCGCCGCCACCGGCGTCGCGGCACTGGTCACCATGACCTCCGTTGCCTTCACCGTCATCAAGGTCGTGGGCGCGGGCTATCTGGTCTACCTGGGCGTCAACGCACTGCGCTCGGCCTGGCGCTCACACGACGTCCGATCCGAGGCAATCGCCGAGCGCACCACCGGGTCAAGTTTGTGGGGATCGTTTCGCGCCGGCCTGCTGTGCAACACGCTCAACCCCAAGGCAGCGATCTTCTTCGTCGCGCTCCTGCCCCAGTTTCTCCCGGCCGATGCCGGTCTCATCCCCATGCTGGCGTTGTCACTGATCGCCGTCGTGATCACGGCCGCCTGGTTCCTCACCGTAGCGAACCTGGTCGCCGCGGCCCGTCGAGTGTTCTCCCGGCCGGCCACGCGTCGCCTCATCGGCGGGGTGAGCGGAACGGTGCTGATCGGCTTCGGAGTCCGGCTCGCGTTCACCACCACCAGGTAAGTCCACCGCGCGACGCCGGCCACATCCCGGCCGGTGTGCGCTCATGGCCGCAGCCCGAGCGCGTCAGGCCGCCGGAAGCGGCAACGCCTCGTGGCCGGCGTTCGGCGCTGGCGGGCGCCTGGATCTGGCGATGTGCGTGCAGCAAGATCACGCCTTGCCGGCGATATACCGCGTGATGGGTCAACGGTTGCGGCCGCTGGATGCGTCTGTTCGGAAGATGGACTTCCACGAGTACGTGTACGCCCGCGGGCCCGCGCTGCTTCGCCTTGCCTGCCTGCTGGCCGGCGACCCGCACCGGGCCGAGGACCTTGTGCAGGAGGTGCTGGCCAGCGCATATACGAAATGGCACCGGATCAGCACCGCCGACCGCCCCGACGTGTACGTGCGCCGCATGCTCGTCAACGCGAACATCTCGTGGTGGCGGCGGCTGACGAACCGGGAAGTCACGATCGACGCCGTCCCCGATCGCCGCGGCGGCGGCGACCATGAGCAGGCCGTGGCCGACCGGGACGCGATGTGGCGCCTCATCCGCGAGCTGCCGCCGAAACAGCGCGCAGTCCTGGTCCTGCGGTACTACGAAGACCTCGACGACGCGGCGATCGCCGAGATCCTGTCGTGCTCCACGGCGACCGTCCGGACCCATGCCATGCGCGGGCTGGCGACCTTGCGGGGACATTTCCCGGCACCGAGCACCTCGACCTCTGGGAGCGGGACATGATCGACGAACTGTTGACCGAGACACTTCGCGAGCGTGCCGAAAGCCGGGCGGACCTCACCGTCCTGGCGCAGCGCGCCGTCAGGCGAGGCCGACGCCGGATCGCGACGCGCCGATTGGCCACCGGAAGTACCGCCTTGGTGGTGACCGGTGCACTGGTCATCGGTATCGCGGTGTACCGCAACCACGGCGAGCCGTCGATGCCGGTCGGTGTCTCCCCGCTCGTCGTCGTGCCCGGCGTTCCCGGGCTGCCCACGACCGACGCGTCCGGCTTGCCGAGCCGCGCCGAGGTAACCGCCGGCGACCCGGACGAGCTGCCGTTCGCACTCGATGCCATCCCTGCCGCGTACAACCTGTACGGCGCGCGGTTCGGACCGGAGCCGGGGCTGCTGCTCCGAGACGGTCGGGGGGCCAGCGCCCAGCTGCAGCTGCTGGACAAGCCGACGCCGATCGAAGCCGCGGAGTCGACACAGACGCTCACCGTGGGGCAGCGCACGGCGACGCTGTACCGCTCCGGCGACTTCCACCGGGTGGTGTGGGAGATCGCCGACGGTGCCGGGGTGTGGATGCATGTGACCGCCGGCAGCGATGCACTCGCCATGGAGCTGGCCGAGCACGTCCGCCTCGACCGTCGCACGCACTGCGCCGCGCCGGCCGCGCCCGTCGCCTTGCCGACCGGCTACGCCGTGGAGGACTGCGACGTCTCGCTGCGGTTGCTGCCCGAACAACAGCGGGCGTCCCTGGACGGCGCGACCATCACCTACAGCCAAACCGGCACGGCGCACCGCATCATGATGATCGTCGTGAAACGGGAGCCGCGCACCAAGGACGCCGCTGCGCTGGACCGCAAGGTGGCCGGCTGGCCGGCGGCGTTGGTACCCGCCGAGGACGGGGTGCAGCTGCAACTGCCGGAGTTCGGCGAGCTGACCCTGGCCATGACGACCTCCCGCGGCGCGACCGAAGCCGAGGTACTGGCGGTGGGCAAGGCCGTCCGGTCCGCCCCGGACATCTCGATGCCGGAGCACTGGCTCCCGGCGACGCCGGGCTGAGACCGTCATCGGTTCGCCGGTGACGGGGGGCACGGGCTGCCGTGCGGCCGGTCAAGTCCACACACATGCCGCTGAGCACACGCGCCGACTCCCTGAGCCACATCACGCTCGATCCGCGGGTAGGCCCGCACCGCCACGACGCCCGCCCGGCCCATCGGCGCGGCCGGTCACAGCGTGTCGGGTCAGCCGCGCTGCTGCACGTCGAGGGCGTGATCGGCGCCGCATCCGGCCGGGACGGCCGTCGGTCGTCCCCGTACCGTCACGGTGGCACCGTCGCGCAGGGTCGTGGCGAGCGGGCCGGTCAGCGCCCAGCGGGCCGCGCCGGCGTCGAGGATCACGCAGCCCGGTCGGGTGTGCACCGTGCCGGTGATCGTCATGGGTGCGCCGCGGAGGTCCTGGGGGTTCTCCGGATCCAGTGGCAGGCTCGGCGTCGGCGCGGCGGTCGGGTGCGGTCCGGTGCCGCCGGTGCGGGCGCTGCCCGCCGGCGTGCCGGGAACGCTCGAGGCGGCGCTCGCCGCGGGGGACGCGGGCCCGGCCGGTGCGGGCGTCGCCTGACCCGAGCACCCGGCCAGCAGCGTCACCGCGACCAGTCCGAGCGCCGTACGCAGAGGTCGCACACCCGCTTGGACGCCCGCCCCCGGCGGGCGGCTCCCGCCGCTGACCCTTGCCCCCACCCTACGCAACACCCTGCACCGTTCCATCTGGCATTCCTCCTCTTGGATGCGTCGCGCGGAGCGAGAACGATCGGCGTGAACGCGCCGGCACCACCGTCGCCCGGCGCTCCGCACGGAGGGAGCGGGCCGTTGTCGCCTGCATTAGTACCCAGAAGGCGCAGAAACACCCTGGTCATCTGCGGTCTGTCCGCAGTCGTGCTGGTGCTGAGCGGGCTGCCGGCCGACGCCGCACCGGGCAAGCCACGACCGAACCGGTACGGTGACCTCGCCGCCACCGCTCATCGGACCACGGCGACGTCCAAGACGTTCTCCGCCGAGGAGGACGAAGAAGGCTCCGACGACATCATGGAGCAGGCGGAGCAGTGGAACGAGGCCCGCAGCGCGCCCGGCATCGTCGCCCCGGGCGCGTACACCGCGGCGTGGGCGCAGCTGCAGGCGCTGCCGCGCACCGGTGGACGCTGGGCCGATGAGACGGCGTTGCCGTACGACTCCGACGACCCGCGGTACCGCGACATCAACTCCAACTCCTCCGGTGGCGCCGGCTACGTGACCGGCCGGGTCACCGGGCTGGCCGCCGACGACCACGGCTACGTCTACGCCGGCTCCGCCAACGGCGGCGTGTGGCGCTCCAGCACCGGCGGCGGCAACTGGCGCCCGATCTCCGACAAGCTGTCCTCCCCGGCGACCGGTGACCTGCGCCTGGACGGCAGCGGGCGGCTCTGGTACGCCACCGGCGAGGCCAACTCCAGCTCGACCAGCTTCGTCGGCGCCGGCGTGTACGTGCTGCGCGACCCGCGCCGAAGCGAGTTCCAGCCGGGCGACCGGGTCGGCGGCACCGAACTGGACAGCACCACCATCGCCAGCCTGCGTTTCGGCGGCACCACCGTCTGGGCGGCTACCAGCCGCGGCGTGTGGTCGCACTCCTCGGTCAACCTCTCGGGGCCGTGGAAGCTCGAGTTCGCGCCCAACCCCGACTACCTGCCAGGCGGCTCGCTCGCGAGTGACCCGGCCGCGCCGTACAAGAACATCACCACCGACGTGGCGATCGACCCGAAGGACCCGTCGAAGGTGGTCCTCGCCGTCGGCTGGCGCGGCGGCGACACGTACAACGGCTTCTACACCAAGCAGGGCGGCGCCTGGCAGCGCACGAACCTCGCCGGGGCGATCGCCAGCAACCCGGAGGACGTCGGCACGGTCACGTTCGCCGCGGCCGCGGACGGCTCCAAGTACTACGCCATCGAACAGTCGCCGCGGCTGCTCGCCACGAACCCGGACAGCAACCTCGGCGGCGTGTACGCGTCGGCGTCCGGCTCGCCGTTCGGGCCGTGGACCCTGGTCGCGGACTACCAGAAGCTCGCCGAGTCCGGGTCGGCGAACAACCGGCCGGGGTACAAGCCCGGCGTGCAGGCCTGGTACAACCAGTTCCTGCAGGTCGACCCGAAGAACCCGGCCCACGTGTACCTCGGCCTGGAAGAGGTGTTCGAGACCAGGGACGCCGGCGCCACGTGGACCACGCCGGGGCCGTACTGGAACTTCCCGTTCCCGTGCTGGAGCATCGACCCGGCGAAGCAGACCGGCGACTGCCACCAGACCACCCACGCCGACCAGCACTCCGTCGCGATCGGCAGCAACGGCGGCAAGCCGTACGTGATCGTCGGCGACGACGGCGGCACCTACCGGCGCCCGGTCGACGGCAAGGCCGACGCGTCCGGGCACGCCACCGACTGGAAGTCCCTCAACGACGGCAGCATGGACGTCCTGCAGTACTACTCCGTCGGCGTCGGCGCCGACAAGCAGGGCCGCACCATCGGCCTGGCCGTCTCCGGCGGCCTGCAGGACAACGGCCAGTCGATCAAGCGGCCGGGTGACCGGGTCATGGGCTCCAACTTCGGCGGCGACGGCGGCGACACCATCGTCGACCCGAACAACGGCTGCAACATCGTGTCCGAGTACGTCTACCTCGCGCTGTCCGTGACGAACAACTGCGCGGTCAACGACGGCTCCTGGACCACCGACCCGTCGAAGGTCTCCAGCCGCAACATCGCACCACCGGACAACGACCTCGGCCCGGCCGGCGCCCGGTTCATCGCCCCGATCGCCGCCGACGCCAAGGACATCAACACCTGGGTCGCCGGCGGCACCCACGTCTGGGTGCAGCGCAAGGGCTTCGCCATCCAGTCCGGCGCGGAGTGGCAGAACGTGTTCGACCTCGGCGCGGGCCACGTCGCCACCGGCGTGTCCGTCTCCGGCGGCATGGCGTACGTCGGCTGGTGCGGCCCCTGCAACAACCAGGGCTTCACCCGCGGCATCGCCGTCGGCCGCACCGACGGCACCGGCTGGCACCAGCTGAACCTGCCCGTCGACGGCACCATCCCGAACCGGTACGTCTCCGGCTTCGACGTCGACCCGGCGGACTCGAACCACGTGTACGTCGCCATCAACGGCTTCTCCCGCAAGTGGACCGAGGGCCCCGGAGCCGGCATCGGGCACGTGTTCGAGTCGACCGACGCCGGCGCCACCTGGAAGGACGTCTCGGGCAACCTGCCCGACATCCCGGCCAACGCGGTGAAGGTCCTCTGGGGCGGCGGCCTCGTCGTCGGCACCGACCTCGGCGTGCTGTACCGCCCGCCGGGCCAGACCGGCTGGAAGGTGCTCGGCCGCAACCTGCCGACCACCGCCACCATGCAACTGCGCAGCGGCCTGTTCGGCCTGCGCCTCTACGCCGCGACCCACGGACGCGGCATCCAGTCCTACGACCTGTGGCAACTCGTGCTCTTCGGCTGACCGGAACGCGAACAGGCCGGCCCGGCAGGCACCTGCCGGGCCGGCCTCCGGACGACCCGACACGAGGGTGTGCGGCGTCCCGGGCGGTCGCCGGGCCCGCGCCCGCGCCGCCGGGGTCGCTCGGCGCGGTGTGACTCCGCCGAGTGCTCGTGACGACCGACGGACGCACGTCCGGCCGAAATCCACCTATACTGCCCGCCGAGCGGTGTCCCCCCGCACCGTCACCAACCGCTACCCGGTGAGGCAGGAACGCGACGCATGGTCTTCACACGTCAGGTCGAGCGAGACGAACCGGCGACGCGGGGCGATGCCGTCACCGCGCACCGGACGGCGATCTGGCGCTCCGGCTGGTGGCCGGCGGCGCTGGTGCTCCTCGCCGGTGCCGGGCTGCTGCGCTACTACGACGTGTCCCTGGCCACCTACGCGATCTTCGTCGGCTACGTCGGCCTCGGTGTCACGCTGCCGGGCCTGCTGCTGTGGCGGCTGGTGCACCGCGGATCCCGCTCGATGGCCGAGGATGCCGCCGCCGGCACCGCGATCGGTTTCGCGATCGAGGTCCTGGCCTACATCCCGGCCCGCGCGGTCGGGGTCCCGCTGGCGGCGCAGGCGGTGCTGCTGCTGGTCATCGCCGTGTTCGTCGCGGTTCCGGGGCTGCGGCGGTACTGGCGGGGCGCGGGCCCGGCCGGCCGCGCACCGTTGGCGTGGTCGTGGACGTTGGCGGTGATCGCCCTGATCATGCTGGCCTGGGCGACGAAGTACTACCGCCATCACGGCACCGGCTGGCCCAGCTACGGCCGGATCGACATCGACCTGCCGTTCCACCTGGCGCTCATCGGCGAGTTCAAGCACCACATGGACTTCGTCACGCCGTGGGTGACCAGTGAGCCGATCCGCTACCACTGGTTCGCCTACGCGGAGATGGCCTCGACGAGCTGGGCGACCGGCATCGAGCCGTTCATCCTCGTCACCCGGCTCACGCCGCTGGTGATGACCGTGGCGTACGCGGTGCTGATCGCCTCGTTCGGCCGCCGGCTGATCGGCACCTGGTGGGGCGGCGCACTCACCGTGCTCGCGACGTTCTTCGTGCTGTCGCCCGACCCGTACGGGTGGGTGTTGTCGTCCTTCTACCGCGCCTACGGGTTCGACCCGACCGAGGACGGCTCGAACCTCGCGCTGTACCTGTGGACGAGCCCCACCCAGACGTTCGGCGCCCTGCTGTTCGTGCCGCTGATGCTGGTGCTGCTGGACCTGCTGCGGGAGCACGGGAACGACCGGCGGCGCTGGGTGCTGTTCGCCCTGCTGCCGGCCGCGGTCATGGGCGCCAAGGCGACGTTCCTGCCGACGCTGCTGTGCGGGCTGCTGCTGGTCATCGGCGCGCAGCTGGTCTTCCAGCGGCGGCTCAACCGCGTCGCGCTCAAGGCGCTCGGCATCGTGGTCTTCTGGATCCTGTTCGCGCAGTTCGTCCTCTTCGGTGGAGAGAGCCAGGGCCTGAGCCTGCGCCCGCTGGAGGCGATGCGGCGAACCGCGATCGCCGTCAACACGAACTACGCCGCCGATCCGAAGCTGTCGCGGCTCGTCGTGCTGTGCGCGCTGACGGTCCTGTGCTGGGTCTTCATGTGGGCCGGCGTCGCCGGCCTGCGCCGCCGGGTGTTCGACGCCGAGGTGCTGCTCCTCGCCGGACTCGGCCTCGCCGGGATCGGCGCGCTGCTGCTCACCGCCCACTCCGGCGGGTCCGAGAGCTACTTCCTGACGGGTGCCCGGCCGTACGTCGCGGCCGCCGCCACCTGGGGCCTGCTGCTGCTCCTGCCGGGGCTCACCTTGCGCAAGGCCCGCCCCCTGCTGGCCGTCGCGGTCGCCGGCATCGTCGTGGTCTACCTGATCCGCGCCGTCGACGGGGACTGGGCGCCGTGGCACAACACCACGTACAGCGCCGAGCGGCTCACGATCAAGCTGGTCTACCCGTACGCGGCCCTGGCACTGGTGGCGCTCGCGGCCGTGGCGGCGATCTGGTGGTACCGCCGCAGGATCCCCACGGGCACGGCCGTCGGGCTCATCGTCGCCCTGCTGCTCGGCTTCTCCCTGCCGACGGCGTTCACCCAGCTCACGTATGTCGTCACCGACGGGCATGAGCGCGGCTGGAGGAACCGCGCCGAGCTGTGGCCGATCGTCACCGAGGGCACCGTGGAGGCCGGCCGCTGGCTGCGCGGGAACTCCTCGCCCGGCGACCTGGTCGCCACCAACGCGCACTGCGTGTACCTCCACTTCGGCAAGAACCTCGGCTGTGACCGCCGGCATTTCGGCATCGCGGCCTACACCGAGCGGCGGGTCCTGATCGAGTCCTGGGCCTACACCGCCGCGGCGCACGAGCAGGAGATCAAGCAAGGCGTGCCGCAGGAGCAGACGACGTACTGGGACCCGTCCCGCCTGATCGACAACGATGCCGCGTTCACCAACCCGTCGGAGACGACGATCGGCCGCCTGCGCGACGGGTACGGCGTCAAGTGGCTGTGGGTCGAGGACGTGTCGAACTGGTACTGGACCAGCGACCCACCGTCGGCGGACGAGGTCCACGTGTCCGCCGACCTGGGCAGGTACGCGACACTGCGGTTCCGCTCGGGTCACGTGGCGGTGTACGAGATCCGCTGAAGCGACGTGCAGTCGCATCGTCAGAAGGGTCGATGCCCGGAAACGTGATCGCGCGCTACTGTGTGTTCGTGCTTACTGCCGACAATGACACCGTCACCGTACGTGATTATCGTGCCGGTATGAGGTCTGGGCGCGGTGCGGCTTCCTGAGCACGAACGGTCGAGAGCGGTCCTCGTCGGCGTCGGTCACTACCACTCCAGCCGGCTCGCTGACCTTGCATCGGCCGTCACCAACGTACGGGACCTGCGCGACGTCCTCACCAGCGCCTCGCTGTCGACCTTCTCAGCCGAAACCTGCGAGGTGATCGAGGACCCGCAGAGCACCAACGATGTGCTGGCGCCCATCAAACGGGCGGCAAGCGAGGCGAGGGATCTGCTGCTGGTCTACTTCGCGGGCCACGGCCTCCTGCTTGGCGACAGCGGCGAGCTGCACCTGGCGACCGGTGAGGCATCCGACGACGAGCAGTGGCGCAGCGTGCCGTACCGCTACCTCGCGGAACTGCTCGGAGGCTGCGAGGCCGCCACCAAGATTGTCATCCTGGACTGTTGTTACAGCGGCTGGGCGTTGAAGCTCCCGATCGCCGTCCCCGGTGGCCTCGGCGTTGAGGGCACCTACGTGATCACGTCGAGCTCATGGACACGGCGTTCGCTCGCGCCTGAGGGCATGCGCAACACGGCGTTCACCGGCCAGCTCCTAGAGCTGATGCGCGACGGCCTCGAGGGCGCCGGCGACCTGCTCCCGATGCGGACGCTGTTCAACCACGTCCGGAAGCGACTCGCAGACGCCGGATATCCGGCTCCGCAGCAACTGGACGGCAACACGGCCGGTGCGATGGCGCTGGTACGCAACGTGCACCCGTACGCCACTGGACGCCCGAGCACCGAGCTACGTGCCGCCGTCCGCGAAGAGATACCTGCTGCCTTACGGTCGTCCCTCGACGACATCCGTCAGGCAGTCGCGGCGCAGTCCGCCTTGAGGGTCCTGGGCCGGTCAGCCGAAGAAGATCTTTGGGCGGCCCTGGCCGCCGTGCCGCCGATGGAGCCTGCCGTGCTGCACGCGATCTGGGAGCGTGCCTTGGCGCCGATGACCGTGCGACCGTCCACCGCCGGCTTCACGACGCTCGCCCAGTTGGTGCAGGCGGCCGGGGAACTGGCACATGCCGGCGACCCGGCACATCACCCGCTGTTCCGTTGCGTCGCGGAGATCCTGGCGCGGTGCCCCACTCGTGCCGCAGCGTCCGCGCTCGCCACCTGGGCGGACCGGCATCGTCCCGGACCATCCGTCCCGGGTCCGCGCCTGACCGAAGACCGCCGACCGGTCGACGCGGCCGTCGTGATCCTGCTGTCGCCGGCGGCAACGCCGGAGCGGCGCGGAAAGCGGTACCACGCCGCGATCTGGCTCTATACGGACACCGACGGCTTCACCGCGTGGTATCCGGACCCGGCACGCTACCCACACGCGGGACAGATGACCGTCAAGGACGCGCAGGCAGGGCTCGGCACGGTGCTGTACGACGCGCTCGACCGGCTCGCCCGCACCGCCGGCGACACCCAACCGGTCATCGAGTTCGTGCTGCCGCAGGAGCTCTGGGACCTCGACGTGGAGGAGTGGCGGATCGGGCCGCAGCGCAGCAAGATCGGCCTGCAGTACCCGACAGTCGTGCGCTCGCTCGAGCGGCTGCGCCAAGTTGAGTCGCACCAGCGCTGGCAGCAGCAGTGGGCCGCCGCCGCCACCCAGCTCGGCGACCGCGGCCGGCCGCGGATCACCTGCCGATCGTGCAACGCCGCGATGAACACGCTGGCGTTTCAGGACTTCCTGCATCGCACGGACCAGCATGGCGCGGTCGTGCTGCTCGAACGCCACGGGCGTGGCGGACGCAACCGCGAGTCGCTACGCGCCGGGCTGGCCGCCGGGGTACCCGGATTCCTGCTGCTACGGCCCGGTGCCTCCGTTGTGGCCGAGGCGTGCCGCGGAGATCGATTCCATCGCAAGATCGCCGAGTCGTTCGCCGCGGGTACCGCGGCGGAACTTCCGCATCTGACGCTGCGGCTGCGCAGGAGCGCCAGACCGCCCTTCGACCAGGGATTCGTGCTGCTCTGGGACGACCCGGGCCGACGCCCGCACCTGGAGGCCCCACTTGTCGCCCCTGCCGCACGGCCGTTGATCTGAGCTTGAGGAGGACCCGTGAACTGGCACGTTTTCCGTGGCGACGCCACGCCGCACGACGGCATTCAGGATCTTCCACCGCCCCCGCCCTGGCGGACGTTCGACGGTGAGGTGGACGACGACGCCGCACCCGGTGCGACGGTACGAGCGGTCCACCAACGACGCGGTGCCGTGTACCGCAGCGAAAGCCGGGAGGAGATCGATGCGGTCAACGCGGCGCTCGCGTTGCGACGGCCGCTGCTGCTCACGGGGAGCCCGGGAGCCGGTAAGTCGTCACTCGCCTACGCCGTGGCGTATGAACTGCAGCTCGGGCCGGTGCTGCACTGGCCAATCATCAGCCGCAGCACGGTCACTGACGGGCTGTACCAGTACGACGCACTGAGCCGGGTCCAGGACGCGACGCTCGCGGTCGGCGGCGATATCGGCGCGTACATGCGCCTCGGACCGCTGGGAACCGCGCTGCTGCCACGGCGGCGCCCCCGCGTCCTGCTCATCGACGAGATCGACAAGAGCGACATCGACCTTCCGAACGACCTGCTCACCATCTTCGAGGACGGTGAGTACACCATTCCGGAGCTTGCTCGTCTCGCCGAACGCCAGCCAGAGGTTGAGGTCGCATCCGCCGACGCCGACGACCGGGTCGTGATCCGGCGGGGACACGTGCGCTGCCGGGAGTTTCCGTTCGTGGTGCTGACGAGCAACGGCGAGCGCGAGTTTCCGCCGGCGTTCCTCCGTCGCTGTATCCGGTTGCGGCTGCCTCCGCCGAGCGCGCAGCAACTGGCCCGCATCGTCGAGGCGCATCTGGGCGACGACGCCGTGGCGGCCAGCGGTCCGATCATCGAGCGGTTCCTGGCCGTTCGGGGCTTCGGTGACGTCGCCACCGACCAGCTGCTCAATGCCATCTACCTCACGGGCCGGCACGCGGACGGTGACGACCGCGGCCGGGAACGCGTCCTTGACCTGCTGTTGCAGGCATTGGACCCGGCATGAGCCGATGACCATCGAACGCGTGATCCGCACCTTGAGGCGTCTCGATCTGGATCTCGACCCGGTGGAGGTGGCCGAGGCGCTGTGGCTTGCGGCGTTGCTCCCGGCCGGCGATCGCGACGCGTCGCCGGCATCCTCGGATCCGGAGTCCGCCGACGACCCTGCGTCAGCGCGGTCGCCCGCGGTGCCCGCCGCCGCGACGCCACACGAGGCCATGACCGATGTCGCCGAAGCCAGTTCGTTGACATCGCATGGTCACGCCGACCGTCCCGGTGCCGGCACGGACCTCGGAGAGCGGGTCCAGATGCGGCAACGGGCCACGCCACCGCCGCCGGCATCGGTCGAGCTCGCGCGGGCGCTCCGCCCGCTCAACCGCCGGGTGCCTGACAGCAGGCGTGTGCTCCTGGACGAGGAGGCCACCGCACGGCAACGTGCCGACTACGGGTTCTGGTTGCCGCTGCTGCGGCAGGTCGACCGTCGCTGGCTGGACCTGCTCGTCGTCACGGACGCCTCCGCATCGATGGACATCTGGCGTGCCTGCGCCGACGACCTGCGGGTGGCGCTGGGCCGCTCCCGCATCTTCCAGAACGTCCAGCATCGGTACCTGCATGACTCGCCGACCGGTCCGCGGCTGTCGGTCGACGCGGCCGGCACGGTCATCCGAACCCGGCGTGACATCGTGCAGGACACGCACCAGCGCGCCATCCTGGTCCTCACCGATGGCGTCGGCGCGTTCTGGCGCACCGAGCCGGCCGGGCAGCTGCTGCGTTACCTGGCGCAGCGGGCGCCGACCGCCATCGTGCAGCCGCTGCCGCAGCGCCTCTGGCCACGAACCGCCCTGTCCCCGCAGATCGGACGGCTGGCCACCTTCGGGCCACCCGCGAACAACCGCGCGTTGCGCTTCACACCGTCCAACGGCCAATCGCCGCCCGGCGACCCTGTCCATTTGCCGGTCTTCGGGCTCCAGCAGCGGTGGCTGACGAGTTGGGCGGCGTTGATCGCCGGTTCGAGTCTGTCGGAAGCAGCATCACTGGCCGTCAGCGAGCATTGGGGTCAGGCCGCCAGCCACAACCTCGGCGTCGACACAGGCGACACCGACGCTGATGCCCTGCTATCGCGGTTCCGGTCTTCGGCTTCACCGACGGCGCTCCACCTGGCTGCACGCCTCGCCGCCGCGGCGCCGCTGACCCTCCCGGTGATCCACCACATTCAGCAGGCCACCGTGCCCGCCGCGGGTCTGCCCGAGATCGCGGAGGTGTTCCTCGGCGGGCTCCTGCACCACATCACACCCGCGGACCGGTCCGATCCGGACTCGGCTGAATACGACTTTCGACCGGGAGTGCGGGAGCGACTGTTCGACACCCTTCGCCGCCACGAGGCCGGCGAGGTCTCCAACACCCTCCTTTCCGCCGTAATCAGGCAAGAATTCGCGCCACCGGACGCACCGATGCCGGACCGATTGCCGGCGCGGCCGGTCGCTGCCCGGCCCGTCATGCTCTCCACCGGCCCCCTGATCCAGATGGCGGAGTGGACCCTGCGCCGCCTCGCCGGCAACGGCGCCCCGCAGCCGGCCATCGAACGCACCGCAGCGAAGAGCTCCGCGCTGAGGCTCGAGGGCCGCAGCGGCTTCGCCGGGCTGTTCCGGCTCGACACGACGAAGTATCAGCGACCGGTTCTGGCCGCCGCCACCGACGGCGTCGGCACGAAACTGGCCATCGCCCGGGCCCTGGGCGTCCACGACACCGTCGGCATCGACTTGGTCGCCATGGTCGTCGACGATCTGGTCGCCAGCGGCGCGGCACCGCTGTTCCTGTCCGACCATGTCGCCAGCGGCGAGTTCGTGCCGGAGCGGGTCGCCGAGATCGGCGCCGGCATCACCGCTGGCTGCCGGTACGCCGGGTGCGTCCGGCTGGGCAGCAGTACCGTCGAGCTGCCCGGCATGCTGCGGCCCGACGAGTACGACCTGTCCGCCACCGCCATCGGCGTCATCGACGAGGGCACGATCCTAGGCCGTCACCGGGTCAGGGTCGGCGACGCGGTCATCGCCTTGCCCTCCACCGGGCTGCACGCCAACGGCTACTCGCTCGTTCGGCACATCCTGGTGGGCACCGGCCGCTTGCGTCTGGACAGTATCGTCGACGAGCTCGGCAGCCAACGAACCTTCGGCGAGGAGCTTCTGACCCCGGCCCGCATCTACGCCAGAGCATGCCTCGACCTGTTGTACGAGACGGATGTCCACGCGTTCGCCCACATCACCGGCGGCGGCGTCCCCGGCAACCTGGTCCGGGTCCTGCCCGACCACGTCGACGCCGTCGTTGACCGCAGGACGTGGCGCCCGCAGCCGATCTTCGACGTGATCCGCACGGAGGGCTCCATCGAGGACGTTGAGATGGAAAGCACCTACAACATGGGCATTGGCATGGTGGCCGTGGTCGCGGCCGACGACGTCGACCGCACGTTGGCCCGACTGGCCGGCCATGACCTGGACGCCTGGTTGGTAGGCCAGATCGTCAAGGGCACGGGATCCGTACGCGTGGTGGGCAGGCACCATCGATGACCCCCCACGGTCGCCGGGCTGCACGCAGACGTTCTTTTCCCCGCCGTTGTGTGCGCCCCACAGCCATCCGTAACAGCTGAGGCCGGTCTATCTGGTCCGGTCGGCGTCGGTGGGTTGGACACGGAGGAGGTGGCGCCGATGTCGCGCAGGCCGGCCAGGATGCCGTAGAGCTGGGCCTGATCGGCGACGGGGCCGGTGAGGACGCTGGTCCCGTCGTCGCGGTGGACGATGCTGAGGCCGCCGAGCCGGCCGGATCATCTGGCGTCGAGGTGGCCGGCCACGTGGATGTCGTAACTGGTGCTCACGGCGCCGGCCGGCGGCGGATGGCGTACCCGGCCACGGCGAGGGTGATCAGCCAGCCGGCGACGACCAGGCCCGCGGCCGACAGGACGCGACCGGCGCGCCGGTGCCAGTTCGGGTGGTCGCGCCGCAGCCGCGGGACGAGCTGGAAGGTGCCGGCGAGAGCGTAGACGCCGGCGGCGACGATGTGCGCGATCAGCGGCGCGGGGGAGCGGAAACGGTCGGCGGAGGGGACGAGCTGGGGGCGTGACGTAGGCCGGCACGTCGACGTCGTCGAACAGCACCCGCCGGGGCGGCGGCGGGCCTGGCGCTCCACCTGTGCCGGCTCCTTCGGCTGGTGGTTGTGCTGCGGTCGGGGCGCCCGGGCCTCGACCGGCCGGTAGGCCGGCGCGCCGCCGTCGAAGCCGGCCGCGATCACCGTGACGCGCACCTCGTCGCCGAGCGCGTCGTCGATGACCGTACCGAAGATGATGTTGGCGTCCGGGTGGGGCGCGTCGGTGACCAGCTGCGCCGCGTCGTTGATCTCGAACAGGCCGAGGTCGGAGCCGCCGGCGATGGACAGCAGCACGCCCCGCGCGCCGTCCATGCTCTGCTCCAGCAGCGGGCTGGAGATTGCCGACTCGGCCGCCTCGACGGCGCGGTTGTCGCCGCGCGCGCTGCCGATGCCCATGAAGGCGCTGCCCGCGCCGCTCGTGACGCTTGTGACGTCGGCGAAGTCGAGGTTTGGTCAGACCGGGTGTGGTGATCAGGTCGGTGATGCCTGGGCGGCGACCTTGCGGGCTTGCTTGCGGACGCCCAAGGGCCAGCCAGTACGCGGCCTCGGGTCACCGTCTGTCGCGGGCCGCCGGACTACCGGGTGGTAGGGCAGCGGCCCGGTCGGTATGCTGCGGACGCACAATTTCGATCGCTAGCGACCTGCGGGGGTCTCGTGGCAGACGAGTTGGCACAGCGCATGTTCGCCCCACCGGTGGAGCCTGCCGGGGAAACGACTGTCGATGGCGGGCCGCCGACACCCGCCCGGATCATCGAGTTGTTCGCCGGTTTCATGGTGTCGAAGACGTTGTTCGCGGCGATCGAATTCGGCGTCTTCGCCGCTGTCGGGCCGGACGGAGCGACCCCGGCGGAAATCGGGGAACGCTGCTCCATCCCGGAGCGCAGCGCCCGAGCGATCGCTGACCTGATGGTCGACGCCGGGCTGCTGGTGCGGGACGGCGAGCGATTGCGCAACGCGCCCGACGCCGAGGCGTTCCTCGCCGGCCGCGGACCGTTCGACATGCGGCCCCTGGCGCGGTACTGGGACACGGTGAGCTATCCGACGTGGGTCAACGCCGCGACGGCCTTCCGCACCCGGCGGGGCGTGCGCGGCGACCTCGATGAGGGGCAGGCCGAGGCGTACGAGTCGGCCGTCGCGCTGGTGACCGCGGAGACCGCCGCAGACTTCGCCCGGGAGTACGACTTCGGCCCACACCGCCGGGTGCTCGACGTGGGCGGCGGGCTGGCCACCTTCCTCAAGCCGATCCTGGAGCGCTACGCCCACCTGACCGCGACGCTTGTGGAGTTGCCAGACGTCGCGGCCGTCGTCGCACAGCAGACCGCAGCCGGCCCGCTCGCCGCACGCCTGGAGGCTGTTGGCGCCGACTTCTTCGCCGATCCACTGCCCACCGGCCACGACGCCATTCTCGTTGCGAACGTGGTGCACCTGTTCAACCCGGAGCGCATCGTTCAGCTGCTGCGTCGGCTGCGCGACGTGGTGACCCCGGACGGGCGCCTGATGCTCGTGGATTGGTGGCGCACGGACGCGGCTCCGCACCCGTCGGCCCGGTTCGGCGCCGGCGAATTCCTCATGATCAGCGGCGGCGACCTCTACCAGGTGGACGATGTCGCCCAGTGGCTCGGCGCGGCCGGCTGGCGATTCGTCGGCCTCCAGCCGCTCCCGCCACCCTCCGGGGTCATCGTCGCCGAGCCGGCCTAGATGAGTTGCGGACCGCCGTAGGTCAGCTCGATGCGGCCGACTCGAGTGCTCGCGTACCTTGTCCGCGAAGCACCTCAGCCGCCGGTCGCGCTTTGCCGTCGGCGGTCACCAGGGTCAGGTGGCACAGGGCACGGCAACGACCATCGTGATTGCCGACCGCAGCGTGCGGTGCTCAGCGCGCGCTGCGAGGTCCGTCGCTCGCCGTGTATCACCGGCGGACGCCATAACGCTCGCGAGCTGGCGGCGCTCAGTCGGCCGCTGGATGCCCGGTGCCGGCGATCCGCAGCTCGAGTGCTTGGGCGTGCAGCCGGGTCCTCATCTCCCGCGGTCCCGCGATGCCTCGGCACGTACCGCGGATCGAGTTCGCGCAACGCGTGCGATGTGCGTGCGGGCACGGGCCGAGGTGGTCGCAGAGGCTCGAAGCGGACAGTTGGCGCAGCGTCGCGGCTGCCGCGCCCTTTGTGGTCAGCGTGTCGATGGCGGCGGTCCGCCCTCCTCGGCAACGGAATCTACGCTTTCCGGTCAATCTCGGCAGATGGCGGCTGTGTTCGTCGCACTGCAGCCGGGTGGACTGCCCACATAGTAGAGGACCAATGCGGTGTGACTGATCAAATTGGCCTTCGTGAGTGATCAGGCGGGCGATGGCACTGCGGAGGCGTTGCCACCTGCGGGCGGTCGAGCAATCAATGCATACCTGGAGTACGGACGTGACCCTGGCTCGCCGTCTAGGCTTCGTTGGATCTCCGGCCGCCGTCGGGACTGCCGGAGCTCGGAGCTATTCTCAGGATTTGTCAGCAGGCCGATATTGGATAGCGAGCAGGGCCCCGAGGCGAGGACGGCCGACACGTGCCTGATGATCTGTTGTACGAGAGCGGCCGTACGCGGGTATTCCGGGTCGCCTCGGGTCCGACGCGACCCGGAGCGATCCGAAAGGAACTGACCGGCCCGGGTGCCGTCGAGCGGCTGCGCAATGAGCTGACCATGCTCGGCCGTCTGGCCGGCGTGCCGGGTGTACCGCTACTGCTGTCCAAATCGGATGATCAACAGGTCCTGCTCATCGACGACGGCGGCACCGCGCTCGCCGCCAGCATCGTCCGGGCGCCCATGGGCGTGCCGGAGCTGCTCGACTTCGCCGTCGAGCTCACCGAGGTGGTGGCCGCGATGCATCGGCGCCGCGTCGTGCACAAGGACATCAATCCGGCCAACGTCGTCGTGGTCCGGCGCGAGGCCGGACCGCGCCGCCCGATCCTCATCGACTTCGACCTGGCCAGCACGTCGGCGGAGGAGCGACCGGGCTTCACCCACCACCGGGACATCATCGGCACCCTGCCATACATCGCACCCGAGCAGACAGGACGCACCGGCTGGCCGGTCGACCAACGAGCGGACCTGTACGGCCTGGGCTCCACCCTCTACGAACTGGCGACCGGATCGCCGCCGTTCGGGCACGGTGACGATCCGCTCCGGCTCACCCATGATCTGCTGACCCGGACCCCAACGCCGCCGTCGGAGGTGAATCCGGCGGTGCCGGCCTCATTCTCGGCGATCGTCGCGCACCTCTTGGAGAAGGAGCCCGACCGTCGGTACCAGAGCGCCGAAGGGGTACTGCACGACCTCCGCCAGCTCCGCGACCACTACGCCCGCGGCACGGAAGGCACCCTCGAGATCGGGCGGCGTGACTTCCCGGGGCGGTTGCAGGCGCCCGCACGGTTGGTCGGGCGGTCGGCCGAGATCGAGTCGGCGCGGCGCGCGTTCAGCGAGTCCGTCGCGGGCCGCTGTCCCGGCGCGCTGATCAGCGGCGATTCGGGAGTCGGCAAGAGCAGCCTCATCGACCGGCTCCGCCCGATCGTCACGGAGGCCGGTGGCTGGTTCGTGTTCGGAAAGTTCGACCAGTTCCGGCAGGGGCCGGGCTCGGACGGGGTCCGGCAGGCCATGCGCGCGCTCGCCCGCATGCTGCTCGCCGAACCCGAAACCGAACTCGCCGCGGCGCGGGTGCGGCTGCATGAGGCACTCGGCGCCGACGCCGCCGTCATGGCCGCCGACCCCGAGTTCGGCGCTCTGCTCGGCGTGTCCACCGGCACCGGTACGACCGATCCGCGCACCGCGCAGGCCCGGCTGGTCCAAGCCGGCCTCGCGGTGCTGAAGTCGCTGGCCGGTCCGCAACGCCCGATCGTCATGGTCATCGACGATTTGCAGTGGGCGAGCCCGACCGCGCTCGGACTGTTCGACGCCGTGTACAGCTCCGACGGCCTGCCCGGCCTGCTGCTCATCGGCGCGTACCGGCACAACGAGGTAGACGACACGCATCCCCTCGCCGCGGCCCTTCCACGCTGGCGGAAGCAGGCCCGGCCGCCGGTCGACATCACGCTCGGCAACCTCGGCCCGGCGGACGTCTGCCAACTGCTCGGCGAACTGCTGCGGCTGCCGGCGCACGACCTGGACGCGGTTGGGGCGGCGATCCGGGAGCGCACCGACGGTAACCCGTTCGACACCGTGGAGCTGGTGAACGCCCTGCGGCGAGAGGGCGCGCTGGTGCCCGGCGAGAGCGGCTGGATCTGGGACCCGGCGGCGCTGCGCCACCACGTCGGACGAGGCGACGTCGTCGAACTCATTGAGGCGCGGATCGCCGCGCTGGCCGATCAGACGCGTGAGCTGGTGTACACCATGGCCTGCCTCGGTGGCGACGTCGAGCTCGGCCTGCTCCGCGCGGCCATCGGCGATCCGGCGGACGCGGGAGGCCAGCTGACCGGGATGTTGGCCCCGGCTCTGGAGGACGGCCTGCTGGTGACCGAGCACGGCGCCGCGACGTCGGTGCGGTTCCGGCACGATCGGGTCCGTCAGGCCGCATACGCCGGCATGAGTGCGATGGTCCGGCCGGCCCGGCATCTCGAGCTTGCCCGGATGCTGGCCCGGTTCCCGCAGTTCGAGCCGGTCGCGGCCGAGCAGTACCTCGCGGCGATCGACGAGGTGACCGAACTGCGCGAGCGGCAGACGGTGGCCGAGCTCTTCACGGTCGCCGCCGCCAGGGCCCGGCTGCAGGCCAACTACGACCTGATGGACAACTATCTGGCCGCGGCCGAAGGACTGCTGGCGCCCGACCCGGGGACCGACTCCGGCCTGCGTCAGCGACTGGGGATCGAACGCCACACCGCATTGTTCGGCTCGGGTCGCCTCGACGAGGCGGACGAGCTCTACACTCGGGTCGCGCCCACGATCGACCCGGTTCAGCGGGCTCAGCTCGCCGTGATCCAGATCAGCAGCCTCGCCCACCGCGCTCGTCCGCAGGAGGCGGTGGAATTGGGCGTCGGCCTGCTCGCGGACCTCGGACATCCGGCGCCCGCGCCAGCCGACCTGCCCGGCGTGATCGACCGCGGGATCGACGCGCTGCGCGCCTGGGCGATCAGTGGCAGCGCGGCGGACGACCTGCGCCGTCCGGACAACGAGGACCCGCGGGCGGTGGCCATCGCCAGCCTGATCTACCGCCTGATCCCGGCCTCGTTCTTCTGCGGGTCGCCGCTCATGCCGTGGTTGGTGACCGAGGCGCGCCGCCTGTGGGACGAGGGCGGGCCGTGCGCCGACCTGGTCGGCGCGCTGGCGCACGCGCCGTATGTGACCGTCCCGTCGCGCCAGGACTATGCGTCGGCGTACACCGCAGTCCGCCGCGTGCTGGAGGTGAGTCACGCTCGCGGATATGATCCGGCCGCCGGACAGGCCGAGTACATCTTCGCGATCTGCGCGGCGCCGTGGTTCGAACCGCTCGAGGACACGATCCGTCATGCCCGCCAGGCCCGGGAACTCCTCCTGCGCGGCGGCGACCTCTACCACGCCTGCTTCACCTACTACGCCTCGATTCCTCAGCTGCTCGACAGTGCCCCGGCCCTGGCCGACGTCGTCGCCGAGGCCGAAGCCGGGCTGTCCTTCGCGGCCCGGATCGGTAACGAGTGGGGCGCGACGACCATCCGGGGATGGCCGCAGGCCGCTCGGGCGCTGCGCGGCGAGACGGCCGTCCTGGGCGGCTTCGACGACGCCAGCTTCAAGCTCGACGAGCAGCTCGCCGCGTTCAGCGACAACCCGATCGCTGCGGTGAACCTGCGCGCCGCCCATGCCCTCGTCTCGGC
The DNA here is from genome assembly GCF_000716715.1 of Dactylosporangium aurantiacum. Taxonomy (GTDB): domain Bacteria; phylum Actinomycetota; class Actinomycetes; order Mycobacteriales; family Micromonosporaceae; genus Dactylosporangium; species Dactylosporangium aurantiacum. The sequence continues at coordinate 7,235 of NZ_JNYJ01000026.1, read as the reverse complement.
CATCTTCGGCGATGCTGACGCTTTGGTCGAGCACTCCGGCGCCGCGGTGCCGATTCTGCCGTTCGTGGTGCCGACCCAATCGATGACGCTGGTACTGCTGATGCACGGCCTGGCCCTGGCCGAACGGGCCCGGGTGGCCGACGCGGCGCAGCGGGCGGCACTGCTCGCCGAGCTCGACGAGCGCCGCGCCTGGCTGGCCGGGCGGGCGGCCGACTGCCCGGCCAACTTCCTGCACCTGCGTCGCCTGCTGGACGCCGAGCGGGCCTGGGCGTCCGGCGATGCGATGGGCGCATTGCGAGCGTTCGACGCAGCCCGCCGTGAGGTGGCCGGCCGGCAGCGACCGTGGCAACGTGCGTACATCACCGAACGCCTGGCGAAGTGCCTTCTCGCCCACAATATGGAGTACACCGGCCAGGCGACCCTGCACGAGGCGCTGCACCTGTACCGGGAGTGGGGCGCGGCGGGCAAGGTCACGCAGTTGGAGCAGGACTACCCGTTTCTGGCCGGGGTACGCGGGAGCGCGGCCGCGGTGACGTCGACCGGGCCGTTCAGCGGGAACGTCTCGGCCAGCACGATCGACATGCTCGCCGTGGTGCGCGCGTCGCAGGCGCTGAGCTCTGAGACTACGCTGGCCGGGCTGCAGGATCGGGTCACCGAGGTTCTCGCCGCCATGACCGGCGCCAGCGGGGTGCGGATCGTCCTGCGCATCGCCGACGCCAGTGGCTGGGTGCTGCCCCACCCCGTCGGGGACGGACACAACGTGCTGGACATCGACCACCCCGATGTCGCTGCCCTGTTGCCGCTGTCCGCGTTCCGCTACGCCGAGCGGACCCGCCAGCCGCTGCTCGTCGAGGACGCCACCCGCGACGACCGGTTCAGCCGGGACCCTTATCTGCACGACGTGCCGGTGTGCTCGCTGCTTGTCGTGCCGATCCTCAGCCGCGGCGAACCGCGCGCAATGCTGTTGCTGGAGAACCGGCGCATCCGCGGCGCGTTCGGCCCGAACCGGCTGGACGCGGTCGAGCTGATCGCCGGGCAGCTGTCGGTGTCGCTGGACAACGCGTTGCTCTACGCCGCCCTGGAAGACAAGGTAACCGAGCGCACCGAGGCGCTACGCGCCGCGAACGAACAACTCGAACTGCTCGCGATCACCGACCCGCTCACGGGGCTCGCGAACCGCCGCAGACTGACCGAGGCGCTGGACCTGGAATGGCACCGGGCGATCCGCCTACGCACCCCGGTCGGCATCGCGATCATGGACATCGACCACTTCAAGAAGTACAACGACCATTACGGCCACCTCGCCGGAGACGACTGCCTGCGCCGGGTGGCCGCCACCATCAGCCGGTCGGTGCGGGACGCTGACATCGTCGCCCGGTACGGCGGAGAGGAGTTCATGGTCGTGCTACCCGGTGCCGATCTGGCGACCGTCGCCTCGGCGGCCGAGCGGATCCGGGTCGCCGTCGAGCGCCTGGCCGAACCGCACGAGCTGGCCGACACGGGCCTGGTGACCCTGAGCATCGGGTTCGCCGCGGCCGAACCCACCAGATCGAACCACCACGAGCAGTTGACCAAACTTGCCGACGCCGCGCTGTACGAGGCGAAGCGGGCGGGCCGCAACCGGACTTGCGCGGCGCCGCTGCTGCCACGGTCTGGATGAGACCGGCGCACCCAGGCGAGCACCACGCGGCTGCTCAAGCATGGCCCAGGACCCGGAAGATACTGCACTGGCTCACCGAGGTGTACGAGACCGACGCCCGTAGCGAAGCTCAAGAAGCGGAACAGCGTCACCAGGGCCTGGATCATTGACAACTCGGCGGCGGCCGGTTCACGTGCAAATCTGCCGGGTCGGCTGGACTGCAGCACGTGATACCGCGCTTCCGCCCGCTCAAGCTGCCCGCCCAAATCTTGACCGTGCTTGAGCACGTCGCTGGAGCCTCCGACGACCGGGGGTCAAGGGGTCGTGGGTTCGAATCCCGCCGTCCCGACAATTTGAGGGTTTCCGCAGGTCAGGCTACCTGCAGAGATTCTCTTTAATCTGAATGTCGGGTCAAGCATGTCGCTGCTGGACCCCTTTACTCAGCTTGTTCGGTTCCAAACGATCTGGATCCGGGTGTGTCCTTGCTGGTCGCGGGCTTGTGCTCCCGTATCTGCCTTGCGCGGGCCAGCGATTAGACACCTTGACGTTGCGCCTGAACGAGTCAAGGTGTCTCGCCCCTTCGGATCATGGCGCTGGGTGGTCCGTTGCGGGCACGCACCGCTCTCGATTGCGTGTAAAGGAATCCGTGTCGGCGCCCTCGAAGTGGAGTGCATGGCCCGGGTACGTTGCGCTGGGCGTTCCCACGTCAGGCAGCCTTGAACGATGAAGTACTCGAGCCGTCGGCGTCCGGTCCTGCCACCGCGGTCGGCGTTCGCCGGGTTCCGGTTCCCGCCCGACGTGATCGTGGTCGCCGTCCGGCTGTACCTGCGGTACAACCTCTCCTACCGTGATGTCGAGGAGGTGCTGCTTGAGCGGGGTGTAGAGGTCGACCACGTCACCGTTCCCGTTGGGTGCAACGCTTCACGCCGCTGTTGGCTGACGCGGCCCGGTTCTGCCGGCTCGCACCCGGTGGCAGGTGGTTCGTCGACGAGACCTATGTGAAGGTCAACGGTGTCTGGCGGTACGTGTACCGGGCCGTCGAACAGGACGGTCAGGTCATCGACGTGCTCGTCTCCGTCCGCCGCGACGCCACCGCGGCGCGGCGGTTCTTCCGCCGGGCGATGACCACCCTGAAGGTGCGACCCACCGAAGTCGTTACCGACGCGGCGCCGGTGTACCCGGCAGTTCTCGACGAACTGGTCCGGTGGGCCTGGCATCACGTCGAACGGCATGCCAACAACCGGATAGAAGCAGACCACAGTCAGCTCAGGCACCGGCTCAGACCGATGCGCGGGCTACGGACCGACCGGACCGCACAGACGATCATCGCCGGACACGCCTTCATGCAGAATCTCCGACGCGGCCACTACGAACTCGGACTCGACGCCCCGCGGGGTCTCCGTGTCGCCGCGGCGTTCACCGAACTCACCCACGCCATCTGAAGACCGGGCTCCGGCAACTCGCTCGACCGCGCCCTCCGATCGGCAAATGCAACAGCGCCGCCTGGAACTTTCAACAGTTACATCCGGCTGGCTACGACGGATGACGCCAGCGGGCGCGGGGCATGACCCGCCCGCACCCGTGCCGCGTCACTGCGCGGGGTCGGCGTGTTCACCGCGGGTCCCGTCCGGCTCGACGAGCGGGATCTCCGCGGTCAGGGTCGTTCCCTGTTCCGGCGGGCTGACGAGGCTGAACCGGCCTCCCAGCGCCTCGACGCGGTCGCGCAGGCTGACAAGCCCCGTGCCACGGTCCGGATCGGCGCCGCCGACGCCGTCGTCGCTGACCGACAGCCAGACGCGCCGCACGTCCGCGCGCACCGTGACGCGGGCGACCGATGCCCGTGCGTGCTTGGCGATGTTGGACAGCGCCTCCGAGACCACGTAGTACACTGCCACGTCCACCCGCTCGGGAAGCCGGTCCGGGACCCGCAGCTGCAGCTCGACCGGCACGATGCTGCGCCGGGCCAGCGCGCGCAGCATCGGGCAGATCCCGCCCTGGGTAAGCAGGGCCGGGTGAATGCCGCGGGCGAGGTCGGTCATGGACTGGTGGATCTCGGTGAGTGTCCGGACGGTGTCGGACATCAGGTCCCGCATCGCCGACCGGTCGTCCAATGCCGACTTCTGTGTCATGCGCAGCCGCAGGGCGAGTGAGACGATGCGCTGCTGCGGCCCGTCATGCAGGTCGCGCTCGATGCGTCGTCGTGCGTCATCCGCCGCGGTGACCAGCCTGACGCGGGATGCGATGAGCCGGGCGCGGTTCTCGGTGTTCGCGATGGTGGTGGCGACGAGCTCGGTGAAGGCCTGCAGGCGTCGCTCCGCGTCGGCGGGCACCGGCTCCGGCCTGTACGACACGATGCGCGTAACACCCCAGGTCGCGCCATCGACCACGATGGGCACGCCGAGGCCGCGGCGGATGCCGCGGGTCCGCAGCTCCTCGGCGATCGGCCCGGTGGAGGTGTCGTAGTCGATCCGGGCCGTGCGGCGGGTACGTAAGACCGTGCTGACGACGTTCTCACCGGCAATGGGCAGTCTCGGGCGGTCGGGCATCAGCCGCCCATCGTCGTCGCGCTCCGAGACCACCGTGACGGTACGGTCCGGCTCGTAGCGCAGCAGTGCGGTGTGGAACCCCTGGAACAGGCGGTGCAGTTCGGCTGTCACCGCCGCGAAGACCTCCTCGGGCGGCCCGCCGTTGGCGACCATCGTGGCTACCCGCCGCAGTGCTGCCTGCTCCGCCAGCAGGGCCTGAGTCGCCTGCTGGCTGGCCCACAGGGTATCGATGAGCTCCTGGCGGCGCACCGCGGCGCGAACGATCTCCGTCAGTGCGGGGCCCAGCCGGTCGCGGAGGCGTTCCAGCGTCGCCGGCGGGGTGTCGTCCGCAACGACCAGCCGCCCGGGACGGCCGTCTTCGACGCCAAGTTCGAGCGTGGTCGCGCCGGCGATCTCGTCCGGGCCCGATGGGTCGCCGACCTCGATCGACACGCGGGAGAGGCCGAACCCGGCGGCGAGACACTCGGATCCGGCCCGCAGCCCGGACGGCAGTTCGTCCTGGCCGAGGACGCGGCGAGCGACTTCGGCCGCGATGTCCGCCTCGGCCGCCCGCAGTTGCGCCTCTATCGCTCGCGCTTGCGCCTCTATCGCTCGCGCTCGAGCGAGGTCGGCCAGCCCGGCGCTGGCCAGCGCCACGAACCCGAAGATCACGGCCCGCTGGAGGTCCTGGTCCACGCTCAGGTGCAGCCCGGCCGGCGGTAGGTAAAAATAGTTGAACATCAATACGCTGGCCAGCGCGACGCCGATGCCGAGCCAGACGCCCCACACGGTCGTCAACGCGACCACGCCGAGGATGTAGACGGCGGCGCTCGGCTGACTCCGCGGGTAGGCGGCATGCAGCACCGCGATCACAGCGGTCTCGGCGATGACGACCACCGCCGCGACGATGACGCCGACGATGAGCGGCGGCGGCGTCGCCGGCAGCAAACACGACATGAGCCGATGCCGGACACCGTCGGTCACCGCCACGCGACCTCCCGGTAGGCGGGTCGCGGCACTGGGCCGTGTCCGCACCGGTCCTGCACGCACACGTCCGACCGTTCGCCTTCCTGACGATGCTCACCACCACCCGATACGGGTGACATCGCGCCGACGCTGCCCCGGCGCGCTGCACGCGGCTCGAGACCGCACTCGGAAGAGGACGGCGTCGGGGGAGTAAGAACGGGCCGACACGGCCGATATCGGGCGCCGCGGCGGCCACCGGCGGGCCTTCCGACCGGCGGGCGGCGGACCACCGGGCGAGCCGACGCGGTCACCGGTCCGGTAACCGCCGGGTGGGTCCGGCCAGGAACGCTGCCTCGGCGGCGCCGGCCACCATGACCGCGAACGGCTTCGCCGGCGGTGCGCGCCGGCGCGGAGCCGGGCGACGGCTGGCGGGCCGGTGGTGTCGCCTGCCAGTTACTGGCCGCCCGGCCCTTTGCAGGCGGGGATGCCGCCAACGCGCACAGGGCATGGCGGCGGAGGGCGTCATCGCCACGAAGCTGCCCGTCCCCGCAACAGCCTCACCCGCGCTACATCAGTCGTGTGAAGACCGCTGCCGGGGAAGAGCCCTTACGGGCGACCTCAACGCGCGGAGGCGGCGCAGACTGCCGCACCACCCGACGGCGCAGCCGCAGCCGGTCCTGCTGGTCGGTGTCGCCGCAGATACCGACCAGCCCCCGCGGAGCCCGCGACGGCCGGCAGCAGAAGCCACAAGGAGGTTGACATGGCAACGGCCAAGCACTGAAGTGTCGACCTCTACATCGGGGAGAATGACGGCCGGACGTACGCCGAGGCCCTGTACGGTGCCGAAACTGTGTTTCGGGTGTGAGCTGAAAACCGCAGCATCCTCGGCACTCTCACCGTCCCGCGGGACGCCTTGACGACCTCGCTGCCGCCTACCACGCCATCGGCGCTGTTCCTGCGGCTCACGTATGCCAGGCCCGACCTGGTCCGCACTGCCGGTCTACCCTTCACCCGGCGACGGATCCGTACCGACACCATCAACGCAGTGTTCCTGACCCACACCATGCACTACGACCTGGTACAACCCGAGCGCCGGCAGCGCATCGGCACGGCAGCCAGCTATACCGAACTGCTGAACACGCTGTACGGCACGACGCCACGCTAGACCGTCGGCGCTGCAGACCATCAGCTCGATCAAACTGGAGGCAGCGTCGACGCGTCAGGCCAGTTGGACCATCCAGCCTGGTCGTTGGCAGACCGTCTGAGCCGAAGACCTGGCTGCCACACCAGGGCCGCGACGAGCCCGCAGCGGCTGGGGCCCAACAGCACGGAATTTCAACCGTTCCTGAGCCCTCGCACCAGCCGGCGGTACATCGGCCGCAGATCGACGTCCGTCTCAGCAAGTGCATCGGGGTCGACGGCCATCATCGCCGGCGCCTCGGCGAGCACTTCGATGCGCCGGCCGAGCGGCGGCGTGACCGCGAACGTCGACGCGGTGCGTGCCACGTCGACGTCGCACCGTTCGGGCACCGACGCCGCGTTCGTGGTCCTCGGCGAGGTTGGTGGACGCCTGCTCCTCACCGACCCGCTGGCCGGGGTTTACCGAGATAGTCTTGACGACGTCGTTGTTGCGACTGGTCTGCATCCGCTTGTCCGCGGAGGGTTCGAAGACGGCGACCATCGTCGCGAGCGTGCACGCGACGGTGCCGGTGAGCGCGGCGCGACTCGGGTCCCGGGCACCAAACCGGGCCGGTTCAAGAGGCACCAGCGCGGCGCGCTGCGCTGGATCGAGCACCGCCCAGAGCGGGGCGCCGCTGCGCAGGTACCGCCGCCGCAGGAGCCCGGCGAAGCCCGAGTCGGCGGCGAAGCGCTCGTCCAGCACCACGACGTGCGGCCGGGGCACGCCCACCGCGTCGGCGACCCGGTCCGTCAGCGCGTGCAGCGCGGGGGTATCGGCGCGGCGGGCGGTGACGGCGTCACGTGGCAGGGCGGCCGGCCAGGGCAGAGTCAGCCCTCCGAAGAGGGGCAACACGGCACCGGGCCGCAGCGCCACGCTGGGGAACCGCACGGTGCACGGCCAGGCACCGAACACCAGGGTCGTGAAG
>NZ_JNYJ01000025.1 GCF_000716715.1 Dactylosporangium aurantiacum | reverse complement strand
CTGGGTGTAGGAGGAGCCGAAGCTGCCGGGGAAGTTGCCGATCGGCATGCTGGCCCGGTAGATCTTGCCGTTGTCACCGGCGAAGAACAGGTACATGTTCTGGCTGTCGCCGATGATCGTCTGGTCGATCGGACCGGTACCGGAGCCGGAGATGCTGCCGGAGAACAGCGTCTGCGGCGCCGACCAGCCGTTGGCGTTCGTCGGGTCCGACGACGTGCGGTAGGAGAACGCGGGGCCGCCCCACTGGTAGGTGAGCACCCAGATGTTCTTCGGCGCGAAGTAGAACAGCGTCGGTGCGACCGCACCGAAGCTCATCCCGTTCTGGCTGGCCGAGCCCATGTCGGACCAGTTGGTGAACAGGCCGAAGTTCATCGACCCCCACGTCGAGCCGGTGTTGTGCGTGGTGGCGTAGACCAGGTGCTTGCCCTGGTAGACGACGTTGGTGAAGTCCTTCAGCGACACCCAGCCGGACTTCGGGTTCGCCAGCGACCCCGTCGAGGTCCAGCTGTACCGCGTCGGCAGGGAGCACGACTGGCCCGGGCTGGTGCTGGTACTGGTACTGGGGCTCGGGCTGGTCGAGCCGGAGCTGCTCGACGCGCTCGGTGAGCCGCCGACGGGGCCGTTGCACGGCGTGCCGTTCAGCGAGAAGTTGGTGGGGATCGGGTTCGAGCCGTTCCAGGAGCCGTTGAACCCGAAGTTGGCGGTGCCGTTGGTGGGGATGCTGCCGTTGTAGTCGGCGTTGGTGACCGTGACCTGCGCGCCGGACTGGGTGACGGTGCCGCTCCAGAGCTGGGTGACGGTCTGCCCGGCGCCGAAGGACCAGGTGAGGTTCCAGCCGTTGACGGCGTCACCGTAGTTGGTGATGACGACGTTGGCGCTGAAGCCGCCCTGCCAGGAGCTGGGGACGGTGTATTCGACGCGGCAGCCGGCGGCCGCCTGGGCGGTGTTCGCGGTCAGCACCGCGGTGGCTCCGGCGGCGGCCAGGGTGGCGGCGCAGGCGGCCACCAGTAAGGGCCGGGAGTGAGGGAGCTGCATAAAGGTCCTCCGAGACGACGGATGTCGGGCGCGCGTCCGGCCCCGCCGCCGCTGACAAGAGACAGACGCAGGCGAATGTTATCGCTCACATGCGGACGAACAAGGCGGCCGTCGACCGTGCATCGTTCCTCCGCAGCTGGGGCATGAAACTTTCCGCGGATCCGGGGGTGTGATCGGTCACAGACGGGATCGCGGCCCTGGCAACCGGTATGCAGGTACAGGTTTATCGTCATGGGATGACGGGATTGCGAACCGGCGAGGTCGCCGAGCGGGCGGGCGTGAACATCCAGACCCTGCGCTACTACGAGCGCCGCGGGCTGCTGCGCGAGCCGTCCCGCTCGACCGGCGGGCACCGGCTCTACCCGCCGGACACCGTCGCCCTGCTCAACGTCATCAAGGCGGCGCAGCGGCTCGGGTTCACCCTCGACGAGGTGGCCGAGCTGCTCGACGCCGGCCGGCGCCGGCACCCGACCACGGACCTGCGGCAGCGGGCGATCCAGAAGATCGCCGAGATCGACGCCAGGATCGCCGACCTCGTCGCGATCCGCGGCACGCTGTCCGACGTCGTCGACGCCCGCTGCGACAGCCTGACCAACTGCACCTGCAGCGACTGCCCCATCCCGTTCCTCACGATCGGCACCGCCGCCCCCGACGCCGGCGGCGACGCATGACGATCATCCGGTCCGTCGTGCTGTTCGTGCTCGCCGCCGTCGCCGAGATCGGCGGTGCGTGGCTGGTCTGGCAGGGTGTCCGGGAGCACCGGGGGCTGCTGTGGATCGGCGCGGGCGTCGCCGCGCTCGGCGCCTACGGCTTCGTCGCCACCCTGCAGCCCGACGCCGACTTCGGCCGGATCCTCGCCGCCTACGGCGGCGTGTTCGTTGCCGGCTCCCTCGGCTGGGCGATGGCCTTCGACCGGTTCCGCCCGGACCGCTACGACCTCGCCGGCGCCGCCATCTGCCTGCTCGGCGTCGCGGTCATCATGTATGCGCCCCGCTCCTGACGTCATTCGCACGGCACGCCGGCATCGGATATTTGCAAGGCATGGCATGGATATTGCGTACGAATGACGACCGCTGTAATTTATGCCCCGTTGTCGATGCGAGGTGGGCGCCGCTGGAGTGCGCCTGGCGTCAGGCCACACGGGGAGGCACCATGGCGTTGGATTCCGCACGGGCGGATACGGGGCACCACCGCAACGCGTCGTCGCGGCCGGTCGTCCGGCTGCCGCTGGACGAGCTGGCCGGCCCGGTGTGCCCGCGCTCCGCCGGCGTCGACGAGGCCCACGCCCGCCTGCTCGCGGAGTCCGTCGAGGCGCTGCCCCCGATCGTCGTCCAGGCCGGCACCCTGCGGATCATCGACGGCATGCACCGCGTGCGGGCCGCCGTGCTCACCGGCCGGTCCGACATCGCGGCCGTGCTGTCCGACGAGAGCGACGACGACGCCTACCTCAGCGCGGTCGCCGCGAACATCGCCCACGGCCTGCCGCTCACCCTGGCCGACCGGCGCGCCGCGGCCGCCCGGGTCGTCGCCATGCACCCCGAATGGTCCGACCGCCGCGTCGCCAAGGCGGTCGGCCTGTCCGGCAAGACCGTCGGCGTGCTGCGCCGCGCCGCAGACGGGCCGGTCGCCGACGTGCGCGTCGGCACCGACGGGCGGGTCCGCCCGATCGACGCCGAACGCGGCCGCCAGATCGCCCTGGAGCTGCTCAGCAGCCGCCCCGAGGCGTCGCTGCGGGAGGTCGCCAGCGCGGCCGGGGTGTCGCCGTCGACGGTGCGCGGGGTCCGCGACCGCATCCGCCGCGGCGAGACCGCCGACGCCCGGCCGGTGCGGGACAACGTGCGGCCCATCAAGCCCCGCGCCGCCGACGACATCGACTGCGGCCGGCTGCTGCACAACCTGTCGCACGACCCGTCGCTGCGCTACACGGAGGTCGGCCGCACCCTGCTGCGGTGGCTGCACAACCAGCCGGCCACCGTCACCGTGGTCGAGGAGCTGCCCCCGCACTGCCTGCCGATCATCGCCCAGCTGACCCGCAAGTACGCGTCCCGCTGGGCCGACTTCGCCGAGCAGGCCGAACGCCGCGCCCGCGTCGAGCCCGCCTGACGCACCGGCGCCGACCGCACCAGCACGCGCCGAAGCCGCACCACACCGCCCCGGGCGTCCGCGCCCGCACCGCCACGCGTCCGGAGGAGAACCGTGCCCGACACCGCAGCCGCCTGGTGGCGCAGCGCCGTCATCTACCAGGTGTACCCGCGCAGCTTCGCCGACGCCGACGGTGACGGCGTCGGCGACCTCAACGGGTTCCGGTCCCGCCTGCCGTACCTGCGTGACCTCGGCGTCGACGCGGTCTGGTTCAGCCCCTGGTACCGCTCGCCGATGGCCGACGGCGGCTACGACGTCGCCGACCACTGCGACATCGACCCGACCCTGGGCACGCTCGCCGACGCCGAGGCGCTCATCCGCGAGGCGCACGCCGCCGGCATCAAGGTGATCATCGACGTGGTGCCCAACCACGCCTCGACCGAGCACCCGTGGTTCCGCGAGGCCCTCGCCGCCGGGCCGGGCTCGCCGGAGCGGGAGCTGTTCTACTTCCGGCCCGGCCGCGGCGAGCACGGCGAGATCGCCCCGAACACGTGGGTGTCGCCGTTCGCCGGCACCACCTGGACCAGGGTCCCGGACGGCGAGTGGTACCTGCACCTGTTCGACAGCTCCCAGCCGGACTTCAACTGGCGCCACCCGAAGGTCATCGAGTACTTCGACGACGTGCTGCGCTTCTGGTTCGACCGGGGCGTCGACGGCATCCGCATCGACTCCGCGCCGCTGGTCGACAAGGACCCGGCCCTGCCCGAGGTCGCCGACGTGCAGGAGCACCCGTACTCCGACCGCGACGACGCGCACGTCGTGTACCGGCGCTGGCGCCGCGTCGCCGAGGAGTACGGCGGCGACCGCGCCCTCATCGGCGAGGTGTGGCTGTACGACCCGGTCCGCTTCGCCAACTACCTGCGCCCCGACGAGATGCACGGCGCGTTCAACTTCGAGTTCCTGTGCAGCGAGTGGGGCGCCGACCGGCTGCGGAAGGTCATCGACGAGACGCTCGCCGCGCACGCCGAGGTCGGCGCCGCGGCCAGCTGGGTGCTCAACAACCACGACGTGACCCGCATCGTCAGCCGGTTCGGCCGGGCCGAGACCGGGTTCAGCGTCGCCACCCGCCGCCACGACACCCCCGTCGACGTCGAGCTCGGCACCCGCCGCGCCCGGGCCGCGATCATGCTCGCCCTGGCCCTGCCCGGCGCGGTCTACCTGTACCAGGGCGAGGAGCTGGGCCTCGGCGAGGTCGAGGACATCCCGTTCGAGCTGCGCACCGACCCGATGTTCCACCGGTCGAACCGGGTCGACCCCGGCCGCGACGGCTGCCGGGTGCCGCTGCCGTGGTCCGGTGACGCGCCACCGTTCGGGTTCAGCCCCGCCGGCGCCGCCCAGCCGTGGCTGCCGCAGCCGCCGGCGTGGAAGGCGTACACGGTGCAGGCGCAGGCCGGCGACCCCGACTCGATGCTGGAGTTCTACCGGCGCATGCTGCGGCTGCGCGCGGCGACCCCCGGCCTCGGCGACGGGCCCCTCGCCTGGCTGGACGCGCCGCCGCCGGTGCTCGCGTTCACCCGCGGCGACGGCTTCGCCTGCGTGGTCAACCTGGGCACGGAGCCGGTGCCGCTGCCGGTGTACCGGGAGCTGATCCTGGCCAGCTCACCGCTGACCGGCGGGCTCCTGCCGGTCGACGCGACCGTGTGGCTGCGGCTCGGTCAGTAGCGCCCGGATCCGGGCCCGGTCCGGCTTGCCGCTGGGCAGCGTCGGCAGGGCGGCCAGCACGTGGTAGCTGCGCGGGGCCATGGAGCGGGGCAGCACGGCGGCGCAGTGCGCCTCCAGCTGCCGCGGCAGGTCGTCGCCGGCACCGGCGGGGACGGTGACCGCGCACGCCAGCCGCAGCCCGTCCGCACCGTCCGGGACGGCCTCCACGAACGCCTGCCCGACGGCGGGGTGCCGCTCGACGCCGCGTTTCACCTCGTTGAGGTTGATCCGGTTGCCGCGGATCTTCACCTCGTCGTCGCGGCGGCCGTCGAAGCGGATCGCGCCGTCGGGGCCGCGGCTGCCGATGTCGCCGCTGCGGTAGTGCCGCACGCCGTGCACCTCGAGGAACGCCCGCCGCTCCTCCTCCGGCCGCTGGTGGTAGCCGGCCATCAGCTGGTCACCGGCGATGAGCAGCTCCCCGGGGCCGTCGGCGGAGCAGGTGCCGTCGGCGTCCAGGAAGCAGATGTGCGAGCCGGGCAGCTCCGGCCCGATCGGGTACGGCGCCGTGCGGCCCGGTTCCCGTTCGCTGATGCGCTGCGCGGTGACGATGACGGTGGTCTCCGTCGGGCCGTACCCGTTGAACACGGTCAGGTTCGGCGCCGCCGCCAGCCACGCCTGCACCGCGCCGGGGTGCACGATCTCGGCGCCGGTGAGCACCATCCGCAGCGCGGTCAGGTCCCGGGCGGCGAGGTCGCCACGCTGGGCGAGCAGGGCGAGGGTCGAGCCGATCGCCGTCATGTGCGTGATGCGCTCACCCTCGACGAGGTCCAGGACCAGCGACGGCGCCATCACCGCCGGTCCCAGGTTCAGCCGCGCCCCGACGGCCAGGGGCACCAGCAGGTCCACGACGGACCCGTCGAAGTGCAGCGGCAGCGTGTTGAGGCACCGCGCGGCGGCGTCGAACCCCAGCGACGGCACGACCGCGGCGACGAACGCGTCGAGCGCGCGGTGCGGGATCCGGACCCCCTTCGGCCGGCCGGTGCTGCCCGACGTGTAGATCATGTACGCGATGCGGTCCGGATCCTCGTGTACCGCCACCGCGGGGGAGCCCGAGGCGACCAGATCCTCGACGGTGACGACGGTGACGCCCTGCCGGCGCAGCGTGTCGGCCCGCCCGGCGGTGCACAGGATCGCCCGCGCGGCACAGTCCTCGAGCAGCCCGATGCGGTGCGCGGCCGGGGCGGTCGGGTCGATCGGCACGTACGCGGCACCGGCCCGCACGATCCCGACCAGCCCGGCGATGACCGCCGCCGTCTTCTCCGCGTGCACCGCGACCACGTCACCGGGGCGCACACCGGCCGCCGCCAGCCCCGCCGCGACGGCGGCGCTGTCGCGGTGCAGCCGCGCGTAGCTGAGCGTGGCGTCGGGCCCCACCAGCGCCACCTGGTCAGGCCGTTCGCGGGCGTGCGCCGTCAGCGCCCGGAGAAATCCGCTCATGCGGGCAGCCGGTCACGGACCAGGGCGGTGAGGCCGTGCAGGCTCTCCAGGGCGGCGAGGTCGGCGGGGTCCTTGCCGAACTCGACGCCGAGGTCCTTCTCCAGCCGGACGGACAGCTCGACCGTCTCCAGGGAGTCGAGGTTCAGCGCCCGCAGCGCGTTGTCGTCGGCGGCGAGATCGGGGGCGACGTCGCGGCCCTTGATGTCGCTGAGGAACCCGATGAGGGTGCCGGTGATCGGGTCGGGGGTTGCCATGGCGGCGGCTCCTGGAAGGTCGGATCGGAGGAAGGAAAAGCTCAGGCCCGGCGCGGCGTGCAGGCGATCCGCAGGCCGGGCACGACCCGGAACGTGCGCCCGTGCGGCACCGGATGCTCGGGGGCGGTCACGGTCAGGTCGCTCAGCCGCCGGCCCAGCGACGTCAGCAGCGTCTCCAGCTCCGCCTGCGCCAGCCCGCTGCCGAGGCAGTGGTGGCGCCCGTAGCCGAAGGTGAGCGGCAGCGGCCCGGCCCGGCCCGGCCGCCACTCGTCCGGGTCGCTGTACACCGCCGGGTCCCGGTTGGCGCTGGCCAGGCACGCCTGCACCGGCGCGCCGCGGGGGATCGTGGTGCCGGCGATCGTGACGTCCTCGGCCGCGTACCGCAGCGTCACGTGCAGCGGCGGCTCGTGCCGCAGCGTCTCCACGACGGTCGCGGTCACCTGCCGCGGCTGGTGCCCCGGCCCGGGCAGCGTCCCGGGGGTCGTGCCGACCCGGGCCAGGAGGTTGACGACGGACGCGCCGGTGGTCTTCGTCGCCGCCGCCATCAGCAGCATCGAGTTGCTGACGATCTCGCCCGTCTCCAGCGGCGCGTCGGCGTCACGCAGCAGCGCGAGCAGGCCACCTCCACTCCCACCGCCACCGTCGCCGGCGAGGTGCCGCTCCAGGTACGCGCGCAGCTCGTCGCGGCTGGCGAGCACCTCGGCGAGCGGGACCGGCGCGTGGTCGACGTAGTCGATGAGCGGCGCCATCAGCCGGTGCAGCAGCCCGGTGTCGGCGGCCGGCAGCCCCAGCACCGCGCAGATCACCCGCATCGGCAGCTCGTGGGCGAGCGTGGCGGGGATCAGGTCGGGGTCGCCGGCGAGGACCTCGTCCAGCAGCTGCTCCACGATCGGGGTGACGGCCCGCTCCGCGTGGGCGCGCACCGCCGGCGGCCGGAACGCGCCGGCCAGGGCGGAGCGCAGCCGGTCGTGCTCGGTCCCGTCGGTGTCCAGCAGCGACCCCCCGAACGTGGGGCGGCTGCGCCGGAACGGGTGGTAGGTGCCGAACTTCGGCGAGCCGAGCACCGCCCGCACGTTGGTGTAGCCGAACACGAAGTACACGCGCAGCTGCGGCGACCAGTGCACGGGCGAGTGCGTGCGGTACCAGTCGTACACCGGCCACGGCCGGGTCTGGAACGTGTGGTCGTCGAAGTCCAGCGGCGGTGCCGTGCCCTGCCCCATGGTGCTCATCCGCGGTGCCCCGGCTCAGCGTGCCCGGCCGAACGCCGGCGGCGCGTCGCGGAACCCCTCGGCGGCCCAGCGAACCAGGTCGTGCACGTGCCACAGCATCGGCTCGGCGAAGCCGTTCCAGCCGGTGTGCTCGTTCCAGCGCAGCATCAGCAGCGCCGAGCCGCCGGAGTGCTGCACGGCCAGCATGTGCCGGGGCCCGCGCAGCCGGGGCTCGGCGAAGGTCACCACGCCCTGCTGCTCGGGCGCCTGGTACGCGAGGCGTTCCCGGCTGAACGAGCGGGCGTTGGCGACCGTGCCGAGGACCGGGTCAGTGACGTAGCTGAACATCGGGAACGCCGCCGCGGTGCCGTACCGGTCGCCGAGGATGTCCTCGCAGTCCCGCGCCGCGACCGCAGAGTCCACATTGGACGCGCGGTGGTTCTGGAAGATCTGCGCCGCCACGTCGAGCACGTCGGCGCGGGTCGGGCCGGCCGGCCGGCGCGGCACGACGACGGGTGCGGGCATCGCCGAGAACCGCACGGAGGACTTCACCGGCAGCGACAGCCGGTTGACGCTGACGGCGTAGACGCCGACCGCCGGCAGGTCCTCCACCGCGCAGATCGCCGCCGCGTACGCGGTGAGCAGGATCGCCGACGGCGGGATCCGGTCCCGCTCGGTGAGCGTGGCCAGCGCGTCGGACAGCTCGGCGGTGCCGAGGAACGCGACGTGGTGCTTGGCGCCGGTCTCGTTGCGCTGCCCGAAGCGGGCGGCGGCCCCGTCGTCCCACGTCCACCCGCCCAGCGCGGTGCGCAGCCGGTGCGCCTGCCGCCGCCACAGCTGCAGTCCGCGCCGGTTCTCCGCCACGCCGTCCGGGGTGTCCTGCGCCGCGGCCGTGTCGACCGGCTGCTCCACCGGCGGCGCGTCCACGAACGGGTCGGCGAGCCCGCCGGCGCGCCCCGCCACGGCGAGGACCACGTCGCGCTGCAGCACCTGGAACCCCCACGCGTCGGTCGCGCTGTGGTCCACGACCAGACCGATCTCGCTCACCGTGCCGCCGTGGCGGAACAGCACGAACCGCGCCGGCCAGTCCTCGCCGATGACGAACGACGTGCCGGCCGCCGCGGTGAACACCGCACCGCCGGCGTCCTCGTCGCTGACGAGCACGACACCGCGCAGGTCGTCGACGGCGAAGACGCGCTGCACGTGCCCGTACGGCGTGGGCGCCCGGTCGATCAGGGTCCGCAGCCCCTCGTGGCGGGCCAGCACGTCACGCACGGCCGCCTCGGCCACCGCGACCGGCACCGCCCGCACCGGCAGCACGATGCTCAGGTTGTCCTCATAGGACGCCGCCTCGTCCGCCGGCACCCAGCGGGTCCACAGCTGCTGCGCCCAGGTGAGGCCGCCGCGGCGCACTTCTTGCGCAGAGCCGGATGCGTGCAACGGTGATCCTCCCCGTAGGACAGCGTGCGCCGGAACGCTAACCAACCGGTCCGGGTGGGCGCAATCGTGTGCGCGATCGTGTGCGTACCGCCGGTATTGACGCACGGCGCCGTGCTCGGCAGGCTGCGTGCTGGTCACCCCAGGGCGTGAACGCCGTCGATCGGTCGGGTCCGCCGGAGGGGGCCACCACGGGGAGGAATATCCGCATGGGCGAACACCGCCTGGCCGTGCTCATCTTCACCAACGAGGGTTTCCGTCAGGTCGACGGCGGCGTCGCCCGGGTCGTGCACGACATCCTCGACCTGCGCGCGGAGGCGGCACAGCTCGCGCACGCGCACGGCGCCGACGTGCGGTGGCACATCGCCGAACGGGCCTCGAACACCGGCTACGACACCGACCGGTGGGCGTACGCGGAACAGCGGTGGCTGCGCGACGGCGACGTCCAGTACCACCGCATGGCCGACCCGCGGGCGCACCCGTGGGAGATGGACCACTTCGAGCACTGCGTCGCCATGGGCGCCGCCAGCGGGCAGGTGATGCTGCGCGTCGCCGAGGAGGCCGACTCGGTGCTGGTGCTCACCGGCATGAGCATGTTCGCGATGGCGACCCGGTTCGTGGTGCGCGCCGCCGACCAGTTCCACATCCCGGCCACGGTCGTGCACCTCACCCACAACCCGGTGCTCAACGCCGGCGGCGACGCGGAGCTGCCCGAGACCTACGCCGACTCCGTCATGGGCCACCTCGCCCGCCACGACGAGCGCGTCACCGTCGGCTGGGAGTCCAGCTGGATGCGCGAGCAGTACCAGCAGGTGTACGGCATCCCCGACGACAAGTTCCTGTTCGCCTACAACGGCATCCGCCAGGACGCGCCGAAGTTCGACCGGATGGACCCGGCCGAGGTCGAGGCGATCCTGCGCTCGCTCGGCGTGCCGCTGGCCCAGGAGCTGGTCATCAGCTGGGGTCGCGGCGTGCCGGAGAAGGGCTTCGAACTGTTCCTGGAGGCGGCGAAGGAGGCGGGCGACGTCTTCCCGGTCGTGCTCAACCCGCGGCCGAACCCCGCGCTGGAGGAGTACCACCGCTCGCTCGGCTCACCCGGCCTGCTGCTGTCCGGCCAGGACGACCGGGTCCTCGCCGCGTTCTGCCAGTGGCGGCTCACCCTCGCCGCCGCGTTCCTGTCCGAGCGGGAGTCCGCGTCCATCACCGGCAACGAGGCGACCCTCATGAACGGCGGCAACGGGCTCGTCGTCATCGGCGTGCCGGCCGGTGTGTACCCGGAGCTCATCGACGACGGCGTCGACGGGGTCATGGCCAAGGAACGGACCGTTGCCGCGGTCGCCGACGCGCTGCGCTCCGTCGTGGCGATGCCGCTGGCCGAACGGGCCCGCATGAGCGCCGCCGCGCTGGAACGCACCCGCCGCACCCGCGACTACCGGACCAACTGGCTGCGGTCGTTCACCGGCATGCTCGACCGGCACTTCACCGTGATCGGCCGATCCGCCGGGCCGCTGACGTAGGGGAGCGGCGCAATCGACATCATCGGCCACGGATTCATCGCCCGCAGCCTGCAGCCGATCGCGCACCGCCACCCGGACACCGTCGTCTTCGCCGCCGGCGTTTCCAGCGTCGGCGCCGTCAGCGAGCAGCAGTTCGCCCGCGAGGCCGACCTGCTGTACCCGGTGCTGCGTGGCTGCGCCGCGCACGGCCGCCGCGTCGTGTACTTCTCCACGTCGTCGGCGAGCATGTACGGCGGGCAGGGCAGCACCGGCCGCGAATCCGACCCCGTCTACCCGCCCGACCCGTACGGGCGGCACAAACTCGCCCTGGAGAGCGTCGTGGCGGCCAGCGGCGCCGAGCACCTGCTGCTGCGCCTGTCGCACACGATCGGCGCCGGCCAGCCGCCGCACCAGCTGCTGCCGGCGCTCGTGCGGCAGATCACGGCCGGCCGGCTGCGGGTGTTCCGCGGCGCGCACCGCGACCTCATCGACGTCGCCGACGTGGTGCGCATCGTCGACGACCTGCTCACCGCCGGGGTCGTCAACGAGGTCGTCAACGTCGCCACCGGCGTCGGCGTGCCCGTGGAGGAGGTGCTCGACCACGTCGAGCGGCGGTTGCGGCCGGGCCGGCCGGTGACCCGCGAGTACGTGGACCGCCCCGGCACGCACGACGTGTCGATCGAGAAGCTGCGCCGGCTCATCCCGGGCGTCGACCGGCTGCGGTTCGGCCCCGACTACTTCCGCGCCGTCATCGACCGCTACCTCGACGCGACGCTCGGCGTGCCGTCCTGACCGTCGTCAACCGTGTGCCGTCGCAACCCTTGAGGGCGGTGCGCCGCCCTCAAGGGTCACGGGCGCAGCTGGCCACGGAGCCGGCCGACCGCCAAGTACAGGGCGGCGGCGCCGAGCAGGCCCAGGTACACCACGGCGATCAGCACCCCCTGGCCGAACGTGCCGAGCGCGACCCCGCGGACCAGCTCGATCGCCTGGTACAGCGGCAGGCACGCGATCAGCGGCCGCAGCGCCGCCGGGTACACCGACAGCGGGTAGAACGTGGTGGCGAACATGAACATCGGCAGCATCACCAGCTGGATGTACTGGAAGTCCTGCCAGTTGCGCAGGAACGTCGTCACGAGCATGCCGGCGCCGCCGAACGCGAACCCGATGAGGGCCGCGGCCGGCACCGCCAGCAGCGCCCACGCCGAGTGCAGCAGCCCCAGCACCGCGCTGGCGGCGAGGAACCCGGTCGCCGCGACCACCGCGCGCAGCACCGCCCAGCCGACCTCGCCGACCGCGACGTCGGCGACGCTGAGCGGGGTCACCAGGACCGACTCGTAGAAGCGTTCGTGCTTGATGCGCAGGAACACCCGGAACGTGGTCTCGCCGACCGCACCGTTCATCGCCGCCGCCGCGAGCAGCCCCGGCGCCACGTACGCCGGGTACGGCACGTCGGAGCCGGCGACCGAGCCGATGACGGCGCCCAGCCCGAACCCGATCGCGAGCAGGTACAGCAACGGCTCGAACAGCTCGAACGCCAGGTTGACCCAGGTGCGGGTGTTCACCAGGAGGTGGCGTTCGAGCAGCAGCGGCGCCCGGGCGCCCGGCCGCCGGCGCCGTGCCGGTGTCGCCGTCGTCATCGCGCAGTCCTTCCTAGGGGTGCAGGACCCGGCGGTACGTGATCCGCCCGGCGATCAGCCCGGCGGCGCACAACACCAGCAGGTAGGCCACGTGACCGGCGGCGCCGAGGAGCGTCGCGGTGCCCTCGTTCAGCGAGCGGCACAGCGTCACGGCGTGCCACAGCGGCAGGAGCTGCGCGACCGGGCGCACCGCCGCGGGCAGCGTGTCCACCGGGAAGAACGTGCCGGAGAACATGTACAGCGGCAGCATCACGAATCGGTACACCTGCGAGATGTTCTCCGGGTTCGGCACGATGATCGAGAACGCGGCCATCGGCGCCGCGAACGCCAGCCCGGTCAGCACTCCGACGGGCACCATCGCCGGCGCCCACGGTGAGCCGGTCACGCCGAGCGCGGCCATCACCGCGACGAAGAAGGTGGCGTTGCACGCGCTGAGCACCCCGACGTACAGCAGGTGGCCGAGGAAGATCTCCGACGGCCGCAGCGGGGTGTTCATCGCGGCCCGGTAGGCGCCGCCGGGCATCGCGGCGAGCCGGACCGCGCCGCCGGAGTCGACGAACGCCGCCTGCATCGCCGCCGCGGCCAGCAGCCCCGGCGCGAAGAAGTGCAGGTACGGCTGGCCGCCGGGCAGCCCGCCGGTGGTGTCGACGATGTGCCCGAGGCCGGCGCCGATCGCGAACAGGAACACCAGCGGGTTGAACACCGCCATCACCAGCGCGCCGCGCCACGTGCGCCGGTGGCGGTGCAGCCAGTAGCGCAGCCCGCGCAGCGACCGGGCGGTCCAGGTCGGGGTGGTCCTTGGGGTGGTGACGTCCGCGGTCATGTCAGTCGACCAGGGTCCGGCCGGTCAGCTTCAGGAACACGTCCTCCAGGGTCGAGCGCCGCACCAGCGTGCCGGCCGGCTCGAGCCCCTGGCCGTGCACCTCGCCGAGCGCCGCCTCGCCGTCGTCGGCGTACACGAGCAGCCGGTCCGGCAGGACCTCCACCCGCGCCGCCGCGCCGCGCAGCTTCTCGCCGGCCGCGGCCAGCTCGGCGCGGGGGAACCGCAGCTCCAGCACCTCGCGGGTGACGTGCGCCTCGATCAGCTCCCGGGGCGAGCCGGCCGCGACGATCCGGCCGCCGTCCATCACGACCAGCCGGTCGCACAGCTGCTCCGCCTCGTCCATGTAGTGCGTGGTGAGCAGCAGTGTGACGCCGCGCTCCTTGAGCTGGAACACCCGGTCCCACAGCAGGTGCCGCGCCTGCGGGTCCAACCCGGTGGTCGGCTCGTCCAGCATCACCAGGTCCGGCTCGTTGACCAGCGCCCGGGCGATCGTGAGCCGGCGGCGCATGCCACCGGACAGCTCCCCGACCTTCGCGCCGGCCTTCTCCGTCAGCTGCACGAACTCCAGCAGCTCCGCCGCGCGCCGCGCGAGGACCGGCTTGGCGATGCCGAAGTAGCGGCCGAAGACGGTGATGTTCTCCCGGACGCTGAGCTCCTGGTCCAGGCAGTCGTCCTGCGGCACCACCCCGAGCCGGGAGCGGATCCAGGCGTCGTCGACGGCCGGGTCGGCGCCCAGGACGCGCAGCACCCCCGAGCTGACCGGCGACGTGCAACCGATCATCCGCATCGTGCTGGACTTCCCGGCGCCGTTCGGGCCGAGGATGCCGAACACCTCGCCGCGGCGCACCTCGAGGTCGATGCCGTCGACGGCGTGCACCTCGGGCGCGCCCTTGCCGCGGTGGGTCTTGCGGAGGTTCTGCGCCCACACCATGGGCTCGTCGTCGGCGACCGCGTTCACTGCCACTCCGGGGTTCTCCTCGGCGCGGCCACGTCCCGGCCGTACGCTCGCCGCTTGCCTTGTGGTGCGCCGGTTTCCGGTGCGGCTGCCGTCACGGCCCGCCCGGTGTACCAGCGCAGCGAGACCCTACAGAGGCCGTGCCCGTTCAGTCGAGGCAGCCGGCGAAGCGCACCGCGCCGTCGTCGAGCACGGCGTCCTGCCACACCCGCAGCCCGTGCCGCAGCTCGTTGCCGGCGCCGACGCTCGCGTTGTCGCCGACCACCACCCCGTCCAGGACGCAGCCGGCGCCGATGCTCGCGCCGGCGCCCACCACGCTGTCGCGCACCTGCGCCCCGGCGCCGATGCGGGCACCGGCCCGCACCAGGCTGCCGTGCACGGCCGCGCCCGGCTCGACGCGGGCGCCCTCACCGATGACCGTGCCGCCGTCCAGCCGCGCGCCGTCGGCGACCGCGCCGGGCATCAGCCGGAACGGCCCTGGCGTGCCGCCGGCCGGGGAGCGCATCACCCCGAGCACCACGTCCGCGGACGCGCGCACCAGCGACTCCGGACGCCCCAGGTCCGACCAGTACCGCGTGCAGACGTACCCGTGCAGGTGCGCGCCGCCGGCCAGCAGCTCCGGGAACACCTCCCGCTCGGTGGAGACCGCCCGGCCGGCCGGGATCGCGTCGATGACCTCGCGCCGGAACACGTACATGGCGCCGTTGACGTACTTGCCGGTGTAGTCCTCGTCGGCCGGCTTCTCCACGAACGCCCGGACCCGGCCGGTGTCGTCGACGGTCACGCTGCCGAACTGCTTCGGATCCGGCACCTCGATCAGCTGCAGCGACACGTCCGCGCCGGCCGCGGCGTGCGCGGCGGCGAACCCGCGCAGGTCCAACGCGGTCAGGATGTCGCCGTTGACGACCAGCACCGACCCACCGTCACCGGGCAGTGCCCCGGCGGCGTGCCGCACCGCGCCGGCGGTGCCGAGCGGCTCCGGCTCGAACCGGTGCTCGACCCGCATCCCGTGCCGCTGACCCAGATACGCGCCGAAGACCTCGGCCTGGTACGCGGTGGCCAGCACCACGCGCTCGACCCCGGCGGCGCGCACCTGCGCGAGCTGGTGCGCCAGGATCGGCACCCCACCGACCGGCAGCAACGGCTTCGGCGTGCGCAGCGTCAACGGTCGCAGCCTGGTGCCGGCCCCGCCGACGAGAATGATCGCCTCGGTGACGCGGTCTGTCACGGCTGCCTCCCCCGATGTGCGCCACCGACATCATCGAAAGGCCCACCACGCGCCGTAAAGCGGTTGCGGCCAACTGAGGAAATTCCGCAGCCGCCCACCACAACCGTTGCCGCCCGCGGCATTGCGGGGGAGAGTATCGGCGGGGCGGTGTGCCCCGGCCGCCGACTGGTGCACGGCCGGGGCGCGCACGGCGCTACTTGTCGCGCGGTGGCTTCGCGGTCGGGTCGAGGCTCTCACCGGGGCGGGGCGCGCCGGTCGGCTTGACGCTCGGGTCGGTGCCGTCGCCGGGCGTGCCCAGGCCGGGCAGCTTCCCGGCCGGGGTCCGCTTGTCACCGGGGCTGCCGTGCCCCGGCGGCAGGGCGGTGGTGCACACCAGGGGCACGCCGGTGGGCACGATGCGCTCGACCGAGCCGGGGGTGCCGCCGGTGATCGCCAGCTGGGCCTGGTTCAGGTAGCCGATGAAGAGCTGCTTGCCGGCGGGGACGGCGGCCGGGTCGAAGATGAACGTGGCCTCGCCTTCGGTGTCGGCGGTGCGGCGCACCACGTCCTCGACGCCGGGGCCGGTGCCGTGCACGAGGGACGGGTCGTCGCCCGGGCCGAGGCAGAACTCGCCGACCTTGATGAGCACCGGGAAGCCCGCCTGCCGCAGCGCCGCCTCCAGGCCCGCCGGGTCCTCGATGTACTGCCGCTTCGTCCAGGTCACCTGCACGGTGCCGTCGGCCTGCTTGTCGACGGCGTAGGCGACGGTCCGCACGTGCACGTCGGCGCCGGTGCTGGACGGCGGGGCGGCCGACGGGTTCGCCAGCGCCGCGACGCCCAGGGCGAGACCGGTGACGGCCACGCTGCCCACCGCCACGGTGACCAGGCGGCGGTGCTGCCGGCGGGAGCGGCCGACCGTCACGATCTGCTCCAGCGGGGTGGACATGGTGACGTCGTCCAGCGCGTCGCGCAGGGTGTCCAGGACGTCGGTGTCGTGTTCGTTCATGACGGATCCTCCAGGGTCTGGGTGACGAGATGCCGGCGCAGCGTCGCGACCGCCCGGGACAGGTGGGCGGTGACGGTGCCCGGGGCCATGCCGAGTGCCTTGGCGGTGGCCGCGGTGTCCAGGTCGAGGAAGACCCGGAACGCGATCACCTCCCGCTGCCGTTGCGGCAGCCGGCGCAGCACCCGCAGCAGCGCCGGGTCGAAGCCGGCCGCGATGCCGGCCGCGTCGCCGGCGGCGGTGTCCGCGGTGTCGTGCTCGCCGTCGAGGGCGACCTCACGCCGCCGCCGGCGCCACCACGAGACCCGCAGGTTCAGCGCGGTCCGCACGATCCAGGCCCGCGGCGCCGGATGCCGGCGGACCTTGGACCAGGACATCCATGCCCGCGTGAACGCCTCGGCGACCAGGTCCTCGGCCAGCTGCCGGTCGCCGACGCCGGCGAGCACCGCCCTGAGGCACCGGTCGCGGTCGGACCGGTAGAACTCGGTGAACTCCAATTGCCGCACGCCCTGGATACGTCGCAGCCACCCGATCCGCTTACGTCATTCTCGCCGGTCCGGCGAAACGGGACGGTCCCGCCCGGCGCGTGGCGCGGGCGGGACCGTGATCGAACCGGGGCGGTGCTCAGCCGACGAGCGCCGGTGCGGCCGGCTCCGGCGCCGCCGCCGGCCGGCGCGCCAGGCGCCCCGGCCACCAGGTGAACCGGCCGAGGTGGACGCTCAACGCCGGGATCAGCAGGCTGCGCACCAGGAACGTGTCGATCAGCACCCCGGCGGCCACGATGACGCCGGTCTGCACCGAAGGGGTCAGCGGCAGGACCGTCAGCGCCGTGAACGTCGCCGCGAGGACCGCGCCGGCGCTGGTGATCACGCCGCCGGTGACGGTGAGGGCGTGCAGGACACCTGCGCGGGTACCGCGCTCGGCGGACTCCTCACGGGCCCGGGTCATCAGGAAGATGGTGTAGTCCACGCCGAGCGCGGTGATGAACAGGAAGGTCTGCAGCGGCAGCGGGCTCCACAGGTCCGGGTGGCCGATCGCGTCGAGGATCAGCCCCGCCGCGCCCAGCGCCGCCGCGTAGGACACCACCACGCTGACCAGCAGCAGCAGCGGCGCGACCAACGAGCGCAGCAGCAGCACCAGCACGACCAGCACCGCGGCCAGGATCAGCGGCATCACCACCACGTTGTCGCGGTCGGTGGTCACGCGGTTGTCCAGCTCGTACGCGGTGTCGCCGCCGACGAGCGCCGCCGCGCCGGGGACGGCGTGCACGGCGCCGCGCAGCCGCTCGACGATGTCCAGGGCCCGCTGCCCGGCGGGGTCGACGGCGAGGACCGCCTCCATGCGCACCCACCGCCGGTCCGCGGACGGCTGCGCGGCGCCGACCTCGGCGACGCCCGGGACCGACCGGGCGGCCGCGGCGACCTGATCGGCGCTGCCGGCCGCGGCGACGACGACGGCGGGTGCGACCACACCGCCGGGGTAGTGCTGCTCGATCAGGCGCTGGCCGGTGACCGAGCCGTACTCCTTGGTGTAGGTCTCGTTGCCGGGCAGGCCGACGCCGAGGCTGCCGATGCCGGCGGTGAGACCGGCCAGCACCAGCGCCGTGCCGATCCAGATCGCCCGCGGCCACCGGCCGACGAAGGCCGCGACGCGGGCCCACACGCCGTGGTCCCGGGCGACGTCGTGGCCGGTGAGCTGCGCGGAGAACCGCGGCACGAACGGCCAGAACACCCACCGCCCGCACAGCACGAGCACCGCCGGCAGCAGCGTCATCGTCGACACCAGGGTCGCCACCACCGCGATCGCGCCGACCGGGCCGAGCCCGTGGGTGGCGGGCAGCCGCGCGGCGAGCAGGCACAGCAGGCCGATCGTCACGGTGGCCGCCGACGCGCTGATCGCGGGCAGCGACCGGCGCAGCGCGACCGCCATCGCCGCGTGGCGGTCCTCGTGGCGGCGCAGCTCCTCGCGGTACCGGGCGATCAGCAGCAGCGCGTAGTCGACGCCGACGCCGACCACCAGGATCGTCATGATGTTCTGGCTCTGCAGGTCGACCGTGAGCGAGGTGTGCCGCACGATCAGGTACACCGTGGCGCTGGCGACCTGACTGGCCACCCCGGCGGTGAGCAGCGGGATGAGCCACAGCACCGGGCTGCGGTAGGTGAGCAGCAGCAGCAACGCGACCGCGGCGACGGTGACCAGCAGCAGCGTCACATCCATGCCGGCGAACGCGTCGGCGAGGTCGGCGTCGCCGCCGGCCGTGCCGGTGAGCGCGGTCCGCAGCCCGTCGGGCGCCCGCGCGGCGAGCAGCTCCTTGACCTTGACGCCGGCCGCGGACTGCTCCTCGGCGGTCCCGGCGAGCGGGAACACCACCAGCACGGCCTTGCCGTCGGCGCTGCGCTCGGGCTCGGCGACCGCGCCGTCCGCGGCGTACCGGGCGAACGCGCTCCGGTCGGCGGCGACCTTCGCCTCGTCGGCGGCGGTGAGGCCGGTATCACGCGCGTAGACGGCGACCGCGACGAGCGCGTCGGAGGTCGGGAACGCGGCCTTCACCCGCTCGGCGGCCCGGTGCGCCTCGGCGGTGTCCGGCAGGGCGCTCAGTGCGGCGTTGTCCTGCACGTCGGTGAGCTTGAGCGCGAGCGGCGTCAGCGCCGACACGAGGATGACCCACAGGGCGAGCATCGCGAACTTGGTGCGGCGACCCGATGGCAGCCGGGCCAGTCGGTGCATGGACATCGCGGTTCCTCCCTGGAACGTGACGGTGCGAGGTCTCGATTACACGTTCGGCGGGGGTGGCCGGTCAGGAGTGACAGGACCCTCGGGTGGGGGGAGCTAGCACCACCAGAGGCGGCTCGGTGCGGCACCTTCGGGGGGCAACGCGGCGTGGCATCCCCATGCCCGGGAGCAGATGATCGTGTCGTCGGGCCGGGTCACGGCCGGTCCGGCGGCGCGTCCCCGGCCGCTCACCACGTGTCGACCGGCCGCCAGCCGCCGGCCGGCCGCTCCGCACGGTCCGCCGCGGCCAGGGTCCGGCCGATCACGGACCGCGTGTCGGCCGGGTCGATCACGTCGTCGATCTCGAACAGGCGGGCGGCGTTGAGGGCCTTCGCGTGCTCGCGGTACTCCTCGGTCATCCGGCGCACCGCGCGCTCCCGCTCGGCCGGGTCCTCGATCGCGTCGAGCTCCTTGCGCCGGCCGAGCCGCACGGCCCCCTCCAGGCCCATCGGACCGAGATGCGCGCCCGGCCAGGCGACGGTCAGCACCGGCTCCTTCGTGCTGCCGCCGAGCATCGCCTGGGCGCCGAGGCCGTACCCGCGGCGCAGGACCACCCCGACCAGCGGCACCCGCAGCCGGGCACCGGCGACGAGCAGGCGCGAGGAGTGCCGCACCAGCGCCGTCTGCTCCGCGGCGGGGCCGACCATCATGCCCGGCGTGTCGACGAGGGAGACGACCGGGAAGCCGTACGCGTCGCACAGCTGCAGGAACCGGGCCGCCTTGTCGGCGCCGTCGCTGGTGATCGCGCCGGCCACGTGCATGGTCTGGTTGGCGATCACGCCGACGGTGCGGCCCTCGATCCGCGCGAGCGCGGTGACCAGCTCCGGGGCGAACCGCTCCCGCAGGAACGTCACCGAGCCGGCGTCGGCCAGGGTGACCACGATCGGCCGCACGTCGTACGCGCGGCGCTCGCCCTCCGGCACCATGCCGCGCAGCACCTGCTGGTCCGCCGCCGTGCCGGGCGGCGCCGTGCCCTGGAAGTAGCCGAGCAGCGTCCTGGCGACGGCGACCGCCTCGGCCTCGTCGCGCACCGCGACGTCCACGACGCCGTTGCGGGTCTGCACGTCGATCGGGCCGATCTCCTCCGGCGTGAACCGGCCCATGCCGCCGCCGGCGATCATCGCGGGTCCGGCCATGCCGAGGTTCGCGTTCGCGGTGGCGACGATGAGATCCGACGACCCAGCGATCACGGCGTTGCCGGCGAAGCAGCGCCCGGCGACGACCGCGATCCGCGGGACCACCCCGGACAGCCGGGCCCACAACGCGAACGTCCGCACGTCGAGCGCGGACACCACCGGGTGGTCGGTGTCGCCCGGCCGCCCGCCGCCGCCCTCGGCGAAGTACACCACCGGCAGCCGGAGCCGCTCGACGAGCCGCAGCAGTCGGTCGGTCTTCTGATGCCCGCGCAGGCCCTGGGTCCCGGCGAGCACCGTCGCGTCGTACGCGAGGACCGCGCACGCCGCGCCGCCGACCGTGGCCGTCCCGGCGACCAGGCCGTCGGCCGGGGTGCGGTCGATGAGCTCGTCGAGCGGTCGGCGCCGCTCCTGCGCGGCGACGGCGAACGCGCCGTACTCGACGAACGAACCGTCGTCGACGAGATCGGCGACGTTCTCGCGGGCCGTGCGCCCACCCCGGGCGTGGCGGGCGGCGACCGCGTCGGGGCGCGCGGCGTCCAGCGTGCGGGCCCGCCGCGCGGCGAGCTCGTCGGATGCGGAGGACTCCATCTGCCGAAGGGTATGGCAGCGGCGGCGGTTCAGCGGTCGTTGAGGGCGGGCACGATCTTGGCGGTGATGTCGCGCAGCCGGGTGACGTCGTCCTGGGTCAGGTGCTCGAAGATGCGCCGGCGGACCTCCGCGACGTGGCCGGGCGCGGCGGCGCGCAGCACGTCCATGCCGGCGTCGGTGAGCGCCGCGATCTGCCCCCGCTTGTCGGTGGCGCAGGCGCGGCGCCGCACCCAGCCGCGCTCCTCGAGGCTGGTGACGGCGTGCGAGAGCCGGGTCGTGGTGGTGCCGACGAGCCGCGCGAGGCTCGTCATCCGCATGGCGTGGTCCGGCTCGTCGCTGAGCGTGGCCAGGATCTGGTAGTACGCGTGCGGGATGCCGGCCTCCTCGCGCAGCTGCCGGTCCAGGGCGGTCGGCAGCAGCATGAGCACCTGCACGAGGTTCATCCACGTGTCGAGCTCGGTGCTGGTCAGCCAGCGTGGCTCGGCGGCGGGTCGGTCGTCGGTCACCAGTCCATCCTCCTCCCGACATGACGACGGTGCTGAGGCGGTCAGGCCGCGGGGCGGACCGGCAGCAGCAGGTGTTCGACCGGCAGCCGGTCGCGGGCGGCGAGCTCCCGACCGGCGAGCGGCGGGTCCAGCCGGAACGCCCCGTCGCGGCGGCCCACCGCCACGACCACCAGCGGCGTCACCCGCGCGGCACCGAGCAGCGCGGCGACCCGGTCCCGGTCGAAGCCGCCCATCTGGTGCACGACCAGGCCCTCGTGCTCGGCCTGCACCGACAGGTGCGCCACCGCCTGCCCGGCGTCGTAGACCGCCCACGGCCGGGCCGTGCCGTCCCCGGTGACCGTCTCGGCGGCCACCACGATCAGTGCGGACGCCGCGTGCGCCCACGCCCGGTTGCCGGCCGTGAGGGTGTCGAGGACCGCGGCGTGCTCGGCGCTGCCGCGGTGCGTGACGGCGAAGCGCCACGGCTGGGTGTTCGACGCGCTGGGCGCCCACCGGGCCGCCTCCAGCAGCGCGGTCACCTGCTGCGGGGTCAGCTCGTGCGCCTGGTCGAAGGCGCGTGGGCTCCACCGCCGGGCCAGCAGCGGATGCAGCGGTACCGACGTGGCCGCGGCCTTATCGACATGCTCCTGCAGGATCGTGATGGTGGTCATGCGGCGACTCCCGGCAGGGCGATGGTGTGGTGGGTGTGGATGACCTTCGCCGACAGGTAGCGGGCGTTGGCCTCGGACAGGTGCACCCCGGTCCGGATCCGGTCGGTGACCTGGACGCCGAGCGCGTCGAGCTGCACCGCCTTGTCCGGGTTGTTGCTCAGCAGGCGGATCCGGTCGACATCCAGTGCCCGCAGCATCTGCGCCGCCGCGGTGTAGTCCCGCTCGTCCTCGCCGCGCCCGAGCGCGACGTTCGCCTCGTACGTGTCCAGGCCGGTGTCCTGCAGCGCGTAGGCGTCGAGCTTGGCGTACAGGCCGATGCCGCGGCCCTCCTGGCGCAGGTACAGCAGGAACCCGCCGACCTCGGCGATCCGCTCGACGGCCTCGCGCAGCTGCGGACCGCAGTCGCAGCGCTGCGAGCCGAACACGTCGCCGGTGAGGCACTCGCTGTGCGGGCGCACCAGCGGGCCGGGCCCGTCGGTGGTGCGCGCGGCGGTGACCGCCGCCCGCCAGTCGCCGAGGCCGAGCGCGAGGTGCTCCAGACCGTCGACGAGGCCGGTGAAGGTGAACACGTCCGCGGTCGTGGCGTAGCCGTCCGGGAACCGCAGCGGCACCGTCACCCGCGTGCGGATCTGCGCCGGCGGCGCGTTGAGTCCGGTCGCCGCACCGATCGAGACCGTCATGCCGACCCCCAAGATTGTTGAACTTTCACGAACTAGCATCGGTCGCCGAGTTTGAAACTTCAACAATCTGGGGTGTGTCCCGCGCCACGGCGGTCCCGGCGCAGGTGCCCGGCGTCACCCGGTGAGCACGGCCGTGAGCATCGACAGGAGCGACTCGTGGGCGAGGCGCAGGTCGCCCAGATCGGCCTTCCCGAACCACGCCACGGCGTCGTGCTCCTCCGGCGCGGCGTTGACGGGTGTGCCGGTCCACCGCTCGACCAGCCAGATCTGCATGTCGAACGCCGCGGTCCGCAGCTCGTGCAGCGGCGGCCCGGGCGGCGCCGGTACGGTGATCGCCAGCTCCTCGCGAAGCTCGCGGACGAGGCTCTCCTGTGGAGCCTCCCCCTCCTCGACATGGCCACCCGGCACGTCCCAGACGTCCGGGTACCAGCGGCGGTCGACGAGGCCGGCCCGCAATGCGTCTTCGCGGAACTTCGCAATCGACGAACGGCAATTCCTATAAGCAAGCTGACCGGCGGGTATGGCGCGCGGTCGAGGCGGTCCCGGTGCAGTACAGCAGCACAAAGACCCAGGTGAACAGGGACAGGAGTCCCGAATTGTGTCCCGGCAGGTGTCCCGGGAACCGGGAAGAGAATGCGGGCTCGCGGATGCACTCCCGATTTCGTGCCACGGTCCGCGGCGCATTGTGGCGGCGGCCGCGCGCCATTCCTACATTCCTTCCGTCGCCGCTACGGGCGACGTGAGGCAAAGGAGAAAACGACGTGAGACGACACCTTCTCCGGCTCGGCGCGGTCGCGCTGGCCGGCCTGCTCAGCGCCGTGGTCATCCCCTCGGGCCCGGCCCACGCCGAGGCGATGTGCGACCGGCCCGTGCCGCCCCCGGCGTGCGGCGACGGCGGCGAGGACGACCCGCCGCCGGCCCCGCAGGACACCCCGGTCCACGGCACCCTCGACACCGTCACCTACATCGGCGGCGCCGTGCGGGTCACCGGCTGGGGCATCGACCAGGACAGCGGCGCCGCGCCGCTGATCGTCGACATCTACATCGACGGCGCCTGGAAGCAGACCATCACCGCCAACACCTACCGCCAGGACGTCGCCGACGCGTACCCGGCCTACGGGGCGTACCGCGGCTTCGATGCCACCGTCCCGGCCGGGCTCGGCACCCACGAGGTGTGCGCCTGGGCGATCAGCGTGGTGCCGGCCGGCGCGCCGAACCCGGGCAACCCGCGGCTGGGCTGCCGGACGTACACCGGCACCCTCGCGGCGCCGAGCAACGTGCGCAACATCTCCTGGGCGGACGACGGCACCACGGTGATCGGGTTCAAGGACAACTCCGTCGAGGAGACGTCCTTCCGGATCACCATCACCCGGCAGTACTGGGAGCCGTACACCGACCCGCGCTGGGGGCAACTGTACCGCGCCTACTACGTCAACCGGGAGATCACGGTGCCGGCGCAGGCGGGTACCGCCGAGGTGACCGCCACGACGGTGACCTCCGGCTCGGACTGCCGCAAGACGGTGGTCGCGGTCTCCGGCTCCTTCCAGAGCGCCCCGGTCTCCACCGGCTGGTGCTGATCCACGGCTGACGAACCGCAGCACAGGACCCGCCGGGAGGCACTGCCCTCCCGGCGGGTCGACCGTTGTCAGGCCGCGGCGGCGCCCGGGCCGGGCAGCAGGTCGACGTCGCCGCCGTGCATCGGCCGGCCGCAGTGCGCGCACCGCAGCTCCACATGGCTGATCTGACCGCACGCGTGATGGCGGTACAGCACCGGCGGGCCGGCCGGACCCGCCAGCCACCTGTCGCCCCAGCCGACCATCACCATCAGCAGGTCGAACAGCTCGGTGCCCTTCTCGGTCAGCACGTACTCGAACCGGGGCCGGCGGTCATAGGGGCGCCGCTCCAGCACCCCGTGCTCGACCAGGTGGTGCAACCGCTCGGTGAGCACCTTGCGGGAGATGCCGAGGTCGGCCTGGAGCTGCTCGAACCGGGTCAGCCCGACGTGCACGTCCCGCAGGATCAGCGGTGACCACGGCTCGCCGACGACGTCGAGCGTCCGGGCGATCGAGCAGGCCATCTCGCCGAAGTTCGTGCGCTGCATGCGGCCAATCTAGCAGTCTGGGTTCCTTCAGGGAACTCTCGGTGGTACGGTCACGGAGTCTCTTGAAGGAACTCGGAAGCGTCACCAACCCCTTGCTGAAGGAGCCCGCCATGCTCGACCCAGACGTCCGCCGCGTCCTGGACGGCGCCCCGATCGCCCACCTCGCCACCGTCCTGCCCGACGGCGCCCCGCACGCCATCCCCGTCTACGTCGGCACCCACGGCGACCACGCCGTCATCTTCACCGGCCCCGGCACCCGCAAAGCCCGCAACCTGCGCCGCGACCCACGCCTCGCGCTGTCCATCGCCCCGGCCGACAACCCCTTCACCCCCGTCGTCATCCGCGGCCGGGTCATCGACTGGCTCACCGGCGACGCGGCGTGGGACGTCATCGACCGGCTCGTCGCCAAGTACACCGACCAGCCGTACCCACGCGGCGAGGAACGCGTCGTGGCCGTCATCGCCCCCGACCACCAGCACGTCGGCGTCGGCTGAACCACCGATGAGCACCGTCTCGGCGCGGTGCCGGGACGGGCCCCGGTCCAACCCGCGCGGCAGGCCGGCCGGCATCGATGTGGATGCCGGCCGGGTCGTGATCCGCTGCCTCAGCAGCAGCCCTTCCAGCTGTTGATCAGCTGGCCGCCGACACCACCCTGGTAGACGCGGCAGTAAGCACCACACTGGTAGTACTGGTAACACTGGCTGCCGCCGCAGCCGGTGTACCGGTACACGCAGTAGCCGGCCGAGTCACCCACGCATGCCGAGGCCTTGGCGGTGGGCAGCAGCGCGGAGAGCATCCGGTCACCGAGACGGTTGAGGGTTCTGGTCACGATCGCGCACTCCCTTCGGTGGTCCGACACCCTGTGGACCGCTGACACGGTCACCCGGGCCACTAACGTTCCGCTAACGGTCGGCCGCCGATCGAGCCGGCGAGGGCGCGGATGCGGTGCCCGGGCGGGATGCCGAGCTCGTCGGCGAGGATGCGGCGCACCTGGCCGTAGGCGGCCAGCGCGGCGGCGGTACGACCCCGGCCGAGGTGCCCGCGCATGAGGTACTCCCAGGCCCGCTCCCGCAACGGCTGGCGCAGCACGAGCGCCTCGGTGACGTCGACGGCCTCGTCGTAGCGGTGCAGGGCGAGCATCGCCTCGGCGAGGTCCTCCTGGGCGCTCATGCGGCGCTCCTCCAGCCCGGCGGCGGCGGTCTGGATCGCCGGGGCGGGGATGTCGCCGCAGGCCGGGCCGCGCCACAGGGCGAGGGCGCGCAGCAGCAGCTCGGCGCGGTGGGCCGCGTGCGGTGCGCCGGTCAGGCGGGCGGCGCCGGCGGTGAGGGTGGTGAAGGCGTCGAGGTCGGTGGTGACGGCGGCGGCGTCCAGCCGGTACCCGGGGGCGCGGGTCTGCAGCGCGGCGGCGCCGGCGCGGCCCAGCTCGCGGCGCAGCGCGCAGATGTGGCCCTGGACCTTCGTGACCGCGGTGACCGGCGGGTCGTCGTCCCAGATGACGTCGACGAGCCGGGGCACGGCGACGACGGCGCCGCGTTCCAGGGCGAGGGCGGCGATGAGGGCGCGCCGGCCGGGCCCGCCGACCGCCGCGGCGCGGCCGTCGACGCGCAGCTCCAGCGGGCCGAGGAGCCCGACGTGGATCACTGCACGGGCTCCATCTGGTAGCCGCCGGCCTGGAGCCGGAACATGTCCGCGTACGTGCCGTCGGCGCGCATCAGCATGGCGTGCGTGCCGTGCTCGGCGATGACGCCGCCGTTGAGCACGGCGATCGCGTCGGCGTCGCGGACCGCGTTGAGCCGGTGCGAGATGAGCAGGCAGGTGCGCCTGCCCCGCAGCGCGGTGAGCCGGCGGTGGATCTCGTGTTCGGCGTACACGTCGAGGCCGGACGACGGCTCGTCGAGGATGAGCAGCTCGGCCCGGTCGCGCAGGGCGGCGCGGGCCAGGGCGAGCCGCTGCCACTGGCCGCCGGACAGCGCCACCCCGTCGTCGGTGTCGCCGGGGTCGTTGAACGTGCGGGTCAGTGGGGTGGCGAAGCCGCGGGGGAGGCGGTCGAGGGCCTCGTCGATGCCGGCCTCGGTGGCCGCGGCGCGCAGCCGCCGGTCGTCGCCGAGGGCGGTGAGGTCGCCGAGGGCGATGTTGTCGGCGGCGCTGAACTCGTACGCCATGCAGTCCTGGAACACGGCGCTCATCCTGGCGCGCAGGGCCGCCGGGTCGACGGTGCCGATGTCCGTGCCGTCCCAGAGGATCGTGCCGCGGGTCGGCGGGTAGAACCCGCACAGCAGTTTGACCACTGTGGACTTTCCGGCGCCGTTGTCCCCGACGAGCGCGAGGGAGTGCCCGGCCGGGACGGTGAAGGACACGCCGCGCAGGATCCACGCGTGCGCCGGGCTGTACCGGAACCACACGTCGCGGAACTCGATGACCGGTGCCCCGGTCGCGGGTGGTGCGGCGGCCGGTGCGGGCGCGGCGGGCGGTGCGGCGGTCACGGCCGTGTAGTGGCGGAACAGTGACAGGCTCTCCCCGGCGGCGGCGAGCTCGGCGACCACGCCGGCGAGGGTGCCCTGCAGCGCGGCGAGGGCGGCGACGAGGACCGACAGGTCGCCGACGGTGCCGTCACCGGCGCAGACGCGGGTGGTGAGGACGGCGAGCGCGGCGACGGACACGGCGCCGGCGAGGACGGCCAGGAGCCCGTCGACGCGCAGTGCCAGCCGGTCGGTGTCGCGCTCGGCGGCCTGCGCGCCGCGCAGCTCGGTGAGCATCCGGTCGCGGAAGAACCCGGCGAGGCCGAAGAGCCGGATCTCCTTGGCGGCGCGCATGTCCAGCAGCAGCTCGGCGTAGAACACCTGCCGGCGCAGGCCGGGGGTGATGCGCACGAGGGTGCGGCTGCGGTGCCGGCCGAGCCGCAGCTGGGCGAGCAGCGCC
The DNA here is from genome assembly GCF_000716715.1 of Dactylosporangium aurantiacum. GTDB lineage: Bacteria > Actinomycetota > Actinomycetes > Mycobacteriales > Micromonosporaceae > Dactylosporangium > Dactylosporangium aurantiacum. Next base: position 124,664 of record NZ_JNYJ01000025.1, on the reverse strand, counting down.
GGCACGGTGGACAGCAGCACGAGCCCGGCGACGAGGGGTGAGCCGGCGGCGAGGGTGGCGGTGAACCCGACGGTGGTGACGGTGGTCTGCGCGATCGACAGCACGGCGCCGGTGAGCTGTGCCGGGGCCATCTGGCTGGCCTGGCGGGCGAGCTGCAGCCGGTCGTGGAACGCCGGGCTCTCCAGCTCGGCGAGGCCGGGCGGGCGGGACACGGCGGTGAACAGCTCCAGCTGGGTGCGCAGCGTGACCCGGCGGGCGATCTCCTGTTCGAGGTACCGGCCGGCGTGGTTGGCGACGGCCCAGCCGGTGGCGACCCCGGCGATGCCGGCGACGGGCCACAGCGGGGTGCCGCCGTCGCCGTGCGCGAGCCGGTCGAGGAGCACCTTGGTACACCAGGCGATGGCGACCGGTGCGATGCCGCCGGCGACGGTGAGCACGCCGCGCAGGACCGCGGCGGCCGGAGCGGCCCGCAGGTAGAGGGCGGTGGCCGCGGCGAGCAGCCGCAGCCGCCCGGCGGTGCCGATCTCGTCGTCCACGGTCATGACCGGACGGGCAGCGGGACGTCGTCGACGGTGACCCCGCGGGCGGTCAGCGTCCCGGCGGCGTCGAAGTGCAGGAACGTCGGCGTGCCGAACGTGCTGAACGCGGTCATGAGCTCGCCCGGGCCGGTCTCGACGATGACCGGTCCGGCGGCGCCGAGCACGCGGGTCAGGGCGGTGGTGTCGTCGCCGGGCGCGGTCACCACGACGCTGACGACGCGGATGCCGGCGCCGGTGTACGCGGCGGCCCGCTCGGCGAGCAGTGCCGCCTGGTCGGGGCAGTACCGGCAGGTGGTGGAGAAGAACCCGAGGAGCAACGGGGTGGTGGCGAGGTCGGGGTGGTGCCGCAGCGCGGCGGCCGGCAGGGGCGCGCCGAGCGGCAGCCCGACGGGGGCGGCGTCGCGGTCGAGGCGGGCCTCGAGGTCGCGCAGGCGGCGCAGCACGGCGCCGCTGACGAGCAGGTCGGCGGCGACGGCCACCGTGAGCACCGCGGTGACGGCGTACAGCAGGGTCACGGATTCCTCCAGGGTGACGGCGGTGTGCCGGGGCGCCGGAGCAGCCAGGCGAGGGTGTCCAGGCCGGCGGCGACGGCGACGGCGGCCAGTGCGGTGCAGGCGTTGAGGAACAGGACCGCCGGGGGCTGACCGGCGGGGTCGAGGGCCCGTGGCGCGACGGCGGCGGCGACGGTACCGGCGGCGGCGAGCCCGGCGAGGGCCGCGGCCCTGGCGACGTGCCGGGCCGCGACGGGCTCCTTCGACGGCCCGAAGCAGTGGCAGGACCCGGCGGTGCCGGCGCGGCGGGCGACGGCCAGGACGGTGGTGAAGGCGCCGAACAGGGCCGTGGTCGCGGTCAGCGCGGGCAGCGCGAGCGGCCCGGGTGCGGCGACGGCGCCGGCGAGGGCGGCGGCCAGCGCCGTCTCGGTGGCCAGCACGGCAATGGCGGCCGGGGTGGCGAGGCGGCGCGGCAGGCGCCCGAGCGTGGCGGTGGCCGTGGCGAACCCGGTGAACGCGGCCCGCCCGCGCAGCTTCGCGGCCGCGGAGGTCGCGAGGGTGCCGAGCGGGATGAGGATCAGCAGGAACAGCACGGCGGCCCGCTCCGTTGACCGTATGCGGCGAATAATCGCATACTCCACGAATGTCGCAGATGTGGCTGTACGTGGTGATCGCCGCCGGAGTGTGTGGGCTGGCCGTGGTGCTGGCAGTGCGCCGGTCGCTGCTGATCGTGACGGTGGCCGGCGCGAGCATGGAGCCGACGTACCGGGACGGGGACCGGCTGCTGGTGAGCCGCCGGCGCCGGCCGGTCGTCGGGGCGGTGGTCGTGCTGCGGCAGGCGGCGCTGGCCGGTGCGGCCGCCGCGGCGGCGGTGCACCGCAACCCGTACCTGGTCAAGCGGCTGGTCGCGCTGCCCGGCGACGCCGTGCCCGACGCCGTGCTCCCGGCCCTCGACCGGCCCGCCGGCACCGAGGTGCCCGAGCCGCTCGAAGCGGCGGCACCGGCACCCCGCGCGGCCGCCCTGGTCCCGGCGGGCTCGATGGTGGTGCTCGGCGACAGCCCGCACAGCGTCGACTCGCGCGCCTGGGGCCTGCTGCCCCTGCGGCACGTCGTCGGTGTGGTCGTCGCTGATCTCCGGACCGCGGACCGGTGACCGGCGGCATCCGGCCACGCCGGTGGGCCGCCATTTCCCCCGTGGCATTGCCCTGCTCCCATCACCGCAGTGGCCGGCGTCAGGCCGGCCACTGCGGTCACGACTGCTTGATGTTAGCGCTCACTCAGTGAGCGACATGCAACACGAGCGTTCGTTGGATGTCAATACGATCGTTTTTCGTTATCGCATGATCGTTGATGTTGTCGGGCTTGACTGGGTAGGTGTGAGCGATAACATGCGAAGGCTCGTGGATCGGCCGCGCAACCGGGGGAGCCGCATGTCTCGATCGACGCCGCACACCGTGCTGGGCATGGCCGTCGCGCACTGGCGCCGGCAGGCCCGCCGGTCACTGGCGTTGCTGTCGATGATCACCGTGGCGGTCGTCGGGTTCACCGTGCTCACCGCCGCGGCCGTCACCGCCCGGCTGGACGCGGTCGGCACCGTGCAGGCCAATTTCCGCCCCGCGTACGACATCCTGATCCGCCCCGGCGGCAGCGCCCTGGAACTGGAGCGGCAACGCAACCTGGTGCAGTCCGGGCAGCTCGCCGGAATGCGCGGCGGTATCACCGTCGATCAATGGCGGGAGATCCAGGGCATTCGCGACGTGGCCGTGGCCGCGCCGGTCGCGGTCATCGGCTACATCATGCGGACCGTCCCGGTGAGGGTCGACCTCGCCGGCGACCTCGACCCGGCCGCGCAGCGGCAGGTGCTGCGCGTCCAGCCGACCTGGGTCACCGACGCCGGCCTGTCCCGCATCCCCGACGGGGCGGCGTACCTGTACGCCACCCGCAACGTGCTCTACCAGAAGCCGTTGTCGGAATGGCGCAGCGGCGAGGGCGCGCCGCCGCCGGAGGAGCTCGACCCGGACGGCGGCCGGACCCGGATCTGCCCGTACGTGCCGTCCATCGGCCAGCGGGACTGGATCGACCCGACCGACCCGCAGGGGCGCTCCTCGCTGACCTGCGTCGGCGGCCCCGGATCCGCCGACGAGCTGGGCCGGCCGGCCGTTCCGGCGGTGACCCTCGCGTGGTCGGTGCCGTTCCTGATGGCCGCCGTCGACCCGCAGGCGGAGGCGGCGCTCGCCGGGCTGGACAAGGCCGTCACGTCCGGCCGCTACTTCACCCCCGGCGAGGTACCGCCGCAGCGACGGCTCGACGGCATGCCGTACCCGTACTCGGCGCTGCCGATCCTCGTCGCCGACAGCCCGCAGATCGACGCCCGGCTGGAGCTGGACGTCCAGCGCATGGGCGGCGACGCGGTGCAGCTGGTCCGCACCGGCACCGACAACCAGGCGCTGCGCGCCGCCCTGCTCGGCCGGCCCGGCCGGTCGGTGCAGACCCGGACCGTGACCATCGACGGACCCTACCGCGACCTCGTCGACCGGATGCGGCACCCCCTGCAGCACGGCGCCGAGGACATGGCGGTGTCCAACACCGTGTGGCTGGACCGGTTCTGGACCGTCGGCCCCGCCGCGACCGACCCCGACGGCGACGGCCTGCGCACCCGCCAGGTCCCGTACGACCTGAAGATCTGGGGCCAGGGCGCCGACTCCGGCGACTCCGGCCACCCGGTGCCGATGGAGTTCGCCGACACCGGGGTGCGCGGGGGCGTCGCCGCCCACCCGAACATCGTCGCCGAGCACGACGTCGGCGTGGGCGACATCGTCATGCCCGACGTCACGATCGACGCCGTCGGCACGTTCGACCCGAAACGCATCCAGCTCGGCAGCGCCCTGTCCGCGGTGCCGATGGACACGTACTTCAACCCCGGTGCCGAAGGCGCCGACGACGCGTCCCGCCGCGCGCTGGGCGGCCGGCGCCTGGAGCCCAACGCCAACGTCAGCGGGCTGCTCAGCCAGCCGCCGCTCATGCTCACCACGATGGGCGCGCTGCCGGCCATCTTCGGCCCCGACGGCTACGGCACCGAGCCCGGCTACCCCGAGTACCAGCTCAACCGGGCCGCACCGATCAGCATGGTGCGCGTGCGGCTGGCGGGCGACATCGGCACCGACGCCGCCTCCCGGGAACGGGTCCGGCTCGTCGCCGAACGCATCGCCGAGCGCACCGGCCTGCAGGTCGACATCACCCTCGGCTCGTCGCCGACGGGCGTCACCGTGCACTACCCGGCGGGCCGCTTCGGCCGGCCCGACCTGGCCGTCGACGAGCCGTGGGTGAAGAAGGGCGTCGCGGCGGTGCTGGTGCGCGCCGCCGACCGCAAGAGCGCCCTGCTGTCCGGGCTGGTCCTGGCCGTGTGCGCGCTCGCCGTGCTCAACGCCACCAACGCCGCCACCCGCTCCCGCCGCGCCGACCTGGGCGTGCTGGCCTGCCTCGGCTGGAGCCGGCGGCAGCTGCTGCGGCTGCTGCTCACCGAGGTCGTCGGCGTCGGCCTGGCCGCCGGTGTGGCCGGCACGGTCCTGGCGGTGCCGATAGCCTTCGCCTTCGGGCTGGACATCGGCTGGCTGCACGCGCTGCTCGCGGTGCCGGTCGCCGTGCTGCTGTCCGTCGCGGCCGGGATCTGGCCCGCCTGGCGGGCGGCCCGCGCCGACCCGGCCGTCGCCGTGCGTCCCGCCGTGTCGGCGCCGTCGGCCCGCCGGCGGACCCCGCGCCGGGTGCCCGGGCTCGCCTTGGCGAACCTGGCCCGGACGCCCGGCCGCACCGCGCTCGGCGCGGCGAGCCTCGCCATCGGCGTCGCCGCGCTGACCATGCTGCTGGCCATCACGTTCGCGTTCCGCGGCGCCGTCGTGGGCACCCTGCTCGGCGAGGCCGTCGCGGTGCAGGCGCGCACCGTGGACTACCTCGCCGTCATCGTCACGATCGTGCTGGGCATCGCCTCGGTCAGCGACGTGCTGTACCTGAACATCTCCGAACGCGCGACGGAGCTGGCCCTGCTCGGCGCGACCGGCTGGCCCGACGCGACGCTGCGCCGCATGGTCGGCACCGAGGCGGTCACCATGGGCGCCTTCGGTGGGACCGCCGGCGCCGCCCTCGGGCTCGGCGCCGCCGCCGTCTTCGCCGGTGCCGTCACCGCGCCGCTGGTGTGGTGCGCGGTGGCCGCGTTCGCGGCCGGTGTGGTGGTGTCGACCCTGGCCATGTCGGTGCCGATCGCCATGCTGCACCGGCTGCCCACTGCCCAGCTCCTCGCGCAGGAGTAGCCGTCACCGGGTAGCCGTCACCGGCCGGGCGGCAGCAGGGTCGCGGTCAGGACGGTCGTCGTGCGGTCCTGCCACTCGTCGAGGGTCCAGCCGCAGACGTCGCTGAACTGCAGGTAGCTCTCCACGTTGCCGATGACGAAGGCGACGTCGCGGGCCTGCTCGGCGGTGAGTGCCGGGTTGAGCGCGCCGCGCTCGGCGAGCAGCTGCACGAGCATCGCGTACGCGGTGCGGGTCTGCTGCTGGTTGGTGTCCCACTGGGCGGCCAGCTCGGGGTCGGTGCCGGTGGCGCCGCGCACGACCCGCATCAGCGGGGCGACGCGCTGCACGATGGTGCGGCCGTGGGCGACCCACAGGGCGATGACGCGCCGCGGGTCGGGCTCCTGCCGCAGCTGCGCCACCCACGGCCGCTCCAGCACCGGGACCGGCTCGTCGTCGCCGGTGGCGGCGACGTCGAGGGCCTCCTTGAGCAGGGTGCGCTTGTTGCCGAAGTGGAAGTACACCGTCTGGATCGCGACGCCGGCCCGCTCGGCGACCTGGTCCAGCAGTGCCGCGCCGTAGCCGTGCGCGACGAACTGCTCGGTGGCCGCGGCGACGATGCGCCGGCGGGTGGCGCGCGCCTGCTCGGCCCGCTTCGTGCCGCGGGCCGGCCCCGGGGCACTGTCGGGTTTCTTCACGCGCTTGACAGCATCCGTCATTCGCTAGAGGCTACCCTAGTCAATTACTAGAGGCGCTTCTAGCGAAAGGATAGGCGCGATGCCCGACCTGTCCGGTTTTCACCACGTCAAGCTGCCCGTCTCGGACCTGGACCGCAGCCGCGCCTGGTACACGACCGTCCTCGGCCTGCACGTCGAGATCGAGTTCGTCGAGGAAGGCGTCGTCAAAGGGCTCGCCCTCGCCGCCGGCGGGATCCGGCTGGCGCTGCGCCACGACCCGCCACGGGCCGCGGCGCTCGCCGGCTTCGACCCGATCGCGCTCGCCGTGCCCACCAGGGACGCCGTCCAGGCGTGGCGGCACCGGCTCGACGAGCTCGGCCAGGCCCACGGCGGCGTCGTGACCGGTCACCGGGGCGGCGCCGTCCTCGTCGGGCTGCACGACCCCGACGGCATCGAGATCCGCCTGTACGCCGACGAGACCGCCTGACCAGAGGAGCAACGATCATGACACTCACCACCTGGACCATCGACGGCGCCGAGATCACCTACACCGACTCCGGCGGCGACGGCGCGCCCCTGCTGCTGATCCACGCCAGCGGGTCCGCGGACTGGTTCACGCCCCTGGCCGCCGAGCCGGCGCTGCGCGGATACCGCGTGATCCGCATGGTCCGCGCCGGCTACACCGGTGCACCCGCACCGGCCGGCCTGCGGATCGCGGACCACGCCCGGCACGCCGCCGCGCTGCTGCGCCACCTCGACGCCGCACCCGCACACGTGCTCGCCCACTCCTCGGGCAGCACCATCGCGCTGCAGCTCGCCCTCGACGACCCCGGGCTGGTCCGCACCCTCCTGCTCAGCGAACCCCCGCTGATCGAGACCCTGGCCGCGCCCGAGGACCACGAGACCCTCCGCGCCATGCTCGGCCCCGCCCTCGGCGGCGCCCTGGCCGCGGCCGCCCGCGGCGCCGTGCCGGACGCGTACGACCTGTTCATGACCGGCGTGTGCGGTCCCGCGTACCGCGAGGTCATGACCCGTGCCCTCGGCGCGGCGGCGGTGCGGCGCGCGCAGGAGCGCAGCGGATACCTGTTCAGCGACGAGATCCCGGCGATCAACGCGTACACCCTCGACGTGCCCGGCGTGACCCGGCTGCGCCTGCCGGTGCTGTTCATCCAGGGCGGCGCGAGCCCGGCGCCGTTCCACCGGCTCATCGCCCGGCTCGCCGGGCTCGTCCCCGGCGCCACCGTCGTCACCGTCGACGGCGACCACCTGTACCCGCTCACGGCGCCGGCGGCGCTCGCCGACCTCGTCGCCGGGTTCTGCCCGCCGGGACCCGCCCGGCCGGCCGCGGCGACCGCGGGCAGAGCCTGACCGCAGCGGGCCGGCCGCTAACCTCCGTGGATGGAGTGCTTCTCGTGCCGCATGAACCGCGACCTCGCCCAACTGCCGGCGGCGGAACGCGTCGCCGCCGACGAGCACTGGCGGGTCGCGCACTGCTTCGACACGGCGCTGCCCGGCTGGCTCGTGCTCGTGCCCCGCCGCCACGTCACGTCGATCGCCGAGCTGACCGACGCCGAGGCGGCCACGCTCGGCACCTGGCAGGTGCGGCTGTCCCGGGCGCTGCGGGCGGTGACCGGCTGCCCGAAGACCTACGTCGTGCAGTTCGCCGAGAAGGAAGGCTTCGCCCACGTGCACTTCCACGTGATCCCGCGCCCGGCCGACCTGCCCGCCGACCGGATCGGCCCGCGGATCTTCGGCCACCTCGGCGTGCCCGAGGACCAGCGGGTCGGCGACCAGCGCCGCGACGAGCTCGCCGCGGCCCTGGGCGCCCACCTCGCCGGCGCCGAACCGGCGCCCTGAGCGGCCGGGTCCACCCGGGACCCACCGCAACGACTAGGGTTCGGGGCGCATCGATGCGACGGGGGCGGGCGATGGGCAGCGGCGACGCCGGACTGGGAAGGTCGCTGCGCGCGGCGCGGCGGGAGGCGGGGCTCAGCCAGCGGCAGCTGGCCGAGCGGGCCGGGATGAGCCTCGCCGCGCTGCGCGACCTGGAGCAGGGCCGGACCCGCCGGCCGCAGCCCGCGTCGGCGGAAGGGCTGATCGCCGGGCTCGGCCTGACCGGCGCGCGGGCCGCGGCGCTGCGGCTGGCGGCGGCGGACGAGTCCCCGGCCCGGCCGGCCGCACCGGATCCGGCGCCGGCGGCACCCGAGGCCGCGGAGCCGGCCCGGGTGGCGGTCCTCGGGCCGCTGACCGTCCACCGTGGAGCCCGGCCGGTGGCGCTGGGCTCACGGCGGCAGCGGCTCCTACTCGGCCGGCTCGCCCTGGCCGGCGGCGCGGCCGTGCCACTGCCGGAGCTGGTGGACCTGCTGTGGGACACCGAGCCGCCCAGCGCGCCGGCGCACGCGGTGCAGACCTACGTGTCGCGCCTGCGCGCCGGCCTCGGCCCCGGCGGCTCAGGCCCGGCGATCAGCTGGACACCGGCCGGCTACCGGCTGCACCTCGGCGAGGACCGGCTCGACCTGGCCGGCTTCCGGCACCGCGTCGAACAGGCCCGCACCGCGTCCCCGGCCGGCGCCCTCGACCTGCTGGAGCGGGCGCTGTCGATGTGGCGGGGACACCCGCTCGCCGACGTGCCGCAGCTGCGGCACCACCCGCTGGTCACCGCCGTGGCGCAGGAACGGGTCACGGCAGCGCTGCGCTTCGCCGACCTGGCGGAGGCGGCCGGGCAGCCCGGCCGGTCCCTGCCGGTGCTGCGGGACCTCGCGGCGGCCGAGCCGTTGCACGAGCCGCTGCACGCCCGGCTCATCACCGCGCTCGCCGGCAGCGACCTGCAGGCGGCCGCGCTCGCCGCGTACGCCGAGATCCGCCACCGGCTCGTCGAGGACCTCGGCGTCGAACCCGGCCCCCACCTGCGCGACGCCCACCGGCGGGCGCTGCGCCGGGAGGCCGCGGCGCCGGGCGGCGTCCACCCGGGTGCCCCGGTCGTGCCGGCGCAGCTGCCCCCGGACGTGCCCGGGTTCGCCGGCCGGGCCGCGGAGCTGGCCGAACTGGACCGCATCGCCGCGACCGGCACCGCCGGACAGCCGACCGCCGCGATCATCGTCGCGATCTGCGGCACGGCCGGCGTCGGCAAGACCGCGCTCGCCGTGCGGTGGGCGCACCGGGTCCGCGACCGGTACCCCGACGGTCAGGTGTACCTGAACCTGCGCGGCTACGATCCCGACGAGCCGATGACCACCGCCGACGCGCTGCGCCGGCTGCTGCGCGCCGTCGGCGTCCCCGGCGCGGAGGTCCCCGCCGACGTCGACGAGGGCGCCGCCCGGCTGCGCAGCCAGGTCGCCGACCGGCGGATGCTGCTCGTGCTGGACAACGCCGCCTCGGCCGAGCACGTCCGGCCGTTGCTGCCCGGCACCGCGTCGTGCACCGTGCTGGTGACCAGCCGCGACCAGCTGGCCGGGCTGGTGGCCGTACACGGCGCGCACCGCATCGACCTGGGGCTGCTGACGGTCGTCGAGGCGGGGGCGTTGCTGCGCCGGCTGGTGGGTGCCCGGGCCGAGGCCGAGCCGGCCGCCGCCGTCACCGTCGCGCAGCTGTGCGCGCGGCTGCCGCTGGCGCTGCGGGTCGCCGCCGAGCTCGTCGTCTCCCGGCCGGCGGCGACCCTCGACCAGCTCGCCGCCGAGCTCGGCGACCAGCACCGGCGGCTGGCCCTGCTGGACGCCGGCGGCGACCCGCGCGGCTCGGTCGCCGCCGCGTTCTCGTGGTCGCTGCGGCACCTGCCGCCCCCGGCCGCGGACCTGTTCGGGCTGCTCGCGCTGCACCCCGGCGCCGACGTCGACGTGTACGCCGCGGCCGCCCTCGCCGGTGTCCCGGTGCCGCAGGCCCGGCGGACGCTGTGGCTGCTCGTGCGCGGCCACCTGCTGCAGGGCACCGCCGGGGAACGGTTCGCCATGCACGACCTGCTGCGCGCGTACGCCCTCGGCCTCGGCGGCGACGCGGCCGGGCACGCGGCGCGGACCCGGCTGTTCGAGCACAGCACGGCAGCGGCGGCCGCCGCGATGGACGTGCTGTTCCCCGCGGACCGGCGGCACCGCCCGCACGTGCCGCCGGCGGCCACGACCCCGCCGCTGCCCGACCGGGAGACCGCCCGGGCCTGGCTGGAGGCGGAGCTGCCCGGGCTGGTCGCGACGGTGCGGTACGCGGCCGGGCACGGCTGGCCGGCGCACGCCGTCGTGCTGGCCCGCACGCTGTACCGGTACCTGGTGGGCGGCGCCGCCGCCGAGGCGCTCGTCGTGCACGGCGCGGCCCGCGACGCCGCCGGACTGCTCGGCGACGGTCCCGGCATCGGGCACGCCGAGCTCGGGCTGGGCACGGCGCAGCAGCAGCTGGGGCGGCTCGCCGCGGCGGCCGGGCACTTCGCGCGGGCACGGGCCGCCTTCGAGGTGGCCGGCGACGCGACCGGGGTCGGCCGGGCCCGGTTCGGCCTCGGCGGCGTCGAGCAGCGGCTGCACCGGTACGAGCCGGCCACCGCCCACTACCGGGCGGCCCTCACGATCGCCCGGCGGCACGGCGACGACGCCGGTGTCGGGCGCACCCTGATCAACCTCGGCATGGCCGGCTACCAGCTCGGCGACTACGCGGCCGCGGCCGCGCACCAGCGGGAGGCGATCGCCGTGCACCGGCGCATCGGTGACCGGGCCGGCGAGGCGACCAGCCTCACCGACCTCGGCATCATCGAGGCGCGGCTCGGGCGGCCGGACGCCGCCGCCGAGCTGCACGCCCGCAGCCTCGCCCTGTTCCTCGAGGTGGGGGACCGGCACGGCGAGGCGTGGGCCCGCAACGGGCTCGGCGAGGCGGCCGCGGCGGCCGGGCGGACGGCGGACGCGCTGGCGCACCACACCGCCGCGCTCGACACCGCCGTGCGCGCCGGCGTCCGCGAGCAGCAGGCCCGGGCGCACGCCGGGCTCGGCCGGGCCCACCGCGCCGACGGCGACCCCGGCCGCGCCCGGGAACACTTCGCCCGGGCCCTCGCCCTGTATGACGACCTCGGCGTGCCCGAGGCCGCGCAACTGCGCCGAGACCTGGCCGCGACGACCGGCTGAGCCGGCCGGCGTCACCGGCGGGGCGGGTCAGTCCTGGGCGAGGACGCAGAGCTCGTGGCCGTCGGGGTCGGTCAGGCACGTCCACGCCACGTCGCCCTGCCCGACGTCCAGGTCGGCGGCGCCGAGGGCGCGCAGCCGGGCGACCTCGGCCGCGGGGTCCCCGCCGGGGAACGGCAGCAGGTCGAGATGCAGGCGGTCCGGCACGATCTTCGCGCCGGGCGCGCGCGGGAACTCCAGGTAGGGGCCGGTGCCCTCGGCGGAGCGCAGCACGGCGAACCCGTCGGTGACCTCGTGCACGGTCCAGCCCGTCGCCGCACCCCAGAACCGGGCCATGGCCCGCGGGTCGGTGCAGTCGACGACGACCGCGGCGACCGGACCGGTGTCCCGGTGCCGCTCCCGGGGCTCCAGCACGCAGAACTCGTTGCCCTCCGGGTCGGCCAGGACCGTCCACGGCACGTCGCCCTGGCCCACGTCGGCGGGCGTCGCGCCGAGCGCCAGCAGGCGGGCCACGAGGTCCGCCTGCTGGTCCGCGGAGGTGGTGGCCAGATCGAGGTGGGTCCGGTTCTTCACCGGGGTCCTGGGCTCCGGGACGGGCACGACGTCGAGGCCGATGACGACCGGGTCAGGCCACACCAGGCCGCCGGCGGGCCCGACATAGGTGGTCACGCCGGCGGCGCCGCGGTACGCGTGCCAGCCGAGCGCCTCGGCCCAGAACCGGCCGACCGCCGCGGCGTCGAGCGCCTTGATGATCACGTGAGCCGGTCGCAGCGCCATACCGGCGATCCTATGCGCGCACCGGCACCCCGCCGCACGACGCGGGCGGGGTGCCGGGTGCGCGGGACGGTCAGCTCCAGGCGGTCGCGGACCAGCCGTCGCTGGACCAGGTCCGCCCGGACCACGTGCCGGCCGACCAGGTCCGCCCGGACCAGGTGCGCCCGGACCACGCCGGGTCGCTCCAGCCGGTGGCGGCGCTGCCGGCCCACGGCGCGGCCGACCAGGTGCCGGCGGCCCACGTCTTCGACGCCCACGAGGTGCCGGTCCAGCCGTCGCCGGCCAGCCGGTACCCCAGCCACAGCCCGCCGCTCCACGACGTCGCGGCCGCCCACTGGATGCTGGAGAACGGGCCCCACACGGTGCGCTCGCCGGTGAGCTTGACGCCGTCGAGGGTGAGGTAGCTGGTGCCGCGGGAGCCCTGCAGGGAGCCGGCGCCGCTGGACGCCTGCAGCGCCGGCGGTGTCACGGTGGTGCCGGTGCGGGCCAGCGCCCCGTTGACGTTGAGCTCGGCCAGCCCGAGGGTCTTCGCGGTGCCGGTGCCGAGCGCGGTCGCCCCCTTGATCAGCCAGTCCTTGACCTGGTTCGGGGTCGCGGCCGGCTTGGCCTGCAGCAGCAGCGCCGCGGCGGCGCTGACCACGGCCGTCGCCTGGGAGGTGCCGCTGCCCTTGAACAGCGTCTCGCCGACCCGCGCCGACGGGTACAGGTTGTCGACGTTGGACCCGGGCACGCGCAGCGACGCGATCGACGTGCCGGGGGCGAGCAGGTCGACCTGACCGGCGACGCCAGCCGTGGTGGTCGAGGCCAGGTTCGTGAACGTGGCAAGGGTGTCGTCGCCGGTGGCGGTGGTGCCGTTCGTCGCGGTGGCGCCGACGGCGAGGACCCAGTCGTCGGTCGCCGGGTTGGTCAGCGTGCCCGCGGCGTTGCCGTTGTTGCCGGCAGCGGCGACCACCACGATCCCGGCCTTCCACGCCCGCTCCACCGCGAACTGCAGCGGGTCGGTCCACGACTGCCCGCTGCCGCCGGAGCCGTAGGAGAGGTTCAGCACCCGGATCGGGTTCGCCGGGTCGTCGTTGCGGTGCTGCACGACCCAGTCCAGCGCGGCGATCATCTGGGAGACGTCCACCGCCCCCGTGGCGGTCGGCCCGTTGACGATCTGCGCCGCCGGCAGCCCCGGCACGGACGCCACGCCCGTGTCGATGAGCGCCACGCCGACGCCCTTGCCGGTCAGGGTCGCCGCGGTGCCGGTGTCCGCGCCGATGACGGAGCGCACCTGGGCCAGGGTGGTCGCCCCCGCGGTGGTGTCCGCGGACGACACCACGGCCGACGCGGGTCCGCCGGTCAGCGCCAGCCCCGCCGGCACCGCGACCGCCGTGGCCACGGCTGCCCGCAGTCTTCTGCCGATGTTCATGAAATGGGTACTCCGTCCCTGGAGAACCAGATCTTCCAGGGCACAACCATGCCTGCGCCGCGACCCGCCGGCACCGGCCGCGACGCAACACTGCCCGACCACCCGACACGGTCGAACCGACCGGTGACGGCCGACCGGACGCACTTTCCCGGAAACCCTCAGATCCGGCCGGCGCCGGCCGAGATCAGGGAACTGGGCCGCGCGGCGCCACCCGATAGCGCCGATTTGCCGGCGCGGCCGCGGGCCGCAGCGCTATTTTGACGCTATGGGGTCAGTGCTGCTGGCCGAGGACAACGTCGACCATCAGCGCGCCATCACCGCGGTACTGCGGCGGCTCGGGCACGACGTGACGGCGGTGACGGACGGCGTCGAGGGGCTGGCGGCGGCCGCGGCGCACCGGCCGGACCTGGTCGTCGCCGACGTCGACATGCCCATGATGGACGGCCTGCGCATGTGCCGGGCGATGCGGGACGACCCCGCGCTGGCCGGCATCCCGGTGGTCGTGGTGACCGCGCTGCTCGGACCGTCCGATCCGCGGCTGGCCGGCAGCGGTGTCACCGCCGTGGTGCGCAAGCCGTTCAGCGTGCGGGAGCTCGCCGACGTGGTCACCGCGCAGCTGGCGACGGACCCGGCCGGACCGGACCCCGCAGCGGACGCCGCCGGACGGGACACCGCGCCGGACGCCGCCGGACGGGACACCGCGCCGGACGCCGCCGGACGGGACACCGCGCCGGACGCCGCCGGGCCGGACACCGCGCCGGACGCCGCTGGGCCGGACACCGCGCCGGACCCGCTCACCGAGGCGCTGCTGGGCACCGTCGAGGCCGGTGTCGTCGCCTGCGACACCCGCGGCCGGACGGTCGTGTCGAACACGTGGCTGCGCCGCACGTTCGGCGACGGCGCGCCGGAGCGAATGGCGCTGTGCCGGCGGGACGGCTCACCGGTCGCCGCCGGGCAACGGCCGCTCGCCCGCGCGCTCGCCGGAGAGCAGGTCCGCGACGGCGACCTGGTCGCGCACGACGCGGCCGGCCGGCTCCGGTCGCTGGCCGTCAACGCCCGGCCGGTCCGCGACCCGTCCGGCGCGCTCCTCGGCGCGGTCGCGGCGGTGCACGACGTCACCGCCGAAGACCTCGCCCGCCGCTGCTACGAATGCCAGAGCCAGGTGCTGCGGGTCCTGGCCACCGCGCCGGACACCGGCACCGCGACCGGGCAGCTGCTCGAAGCGATCGCCACCACGCTGGGCTGGCCGTACATGCGGTTCTGGCAGGTCGATCCGCTCACCGACCGGCTGCACCCGGTCGCGGCGTGGACCGCGCCGGGGGAGCGGCCGCTGCCGCTGCCGGACAGCTTCGCCCGCGGCGAAGGGCTCGCCGGGGCCGCCTGGCAGCGCGATGAACTGGTGTGGGTGCCGGACATCCGGGCGCCCGGCGCGCCCGTGCTGCCCGAGGTGGCCGCGGCGTGCGCGTACCAGGCGGCGGGCGCGGTGCCGGTGTGCAGCGGCGGCACCGTCACCGGCGTGATCACCTTCTTCTCCGACTGCCGGCAGGAGCCCGAGCCCTCGCTGGGCATCCTGCTCACCGGCGTCGCCGGCTGCATCGGCGCGTACCTGGAGCGCCGGCGCGCGGACGAGCTGGCCCTGCAGCTGGCGGCCAGCACCGAGCACTACATCGCGCTGGTCGGTCACGAGCTGCGCACCCCGCTGACGTCGATCGGCGTGTACACCGACCTCATCGCCGACTCGCCGGACACCACGGCACTCGGCGAGATCCGCGACCTGCTCGGCGTCATCCACCGCAACAACGCCCACCTGCGCGACCTCGTCGACCGGCTGATCGACCTGGCGGCGCTCGAGTCCGGCGACGCGGAGCTGACGATCGGCACCGTCGACCTGGCCGCGCTCACCGCGGCGGCGGCCGCCGACGTGGCCGCGACCGCCGAGCCACGTGGCATCACGGTCACCGTGGAGCTGCCCCCGCATCTGCCGGTGCCGGGCGACCAGCGCCGGCTGCGCCAGGCCGTCGACCAGGTGCTGCTCAACGCGGTCACCTACAGCCCCGACGGCGCCCGGGTCACCGTCGCCGGCCGGGCCGACGGCGACGTCGCCGTGGTGGCCGTCACCGACGCGGGCGGCGGCCTGCCGGCCGGGGAGCACGACGCGGTCTTCCGCCGGCTGCACCGCGGTAGCAACGCCCGGCACGCCGGCATCCCCGGCAGCGGCCTGGGCCTGGCACTGACCCGCGCGATCCTGCGCCGGCACCACGGGACCGTCGCGCTCACCCCGGCCAGCCCGGCCGGCCCGGCCGGCACGACCGCCACGATCCGCGTCCCGCGCGTGCCGCCCCGCCCGGCGTGATCACCGTCACCGCCCCCGTCGGGCTGCGGGAAGTGCCGGAGGCTCGTACCGTGATCGGCCGGGTATCGCCAACGGCACTGGAGCGCATATGAACACCACTGACGACGCCGGGGCGCTGGACGAGTACGCGGTGCCGGCGGTGGTGCAGACCCCGGCGCGGCGCCCGCCGCGCGGCGGGCCGGTGGCCCGGTGGCTGCTGCGGCACCGCGTGCAGCCGGTCGGGCCGGCGGCCGGCGAGGCGCACGCCGAGCAGCACGCCTGGTGGAAGGTGATGTGCCTGACCGGCGTCGACTACTTCTCCAGCCTCGCCTACGTGCCGGCGATCGCGGCGACCGCCGCCGGGGCCCTGTCCCCGCTGGCCACCCTGCTGATCGTGGCGCTGACACTGTTCGGGATGCTGCCGATGTACCGGCGGGTCGCCAAGGAGAGCCCGCACGGCGCCGGCTCGGTGTCGATGCTGGAGCAGCTGCTGCCGTTCTGGCGCGGCAAGATCTTCGTGCTGGTGCTGCTCGGGTTCGTGGCCACCTCGTGGATCATCACGATCACCCTGTCGGCGGCCGACGCCAGCCTGCACGTGCAAGAGAACCCACACGCCCCGGACTTCCTGCACGGCCACGCCGTCGCGCTCACCGTGATCCTGCTGCTGGTCCTCGGCGGGGTGTTCCTGCTCGGGTTCAGCGAGGCGGTCAGCGTCGCGATCCCGCTCGTGGCGGTGTTCCTTGCCCTCAACGCGGTCATCGTCGTCGCCGGCGTGATCGAGGTGGTGTCCACCCCGGACGCGTTGCCGACCTGGACGCACGCGCTGACCGCCGGCGGCACCGGCTTCGGCGACCTCGTGCTGCCCGCGGTCCTGGCGTTCCCGCTGCTCGTGCTGGGCCTGTCCGGCTTCGAGACCGGGGTGAGCATGATGCCGCTGATCGCCGCCGACGGCGCCGACCCGCAGGAGCGGCTGCGGGCCCGCATCCACAACGCCCGCAAGCTGCTCACCGCGGCCGCGCTCATCATGAGCGTCTACCTGCTGGCCAGCAGCTTCGTCACCACCGTGCTGATCCCGCCGGCCGAGTTCGCCGAAGGCGGCCAGGCCAACGGCCGGGCCCTCGCCTGGCTCGCCCACGAGCAGCTCGGCGAGGCGTTCGGCACCGTGTACGACCTCAGCACCGTGCTCATCCTGTGGTTCGCCGGCGCGTCGGCGATGGCCGGCCTGGTCAACATCGTGCCGCGCTACCTGCCCGGCTACGGCATGGCCCCGGAGTGGGGCCGGGCGGTGCGCCCGGTGGTGCTCGTCTACACCGCGATCACCGTCGCCATCACGATCGCGTTCGACGCCGACGTCGACGCGCAGGCCGGCGCGTACGCCACCGGCATCCTCGCCATGATGGTCTCCGGCGCGTTCGCCGTCACCGTGTCCGCGTTCCGGCGGCGCGCCACGGCGTCCGGCGCCGGATTCGGCCTGCTCACCGCCGTCCTCGCCTACGCCCTGGTGGAGAACATCCGCGACAAGCCCGACGGGCTCACCATCTCCGGGCTGTTCATCGCCGGCATCATCACCATCTCGCTGATCTCGAGGGTGTCGCGCACGACGGAGCTGCGCGCGGACCGCATCGAGTTCGACGACGCCGCCCGCCGGTTCATCACCGAGACCCTCGCCTACGACGGGCGGATCAACCTCCTGGCCAACCGCCCGGGCGCCGGCGACGCGGCCGAGTACACGGAGAAGGAGTTCGAGCAGCGGGGCGAGAACGCCGTCCCCGGCTCCGCCGACGTGATCTTCCTGGAGATCACGGTGGTCGACCCGTCCAGCTTCAGCGACACGCTCACCGTGCGCGGCGTCAAGGTCGACGGCCACCGGGTGCTGCGCGCCGACGCCCCGGCGGCGCCGAACGCCATCGCCGCGATCCTGCTCGCCCTGCGCGACACCACCGGCGTGCGCCCGCACTGCTACTTCGCCTGGGCCGAGGGCAGCCCGCTGGTCCACATGGTGCGGTACTTCCTGCTCGGCCGCGGCGACACCGCCCCCGTGACCAGGGAGATCATCCGGGAGCACGAGCCCGACCCGCAGCGCCGCCCGGGCGTCCACGTCGGCGCCTGACCACCCGCCGGCCCGGAAGCCGACACTGTCGCGCTCGACACACCGCCGCGCGGCCTGACGGGACACACACCGTGGCGGGACGGGTGCACAATCTGGATCGCACACGTCACGACGCGCGGGAGCGCGCGGCGGGCGGCGGATGGGGAGTGGCCGTGCGTGGTCAGTCGCTGGTCGGCAGGGTCGGCGTGGTGGTCACCGCAGTTCGCGGGGGAGACCGTCCCGGCGAGATCCGCATCGTGGTCCAGGGCGTCCCACACCACTACCTCGCATACGCCGCCGAGCCGGTGCCGTCCGGCACCCACGTGCTCGTCGTCCATTTCCGCGGCGCGCGTCAGGTCGACGTCGAACCGTGGTCACCGATGCCCGGGGACCACACCACCACTGGCTGAGAGAGGCCACCATGTTCGGTTACCGTGTGCCCGCGCCCAATGAGGCCCTGCTGATCAGCGGCCGCAAGCAGCGAGGGGCCGATGCGCTACCGTTCAAGATCGTCACGGGGCACGGCACGTTCGTCGTCCCGGTCTTCTCCAAGGCGACCCGGCTGACCCTGGCGATGCAGGAGGCCGAGGTCGAGGAGGACTGTTACACCCAGCAGGGACTCACCCTGCACGTCCAGGCCGTCATCGCGTTCAAGGTCGGCGACGACCACGAGTCGATCGCCGCGGCGGCCCGCCGCTTCCAGGGCGACCAGTCGCAGATGCCGGTCCTCGTCGGCCGGATCTTCAGCGGCCACCTGCGCAGCATCATCGGCAGCATGACCGTCGAGGCGATCATCCGGGAGCAGCAGACCCTGGCCGACGCGATCGTCGACGCCAGCAAGACCGAGATGGCCCGCATCGGCCTGGACATCGACTCGCTGCAGATCAGCAGCATCCACGACAAGGGCGTCGGCTACATCAAGGCCCTGGCCGCCCCGCACCAGGCGCGGGTCAACCAGGAGGCCAACGTGGCGCAGGCGATCGCCGACCAGGCCAGCGCGATGGCGCAGCAGGAGAGCAAGCGCAACCAGGCCGAGTACGCCCGGCAGACCGCCATCGCTCAGGCGCGCTACCAGGCCGAGATCGACCAGGCCCAGCAGACCGCCGCGCAGGCCGGCCCGCTCGCCGCCGCCCAGGCCCAGCAGCACGTCCTCGTCGAGCAGGCGATCGTCGCGCAGAAGCGTGCCGAGCTGCGCCAGGCGGAGCTGGTCACCGAGGTCATCCGCCCGGCGGAGGCCGAGGCCGAGCGGATCCGCACCCTCGCCCGTGCCGACGCCGACGCCACGAAGCTGTCCGCGGAGGCCGCCGCCGCCCAGGGCCGCATCGCCCTCGACCAGATGATGATCGAGCAGCTCCCGGACCTCCTCCGGGCCGCCGCCGAGGGCCTGCAGGGCGCCAACCTCACCGTGCTCAACGGCGCCGACGGGCTCAACAGCGTCGTGGCCTCCCTGGCCGCGCAGGGCACCGCGCTGCTGGAGGCGGTCCGCAAGGGCATGGCCACCCCGACCGCCACCGCCACCCCGACCGCCGCCGCGCCCCCGTCGACCGCGGTCGTGCGGCGCGACGCGGCCTGACCTGTATCGCCGGGCGCGCCGGCCTCACTTGCCTTCCGGCGAGCCGTCCGAGGTCATCGCGCCCTGGCCGGGCACGGCGGGCAGGAAGACGTGCGCGTGGCCGTGGCCGGCGTCGACGTTGAGCTGGTCGAGTTGGGTGCCGCCGACGGCCCAGGTCGCCACGGCGATGTCGCGCAGCTGCCCGGCGTGGGTCAGCTGCGCGGCCCTGGACGCCGGTGGCACCCGCAGCGCCTGCTCGTAGGCGATGACGGCCTCCTGCAGGGTGCGGGTGGCGGCGGCGAGGCCGGCGCGGGCGATGTTGACCCCGGTGCCGGCGGACGGCGGGTCGGCGAACCCTTCCACGGCCTTCGTCGTCGCGGTGCGCCACGTCGCGACCTGGTCGGTGGTGGCCTCCGGTCCGGGCACGGCGTTGGCGCCGGGCGGGACGGCGGCGGCGAACGCGTCGAGGACCGGGGCGAGCGCGTCACGGACCTGCCGCGCCTGCGTGGTCAGCGCGACGATCTGCTCGGCGTCGCGTTTGGCGTCCGCGGCCCGGATCGCGTCGATGGAGCGCTGCGTGTCGGAGCGCGGGTCGGCGGTGGCGGCGCCGATCGGCCCGCCGAGCAGGGCGCCGGCGGCCAGGGCCAGCACGATCCATACCCAGTGGACCCCGCCGCGGCGGTGCGGGACGGCGGTGGGACGGCGTTTGGTGTTGCCCACAGGTGTGCTCCTCGCTCAGGATGACAGCCGTCATCGAGGCGGCCCGCCGTGACCACCCGACATCGTGCGGTGCCCGCCGCGCGTCCCGGGCTCCCGCCGAGGAGCGCCGGGCCGCGCCGGGTGCGGGCCTGCGGACACGGTACGGGCCCGCCCCTCGACCGCGGAAGCCCGGTGCGGCGACACCGGGGCGCCGGCGGGTCAGGCGCGGCCGGCCACCGGCGCCGCCGTCCTGCCCGGCCGGCGGGTCCGCCGGCGGGTGAGCAGGCTGTCGCGGCGACCGACGAGCAGGGACACCGCGAAGCAGCCGGCGGCGGTGAGGCTGATCGCCGCGCCGGCCGCGACGTCCCAGCCGCGCGACAGCAGCAGCCCGCCGACCGTGCTGGCGACGGCGATACCGACCGACGCGGCGGTCATGGTGCCGATCCGGTCGGTCCACAGCCGGGCGGCGCCGGCCGGTGCGACGACCAGTGCCACGGTGAGGATGGTGCCGACGGCCGGCACGGCGGTGACGACGACCGCGGCGACGAGCAGCAGGACGCCGAGGTCGACGGTGCCCGTGCGGTACCCGGCGGCGCGGGCACCGTCGCGGTCGAACGCCGTGTACGTCAGCGCCCGGCCGGCCACGGCCACGCTGAGGGCGACGGCGGCCACGACGGTCGCGGCGGCGGCCAGGTCCTCGGTGGTGACGGTCAGGATCGACCCGACGAGGTAGGCGGTGAGGTCCCTGGTGAAGCCGCGCTGCGCGGACAGCAGCACGACGCCGAGCGCGAACCCGGCGGCGAGCGCCACCGCGGTCGCCGTGCTCGGGTCGTGGCCGCGGCGGCGGGACAGCGCGGCGACGGCGAGCGCGGCGGCGACCCCGGCCGCGGCACCGCCGAGGTACAGGTCGACACCGACGACCGCGGCCACGACGACGCCGGGGAACGTGGCGTGGGTCATCGCCATCGTGAAGAACGCCAGCCGCCGCAGCACGACCTGCACGCCGAGCAGCCCGGTGGCGACGCCGACCAGGACCGCCTCGACGAGGGCCCGGTGGAACGCGACGTCAGCCGACGGCATCGGCGCTCCCGCGGGTGGCGAGCCGGCGGACCGGCGCGACGAGCAGGGCCAGCAGGTACAGGGCGACGAGGGCGAGCACGACGGTGCCGCCGCCGGCCAGCCGCACCCCGTGGGTGACGGAGGCGTGGTAACTGACGGCGAGGCCGAGGTACCCGGCCAGCGCCGCGGCGGCGACCCCGACGGCGGCGATCACCGCGAGGCGGTCCGAGACGAGCCGTCCCGTCGCCGCCGGTACGACCAGCAGCGCCACCACGAGGATCGTGCCGACGGCCTGGGCGGCCGCGACGACGACGAGGGCGACGCCCAGGTTCAGGGTCAGGTCCAGCAGCCATACGCGGTAGCCCATGGCGGCCGCGGCCTGCGGGTCGAACGCCCGCAGCCGCAGCTCCTTGGCCAGCGCCGCGAGGGTGGCCAGCACGACGGCGGCCACCGCCGCGGTCTGCGCCAGCTGGGTGGGGGTGACGGTGAGAAGCCGGCCGAACAGGAACGCGGTGAGGTCGGCGCGGTAGGAGGCGCGCCGCGACACGAGCGCCACACCGACGGCGAACATGGCGGCGAGCAGCACGGCCAGGGCGGTGTCGTCGGTGACCCGCCGGGACCGGGTGAGCAGGGTCAGCAGCACCGCGGTGACGGCGGCGGCGGCGAGGGCGCCGGGGAAGACGCCCCCGGGGCCGCCGCTGAGGAACCCGACGACGACGCCGGGAAAGACGGTGTGGGTCATGGTGTCGGCGACGAACCCGAGGCGCCGGATGAGCACGAACGCGCTGACGACCCCGGCGAGCAGGGCGAGCAGCAGCAGCTCAGCGAGGGCCCGGCCCATGAACGGCACGGTGAACGGCTCAACGAGGACGGCGTGCACGGTGGCTCCTCACGGGCGGGCGACGATGACCCGGTCGCCGCGCAGGTCGAGGGCCTGGCTGCCGTACGCGGCGCGCAGCAGGGCCGGGGTGAGGACCTCCCGCACCGGTCCGAAGCCGTGCACGTGCCGGTTGAGCAGGCAGGCGGCGTCGCAGGCCAGGTGGGCGAGGGCGAGGTCGTGGGTGCTGATGACGGCGGCGGCGCCCTGCCGGATGAGGGCGCCGATCGCCGCCAGCAGCGCGTCCTGGCTGACGACGTCGACGCCGTTGAACGGCTCGTCGAGCAGGAGCAGTCGGGGCTGCTGGGCGATGGCCCGGGCGAGCAGGACGCGCTGGCGCTGCCCGCCGGAGAGGGCGCCGAACCGGACCCGGGCCCGGTCGGCGAGGCCGACCAGGTCCAGGGCGTCGGCGGCGATGCGCCGGTCGGTGCGGCCGGGGCGGCGCAGCCACCCGGTCCTGCGGTAGCGGCCCATGAGCACGACCTGGGCCACGGAGATCGGGAACTGCGGGTCGAGGGTGTCGGCCTGTGGGACGTAGGCGACGTCGCGGCGGGCAGCGGCCGGGGCCCGGCCGAGCACGGTGATCGTGCCGGCGGTGACCGGTACCAGGCCGAGGACCGCTTTGATGAGCGTGGACTTGCCGGCGCCGTTGGGGCCGATGAGCGCCACGGTCTCGCCGGCGCGGACCTGGCCGGTGACGTCCTGCAGGACCGGGGTGCCGTCGTAGCCGGCGGTGGCGTGCGCCAGGCGCAGGGCGAGGTCAGCCACCGAGGGCCCGCACGATCGTGTCGGTGTTGTGCTGCTCCATCTTGAGGTACGTGTCGCCGGCGGAGCCTTCCGGGCCGAGGCTGTCGCCGTACAGGGCGTCCTCGCCGGCGACGACCTTAACCCCGGCCTGCTTCGCGATCGCCTCGGCGGTCTTCGGGGGCAGCGAGCTCTCGGAGAACACGGCCTTGGCGCCGGTCTGCCTGATCCTGGCGACGATGTCGTCGACGTCCTTGGCGGACAGCTCGGCCGAGGTGTCGAAGCTGGGGATGATCGAGCCGACGAACTGCAGCTGGTACCGGTCGATGTAGTAGCCGAACGCGTCGTGGTTGGTGACGAGCTTGCGGTCCGCGGCGGGAAGCGCGCCGAGCTTGGCGGCGATGCCGGCGTCGAGCGCGTCGAGCTGCGCGCCGTAGCCGGCGAGGTTCCTGGCGAACGTGTCGGCGTCGCCGGGCGCGGCCGCGGCGAACGCCCGCTCGATGGTCTGGACCATGCGTTTGGCGTTGCGCGGGTCGTGCCAGATGTGCGGGTCGCCGTGCTCGGCCTCCTCGCCCTCGCCCTGGCGGATGCGCACGCCCGCGCTGGCGTCGACGGTGGTGCCCCGGAACCCGGCGGAGGCGATCGTCGCGTCGAGCCAGCCCTCCAGGCCGACGCCGTTCTTGACCAGGACCTTGGCGGCGCGGATGGCGGTGAGGTCGGCCGGGGTCGGCTCGTAGTCGTGCGGGTCGATGTTGGGCTGGATGATCTGGGTGACGGCGACCCGGTCACCGCCGATGACGCGGGCGAAGTCGGCGACCTGGGTGGTGGTCGCGACGACGGCGAGCCGGGCGCCGGCGCCGCTGCCGGCGCCGCTGCCGGGCTGCGCCGTGGTGGCCGGTCCGCCGCCGCACGCGGCGAGGGCGGCGGTGAGCGCGGTGAGGACGGTGGTGACAGCGAGTGATCGCCGGCGAGGCTGCATGTCGGTGGCTCCCTGAGGACGTGTCGGACCGCCCAGACGCTACCGGGTTTCATTTTCAATAACGAGCCGTCGCATCGCCATGTCCGCATGTGCGGGCCCGCCCGCACCCGGGCGGGCCCGCACCGGCGTCAGCAGTTGCGCAGCCCCGGCGACTGGTTGAGCAGCTGGCCGCGCGGGGAGACGAACGCCCGGTGCCGCTCGCCGCCGACGGCCGCCGGGGCGAACGCGGCGACGCGGTGGCAGTTCTGGAACGCGAGCCGCACCGCGAAGTGCCGCTCCAGGCCGCCGCGGATCGCGTCGCTGGCCAGCGCGCGCAGCAGCTGCCCGCGCTCGGCCTCGCCCGGCGGCGGGACCTCGTGGTCGGCGAAGTCGCCGCCGGAGGCGTGCAGGGTGCCGGCGACACCGCTGATCACACTCCAGGCGTACGGCAGGGAGTCGCGCACGCAGGCAACGAACTCCTCGTCGTCGACGGGGCCGGCCTCGGCCCGTTCGAGCAGGGCGGCGGGGACGTCGAGGGACATGGGATCTCCTTCGGTCGGTGCGCGGTGGTACGGGCGATCGTACGCACTTAGTGGTATCGGTTTTCATTTCCATCGTCAACCGGTTCGCCGGTTTCGTACCGCCGCGGGCGCGGAGCGCGGTGATGTCAAGCCACGTCGCACGATCGGGGTCGGGCATCCAGCGGATGCAGCGCCAACCGATCGGCCGTACGGTGCAGCCATGCTGACGGTTGACTCGGTGCATGACCTGGAGCGGGAGATCTCCCGCCTCACCGTCAGCGGCCACCTCACCGCGGACCGCCGGGACTACCTGCGGACCTGCCTGAGCAAGGCCCTCGCCGCGTGCCCGCGCGCGGTCATCGTCGACCTGCGCGACTTCGACGACGTCAGCGGCACCGCGGCGGCGCTGTTCGTCGCCGCGCAGGTCACCGCGCGGCAGGACTACGGCGTCGCCCTGCTGTGGGTGATGCCGGCGCGCGGCGCGCTGCGCACCAGGCTCGACGTGCCGCACTGGCGGCGCGCGCTGCGCCTGCACGACCGCCTCGACCAGGCCGTCGCGGCCCTGGACGCCGGCCCGCCAGCACCGGAGCAGTTCCGGGTCGTGCTGCGGCCGGACGCGCTCGCGGTCAGCCGGGCCCGCGCACTCGTGCACGAGGCCTGTGTCAGCCGGGGCGTGCCGCAGCTGGCCGCGACCGCGTGCCGGATCGTCGTCGAGCTGGCGCTCAACGCGGTCGTGCACGCCGGCACCGAGTGCACCGTCACGGCCGGCCGGCGCGGCGCCTACCTGTGGATCTCCGTCCGCGACGGCGACCCGGCACCGCCCCGGCTCCCGGCCGGCCGGCCGACCGGCCTGCACCTGCTGGAGCGGCGGGCCGCGGCCTGGGGCTGGCTGCGCGGCGCCGCCGGCAAGACGGTCTGGGCCGCCGTGCGCCTGCCCGCCTGAAATTTTCAGCGGCACGCGGGCCGGCGGGATCCTGCAACCATCCTGCGAACGTCTATGTCTTGCGCGGGGAAAACGCTTTCCTTAGGGTCCGATTTGTCGGCACGAAGGTCCGCCCTCCGTTCCCCGCCCGGAACGCCGCCGAGGGCCTCACCGTGCGCACCCGTGCGACACCCCCGACGTGCGCACCGTCATCCCGGAGGATTCATGCGTCTACAGATCGGATCCCGGCTGCGGTCACACCGGTGGCCGGCCGCCGCGGCCGCCGCCGTGACGGCCGCCGGCGTCGTGCTGGCCACCCAGGTCGCGTTCGCCGACACCGCGTTCACCGCGACGTTCGAGGACGGCTCCACCAGCGGCTGGTCGAAGTCCGGCGGCACCTGGAGCGTCGTCACCGACGGCAGCAAGGTCCTGCAGCAGTCCAACGCCGGCAGCGAGAACGCCCGCCAGTTCGCCGGCGACAGCGGCTGGACGAACTACACCGTGCAGGCCGCCGTGAAGCCGCTGTCGCTGGGCTCGGGCGGCTTCGTCGGCCTGCTCGCCCGCTCCACCAGCTCGACCACGTTCTACCGGCTCGCGCTGCTGCCCGGCAACGCGGTGCAGCTGCAGGCGGTCAACAGTGGCTCGGTCACCGTCCTGGGCAGCGCGTCGCGCAGCGTGGCGACCGGCACCTGGTACACCCTCGCGATCACGGTCAACGGCAGCACGATCAGCGGCACGGTCGACGGCGCCACGGTCGCCACCGCGACGAACGCGGCGATCACCAAGGGCCGCATCGGCCTGCAGACCGCTTACGCCAGCGCCAACTTCGACAACGTCACCGTCACCACCGGCGGCACCACCCCGACCCCGACGCAGACGACCGCCTCGCCGACCGCGTCGCCGACGCCGTCGCGCACCCCGAGCACGTCACCGTCCACGAGCCAGCCGCCGTCCTCCGCCCTGTACGTGGCGCCCAACGGCACCGCCGGTGCGGCCGGCACCCAGGCCAGCCCGACGACGCTCGCCTCGGCGATCACCCGGGTCACCGCCGGCGGCACGATCTACGTGCGCGGCGGCACCTACAACCAGTCCTCGACGATCACCATCGCCCCGGGCAACAACGGCACGTCGGGCGCGACCAAGAACATCACCGCCTACCCGGGCGAGACGCCGGTGTTCAACTTCTCCGCCCAGAGCGAGGACCCGGCCAACCGGGGCCTGGCCGTCAACGGCAACTACTGGCACATCACCGGCATCATCGTGGAGCGCGCCGGCGACAACGGCATCTTCGTCGGCGGCAGCAACAACACCGTCGAGCGGGTCATCACCCGGTTCAACCGCGACAGCGGCCTGCAGATCTCCCGCATCGCCTCCGACACGCCGAAGGCGCAGTGGCCGGCGAACAACCTCATCATCAGCTCCGAGTCGCACGACAACGCCGACTCCGACGGTGAGGACGCCGACGGCTTCGCCGCCAAGCTGACCGTCGGCACCGGCAACGTGTTCCGGTACACCGTGTCGCACAACAACATCGACGACGGCTGGGACCTGTACACCAAGACCGACACCGGCGCGATCGGCCCGGTCACCATCCAGGACTCGCTGTCCTACAACAACGGCACGCTCAGCAACGGCACGGTCAACACCAACGGCGACCGCAACGGCTACAAGCTCGGCGGCGAAAACATCGGCGTCAACCACGTCGTGCAGCGCAGCATCGCCTACCGCAACGGCAAGCACGGCTTCACGTACAACAGCAACCCGGGGTCGATGACCATCTCCAACAACCTGTCCATCGACAACGCCGAACGCAACTTCTCGTTCGACGCGGGTACGCACACGTACCGCAACAACACGTCGTGCCGCTTCAGCAGCGGCGGCTCCAACGACAAGACCATCGGCAACGCCGACAGCTCCAACCAGTTCTGGACCGGCACCAACGGCTCCCGCTGCACCACCTACAGCGGCGCCCTGGCCTGGTCCTTCGCCGCCGACGGCCACCTGGTGGTGACCCTCGGCGGGCGCACCGTCAGCCTCTGATCACACCCCGCGGCGGCCGGGTCAGGGGTACGCACGCCCCTGGCCCGGCCCGCCGGTCACCACGGCAGCGGCTCGCCGTCGCGGAACAGGCCGCCGCTCGGGCCGCCGTCGGGCAGGGTGGCCGCCCACACGATCCGCGCCGGCGCCGACCTGCGCCGCGGCGGCCTCGGCGGCACCCGGGTCGCGGGCGGCGAGCAGGACGCCGTGGCCGAGCTGTGCGAGCTGGCGGCCGGCTTCGCGGCCGATGCCGCGGCTGCTCCCCGCGCCGGCCGCCGCGGCGCTCGGCGGGCAGCTCGCCGTCCTGATCGACGGCGCCTACACCAGTGCCGCCCGCCTCGGCCCGGACGGCCCCGCCGCGGCCGGGCTGCACCTGGCGCGCGACCTGGTGCGTGCCGCGGCGACCGGAAACGGCTGATCACCGGCGCTGCCGCGGACATGGTCGTAGACTGAAACCGACGCAGAATTCGACGCAAGGTGGAACGGCTGGAGGGATCTCATGATCATCGTTCAGGATGCGGTACGCGTGGGAGTGCCGGCCGCGTCCGCCTACGCGCACCTGGTGCGGTTCGACGAGTACCCGCGGTTCATGTCCGGCGTGCTGGGCTGCACGCCGGTCGACGACGCCGCGGCCCACCTCACGCTCGACGTCGGCGGTTGCCGGGTCGAGCTGGACGCGGTCATCGCCGACACCGACCCCGACGCGTACGTGCACTGGGACGCCGCGACGCTCAGCGAGTCGTTCTGGCTGCAGGAGACCGCCGGGCACACCGACGTGACCGCGGTGCTGCGGCTGGACCAGCACAGCGTGCGGCTCTACGACGACCTGCCCGAGGACGTCCTGCGCCGCCGGCTGCGCATGGACCTCAAGGGCTTCCGGCGGCTGTGCGAGGAGTCCGGGGACGCGCGGTAGCGTGCCCGCCCCGATGCGCCGGCGCTGGCTGTTCGCCGACCAGCTCGGGCCGCACTTCCTCGACGACGGGCGGCAGCCGGTGCTGCTCGTGGAGGCGAGGTCGGTGTTCCGCCGGCGCGCCTTCCACCGCCAGAAGGCGCACCTGGTGCTGTCCGCGCTGCGCCACCGGGCCGCCGAGCTCGCCGGCCAGGCGGCGTTCGTGCAGGCCGAGACGTACGGCGCCGCGCTGCGCGGGACCGCCGACCGGCTCGACGTGTGCCACCCGACGTCCCGGCCGGCGCGGGAGCTGCTGCGCCGCCACCCGGCGATCGACGTGCTGCCGCCGCGCGGGTTCACCACCCGGCCGGAGGAGTTCGTGGCCTGGGCCGACGGCCGGCGCACACTCCGGCTGGAGGACTTCTACCGCGACGCGCGGACCCGGCTGGGCGTGCTGATGGACGGTGACGCCCCCGCCGGCGGACGGTGGAACTACGACACCGACAACCGCCTGCCGCCGCCGCGCGGGCACCGGACGCTGCCGGTACCCCCGCCGCCGCTGCCGACCGAGGACGACATCGACGCGCAGGTCCGCCGCGACCTCGACGCGTGGCAGGCCGACGGCGTGCGGTTCGTGGGCCGGGACGGCCCCCGGCTCTTCCCGGCCACCCGCGCCGAGGCGCTCGCCCGGCTGGAGCACTTCATCGCCCACCGGCTGCCGCAGTTCGGGCCGTACGAGGACGCGATGCTCGCCGAGGACCCGTGGATGGCGCACAGCACGCTGTCGTCGTCGCTGAACCTCGGGCTGCTCGACCCGATGGAGGTGGTCGCCGCCGCCGAGGACGCGTACCGGCGCGGCCTGGCCCCGGCCGCCGGCGTCGAGGGGTTCATCCGGCAGATCATCGGCTGGCGCGACTACGTCTGGCATTTGTACTGGTACCGCGGCGAGGACTACCCGCGCTCCAACGCGCTGCGCGCGACCCGGCCCCTGCCCGCCTGGTTCGCCCGGCTGGACGCGGACGCGGTGCAGGCCCGGTGCCTCGCCGACGTGCTCGCCGGGGTCCGCGACCGCGCCTGGGTGCACCACATCCCCCGACTGATGGTGCTGGGCAACTACGCGCTGCAGCGCGGCTGGCGCCCCGCCGCGGTCGCCGACTGGTTTCACCGCTGCTTCGTCGACGGCTACGCGTGGGTGATGACCGCCAACGTGATCGGCATGAGCCAGTACGCCGACGGCGGCACCATGAGCACCAAGCCGTACGCGGCCGGCGGGGCGTACCTGGACCGGATGAGCGACTACTGCCACGACTGCCGGTACCGCCCGCGGCAGCGGCTCGGCCCCGACGCGTGTCCCTACACGGCGGGCTACTGGGCGCTGCTGCACCGCACCAGCGAGCTCCTGGCCGGCAACCACCGCATGGCCCAGCCGCTGCGCGGCCTGGACCGGCTGGCGGACCTCGACGCCGTGGTGGCGCAGGAGCGCGACCGCGGCTCGCGCGCGCCCTGAGGCCGGGCGCCCGGCCGGCGCGTCTCTGTCAGTCGTGCTCGGGTGCGCCGGTGACGTGGTGGTCGGCCGCGTGCAGGGCCTCGGTCACCAGCCGGCGGACGTGGCCGCCGCGCACCCGGTACAGCACGCGCCGGCCGTCGCGGCGGGAGCTGACCAGGCCGGCCAGGAGCAGCTTCGCCAGGTGCTGGGAGACGGCCGGCCGGGACGCCTCCACGGCGGCGGTGAGCGTGGTGACGTCCTGCTCGCCGTGGCGCAGATGCCACAGCAGCCGCAGGCGGGTCGGGTCGGCCAGCATCCGCAGGGCGGTCACTGCCGCGTCGACCTGCGCGCCGCTGGGTGGTTGTTGCAGGTCAGCGGCAGGTGCAACGTTGTCGCGTGCGTACATGAGCACCTATCCTGCCAGTGCGGACCGCGCACCGCCACCACCGCCAGGGAGGGCCACCATGCACGAGCACCCCGCCCACCACGAGCACGAGCACCACCACCACGAGCACGGCCACGGTCACGGTCACGGGCACGGCTGGGCGCGGCGGCTGCGGCACCTGCTGACACCGCACTCCCACGACGCCGCCGGCAAGGTCGACGCCGCGATGGAGGCGTCCAGGGACGGCATCCGCGCCGTGTGGGTGTCGCTGCTGTTCCTCGGGGTCACCGCCGCCGCACAGGCCCTGATCGTGGTGGTGTCCGGCTCCGTGGCGCTGCTCGGCGACACCATGCACAACGTCGCCGATGCGCTCACCGCGGTCCCGCTCGGCGTCGCGTTCGTGGTCGGGCGGCGCGCGGCGACCGGCCGGTACACCTACGGCTTCGGCCGCGCCGAGGACCTCGCCGGGATCGTCATCGTGCTCACCGTCGCCGCCTCGGCCGGGTTCGCCGCGTACGAGGCCGTCGGCCGCCTGCTGCACCCGGCGCCCGTCAGCCACCTGCCGTGGGTCGCCGCCGCCGGCCTCGTCGGGTTCGCCGGGAACGAGGTCGTCGCCCGGTACCGCATCACGGTCGGCCGGCGGATCGGCTCGGCCGCGCTCGTAGCCGACGGGCTGCACGCCCGCACCGACGGGTTCACCTCGCTCGCCGTGCTGCTCGGCGCCGCCGGCGTTGCGGCCGGCCTGCCGTGGGCGGACCCGGTCGTGGGGCTCGGCATCACCGCCGCGATCCTGTTCGTGCTCAAGGACGCGGCCCGCGAGGTGTACCGGCGCCTCATGGACGCCGTCGACCCGGACCTGGTGACCGCGGCCGGCCACGCGCTCGCCGGCACCCCCGGGGTGCTCGCGGTCGGGGCGCTGCGGATGCGCTGGATCGGGCACCGCCTGCACGCCGAGACCGACGTGGTGGTGTCGCACACCCTGAGCGTCGTGGACGCCCACGCCATCGCCGTCGACGCCGAGCACCGCCTGCTGCACGCGGTGCCCCGGTTGACGGCGGCCACCATCCACACCGACCCGGACACCGCCGCGGCCGCCGCCCACGCCACGGTGGCACATCACCACTGACGGGCCGGATTCGCTCAACCCGGGCCGGGCCGCGCCGAACGGTACAAGGGGGACGGCGGACGGAGGCGGCGTACATGCGGTGGACCCTGGCACGACGCATCGGCGGTGTCGCCGCGGCGCTGACGCTGGCGACGGTGGCGCTGGCCGCGATCGGGTTCGCGCAGGCGTCGACCACCGGCCGGGAGGGCCGCGACGCCGTGGCGGCGTCGCAGCTGCTGTCGGAGGTCAACGACGCCCAGCACACCGCGTCGGTGATCCTGGCCAGCGCGTACACCCTCGCGACGCGGCTGGACGAGGCGGCCCGCGCGGCGGCGGTCGAGCGGTCCACCGAGCACGCCGGCGAGCTGCGCGAGCAGCTGGAGCACATCACCGCCGCCCGCTCCCGGTGGGGCACCGAGGCGGAGGTGGACGCGTTCGCCGCGACGGTCCGGGACGTGCTGGCGGTCGCCACCACGATCGAGGGGGCGAACGGGACGCTGAGCGTCCCGCAGGCCCAGGCCGCGCAGGCCGCGTGGGACGGCTTCGACGCCAGTAGCGACACGCTCAAGACGCACCTCGTCGACGTCGTCGCGCAGCAGCAGCGCATCGCCGCCGACGGCGAGACCCGCGCCCGGGTGCTGCTCGGCGTGGTCGGCGGGCTCACCGTGCCGGTCGTGCTCATCGCGATGTGGCTGCTGGCCCGCTCGATCATCCGGCCCGTCCGGTCGACCAAAGCGGTCCTGGAACAGGTCGCGACCGGCGACTTCACCCGGCGGGTGCCGGTCCGCGGCCGCGACGAGCTGGCCGACATGGCCCAGGCGTTGAACACGACCGTCGAGCACGTGGGCGCCGCCCTGTCCGGCATCACCGAGGAGTCCGGGGCGCTCACGTCCGCCTCCGGTGGCCTGCGCGACGTCAGCCGGCACCTGTCCAGCAGCGCCGACCGGCTCGCGGAGGAGTCGACGGTGGTGGCCGGCGCGATCGGCGCCGCCAGCCGGGAGGTGCGGGTCGCCTCCGACAGCACCCGCACCCTGCAGGACGCGGTCGACGACGTCGCGGCCCGGGTCGCGGAGGCCGCCCGGATCGCCGCCGACGCCGTGCAGGAGGCGGCGGTGGCCAACCGGACGATCTCCGAGCTCGACGCCTCCAGCGCGAGGATCAGCGAGGTAGCGTCGGTGATCACCGCGATCGCCGACCAGACGAACCTGCTCGCGCTCAACGCCACCATCGAGGCGTCCCGGGCGGGGGAGTCCGGCAAGGGCTTCGCGGTCGTCGCCAGCGAGGTCAAGGAGCTGGCGAAGCAGACCGCGAAGGCGACCAGCGACATCGGCGAGCGCATCGACGCGATCCAGGCCGACACCGCCTCCGCCGTCAGCGGCCTGCAGCGCGTCACCGAGACGATCAACCGGATCGTCGCCATCCAGGACACGATCGCGGAGTCGGCCCGTCAGCAGGCCGCCGCGGCCCAGGACATCGGCGCCAACGTCGCGCACGCGGCCGAGCAGTCGGCGACCGCCGCCGGCCGGATCAGCGGGGTGTCGGACGCCTCGCGCGAGGCGACCGCGTCCGCCGAGGAGACCCAGGCCGCCGCGGAGCGGCTGACCGCGACGGCCGGGCGGCTCGAGGCGGTGGTCAGCCGGTTCCGTATCGGCGACGGCACGCCACGCTGACGCTCGCCACGGTGCCGCGGCCGGTCGCGTCGCGGGTCGTGGCCGGCGCGGCGGAGGGGTGACCGCCGAGCCAGCGCAGCCACCGGTAGGCGGTGACGGCCCGGCCGTTCACCGCTGCCCGCCCTGAGGGCGCCGCTGCACCCGGAAGACCAGCGGGGGAGCGACGTCGTCCGGGCCGCCGCCCGGGACGGCGAGGGCGACGACGACGTACGCCGAGTCGTAGCGGTGTCGGTCTGCGGTGGGTGGACGTTTGCGGGCACGCGGTGCTGACATCACGGTTCCTCACGAAGTTGGGTGTGGTGAAACGGCGCTCAGCGCGGCGACGGTGCGCCGGGAGCGCGCGAGGGAGAGGGCGCGGGTCAGGCGGGACAGGAGGCGGACCACACTCGACCGAAGTCGATGTGATCGCGGGTCCACAGTGGCGTGCGTGCCATGCCGACAGTGCAGCAGCGCCGGTATCGCAGTGTCAACGCCGTTTCCCGTGCTTTGTCGCCCTTGTCACCGCACCGGGTCCCCGCGTGGACTAAACACTACTAAGAAGATAGGATTGATAGGGACTGTGCCGCCGGGCGCACCCAGCCGCCTGGCGCCGCGCACCCGCCGGTACCTCGGCCGGGACCGGCTGCACTCCGTCGAATTCACCGGCGGTCCGCGAGTCCTCAGGCATCGGCGGGCGCGGCCGATGAGCGGGACGTGCTGAGGATCCTGGCGGTTGCGGCCGTCGCCGTGCTCACGATCACGGGCTGCGCCCGCGGCGACGGTGAGACGCCGCAGGACGTCGGCTACGCCCCGGACCGGCCGCCGGTCACCATCGACTTCTGGTACATGCCGTCCGGCGGGCCGCTGCAGGACCAGGTCATCGCCGGCGAGGCCGCACAGTTCCACGCCGCGCACCCCAACATCACCGTCAACCCGGTGCGGATCGTCTGGGAGGACGCGCTCACCAGGCTCAGCACCGCCTCGTCCAGCGGCGAGGGACCCGACGTCACCCAGCTCGGCACCACCTGGGTCGGCGGGTTCAGCGAGCTTGGGGCGCTGCGCCCCTACACCGCCGCCGAGATCGCCGCGGTCGGCGGGCAGTCGGCGTTCACCGCCGCCAGCTGGAGCTCCAGCCACCTGATCGGCTCGCCGGACACGACCGCCATGCCGTGGCTGGTCGACATCCGTGCGCTGTTCTACCGCACCGACGTGCTCGCCGCCGCCGGGATCGACCCGGCCACCGCGTTCGCCACCTGGGAGTCGCTGGAGGCGACGCTGCGACGCATCCACGACGCCGGCGGCCCGGTCGCGCCGCTGGCGATCGGCAACGAGAACACGTTCGGCATCATCCACAACGTCGCCCCGTTCGTGTGGA
The DNA here is from genome assembly GCF_000716715.1 of Dactylosporangium aurantiacum. Classification (GTDB taxonomy): domain Bacteria; phylum Actinomycetota; class Actinomycetes; order Mycobacteriales; family Micromonosporaceae; genus Dactylosporangium; species Dactylosporangium aurantiacum. The sequence continues at coordinate 90,720 of NZ_JNYJ01000025.1, read as the reverse complement.
GCGCCGGCGGTGACCTGCTCAACGCCTCCGGCACCGCGTCCCGGCTCGCCGAGCCGGCCGCCGTCGACGCCGTGCAGTACTACCAGCGGCTCGTCGCCCGGTACAACGATCCGACCGTGGCCAGGATGGTCAACAACGACGTGCCGGCCGCGTTCGCCGCCGGCCGCGGCGCCGTCACCATCGACAGCTCCCAGTCCGTCGGCGACTTCCTGGCCAACCCCGACCGCGCCGGCCTGCGCGCCGGCTGGTCGACCGCGCCGCTGCCCGCGGGCCGGGCCGGCCGGTTCGGCTTCCTCGGCGGCTCCAACCTCGCGATCCTCAAGGACGCCGCGCACCCCGACGCCGCCTTCGAATGGGTCAGGTTCCTCACGGGAAAGCAGAGCCAGCAACGGTACGCCGTCAGCACCGGCCTCTGGCCCGCCCGCACCGAAGCCGTCGCCGGCACGAAACTGGAGACCGAACCCGCGTACGGCGCGTTCCGCGAGATGATCGGCCACGGCCGCATGTACCCGTCGGTCGCCGCCTGGATCGTCGTGGAGAGCGTCATCGCCAAGGACTTCGCCGAGCTGTGGCACGCCCCCGGCGAACTGTCCCGCGACGAGATCCAGGCGATCCTGACCCGCACCAGCGCCGACATCGACGACACGCTCGCCGCCCCGGGCCGCACCGGCATCAACGACTGACGGCCGGACATGCACCGCAGCCGCAACCCGCCGGGATGCTCAAGTGCACCCGCGCGGTGCCGATGGAAGGGCATATCCGTCGCACTCTGAGGGGATGCTTTGGGTCTGTTGCGTGCACGTGGCCGGGACCAGCGGGCCGCGGCGCCCGTCCCGCGGGACGTGGAGTCACTGGAGCAGCTGATCATCGCGCTGGACGGCGCCCCTGACGAGGCCGCGACCTGGCGGATCACCGTGGAGTCGCTCGTCCGGTCACACCAGTTCATGTACGGCGCCGTGTGGCTGCCCGATCCCGAGGGTCACCTGCGCGTCGGCTTCGAGACCGGCGACATCGCCGGCGAGCTGCGGGCCGTCACGGCCGGGCGGGACCTGCCGGTCGGCATGGGCCTCGTCGGCCGGGCGCAGCAGAGCCGCCAGCCGATCTACATCGACGACGCCCGCGACGTGCACGACTGCCCGCGCTGCCAGGCGGCGGTGCGGGCGGGCGCCGTCTCCGCCGTGACCATCCCGGTGGTCAAGGCCGGGCGGGTCATCGCGGTCCTGGAGTACTACTCCCGGCACCAGCTGGGCGTCGACGGCCCCCGGACGGAGAAGTGGAACGCCATCGCCCGCATCGCCGAGCAGGCCCGCAACCAGGCGCTCGCGACGATCGAGCTGAAGCAGCTCGCCGCCGACCGGCTCGCCGTCACCACGGTCGTCAGCGCGCTCGGCAAGGCGCACGACGTGCCGAGCACCATCCGCGCCGCCCTCGACACCGTCCGCAGCGCGTTCGGGTGGGCGTACGGCTCCTACTGGGAGGTCGACCCGAGCGGGCGCGAGCTGCGGTTCCACACGGAGTCCGGCTCCGCCGGCGAGGAGTTCCGCAAGGTCACCCTCGAGGCCACCTTCGCCGAGGGCGTCGGGCTGTCGGGGCGCGCGTGGCGCACCCGCGACCTGGTTTTCGTCCGCGACCTGGCCGAGCTCACCGACTGCGTGCGGGCGCCCGCCGCGCAGCGCGCCGGGGTCCGGTCCGGCATCTGCTTCCCGGTGCTGAGCGGCGAGCGGGTCGTCGGCACGATGGACTTCTTCACCAGCGAGTACGTCGAGCTCAGCGAGTCCCGCGCGTCGGCGCTGCGCAACGTGCAGCAACTGGTCTCGCAGCGCCTCGACATCGTGCGGGCCGGCGAGTCCGCCGCCGAGAACGCCCGGCAGCTGTTGGACTCGATCTCCCGCCTGCGCGCCGCCAGCCAGGACGCGACCAGGGTCGCCCGGGAGGCGGTGGCCCGCGCCTCGGAGATGACCACGGACGTCACCGCCCTGAGCGAGTCGTCGACCGCCATCGGCGACGTCATCAAAATCATCTCCTCGATCGCCGACCAGACGAACCTGCTGGCGCTCAACGCCACCATCGAGGCCGCCCGCGCCGGCGACGTCGGCAAGGGCTTCGCGGTCGTCGCCGGCGAGGTCAAGGACCTGGCCCGGGAGACCGCCACCGCGACGCAGAAGGTCGCCGACCAGATCGCCGGCATCCAGACCAACGCCCGGTCCGTCACCGACGGCATCCACGTCACCAGCGAGACCATCGGTCAGATGGACACCGTGCAGGCGCGCATCAACGAGGTCCTCGAGGATCAGGCGCGCATGGCGCAGCTGCTGGAACGTTCCTGACCCGTCACCAGACGCAGGCGACCCGGAAGTCGTCGGCGTAGACGACCCCGACGCCGCCCTCGCCGAGCACCGCGAGCCGGATCGTGACGTCCCGGGGCCCGGGTGTCCAGCTGCCGGCGGAGAAGTTGGCGTACGTGGTGTTCGTCAGGTGATACGTGCGGATGGTCTCGTACGTCCAGCTCGACGTCCCGATCACCTCGACGTTCACCGTGGCGTCGTTGGTCGAGGAGCGGATGGCGACCCGCATGCTGCACAGCACGGCGTCGGCGGGTATCCGGACCCGGCGGCCGAAGGACCGCCACGCGCCCGGGGTGCCGGCCGTCGAGCCGATCACGGCGGAGTGGGTGCCGGTCTGGGCCGACGGGGCGTACGAGCTGACGTACGCGGGGTCGCACGTGACGTAGGCGGGGCAGCGGTAGCCGCAGCCTTCGCAGTCGCCGTACCACGCGGTCGTGCTGCCCTCGAAGCCGTCGTCGAACACCCACGACGACGACGCGACCGCGCGCCCGCCCGTGCCGAGCAGGATCGCGCCGACGGTCAGTACCGTGACGATCGCCGTGCGTAGATGACGATGCATGGCCGCGGACGCTAAGCCCGCCGCCGCCGCGCCGGCAACCACCGGCGCCGCCCGCGACCCCGGTACCAGCACCGCACGCCTGAAAGTTTCACGCCGGGCACGCGCCGGAGGTTTCCGCCGCCCGGCACCGGGCACCCACTGGGCATCGTCACAACCGTCGATCACCTGGGAGGCGTCATGAGTTTCGGAGACAAGATCGAGCACAAGGCCGAGGAAGTCAAGGGCGCGGCGAAGGAGCAGTACGGCGACGCCACCGACGACGAGCAGCTGCAGGCCGAAGGGCAGGCCGACCAGGACGCGGCCAACGCCAAGCAGGCCGGCGACAAGCTCAAGGACGCCGCGCACGACGTCAAGGACGCCTTCACCGGCTGACCGGCCCAACCCATGACGAAGGCCCGGCCGGACCGGCCGGGCCTTCGCCGTCGGGTCACTTGCCGGAGCCGGACTTCGGCGCCTTCTGCGACAGCGCGCTGCCCGCGGCCTGCTTGTCCTCAGTGGACGAGTTCGGGTCGCGCAGCACGTCGCTGGCCGCCGAGGCCGCCTTCGCGCTGGTCTGCTTGTGGTTCTCAGCCATCGATCCGCTCCTCACAGTCGCTCGATCAGTGACGGCCGTGCGGGCCGCTGTAAGGAAGGTTGCCCCGAAGCCGGGCAGTTCAATCTTGACCGCGGCCGATATGTTGCTGCCATGCAGCCGTGGCAGGTCTCGCTCGGGGTCGATCTGGGCACCACCCACACCATCGCCGTCCTGGCCACGCCGGACGGGCGGGACCAGCCGCTGCTGTTCGACTCCAGCCCGCTGCTGCCCTCCGCCGTGTACGGTGGCGCCGACCGCCGGCTCCTCGTCGGCCGGGACGCGCTGCGCGAGGGGCGGCTGGCGCCGCAGCGGCTGGAGCAGCATCCGAAGCGCCGCGTCGACGACGGCGCGATCCTGCTCGGCGACGAGGAGTTCCACGTCGTCGACATCTTCGCCGCGCTGCTGCGCCGGGTGGGGGAGGAGGCGGTGCGCGCCGCCGGCAGCCCGTCCCGGGTCGTGCTCACCCACCCCGCCACCTGGGCCGCACCGCGCCGGCAGGTGCTGGCCGAGGCCGCGCGGGCCGCCGGGTTCGGGGCCGTGACGCTCGTGCCGGAGCCGGTCGCCGCGGCCGTCTACTTCACCACCGTCCTGCGCCGGCCCGTCCCCGACGGTCACGCGCTGGTCGTGTTCGACCTCGGGGCGGGCACCTTCGACACCAGCGTCGTCGCGCGCCGCCCCGGCGGCGGCTGGGACGTGCTGGGCGCCGACGGCTCCGACACCCTCGGCGGCGTCGACCTCGACGCCGCGGTCGTCGACTGGATCGGCCGGCCCCTCGCCGGACGCGACCCGGCGCTGTGGAACCGGCTCATCCACTCCCCGGACGTCGAGGACCGGCGCCGGCGGCAGCAGCTGTACGACGAGGCCCGCGTCGCCAAGGAGCAGCTCTCCCGCCAGCCGACGGCGACGGTCCGGGTGCCGCTGTTCGACACCGACGTGCAGCTCACCCGCGAGGAGTTCGAGCACCTGGCCCGGCCCCTGCTGGAGCAGGCGGTGGCGCTGACCGCGGCGACCCTGACCCGGGCCGGGCTGCGACCGGACCGCATCGCCGGGCTGTTCCTCGTCGGCGGGTCGAGCCGGATCCCCCTCGCCGCGACGCTGCTGCACCAGCGGCTCGGGGTCGCGCCGACGCTGATCGAGCAGCCGGAGCTCGTGGTCGCCTACGGCAGCCTCAGGTCGACGGCCGACCCGGCCCAGCCGCCGCCACGGCCGGTCGCGCCAATGGCCGGCGCTCCCATCTCGGGTGCCCCCATGCCCGCTGCTCCCATGTCGGGTGCCCCGATGTCGGCCGCTCCGATGTCGGCCGCTCCGATGTCGGCCGCTCCGATGTCGGCCGCTCCGATGTCGGCCGCTCCGATGTCGGCCGCTCCGATGTCCGGTGTGCCGATGTCGGGTGCTCCCATGGCGGGGGCGCAGGTCGGGTCGCCGCCACCGTTTCCACCGGTCCCGCCGCCGGGCGCCCCGCGCACGCCGGGCCGGCGCCCGCTGACGCTGGCCCTCGCCGGAGCGCTCGCCCTCGTCCTGCTCGCGGCCGCCGGGTACGCCATCCGGCGGCAGACCGACACGGGCCGCGCCGACAACCAGGGCAGCGGCCTCACCGGCACCGGCGGCGGCGCGGGCGGCGGCAGCAGCGCCCCCGGCAAGCCCGGCGGCGGGCAGCAGCTCACCGTGTCCCGCGTCGTGTGGTACGCGGCGGCCAAGTTCACCTTCCGCACGGTCACCTACCAGCCGCCGGCCGGCGCCGGTGACGGTACCCTCACCGCCGACGTCACCGTGGAGAACCTGTCGTCGTACCCGTTCACCCGCAACGTCTTCGCCACCTACCGCAGCGGCGACGGCCGCACCACCAAGGGCCGGCTCGCCGACACCGGCCAGATCCCGGCGAAGACCACCAACCCCGGCCGGTTCACCTTCGACCTCGACCCGTCCGAGGTCGGCGACCTCAAGGCCGGCACGATCAGCATCGGCGAGGGCACCGAGACGCCGGCGGTCGTGCCGTTCGCCGAGCAGGCGCAGGCGACCACGCTCGAGCCGCGCGAGGTGCTGCCCGCCGCCCGCCGGACCGTCGGCCGGCTCCAGTTCGACGGCCTGGCCTGCACCCTCAGCGCCGCGCTCCTGGAGGGCGACGACCGCAACGACGCCCACACCCAGGTCAAGGACGGCTACCGGTACGTCGCCTGCCGCTTCGACGTGCGGGCGCTGGGCCAGGTCGGTTACGGCGGGCAGGACGTCGGCCCGCCGAACTTCCGGCTCGTGCCCCCCGACGGCACCCCGCTGGCCCCGATGAACGTCTCCGCCAGGGCGCTCGGCCAGGACGAGGTCTGGCGCGACCGGTGGTACTGGTTCGAGGTGCCGTTCCCGCTGCGACCCGGCGCGTACACGCTCCAGCTGCGCTACCTGGGACCGTCCAACAAGGACGCCCCGTCGCCGGCGAACACGGTGACGGCCGAGCTCAGCATGGCCTGAGCCGGCGGTCAGAAGGTGGCGATCGGGTTGACCGGGCTGCCGGACGTACCGGCGAAACGGACCGGCGCGACGGTGAGGTGGAAGTCCCACTGGTCCAGCTCGGCGGCTGTCGCCGCGCACAGCTCCAGGTCGCAGTTGTCGAGCAGCCACAGGCCCATCGCGACGAGTCCGACGGCGTGCACCGGCATCAGCACGGCGTCATACCCCGACGGCTGCACGTCCTGCGGGGTGTCGGCGCCGATCAGCGCGACGCCCCGCTCGTGCAGCCACGGCAGGCAGGAGGCGTGCCACCCGGGCTGCGTGACACCGCCGGCCGGACCGGCCTCGTGGCGGCGCCGGCCGTGGCCGGTGCGCAGCAGCACCGCGTCACCGGGGCGCACCCGCACGCCCTGACGGCGCTCGGCCGCTTCCAGGTCCTCGGGGTACACGCCCTGCCCCGGCTCCAGCCACGGCACGTCGCGGACGGCGGCGACGTCCAGCAGCACACCGCGGGTGACGATCCCGTCCGCCGCCGCCGTGACGGCCGCCCACGCCGATCCCGTCGTGGCGTCGATCATCGAGTGCGGCCGCCCGTTGTACATCGTGCCGTCCCAGAGGATGTGGCAGGGCGAGTCGAGGTGGGTGACGGTGTTGCCGTGGAACATGACGCCGAGCCGCTCGTTGGAGAACCCCCACCGCCGGTCGGCGTGGAACGCGGCCGGCATGTGCTCCGCGCCCGGCATGTCCGCGGCGCACGGGCAGACCGTCGTGGACCGCTCCATCTCCTGCGGGACGGCGACCTCCCACGCGCACGACACGCTCCGGCCGTGGCGCACGGCCCGCGCCGCCGCCAGCCGGACCTCGTCGCTGATGTGGTTCAAGGTCCCGCGCTCGTCGTCGTCGCCCCACCGGCCCCAGTTCGAGAGCGTGTCGAAGTACCCGAGCACGTCGTCCTGCGTCGGCATCTGCATCGGCTCCTCTGTCCCGCGGCTCCAGTCACCGCTGGTCAGGGTATGCCGCCGGCGCCGGGGCGCGCGACGCGGCGCGCGCCGTCGGTAAGCTCGGGCCGGTGACCGAGCCGTACCCCGTGCCCGTGCCCCGCCCCACGCTCACCCACGCCAACTGCGTGGTGTCGGCCCCGCTGGGGTACCGGCCGCTGCACCTGGACCTGCACGTGCCGCCGGGCGACGGCCCGTTCCCGGCCGTGCTGTGGCTGCACGGCGGCGCCTGGGTCACCGGGAGCCGGGTGTGGACCGTCGACCAGCGCTTCCACGAGCGGATGGTGGCCCGGGGGTATGCGGTCGCCGACGTCGACTACCGGCTGGCGCTGGAGGCCAGCTACCCCGCCCAGCAGGCCGACGTCACCGCCGCGATCCGCTGGCTGCGCCACCACGCCGCGGCGCTGCGCATCGACCCTGCCCGGTTCGCCGCCCTCGGCGAGTCCGCCGGCGGCCAGCTCGCCGCGATCGCCGGGCTCACCGGCACCGGCGACGCCGCGCTGCAGGCCGTCATCGTCTGGTACGGCCCCGCCGACCTCGGCGCCGTCGCGGACCAGCACGACCCGTTCACGGAGCCGGCGATCCTGCTCGGCGGACCGGTCGCTGAACGCGCCGCCCTGGCCCGCCTGGCCAGCCCCGTGCACAACGTCCATCCCGCGGCGCCGCCGTTCCTGATCATCCACGGCACCGAGGACGACGACGTGCCGTACACCGACGCCGTCATCCTCACCGAGGCGCTGCGCGCCCACGGCGTGCGCTGCGACCTGCTGCCCGTCGAGGGGGCCGGGCACGTGTTCGCCGGCGCCACCGTCGACGTCGGCACCTTCACCGAGGCCGGCGCCGACTTCCTCGACGACGTGCTGCGCCGCGTCTGAGGCTCGCGGACGGTGCCGCCCGTCATGATCCTTGCGGCGGGCCCGGCTCGTCCGGACCGAGCACCGTCACGTCCTGGTGCCGGCGGTGGGCCACGGCTTTGCCGGCCGAGGCGAGCCTTGCCTCCGCGACGGGCAGTCCCTGCTTCGGTTCGCTCCACATCTGGTCGAGCGCGGTCGCGGTCCGCCAGGCCTCGTACGCCTTGCGATCGGCCGCACAGGTGTCCGCGAGCCGTTCATAGTGCTTCGGCCCCTGGAGCAGCTTTTCCACCAGCGGGCTTCGTTGGAGGTGGCCGGACCTCCGGCAGCCTCTGACGCCCGCGGCGGGTGCCGTGGCGCGGCAAGGGTGACCGCGCCACGGCACCCGGTCCTACGGGGCGATCTGCCAGAGCTGGCAGGTGTTGTTCAACCACATCCACAGCTGCACCTTGGTGCCGTTCGCGGTGCCGCAGTTCTGGTCGTCCAGCACCATGCCGCTGTTCTCGACGACCAGCTCGTACCGGCCGTTGCCGGCGGGGATGACCGCCCACTGCTGGCAGGTGTTGCCCAGCGACTGCCACAGGTTCGTGGCCGTGCCCAGGGCCAGGCCGCAGTTGACGGCGTCGAGGACCTTGTTGGCGTTGACGTTCGTCACGGTCCACTTGTTGGGTCCGACGCTGTTGAACCGCCACTGCTGGCAGGTGTTGCCCAGGGCCTGCCACACGTCGATCTGCGTGCCGTTGGCGGTGCCGCAGTTGACCGCGTCGAGGACCTTGCCGCTGGCGAGGTTCGTCAGCCGGTAGGTGGCGCCGTTGACCGGGAACGTCACGCTCTTGCCGTACCCGACGGCCACGATGTTGGCCTGCACCGCGTTCTCGGTGGCATCGCTGGGGTACCCGCTGGTCATGACGCCCTCGAAGAAGGAGCCGACCGAGCCGTTGCTGTTGTCGCCGCCGATGCCGAGGATGATGGCGCCCTGCTTGGTCATCGGCCGGTAGCCGGACTGGGTGGGCAGCCCGCCGTCGTAGCGGGTGGCGAGCCCGCCGGACTGCGCGTTGCCGTCCTTGATGGCGTACGTGGTGGTGCCGTTGTTCTTCAGCATCGCCGTCACGAACGCGCTGTTGCGGCCGGTGTTGGCCGTCCAGGAGCCGTTGCCGCCGGCGAACAGCCCGTTCTCCAGGTCGGCCGCGACCCTCGGCCCGCCCGCGCAGGGGGAGAACCAGCACAGGGTGCCGAAGTAGATGGCGTCCATGTCGCCGTTGCCGGTGTCCATGTTGTTCGTCTCGGCGTTGCCGTAGTCGAAGCAGCAGCGGTCGTTGACGTGGGTGCCCTCGGTGACCATGTACATGCCCTCGGGCTGGCTGCCCGTGGCGATGCCGTTGGTGGCGTTGTTGCGGTACCCGTTGCCGGCGGAGATGTACACGCCGTACACCTTGTGCCCGCCGGCGGTGACCGGCAGCGCCGCGGCGTTCGCGCCCTGGTCGGCGGTGGGGTTGGCGCCGCCGCCGGGCGCGATGGTGAGGTCGTTGTGCCGCGACGTCTGGTCGTAGATGCGCACGATCGTGCAGTAGGTGCCGGCGCAGAACGAGTCCTGCGCGGCGGCGTTGGCGTAGCCGCCGGCGCTGAGCAGGCCGATGTTCGCCGTCGCGCCGTCCGACCAGCGCCGCACCTGGTACAGCGGGCCGTTGTACGCGCCGAACAGCGCCCGGGTCGTGCTGTGCGCGGCGACGCACGGGGTGCCGCCGCCGGCGTAGATGTCGCAGGACGACGTGCCGGCCGCCTGCGCGGCGGTGTTCGGCAGGGCGGTCAGCGCCGCGGCGACGAGCACCGTGGCGGCGGCGAAGGCTGTTCGCCGCAGGGAGCGCAGATGCATTGATGCGCCTTTCAGGGGGTGTACGGCGGCGTCGTGCGTGACCGGGGTCGCGCCGCCGCGGCGGGATGTGAGCGTTAACAAGTCGAATCGCGCGCACGGTGAGGCAAGAACGCCAGTTGCCTGTTTGGCGGTGGCTACTGGCGCGGGCGGCCGCCTGAATGATGAGTGTTATCGCTCACATAGACGATGTCAAGTGAAGTTTCGAAACTGCCGGCTGTCGCCGACCGCACCGGTGTTCAGTCGCCGATCCGACCGGATCGGCCGGATCGAGTCGCTAGGCTCGGCGGCCGTTGCCCGTACGTCTGGAGGTCTGACGCGTGGAGCCCTGGATCATCGCGGTGGTCGCGGGTGCGGTGCTGCTGCCCATCGGCATCCTGGTGGCCGTGTCCCGGGCCACGTTCCGGGCCGTGGCGCCGGCCGGCGCGTCCGGCGGCTTCGGCCTGCTCCCGGGCCGCGCGATGCGCGACGGCCTGGCCGCCGGCTGGGAACAGGAGCGCGCCCTCATGACCGCCGTGCTCCGCGACGACCTGCGGTCCGTGCGCGCCGGGGCGGCCTCGCACCCGGAGGCCGCCGCGCACCTGCAGGCCGCCGAGCGGGCCGTCGACCTGTTCGCGGCCAACGAGGACTGGGCCGACAACATGCGCGCCGCCACCGCCGCGATGGGCCGCGCCAACCGCGCCGTGGCCGGCACCGACCGGCCGCCGTGCCTGTTCAACCCCGCGCACGGCCCGTCCGCCGCCGAGGTCGAGTGGGCCCCCCGCAGCGGCGCCGCCCGCCGCCGCGTCCCGGTGTGCGCCGAGGACGCCGCCCGGCTGTGCGCCGGCACCCCGCCCCAGGCCCGCACCGTCCAGACCGACGAGGGTGTCGTGCCGTACTACGCCGCCCACGGCCGGTACGTGGACTGGCTGCTCGGCTGGTACGACGGCTTCGACCCGTACCTGACCGCCCGCCTCCTCGCCGGCACCGCCATCGGCAGCCACCTGCCCGGCCGCATCCGGGCCATCCACGGCGCCGGCAGCGACCCGCTCGGCGAGTTCGGCTCCATCCACGACGACTGACGGTCTTCCGTTCGCGGCGACCTCCGTCCACGACGGCCGGCGGGTCAGGGTTCGCCCCGCGGCGGCAGGAGCCACGACACCTGCCGCCGGGTGAGCCCCAGCTCGCTCAGCACCTCGTCGAGCACGCCGGCAGGCTCCCGCCGGCCGAACTGCACCAGCTCCACCCCACCGGCCGGATCCAGCTCCACGACCGCGAACCCCACCAGCGTGCCGTCCGCCAACCGCCCGAGCGCGATGACCGCCGGCGACACGTCGTTGTCCACCGCCGCGAACCGCAGCCCGAACCGCTGCTCCAGGTCACCCCGCGTCAGGGCCAGCCTGGCGATGACCTCGGGCGCCCCACGCCCCACCCCGCTGCCGACCGCCTCCACGCCGCCTCAACCCTCCACCGCGCGCCCGACGAGCGCCTGTGCCCATGCCGCCCGGCCTGCCATCGGTCAGCAGCTGAGGTCGACGTCGAGGACCGCGACGTCGGACGGGCCGACGAAGACCACGGTGCCGGTGAAATCGTCGTCCTCGGCCTGGTCCTCGGGCATCGTCACGGGCAGGTAGCCGGTGACGAACAGCTGCGGCAGGTGGTCGGCGCCGGCGGTGCGGGTCAGCAGCAGGTCGAGCAGGTCGCGGTACAGGTAGCGGGTCAGATGGCCCGGCGGGACGTGCGGCCACTCCTCGATGCCGCTCCAGCTGCCGTCGAACAGCTCCGCCAAGGAGCCGCGCACCACCGTGTACATGCCCTGGTCGAGTTCGTCGGCGGTGAGCGGGCGCAGCTGCGGCGGCTCGGCGGGCTCCTCCTCGCGGGTGCGGGTCCACCAGCCGGCGGCGGCCTCGAGGGGGTCGGCCGAGCCCCGCGGGCCGGCCCAGACGCGGAACGTGACCGGGTTGTTGTTGTTCACCCACAGCTCGGCGCTGAGCAGGGTGAGCAGGCAGGCGAGCCGGGTGCGCAGCGCCGCGTCGGCGCCGTCGGCGGCGATGACCGGCGGCTCGGTGACCGGTGCGGGCCCGACGCTCAGGCGCAGCGCCCGGCCGCTGGAGTCGCGCTGCAACAGGTGCAGCTCGTCGCCGCCGGTCCACACCCGCAGCAGGTCCGTGTACGGTCCGGTGAGGTGTTCGGCGAGGTACGCCAGCAGCGCCGTGCCCCGCGCGTCGCTGACCCGGACGTGTTCGCCCAGCAGCGCGACCAGCTCCGCGGTCACCTCCCCGGGCGGGCGGGTCGGCTCGTACGGGCGGCGCTCGGCGGGCTGGACCAGGCTGATGAGCACCGTGGCGGCCGACGGCTCGGCGTCGAAGCGGCCGGCGGCGGCGATCTCGGCCGGTGGCGGCGGCTCCGGCCACGGCTGCGTCCCACGCTCCCGCGCGGTGCCGATGACGCACTCGCTGCGCCACCCCGGCGCCCCGCTGCCGCCGGTCCACGCCGCGAGCAGCCACACCGCCGCGAAGACCGGCCACTGCGCCGACGTCGCCCCGCCGCCGAGGGAGACCGGTGGCGGCTGCCGGTGCCAGCTGTCGCCGTACGCCGTCGTGCGCTCCACGCCTACCGCTCCCGCTCGAATGCCCGGTGCAGCTCCTGGTGGAACGCCTCGGTCTCCTCGCGGGTCGCGGGGTCCAGGTTGCGGTGGACGGTGAGCTTCGCCTCGGCCAGGCCACCACCGGTCGCGTCCGCGACCGCCTTGATGGCCTGCAGCCGCGAGTCGGTGTGCCGCAGCGGCTCCGCGGCCACCGCGTCCGCGCCGGCGCCCGCGGCGAGCATCGCCCGGGCCCGGCCGGTCAGCGACCGGACCTCCTCGTGCCACGCCGCCGGCTCGGCCTCATCCACCATGCCGCGCAGCCTATCGCCGTCCCGACGCGTGCGGTCGGGTGCACGTCGCGAGCGGGGTGGGGGCGGCGGCCGGACGGCAGCCCGGCCAGTCGGTGCGTGGCCATCGCGGGTCCCTTCTGCGGGCGGCGGGTCGGGCGTTGCCTGCGATGAAACGCGCCCGGGCCCGCACGGTCAGGAGTGCCACGTCCCGGACCGGGGGTGGTACCAGCACCACCGCCGTGCCAGGGCGTCCCGGGTGAGAATGAACCCGTGGACCGACCGAACCCGCTGCCGGCGTGGCTGCCGGGGCCCGTGCGCGCGGCGCTCACCCCGGCGGTGCTCGCCTGGCTGACGCGCGGCCTGCTCGCCGCCGTGCGCGGCGTGCTGCTCGCCGTCGGCACCCTGTCGGTGAACATCACCCTGTTCGTGCTGTTCGTCGTGTCGGCGGCGCTCAGCGTCGTCGGCGTCGGCATCCTGCTCGTGCCGCTCGTCGCGACCGCGGTGCGGGCCGTCACCGATCTGCACCGGCGGTTCCTGGCGCAGTGGACCGGTGTCGCCATCCCCGGCCCGTACCGGCCGCGCCCCGGCGGCGCCGGCGTGTGGCGCCTGTACCGGTGGGTGGTGACCGACCCGGCGACCTGGCGCGACCTCGCCTGGCTGCTGCTGTCCGTCCTGCTCACCGGGCTGCTGCTGATCGCGCCGGCGGCCGTCGTCGGGTACGGCGTCGAAGGCGTCCTCGGCGTGCCGGTCCTGCTGTACTTCCTGCTCGACTGGTGGGGCTACGGCGTCTTCTGGCCCATGGACAACCTCGCCGAGGCGCTGCTGAGCTGGCCGCAGGCCGCGCTGATCCTGCCCGCCGGGCTGACGCTCGCCCCGTACGCGCTGCGCGGCTACGCGCTGTTCACCCGCTGGCTGCTCGCCCCGACCCGCGCGGCGGCCCTGGAGCAGCGGGTCGACCGGCTCACCCGCACCCGCACCGACACCGTCGACGCCCAGGCCACCGAGCTGCGCCGCATCGAACGCGACCTGCACGACGGCGCCCAGGCCCGCCTCGTCGCGGTCAGCATGAAGATCGGCCTCGCCGAGGAGCTCATGGCCCGCGACCCGGAGGCCGCGCTGCGGCTGATGGCGCAGGCCCGCGAGCACAGCGGCCTGGCCCTCGCCGAGCTGCGCGACCTCGTGCGGGGCATCCACCCGCCGGTCCTCGCCGAACGTGGCCTCGACGGCGCCGTGCGGGCCCTCGCGCTGAGCGCGCCGCTGCCCGTCGACGTCGACGTGGACCTGCCCGGGCGGCCCGAGGCGCCGGTGGAGTCCGCGGCGTACTTCGCGGTCGCCGAGGCGCTCACCAACGTCGCGAAGCACGCCCACGCGACCCGGGTGTCGCTGCGGCTGGCGCATCGCGACGGGCGGCTCGGCATCGTGGTGCGTGACGACGGCCGCGGCGGCGCCGACCCGGCCGCCGGCAGCGGCCTGCGGGGGATCGAGCGCCGCCTCGCCGCGTTTGATGGCACCATGTCCGTGGCCAGTCCGCCCGGCGGACCCACCACCGTGACGATGGAGCTGCCGTGCGCGTTGTCATCGCCGAGGACCTCGCCCTCCTCCGGGACGGCCTGATCCACATCCTGCAGGCGTTCGACCACGAGGTCGTCGCCTCCGTCGACAACGGCCCGGCGCTGCTGCCGGCGCTGCTGCGGCACCGTCCCGACGTCGCGGTCGTCGACGTGCGGCTGCCGCCCACGTTCACCGACGAGGGCCTGCAGGCCGCGATCGCCGCCCGCGCCGAGGTCCCCGGCCTGCCGATCCTGGTGCTGTCCCAGCACGTCGAGCAGCTGTACGCCCGGGAGCTGCTCGCCGCCGGCGTGGGCGGCATCGGGTACCTGCTCAAGGACCGCGTCTCCCACGTCGGGCAGTTCATCGACGCGGTCGGCCGGGTCGCCGGCGGCGGCACCGTCATGGACCCGGAGGTCATCGCGCTGCTGCTGGCCCGCCGCCCGGACACCGGCCCCCTCGACGGGCTCACCGCCCGCGAACGCGAGGTGCTCGCCCTGATGGCGGAGGGCCGCTCTAACGCCGCGATCGCCGGCCGGCTGTTCGTGACCGAGAAGGCCGTCAGCAAGCACATCAACAGCATCTTCAGCAAGCTCGGCCTGCCCCCGTCCGGCGACGACAACCGCCGCGTCATGGCGGTGCTCACGTACCTGGACCAGTAACGGGCGGCGACCGGGCGTCGTCCGGACGGTGCGACATTGATCCATCCGGCGGGTGCGGCGGTGATCGATGTACGACATGATGACGCTGTGCCAGGGACCCGACCACGGCGAGTGCCGAGACTGCGCTGGCGGTGGCTGGCGACCGCCGGAGTCCTGACCGGGACGCTGACCGTCGCGTGGGCCCTGCAGCCGTTCGGGCGTGCGGTCAACACGGTCACGCTGCTGCTGGGGCTCGGCCAGTTGGTCTTCGCGGCCATCGCCTGGTGGCAGGCCGTCACGGCGGCCGGCGGCGGGCGCACCGAGCAGGAGCGCCTGCTGGACGCCGCGGACACCTTGCACCGGCAGATCACCCAGCAGTGGGGCCGTGAGGTCGGCGTGCGCCGGCTGCGCCACCCGCGCCCGCTGCAGCTGCGGTGGAAATCCGCGGCGGACGACCTGCCGCAGTCGCTCACGATCACGCCCGGCAGCCTCGTCGACGACCTGACCGGCCGGTCGCCGGCCGCCGGACTGGTGGACGCCTACCGGCGTCTGCCGCACCGCCAGCTGGTCATCCTCGGCGAACCGGGCGCCGGCAAGTCGACCGTGGCGATGCTGTTCGTGCTGGCCGCCGCCGAACGCGGCACCGAGCCGGTGTCGGCCCAGCACCCGGTCCCGGTCCTGCTCACGCTCGCCGCCTGGCGCGCCGACCAGGAGTCGCTGCCGGACTGGATCGCCCGCCGGATGGTCGAGGACTACCCGGAGCTGGCCGACGCCAAGCGGTACGGCCCGGACGTCTGCGCCCGCCTGGTCGCCGCCGGGCTCGTCCTTCCGGTGCTCGACGGCCTGGACGAGATGCCGACCGGTCTGCTGCCGGACGTGTTCGACCAGCTCAACGACGTCGCCGGGGTCGGCGGGCTGCAGACGGTGGTCACCTGCCGCCGGGCGGAGTTCGAGGCCGCCCGGGGACAGGTCGCGCCACTGCGGCTGGCGGCGCTGGCCGTCATCCGGCCCATCCGGGTCGCCGACTCGATCGCGTTCATCACCGGCGAGCAGGTCGACGCCGCCCGGTGGCACGACGTCGTGGAGCGGATGCGGGCCGACCCGACCGGCCCGCTGGCGACCGCGCTGTCGACGCCGTTGATGACCGCGCTCGCCCGCGCCGTGTACGAGCGGCCGGACACCAGACCGGCCGAGCTGTGCGACTTCGGTGACGTGGCCGCCGTCCAGCGACACCTGCTGGACCGGATCCTGCCGACGGTGTACCGGCCCGAGCAGCTGCCGGCGGCGGACCGCGCACTGTCCTTCCTGGCCGCGCACCTGCACGAGCGGCTGGCCACCCCGAACCTCGCCTGGTGGCATCTCGCCCGTGCGGTGCCGACCGCGGTGGTGGTGTGGTGCGTCGCCGCGGTGATCGCCGCGGTGGGCGCGGCCGCGACGGCCTACACGCAGCCCTTCGGTGTCGGCACCGGCCCCGACGCGCTGTTCGGCGCGGGGATCGGGCTGGCCGCCGGCACCGTCGCCGGGCTCAACGCCGCCCGTGGCATGTACGCCCCGGACACGCCGCCGACCGGGCGCCGCCGCTGGACCGCGCTCGCCGGTGCGGCGTTCCGCGACGGGCTCGCCGGGGCGCTGGTCGTCTGCGCGACGACCGGCTGGTACTTCGCCGACCGCGCGACGACGGGCGGCATCGGCCTGCTGTACCTGCTCATCCAGCTGCTCGTGTTCGGCACCGGCGTAGGGATGGCGCTCAGCGTGATCCTGCAGGGCCTCGCGCTGGGCCGGGGATCCACCCCGAACCGTGCCGCGCCCCGGGCCGGGCTGCTGCTGCCGAGCCTGGCCTCCGGTCTCGGCATGGGCATGATCCTCGGCCTGCCGGTCGGGCTCACGCTGGGCGTGGTGGCCGGCGTGTCCGAGCGTGACATCCGCAGCGGCCTGATCACCGGCCTGCTCACGGCGCTCGTGGTGGGTTCGACCGTCGGCCTGCCGGTCGGCGTCGGGCGCTGGTTCGCCACGCCGGTCGAGGCGGACACCCCGCTCACCCCGCGCACCGTCCTGCGCGGCGACCTGATCAGCCTGCTCGTCACCGCGCTGAGCTGCGCGGTCACGGCCGGCGTCGGCGACGCGCTGCTCACCAAGGTCACCGCGGACCTCACCGGCGGGTCGCTGGTGCGCTTCGGCGGCCTGTACACCAATGACCCGTACGAGGCGGCGCCATGGGCGGGGCTCGTCGCATTCGGCGCGGTGCTGCTCGGCTCCGGCGCGCCCAGCGTCTCCTACGCGGTCGCGCACGCCTGGCTCGCGACGTGGCGGCGGCTGCCGTGGCGGCTGTTCGAGTTCCTCGAGGACGCCCACGAGCGCGCGTCGCTGCTGCGCCAGCTCGGCGCCGTGTACCAGTTCCGGCACGCCCGCCTGATGGAGCGCCTGGCCGACCGGCACCGTCCGGGCGCGGCCGGCCGGCTGGTGGAGACCGGCGCGGAGGTCGGCGCCATCCTGCGCGGCCAGCGACCACCACCGCGCCGCGTGGCCCGCCTCGGCGCGACCGTGGTCGCCACGGCGGTCCTGCCGGCGCTGCTCGTGGCGGTGTCGTTCCCGGTCGCCCGCGACCGTTTCCAGGCCGCCATCGCCGCCGAACGCAGCAACGCCGCCAACCACCTCATCGCCCAGGCCGACGAACTGCAGGAGAACGACCGGCTCACCGCCCTGCGCCTGCGCGCCGCCGCCGCCGAGCTCGACTCGGACCAGTCGTCGCTGCTGGACCTGAGCACGGTGCTGGACATCCTCAACACCGGCGAGGTGCTGACCTGGCGCCGGACCTCTGACCCGGCGGTGGAGGGCGACCGTTGGCTGGTGCTCAACGACGACGAAGGTCGTGGCACCGCGTGGGGGCCGGCCGGCGGCCCGGTGGGACCGGTCTCGCTGGGCACGACGGGGTCGCTGACCGATGTGTCCGAGCGTGGTAGCTGGGCGGTGTCCGGCAAGAAGCCCCGCACGGTATGGCGGCTGTCCGACGCCATGCTGCGCCCCGTGCACGTCGACGACGGCGCCGACCTCCGTGCCGGCCCCGGCGGCTGGCTGCTGTGCCGGTACCCGGACGGACGGCTGACCGCGTTCGACCCGCGGCTCTGGCCGAGCCGGGAGGTGCCGGTGGCCACCGGCGTCGACGACACCACGTGGCCGGACCGTGGCCGGTGGGTGTACGCGTCCGACGAGGACGACGCGAACATCCGCGTGGTCGACTTCGGGGTTGACCCGCCGGCGGTCACCGCGCTGCCCGACCCGGCCGCACAGTTCGACAGCGCCAGCGCCGACCTGCTGGTCACGACGGCAGCGAAGGACACCTACTCGGTCTGGGACCCGTCCGACCTCAGCCGCCCCCGGTGGACGGGCCGGGCCGACGCGTCACCGGACCTGATGAGCCGGCGGCTTATCGTCGCCGGCGACCGGCTGGTCGACCTGGCCGGTGCGACGCCGCGCTCGACGCAGGTGGACGAGGTCGTGGCGGTCGCGCCGGGGCGTGCCGATCTGGCGGTGGTGCTGGACGGGTCCGCCGTCGTGACGGTCGACTTCAGCACCGACCCGCCCACCCGCCGGACCGTGCTCGCCGATGTCGTCGCGAGCCACGTCGAGGACGGCACGGTGCTGCTGTCCGACACCGGCTCGAGGACGACGTACCTCATGGAGACGAGCGTGTTCCCGCCGCGCATCACCACGCTGGGATCGCACATCAATGACGGCGTGTACGACGACGGCGGCGGGCACTGGATGATCGACAACGGGCCGTCGCCGCCGGTGCGCGTCACCGCGAGCGACCGGTCGATCAATCCGGCGATCGCGGTGGGTGACAGCGTGGCGGTCCTGCCGCAAAGCGACGGCACGGTACGCGTCGTCGACCTCGTCACCGGCCGGGTGACCGCCGTCGGCGTCGCCGGCACCGTGACAGACACCGATGTCAGCGACGACGGCAGGTCGGCGTTCGTCATCACGGCGAACACGGTGACCGCGGTGGACGTCGCCAGCGGCGAGCAGCACAATTTGGGCAAGGCCCCGGTGCGGTACCGCGAGCTGTACATGACGAGGACCTACGCCAACCTCGACGGCTGGATCGCCGTGTGGAAGGAGCCGACGGTGTCCGGTCCGCCACCGACCCTGCGCCATGTCGGTGGCGAAGCCATCGACGCCGTGTGCCGGATCGTCCAGCGGTCGCTGTCGCGGCAGGAGTGGAGCAGGTACGCACCGGGACAGCCCTACACCGACACGTGTCCGGGACGGTGAGCGATGCCGACGATCCGACCGTTCGGGACCGGGGACGCGGACGTGGTCGCGGGGATCATCGTCCGCTGCCTGCGGGAGGTGAACAGCCGCGACTACCCGCCCGACATCATCGACCGGATGTGCGCGCACTTCACGCCCGGCACGGTCGAGGAGCTGGCCGGCACGCGGCAGATGTTCGTGGCGGTGGTGGACGGCGAAGTCGTCGGCACGATCTCCCGCGACGGCAACCGGGTGTACACGATGTTCGTGCGGCCCGACGCCGCGGGGCGGGGGATCGGGCGGCTGCTGCTGCGGCACGTCGAGGCGCTCGCCGCCGCCGACGGGCACGACGTCATGGAGACCGGTGCCAGCATCACCGGGCACGGGTTCTACCAGCGGCTCGGGTATCACGACGTGTACCGCGTCGACACCGACTTCGGGCTGAACTACATCCTGCGCCGCGCGCTGCGCTGACCGCTACAGGCGGGTGGCGGCGTGGACGAGGCCGGCGACGGCGCGGGACCTGCTGTGCGGTGGCCAGGCGATCACCGTGGTGACCTTCGGTGCGTCCAGGACCGGCACGGCGGTCAGGTCGTGCCGCAGGTGGGCGCGGCACGAGTCGGGCAGGACGGCGACGGCGCGGCGCAGCGCGATCAGCTGGAACAGCTGCACGTTGTCGCGGACCTGCGGGCCGGGGCCGTCGGGGTAGCTGCCGTCGCGGCACGGCCAGCGGGGCAGCGGCAGGTCGGGCAGGCCGGTGACGTCGGCCATGCGCAGGGTCGTGCGGGTGGTGAGCGGGTGCCCGGCGGGCAGGACCGCGACCTGCCCCTCGCAGGTCAGCTCCTCGGTGTCGAGGCCGGACGTGGAGTCGAACGGCAGGTGCAGCAGCGCCACGTCGGCGCGGCCGTCGCGCAGCAGCCGCTCCTGCTCGCCGATGCCGCACAGCACGACGTCGACGGCGACGGCGCCGGGTTCGGCCGCGTACGCGTCGAGCAGCTTCGCCAGCAGCTCGCCGGAGGCGCCGGCCTTGGTGACGAGGACCAGGCCGGGCTCGCCGGTAGCGGCGAGGGCGGCGCGGCGGGTGCGGCGGCCGGCGGCGTCGACCGCGTCGAGGGCGGCGCGCCCCTCGCGCAGCAGCACCGCACCGGCCTCGGTCAGGGTCACCGATCGGCTGGTGCGCACCAGCAGGTCGACGCCGAGGCGCCGCTCCAGCTGGCGGATCGCCCGGGACAGCGGCGGCTGGGCGATGCCGAGCCGCTGCGCGGCCCGCCCGAAGTGCAGCTCCTCGGCGACCGCGACGAAATAGCGCAGCTCCCGCGTCTCCATGTCGCCCAACAATACCCGCAGGGTATCGCCGGCTACCCAGACGGTGTTGGTCGCCTGGCGGGCCGCGGCCAGGATCGAGCCATGACCGAATCGAAGATCGCGCTGGTGACCGGCGCGAACAAGGGCATCGGGTACGAGATCGCGGCCGGGCTCGGCGCGCTCGGCTGGAGCGTCGGCGTCGGCGCCCGCGACGAGCACCGGCGCGAGGCCGCCGTGGAGAAGCTGCGGGCCGCGGGCGTCGACGCGTTCGGCGTGCCGCTCGACGTGACCGACGACGCGAGCGTCACCGCCGCCGCGCGACTGCTGCGGGAGCGGGCCGGCCGGCTCGACGCGCTCGTGAACAACGCCGCCATCACCGGCGGTGTGCCGCAGCACCCGACGGCCGTGTCGCCGCAGGTGCTGCGTACCGTCGTGGAGACCAACGTCATCGGGGTGGTCCGGGTGACCAACGCGATGCTGCCGCTGCTGCGCCGGGCCGCGTCGCCGCGCATCGTCAACATGTCCAGCGGCGTCGGCTCCCTCACCCGGCAGACCGAGGCCGGCGCGTCCGAGCTGACGATCGGCCCGCTGTCGGCCGCCTACTCGCCGTCCAAGACGTTCCTCAACGCCGTCACCATCCAGTACGCCAAGGAGCTGCGGGACACCAACATCCTGATCAACGCGGCCTGCCCCGGCTACGTCGCCACGGACCTCAACGGCTTCCGCGGGGTGCGCACGCCCGAGCAGGGCGCGGCCGTGGCGATCCGGCTGGCGACCCTGCCCGACGGCGGCCCGACCGGTTCGTTCTTCGAGGACGCCGGCGTCGTGCCATGGTGACCACGCGCCTCAGCCGGCGAACGTCTCCTTGACCGACGGGTCCAGGGACCGGCCGGTCACCGGCTCGATGAACAGCTCGGCGAGCAGCAGGTCCGCGACGTGACCCGGGTTGATCCCGGACTCCTTGCGGCCGAGGGCCTGCAGCCCGCCGCCGAGGCGGGTCGCGCCGCGCATCACGGCGGCGGGCAGGCGGCGGACCTTGCGCGGGCGCCCGACCGCCGCCGCGATCCGCGCCAGCATCACGTCCCAGGTGAGGTTCTCGTCGGCGATCGGGATGTCGTCGCCCCGGCGCTCCTCGAGCGCGTCGGCGGCGACGATCGCGACGCTGCGGGCCGAGGCCGCCGCCGAGCCGCCGACGGGCGCCAGCAGCGGCGAGCGCGAACGTGCCCACCGCTCCAACGGCCCGGACCAGTTCGGCAACCGGTCGCCGGCCCGGCCGAACACGAACGGCAGCTCCAGCACCGCGACCGGCAGGTCCGGCCCGGCGGCGGTGCGCGCCTCCTGCGCCTGTTCGACCCGGCAGCGGATGTACGTGTGCCGCTGCGGCAGCCGCCACTGCGGGTGCGACCGGTCGAAGTACGTGTAGTACGAGCCCATCACCACGCCACGGGTGAGCCCTTCGAGGCGGGCCGCGGTGAACAGCCGCACCACCGGCTCGACGAGATCGGCCCGGAACACCGGGTAGATCGGCTTGCGCAACGCCTGCTGCTCGTCGGTGCGGGCGGCGTACACCACGCCGTCGTGCCCGGCGAGCAGCGCCCGGAACTGCTCGACGGTCGCGCCGCCCACGTCGAGCAGCTCGTCGCTGCCCGGTTGTGCCGTGCGCGCCGTCGCGGTCACCGCGTGCCCGCGCTCCCGCAGCACCTCCGCCACGTGCGCACCGATCAGACCACTGCCACCCACCACGAGAATCCGCACGCCAAATCGTCCACTGTGGACCCACCCCTTTGTCAAGGCACGATTGTCGCCGATCCCGGTGGCGGCTGTCAGTCGAGCAGGTGGCGCAGGTACCGGTCGGGCCGCTCCAGGAACGCCCGGGTGTGCCCCACGACGGCGAGGTCCGCCCATGCCGTGGTCCGGATGCCGTGCTCGCCGAGCTCCAGGACGGTCGCCGCCGGCAACGCGGCGAGCGCCGGCGAGTGGGTCGCACTTACCGGCCGTCCGCCGCGGCCCGGCAGCGTCACCCCACGGGGCCCGGCGCCGCCGCGGCCACGGTCCTGAACTGCTCCGGTGTCCGGCCGGTCCAACCGTGGAACGCCCGGTAGAAGGAGTTCGTGTCGTCGTAGCCGAGCAGGTAGGCGATCTCGGCCGGGTTCATCCGTGACGTGGACAGGTAGTGCCTGGCCAGCGCCTCCCGGGTCCGGCGCAGCACGTCCTGGAACGCGGTCCCCTCCAGCTGCAGCCGGCGCTGCAGCGTCCGGGCGCTGACCGCCAGCTCCCGCGCCACCGCGTCCAGCGTCGCCGTGCCCGCCGGCAGCAGCCGCAGCAGCACCTGGCGGACCAGCTCGGTGGCTGACGGCTGGGTCTCGAACTCGGTGAGCCGCCGGCGCAGGCCGGGCTCGAAGTACTCCCACATCCGCTCGTTCGCGGTCAGGAAGGGTCGCTCGGCGTCGGCGCGGGAGAACGTGACGGTCGCGACGGCCGAGCGCTCGACCGGGGCGCCGAGATAGTCCCGGTACGCCGCGGCCTGCCCGGGCGTCGTGCCGGCGGGCGCGGCGAACCGCAACGGCCGGACCTCCTCGCGGGTGGCGATGCGGGCCAGCGCCACCCAGAAGATCAGCTCAGTGAGCACCAGGGCCGCCGGGGCGGTCTCCGCCTCGGGCCAGTGCATCGCGATCGTCAGGGCGCCGCCGCCCTCGCCGACCTCCAGCCGCAGCGGGCCGATCAGCTTCTTGTACGTGGCGAGCCGCGCCGCGGCGACGCTGAGGTCCGGGCTGCAGAACGCCGCGAACAGCGGCGGGTCGAAGACCTCCGCGCGCATCGCCCGGCCGATCCGGATCGGCAGCAGCGGGTCACCGGCCTCCTCGTCCAGCGCGCGCCAGAAGGCGTAGTACTCGGCGGTGCTGAGCTCGGCGGTCCCGTGCGTGTAGACCGCCGTCGGCAGCCTCGCCCGGCGCAGCACGCCGGCCAGGTCGACGCCGAGGTCGGCGAGCAGCGCCCGGCCCGAGGGACCGACCGTGAAACGATCCGAGCTCATCGGTGCATCCCGCCTACAACCGAGCCATGATCGACCGGTCGTACACCCGGTCGCCGAGCCACTTTCGCGTGGCCATGAGTATCTTCGCGTACCGGCCGGCGGCGTAGCGCGTCCTCGGCCGGCGCGCGGTGACGGCCTTCTCGATCACGTCCGCGATCACCGACGGCGGCGTGGCGCCACCGGCGTACATCTTCCGCGTGCTGTCGGCCACCTTGGTCGCGAGGGTGGCGTACGCCCCGGCCGCGGACCGCGCCAGCAACGGCCCGGTGACCACGTCGGCGAACTCCGTGTCGATCAGGCCCGGCTCGATGACGATCACGTCGATGCCCAGCGGCGCGAGCTCCAGCCGCAGGCAGTCCGACCAGCCCTCCACCGCGTGCTTCGTGGCATGGTACCAGGCGCCGAGCGGGGTGTAGATCTTGCCGCCCATCGACGACATGTTCACGATCCGCCCCGACCCGCGCCGCCGCATGCCCGGCAGCACCAGCTGGGTGAGGCGGGCCAGCCCGAACAGGTTCACCTCGAACTGTCGGCGCGCGTCGTCCAGGGACACGTCCTCCACGGCCCCGTACAGCCCGAAGCCGGCGTTGTTGACCAGCACGTCGACGCCGCCCCGCTCGGCGGTCACCCGCTCCACCAGTCGCACCAGGTCGTCGTCGACCGTGACGTCCGCCGCCACCACGACGGCGCCGAGCGCGGCAAGATCCCGCATCCGCTCCTCCCGCCGCGCCACCGCGTAGACGGCGTGCCCCTCGGCCAGCAGCTTCACCGCCACGGCCTTGCCCATCCCGGACGACGCCCCGGTCACCAGCACAGTCAGCACAGCTCTTCCCCCAGCCCGGCGGCCCTTGGCGACCGCGTGCCTCCAACGCTAGGAGGCCACCGGCCCCGGTTCACTCGCCGAACCCGCCATCTCACTCGCCGATCGCGCCAGCACGGCCGGTGGGTCTGCGGCGGTCATACCGTGCGACCCTGCGGAAACGACGCGTGGCGTGAGCGGCCTGTCGTCGCGTGCGGCATCAGTGCGTTGCCCGGGCGGGCGGGCGGTGCACGACCCCGGGCATCCCGGCGGCGGTGCTGACTCGTCGCTCCTGGCTGCCGCCGGCCAGCGACCGGGCCCGCAGATGCTGCGGGACGAAATGCTCGGTGTACTGCACGTAGGTGTACGCGCCGGGTGCCGAGACGGCGTCGCCCAGGGCGGAGACGAGGGTGTCCTTCAACGCCAGGACGCCGCCGAGCATGGTCGCGTACTTCAGCGAGGCGGCGTTGCGGGACAGGTAGTCGAGGGTGGCGGGGCTGAGCGTGCCGGGGGCGGACAGCAGCAGCGGGCCGTGGTTGGCGCCGACCATCGCGCCGCCGGTCAGCGCGTCGAACCAGGTCGTCGCGGTCGCGACAGCGGCGGTGCGGGGGGCGTCGAAGAAGAAGTCGGCGACGGCGGCCGCGGTCTCGAACTCGGTCGCGCCGAACACCGGCCAGTAGTGCAGCGTATCGGGCCAGGACGGCATCTGGTCGGCCTGGTAGCCGCCGAGCAGCGCCCGGACCCCGGGGCCGCCGACGCCGATCATCCGGGTGCCGGTGTTCGGGTCGGGGTTGAGCGAGTTGAGGTAGGCGGCGGTCGCGGCGGGCATGGTGTCGCCGGCGGTGAGCACGATGACGGTGCCGGGGTTGGCGCCGGCCGCGGCGCCGGCGGCCAGCGCGTCGTAGTACTGCAGTGCGGTGGCCAGGATGACCGCGTTCGGCCTGGGCTCGATCTCCTTGGCGATGGCGATGGCGGTGTCGTACTCGGTGGCGCCCCACAGCCGCACGACGGTGTAGCCGAGCGCCGTGACCTGGCTCTCCACCTTCGCCGACAGCGCGACGGTGCCGCCGAGCAGGTACACCGTGCCGCCCGGGGCGAGGATGCGCTGCAGCTCGGCCCTGGTCGAGGCGTGCAGCCCGCCGGGCGGGGTGATCAGCAGCGGGCCCTGCTTGCGCACGGCGAGCGCGGAACCGCCGAGCGCGTCGAGGTACACGTCGTCGCGGGACAGCACCACCGCCTTGGCCGGCCCGCGCACGCCGTCGTCGACCCCGTGGTCGGCCCAGTTGTAGCGGGACGTGGCGACCGCGGTGTCCAACGCCGTCTGCCCCCAGACCCGCTCCACCACGTTGGTCGTGACCGGCTGCCACGTGGGCAGCGAGCCGTACGCGGCGACCGTGACCACCGTCTTGGTGGCCAGGTCCATGCGTTTGACCTGGGGATCCCCGTGGACCGTGTAGCTGGTGAAGAGCATGGCGTCGCCCGCCGGTGACCACGCCGGGTCCTGGTTGTGGGTGCTGCCGGCGTTCTCCTCGGTGGTCAGCTGCACCTGGTTGCCGCCGTCGGCGTCGGCGATCCAGATCTGGCGGTGCTGCCCGTACGTGCGGACGAACGCGATCCGGGTGCTGTCCGGGGCGAAGTCCGCACCCCAGCCGTTCTGGATGATCCTAGTGACGGCGGTGTCGCCGTCGACCCGGTAGATGTCGCCGGTCTCGTAGTCGTACGCGGTGCTCGCCAGGTGGCGCTGGAAGACGATGGTGCCGTCGCCGGCGACGGCGGGCCGGCTGTCCCAGAGCCCTGGCTCCCCGGGCGCGTCGAACAGCGGCGCCCCCGACGACCAGGTGCCGCTGCTGCTCGCGATGAGCAGCCGTCCGTAGGTGGAGTACACGACGTACCGGCCGTCGGGGGTGTACACCGGCTCGTTCGAGGAGAGGGTGGTGCCCGGGGTGAGCGCGTTGCGGTTGGTGCCGTCCGCCCGGATCGACTGCGGACCGTCAGGGTTGAAGGGGAAGACGAACCGGCTCCCGTCCGGCGCCCACCCGCCGGAGCCGGCCCAGGCGCTCGGCACCAGCTCCCGTGCCGCGGAGCCGTCGGCGTCCGCGATCCATACGGCGCTGACCTTCCGGTACGTGATCCGTCCGGGCGCGCCGGGCAGCGACGCACGGGCGGCCCTCGGCCGCCCGAGGACCGCCGGCGCGACGACGGCAGCGGTGGCGGCGGCGACGACACCGCGCATGGCGGCGCGACGCGAGAGCGCGAACGACACGACATCCTCCTCGATGATCATCGAGGAGTGTACGGACACGTCGTGGCCTCCGACAGGAGCCGAACGACCGAAGGAGCGCGCCCGCTATTCCCGCCCGGCGCTGTGATCAGCCCGATGTCGCCGGCGGTGGCGGTACCGCACGAGAATGACCGGCATGACTGAAGCACGGGGGCACGTCGCTGCGGGGTTCGAAGCGGTCCGCGAGGAGTTCGCCGCCTTCCTCGCCGCGGAGCCGGAGGGCACCGGCTCACAACTGGCGGTCTACCACCGGGGCGTCCAGGTCGTCGACCTGTGGGGCGCCGACGTCGACGGCGACACGCTGACCGGCGTGTTCTCCGTGACCAAGGGCGCCGCGCACCTCGTCGCCGCGCTGCTGGTGCAGGAGGGCGCGCTGGAGCTCGACGCGCCGGCGCGGAGCCTGCCGTTCCCGCTGACGGTCCGCGAGCTGCTCGGGCACCGCTCCGGGCTGATCGGCGTCGACGGCGGGTTCAGCATCGCCGAGGCGGCCGACGACCGGGTGGTCGCGGCCCGGCTCGCGGACCAGAAACCGTTCTGGGAGCCCGGCACCGCCTACGGCTACCACGCCATCACCATGGGCGCGCTGCTGGACGCCGAGGTCCGCGCCGTCACCGGCCGCCCGGTGCGGCAGTGGTACGAGGAGCGGCTGCGCGCCCCGTACGGCCTCGACCTGTGGCTGGGCCTGCCCGAGGAGCTGGAGCAGCGGTTCCGGCCGCTGCTGCCGGCGCCCGGCCCGGCGTTCACCCCGGACCCGGCGTCGTTCCTGGCGATCGCGTTCAACACGTCGTTCGACCTGCTGGACTTCGGCAACACCCGGCAGGTCCGCGCCCTCGGCCCGGCGTCGGCCGGCGGTGTCGGCAACGCCCGCGGCGTGGCCAGGATGTATGCCGCCGCGACCGGCCCGCTCGACGGCCGCCCCGCGCTGCTGGAGCCCGCCACGGTCACCGAGTTCGCGGCGCCGTACTCGCTCGGCGTGGACCTGGTGACCGGCGAGGCGGACCACTTCGCGCTCGGCTTCGAGCACCTCCCGGCGACGCATCCGTACCTCGGGCCCCGCACCATCGGGCACATCGGCGCGACCGGTTCGCTCGGCTGGGCCGACCCCGACGCGGGCGTCGCCTACGGCTACGTCCGGCGCCGGTTCGGCTACCCCGCCCCGGAGAACGCCCGCCTCGGCGCCGCCGTCCTCGCCGCCGCGGCAGCGGCGGCCTGACCGGTCGCCGGGGCCGCCGCGCGGCCGGCCCCGGCGGGCCGTGCGTGCACCGTCGCGCCGGCGAAGGAGCCTCAGGCGGCCGTGCGTGCACCGTCGCGCTGGTGAAGGAGTCTCAGGCGGCCGCGCGGTCGGCCGGGCGGCGGCGGCGCAGCAGCGGGTCGGCGAGCGACGGGGGGCGCCAGGCGCCGTCGGCGCGGTACAGGTCGGTGCCCGGCGGGACGATCTCGTCGACGCGGTCCAGGGTGGCGTCGTCCAGCGCGAGGTCGGCGCCGCGCAGGGCGGCGTCGAGCTGGGCCATGGTGCGCGGGCCGATGATGACCGAGGTGACCGCGGGCTGCGCGACCGGGAACGCCAGCGCCAGCTCCGGCAGGGTGCGGCCGAGATCGCCGGCGAGCGCCACCAGCCGCTCGACCACGTCGAGCTTGCGCGCGTTCTCCGGCAGCGCCGGGTCGAAGCGGGCCGGGGCGAGCGCGGCGCGGCCGGTCGACAGGTCCACCGGCGTGCCCTTGCGGTACCGGCCGGTCAGGAAGCCGGACGCCAGAGGGCTCCAGGTGAGCACGCCCATGCCGTAGCGTTCGGCGACCGGCAGGAGGTCCTTCTCGACGCCGCGGGCCAGCAGCGAGTACGGCGGCTGCTCCGTGCGGAACCCGGACAGCCCGTGCCGCAGCGCCACGTGGTGCGCCTCGACGACCTGCTCGGCGGGGAACGTCGAGCAGCCGAACGCGCGGATCTTGCCCTGGCGCTCCAGGTCGGTGAGGGCCGACAGCGTCTCCTCGACGCCGGTGGTCGCGTCGGGGCGGTGCACCTGGTAGAGGTCGATCCAGTCGGTGCCGAGCCGGCGCAGGCTGTCCTCGACCGCGCGGACGATCCAGCGCCGCGAGTTGCCGCCCCGGTTGGGTCCCTCGCCCATCGGGAAGTGGACCTTCGTGGCGAGCACGACGTCGTCGCGGCGCCCCCGCAACGCCGCGCCGACGATCCGCTCCGACTCGCCGGCGGAGTACATGTCGGCGGTGTCGACGAAGTTGATGCCCCGATCGAGCGCGGCGTGGATGACGCGCACGCACTCGTCGTGGTCGGGGTTGCCCACCGCGCCGAACATCATCGTGCCGAGGCAGTGGACGCTGACCTGGATGCCGGTCCGGCCGAGCGTGCGGTACCGCATGAGGGCTCCTTCGAGACGTGGACCGCAGCAGGCTAGGACCTGGAGCCGACTCTAGGTCAACACCTACGATGTACGGCATGTCCGACATCGAGCGACGGCTCAGCATCGGCGACGTCGCCGCACGCACCGGCCTGAGCGTGCACGCGCTGCGCTTCTACGAGCGTGAAGGTCTGCTCGCCGGCCCGGTCGAGCGCGACCCCGCCGGCCGGCGGGTGTACGGCGAGGACGACCTCGGCTGGCTCACCGTCTGCGTGATCCTGCGCGGCTCCGGCATGCCACTGCCGCAGATCCGCCGGTACACCGAGCTGGTGCGCGCCGGCGAGGGCAACGAGCCGCAGCGGCTGGACCTGCTGCGTGAGCACCGGCAGCGGGTCCTGGAGCAGATTGACCAGCTCACCAAGTGCCTGGACCTGATCAACTACAAGGTCGCCGTATACGAGGACATCCTCGACGCGACAGGATGACGGGTTTGCCGGAGGGTACCGCGGGGCAGCAGGTACTGATCGATCCGGCCCGGACGCGACGGTGACCGCCGCTGCCCGGCCGGGCGTGTCGAGTGAGATGGCATCGAGATGAGCGTCGCTGTGTCCCTGCGAAGCGTAGAGTCCGCCCTTGTGATCGGTCGCCACCGTGCGTGAGCCGCGCGGACTCGTCGTCGTCGGCGCCTCCGCGGGCGGCGTGGAGGCGTTGCGGTCGTTCGTGGCCGCGCTGCCCGGCTCGCTGGCCGCGGCCGTGTGCGTGGTGCTGCACATCCCGCGGTCCGGCACCAGCGCGCTGCCGCACATCCTGGGCCGGGCCGGCCGGCTGCCGGTGCGGCACGCGACCGACAGCTGCCCGCTGGAGGCCGGGACGATCTACGTCGCCCCGCCGAACTTCCATGTGCTCGTGGTCGACGGCAAGCTGCGGCTGTCGCGCGGCCCGACGGAGAACGGGCACCGTCCCGCCGTCGACCCGCTGTTCCGGTCCGCGGCGCGGGCGTGGGGCAGGGCCGTCGTCGGCGTGGTGCTGTCCGGCAGCCGCGACGACGGCGCGTTCGGCCTGGCGACCATCGTCGAGCACGGCGGGGCCGGACTCGTGCAGGCGCCGGCCGAGGCATTGCACCCGTCCATGCCGGTCCAGGCCGCCGAACTCGTCCCGGACGCGCGGGTCATGCCGGTGGCGGCGATGGGCGCCGCGCTCGCGGAGATGACGGACGGGATGACCGGCCCCGCGCCGGTGCCGTTGTCAGGAGACGCCCAGGTGGTTGCGGAGGACGCGATGGCTGCCATGGAGGACCTGACCGCCGAGAGCGCCGGTGGGGTGCCCGCCGGATTCGGCTGTCCCAGCTGCCACGGCGCACTCTTCGAGCTGCCGGGCGGTCACCGGCCACCCCGGTTCCGCTGCCGGGTCGGCCACGCCTGGAGCGCGCTGGGCCTGATCGAGGAGCAGGGCGAGGCCCTGGAGGGCGCGCTCTGGATGGCTTTGCGCAGCCTGGAGGAGAAGGCCGCGCTCAGCCGCCGCATGGCCGACTCCGCGTCGATGCGGGGCAGCGTGATGACCGCCGAGCGGTACAACGAGGTCAGCCGCGCCGCCGACGACGCCGGGCGGATCATCCGTCAGCTCATCGAGCAGCTCGGGTCGGTGGAGGACAAGCCATTGGTGGCGGACGAGCTATGACGACCCTCGCCTGCATCCTGGAGCGGGAATTTCCTATCTGCCACCTCCGGCTGCGTGGCACGCTCAGCCTCGCGACGGTGCCGCAGCTGCGCGCCACGGGGCTCAAGGCGTTCGCCGACCAGCCGGACCTCGTCCTCATCGACGTGAGCGGGCTGGAGGTCGAGGACGACGTCACCCTGACCGCGTTTCCGGCGCTGGTACACCAGGGCAGCGCCGACAATGTGTCGGTGATGCTGTACGGCGTCCGGCCCGCCCTCGCGGTCCAGCTCGACAGGATCGTGGTGGCCCGGCAGGTGCCGACGTTCGAGACGCGGGAGCAGGCCCTCGCCGCGCACGCCCGTTGGCCCGCCCCGACCCGGGCGCAGATCGACCTGGCGCCGGACCGGGACGCGACCGCCCTGGCCCGGGACCTCGTCGACCGCTGCTGCGAGCGGTGGGGGGTGCGGCACGTCGCCGACGACGCCGCGCTGGTCGTGACCGAGCTGGTCGCCAACGCGGTGCAGCACGCCCGGACCGGCAGCACCGTGGTCGTCACGCTGCGGGAGCGCTACCTGCACGTGGCCGTGCGCGACCGCAGCTCGCGGCGGCCGCGAAGGATCACCGCGGACAACGAGCTCGAGTCCGGCCGCGGGCTGCTCATCGTCGATGGTGTCGCCACCTCCTGGGGCGTGATCGACACGGTCGGCGGCAAGGTGGTGTGGGCGACGCTGCGGCTGCGACGGGGACGATAACGTAGCGGGTCGACAGTGACGCGGAAGGACGCGGTGGTGACCGAGACGAACCCCGACTTCGAGGCGTTGCTGGTGTACCTGAAAGAGGCCCGAGGCTTCGACTTCACCGGCTACAAGCGCTCCAGTCTCATGCGCCGCGTCGACCGCCGCATGGCTCAGGTCGACCTGCACGACTACGGCGACTACCTGGACTACCTCCAGGTGCACCCGGACGAGTTCACGGCGCTGTTCAACACCGTGCTCATCAACGTGACCGCGTTCTTCCGCGACACGGACGCGTGGACCGCGCTGAGCCAGCGGGTGCTGCCCGAGCTGCTCGCCCAGCGCAACGGCATGATCCGGGTCTGGAGCGCCGGGTGCGCCTCCGGCGAGGAGACCTACACCCTGGCGATCGTGCTGGCCGAAGCGCTGGGGGTCGACGCCTTCCGGGAGCGGGTCAAGATCTACGCCACCGACGTCGACGAAGAGGGCCTCGCGCACGCCCGCCAGGCCATCTACACCGAGCGCGACCTGCAGACCGTGCCCCGGGAGCTGGTCGAGCGTTACTTCGAGGCCAACGCCGGGCGGTACGTGTTCCGCAAGGACCTGCGCCGCTCGGTGATCTTCGGCCGCAACGACCTGGTCCAGGACGCCCCGATCTCCCGCATCGACCTGCTCGTGTGCCGCAACGCGCTGATGTACTTCAACGCCGAGACCCAGACCCGCATCCTGTCGCGGTTCCACTTCGCGCTGGCCCCCAACGGCGTGCTGTTCCTGGGCAAGGCCGAGATGCTGCTCAGCCACGCCAGTATGTTCACCCCCATCGACCTGAAGCGGCGGATGTTCCACAAGGTCGCCCGGACCATGGTCAACGGCGGCGGCTACTTCGCCGAGACGTATCCGCCACCGATCAGGCCGGAGATGCACGCGCTGGACCGGCTGCGCAACGAGGCGTTCCAGGCCAGCCCGGTCGCGCAGGTCGTGGTGACCGCCGAGGGCCTCGTCGCGCTGACCAACCGGCACGCCGAGACTCTCTTCGGCGTGTCGCCCCGCGACATCGGCCGGCCGTTCCGGGACCTCGACCTGTCCTACCGGCCGGTCGAGCTGCGCGGCTACATCGAGCAGGCGCAGCTGGAGCGGCGGGTCGTCAAGATTGACAACGTTGAGCTCGGCACGGGGACCGCCGAGAGCATCCATCTCAATATCCAGATCAACCCGCTCGTCGACTCCGACGCGGCACTGCTCGGGGTCGTCATCATCTTCCAGGACATGACCGCCGCCCGCCGGTTGCAGGACGAGCTGGAGATCGCCAACCGGCAGCTGGAGACCGCCTACGAGGAGCTGCAGTCCACCAACGAGGAGCTGGAGACCACCAACGAGGAGCTGCAGTCGACGGTCGAGGAGCTGGAGACGACCAACGAGGAGCTGCAGTCCACCAACGAGGAGCTCGAGACGATGAACGAGGAGCTGCAGTCGACCAACGACGAGCTGCAGTCCATCAACGACGAGCTGCGTGACCGCACCAACCAGCTCAACGACACCAACTCGTTCATGGACGCCGTGCTGAGCAGCCTGCAGGCTGGTGTCGTCGTGCTCAACCGCGAGATGCACATCCTGGTGTGGAACCGTCGCGCCGAGGACATGTGGGGACTGCGTGCCGACGAGGCCGTCAACCAGCACTTCCTCAACCTCGACATCGGCCTGCCGACCGCCCAGCTGCGCCCGGTCATCCGTGAGGTGCTCACCGGCGGCCAGCAGCGCCAGGCGCCGCCGCTCAGCGCGGTCAACCGCCGTGGGCGCACCGTGACGCTGCGCGTCGTGTGCAGCCCGCTGGTCAGCGAGGCGGCCGGCCCGATCGGGGTGATTCTCGTCATGGAAGCCCTCGGCGAGGTGGAAACGGCGACTCACCCGGCGGAGCGCGGCCCGGAGACGTAGAGTCGGGTGAGGTCGGAGGGGGTCCGGTGCACCTGACCATCGCTGTGTCCAGCCGCGACGCCAGGACGCTGATGGAGCTGACCGGTGTGCTCGACTACGCCTCGGCGCCCTACCTGCGCCAGGCGGCCTTCGACCTGTTCGACGGCGGCGCCCGCGACGTCACCATCGAGGTGTCCCGCCTGCGGCTGCTCGACGCGGCGTCGATCAAGGTGCTGCTGTACCTGCGGACCAAGGCCGAGCACCTCGGCGCCGGTCTGCGGGTGGCCGGGGCGGCCGGCCGGGTGCTGACCGCGCTGGAGATCTCCGGTGTGGCGAAGCAGCTGCGCGTCTACGACGAGCTGGACTGGCCGGTGGGGCAGCGGGACCGTCAGGAGGTCGCGCTCGACGAGCTACGGGTCACGCACGGCCAGTGGCCGCCCGCGGTCACCGGGCTGCTCGGCGACCTCGGCGCGATGGACCCCGATGACCCGCGCCGCGAGCGGATCCGCGAGCAGGCCATCGAGCTGTGCCTGCCGGTCGCGCGCCGGCTGGCCCGCCGCTACGGCGGCGGCGCCGAGTCCGCCGCCGACCTGCTGCAGGTCGCCTCAGTGGGACTGGTCAAGGCCGTCGACGGTTTCGACGCCGGCCTCGGCGTGGAGTTCGGCGCCTACGCGACGCCGACGATCGTCGGCGAGCTCAAGCGCCACTTCCGCGACCGCACGTGGGGCATCCGCGTCCCACGCCGCCTGCAGGAGCTGCGCATCGCGGTGAACAAGGTCCGCGACGAGCTCACCCAGACGCTGGGCCGCTCCCCGACGGTCACCGATCTCGCGCGGCGTCTCGACGTCGACGAGGAGCAGATCATCGAGATGCTCGGCACCGGGTCGGCGTACCGGCCGCTGTCGCTGGACACGCCGGTCTCCGTCGGCGACGACGAGACGACCCTGCTCGACGGGCTCAGCGTCGACGCGCCCGAGTACGGCATGGTCGAGGCCCGCGAGTCGCTGCGGGTCGCCATGGCCCGGCTGCCTGAGCGCGAGCAGCGGATCCTGTCCCTGCGCTTCTACGGCAACCTGTCGCAGGCGGAGATCGCCGAACGGGTCGGGCTGTCGCAGATGCACGTGTCGCGCCTGCTCAGCCAGGCGCTGGCGGTGCTGCGCCGGCGGCTGACCCAGTAACTTCACACGCGGCGGCCGTCGTCGGGTCCGGGGTTGCGTCCGGGCCGCGCCCGCGCGGCGGCTATGGTGGGGCGGCGCGGCGTGATTGGAGAGACCGTAGGTGGACCTGTCGTTGACGATCCTGCCGGCTGAACGCTGCACCGTGGTGCAGGTCGCCGGGGTCCTGGACCTGGGCACGCTGCCCGAGCTGCGCACGTGCCTGGAGCAGGTGATCGACGACGGCGCGCTGCGGATCGTGCTCGACCTCGCCGGAGTGCGGCTCATCGACTCCAGCGCCCTCGGCGCGCTCGTGTCCGCGTCGCAGCAGCTGCGGCAGCGCTCCGGGCTGCTGTGCCTGGCCTGCGTCCAGCCGCTGGTGCGCCGGGTGCTCGAGCTGACCTCGGTGGACCGCCTCATCGACGTGCACGACACCGTCGCCGCGGCGCAGGCGAGCATGGCCGCCGACGAGACCCGCTGACCCGGCGCGGCCTGTCCCGGCCCCATCAGGAGGGCAGTGGCGCGCCGGCGTGCGCCGTCAGTCGGGCAGCGCCGCGCTGGCGCGGGCCGGGTCGGCGCCGCCGATGCTGCGCCTGGGCCGGCCGTGGCCGCCGTACCAGTCCACGATCAGCAGCGTCGCGTCGTCGGCCAGGGTCGGGCCGGCGACCCGCAGCACGGCGTCGGCCAGGGTGCGGGCCGCCTCCCGAGGGTGCAGCGCCGTGACCGCGCGAAGCTCCGCGTCGAGATCGAGCCGGGCCGCCCTACGCTCCCGCATGCCGTCGGTCAGGATCACCAGGCGGTCCCCGGGCACCAGCGTCACCGTCCCGGCGCTGAACGTCGCGCCGGCGACCATGCCGAGCGGGAAGTTGCGCGGCAACTGCACCGGGTGCACGGCGCCGTCGCGGACCAGTAGCGGCGGCAGGTGCCCGGCGTTGACCAGCTCGCAGGCCCCGGTGGGCAGGTCGAGCCGGCCGAGGACTGCGGTCACGAATGTGCTTTTGGTGCCGGCGTGCTCGGCCACCGCGGCGTTGGCGGCGTCGGCCTGCGCGATGAGGTCGTGCCCGCGGCGGCGGCTGTTGCGCAGGCTGCTCACCCCGAGCGTGGCGGTCAGTGCGCTCGCCACGCCGTGCCCCATCGCGTCGGTGACGCTGAAGTGCAGCAGGTGGCGGGCCAGGCTGTAGTCGAAGGTGTCACCGCCGATGCTCGCCGCGGGCTCCAGCCATCCCGACAGCGTGAACGCGCCGGCCTCGCAGGTGAACGCCGCCGGCAGCAGCCGGCGCTGGATCTCCGCGGACAGGTTGAACGGGGTGGTGCGCTGCCCCCACTCGAACAGGTCCGTGTGCCGCCGGTTGGCGATCACCACGAACCCCAGCACGTGCGCGATCCGGCTGATCTCCGCGAGATCCCGCCGGTCGGGCTCCTCCGGCAGGACCAGCTCCAGCAGCCCGACCGCCTCGCCGCGCTCCGTCACCGGCGCCCACACCGTCCACGTGCCGGCGTCCGCGCGCACCTTCACGGCCTGCATGCGCAGCGCCTGCTCCTGCGGGCCACCGTCGAACGGCACGAGCGTGGCCACATCGTCGCCGCGGCGCCGGCTCCCGGCACCGTCGTCGCCGTCGCGCGCCCCTCCGGCGCTGACGCCGGAGGGGTCGAACGGTATGTGCGCCAACCGGACGAGCGCGCGGCCGCCCAGGTCGGCGATGAGGAACGACACCGACCGCGCGTGCAGCGCCCGGCCGAGCTCCCTGGTGACCGCCTCCACCGCGTCGACCGGCGAGGCGTCCTCGGCCGCGGCGAGCATGGCCGTCAGTGTCGGCGCATCATTGTGACCCACGTCTGGAGCATACGAACCCGCCGTTGCCCGCACATACCGACCTCATCCACCCGGTGGGGTCAGCGCGGCCGCTCAGCCTCCGGTGCGCGGCGCAGGACCAGGCCCGGGGGAGCGGCGCGTCGCACCGGCCCGGCGCAGGGTCGCCCACACCACCTTGCCGTCGGCTACGACGACGCAGCCCCAGGCGGTCGCCACACCCTCCACGATGAGCAGCCCGCGACCGGACTCGAGGTCGACGTCGGCGGTCGTGCGCCGGGGCAGCAGGAAGCTGCCGTCACGCACCGAGATGTGCAGGTGGCGTTCCCGCAGCGACAGCGACAGCGACAGCGGGGTGCGGGCGTGCTGGATGCCGTTGGCGACCAGCTCGGTGACGACCAGCGCCGCGGTGTCCGCCAGCTCGGTGATCCGCCAGCGCCGGCACGCCTCGTCCACGAGCCGCCGCGCCTCGGCGGTGGCCGACGGGTGGGGCGGCAACGGCAGCGCGGCCCGCGACGGTCTGCGCAGGCGCTCGTACAGGGCCAGGGCCGAGGCCCGGGACGCGGCGACCGGCACAGACCGGGTGACGGCCATGGTCTGCAGCTGGTGCCGCAGGGTGGCGTCCGGGCCGGTGACGATCACCGCGATGCCGTCGGCGCCGGCGTGCCGGGCCAGCGCCGGCAGGGCCGTCAGCGCGAGGTCGTCCTCGGTCTCCAGACCCGCCACGTCGATCAGGATGAGGTCGGGTTGGTCGGTCAGCACCTTGTGCACCGCCCGGCGCAGCATCGGCGCCGAGGCGATGCTCAGCCTCCCGGTGGCGTGCACCACCGCGACCGGAAAGCCCCGCTCCAGGTCGCACAGCAGCGTACGGTCGGGATCGGGCACCAGATCAGGGGCCGTGGTCGGGTCGGCGGGCACCGCGATCACCCGCTGGTGCGGGTCGGTGGGCGGTGGCACGCGCCCGCCGCGGCGCTGACGATCCGCATGGCGTCACGCCGCCGAGCCGGGTTCGGCCATCTTGCGGTGCATCTCGGCCTTCGCCGTGTCCGGCACGACCTTGCCCGCGACCGCCTGGACCTTGTTCATGAGCGACCCCGCCACCACGTGGTCGTCGCCGCGCATCAGCGCCTTGAAGCCCTGCTCGGCGACCTCGGCCGGGTCGTCCTTCTTCCCGGCGCCGACCCTGGTGTCCTCCATGTCGGCGCGGCGGAAGAAGTCGGTGTCCGTCGGACCCGGCATCAGCGCCGTCACCGTGACGCCGGTGTCCTTGAGCTCGTTGCGCACGGCCTCGGAGAACGACTGCACGAACGCCTTCGACGCGTTGTACACCGCCTGGAACGAGCCTGGCATCGTCGAGGCGATCGAGGAGGTGAACAGCACCCGGCCGGCGCAGCGGCTGACCATGTCGGGCAGGACCCGCTTGGCGAGGTGCACCGTCGAGGTGACGTTCAGGTCAATGACGTTGAGCTCGTCGCGCAGGTCCGTACCCCGGGTGAAGTCGCCGCCGGCGCCGCGGCCGGCGTTGATCGCGACGGCGTCGACCGGCCGGCCGGTCGCGGCGATGTCCCGGCACAGCTGCTCGACGCCGTCGTAGGTGGCGAGGTCGACCTGCACGCCGGTCACGGTGGCGCCGGTCTCCTGGCGCAGCCGCGCCTCGGCCTGTGCGACGCCGGGGTCCTCGGCGGCGATGAGCAAGTCATAGCCGTGCCCGGCGAACTGCTTCGCCAGCTCGTAGCCGATGCCGCTGCTCGCGCCGGTGACGACGGCCAGGGGTCGTTCGGTGGTGGGTGCGCCCATGACGGTGAGGTCCTTTCTGGGGTCTCACCGCCCCCTACCCACCGCACCCACCGAAAAACGCCGATCCTTGGAGCACGCCGCCATGTGTCAGGACCGCCGCCCGGGGCAGGGTTCGGCGCGGCGCGCCTGGGGTACCCGTGCATCCGGCGCCGTTCATCTCCGGGACGCGGCACCGTGAGGAGCGCATGGTGACCGCAGCGGGTGTGCAGTGGCCGTGGCGGGACGCGCTGGCGGATCTGCTGCGGCGGTCCCGGCTGGCTCAGCCCGACGGCCTGGCCGCGGAGGTGAACGCGGCCCTGGCGCCGCTGGGGCTGGAGGCCCGCATCTACCTGGTCGACCAGGAGCAGCGCACCCTTCGCCCGGTGCCGCGCCCGGGTGGCCCGCCGCCGGGCGGGCTGGCCGTCGACTCGACCGTGCCCGGGCGGGTCTTCACGACCGTCGAGCCGGCGTCGCTGCCCGCGACGGACACGGACCCGGCCCGGCTGTGGCTGCCGTTGCTGGACGGCACCGAGCGGCTCGGGGTGCTGGAGGTGACCGTGCGCGGCGGCACCCCGCTGGACGACCCGGACCTGCTCGCCGGCTGTGACCTGTTCACGCAGCTCGTCGGGCACCTGATCGCCACGAAGCTGCCCTACGGTGACGCGCTGCTCAAGGTCCGCCGGACCCGGCGCATGTCGGAGGCGTCGGAGCTGCTGTGGCGGCTGCTGCCGCCGCTCACGTTCGCCTGCGACCGGGCGGTCGTCGCGGCGATCCTGGAGCCGTGCTACGAGGTGGGTGGCGACGGGTTCGACTACGCCGCCGACGGGTCCACCCTGTACTTCGCGATCTTCGACACGGCCGGGCACCACCTGCGGGCCGGGCTCGGCACCGCGGTGGTGATGTCGGCGATCCGCGCCGCCCGGCGCTCCGGCGACGGCCTCTACGCGATGGCCCGCGCCGCCGACCGGGCCCTGGAGGAGCACCTGCCGGAGCTGCGCTTCACCACCGCGGTCCTCGCGCAGCTCGACCTCCAGACCGGGCGGCTGCGGTACGTCAACGCCGGGCACCCGCGCCCGCTGCTGATCCGCGGTGGCAAGGTGGTGCGCAGCCTCGACGGCGGCCGGCGGATGCCGCTGGGCCTGGACGACCCGCGGACCGAGGTCGCCCACCTGACGCTGGAACGCGGCGACCGGCTGCTGCTGTTCAGCGACGGGATCACCGAGGCCCGGGACCGTGCCGGCGCGGCGTTCGGCATCGAACGGCTCACCGGCCTCGTCGAGCGCGGCACCGGCGACCTGCCGGCGCCCGAGGCGCTGCGCCGGCTGTGCCACGCCGCGCTGTCGCACTACGACGGGCCACCATCCGACGACGCCACGCTGGTTCTGGTGGAGTGGTCCGACGAGGCGGCCCGCGCGATGCTGCCGAGCAACGCGCAGACCTGACGGGTCACTGCTCCGTCAGGCGGCGGTGCAGGTAGTCCAGCGAGTGCCGCAGCAGCCGGGACACGTGCATCTGCGACAGCCCGACCTCCTGCGCGATCTCCGACTGGCTCCGGTTGCCGTAGAAGCGCAGCGACAGGATGCGCTGCTCCCGCTTCGGCAGGCGGGCGATGAGCGCCTGCAACGTCGTGCGGTCCTCGACCAGGTCCAGCTGCGGGTCCTCGGCACCGACGGTGTCGCCGAGCGTCGTCTCGTCCTCGGTGCCGGCGACCGGCAGGTCGAGCGAGAGCGGCCGCGACGTGCCGGTCGAGCCGATCATCTCGAGGATCTGCTCGGTGTCCACGTCCAGGTGGGCGGCGAGCTCCGGGGCCGTCGGGGTGTGCCCGAGCGTCTGGGTGAGGTCGTCGCGGGCCCGGTTCGCGGCCAGCCGCAGCTCCTGCAACCGGCGGGGAAGCCGGACACCGGCGTTGCGGTCACGGAAGTGGCGTTTGAGCTCCCCGGTGACGGTAGGCGTGGCGTAGGTGCCGAACTCGACGCCGCGGGTGGCGTCGAAGCCGTCGACGGCCTTGATGAGGCCCAGCGCGGCGACCTGCAGCAGGTCGTTGAGCGAGTCGGTGGTGCTGTGGAAGCGCCGGGCGAACCGGTAGGCGGCCGGCAGGCAGCGCTCGATGATGTCGTCGCGCAGCCGGGCGCGGTCAGGGTCGTCGGGGGCGAGCTGGTGCAGCCGGTTGAGCAGCTCGGTCGCCTCGACCGGCCACAGCCCGTGCGCGACCGGGGTGCCGTCCAGCCGTACGGCGCGCCGGTCGCGCTCGGCCACCGGCCAGTCCAGCTCGTCGTAGGCCCGCAGGGTCTTGGCGACCCCGGTGATCTCCAGGGCGGTCAGCACCGTGCCGGTCGCTCCCGCCGCGTGCAGCCCGCCGCCGAGCTGCTCGGCGCGGGTGTGCAGGTAGAGCAGTGCCCGGATGGCGCCCGCGTCGAGCAGGCTCAGCTGTGACACGTCGATGGTGACGTGGTGGTGGCCGTCGTCGAACAGCCCGAACACCACGTGGCGCAGATACGGCGCCGAGGCGAAGTCCAGCGCGCCGGTCAGCTCGACGAGGCCGGCGTCCTCGTGTGTCGACACCGTGACCGTGAGATCCATGCCTTGTCTCCTTCTGGCCTGGTCAGCGGCGGTGTACGGGATACATCACCCGGGCTTCACTCCACCGTGGTACCCCGCTGGGGCCCGGGTACTCGCCGCGTCGGCCCCGGACGTGACAGGCATGTCCGGAATGTCGGCTAACGTCGAGATGACCGGTTCGGCGGGCGGCGGTGCGGTCGGGTGCCGGTGCGGGTGCGGGACAGGTTCGTGCCTTTCGCGCGTCGTCCAATCGGCCGATGGCAGACCCGTGCGCCTTCTCGCTTCCCGAAACTACCGTTACTGGGCCGCCGCCGACCTGGTTTCCGTGACCGGCACCTGGATGCAGGTCCTGGGCGTGAACTGGTTCGTCCTGCGCGAGACCGGCTCGGCGACCCACATGGGGTTGACCGTCATGCTGCACGCGCTGCCGGTGCTGCTGCTCGGCCCCTACGGCGGTGCCCTCGCCGACCGGCTGCCCGTGCGACGGATGCTGCTGCTGACCCAGGCCGCGCACGCGGCGCTCGCCGTCGCGCTGACGGTCGTGGTGGCCACCGGCGCCCAGCTGGGCTGGATCTACGCCATCAGCGTGCTGGCCGGGGTGGTGTCCGCCGTCGACGGGCCCGCCCTGGGCCGCTTCGGCGGCATGGTGTCCGGCCCGCGGCTGCTCGGCAAGGCCCTCGCGAACGGCTCCCTGATCAGCTCCACCGGCCGCATCGCCGGCATGAGCGTCGGCGGCGTGGTCGTCGCCGCGGCCGGTCCCGCCGCGCTGTTCGCGGCGAACGCGGTCAGCTTCCTCGCCGTCATCGGCGCCCTGCTGGCCATCCGCGCCCGAGAGCTACACCCCCTCGCGGCCGCCCCGGCGGCGCCGGCCAAGGGCGCGGTGCGGGCCGGGTTCCGGTACCTGGCGACCCAGCCGGTCGTGCTCGTCACCCTCGCCGTCGCGTTCGTCCTCGGCAGCCTCGGCCGCAACTACCAGGTGACGATGGCCGCGATGAGCGACGGGCCCCTCGCCGCCGGCCCCGCCGGCTACGGCGCGCTGTCCACCGTCTTCGCCGCCGGCACCGTCGCCGGGGCCCTGCTCGCCGGCCGCCTCACCCTCGACCACCGGCTGCTCGTCGCCGCCGGCGTCACCGCCAGCGTGCTGCAGATGGTCGCCGGGGTCGCGCCGAGCCTGTGGACGTTCGCCGCCGCGCTCGTGCCGATCGCCGCCGCGGCCGTCATCGTCGACACCACCGTCTCGGCCCGCATCCAGCTCGACACCCGCGACGACATGCGCGGGCGGGCCCTGGCCGCGACCGCCGTCGTCGGTGCCCTCGCCGGGATCGCCGGCGCGCCGGTGCTCGGCTTGCTGTGCGAGACGATCGGCGCCCGCGGTGCGCTCCTGCTCGCCGGGGCGGTGGGCGTGCTCACCTGCACCGGCGCGGCCCTGTGGTTCAGGGCCACCGCTGAGGCCGCCGCACCGGCCGGCGCCGCCGCGTCCGCGGTCCCGGTGCCGGCCTGAGCGCGGTCACCAGCCGGTCGGCGGCGCCTCCAGGTGGACCACCTTCGTGGCGGTGAACTCGTCGAGCAGCTCCGGGCCGTAGCCGAAGCCCTGGCCGCTGCCCCGCCGCGGGTGCGCCGCGCCGCCCGGCGCGCCGCCGAACACCGCGTTGACCTTGACGGTGCCGACGCCCAGGGTCCGCCACGCGGCCTGGGCGTGGCTCATCGAGCCGGTCAGCACCGTCGCGGCCAGGCCGTAGCGGGAGCGGGCGGCCCGGTCGAGGGCCTCGTCGAACCCGTCGACGACCACGACCGGCGCGACCGGGCCGAACGTCTCCTCCGCCACGACGGCCATGTCGTCGGTGCAACCGGTCAGCACCGTCGGCGGGTACCAGGCGCCCGGGCCGGCCGGCACCTGCCCGCCGCAGCGGACCTCGGCACCGTCGCGCACGGCCGCGGTGACCTGCGCGTGGACCTGCTCCCGGTGGCGCACGTCGACCAGTGGCCCGAGCTGACCGGCCCACGTGCCGGCCTCGGCGACCAGCGCGTCCACGAACCGCTCCGCGACCGCCCGGTGCACGTACACGCGCTCGACCGCGACGCAGATCTGCCCTGAGTTCGCGAACGCGCCCAGCGCCGCCTGCTGCGCCGCCCAGACCGGGTCGACGTCGCCGTCGACGATGAGCGCGTCGCTGCCGCCGTTCTCCAGCAGCACCTTCGCGCCGGTCGCCGCGGCCGCGGCGGCGATGGACCGCCCGGCCGCGGTCGAGCCCACGTGCGCCACCACGTCAACGTCCGCGGCGGCGAGCGCGGCACCGGCCCGCCCGTCGCCGGTGACGAGCGACAGCACGGCATCCGGCAGCTGCGCGGTGAGGATGCGGGCCAGCTCCCAGCCGGTGGCCGGGGTGCGCTCGCTCGGCTTGTAGACCACGGTGTTGCCGGTGACCAGCGCGGCGCCCAGCAGACCACAGGACACGGCGACCGGGTCGTTCCACGGCGTGATCGCGGCGACGACGCCCCGCGGCTCGCACGCCATCAGGTCGATCGCACCGGGGTCCCCGGCGAGGGTACGGCCACCGTGCAGCTGCCCGAGCTCCGCGTACTGCCGCAGCGTGGCCACCCCGGCGCCGATCGAGTCGCGGGCACCGTCGACGGGCTTGCCCATCTCTGCGTGCATCACCCCGGCGAGCCGGTCGGCCGCGGCCTCCAGCGCGTCGGCCGCCGAGCGCAGCGCCGCGGCGCGCTCGGCGGGTGCGGTGCGGGCCCAGCCCGGCTGCGCGGCGCGGGCCGCCTTCACCGCCGCGGCCACGTCCTCCGGCGACGCCTGCGGCGCGGAACTGACCTCCGCGCCATTCGTTGGGTCGAATACGGTCAATGTGTCTGTACCGCTGCCCGCGGTCCACATACCGGCGATGCATTGCTCGATCCGCTGCACAGCACGCCGCTATACCCCGATCAGTGCAGGTCAAACGTTTCGTCTTCGCCGATGTTGTTGGTTCGAAGCGGTTCTGCGGGGTAGCGCAACGACACGTGAAGGTTCTCGGAATCAACGCGATATTCCACGACCCCGCCGCGGCGCTCATCGTCGACGGACAGGTGGTCGCCGCCGCTGAGGAGGAACGGTTCAGCCGCCGTAAGCACGGCAAGCGACCCGTGCCGTTCTCCGCATGGGAGCTGCCCGAGCTGTCGGCAGCCTGGTGCCTGCGCCACGCCGGGCTGCGCCCCGACGACCTGGACGCCGTGGCGTACTCGTTCGACCCGGCCCTGTGCGGCAACCTCGCCGACACCGGGCTGCGTGACCCGTCAGACCCGATGCGCGTCGACTACGCCAACCGGGCTCCGCAGTTCCTCGCCGAGGCGCTGCCGGGCCTCGACCCGCAGCAGGTCAGGTTCGTGCCGCACCACGTCGCGCACGCCGCGTCGGCCGCGCTCGCCGCGCCACCGGACGGAGGTGACACCGCCGTGCTGGTCCTCGACGGCCGCGGCGAGGCGGCCAGCCACCTCGCCGGCGTCTACCACGACGGCGAGCTGCGGCCCCTCGCCTCGCAGCGGCTGCCGCACTCGCTCGGCCTGCTGTACGAGGACCTGACCCGCCACCTGGGCTTCCTGCACTCCAGCGACGAGTACAAGGTGATGGCCCTGGCGTCCTACGGCCGGCCCAGGTTCCTGCCGCAGCTGCGCGAGCTGGTGCGGGCCACCGGCGACGGCGGGTTCCGGGTCGAACGCATCGACTGGACCGCCCTGACCAAGCCGCGCGCCGCGGACGCCGACATGACCGACGACCACGCCGACCTCGCGTCCAGCGTGCAGACCCGCCTCGAGGAGGTGTTGCTGGACCTGGCCCGGTGGACGTACGACGCCGCCGGCGGCCCGGCCACCCTCACCATGGCCGGCGGGGTGGCACTCAACTGCGTCGCCAACGCCCGCATCGCCGCCGAGGGCCCGTTCCAGCGGGTCTGGGTGCAGCCGGCCGCCGGTGACGCCGGCACCGCCCTCGGCGCCGCCCTGCACGTGGCCCGCGACGGCGGTCCGGTCACCGCGATGGCCGGCGCCGACCTCGGCCGCGGCTGGTCCGACGAGGAGCTGGAGGCCGAGCTGCGCCGCGCCGCGCTGCCCTACAGCCGGCCCGCGTCGATCGCCGCCGAGGCCGCCGAGGTGCTCGCCCGCAATGGGATCGTCGCCTGGTACCAGGGCCGCAGCGAATACGGCCCGCGCGCGCTCGGGCACCGCTCGCTGCTCGCGCACCCCGGCGACCGCGACACCACCGCCCGCATGAACGACGTGAAGGGCCGCGAGCAGTTCCGGCCGATCGCGCCGATGGTGCGCGCCGAGCGCTTCGCCGACGTGTTCGAGGGCGTCTACCCGAGCCCGTACATGCTGTTCGTGCACCG
Organism: Dactylosporangium aurantiacum; assembly: GCF_000716715.1. Classification (GTDB taxonomy): domain Bacteria; phylum Actinomycetota; class Actinomycetes; order Mycobacteriales; family Micromonosporaceae; genus Dactylosporangium; species Dactylosporangium aurantiacum. Next base: position 46,042 of record NZ_JNYJ01000025.1, on the reverse strand, counting down.
GGTCCGTCCGGAGTGGACGGAGCGCATCCCCGCGGTCGTGCACGTCGACGGCACGGCTCGCGTGCAGACCGTCCACCGCGAGCAGGAGCCGCTGGTGGCGCAGATGCTCGCCGAGTTCGAGCGGCGCACCGGCCTGCCCGTGGTGGTCAACACGTCACTGAACACGGCCGGCCGCCCGATGGTCGACACGCCCCGCGAGGCGATGGAGCTGTTCGGCTCCGCGCCGGTGGACCTGCTCGCCATGGGCCCGTTCGCGGTGCACCGCGCCGGCGCGTTCGCCTCCGGCGGTGCCGCGCACGGCGGCCCGGCCTCCGACGCCGCCGCCGGGGGCGGCCGGTGAGGCGCGCGCCGGCCGGGGTGAGCCTGGTCGTGCCGACGATCGGCCGGCCGAGCCTCGCCACGCTGGTGGCGTCGCTCGGTGACCTCGCCGCCGCCGGCGTCCCCGTCGAGCTGCTCACCGTGGACGGCCGCGGCCGCGGCCCGGCCGCCGCCCGCAACGCCGGGTGGCGCGCCGCCCGCCACGAGTGGGTCGCGTTCCTCGACGACGACGTCATCGCCGCGCCGGGCTGGCTGGACCGGCTCGTGGACGACCTCACCGTCGACGAGACGGTCGGCGGCGTGCAGGGCCGGGTCACCGTCCCGCTGCCCGCCGGGCGCCGCCCGACCGACTGGGAGCGGGTCACCGCCGGGCTCGCCGACGGCGCCTGGATCACCGCCGACATGGCGTACCGGCGCGCCGCCCTGCAGCAGGTCGGCGGCTTCGACGAGCGGTTCCCGCGGGCCTTCCGGGAGGACGCCGAGCTGGCGTTCCGGGTCCGCGAGGCCGGCTGGCGGCTGCTGCGCGGCGGCCGCACGATTGTGCACCCGGTCCGCCGCGAGGACCCCTGGGTCAGCGTCCGGACGCAGCGCGGCAACACCGACGACGCGCTGCTGCGGCACCTGTACGGCCCGCGCTGGCGCACCCTGCTGGACATCCCGCCGGGCCGGCGGCGCGCGCACGCGACGGTGACCGCGGCCGGGGTGGGCGCCCTGGCGCTGGCCGGCGCCGCCGCGGCGACCGGCCGCCGGGCCGTCGCCGCGGGCGCGCTCGCCGCCGGGCTCGGCTGGGCCGCCGGCACCGCACGGTTCGCCGCCGCCCGGATCCTGCCCGGCCCCCGCACCGCCCGGGAGGTGGCGGCGATGCTCGTGACGAGCGCGGCGATCCCGCCAGTGGCGGTCGCCGCATGGTGCCGAGGCTGGCTGCGCTGGCGCGGCGCCCGCCCGCTGACCGGATCACAGACCGGATCGCCGCCGGTGGGATCGCCGCCGCCCGCCGGGGGAGTGTCACAGTCCGATGTGGACACCGCGGCCAGGCACAGCGAGGTGCCGGCATGACCGTCCTCGCGCCCCGCCCCGCCGCCACGGTCCCCGACCGTGCCGGCACCGGGCTGTTCGACGCGGTCCTGTTCGACCGCGACGGCACGCTCGTGCACGACGTGCCGTACAACGGCGACCCGGCCCTCGTGCGCCCCGTCGACGGCGCCCGCGAGGCCCTGGACCGCCTGCGCGCCGCCGGCCTGCGCCTCGGCGTCGTGACCAACCAGTCGGGGCTGGCCCGCGGCCGGTTCACCGCCGAGGACCTCGCCGCCGTCCACGCCCGGATCGAGCAGCTGCTCGGCCCGTTCGACACCTGGCAGGTGTGCCCGCACGACGAGCAGGCCGGGTGCCGGTGCCGCAAGCCGGCGCCCGGGATGGTCCTGGACGCCGCCGCGGCCCTCGGCACGACCGCCGACCGGTGCGTGCTCATCGGCGACATCGGCCGCGACATCTGCGCCGCGGAGGCCGCCGGCGCGACGGCCGTCCTTGTGCCGACCGCCGAGACGCTACTCACCGAAGTCGCGTCAGCACCCAGCGTCGCGGATACGCTCAGCGGGGCGGTTGACCTCGTCCTGCACCGGCAGCGGTACCTGCTGCCGGCGGACGCGGCCACCGCCACCGCCGCGCCCCGCACCCGCCGGTGCGTGCTCGTGGTGCGGGCCGACTCGGCCGGCGACGTGCTGGTGACCGGTCCGGCCATCCGCGCCGTCGCGGCCGGCGCCGAACGGGTCGTCATGCTGTGCGGCCCGCGTGGCCGGTCCGCCGCGGAGCTGCTGCCCGGCGTCGACGAGCTGCTGCAGTGGCGGCTGCCGTGGATCGACCCGCGGCCCGACCCGGTCGAGCGGGCCGCCGTCGACGCGATGGTCGAGCGCATCGCCGCCACCGGCGCGGAGGAAGCGGTCATCTTCACCTCCTTCCACCAGTCGCCGCTGCCCACGGCGCTGCTGCTGCGGATGGCCGGCATCGGGCGGATCAGCGCGATCAGCGACGACTACCCCGGCGCACTGCTGGACGTCCGTCACCGGGTCCCGACCGGTGTCCCCGAGGCGGAACGGGCCCTGTCCCTCGCCGTCGCGGCCGGCTTCGCCCCACCCGCCGGCGACGACCTGCGGCTGCGGATCACCGCGCCGCGGCCCGAGCGGCGCGGCACGTACGTCGTGGTGCACCCCGGCGCGTCCGTCCCGGCCCGTGCCTGCCCGCCCGAGGTGTACGCGCGCGCCGTCGCGGGGCTCGCCGCCGCCGGGCACCGGGTCCTGGTCACCGGCGGCCCGGACGAGACCGCGCTGACCGCCGCCGTGGCCGCCGCCGGCGGCACCGACCTCGGCGGGCGCACCTCCATGCGGGAGCTGGCGACCCTCATCGCCGGTGCCGGCTGCCTGGTGGTGGGCAACACCGGCCCGGCCCACCTCGCCGCCGCCGTCGGCACGCCCGTCGTCAGCCTGTACGCGCCGACCGTCCCCTTCGGACAGTGGGCGCCGTTCCGGGTGCCGCTCGTGCGGCTCGGCGACGCCGCCGCGCCGTGCCGGGACAGCCGGGCGGCCGTCTGCCCGGTCCCCGGCCATCCCTGCCTGTCCAGCGTCGAGCCGCGCGCCGTGCTCGACGCCGTCCGGACCCTTGTCGAGGAGACCTCGTGAACATCTTGCTCTGGCACGTGCACGGGGCCTGGACGACCGCGTTCGTCCACGGCAAACACCGCTATCTGGTGCCGGTCGACGACGACCGCGGCCCCTATGGCCGTGGCCGCGCCCTGACCTACCCGTGGCCGGACACCGTCGAGGAGGTCACCGCGGACCAGCTGTCCATCGAGGACGTCGACGTGGTGGTCCTGCAGCGGCCCGAGGAGCTGCCGCTCGCCGAGCGGTGGCTCGGCCGCCGCCCCGGCACGCAGGTGCCCGCCGTGTATGTGGAGCACAACACCCCCAAGGGCGACGTGCCCGGGACCCGGCACCCGATGGCCGACCGCGACGACCTGCGCGTCGTGCACGTCACCCACTTCAACGACCTGTTCTGGGACTGCGGATCGACCCCGACCACCGTCGTGGAGCACGGCATCGTCGAGCCCGGCGCCCGCTACAGCGGCGAGCTGGCGCGGCTGGCCGTCGTCACCAACGAGCCGGTGCGCCGCGGCCGGGTGACCGGCACCGACCTCATGGCCCGCTTCGCCGCCGCCGCACCGCTGGACGTCTTCGGCATGGGCACCGCCGGACTGCCCGACGCGCTCGGACTCGGCGGCAACCGGCTGCAGGTGTACGACGACCCGCCGCAGGCCGACATGCACACCGCGCTCGCGCGGCGGCGGGTGTACCTGCATCTGTGCCGCTGGACGTCGCTCGGGCTGAGCCTGATCGAGGCGATGACGATCGGCATGCCGGTGCTCGCCCTGGCCACCACCGAGGCGGCCCGCGCCGTCCCGCCGGACGCCGGTGTGGTGTCCACCCGGGTCGAGGACCTGTTCGACGCCGCGCTGTGGCTCATCGAAGACCCCGACGAGGCCCGCCGCATGGGACAGCGGGCCCGCTCGGCCGCCCTGGCCCGGTACGGGCTCGATCGGTTCCTGGCCGACTGGGACCGCCTGCTGGAGGAGGAACTGTGCGCATCGCGATGATCTCAGAACACGCCAGTCCACTCGCCGCGCTCGGCGGCGCCGACGCCGGCGGGCAGAACACCCACGTCGCGGAGCTGTCCGCGGCCATGGCCGGGCTCGGCCACGACGTGCGGGTCTACACCCGCCGCGACGACACCGACCTGCCCGCCGAGGTCGGCACCGGCGACGGGGTGACCGTCGTGCACGTCCCCGCCGGCCCCGCCGAGGCGCTCACCAAGGACGAGCTGCTGCCGCACATGGGCGTCTTCGCCCGCTGGATGGCGGGGCAGTGGCTGGCCGGCGACTGGGCCCCGGACGTGGTGCACGCGCACTTCTGGATGAGCGGCCTCGCCGCCGTCGAGGCCGCCCGGCACGTCGACGCCCCGGTCGTGCAGACGTTCCACGCGCTCGGCAGCGTCAAGCGCCGCCACCAGGGCGCGCAGGACACCAGCCCGGCCGTGCGGGTCAGCGCCGAGCGCGCCATCTGCCGCTCCGTCGGCCGCGTCGTCGCCCAGTGCACCGACGAGGTCGCCGAGCTGGTCCGGCTGGGCGTGCGCCGCTCCAAGATCATCGTCGTGCCGTCCGGGGTGAACCAGCGCCGGTTCACCCCCGACGGCCCGGCCGTGGACCGTACCCCCGGCCTGCGCCGCCTGCTCACCGTCGGGCGGCTCGTACCCCGCAAGGGCTTCGAGGAGATCATCCACGCGCTGCGGTACGTCCCCGACGCCGAGTGCGTCATCGTCGGCGGCCCGCCGGCGGCCGAGCTCGCCGCGGACCCGTACGCGCGGCACCTCACCCGGCTGGCCGCCACCGCCGGCGTCGCCGACCGGGTCCGGCTCGCCGGCGCCGTGCCCGCCGCCGACATGGCCGCCTGGTACCGCTCCGCCGACGCGGTCGTCGCGGCGCCCTGGTACGAGCCGTTCGGCCTCACCCCCCTCGAGGCGATGGCGTGCGGGGTGCCGGTCGTCGCCACCGCCGTCGGCGGGCTCACCGACACCGTCGTGGACGGCGTCACCGGCGACCTCGTGCCGCCCCGCGACCCGCGCCGCCTCGGCGCCGCCATGCGCGGGCTGCTCGACGACGGGATGCGCCGCCTCGCCTACGGCGCCGCCGCGCTGGACCGCGCCCGGCAGTGCTACCACTGGTCGCGCACCGCGGCCCGGCTCGAGGCCGTCTACCGTGACCTGCGGCCGGCGACCCGCCCGAGCGAGGTGCTGGCCGGATGACCCGCGACGAACCGACGCTGCTGGACGCGCACCTCGACGGGCTGGCCGACGCGCTCGACCCGTTCCGCGCCGCCGCACCGCAACTGGAACGCTGGGGCAGCCGCCTCGCCGCCGTCCTCGGGCACGGCGGGCGGCTGCTGGTGGCCGGCAACGGCGGCAGCGCCGCCGAGGCCCAGCACCTCGCCGCCGAGCTGGTCGGCAAGCTGCGCGACGACCGCACGCCGCTGTCGGCGATCGCCCTGTGCGCCGACTCGTCCGCGGTGACCGCGATCAGCAACGACTACGGCTACGAGGAACTGTTCGCCCGCCAGGTGCGCGGCCACGGCCGGCCCGGCGACGTCCTCGTCGTGCTGTCCACCAGCGGCCGCAGCGCCAACCTCCTCGCCGCGGTCCACGCCGCCCGGGAGACCGGCATGCACACGTGGGCGTTCACCGGGCCGGCCCCGAACCCGCTCGCGGAGCTGTGCGACGAGGCGGTCACCTGCCCGTCGCCGGACAGCCAGGTCGTGCAGGAGCTGCACCTGGTGTCCGTGCACGTGCTGTGCGAGCACGTCGACCGGTGCCTGCCGGCGGTGCTGGAACGGCGCACCGCGCTGCGCGGCGCGCAGCGGCACCGCAGCCCGCTGCCGGACCTCGTGCTCGCGGCGATGCCCGCCGGCGCGGCGACCGGCAACGGGTATCACGGCAACGGCTACCACGGCAACGGACATGGGAGCGCGACATGAACGAACTGCTGGTCGTCGTCGGTGACACGCTGCTGGACCGCGACGTGGACGGCACCGTCGCCCGGGTGTGCCCGGACGCGCCCGCGCCGGTGCTCGACGAGCACACGGCGACCGAGCGGCCCGGCGGCGCGGGACTCGCCGCGCTGCTCGCCGCCCGGGCCGGCCACCGGGTCGCCCTGGTGACCGCGATCGCCGAGGACGCGGCCGGCGCCCGGCTCTGCGCGCTGCTCGCCGCCGCCGGCGTCACCGTGTACGCGATGGACCTGCCGGGCGCCACCCCGCAGAAGATGCGGCTGCGCGCGCACGGGCAGGTGCTGCTGCGGCTGGACCGCGGCGGGCCGCAGCAGGACCCGGGCGAGCCGCCGGCCGCCACCCTCGCCGTGCTCGCGGACGCGGCGGCGATCCTCGTCAGCGACTACGGCCGCGGCGTGACCCGGCAGCCGGCGGTCCGCGCCGCCCTGGCCGCCGCGGCCGCCCCGATCGTGTGGGACCCCCACCCCAACGGCGCCGCCCCCGTCCACGGCGCCCGCCTCACCACCCCGAACCTGGCCGAGGTCCGGGCGCTGTCCGGCGATGCCGGCAACGGCACCCGCCTGTCCACGGCGGTGCGCGGCGGCCGGGCGCTGCGCGACCGGTGGCGCAGCGCGGCGATCGCGGTGACGATGGGCGCCGACGGCGCGGTGCTGTGCCAGTCCGGCCCGACCCCGCTCGTGGTGCCGCCGCCGGCCGCGGCCGGCGGCGACACGTGCGGCGCCGGGGACCGCTTCGCCGCCACCGCCGCGCTCGCCCTGGCCCGCGGCGCCCTGGTGTCCGAGGCAGTGCAGGAGGCCGTCGCGGAGGCCACCGCCTACGTCGCGGCCGGCGGCGTGACCACCGCCCTCGCCGCACCCGCCGCCACCCCGGCGGGTGACCCCGCCGGGGTGGCGGCGCAGCCCTCGGCGTCGGCAGTGCCGGTCGGCCCGCGGGAGGCCGGCCGGATCATCGCCGACGTACGCGCCCGCGGCGGCACCGTCGTCGCCACCGGCGGCTGCTTCGACCTGCTGCACGCCGGGCACGTCGCCACCCTCGAGGCGGCCCGCCGGCTCGGCGACTGCCTCGTCGTGTGCCTCAACTCCGACGCCGGGGTCCGGGCGCTCAAAGGCCCCGACCGGCCGCTCAACCCGCAGGACGACCGGGCCAGGCTGCTGGCCGCGCTCGGCTGCGTCGACGCCGTCGTCGTGTTCGACGAGCCGACCCCGGCCACGCTGCTGACCTGGCTGCGCCCCGACATCTGGGTCAAGGGCGGCGACTACGCCGACGGCGGCCCGGACCTGCCCGAAAGCGAGGTTGTCCAGCGCTACGGCGGGCAGACGGTCATCGTGCCGTACCTCGCCGGGCGCTCCACCACCCGGCTCATCACCACCGCACAGACCCGACGTTCGAAGGAGCACGTATGACACAGGCAGGACCGGCCATCCTCGTCACCGGCGGCGCCAGCGGCCTCGGCGCCGCAGTCGTCACCGCGGTCACCAAGTCCGGCGGGCGGCCGTTCGTCGTCGACCGGCACGCGCCGGCCGACGGGGTGCCGTGGGTCGAGTGCGACCTCGCCGACACCCGCGCCGCCGAGGCCGCGACCCGGCAGGTCGTCGAGAACGCCGGCGGGCTGCACGGCGTCGTCACCGCGGCCGGCATGGACGTGCCGGGCCGCCTCGAGGACGTGCCCGGCGACGTGTGGGAGCGCATCGTCGCCGTCGACCTGTTCGCCACCGCCGCCGTCATCCGCGCCGCCGTGCCCGCGCTGCGCCAGACCCACGGCACCGTCGTCACCGTCGCCTCGACGCTCGGCGTCAAGGCCGTCAGCGACGCCACCGCCTACTGCGCGGCCAAGTTCGGCGTCGTCGGCTTCACCCGCGCGCTCGCCGCCGAGCTGGCCGGCGACGTCGGCGTCACCCTCGTCGTGCCCGGCGGCATGCGCACGAAGTTCTTCGACGACCGCGACGCGCAGTACAAGCCCGGACCCGACGCGGTGCTCAACGACCCGGCGAACGTCGCCGCCGCCATCATGTTCGCGCTCAGCCAGCCCGCCGGCTGCGCGGTGCGGGAGCTGGTGGTCTGCGCCGAGACGGAGACCTCCTACCCGTGAGCCGGTCACCCGGCCTGCTCGTGCTGCGCGCGCTCGGCATCGGCGACCTCGCCACGGCGGTGCCGGCGCTGCGCGGGCTGCGGGCGGCGTTCCCGCGCCACCGGCTCACCCTCGCCGCGCCGGCCTGGCTGGCACCGCTGGTCGACCTTGTCGAGGCCGTCGACGCGCAGCTGCCGGTCGAGGACCTCACGCCCCGCACCTGGGACGGGCCGCCGCCCGAGCTGGCGGTCAACCTGCACGGCCGCGGCCCGCAGTCACACCGGCTGCTGCGGGCCGCGGCCCCCGGGCGGCTGCTCGCCTTCGCCTGCCCACCCGCCGGGCACCACGACGGCCCGCACTGGTGCGACGACGAGCACGAGGTGGACCGCTGGTGCCGGCTGCTGCACTGGTACGGCATCCCCGCCGACCGCACCGACCTGGACCTGGCGCCCCCGGGGCACCCGGCACCCGTCGGGGTGAGCGTCGTGCACCCGGGCGCGAAGTCCGGCCGGCGCCGGTGGCCGGTCGACCGGTTCGCCGCCGTCGCCCGGCAGCTCGCCGCCGACGGCCACCAGGTCGTGCTCACCGGCGGCCCCGGCGAGGAGGCGGCCGCGCACGCCGTCGCCACGGCGGCCGGGCTCGACCGGTCGGCGGTCCTCGCCGGGCGTACCGGGCTCGGCGAGCTCGCCGCCGTCATCGCCCGTGCCCGGCTGCTCGTCAGCGGCGACACCGGGGTCGCGCACCTGGCGACCGCGTTCCGCACCCCGTCGGTGGTGCTGTTCGGTCCGATGTCCCCGCAGCGGTGGGGCCCGCCGGCCACCCGACCGTGGCACCGCGCCATCTGGCACGGCACCGTCGCCGAACCCGGCGACACCCCGGGCCGCGAGCCTCACCCGGCGTTGCTGCGGGTCACCCCGGGGGAGGTCCTGGCGGCGGTCTCGGCCGTGCTGTCCACCGCCACCGTCCACTGAGGACGCGATCCGGCGACGGACTCCGTCACCCCGCCGGCCCGCTGCGGCTGCGCCGGGCGGCCGTGCTGCGAGGCGCGGTACGCGACGCCCCGCAGGCGCTGCACCACGCCGGTGACCCGCAGGTCGTCGCGGCGGGACACGGTCGGGTCGAAGGCGATGCGGGTGTCGTCGGCCGGCGGCAGCGGCGGACCCAGGTGCAGGACCGCGAACGTCAGCCACGGCCCGCCCGGGGCCCGCGCCGACAGGTGGAACCGGAAGTCGCCGGCGTCGCCGTGCCCGACGGCGCCGAAGTACAGCCGCTGCCCGGCGCCGGCCCGGTACGCCAGCAGCGACCCGAACGGGGTGCCGTCGAACGTGAACGCCGGCACCGGCAGGTGCCGCAGCACCGGTAGCCGCGTGGTGCTGGACAGCAGCAGGTCCGCGTCGCCGTCGCGGTCGTCGTGCACCCGCACCGCCAGGCCCAGCACGTCCGGGACGCCGACCGGGGTGCCGCCGCCCTTCGACAGCCGCACCGTCGCCCGGAACCGGCACGGCCGCCGCCGATGCCCGTCCGGCAGCCCGTCCAGCAGCGGCGAGCCCCATGTGCGGCCGGCCGACCCGTACACCCGCAGCTGTGCGGTGAAGGTCCGGCCGCGGGGATGCAGGATCCGCCCGCCGCGCCACCGCGACACGGTCCCGCCGACCGATTCGACGACGTCCATCACCGCAGGCTTACCGGCATCGCCGGGGGTAAACATGCCGGTTTGGTTCAGGGCCGGTGAGGCCGGGTAGAGAGCGCCGGGACGACGCGTCCACCGCCGTAAATGCGGTGGGCCACCCCTCGGAACACGCCTCAGGAGCACCAGTGACATACATCGTCCGGCCCGGCAGCACGCTCGCCCTGACCGCCGCGGAGCTGCTGGACCGCCACGACGCCGACCCCATGGCCGGCGCCTGCGCGCGCTGCGGGCGGCCCGCGCCGTGCCCGACCGCCGCCTACGCCCGCCAGGTGCTGGCGGTGACACCGACGCCGGTGGACGTGCTCGCGACGACCGGCGCCTGACCGGACACCAGCGACATCTGGAGGTGCGATGAACCGCACACTGCTCGGGATCACCGCGGTCGCCGTCGGCGGCGCCGGGGTGGTGGCCGGCCGGCGGATGCTGCGCCGGCCGGCCACCACCGGCGACGACGGCCGCGCCCGCTGGCACAGCATCACCGTGAACTGCTCACCCGAGCGGCTCGGCGCGAAACCGCCACCGCTGGACGAGCTCGGCTTCCCCGTCGAGGTCCGGATCCGGCCCGCGCCCGGCGACCACGGCACCGAGCTTGCGGTCAGGATGACCGGGCCGGAGCCGGCCGGCCCGGCCAAGGCGCTCGGCAAGCTGCGCGACGACGACCCGGTGCGGGCGATCCGGCGGGCGCTGCGCGAGGCGCGGTCCCTCGCCGAGGTCGGCGAGGTGCTGCTGCCCGACGCGCCGCCGACGACCGACCGGACGCTGACGGGCGCGCCGCTGGCGTACGCGACCCGCCACGGCCGTGAGGAGGGCCGGCTGTGAAGGCACTGTGCTGGGAGGGCGTCAACAAGGTCGGCACCCGGGACGTCCCCGACCCGCGGATCCGCAACAGCGGCGACGTGATCGTCCGGGTCCGGCAGAGCGTCACCTGCGGCTCGGACCTGCACCTGCTCGGCGGGTACATCCCGTTCATGCGGCAGGGTGACGTGCTCGGCCACGAGTTCCTCGGTGACGTCGTCGAGGTCGGCGCCGGGGTGCGCCGGCACACCGTCGGCGACCGGGTCGTGGTGTCGTCGTTCATCGCCTGCGGGCGGTGCTGGTACTGCCAGCGCCAGGAGTTCTCGCTGTGCGACAACGGCAACACCAACCCGGCGATCACCGAGCGGCTGTGGGGCGCCGCGCCCGGCGGCTGCTTCGGCTACTCCCACGCGATGGGTGGCAACGCCGGCAGCCACGCCGAGTACGTGCGGGTGCCGTTCGCCGACGTCGGCGCGTTCACCGTCCCCGACGGCGTCAGCGACACGCGGGCGCTGTTCGCGTCGGACTCCGCCGCGACCGGCTGGATGGGCGCGGACCTCGGCGGGGTGCGGCCGGGCGACATCGTCGCCGTCTGGGGCGCCGGCGCCGTCGGCCAGATGGCGGCCCGCGCGGCGATCCTGCTGGGCGCCGAGCGGGTCATCTGCATCGACCGGTTCGACTACCGGCTGGCGATGACGGCCCGGTACGTCGGCGCCGAGACGCTCAACTACGAGCGCGACGACATCGGCGCGGAGCTGCTGGAGCGCACCGGCGGGCGGGGACCCGACGTGTGCATCGAGGCCGTCGGCATGGAAGCGCACGCCCCCGGGCCGCAGGGCGCCTACGACATGGTCAAGCAGCAGCTGCGGCTGCAGACCGACCGCACCGCCCCGCTGCGCGCCGCGATCTACCACTGCCGTAAGGGCGGCACCGTGTTCGTGCTCGGCGTGTTCGCCGGCGCCGTCGACAAGTTCCCGCTCGGCGCGGTGATGAACAAGGGCCTCACGGTCCGCGGCGCGCAGATGCACGGGCAGCGCTACATCCCGATGCTGCTGGAGCGCATGGCGCGCGGCGAGCTGGTGACCGAGCACCTGGCCACGCACATGATGCCGCTGGACGACGGCCAGCGCGGCTACGACATCTTCAAGGACAAGGCCGACGGCTGCGTCCGCACCGTCTTCACCCCATGAGCGCCGGGGCCGCAGGGGTGGACAGGGGGACCGGGGGGACCGGGGGAGCGGGGGAGGTTGGCCGGAACATCGTCTCGGGGGCGCTGCTCGGCGTAGGGGTCGCCGCGTTCGTCGACGAGACGGTGTTCCACCAGCTGCTGCACTGGCACCACTTCTACGACCGCGGCACCCCGGCGGCCGGCCTGGTCTCCGACGGGATCTTCCACGCGTTCGGCTGGTTCGCCACCGTCGCGGGGCTGTTCCTGTTCGCCGACCTGCGCCGCCGCCGGGCGGTCCGGCCGGCCCGCTGGTGCGCCGGGCTGCTGCTCGGCGCCGGCGGGTTCCAGCTGTACGACGGCACGGTCCAGCACAAGCTGCTGCGGCTGCACCAGATCCGGTACGTGCCCGACGTCGCGGTGTACGACTGGACCTGGAACGTGCTCGCCGCCGTCATGATCGTCGCCGGGCTGGGGCTGCTGCGGCGCCGGGTCCCGCGCGGTGCATGAGCACCACCATGTCGCCCTGCCCGCCCTGCTGCTGCTCGCCGGGGCGTGCGGGTACCCCGCGCTGGTGTGCCTGCCGCGGCGTCGCCGACCCTGGCCGTGGTGGCGCACGGCGACCTGGTTCGCGGGGCTCGGCGCGGCCGGCTGGGCGGTCCTCGGCCCGCCGGCCCGCGGCGGGTTCGTCGCGCACAGCGCCGGGCACCTGCTGCTGGGCATGCTGGCGCCGCTGCTGGTGTGCGCCGCGGCGCCGGTGACGCTGCTGCTGCGTGGCCTGCCGGCCGGCGGGGCCCGGCGCGTGTCGCGGCTGCTGCGCGGCGCACCGGCGACCGCCCTCACGCACCCGGTGACCGCCGTGCTGCTCAATGCCGGCGGGCTGTGGCTGCTGTACGCCACGCCGCTGTACCGGGTGGCCGTCACCGACCCGACGGTCGGGCTGCTCGCGCACGCGCACGTGTTCGCCGCCGGCTGCCTGCTCACGGCAGTGCTGGTCGGCCCCGACCCGATGCCGCACCGCGCCGCGCTGCCCGTGCGGGCGGCCGCCCTGGTCGCGTTCATGGCCGCGCACGGCATCCTCATGAAGGTCCTGTACGCCCACCCGACCGCGGGGGTCCCGGCGGGCGAGGCGCAGCGCGGGGCGGCGCTCATGTACTACGGCGGCGACGCGCTGGACCTGGTCCTGCTCGTGCTGCTGGGCCTGCGGTGGTACCGCGCCGCCGGCCGGACGCTCAGCCGGCCGCCAGCCGCCCCCACAGGTTCGCCAGCGTGGCCGCCCCGCTGAGCAGCACGTCGACGGAGGTCCGTTCGTCGCTGTCGTGCCAGCGGTCCTCGGGCAGCCCGGTACCGAAGAACACGACCGGCGCGCCGAGGGTGCTCGCCAGCAGGTGCGCGGGGCCGCCGCCGGCGTTGCCCATCCGCCCGGCCGGCGCGCCGAACTCCTCGCCCATCGCCGCGGCGAGGGCCGCGACCGCCGGCAGGTCGTCCGGGGTGCGGTACGGCTCCTGGGCGGTCGTCTCGGAGATCTCCAGCCGGTAGTCGAACCGGTCGTCGACGGTCTCGGCGACCCAGCGCCGCAGCTGCCCCGCGACGTCCATGATGCGCTGGTCGGGCACGGTGCGGATGCTCATCGACGCGGTGGCGACGGCGGGCACCGCACCCCGGGACGCGCCGACGGGGTCGCCGGCGAGCAGCGCGATGACCTCGGCCGCCGGGCGGGCCCACAGCCGCTCCAGGACCGGGTAGCCGGCCTCACCGCCGATGCTGCGGGTCTCGGTGCGCCGCAGCCAGTCCTCGTCGCTGAACGGCAGCGCCGCCAGCTCCGCCTGGACCCGCGGCGACGGCTCGGCGACGTCGTCGTAGAACCCGGGCAGCGTGACGCGGCCCTTGTCGTCGTGCAGCTTCGCCAGGACCCGGCCCAGCTCCAGCGCCGGGTTCGGGGCCGGCCCGGACACCGCGCCGCTGTGCACGTCCCGCAGCGGCCCGAGGATCTCCAGCTGGGCGTTGAGCGCGCCGCGCAGGCTCATGCACACCGCCGGGTGCTCGGCGCTCCACAGCAGGGTGTCGGAGTACACGACCAGGTCGGCGTCGAGGCGCTGCCGGTGCTCGTGCAGCAGGTCCGCCAGGTGCGCGGACCCGGTCTCCTCCTCGCCCTCGACGAGGAACCTGACGTTGATCGCGGGCGCGTCGCGGCCGGTGGTGGCCAGGTGCGCCCGCAGCGCCCACATGTGCGCGATGACCTGCCCTTTGGCGTCGGAGGCGCCGCGGCCGTACAGGTAGCCGTCGCGCAGCGTGGGTTCGAACGGCGGGGTCTCCTCCCATTGTTCGTCCTTGGCCGCACGTACGTCGTGGTGGCTGTAGATCAGCACCGTCGGCGCGCCGGGCGCCGCGCACCACTCGCCGTAGACGGCGGGCCCGCCCGGCGTGGACCACCCCTCGACGGTCGGCAGGCCGGTCGCCCGCAGCGCCCCGGCCAGCCAGTTCGCGGAGCGCTGCAGGTCGATCCGGTGCTCCGGGAGGCCGGCCACGGAGCGCAGCCGCAGCCAGCCGGTCAGCTCCTCGACGACGGTGTCCCGGTGCTCGTCCAGGTACGCCCGCAGCGGGGTACCCGTCACGACCGCACCACCCGGAACGTCCGCAGCGTCGGGTCCGACGCGTCGGGGGTGATCATCCCGGCGGCCAGGGCGGCGCGCAGGTAGTCCACGACCGCGGCGTTGAACCGCTCGCCGGGCAGCACCGCGGGCACGCCCGGCGGGTACGGGCTGACCATCTCCGCGCTGATCCGCCCGACCGGGTCCTCGACCTGCTCGGTGAAGGCGAAGTACGCGTCGCGGGGCAGCATCACCTGCTCCAGGTTGAGCTCGGTCAGCGGCGGCACCCGCGGCGCGGGCCGGTCCGGCGCCGGCGGGTCCTCGACCAGCCGCTCCAGCGCGGTCGTCAGCCGCCGCATCGGGGTGTCGTCGTCGGCGTAGGTCAGCGAACACACCACCCGGCGGGCGTCGCCGAGCTGGGTGGTGAGCTTGTGCTGCTCCTCCAACCACTGCCGGGCCTGGTAGCCGCAGATGCCGAGCGCGGACACGTCGACGCTGAGCTTGAGCGGGTCCCACTCGGCGACCCCGTCGTGGCCGACGATCGAGCCGTCCATGACCGCCAGCCCCGGCAGCTGCTGGAGCCGCTCGCGCAGCTCGGCGGCGCGCTGCAGGGCGTCGCTGAGCAGCTGCTTGCCCTCCAGCACCATCCGCCGGCGGAACCCGTCGATCGAGCCGTACAGCAGCGGCGACGGGCTGGTGGTGGTGATCAGGTCCAGCCGCAGCCGCAGGTCGGTCGGGTCGACCAGGTCGCCGCCGAGCAGGATGATCGAGGACTGGCACAGCCCGCCGTCGGCCTTGTGCAGGCTCTGCACGGTCAGGTCCGCGCCGGCCTGGATCGCGGCGGTCGGCAGCTCCGGGTGGAACGGGAAGTGCGCGCCCCACGCCTCGTCCACGACCAGCGGGATGCCGTAGCGGTGGCAGATCTCGGCGATGCCGGGCACGTCGGCGCCGGTGCCGTACTCGGTCGGCGTGATGATCAGCGCCGCGCCGATGTCGGGGTTGTCGCGGATCGCGGCGGCCACGTCGTCGGCGGTCGCCGGGTGCGCGACCTGGTGCTCGTGGTCCCAGCGCGGCCGCAGCCAGACCGGTTCCGCGCCGGCCAGGATCAGCGACGCCACCACCGACTTGTGCACGTTGCGGTCGATGAGGATCTTCCGGCCGGGGCCGGTCACCGTCAGCATCGCCGTGTGGATGGAGATGCTCGACCCGCACGTGGTGAAGACGGCCTTGCGGGCGCCGACGGCGTCGGCGAACAGCGCCTCCGCGTCCGGGACCGCCTGCTTCGCGGAGATCACGTCGGCCTGGAACGCGCCCGGCGACAGCACCGACAGGGTCCGCTCGTCGACACCCCGGCCGAGCCGGTGCCCCGGCAGGGCGAACGTGTAGCGCTCCTCTCGCCGGAACCGCTCGATCGCGTCCAGCACCGGTGTCCGTTCATGGTCCATGCCGGCGCACCTACCCGGCCCGTCCATGGTCGACCAGGCAGTTCGCCGCATGCCCGCCCCGGCCGGGTGGCCGGGCGCAAACGGCGGCGGTTTCACGTGTCACTCCGCGCGGGTGGGGTAGCCGAGAGGCATGCGCACTGACAACTTCCCGAACCCGGTGTCGGACCCCGAGAGCGCCGGCCTGCCCGGCACCGCCGACGACGACTCCACCGCGTGGGACGACGTCGACACCGGCCGGGAGGCCGACGGCCCGGACCCGGCGCAGCTGCCGCTGGACCGCGACGACCGGCCCCTGGCCGTCGACCGTTACGGCACCACGCCCGAGGAGGCCCGCGAGGGCGAGTCCCTGGACCTGAAGCTCGACCGTGAGGTGCCCGACCCGGCGCTGCAGGACCCCGGCGCCCGGGCCGACACGGTCGCCTCGCCGGTCGCGGCGGAGTCCTTCGACCCGGACGCGGTCGGCGAGCGGCTCGACACCGTCGACCGGGACACCGCGCTGGACGAGGCGCCGGTCGAGCCGAACCTCGACTCCCCGGTGTCGATGTACGACACCGGCATCGGCGGCCGCGACGGCACCGTCGGCCGCATCGTCGAGCCGGACCAGGGCTTCGGCGAGGACACCGAGAAGGACGCGATCGCCTACGACGCCGGTGCCGCCGGCGGCGGCGCGAGCGCCGAGGAGCTGGCGCTGCACGAGATCCCCGAGCGGTGAGCCGGCCATGGAGGCCTCGGCGACGTTCATCGGCAACGCGACGGTCCTGCTGCGGCTCGGCGCGTTCACGCTGCTGACCGACCCCAACTTCCTGCACCGCGGGCAGCGCGCCTACCTCGGCTACGGCATGTGGTCGCGGCGGCGCACCGAGCCCGCGCTGAGCGTCGAGCAGCTGCCGCCGCTGGACGGGGTCATCCTGTCGCACCTGCACGGCGACCACTTCGACCGGGTCGCCCGCCGCGGCCTGCCGCGCGACCTGCCGTTCGTGACGACCCGCCCGGCGCAGCGCAGCCTGCACAGGTGGCGGTTCACCGAGGCCGTCGGGCTCGACACGTGGCAGGACGTGACGTGGCGCCGGGCCGGCGACACGGTCCGCGTGACCGCCGTGCCGGCCCAGCACGGCCCGGCGATCGTGCACCGGGCGCTGCCGGAGACGATGGGCACCGTCGTGGACTGGGAGCGGGCCGGTCAGCGCCGGCTGCGGCTGTACATCACCGGCGACACCCTGTTCCGCCCGGAGGTGCTCCGCGAGATCCCGGAGCGGTTCGGCGACATCGACGTGGCGCTGGTCCACCTCGGCGGCACCCGGATCCTCGGCGTGCTGCTGACGATGGACGGCCGGGACGGGGTCGCGCTGTCGCGCCTGATCCGCCCCCGCGGCATCGTGCCGATCCACTACGAGGACTACCCGGTGCAGCGGGATCCCCTGTCGCGCTTCCTGCGCCGCGCCGAAGGGCTGCCGGTGCGCACCATGCAGCGGGGGCAGACCCTGGACCTGGTCGCCGCGGCCAGCGCGGTGTGACCGCAGCGCGGTAACGGCCGCCGGCGCGCTGCCGGCGGCCGTTTCACGACGGTCACGCGCGGTGCAGCGGACCCCAGTCCGTGGTGGCCTCCGCGTCGACGATGTCCTCGCACTCGCGCATCGCGGTGTCGGCGATCCACGCGACGGGCCGGCCGCACACGACGAGCGGCTCGTTGTCCGGCCCGCGGCCGCGCTCCTCGCCCGCCAGCACCCAGGGGCGCACGCCGGGGCCGCGCTGCTCGCGCAGGTGGCGGTAGTCGTACAGGCGGCGGGCCACCCACAGACGCACGGGCCGGTCACCCCACCAGGGCTCGATCCGCAGCGGGTTCGCCGACAGGCCCGGCAGGGGCAGCCCGGTCAGCCCGTCGACGCTGCGCTGGTCCCCGGAGGCCGACAGGTCGGCGTGCGGCCCCCGCGACCACCTGACGTACAGGTCGTCGGGGGACCGCTGCACGAGCGCCGCCAACTGGTCGAGGACCTCGATGGTGAACACGTGCCTGCCGGTTACTCGCCGTCGGTGTCGACCGGGTCGTGGTGGCCGCCGTCCGGGGTCTCCGCGCCGGGCATCGCACCCTTCGGGTCGATCATCCCGTCGTAGTTGAACACCGTGTACTGCGTGCCGTTCTGCTCCGTGTGCTGGTTCGTCAGCACGTACCGGTGGATGAATCCGTCGATCTCCAGCTCGACGACCGCGGACCCGACGGAGTTCATCAGCCCTCCGTCGCGCGGGCCGCCAACCAGGACGATGTCGTAGTTCGTGTCGGTGGTCATGCTCAGGACCTACCCGCCGCCGTTTCGGGAAAACACAAACCGGTGCCCGCGCGCTCACCCGGCCAGCGGCGCCGGCAGCGGCCTGCGGTGCAGCACGACCAGCTCGGCGACGGCCCGGGTCAGCGCCACGTAGAGCCGGCTCATGCCGCGCGGCTCGGCCGCGACGATCTCGGCGGGCTCGACCAGCACCACCCGGTCGAACTCCAGGCCCTTCACCTGGCTGACCGGCAGCGCGTCCAGGTGCGCGGCGAGGTGGTCGGGGGCGATGACCACCCAGCGTTCCTGCCCCCGCCGCCGCTCCTGCGCGACAGCCGCGGCCAGGTCGTCGACCTGCCGCACGCGCAGCGTGCCGCCGGGGCGGAACGAGCGGGTCGGCTCGATCCCCGGGGCGAGGGCCCGGGCCGCGAAGTCGGCGATGACCTGCGGCACCCGGTACCCCGTCGGCAGGTCCAGCGTCCGTGCCCCACGCTTGCCGAGCCGCTGCACCAGCTCCGGCCACGACGCGGCGGCCAGCGGGTGGGTGGCCTGCCCGAGGTCACCCACGATCGTCATCGAGGCGTGCGCCGCCCGGCGGGCGATCATCCGGCACTCCATCGGCGACAGGTCCTGCGCCTCGTCGAGGATGACGTGCAGGTACACGTCCTCCACCGGCGCCTCGGCCTCGGCGACCGGCAGCGGCTCGGCGAGCACCGGCACGTACCCTTCCTCGCCGTACGGGTCGAACCCGTCGCGCCAGCCGGTCACCTTGTGCCCCTCGCGCAGGATGATCGCGGCCGCCCAGCGCTGCGCGCCCCAGGAGTCGGCGCCGTCCAGCGCCTGGCCGGACGCCGCCATCGGGGTGCGCAGCCCGGGGGCGAACAGCTGCCAGCCGTCGTTGAGGCTCAGGCTCAGCACGAACGTCTCCGCCACCCGGGTGCCGCTGCGCAGCTCGCGCAGCTGCCACTGCGGCGCCGGCGCCGTGCGGGCCGGCACCGGGCCGAGGATCTCGGCGAGCTCGTCGAGCAGCGGCACGTCGTCGACCGTCCACTCGCCGTGCTGGGCCGGCAGCACGTCCTGCGGGGTGAGCGGCGGCCACCACGCGTCGAGGAACGCGTCGGGGATCTCGGCGCCGTCGAGCCGCTCCGACAGCACCCGCGCCGCGACGGCCCGGCCGGCGTTGGGTTTCACGCCGCGCGCCTCGCACCGCCGCCGGACCTCCAGCCGGGCCTCGGCCAGGTCGTCGGGCTTGAGGGTGCGCAGCCGGTCCGGCGCGCCCGGCGGGGTGTCCCAGGCCAGATCGGTCAGCACCCGCACCATGCGCAGGTCGCCCTTGGTGCGGGCGACGTCGTGCGGGTCGCGGCGGGTCGCGGTGACCCCGTCGAACAGCTCACCGATCGCCCGCAGGTGCACGCTGTCCTCGCCGAGCCCGGGCAGCACCCGGCCGATGTACTCGGTGAACACCGTCGACGGGCCGACGACCAGCACCCGCCCGTCGGCGAACCGGCCCCGGTCGGTGTACAGCAGGTACGCCGCCCGGTGCAGCGCCACCTGCGTCTTGCCGGTCCCCGGGCCACCGGTGATCAGGGTGACGCCGTGGGCGGGCGCGCGGATCGCCTCGTCCTGCTCGCGCTGGATGGTGGTGACGATGTCGCGCATGTGCTCGCCGCGCTCCCGGGTCAGCGACCGCAGCAGCGCACCCTCGCCGACGACACCGTCGATCTCCTTCGCCGACAGCACCTCGTCGTCCAGCGCCACCACCTTCGGACCCGCGCAGACGATGACCCGCCGCCGGTCCACGCCGAGCGGCTCGCCCGGCGTCGCCCGGTAGAACGGCGCGGCCGCCGGTGCCCGCCAGTCGACGACCAGCGGCTCCCGGTCCTCGTCGCGCACGCCGACCCGGCCGATGCGGTACGTGTACCCGTCGTCGAAGTCCAGCCGGCCGAAGACGATGCCCTCCTCCTGGCTGTCCAGCTCGGCGATCTTCGCGGCGGCGCGCAGCACCATCGCGTCGCGCTCCACCAGCCCCGTCACCGGGCCGGAGGCGGCCCGGCCGTGCCCCTCGTCGCGCAGCCCGCGCGCCTCGTCCCGCATGACCTCCAGCCGCCGCAGCACCCGGTCGACGACCCGCTGCTCGATGGCGATCTGCGTTTCCGTCTGCTCTTCCGCTGCCGTCACGAGACTCCTTCCGGCGTACCGACACTTCGCGAGCTTGTCGAGGATATGTGCCGGTCACCGCCACAAAATCGGCATCCGGACCGATTCGTGCGACTTGACGGGCGCATATGATGAAAGTGGCGGGAAATCCGGTGACGTCGCCCGCGGCCCGTCATGACAATGACCGGCGTGGATGAGGTCAAGGTCGTCATCGCCCACCGTGAGTGCGCCACGCTGCGCGTCGGCGACACGTTCCTGAAGATCGACGCGGACCAGCAGCGCACCGCGGTCGAGGTCGAGGCGATGGCGCTGGCGCCGGTCCCGACGCCCCGGGTGCTGTGGCACCGGCCGCCCGTGCTCGCGCTCGCCGCCGTGCCCGGCGCCCCGCTCGGCCGCCTCGGCGGACCGTCCGCCGCGTCGCCGGCGGCGTGGGCCGCGGCCGGCGCCGCCGTGCGGCGGTTGCACGACGCGCCGCTGCCGCCGTGGCACGGCCCCAGCGCCGAGGACGGCGCGGCGCGGCTCGAGGCCGAGTGCGCCTGGCTGGTCGACAACGATGTGCTGCCCGCCGACCTGGTCGCCCGCAACCACGGGATCGCGCTCGGTGCGCTGCGTCCGTGGCGGCCGGTGTTCGTCCACGGCGACCTGCACGTCAGCCACGTCTTCGTCACCGGCGACGAGGTCAGCGGGGTCATCGACTGGTCCGAGGCGGCCCAGGGCGACGCCATGTTCGACCTGGCCGTGCTGACCCTCGGCCACGAACGGCACCTCGTCGACGTCCTCGCCGGCTACGGTACCGGCGCCGACGTCGACGCGATCCGTGCCTGGTGGTCGTATCGCAGCCTGGTGGCGGTGCGCTGGCTGATCGAGCATGGCTTCGACCCGGCCAGGCCCGGCTGCGAGATCGACGTCCTGCGCGCCCGGATGTGACGCCACCGGCCGCGGCCGGCTTCGTGGCCTGCCGTCCTGCGGGCGGGCCGAGGGCGTGGTCGAGAGGTGAGTCGACGGAACGCACGCCGGCGCAGCGGGCCGTGCATCTGGTCGATGCGTTCGCGCGCCTGTTCAGGCGGCTGGGCTGTCCGCGGCGGAGGTCGGCGCCGTGGCCGACCGGATCGGGTTGCCGTTTCCCGACGATGTCCGCGTGCCGCTGACCGTCACCGAGGTGCCGGCGAAT
Organism: Dactylosporangium aurantiacum; assembly: GCF_000716715.1. Classification (GTDB taxonomy): domain Bacteria; phylum Actinomycetota; class Actinomycetes; order Mycobacteriales; family Micromonosporaceae; genus Dactylosporangium; species Dactylosporangium aurantiacum. The sequence goes on along the minus strand of NZ_JNYJ01000025.1, from coordinate 24,775 downwards.
CCGGAAGGCACATCGAATCCTAGCATCCTAGGACGCGTAAGGGGAAGTGCCTGACGGCACACACCCTTGACCCCTGTCTACGACAGGGGAGCAGCATGGCCACGCGGGCGGTTGCGGACAATCGGCAGCGACAGGCAACGCCACCCGCACCTCGAGGAGCCGCCGTGCCCGTGCCCGATGTCCGATCGTGGCGTCACGACCTGCACCAGATCCCCGAGCTCAGCTTCCAGGAGCACCGCACCGCCGAGTACGTGGCGACGGCGCTGACCTCGATGGGGCTGGCCGTGACCCGGGGTGTCGGGGGCACCGGCGTGGTCGCGACGCTGCGCCGCGGGACCGGCGGCGCGGTCGGGCTGCGCGCCGACATGGACGGGCTGCCGCTGACCGAGCGCGGCGAGCGGCCGTACCGGTCCCGGCACGACGGCGTCATGCACGCCTGCGGGCACGACGGGCACATGGCGATGGTCCTCGGCGCCGCCCACGTGCTGGCGGCCGAGGGCGGGTTCGCCGGGACCGTGCACCTGGTCTTCCAGCCGGCCGAGGAGCACGGGCTCGGCGCCAAGGCGATGATCGCCGACGGGCTGTTCGAGCGCTTCCCGGTCGACGCCATGTACGGCCTGCACGGCATGCCGGGGCATCCGGCGGGCAGGATCAGCACCCGCGCCGGGGCGCTCATGGCCAGCGAGGACAACTTCGAGATCCGGGTCACCGGGCGGGGCGGGCACGCCGCCCGGCCGCAGATGGTGGTCGACCCGATCGTGGTCGCGGCCGAGATCGTGCTGGCGTTGCAGACGGTCGTCGCCCGCAACGTCGACCCCACCGACCCGGCCGTCGTGTCGTGCACCGAGATCACCACCGACGGGGCCCGCAACGCCATCCCCGGGCAGGTGGTGATCCGCGGCGACACCCGCAGCTTCTCCCCGGCGGTGCAGGCGCTGCTGGAGCGGCGGATCCGGCAGCTGGCCGGCGGCATCTGCGCGGCGCACGACGCGACCTGCGAGGTGACCTACACGCACGAGTTCGAGCCGACGGTCAACGACCCGGCCGCCGTCGCCACCGCCGTGGCCGCCGCCCGCCTGACCGTCGGCGACGGGCACGTCGACCCGGACACCGCGCCGTGGACGGCCAGCGAGGACTTCGGCGCGTTCCTGCGGCACGTGCCGGGCTGCTTCGCGCTGCTGGGCACCGGCGAGGCACCGGCCGCCGGCGGCACCGCGCTGCACAGCCCCGACTTCGACTTCAACGACGACGTGCTGGCCATCGGCATGCGCTACTACGTGCACCTCGTGCGCGCCGCCCTGCCCGCCGGGGACGGCTCGTGATCGTCAACGCGGGACGGGATCCGGCCTGGGTGTGCGCCCCCGCCGGGACCGGTGCGGTGCGCGACTTCCACCGTTCCCTGCCCGGGTACGCGCCGACCCGGCTGGTCGAGCTGCCGGACCTCGCGCGGCTGTACGGCGTCACGCGGCTGTTCGCCAAGGACGAGTCGAACCGGTTCGGGCTGCCCGCGTTCAAGGCGCTCGGCGCGTCGTGGGCCGTCCACCGGGCCCTGCGTGACCGGGCGCCCGGGCCGGTCACCGTGCTCACCGCGACCGACGGCAACCACGGCCGGGCCGTCGCCCGGTTCGCCCGGCGGTTCGGGCACCGCGCCGGCATCTTCCTGCCCGACGGCGTGCACCCGGCCGCGGTCCGCGCGATCCGCGCCGAGGGCGCCGACGTCACCCACGTCGCCGGCGACTACGACACCGCCGTACGGGCCGCCGCCCGCGCCGCGCGGGACGGCACGGCGATCCTGGTGCAGGACACGGCGTGGGACGGCTACGAACAGGTCCCCGGCTGGATCGTCGACGGGTACGGCACCCTCTTCGCCGAGCTGGACGAGCAGCTGCGCGGGCACGACCTCACCCGCCCCGACCTGGTGGTCGTGCCGGCCGGCGTCGGGTCGCTGCTGCAGGCCGCGCTCACCCACTACCGCGGTCCCGGTGTCCCGGCGGGCACGGCCGTGCTCAGCGTGGAGCCGCGTCCGGCGGCGTGCGTCCTGGCCAGCGTCGCCGCCGGGCGCCCGGTGACCGTCGCCACCGGTGTGACCAGCATGGCCGGGCTGAACTGCGGCACCGTGTCGTCGCTGGCGTGGCCGTACATCAGCCGCGGCCTCGACGCCTGCGTCGCCGTCGACGACGCCGAGGTCGCCGGTGCCGCCCGCCGCCTCGCCGGGCTCGGGGTGGACGCGGGGCCGTGCGGTGCCGCACCCCTGGCCGGGCTCGCCGCGGCGCACGCCGCCGGGCCGCTGCGGGCCGCGCTCGGGCTCACCCCGGCGAGCACCGTGGTGCTGCTCGTCACCGAGGGCGCCGCCGCGAACCCCGCCGCATCCTGACCGGGTTCGCGCTCAGGACCGGCGGCGGCGGGTCGATAGTGCGGCCATGAGTGACGCGAAACCTACCGTCGCCCCGCTGCGGGTCACCGGCCCCTGGGCGGTGGTCGCGGGCCTGGTGGTGCTGGCGGCGCTCTGGTTCGGCATCGGGCTGCTGTACCCCACGCCGGCGCTGGTGGGCTGGTCGACGCTGCCCGTCTGCATCCCGGTCGCGGTGGTCAGCTCGTGGCGGGCCGCCGGCCCGCGCGGCGGGCCCGTGCCGCGGACGTTCTGGCGGTACGTGAGCGTCGGACTGGTGCTGGTCGGGTGTGGCGCGGTGAGCAACGCCCGCGACAGCCTCGTCGGCACCGACCGTAACCAGCACGTCACCGGGCTCACCTCGGCCGTCTACCTCAGCGGGCTGCTGGTCATGATGATCGGCCTGCTGCGCATCCCCGGGATCCGGCGCACCGGCGCCGCCTGGACCCGGTTCGGGCTGGACATCGCCACCGTCATCGTCACCACGCTCACGTTCGCCTGGCACCTGGTGTACCCGCGATGGGAGACCTGGTTCGCCGGCAGCGCCGGAGGCACCTGGTCCGCGCTGGCCGTCGTGGCCGGCGGCTTCATCTGCGTCTTCGCCTTCATCAAGGTCGCCTTCACCGGCACCGGGCCGATCGACCGGCGGGCGCTGCACCTGCTCGCGCTCACCGGCGCCGTCGGCGCGGGCGGCGGCTCCCTCGCGCCGCTGCTGGCGTCCCGGCCGCACCTCAACGCCGGCCACCTGATCCTGCCGGCGACCTGCCTGGTGCTGTGCCTGGCCGCCGACCGGCAGCTGCGGGCCGCCGGTGTCCCGCCCGCCCCGGTCCCGCTGCCCGGCCGGCGGTTGAGCGTGATGCCGTACGCCGCGGTCGTGGCCACCGGCGGGCTGCTGCTGGTGTCGGCGGTGCAGGGCACCCCGGACCACGTCGTCGTCGCGGCCGGCGCGGTCACCGTCACGGTGCTCGTCGCGGCCCGGCAGATCATCGCGCTGCGCGACAACGCCGCGCTGCTGCAGCAGCTCGACGCCCGGCTGCACGACAACGCCCGGCTGGTGCGGCAGCTGGACTCCCGGCTCCGGGACCTGCACACGTACCAGCGCAAACTCGCGCACCAGGCGAGCCACGACGCGCTGACGGGCCTGGCGAACCGCACCGTCTTCGGGTCGGCCACGACCGACGCGCTGGCCCGCATGGCGGACGGGACCGCCGCCAGTGTCGCCGTCATCGACCTGGACAACTTCAAAGGCATCAACGACGAGCTCGGCCATGCCGTCGGCGACGCCCTGCTGCGGGCCGCCGCCGAGGTCCTCACCGGCTGCGTCCCGCCGGGCAGCACCGTGGCCAGGCTCGGTGGCGACGAGTACGCGCTGCTGCTGCGCGGCACCGACCACGAACGCACGCTGCACACCATCACCACCGCGCTGCGCCGGCCGCTGCACTGCGCCGGGCACGACCTGGTCGTGGAGGCCAGCATCGGGCTGGCCCCGGCCCGCCCCGGCGACACCGCCGCCGAGCTGCTGCGCCGCGCCGACGTCGCCATGTACGAGGCGAAGCACCAGGGCAAGGGGCGCTTCCGGGTCTACACGTGCGCGATGGACCAGCGCGGCGCCGAGCAGGCCAGGGTCGCCGCGGACCTGCGCACCGCCCTGGACACCGGCCAGCTGCACCTGGTGTACCAGCCGATCGTCGACATCACCGACGGCAGCCTGCACGGCGTGGAGGCCCTCGTGCGCTGGGACCACCCCGAGCGCGGGCCGGTCCCGCCGGCGGAGTTCATCCCGGCCGCCGAACGCACCGGCCTCATCGTGCCGCTCGGCGGCTGGATCCTCGCCGAGGCGTGCGCCCAGGCGGTGCGGTGGCAGCGGCGGCTCGGCGCGGCGGCGCCGGAGACGGTGAGCGTCAACGTGTCGGCCCGGCAGCTGCGCGAGGCCGGCTTCGCCGACGACGTCGCCGCCGTGCTGCACCGCACCGGCCTGCCGGCCCGTCACCTGACGGTGGAGGTCACCGAGACCGCGGTCTTCGACGGCGGCGCCGCCGTCGACGCGCTGCGCGCCCTGAAGGACCTGGGGGTCGCCGTCGCCCTGGACGACTTCGGCACCGGCCACTCCTCGCTCGGCCTGCTGCGCACCTGCCCCGTGGACCTGCTGAAGGTCGACAAGTCGTTCGTCGACACCGTCACCCACGGCGGCGAGCACGCCGTCATCGCCGCCGCCCTCATCGACATCAGCAACGGCCTGCACCTGCGCGCCGTCGCCGAGGGTGTCGAGACCGCCGAGCAGGCCGCGGAGCTGCGCCGGCTCGGCTACCGCTACGCCCAGGGCTACCACTACGCCCGGCCGCTGCCGCCGGACGCGGTCACCGCCCTGCAGACCCCGGCACCGGCCGCGGCGTGACCGCCACCGGGCCTTCGTGACGGCGCCGCCGGACGGCCGGCGGCGTCACTTCCGGCCGGCGGTCCACCGCAGCCCTCACCGGATCAGGGCCGTGGGTGCGGTGCTCGTACATTGGGCGCTGTGAAGGCGCGACGAGCGATCGCGGCCGCGGCCGTGCTGCTGGCCGGTTGTGACGCGGGCATCCCGGCGGCGCATCCGGCCCCGCCGCCGTCCGTCACCGCGGCGGCCTCGGCTTCGGCGCCGGTGTCGGCGTCGCCGTCGGCCGATGTGGCGTTGACCCTCGCGTTCGGCGGCGACGTGCACTTCACCGAGCGCACCGCGGCGCTGCTGCGGCAGCCGGCGACCGCGTTCGGGCCGATGGCGGCCGACCTCGCCGGCGCGGACCTCGCCGTGGTCAACCTGGAGACGGCGGTCACCAGCCGGGGCACGCCCGAGCCGAAGGAGTTCCACTTCCGGGCGCCGCCGGTCGCGTTCGAGGCGGTGAAGGCCGCCGGCGTCGACGCGGTGTCGATCGCCAACAACCACGCCCTCGACTACGGCCGGGTCGGGTTCGCCGACACCCTCGACGGCGCGGCCGCCGCGGGGGTGCCGGTGTTCGGCGGCGGTCGCACGATCGACGAGGCGTACGCGCCGCTGGTCCTCACCGTGCGGGGCGTGCGGGTCGCGATCGTCGGGTTCAGCCAGATCCACACCCTCGCCGAGAGCTGGAAGGCGGGGCCGGCCACCCCGGGCATCGCGCTCGCGTGGGACGTGCCGCGCGCCGTCGAAGCGGTCAGGGCCGCCCGCGACCGCGCCGACCTGGTCGTGGTGTTCAACCATTGGGGCACCGAGCGCGAGTCGTGCCCGAACGCCAACCAGAAGACGTTCGCGAAGGCCCTCGCCGATGCCGGCGCCGACATGATCATCGGGGCGCACGCGCACGTGCTGCAGGGCGACGGGTGGCTCGGGCGCACGTACGTCGCCTATGGTCTCGGCAACTTCGTCTGGTACGTCGGATCCGCCGACACGGGCGTGCTCAAGGTCCACGTACGCGGCCGCTCGGTGACCGGTGCCGAGCTGGTCCCCGCCGTCATCTCCGGCACCGGCCAGCCCAGCGCGCTGACCGGTGCGGCCGCGGCCGCCGCGAAGCAACGCTTCACCGACCTGCGCGGCTGCACCGGCCTGGCGGCCGCCCCGCCGGCGGCGTGACGCGTCAGGCGGCGGCCTTCACCGCGTCGAGCGTCACCGCCGTGCCCGCCGTGGACACGAACGGCGCCGGGCCCGCGAAGGCCAGCTGACCGCGTGGGTCGACGGTGGCGATGCCGCCGACGTACAGCCCAGCCGCCCGCACCGGCACGGACGAGGCTTCGTACGCGGTCGCCACCACCGCGTCGCTCCCGGTCCTGGTGCCCGTACATCCGGCGAGCAGCACGGCGGCCACCATGGCGACCCAGGTGCGTGCCACGGACCCGACCGGCACCGGTTGATCTGCGTGAAGCTGCGACATGCACCATCCGACGCCGGCGGCGGCTCACCGGTTCCCGGCGACGACGCCCACCCGGCGGGTCGTCTCGCGCAGCTCGCCGAGGAAGTCCGCGCGGCGCCGCGCCAGGTCCGGCGTGCCCGGGTCGAGCAGGCCGCGGTGCCGGGCCAGCTGCAGCGCCGGTTTGAACAGTTCGAGGGAGACCGACTCCTCGCTGGCCAGCCGCCCCTGCAACGCCCACTGCCGGCCGACGCGCAGGCACTCGTCCAGCAGCGGGGCCTCCTCGACCGGCCCGCCGCCGGCGGCGGCCAGCCGGTCGGCCACCAGGTGGTACGCGTCGAGGAACGGCCGCAGCACCAGCGGGGCGACCAGCGGCTCGGCGTGCCGCAGCCAGTGCCGCGCGTCGTCGGGGGTGAACGCGCGCAGCCCGACGCCGTCGCCGGGCTCGATGATGGCCAGCTCCAGCGCCATCTGCTCGGCGAAGTCCCGGCGGCGGGCGAAGAAGAAGTCGAACTTCAGCAGGTCCCGCAGCCGCAGCGCCTCCCCGGTCGCGGTCGCCAGGCCGTCCGGGCCGCCTTCGGCGGCGGCGACCAGGGCCAGCTCCCCGATGGCCCGGTCGACCAGCAGATGGATCGCCGTGTTGCGGTAGAACGCGGCGACCAGGTGCTGGCCCGGGCCGATGACCCACACCGTCTCGGTGCCGCCGTCGTAGCTCGTCAGTACGCCCGAGGCGACCAGCTCGTGCAGCGTGCGGCGGACGGTGTCGCGGTCGGTGAGGTCGGCGGCGCCGGCCACCGGCCAGCGCCGGGACGCGATGTAGGCCGCCATCGGCGCGATGGTCCGCTGCACCCCGTCGAGGGTGAGCGCCCGGTCGGCGGCGAGCAACGCGAGGCACACGACGGCCGTGACGGTGACCGGGGTCGCCCGGTTGATGCGGTGCGACACGTCCAGCGCGATCCGCTCGACGACGTGCCGGTCCGGCTGGTCCCGCCGGTCTTGCCGGCTTTGTCGATCGCCGTCGCGCAGCTCGGCCATCCGTTCGCGCAGCGGGACGGGCTCGCCGAAGTCCAGGTACGCGCGGCCGAGCCGGTTGGCCTGCAGCCTGGCGAACCTGACCAGCCAGCGGACGTCCTCGGGCCGTTTGCGTGCCCCGCGGGCCTCGGCGGTCATCGCGCCGACCTCGTGCAACTGCTCGTACACGATCGACACGGGCACGACGAGCGCCTCGGCGTCCGGGTCGGCGTCGAGCGCGTCCACCACGTACCGCAGGATCCCGTACGTCGGCGGCCGCAGCTTGCCGGTGCGGGTCCGGCCGCCCTCGATGGACCAGCTGAGGTTCTTCCTGTTGCGGATCAGCCGGCCGATGTAGGCGCGCAGCGTCAACCGGTACACCGGCTGGTGCTGCGTCGACCGGCGGATGTAGACGATCCCGGACCGGCGCGCCAGCCGGTTCACGGGGAAGAAGCTCAGGTTCGCCCCGCCCAGCGTGTAGGCAGGGCTGAGACCGTGCCGGTCCAGCGCGACGGGGACCGCGGCGCCGTCCAGGTACGACCGGTGCGAGAACAGGAACAGCAGCGAATACCTGCGGTCCAGCTCCTGCAGCCGCCGCGCGGCGTCGGCGTCCATGACGAGGTCGTGCGCGCGGAACATCCACGTGGTGAACCGCGACCACGCGCGCATCGCCCGAGGGCTGTGCATCGCGCCCATCTCGCGCAGATGACCCGCCGCCTCGGCCGTCACCTCCCCGGGGTCGCGGCCGAGCGAACCGGCCAGCCCGGCCAGCCGCCCGGCGAAGCCGTCGTCGGCCAGCAGCTGGTCGACCTCAGGGGTGTCCGAGGACATCAATCACCTCGCAGCAGGGCGGTGCGCCGGTGGCAAGTCTGGAAGCAGCGACCGGCTCCCGTCAACGCCGCCGCCTCACCGCAGCAGCGACAGCAGCCAGAGCACCAGGCTGCTGATGGCGAGGGTGGTGGTCACCGGGCGGCGGTAGAACTGGACCTCGCTCGACGTCGCCGGGACCGGCTCGTCCGCGCGGCGCATCCGCACCGACTGGTGGCCGGAAGCGCTGTACAGCACGGTGACCCCGCGTTCGCGCATCCGGCGGACCGGGCCGCCGACGAGCGCCGACGTGACGTACTGCAGCGGCGCGATGACCACGAACCAGACCGCGAACGCGGCGATGACGAGACCGACGACGAGCGTGGCCAGCGGCGCCCGCAGCGGCCCCGACCACCAGCCGGCCGGCAGCGCGCCCTCGGCGACGAGCTGATAGTGGCGGGCCTCGCGGGTCTGCGTCCGGATGACGGTGCCGTCCGCCGCGGTGATCACCGTCCGTGCGGTGACGCCGGGCGGCAGCGCGGCCAGAAACCCGGGGTCGCCGGGCAGCAGCACCCGGGCCGAGGACGGCAGGAACGCGGGCGCCCACGCCAGGCGCGGCAGCGTCAGCACGAGACGGCAGGCGCGCACGTACCGGCGCGGCGACGGCGAGATGAGGGTGGGGATCCGGTCGAGGTCGATGGTGAGCGACACGAGACCGGTGATGAGGGCGACGAGCGGTCCGTTCGCCAGATACCACGCCAGGTAGTTCGCGCCGGCCAGGTGGAAGCCGACCGCGCTGGCCGTCACGCAGCCGAGCATCAGCGCGACGCTGCCCGCCGTCAGCCAGCGGTGCCGCCGCCGGGCCTTCGCCGCACCGGCCACGGCCGGCTCGTGTCCCGCGGCGGCCGCCAGCTCGTACCAGCGCCGCGCCTCGGCCGGGTCCTCGTCGCGCAGGGAGCGCGCGAGATTGTCCATGGCGGGGGCGTCGCCGGCCTCCGCGGCCTGCCGGAACCACCGCTGCGCCTCGATCGGGTCGCCGGCCTCCAGCAGCACGCCCAGGCTGTTCATCGCGCCGGTGTGCCCGGCCTCGGCGGCGCGGCGGCACCAGCGCTGCGCGGCCTGCGGGTCGTCCGGGTCGAACAGCCGGCGCAGCGGCGCGAACCTGGGCGTGTGCATCAGGTCGATGCCGGCGAACGTCCTCACCTCGTACGCCTGGTCCGCCTCGTCCAGCAGCAGGGCCAGCAGGTGCATCGCGTCGAGGTCGCCGGCTTCGGCGGCGCGTTCGAACCACGCCTTCGCCGTCGCCGGGTCGTCGTGCGCCGCCCGGCCCAGGCGCACCATGGCCGCAGTCGAGCCGCCGTACGCGGCCCGCTGCGTCCACACCCGCCCCGCGGCGACGTCGACCTCCTCCAGCAGCCGCCCGACGTGGTCCATCGCCTCGGCACCGCCGGCCTCAGCCGCCCGTTCGGCCCAGCCGGCGGCGTCCACCGGGTCGGCCTCGTGCCGCAGCGCCGCGAGGATCGCCATCGCCCGGGCGTCGCCCATGCCGGCCGCCGCGACCAGCCACCGGTCGCCGTCGCCCAGAACGCCCGCCATCCGCATCGCGTCGACGTCGCCCGCCTCCGCCGCCCTGACGTACCAGGCGAGCGCCGCCGTCTCGTCGACGGGCCGCAGCGACTCGGCCAGCCGGACCATGGCGTCCGGGTCGCCGGCCTCGGCGGCCCGCTCGAACCAGGTCCGGGCGGCCGGCGGATCGGTGTCGCTCAGCAGGGTCGCCAGCGCGGACATCGCCGGCGCACTGCCCGCCTCAGCGACCCGCCGCCACAGGGCCCGGGCCCGCTCGGGGTCCCGCGTCGACAGCCACGCGGCGTACCGTTGGCAGGCCTCGATCTCGTTGCTGTCCGCGGCGGCCGACAGCAGCCGCTCGACGTCCGGGTCGTCCTCGTCGAGGTGCCCGGCGAGCCGCAGCATCGCCGGCACGTGCCCGCGGTCGGCGGCGGCGGTCCAGTGCGCCGTCGCCGCCGCAAGGTCACCGCCGTCGGCCGCCAGCTCGCCGAGGTTCGTCACCGCCGGCAGGTGGTCCAGGGCGGCGGCCCGTTCCCACCAGGTCCGGGCGGCCGGCGGGTCCTCGCGCGCCAGCAGCACCCCGAGGCTGTTCATCGCGTCCGGGTCGCCGGCCGCGGCGGCCCGTTCGAGCCACCCGCGCCCCTCCTCCCGCCGGTCGGGCCACAGCAGGTTGCCGAGCAGGTCCATGGCCTGCGGGTGCCCGGCCAGCGCGGCGCGGCGCAGCCAGTCCTCGGCCGCCGCGGCGTCACCGGTCGACGTCGCCACCCACCCCAGGACGGTCATCGCCGCCGGGTCGCCGGCCTCGGCCCGCGGCGTGACGACCCCCAGCGCCAGCTCCAGCCGTCGCTCCGCCCGGGCGGTGCGCAGGATCGCCATCAACGCCTCGCTGCGGTGCTCGTCCCGCACCACGGCCACCCACATCGCGTCCGGCACCGGCACCGTCGTCGACAGCAGCGGGTGGGCGCTGAGCCGCCCGTCGTCGTCCCGGGTGACCAGCGGTGGCCCGGCGGGCACCGGCCCCAGCACCCAGGCGAGCGCGTCCGCGAAGTCGTCCGGCCCGAGCCCGGCCAGCTCGGCCGCCGTCGCCTCCGGCACCCCCCGCGCGGCACCCGCGTCCCTCCAGTTGATCACCGTGGTGAGCAACCCGATCCGGCCGCCGTCGGGTTCCTCGGCCGCGATCCGGGTCGCGAACGCGGCGTGCGCGTACTCCGCCCCTGGCATGACCGTCATGGTCCCACGACCGCGGAGCACCCTGCGGTGATCATGCGCGCCGGAGTGCCCGGACGGGGCCGGTGCGGGCCGGGCGGCTCAGCCCGCGCCGGGGGCGGCGCGCACCGGGGACGGGGTGGCCGCGCGTGGCCGGACGAGCCGCACGCCGGCGACGATCCGGACGGCGGCCTCCACGAGCAGCACCCAGGTGCCGATGGTGAAGTGGATGGACGCGTCCGTGGCCGCCAGGGAGCCGTGCACCACGGCCAGGAACGCGTGCAGGGCCGTCATCACGACGAACACCCAGACCAGCCACCGCGGGGCGCGCGAGCCGCGGGCGACGGTGGACAGCAGCAGCGCCACCATCACCGCGATGTCGAAGCCGATGAGGAAGATGGTGTTGTCGTCGGCGAAGGAGACGTAGTCGACGTAGTCGACGCGCACGTCGGTACCCGGTGGGAAGGTGACCTCGTCGCGGGCGGTGATCGGCACCATGAGGCTGAACAGGCCCAGGGCGGCGGCTGCGGTCAGTTGTGCCGGTACCGCCCGGGGCGCCACGGTGGAGTGCTGCGTCATGCCGCCGGTTGTACCGGGGCCGCACCGGCCCCCGCGCCGCCCGGACCCGGCGGCGGGCGCCGGCGGCCTGGTCACGGCCCGTGCCCCGGATTCCCGGACCGGGCCGGTGCGGGGCAGGTGCGGGCCCGGCGACGTCGTCCAGGTGGACCTCGTCCCGCGCGCCGGCCGGAGACCGTCGACCCGGTGGCGCGGGTCGCGGCGAACCCGCCGCGGTGGGTCTGATCGTCCACCGGGAGGGTACCTGGACCTGGTGACTGGCAAGGTGATGGTGTTCGCCCCCGCGCCGGTGCTGACCGTGACCGTCGAGCAGACCGCCGAGGTGCCCGACCTGCACGTCCACCCCGGCGGGCAGGGGGTGTGGCAGGCCCGGATGGCGGCCATTCTCGGCAGCGACGTCACCCTGTGCGTCAGTGTCGGCGGGGAGACCGGAGGGCTCGTCGACACGCTCCTCGCCGGGCTGGAGGTCACCGTCAGGTCGGTGCGGCGCCCGGCCGGCAGCGGCTGGTACGTCCACGACCGCCGCGCAGGCGCCCGCCGGGAGATCGCCGCGTGGCCCGGGGCGCCGCTGCAACGGCACGACCTGGACGACCTGTACACGATCGCCCTCGCCGAAGGGCTGCGCAGCGACGTGACGGTGCTGAGCGGCCCGGCCGACCCGCGCGTCGTGCATCCCGACGTGTACCGGCGGCTCAGCACCGACCTGACCGCGAACGGGGCCCGGGTCGTCGCCGACCTCTCCGGCGAGCACCTCGCCGCGGTCCTGCGCGGCAAGGCGTCGTTCGTGAAGGTGAGCCACGAGGAGCTGCTGCGCGACGGCCGTGCCGCGACCGACGCCGAGGAGACACTGGTCGCCGCCGGCCGGACCCTGCTGCGGGACGGTGCCGGCGCGGCCCTGGTCAGCCGCGCCGGCGACCCGGCGCTGGCGTTCATCGACGGTACGGTCCAGCGCGTGCACGTGCCGCCGCTGCAGATCAAGGAGCACCGCGGCGCCGGCGACTCGATGTCGGCGGCGGTCGCCGCGGTCCTCTCCCACGGCGGTGACCTCAGCGAGGCGATCCGGACCGGCGCGGCGGCCGGCGCGCTCAACGTCACCCGGCACGGCCTCGGCACCGGCCGCGCCGACGCCATCCACGAGCTGCTCGCCCGGGTCCGGCTCGAACCGCTCGAACCGCCGGACGAACGCCCGCGGCCGACCGGCGCCGCGGCCGGGTGAGCGGCCGCGTTTCGATCGGCGGGGTGGCGGGAACGCCGCCGTCATGGGCCTCCTCCGTCGCCGCGCGCCGCACCCGCTGCTGTTCGCCGCCCTCGGTGTCGTCGTCGGGCTGGTGTTCGCCACGATCGCGTACCGGACCTGGAGCCGCGACCGGGACCTGCGGGAGCACGGCGCGCAGACCGGCGCCCGCGTCGTCGAGGTCACCGGCAGCGGCAAGGGCCGGCGGGTGTACGTCGAGTTCACCGCCGGCGGCCGGCAGGTCCGTGCCGAGGTCGAGGGCCGCAGCGACACCGCCGGTGCCAGGGTCGGCGACGAGCTGCCGGTCCGCTACGACACCCGCGACCCGGCGCGCGACGTGTACGACGCCCGCCGCTCCGACCAGTACAAGCTGGCGTACCTGACGGGGGCGTGCGCGCTCGTCGGGCTGGTCGGCGCCCCGGCGATCGCCTGGTTCGCGCTGCGCCGCCGGCAGCCCGCCGCCGCGTGAGGCTGCGACGATCGACGAGCACCTCGGCAACGTCGCGGCCGGGCGGCTCGACCTCGCCACCTCGCCGATGATCTCCGCCTGGGGACGCAAACCCTGACGGCTTTTCGCACATTCGGCACGGTTCAGGGGGATCCCGGATGTGCCGGACCGCCAGGTGCGAGCATCATCGATGCCTGTCGAACACGGGGAGGTACCACATGCACCAGTCGCTCCGACTCGCCGCCGCGCTCACGGCGGCCGTCCTGGTCGCGTCCTGCGGCACGGGCGCCGGCCCGGTGAAGGACCCGCAACCGGCCGCCACGACGTCCGCCGGGTCGCACGCCGGGCACTTCTCGGCGCCACCGGCACAGCCGCTGCGGGCCGGCGAACGCTTCCAGGAGCTGGCCATGCCGGCCCAGTACACGCCGAAGGCGCCCAACGGCGGCACCGACGAGTACCGCTGCTTCCTCGTCGACCCGAAGCTCACCAAGGAGGCGTACCTGACCGGCAGCCAGTTCCTGCCGCAGAACGCCGACATCGTGCACCACGCGATCTTCTTCCGCATCGGCCCCGGCGCCGCCGACGAGGCCCGCCGGCTCGACGACGGCACCCCCGGCGACGGCTGGACCTGCTTCGGCGACTCCGGCGTGGCCGGCGACACGTGGGTCGCGTCGTGGGCGCCCGGCGCCAACGAGACGCTGCTGGCGCCGAACCTCGGCTACCCGATGCCGCCCGGCAGCCTCATGGTCATGCAGATCCACTACAACCTGCTGGCCACCGGCGGCAAGGCCGGCGGCGCCGACCGCTCCAGCATCCGGCTGCGGCTCAACGACACCACCGCCGTGATGACCCCGCTGCAGACGTCGCTGCTGCCCGCCCCCATCGAACTGCCGTGCACGCCGGGGGAGTCTGGCCCGCTGTGCGACCGCGCCGCCGCCGTCGCCGACGTCACCCAGCGCTTCGGCGCCGAGGTCGGCGGCCAGGCCGAGCAGCTCGTCAAGCTCTGCAACCGGGGCCGGCCGGTGACCGCCGGACCGACCCAGCACTGCGACCGCCCCATCTCCCGCGCCGGCACCGTCCACGCCGTCGCCGGCCACATGCACCTGCTCGGCCGCGCCATCACGATCGAGCTGAACCCGGGCACACCCGGCGCGCGGACCCTGCTGGACGTGCCCCGGTACAACTTCGACGACCAGGCGATCCACCCGCTCGGCGAGCCCGTCGCGGTCAAGCCCGGCGACACGCTGCGGGTCACCTGCACCCACGACGCCGGGCTGCGCGCGCAGCTGCCGCAGCTGCGCGGCACCGCACCCCGCTACGTCGTGTGGGGCGACGGCACCAGCGACGAGATGTGCCTCGGCCTGGTCATCATGACCGGCGGATCGTGAACGCCGTGGACGCCGCCACCCGCCGCGCGCTGGCCGGGCAGACACTCGGCGGGTACGCGCACGGCCCCGACGCGCCGCTGCGGGCCACGGCGCGGGCGCTGGCGAAGGTCGGCGCCGCCGCGGCGTTGATCCTCGTGGAGGGCGTCAGCGACCAGGTCGCGGTGGAGACCGCCGCCGCGGCCCGGGGCCGGGACCTCGACGCCGACGGGGTCGTGGTCGTGCCGATCGGCGGCGCCCACGCGATCGGCCGCTTCCTCGGCACGCTCGGCCCGGCGGGCACCGCGCTGCGGCTCGCCGGGCTGTGCGACCTGCGGGAGGCGGAGCTGTTCCGGCGCGGCCTGGCCGGCGCCCATCGGGCCACGGTGCACGTCTGCGTCGAGGACCTGGAGGACGAGCTGATCCGGGCCCTGGGCGTCGCCGCCGTCGAGGCGCTGTGCGACACCCAGGGCGACCTGACGTCGCTGCGCTCCCTGCAGCGCCAGCCCGCCTGGCGCGACCAGCCGCCCGACGCGCAGCTGCGCCGGTTCCTGGGCAGCGGCGCGCGGCGCAAGCAGCGCTACGCCAGGCTGCTGGTCGACGCGGCGGCCGTCCACGGCACGGTGCCGGCGCCGCTGGACGCGCTGCTCACCGCCGTCTGAACGCCGGCGCGTCCCCGGTGCCGGTGCCGTTCGGGCGCCGCCAGGTGGTCATCGCGCCGCTGGTCTCCCTATAGTCGCCCGGTGAACGTGGATCACGTCCGGGACGCGTACGCCTCCGTCGCAGACCTGTACATCAGCCTGTTCGGCACCAGCGAGCAGGTGCACGCCGACGACCTCGCCTTCATCGGACGCCACCTGGCGGCGGTGCCCGGCCCGGTGCTCGACGTCGGCTGCGGCCCCGGCCACATCACCGCCTACCTGCGCTCCCTGGGCGCCGACGCCGGCGGGATCGACCTGGTGCCGGAGTTCATCGCGTACGCCGAGGCGACCCACCCCGGCGTGCCCTACCGGCTCGGCTCGATGCAGCGCCTCGACGTCGAGGACGCGTCCCTCGGCGGCGTCCTCGCCTGGGGCTCGCTGATCCACTACCCGCCGGCCGAGCTCGACGGCGTCCTCGCCCAGCTGCGGCGGGTCACCGCCCCGGGCGGCACCCTCGTCGTCGGCTTCTTCGACGGTACCGACGTCGCCGCCTTCGACCACAAGGTCACGACCGCCTACCGGTGGCCCGCCGACGAGCTCTCCACGCGGCTCGCCCGCGCCGGCTTCACAGAGATCGACCGCGACCACCGGCCGGGCGACGAGACCCGCCGCTCGCACGCCGCCATCGCCGCCACGGCGGCCCGCTGATGGGCGCGAAGACCGCGGTCGTGGCCTACCCGAGCACCGGGCACAGCGTCGTGGACTGGCTGGCGTTCGCCGTGTGGGACGACGGCCGGCTGGTCCGGTCCCTGAGCCTCGCCCCGGACCACGGCGTCATCGAGGACCTCGGCGACCCGCTGCCGTACTGGCGCGGCGAGCACCCCGTCGACCCGCACCCGGACCCGTACCCGCTGCCATTCCACCCGCTCGACCTCGGCGAACGGGCGCTGGTGGAGCTGTTCGGCTTCTACGCCGAGGGCCTGCTGAGCGGCGACGCGCCGGAGCCGCCGGTGGACGCCTGGGAGGTCGAGCTGCCCGGGTTCCGCTGGCGCGACGGCGAGGACGGCTGAGGTGCCGGAGCTGATCGCGCCGACGAGCCGGCTGCACGCCGCGTGGCTGGAGGCGCGCGACGAGTGGGGCCTCGGCGCCCACCAACCCGGCTCGGGGCTGCCGTCCGCCGACGACGTGGACTCCGCCGAGGGGTTCGCCGCGTGGGCACGCTGGCTGCGCCAGCAGGCCGACGAGTCGGCGCCGGTGGCCGAGGGCCGGGTGCACGCCACGTACTGGTGGATCGTGCAGGACGACCGGTACCTCGGCGCGATCACGTTGCGGCACCGGCTCAACGACTTCCTGCTGCGCGCCGGTGGTCACATCGGCTACGGGCTGCGCCCCTCGGCGCGCCGGCGCGGCGTGGCGACGTGGGCGCTGGGCGCGGTGCTGGCGGCGGCGGCCGGGCGCGGGATGGACCGGGTGCTCGTCACCTGCGCCGACGACAACGTCGCCTCGGCGCGCACGATCGAGGGCAACGGCGGCGTGCTGGAGGACGTGCGCGACACGGAGCTCGGCCGGACCCGCCGGTACTGGATCGACCTGACGGCCGCGGTGCCGCACAGCGCCTCCGGCCGCCGGCACCGCGGCTGAGCGGTCAGCGGGTGTCGCCCCGGACGTCGCCGGTCGTGTGGCTCGGCGCTGGGCCCGGACGATGACGGCGGCGGGGGCGGTCACCCGGTGCGGATGACGCAGGGGCAGGCCGGGCAGCGGCATCGTTGGCTCATGCGGGATCTCGATACGATGGGGCCGGTCGACTACCTGGTGGTGGAGTTTCCGGAGGGCCGGCTCACCGGCGAAGGGTTCCCGCTGCTCGTCGACCTGGTCGATCGCGGCATCATCAGGATCCTCGATCTCGTCTTCGTCGGCAAGCGCGCCGACGGCACGGTCGAAGGGCTCGAGCTGACCGATCTCGACCAGGACGGCACGCTGGACCTGCTGATGTTCGAGGGGGTCAGCACCGGGCTGGTCGACGCGGACGACCTCGCGGAGGCGGCCGACGTCCTCAGCCCGGGCAGCATCGCGGCGATCCTCGTGTACGAGAACCGCTGGGCCGCCCCGCTGGCCTCGGCGCTGCGCCGGGGCGGCGGCCAGCTCGTCGCGGGCGGACGGATCCCGGTACAGGCGCTGCTCGCGGCCGTCGAGCGCATCGACGCCGAAGCCAGCCGATAGGAGGACACCGCACCATGCCAGGGCTTCTTCGCGGCATCGCCCGCACCACCGTGGTGGCCGGCACCGCGACCGCCGTGTCGAACCGGGTCTCCCGGCGGCAGGCCGGCCGGTGGGCGGCGCAGGACCAGCAGGCCGCGTACAACCAGCCGCAGGGCGCGTACAACCAGCCGCAGGGCGCGTACGCCGCCGGGAGCGACACGTCGGACCGGCTCGCGCAGCTGCAGCAGCTCGGCGCGCTCAAGGCGCAAGGAGTGCTCACCGAGGCCGAGTTCGAACAGCAAAAGGCCCGGATCCTCAACAGCTGAGCCGTATGTACGTCCCGCGACCGGGGCCCGCGCCGGTGCCCGGGCGGGCCCCGGATTGGATCACGCCCCGTTCACCTGCAGGCCGGAGAACGGTGCCATCGCCTTGCGGATCGAGGTGAACGAGACACCCCGCGAGCAGCTGACGGTGCTGGGCTGCGCGCCGTAGTGGCCGTACAGCGGGTTGGCGCACTGCCCCGTCTGGCCGTAGGAGCCGTGGATGATTCCGGCGGCGTAGACGTTGGTGTTGTTGTCGGCGTTGACGAACACCGGGCCGCCGCTGTCACCGGCCATGGTGATCCATTCGTCGGCGCGCGACAGGGCCGAGATGGTGTTGAAGCAGACCGTGGTGCCGTCGGCTATGCCCGGCACGTTGCTGTACACGCACTCCGAGTCGTTGTCCTTGACGATCTGGATGCTGCACCGCACCCCGGTCACCGCCGGGGACATGCAGACCCAGCTGTTGGTGCTGGACTCGTGGGTGCCGCGCACCAGCTTCTGGAACTGGTTCGCCTGGAACACCCCCGGACCGTCGAACATCCTGCTGTCGGAGCCGCCGCTGCCGGTGGTGACGACGAACAGCGCGTCGTACCCGCGCCACTTGCCGTCCGACTGCCGGGTGATGGACTCGCCGGCGCCCCAGCCGAGGTAGTGGCCGTCGCCGCTGTACCAGTTCGACCCGAGGGCGCCGCAGTGCCGGGCGGTGGCGGTGAACTGCTCGTTGTTCGGGAAGCGCACCGACCAGCCCGCGGTGCACGCCGGTCCGCCGACGCCGTCGCGCATGATCAGGCCGCCGGCGTAGAACGGTGCGCTGTCCGCCTCGCGGGTGTACATCTGCGCCGGCTCGGCGGTGACCACGGTGACCCCGCCGGCGCGGACGGCCGCCCGCAGGTTCGGCGCGTCGGCGCCCGGCGTCACGCCGGCCCCGAACGCCGTCACCCCGGCCGCCGGCCGGACGCTGACCGTGATGCCGCTGCCGTCCGTCGCCGGGCTGACGCGCGCGATCCTGGCGGCCTGCGCGTCGCGGAGGATGAGCTCGCGCTTCGCCTCCACCTCGGTGGCGGAGTAGCGGGCCGGGTGCACGACCACCTTGATGCCGCGGGCCTTGGCGGCATCGAGGACACCGGCCTCCGGACCGCTCGGCGTGCCTTTCCAGTACAGCGTCAGGGTCCTGGTGACCACGTCGATGCTGTGGTTGCTGTACCCGGAGGCGGGGTTCGTCGCCGCCGCGTCGCGGATCGCCAGGCCGGCGGTGTTGAGCGGCTCCTGTGCCGCCATCACCTGCGCCCAGGAGGTGTACCCGGCCGGCAGGCCGGCCGTCGGCGGGGCCGCCTGAGCGGCCTGTGGCAGCGCGACCAGGCTGCCGCCCAGCAGGAGGAGGAGGGGTAGGACTCTGCTGCGTCTCATGGTGCTCCCCGTGGACATGGGGCAGCCTGGGCGCGGCGTCGGGCCTCGCGTCCGCCGCCCCGTTCGGCGAATGCTGGGCCGGACGCTACGAGACGGCGGCGAGACGTGTCAATGGTTCGATGCGTGGCCCGCGTCGGTGCCGGGCCGGGCGGTGCCGGCGGACAGCTCGATGAGCAGCTGCTCGACGCGGGCCCTGATGGCGTCGCGGATCGGGCGGACGGCGGCGAGGTCCCGGCCGGCGGGGTCGTCGAGCTGCCAGTCGAGGTAGCGCTTGCCCGGGAAGACGGGGCAGGCGTCGCCGCAGCCCATGGTGACGAGCACGTCGGAGGCCTCGGCGGTGGCGTGGTCGAGCCGGCGCGGGGTGCTGGCGGTGATGTCGATGCCGACCTCCCGCATCGCCTCGACCACGACCGGGTTGAGCCGGTCGGCGGGGGCCGAGCCGGCGGAGCGGACCTCGACGGTGCCGCCCGCCAGGTGCCGCAGCCAGCCGGCGGCCATCTGGGAACGGCCGGCGTTGTGCACGCAGACGAACAGGACGCTGGGCTTGGCACTCATGACGGCTCCACGGGCGACGCGACAGGGGACAGGGCGGGGGCCGGGGCGACCGCGGCGACCGGGTACAGCGCCAGCAGCAGCCCGACACCCACGATGAGGCCGGCGAGCTGGGCGGCGACGAAGGCCGGCACCGACGCCGGGGCGATCCCGGCGAACGTGTCGGTGAACGCCCGGCCGACGGTGACGGCGGGGTTGGCGAAGCTGGTGGAGGACGTGAACCAGTAGGCGCCGCCGATGTACGCGCCGACCGCGGCGGGCGCGACCGGCAGCCGGCCGGCGCGGGCGAGGGCGAAGACCAGCAGGATCAGCCCGGCGGTCGCGACCACCTCGCCGAGCCACAGGTGCCCCGCCGCCCGGTGCGTGCCGGAGGCGGTGACCGCCGGCAGGCCGAACATCAGGTTCGCCAGGACCGCGCCGCCGATCGCGCCGGTGGTCTGGGCCGCCACGTACCCGGCGAGATCCCGGGCGGGCAGGCCGGCGCCGGTACGGCGGCCGAGGTACCAGTCGGCGGCGGACACCACAGGGTTGAGGTGGGCGCCGGACACGGGGCCGACCATGAGGATCAGCGAGGCGAGCGCGAACGCGGTCGCGACCGAGCTCTCCAGCAGCCGCAGCCCGGCGTCGCCGGGGGAGAGGGTGGCGGCCATGATGCCGGAGCCGACGACGGCGGTGACGAGCAGCAGCGTCCCGGCGAATTCGGCCAGCAGCCGGCGCCACAGTGCGGGGCGGGTCACCGGGCGGGCACCACGGCGGGCGCGAGGCGCTCGATGCGGCCGGCCAGCTCGGCGAACGTCGCCTCGAACGCGGCGTCGGTGTCGGCGGGCGCGGGAACGGACCAGTGCAGCCGCGGCCGGACGCCCCGGGTGAGGCCCTCGTGGGCGTTGTCGCAGACGGCGACGACGAGGTCGGTGTCATGCACGACGTCGGTGATGTGCGCGGTGCCGGTCGCGTCGAGGTGCAGCCCGTGCCGGCGGGCGACGGCCACGGCGCGCGGGTGGACCCTGGCCGCGGGGTGCGTCCCGGCGGACGCGGCGGGGATCTCGGGCTGCAGCCGCTGGAGCACCCGGCCGGTCCAGATCGCGGCGGCCAGCTGCGAGCGGGCCGAGTTGTGCGTGCACACGAACACGACGCGCGGCACCGGTGCCAGCACTGGCGCGGCGAGGCGGGCCAGGGTGTCCGGCTCGAGGCGCAGGTAGGTGCGGCGGCGGTCGCCCTCGGAGCGGACCCGGGTGAGCAGGCCCGCGTCGTGCAGCACGTTGACGTGGTGGGCGACGAGGTTGGTCGGCAGGTCCAGCGCGCGGGCGATCTCGCCGGGGGAGGCGTCGCCGAGGGTGAGCGTGTCGACGACGGCCAGCCGGGCCGGGTCGCCGAGCGCGGCGTGCACCCGTGCCCGTCGCTCCACCGAAGAAAGGTCAACGTTCATTGACTCAATGTTCGCTGATCGGTCTGGACGGTGTCAAGGCGAGGATGCCGGCGGCGGCGACCAGACCGGCCGCGCCGATCGTGAGCAGCACCGGGGTGGAGCTGCCCGTCATCGTGTACAGGGCGGCGGCGCCGAGCGGTGCGCCGGCCTTGGCGAGGGTGACCGGGGCGGCGAGGGTGCCCGCGATGCTGGCGTAGGCGGCGGTGCCGTACCGCTCGGCGAGCAGCGCGGGCGTGGCGAGGCTGGCGATGCCGAACCCGAGGCCGAACCCGGTGACCGCCACGACCGCCCCGGCCCGGCTGGCGCCGGCGAACGGCAGGCCGGCCGCGGCGACGGCCTGCACGGTGAACACGGCCGCGACGACCCGGTGCAGCGGCAGGCGGCGCTGGGCGCCGGTGAGGGCGAGCCGGCCGGTGACGGACAGCACGCCGAGCAGGCCGGCGACCGTGGCGGCGAACGTGGCGGGGTGGCCCGCGGCGACGAGGAACCCGACGAGGTGCACGGTCATCGCGCTCATCGCCGCGCCGTGGGCGACGAACGCGACCGCCAGGCACCAGAACCGCCCGTCACGCAGTGCCGCCCGCACCGCGGCGCCGCGGTCCACCGTGGACGGTCCGGCGCCGGTCCCGCCGGAACCCGCCGGGGCCGGCGGCCGGCGCACGACCAGGCCGTGCAACGGCACGGCCACGGCGGCGTACCCGGCGGCGAGGACGAGCAGGGTGGCGCGCCAGCCGTACCGGTGCTCCAGGACCCCGGTGAGCGGCATGAAGACGGTGCTGGCGAACCCGGCCACGACGATCATGCCGAGCAGCGCGCGGGGCCGGCGGGCCGGGTCGAACCACGACACGATGACGGCCGTGGCGGGCTCGTACAGTGCCAGCGCCATGGCGGCGCCGAGGCCGAGGAACACCGCGTACAGCTGCCACACGGCACGCACCTGGGAGCAGGCGGCGAGCAGGGTGGCGCCGGCGAGCGAGCCGGTCGTCATGAGCGCCCGGCCGCCGTGGCGGTCCAGCCACCGGCCGGCGGGGACCGCGGTGGCGGCGGAGGCGAGCAGCGCGGTGGTGACGGCGCCGGTGACGGCGGTCGTCGAGGTGTGCAGGCCGGCGGCGATCGGGTGCAGCAGGACCGCGAACGCGTAGTAGAGGCAGCCGTAGCCGGCGGTCTGGGTCACCGCGAACGCCGCCACGATCCGCCAGCCGTGCCACGCCGCCGGACGCCGGCCCCCGGCCGTCACGCCGGGGGCCGGCGGGGTCGTGGCCGTCACCCGCAGCAGCCGCCCGCCTGCGCCGCGCCGGTGGCCGCCGGCACCGCCGTCAGGGGCAGCGGGGCGGACAGCAGCCCACCGGCGAGGCCCGTCGCCAGGCCGCGGCTGCCCGAGGTGTCGGCGGTGGCGTCGGCGGTACCGCAGCAGCCGCCGGACGCCTCCGCGGGAGCGCTGGAGCACACGCCGGTCGCCGGCAGGTCGAGCTGGACGTCGCGGGCCGCGGCCCAGTCCCCGGCGAGCGCGGCGGCGACCGAGCGGGCCTGCTCGTAACCGGTCGCGAGGAGGAACGTCGGGGCGCGGCCGTAGCTCTTCACGCCGATGGCGTAGAAGCCGGGCTCGGGGTGGGCGAGCTCGTCGACGCCGTGCGGCGGGACGGTGCCGCACGAGTGCTCGTTGGGGTCGATGAGCGGGGCGAGGGCGCGGGTGGAGCCGAGGACCGGGTCCAGGTCCAGCCGCAGCTCGGCGACGAACCGGTGATCGGGGCGGAACCCGGTCGCCGACACGATGCGGTCCGCGACGACGGTGCGGGCACCGTCGGACACCTCGACCGCGCCGTCGGGCAGGACGGTGAGGGTCTGCACGGAGAATCCGGTGACGAGCTGGACGCGGCCGGCGTCGACGTGCTCGCGCAGCCGGGTGCCGATCGCGCCGCGGGCCGGCAGGGCGTCGGCGGTCCCGCCGCCGTAGGTGCGCGCCGGGGTCGCCGCGCGGATCGCCCAGGTGATCGCGGTGCCGGGGACCTGCGCGGCGAGGTCGGCCAGGGCGAGCAGGGTGTTGGCGGCGGAGTGCCCGGCGCCGACGACCAGGGTGCGCCTGCCGGCGAACCGGTCCCGGTCGGCACCGAGGACGTCGGGCAACGCGTGCTCGACGTACGGGGCGGCCCCGGCCTCGCCGTGCGCGGGGATGCCGGACGCGCCGAGGACGTTGGGCGTGGCCCAGGTGCCCGAGGCGTCGATGACGGCCCGGGCGTGCAGGTCGGTGCCGTCGGCGAGCCGGACCAGGAACGGCGTGCGGTCCCGGCCGGCGGTGCGCAGCCGGTCCAGGCCGAGCCGGGTCACGGCCACGACCCGCGCGCCGTACCGGATGTGCGGCTTGAGCTCGGGCAGGCCGGCGAGGGGGCGCAGGTAGTCGGCGGCGAGCTGCCCGCCGGTCGGCAGGTCCTCCGGGGAGGGCTCGACCCAGCCCGCGGCGGTGAGCAGCCGGCGGGCGGCGGCGTCGACGTCGAACCGCCACGGCGAGAACAGCCGCACGTGCCCCCACTGGCGCACCGCGGCGGCCGGGCCGTCACCGGCCTCGAGCACGACGAACGGCAGGCCGCGCTCGTGCAGGCGCACCGCGGCGGCGAGCCCGACGGGGCCGGCACCGATGACGGCGACGGGGAGAACGCTCATGATGGTAGCTCCTGTATCTAGATGAAATTCGAAATACGAGCGTGCAAGGCGCTCGGGCCGGACGCGGCGAGGGTCAGATGCGGGGGCTGCGGCGCTCGACGAAGATGACGTCGCGCCACGCGTTGCCGTGCGCGGGGTGCCGGCCGATCCGCTCGCGGACGCCGACCTCGCGGAAGCCGGCGGCGCGGTGCAGGGCCCGGCTGGCGGCGTTGTCGGGGAAGACGCCGGACTGGATGGTCCAGATCCCGGCGGCCTCGGTGGAGTCGATGAGCGCGTCGAGCAGGGCCCGTCCCGCGCCGCGGCCGCGGGCCGCCTCGGCGACGTACACGGAGTGTTCGACCACGCCGGCGTACACCTGCCGGGCCGACACCGCCGACACGGCGACCCAGCCCAGGACCGCGCCGGTAGGGCCGGTCGCGACGAGACGGTGCGCCGGCAGCCGGGTCGCGTCGAACGTCTCCCACGACGGCGCGGTCACCTCGAAGCTGGCGTTGCCGGCGTCCAGGCCCGCCTGGTAGATCGCCAGCACCGCGCCGGCGTCGGCGGCGGTCATCGGGCGGATGGTCAGGTCGCTCATCGGCACTCTCCGGTGGCGCTCGGTGCGGGCCTGCCCATCACGACGTCGGCGGCGGAGGGGAAGCAGGCGACGCAGGCGGTGTTGATCCGGTAGTGCCGGGCCGTGCCGACCGCCTCGACCAGCACGAACCGCACGTCGGTGAGGATCTTCAGGTGCTGCGAGACGGTCGACTGGGCGAGCCCGACCGCGGCGACGAGCTCGCCGACGCTCAACGGGCGGCCCTGGCGCGCCAGGTACTCGACGATCTGGACCCGGGACGGGTCGGCGAGGGCGCGGAACCAGGAGGCGTACTCCTCCGCGACCGCGCGGTCCAACAGTCCGTCCACCACGTCCCCGGTTCATCGTCCATCGCCGATCAACGATCGAAGCATACCCCATCGCACCCTTCCGTCAGATGTCTTGACGTCCGTCGAATCAACGGTTGCACGCTGATTTGAGATCTGTCAACCTAGAGGCATGTCGAAACAGGCGCTGACGCTCACGGACCTCACCGCGGACGCGGCGTGCTGCCCGCCGATCGCGCGGCACCGGCTG
>NZ_JNYJ01000024.1 GCF_000716715.1 Dactylosporangium aurantiacum | reverse complement strand
GTCCTCGCCGAAGAAGTCCAATCCATCCTCATCGGCAAAAAGAACCCGAAAGAAGCCCTCACCTCCGCCCGCGACCGGATGAACGCCCTCATCAAATGAACCTCACCATCGCCTCCGTCGAGGCCATCGCCCTGGCCGCGCCGTTCGAGCAGCTGTACGGCAGCCTCGAAGCGGTCCCGTCCTGGCTGCTGACCCCGGCGTCCAGCCACCGCGTGCTGCCCCGCCTCGGCCAGTACACCACCCTCATCCGGATCCGAACAGTTGACGGTGTGGAGGGCATCGGCGAGGCGTACGGGCTGCCCGAGCCGCGGGTCACCGCGACCGTCGTCGGGCGGCTGCTCGCCCCGATGCTGGTCGGCCGGGACGCCGGGGCGTCGGAGGCGTTGTGGGAGCTGATGTTCCAGGCGCAGGCCGGCGCCGGCCGCACCGGCGGGTTCTACCTGGAGGCGATCAGCGGGATCGACCTCGCCCTGTGGGACCTGCGCGGCAAGGCCGCCGGGCAGCCGGTCCACCGGCTCCTCGGCGGCCCGGTCCGCACCGCCGTGCCCGTCTACGCCTCACCGGTCCCGTTCCTGCCCAGCCCGGAGGAGTCCGTCCACCGTGCACTGTCCTTCGTGGACGACGGCTTCCACGCGGTCAAGCTCAAGCTCGGCCGCGGCGAGGCGACCGACCTCGCGCACGCCGCCGCGGTCGCCGGCGCCATCGACGGGCGGGCCGCGCTGCACGTCGACCTCAACTGCGCCTACGACGTGAAGACCGCGATCCGCCTCGGCCACGCCCTCGACCACCTCGGGGTGCGCTGGCTGGAAGAGCCCCTGGCGACCGACGACGTCGCGGGGCTCGCCGAGGTCCGCGCCGCCGTGCGGATCCCGGTCGTCACCGGCGAGAGCGAGTTCATCCGGTACGGCTACCGCGACTTTCTCCTCGCCCGCGCCGCCGACGTCGTCATGCCCAACCTCACCCGCGCCGGCGGTATCACGGAGGCCCGGCGGATCGCGGCGCTGTGCTCCGCGTTCCACGTCGACGTCTCACCGCACGGCGTCGGCTCCGCCATCGGGCTCGCCGCCGCGCTGCAGTTCGCCGCCGCCACCCCGAACGTGCCGATCTACGAGTACAACCGGCTGCCGAACCCGCTGCGCGACGACCTCGCCGCGCCACCGTCCCTCGTGGACGGGGCGCTCGTCGTGCCCGATGCGCCCGGCCTCGGCGTCACCATCGACGAGGACCTGGTCGCCCGCTACGAGGTGTTCCGTGCCTGACACACCCGGCCTCGCGGTCGTCACCGGCGCGGCCGGCGGCATCGGATCGGCCGTCGCGGCCCGGCTGCGCGCCGACGGCTGGCAGGTGGCCGGGCTCGACCGCGCCGACGCCGACCTCACCGACGAGACCGCCGTGGCCGCCGCGTTCCGCGACCTCGGCACCGTCGGCGCGCTCGTCACCTGCGCCGGCGTCACCGCCGGCGCGCCCGCCCACGAGACCAGCCTGGCCGACTGGCGGGCCGTGCTGGACGCCAACCTCACCTCCGCGTTCCTCTGCGCCAAACACGCGCTGCCCGGCATGATGGCCGCCGGGCGGGGCGTGATCGTCACCATCGGCTCCGTCCACGGCCGGGCGTTCGCCCCCGGCTACCCCGCCTACGCCGCCGCGAAGGCCGGCCTGGCCGCGTTCACCCGGCAGCTCGCCGTCGACTACGGCCGCCACGGCATCCGCGCCGTCACCATCAGCCCCGGCTGGGTCCGCACCCCCGACACCATGACCCGGGTCACCGACCCGGCGGACCTGGCCCGCCTCGGCGAGACCCAGCACCCCGGCGAGCCGGCGGACGTCGCCGCCGCCGTCGCGTTCGCCGTCTCATCCGGCGCCGCGCTGCTCACCGGCACCGAGATCGTCCTGGACGGCGGCGCCACCGCCGTGCAGGCCGCCGCCCTGCTCAGACCCGGACCACGTGCCCGCCTCGGCCTCCCGCCGCTCACGGAGGCCCCACCAGAGGAGTCCTGATGCCCCTTACCCGCCGCACCGCCCTCGCCGCCACCGGGGCCGGTGCCGCCGGCGCCCTCGTCGGCGCCGGCGTCCGACCCGCCCCGTCCGCCGCGGCCGCCGCCGACTACGTCATCCGCCACGACCAGCCCCGCCAGACCATCCTCGGGCTCGGCGTCGAGATCCAGTCCGACTCGATCGGCTCCGGCAACAACGGCCTGCCGACCGCCACCACCTCCGTCCCGCACGACCTCGTGGCGACCGAACGCACGCGCATGTACCGCGACCTGCTGAAGATCCGCGACGACCGGGGCTTCCGCTACCTGCGGCTCGCGCTCGGCCTGTACCTGCGCGGCCTGGACAGCACCCAGAAGCAGATCATCGGCCGCTGGCCCACCCAGCTGGCCGAGCTGGCCGAGCTCATCGCCCAGTCCGGCATCGAGGGCGTGTCGGCCGAGTACTGGTCACCGGCGCCCGGCTGGAAGTCCAACGGCAGCTACATCGGCGGCACCATCGCCTCCACCGACCCCGGCTGGCTCGACCAGTACGGCGACGCCATCGTCCGCGACCTGGTGTACCTGCGCGACAACGGCGTACCGGTGACGATGTTCAGCCTGCAGAACGAGCCGTCCATCGACCACGTCGCGTACTCGTGCTGCTCGTACACCAACGACCAGTACTACAAGGCGTTCAAGGCCATCGCCCCGAAGGTCCGCGCCGAGTTCCCCGGCATCTTCATCCACGCCGACGCCGAGAACGGCCAGCGCGGCCGCGGCGGCGCCCTCATCCGCGGCGACGCCGCCGCCCTGGCGCAGGTGGACGGCTGGTCGTTCCACCGCATCGGCAGCGACAGCAACGACCAGCTGCAGAACAACTACACCAGCGACGCCGCCGGCAAGCCCGTGTTCAGCAACGAGTTCGAGTACCAGGTGCCGACCAGCGACTGGAAGATGGTCAACACCGCCCAGTCCATCATGAACTGGATGACGTTCCAGAACTCGCCGACCTGGTTCTGGCTGCACGCCCTCAAGCCCACCTACAACGCCGAGGCGTCGGGCTACTCGCTCGGCTTCTGGCGCCCCTATGACGACGACGACTTCACCAAGTACCCGAACATCGCCAAGGGGCACTGGGACTACAACCCGCGCAACTTCAACGGCATCCACGGCTTCGTCAAGTACCTGCCGTGGAACTCGGTGCGCTACCACGTCGAGGAGGGCACCCGCCGCACCGAGCAGCGCATCATGGCCTGGAAGACCCCGCAGGGCAAGCTCGTCTTCGCCATGACGAACCGCAGCCTGTCCACGGTCACCTACACCGTCGACACCGGCAGCGTGCGTGCCTTCCAGGGCCAGCAGTACACGCCCGCCGCCCGCAACACCAATCTCACCGACAAGACCGGTCCGGTGCTCACCCTCACCCTGCCGCCCACGTCCGTCCAGTTCTGGATCGAACGCCTGTGACCTTCGACGAGCTGCTGCGCGGTCGTCCGCTGCTGGCGATCCTGCGCGGGGTGCCCCTCGCGCGGGCCGTGCCGCTGGCGGACGCCGTGCACGCCAGCGGCCTCGGCGTCGTCGAGGTCCCCATCCAGACCCCGGACGCCGTCGACGTGCTGCGGGACCTCGCGTCCCGCGGCACGCCCGTCGGCGCGGGCACCGTCCGCACCGTCGAGCAGGTCGCCGTCGCCGCCGCGGCCGGCGCCGCGTTCACCGTCGCCCCGGGCTTCGACGCCGCCGTGGCCGGCGCCAGCCACGCCGCCGGCCTGCCGCACCTGCCCGGCGTCGCCACCGCCACCGACGTCCACCACGCCCTGACCGCCGGCTGCACGTGGCTGAAGGCGTTCCCGGCCGGCTCACTGGGCCCCGGCTGGCTGCGCGAGCTGCGTGGCCCGTTCCCCGAGGCCCGCTTCGTCGCCACGGGCGGCATCGACGCCGGCAACGCCGGGTCGTTCCTGGCGGCGGGCGCGGTCGCGGTCGGCGTGGGCACCGCCGTCACCCGCGAGGGCGGCCTCGCGGCACTGCTGCGGGCGTTCGGCGAAATCGCGGTGCGGCCGGGAACCGCGGAGACCTAGATTCCGGAGGTGACCGACCTTTCGCACCTCGGCGTGCCGACCGGCCCCCTGGTCCGCGTCCACGGCGGGTTCGCCAACCGGATGTACCGGCTCGACACCGACCAGGGGTCGTTCGCGGTCAAGGAGCTGAACCTCGCCGACCGCCGCTCGCCGTACCACGTGCAGGACGTGTTCAGGTTCGAGCGGGCGGCGTTCGCCGCCGGTGTCCCGATGCCCGAGCCGATCTCGGCCGGCCCGCGCGCCCTCGTCCACCGGTGGGTCGAGGGCGAGAAGCTCCCCGAGGCGCCCGTGCCGGTGGCGTACGCCTTCGAGCTCGGCGGGATCCTCGCGCGCCTCCACGCGCTCGACGTCGAATGGACCCATGAGCCGGCCGAGGAGCCGACCCCACGGGACTGGCCCGAGCTCGCCCGACGGGCGCTGGCGACCGGACAGCCGTGGGCCGGCGAGCTCGCCGCCAACGTCGACAGGTTCCTCGCGATCGCCCACTTCGTCGACGCCTGCGAACGGCCGGGCCCCGTCGTGCTGACCCACCGCGACGTCCAGCCGTGGAACCTGCTCGCCCGCGACGGTCGTCCGGTGCTGCTCGACTGGGAGCTGTCGGGGCCGCTCGACCTGTCCGGTGAGCTCGGCTCGACCGCGCTGAGCATCGCGAAGGGGCCCGGTTTCGACGACGTCAGGCCCGCCATCTTTCGCGCGGTCCTCGACGGCTACGTTGCCGGGGGCGCGGCGCTGCCGCCGCCGGGCCCGAGCTGGTTCGTGTTCATGATCGGCGGCTGGCTCGGGTTCACGAGATGGAACATCCTGCGCTGCCTCGCCGGTACCGAGGCGGGCACCGGCCCCGACCTCGCGCTGTCGCACGAGTCGGCGCGCAACGGCGTGCGCGGCCTGCCCGACATGTTCGGCCGGCTCCCACAGCTCGAGGCGCTGCTCGGCTGAAAGGTCCGGCCAGCGGATAGCTCATCGTCGACCGGATGGGTACGGTCTGCATCCATGCCGATCACGTGCCACGCAGCTGTCCGGTCCGGGGCGGGTCGGTGCTGAGCGGGCGGTCCCGACGTGCCCGGGCGCTCGGCTACGCGGCGGTGGCCGCGCTGTGCATGACCATCGCCGCGGTCATGGGCCGGCCGCTGCTGGGCGGCATCCCCGCCGACGGGGTCGACCGGGTCAGCGCCGCCCTCGCCCTGACCGGGCTGGCCGGCACCATATGGTCGCTGTACCAGGGGGTGCGGGCCTGGCGGTGGCAGGAGACCGCGGTCGCCGACCTGGTCGCCCGGCTCGTCGACGCGGTCCGCGACGGTGAGGAGACCGCCCGGGCGCAGCTGCTGGGCCGCCACGACAAACCGATCGACGTCCGGTTCGACTTCCGCCCGGCACCCGCCCACGACGCGCACAACGCCGACCCGCAGGGGCGCCTCGCCGACGTCGTCCACTACTACCGGCGGCTCCATCCCCGCCGCATGGTGATCACCGGGGCGCCCGGCTCCGGCAAGACCCTGCTCGCCATCGAGATCATCCTCGGGCTGCTGGAGACCCGCGGCGCCGACGACCCGGTTCCGGTGCGGCTGTCCGCGGCCACCTGGAGCACCGACACCGCCGAACCCGTCCAGCAGTGGCTGGTCAACCACCTGGTCACCACCTTCGACCTGTCCCCGGCCTCGGCCGAGGCGCTGGTGGCCGGGCAGAGGATCCTGCCCGTCATCGACGGCCTCGACGAGATGGACGCCGACGCCAGCCCCGGCTACGACTCCCGCGCCGCCCGGGCCGTCGAGGCCCTCAACACCTACCAGCAGCGCCGCGCCAAGGCCGAACTGGTCCTGACCTGCCGCACCGGCCAGTACCAGGCCCTGGAGGCCGCCCGGGTGTGGGCCCAGGACGCGGCGCACATCGAGCTGCGCCCCGTCGACCCGGTCCAGGCCCGCGCCTTCCTCACCGACCGGGTCCTCGACCTGCACCGCTGGCAACCGGTGCTGGACGTCCTCGACCACCAGCCGGCGCACCCCCTCGCGGTGGCGTTGTCCACCCCGTGGCGGCTGACCCTGGTCACGGTCGTCTACGAGCAACGACACCCCGGCACCGGGGCGTTCCTGCGCGACCCGGCCGACCTGGCCGGGCCGGGGCTGACCACCGCCGACGAGATCCGGGACCACCTGCTGTCGCTGTTCATCCCCGCGACCCTCACCACCCAGCGGCCGGCCGGTCATCCGCCCGCGCAGGTGCACCGGTGGCTCGGCGTGCTCGCCGCGTACCTGGACGACAACACCCGGCACCTGCGCCGCCTCGGCGGTCGCACCCTGTCCGGCACCGACCTCGTCCTGCACGAACTGTGGCCTCTCGCCGGCGCCCGCCGCCCCCGGATGGCCGCGCTGCTCCTGCTGGCACTCCCATGGGCCGTCGTCGCGCCGATCATGCTCACCCAGGTGCCCGTCGGGTTCGCCGCGAACCAGGTCCTCGGCGCCTCGTCGATCGCCTTCGGCGTGCTGTGGACCGCGTACCTGTCGTGGTCCCACGTCTGGCCCCAGCCGAGCCGGGCGGACCTGACCCAACTTCGCACCGCGGCGGGAGGCCGCCGGTTCGTGGCCTGGCTCGGGCTCGGGGCGGTGTTCGGGCTCGGGCTCGGGCTGGTGTTCGGGTTCGTGTTCGGGGCCATTCTCGGGTTTGCGTTCTGGCTCGCGGTCGGGGTCACGGGCGGGCTCGCGGTCGGGCTCGCGGCCGGCCTCCTGGGTGGCCTGACCAGCTTCGGAACGGTAGGGGTCCGGGAGCCCCGGGCAGTCATCCGCAACGACCTCACGGTCGGGCTCGCGGCCGGCGTCGCCGTCGTGCTCGCGTTCGGACTCACGAACTGGCGCACGAGCGGGCTGCAGGGACGGCCCGCCTTCTGGTTCGCGCTCTGGCTCGGGGCCGGGATCACGGCCGGCCTCACGGGCGCGCTCGCGGGCACCCGCTACCTCGCCCTGCTGCTGCTCACCCGATCCCGTTCCGGCCGGCCACTGCCGTGGCGGCTCGGCCGGTTCCTCAACTGGTGCTACCACGCGGGACTCGTCCGCATCGCCGGCGGCGGGTACCAGTTCCGCCACCGCGAGCTGCAGGACTACCTCGCCCGCCATCCCCACCCATGAGGGACGGGGCCGCGGCCGTCCGCCCGTTCAGGCATGATCACGGGAGCAGTCGACGGGGGAGGCGGGGCATGACGATCGAGACGACCGACAGCCAGCTCGGCGAGGCGCCGCTGCGGCAGGCGCGCAACTCGGCCGCGTTCTGGGCCGCGAC
The DNA here is from genome assembly GCF_000716715.1 of Dactylosporangium aurantiacum. Classification (GTDB taxonomy): domain Bacteria; phylum Actinomycetota; class Actinomycetes; order Mycobacteriales; family Micromonosporaceae; genus Dactylosporangium; species Dactylosporangium aurantiacum. The sequence continues at coordinate 223,202 of NZ_JNYJ01000024.1, read as the reverse complement.
CGGCCGGGCCCGCGGCCATGAGGTGCTGCGGCGGCCCGGGTACCTCGCCGTCGCCGGGGACGAGCGGGCCGGGCTGCGCATCCTCATCCAGGAGCCCGACCTCGGCGCCGACGTGATCGCCGAGATCACCGACCTGGCGGCGGGCGCCACGGGACCGGTCGACATCGAGGACCCGTTCAGCGCCGCCGACCTGACCCACCTCGGCATGCGCACCTGGCAGATGCCGGTCATGCTGCGCCCGCCGGGCCCGGTCGCCGCGCCGGCGATGCCCGTGCGCCGGGCGCGCGGCACGCAGGACCTGCACGCCGCCGAGCGGGCCGTGATCGAGGGGTTCGAGCTGGGCAGGTTCGAGCCGCACCGCGGTGGCGAGCTGTTCCCGGCGGCGCTGGTCGAGCAGCCCGGCGTCGACGTGTTCGTCGCCGAGCTCGACGGCGAGGTCGCCGGGGCGTGCGTCACCGTCCTCGACAGCGGGTACGGCAGCCACTACTGGGTCGGCACCCCGTCCCGGTTCCGCTCCCGCGGTGTGGGCCGGGCAGTCATGCTCGGCTCGCTCGCGCACCTGACCGGCGTGCCGGTCACGCTCACCGCGTCCCGGCTCGGGCGGCCGCTGTACGAGTCGATCGGCTTCACCGCCGCCGCGCCCGCGACCTGGTGGTCCTCGACCCGGTGACCGGCTGGGCGGCGGTGCTGGTCGCGTCGGCGGCGGCGTTCGCGCTGGCGGTGCTGTCCGCGGTCGCCGGGTTCGGCGGCGGGGTGCTGCTGCTGCCCGTGTTCACGGCGCTGTTCGGGCTGCGGGCGGCGGTGCCGATGCTGACCCTGGCGCAGCTGGGCAGCAACGCCTCCCGCGCCTGGCTCAACCGCCGCGAGCTGCACTGGCCGCTGGTCGGCTGGTTCGCCGCCGGCGCGGTGCCGTGCGCGGTCGCCGGCGGGCTGCTGCTGGCGCACGCCCCGCTCGGCCCGCTCAAGCGGCTCCTCGGCGTCTTCCTGATCGGCGTGGTGCTCTGGCGCCGGCGCAACCCGCACCCGCGCAAGCCGGCGGAGCGCACGTTCACCGCGGTCGGCGCGGCGTCCGGGCTCGGGTCGGCCCTGCTGGGCTCGACCGGCCCACTGACCGCGCCGTTCTTCCTCGCGTACGGCCTGACCCGCGCCGCGTACATCGGCACCGAGGCCGTCAGCGCGCTGACCCTGCACCTGTCGAAGCTCACCGCCTACGGCGCCGGCGACCTGCTCACCGGCCCGGTGCTGCGCTACGGCGCCGCGCTGACCCCGGCGACCCTGGCCGGGGCGTGGGTCGGCAGGAAGATCGTCGGGCGGATCAGCGACCGCGTGTTCGTCAGGTTCGTCGAAGCGGGACTGATCACCGCGGGTCTGCTCTTCGTCGCCGGACTGTGACGCCGGTCCGCGCCGGCGGGAGCCGGACTGTGACGCCGGTCCGCGCCGGGGGCCGGACTGTGGGGCGGGTCCGTCGCCACCGGACGGGTGCCGGTCCGTTTCCGTGCCCGCGCGGCCGGGTAATCGCGTGCCACACGGGACACACGATCGGAGCGCGACCGGTGACTGAACCTGAGACCCCACCCCGGAGCCGGTGGCACCCGAGCCTGCTGCTGCAGTGGTACGCCCGTGCCGTCGTCTGGCTGCGCTGGCTGGTGGTGGCGTTCTGGGTGGCCGCGGCAGCGGCCGTGTACACGTTCGTGCCGGCGTACGGCACCGGCGGCAACGACCTGGAGCAGCTGATCTCCGCGGACAACCCGGCGGTGCGCAGCGAGCTGCAGTCCGTGCAGAAGTTCGGGTTCCCGGTGCTGAGCCGGGTCGCGGTCGTGCAGCGCAACCCGGCCGGGCTGTCGACGGAAACGCAGACCAAGGCGGTGGCGAGGGCCAAGGCGGTCAGCGACGGCACCTACCCGGACGCCAAGCCGATCGTGGCGGCGGTACCGGTGATGAACACCCTCGGGCTGTTCCCCGGCTCCACCGAGGACGGCACGACGATCGTGACGCTGCTGTTCACCGACCCGAGCGTGACGTTCGCGGGGCAGCAGGAGGCGGCGGAGCAGTTCGTGGCGAAGCACTACGACGCGTCCGACGCCGTGGTCGGCATCACCGGGTCGGTGCCCGCGCGGGTCGAGCAGACCCGCCTCGTGCTGGACTCCGTGCCGCGGCTGGAGCTGATCACCGTCATCGCGGTGTTCCTGATCATCGCCGTGGTGTTCCGGTCGCTGCTCGCGCCGCTGCTGGCCCTCGGCGTCGCCGGGATCGCGATCCTGCTGACCCTGCACATCGGCGGCGCGGTCGCCGACCGGCTCGGGGTGCCGGTGCCGCAGGAAACCCAGCCGCTGCTGGTGGCGCTGCTGCTCGGCGTCGTCACGGACTACGTCGTGTTCTACTTGGCCGCCGTACGCAACCTGCTGGAATCCGGCACGACCCGGCTGGACGCGGCCCGGCAGGCCACCGCACGGTTCACCCCGATCATCGCGACCGCCGGGGCGACCGCCGCCGCCGGCACCGCCGCGCTGCTCGTGGCCGACTCGCCGGCGTTCCGGGCGTTCGGACCGGGCATGGCCCTGGCGATCCTCATCGGCATGCTCGTCGCGGTGACGCTGGTCCCGGCGCTGCTGGCCATCTTCGGCGGCGCCGCGTTCTGGCCGTCGCGCCGGCACCGGCGGCAGCGGCCGGTCGCGGTGACCGAGCTGTCCGCCGGTCGGCGGACCGGCTGGACCTGGCTGCTGACCCGCCGCTGGTTCGCCGCGCCGATGTTCCTGCTGCTCGTCGCCGCCCTGATCACGATGGCCTCGCCGGCGCTGCACCTGCGCCTCGGCGTGTCGTTCGTCGAGGCGCTGCCGACCAACCACCCGGCGCGCACCGCCGCGGCGCAGGCCGAGACCGGCTTCGCCGACGGCATCCTGTCCCCGACCGAGCTGCTGGTGCAGGGCTCCGGCATCGCCGGCCGCCAGGCGGAGCTGGCCCGGCTGCAGCAGGAGCTGACCCAGGTGCCCGGCATCGCCGGCGTCCTCGGGCCCGGCACCGGGGCCCTGCCGCCGGGCCTGGAGCTGTTCCGCGCGGCCGACGGCACCGCCGTGCGCTACCTGCTGATCCTGTCCGACGAACCGCTCGGCGGCACCGCCGTGCAGACCCTGACCCGCCTGGAGCGTCAGCTGCCGGGCCTGGTGCAAAACGCCGGCCTCGGCGACGCGCAGACCAGCCTCGGCGGCGACACCGCCATCGCCAAGGTCATCGTCGACCAGACCGTGCACGACCTCGGCCGCATCGCCGTCGCCGCGCTCATCGCCAACCTCGTGTTCCTCATGCTGTTCCTGCGCGCGTTCATCGCCCCGCTCGGGCTGCTCGCCTGCAGCGTCCTGGCGATCGGCGCCACCCTGGGCCTGACGACCTGGGTGTTCCAGGACTTCTACGGCAACGACGGCCTCACGTTCTACGTCCCGTTCGCGGCCGCCGTGCTGCTCGTCGCGCTCGGCTCCGACTACAACATCTTCGGCATCGGCCCCGCCTGGCGCGAGGCGCGCGGCCGCCCGCTGCGCGAGGCACTCGCCATCACGCTGCCGCAGTCCGCGCACGCCATCCGTACCGCCGCGTTCACCCTCGCGGTCAGCCTGGGCCTGCTGGCGCTGGTGCCGCTGCGACCGTTCCGGGAGCTGGCGTTCGCCCTGTCCGTGGGCATCCTCATCGACGCGTTCATCGTGCGCTCCCTCCTGGCGCCGATGTTGTTGACGGTGCTGGGCTCGGCGGTCGAACCGGCGACGGTCGAGGAGCCGCCCCCGGCGTACGAACGGGATCCGGAGCCGGCCGTCCCCGTGGCGCGCGAGCCGGAACCGGTCGAGACGCGGATGCTGTCGACGGAGCGGCCGCCGGAACGCGCCTGAGCCCGCCGCCCGGGCGGCCGCCTCGGAAAACGGCCGCTGCCCCGGGTGGCCGCTTCGGCAACGGCCAGCGCCACCCGCTGCGGGCGGTGCCAGCGCCGGGTGCCCCGATAGTCGCCGACGAGCCCGACCGCGCGGGCGGCGAGGCCGGTCGACGACCGGCAGGTTCGACACGTTCGGCCCCGTGCTGCGGGCACGGTCCGATGGGTGCGAGCTGGCGGGCGGGCCGCCTATGCCGTCCTGGCGCTGGCGACGGGTGTGGCGCTGCTCGGATACGTGGTGTTCGCGCAGCTGGCCGGGCGGTTCACGGTCCGCGACGAGGAGCGGCTACGGGCCTGGGTGGAGGGTCACCTGCGCGGCGCCGCCTGAACGGCCGGGGCTGGCTCCGCCGGGCAGGCGTCACCCTGGCCCGGAAGGTCTATTTCCGACACATCCGGCATATCGGGAAGTAGTCGCGTGGTGTCCTTGAGTGAGGGAGGCGTCGACGGCGACGCCGGACACGGGGGACATCATGGGACACGCCATCGCACGCAAGGGCATCGTGACACTGGTCGCGGTCTGCGGCATCGCCGCGCTCACGCCCGCGACACCCGCGGCCGCCGCGGACGCCGCGCCCGTCCCGTTCGGCCAGGCGACGAAGATCGTGCTGGACCGTTCGGGTGGCTTCGCGGGGGAGCGGACGTCGTTCGTGGTCGACCGCACGACGGTCGGCGGCCGGCCCGCGCTGCGGATGGCCGGCAGTTGGAAGTTCCGCTGGCTGCGCAGCTCGTACCAGCCGAGGAACCCCTGCTGCGACCGCTACGCCTACCGCGTCACCGTCACCTACCGCGGCGGCTTCCGCAAGACGGTCAGGACCGTGCAGGGCACCCAGGCGCCGCGCATCCTGTGGGACGTGATCACCGAGACCGAGCGCGTCGGTGTCCGCCCGTTCTCGCCGGCGCCCGCCGGCTGAGCACGCACCGCCCGGCTCAGCCGCGCAGCCGCGCGTTGAGCCGGGCCGCCTGGCGGGTCAGGTGGTCGCGCTCGGCGAGGTTGACCGCGGACCGGGCCGCCTCCGCGTACAGCCGCGCCGCGGTCGCCGGCTCGCCCGCGCGTTCGTGCAGGTAGGCCGCGGCCGCCTGGTACCGGGGCAGCCCCGGGTCCAGCCCGGCCAGGGCGGCCAGGCCGGCGCGGGCGCCGTCGGCCTCGCCGAGCGCGACGGCGCGGTTCAGCCGGGCAACGGGGTTGTCGGTAAGGCGGAGCAGCTCGTCGTACCACTCGACGATCTGCACCCAGTCGGTCTCAGCGGCGGTGCGGGCGTCGGCGTGCAGCGCGGCGATCGCGGCCTGCGCCTGGAACTCGCCGAGCCGGTCCCGGGCCAGCGCCGCCTGCAGGATGTCGACGCCCTCGGCGATCAGGCGGGTGTCCCACCGGCCGCGGTCCTGCTCGGCGAGCGGCACGAGCCGGCCGTCGGCGCCGGTACGCGCGGGCCGCCGGGCGTGGTGCAGCAGCATCAGCGCGAGCAGCCCGGCGACCTCCTCGTGCTTGACCCGCGCCGCGAGCTGGCGGGTGAGCCGGACCGCCTCGGCGGCGAGGTCGACGTCGCCGGAGTACCCCTCGTTGAACACCAGGTACAGCACCCGCAGCACGGTGCCGACGTCGCCCGGCTGGTTGAGCCGCACCCCGGACACGGTGCGCTTCGCCCGGCTGATCCGCTGCGCCATCGTCGCCTCCGGCACCAGGTACGCCTGCGCGATCTGCCGCGTGGTGAGCCCACCGACCGCGCGCAACGTCAACGCGACCGCCGAGGCCGGGGTCAGCGACGGGTGCGCGCACAGGAAGTACAGCTGCAGCGTGTCGTCGGCGACCTCGGCCGGGCCCGGATCCGGCTCGACGATCTCCTCCCGCCGGCGCCGGGCGGCGTCGGCGCGGGTGGCGTCGAGGAACTTGCGCCAGGCCACCGTGATGAGCCAGCCCTTGGGGTCCCGCGGCGGGTCGGCCGGCCACACCCGGACCGCCTCGACGAGCGCGTCCTGCACGGCGTCCTCGGCCGCCGCGAAGTCAGCTCCGCGGCGGACGAGGATCCCGATCACCGTGGGGGTCAGGGACCGCAGCACGGACTCATCCACCGGACGTCACTGCGTGATCGTGGGCAGCGACGTCATGATCGGGCGCAGCTCCAGCCACTCGTGGATGGGCCGGCCGCCGGCGCCCGGCGCCGCGGACAGCTCGGCGGCCAGCTCCAGGGCCCGCTCGTAGCTGTCCACGTCGATGATGATCCAGCCCGCGATCAGGTCCTTCGTCTCGGCGAACGGCCCGTCGGTCACCGGCGGGCGGCCCTCACCGTCGTACCGGACGAACGTGCCCTCCGCCAGCAGCGCCTGGCCGTCCACGAACTCGCCGCTGTCCTCCAGCCGCGCCGTGAAGTCGCGCATGTACGTGATGTGCGCGGAGACCTCCTCCGGCGTCCACTGCTCCATCGGGACGTCGTTCACCGGCGCCGGCGCGCCGCGGTAGTGCTTCAGCAGCAGGTACTTGGCCATGGTGTGCTCCTCGTGCGGTACGGCCATTCTCGCCGTGTTCGGTGCGGGGACGGAGCCGGGTCGCCGTTCTCGACATCACGCGACACGATTGTTCCGCACCGCCGCGGCGCGGCGTTCCTCGCGCCGGCGGGCCAGCTCCTCGACCGCGGAGGGCAGGGTCTGCTCGAAGTCGATGAGCTTGACCCAGGTCGGCGTCACCACGATGCGGACCATGCCGTCGTACAGGTCGCGCACCTCGGCCTCCCACTCCACCCGCTGCTGCGCCGTCATCGTGTACGTGCCGTTCATCCGCAGGAACTCCTCCGGGATCCCGTCGACCACGTCCAGCTCGGCGCGTCCCCTGATGAGCAGGATCTTCGGCGGGTGCACCTCGGTGTCGATCGTCAGCGCGACCATCGGGTTGCGCCGCAGCGACGGCAGCTTGGGCGCGTTCTTCGCGGTGCACATGACGATCTGCGTCCCGTTCCAGGTGAACGCGATCGGCACGGTGCGCGGCGTGCCGTCCTTCGCCACGTACGCCAGCCGGGTCAGGTCCCGGGCCAGCAGCTCCCGGCTCAGCGGCCGGTCCAGGATCTCGCTGATCTCGGTCGGTTCCATCGGGCGTCCCTCCTCGGTCGAGCCGCCACCGTGGCCGCTCGCCTCCCGGGGACGCGGCGGGGTCGCCGTTCTCGACATCCCCGGCCCGCGAATGTTCCGAGTTTTTCCGGCGGTACCGCCGCGGGCGTCGTGGGCCGGCGGCTCAGCCCCGCACGCGGCCGGTGATCCGGTCGACGGCCGGCAGGGTCGCCTCGGCGTGCGCGGTGGCGCGCAGGAAGCGGCCGATGAGCGCCTCGTACAGGCCGGCGCCGGCCAGGCCGCCGATGACCGGTCCGGCGATCGGGATCCAGAAGTACAGGTACCCGGTCTGGTCGCGGAACGCGCCGCCGTACCCGGTGAGGAAACTGGCCAGCCGCGGGCCGAGGTCGCGCGCCGGGTTGATGGCGTAGCCGGCGTTCGTGCCCCAGGCCAGGCCGATGGCCACGACGAGCAGGCCGACGACGAACGGGGCGAGGCCGGTGGCCGGGGGAGTGCCGGTGGCGTCGGTGATGGCGAGGAGCAGGAACAGCAGGATGGCGGTGCCGAGGATCTGGTCGCGCAGGGCGCCCCACTCGCCGACCGGCAGGGTGCCGTTGCCGGGCAGGGTGGAGAAGACGCCCTGGGTCTTGATGGTGAGGCCGGGGTCGGCGGCGTGCAGGACCTCGGTGAAGTTCCAGCGCACCAGCAGGGCGCCGACGAACGCGCCGAGGAGCTGGGCGATCGTGTACGGCGCGACCTTGCGCCACGGGAAGCCCCGGAACGCCGCGAGCGCGACGGTGACGGCGGGGTTGAGGTGGGCGCCGCTGATGCGGCCGGCGACGTGGATGCCGAGGACCACGGCCAGGCCCCAGGCCCAGACGATGGAGTCGTGGTCGCCGATGCCGGCGGCCGCGACCTGCGCCACCGCGGCCAGGCCGAACAGCATGATGACCATCGTGCCGGCGAACTCGGCGGCGAGCTCGCCGAGCAGGCGGGGGTGCGGTGCTGGCATAGTCCCTCCCGGGTTCGGAAGGAACACTAACAAACCTGGGTGCCTGTCGGAAGGGCCGACTCCGGCCCGTCCGGAGGCATAACCGAAAATGCTGCGTTGAATGTTGTGAAATGTTCGGCGAACATAGACGGCGAGCGTTCCCGCCGCCCGCTCACGCTCCGCCGAAAATGACACACCTCGCATGCGCAGCAAATTGTGAGCGCTCACAGGGCGGCGGTATCCGAAACCCGCCACGGCGAAGGAGCCCCTGTGCAAGCCGGCAACGACAATCCTGTATCGCAAGCGCCGACGTCCGACCTGACCCGAAGGCGGGTGCTGAAGGCCGGCGCCGCCGGTGCCGGCGCGGCGCTGCTGCCCCTCGCCTGGTCGGCGTCGCCGGCCTCGGCCGCCGCACCGCCGGAGGTGGGCGCCGCGAACGGGCTCGCGCTCTGGTACACGCAGTCCGCCGGCACCGACTGGCTGCGCGCCCTGCCGATCGGCAACGGGCGCCTCGGCGCCATGGTGTTCGGCACCGTCGACGTGGAGCGGCTGCAGCTCAACGAGGACACCATCTGGGCCGGCGGCCCCTACGACCAGAGCAACCCCCGCGGCGCCGGGGCCCTCGCGCAGATCCGGCAGCAGGTGTTCGCCGGGCAGTGGAGCCAGGCGCAGACGCTCATCGACCAGAACATGCTGGGCATCCCGTCGGCGCAGCTGGCGTACCAGATCGCCGGCAACCTGCGGCTGACGTTCGCGGCCGGTAGCAGCGGGGTCTCGGACTACTCGCGGTGGCTGGACCTGAGCACGGCCGTCGCCGGGGTGAGCTACCTGCAGAACGGGGTCCGGTTCCGGCGCGAGGTGATCGCCAGCGCCCCGGACCAGGTGATCGCGGTGCGGCTGACCGCGGACCGGACCGGGCAGCTCACGTTCTCCGCCAAGTTCGACAGCCCGCAGCGCACCACGCTGTCCAGCCCGGACGGCTCGACCGCCGCGATCGACGGGATCTCCGGCGACCAGCGGGGGCTGGCCGGCAAGGTCAAGTTCTACGGCCTGGCCCGGGTGATCGCCGACGGCGGCACCGTCAGCAGCTCCGGCGGCACGCTGCAGGTCCGCTCGGCCAACAGCGTGACCCTGCTCATCTCCATCGGCACCAGCTACGTCAACTACCGCGACACCAGCGGCGACTACCAGGGCAAGGCCCGCGGGTACCTCACCGCGGCGGCCGCCCGCACCTGGGACGACCTGCGCGCCCGGCACGTCGCGGACTACCAGCGGCTGTTCGGCCGCACGACGCTGGACCTCGGCCGCACCGCCGCCGCCGACCAGCCCACCGACGTGCGCATCGCGCAGCACGCCAGCACCAGCGACCCGCAGTTCTCGGTGCTGCTGTTCCAGTTCGGCCGGTACCTGCTGATCTCGTCCTCGCGGCCGGGCACCCAGCCGGCGAACCTGCAGGGCATCTGGAACGACTCGCTCAGCCCGTCGTGGGACTCCAAGTACACCCTCAACGCCAACCTGCCGATGAACTACTGGCCCGCGGACACCACGAACCTGGCCGAGTGCTACGAGCCGGTGTTCGGCATGATCCGGGAGCTCGCCGTCACCGGCGCCCGCACGGCCCAGGTGCAGTACGGCGCCGGCGGCTGGGTGACGCACCACAACACCGACGCCTGGCGCGGCTCGTCGGTGGTCGACGGCGCGCTGTGGGGCATGTGGCAGACCGGCGGCGCCTGGCTGGCGTCCATGATCTGGGACCACTACCAGTTCACCGGCGACATCACGTTCCTGCAGGCCAACTACCCGGCGATGAAGGGCGCGGCGCAGTTCTTCCTCGACACGCTCGTGCAGGAGCCGTCCCTGGGGTACCTGGTCACCAACCCGTCCAACTCCCCGGAGCTGGCGCACCACTCCGGCGTCAGCGTGTGCGCCGGGCCGACCATGGACAACCAGATCCTGCGCGACCTGTTCAACGGCGTCGCGCAGGCCGCCCAGGTGCTCGGCGTCGACGCCGACTTCCGCACCAGGGTCCTGGCCACCCGCGACCGGCTGGCCCCGATGAAGGTCGGCTCCCGCGGCAACATCCAGGAGTGGCTGTACGACTGGGTCGAGACCGAGCGCACCCACCGGCACATCTCGCACCTGTACGGGCTGCACCCGAGCAACCAGATCACCAAGCGCGGCACGCCGACGCTGTACACGGCGGCCCGCCGCACGCTCGAGCTGCGCGGCGACGACGGCACCGGCTGGTCACTCGCCTGGAAGATCAACTACTGGGCGCGGATGGAGGAGGGCACCCGCGCGCACGACCTCATCCGCCTGCTCGTCACGACCGCGCGGCTCGCGCCGAACATGTTCGACCTGCACCCGCCGTTCCAGATCGACGGCAACTTCGGCGCGACCTCCGGTATCGCCGAGATGCTGCTGCAGAGCCACAACGGCGAGCTGCACGTGCTGCCGGCCCTGCCGTCGGCCTGGCCGAGCGGGCAGGTGCAGGGGCTGCGCGGGCGCGGCGGCTACACCGTCGGCGCGAAGTGGGGCGGCGGGCAGCCCGACGAGGCCACCGTCCGATTCGACCGTGACGGCACCGTCAAGGTGCGCGGCCGGTTCCTCACCGGCTCGTTCACGGTGACCGACACGACCAGCGGCGCCACCGTCACCGTCACCAAGCCCGAGAGCGACGCCATCGCGCTGCCCGGCCTGTCCGGGCGCACCTACCGCATCGTCGGTCAGGCGCAGCCGCCGCAGCAGTCGGGGTACGTGCGGATCGGCAACGTCACGACCGGCCTGGTCCTCGACAGCGGCGGCAACGTCGCCTCCGGCGCCAACCTGAAGCAGTGGAACTGGGACGGCAGCACCAACCTGCAGTGGCAGCTGGTCGACGTCGGCAGCGGCTGGTACCGCGTCGTCAACCGCACCAACGGGATGGTCCTGGACAGCTGGGGCGCGACGGCCAACGGGTCCGTCTGCCGGCAGGCGGCCTGGAACGGCGGCAACAACCAGCAGTGGCGCCTCAACGACACCGGCAGCGGCCGGACGCAGATCATCAACCGCGGCACCGGCCTTGCCCTGGACGGGATGGGCAACGCCACGGCCGGCTCCACCGTCGGCATGTGGGCGCCCAACACCAACACGAACAACCTCTGGACCGTCACCACGCTCTGAGCACACAGCGACGGCCCGGCCCATCCGCGGGCCGGGCCGTCGGCAGTCTCAGGCGACGGTGCAGGCCGCGCCGTTGAGCGTGAACGCGGCCGGTCTGGCGGTGTTGCCGGTGTGGGTGGCCTGGAAGCCGAGGCTCACCGACGCGCCGGGCGCGATCGTGCCGTTGTACGACTCGTTCCGCGCGGTCACCGCCCCCGAGGCGGGGGTGTAGGTGGCGTTCCAGCCCGACGTGATCGTCTGGCCGCCGGGCAGCGTGAACGCCAGCGACCAGCCGTTGACCGCGGCGGTGCCGGTGTTGACGACCGTGAGGTCCTCGGTCAGGCCGGTGTTCCACGCGTTGACCGTCACGGTGACCCGGCAGGCCCCGCCGCCCTGCGGTACCGACGCGGAGGGCGACGGCGACGAGCTGACGGGCGGGCTGCTGACCGGCGGCGTGGAGATCGGCGTGCCGGGACCGTTCAGCGCGTTGAGGGTGCTGGTGTAGGCGGCCTTCTTGTTGCCGTTCGCGTCGAACAGCAGCGGGTTCTCGCCGGTACGCCACGAGTCGCTGTCCCGGATGCCCCACACCGTGATCCCCGCGCACCTGGACACCGCCAGGCACGCCTTGACGACGTTGGCGTAGGCGGTGGCCTGGTTGCTGCCGGAGATGTCCGCGACCTCGATCCAGTCGTTGCCGGTGCGCTGCAGGTTCGAGTCCCGCCGGCCGCCGGAGCCGCCGTCGGCGAACGCCTCGTTCACCACGTCCCAGGCGTAGATCTTGCCCTTGTAGTGCCCGGCGACGTTCGTGATGTGGTTGATCATCGCGTTGCGCAGCGCGGTGCCGGACAGCTGCTGCGCCCAGCCGGGCTGCTGCTGGTGCCAGGTGAGCGCGTGGCCGCGCATCCGCTGGCCGTGGGCCTGGGCGTGGGCGACGATCTGGTCGGCCGAGGTGTAGCGGAACTGGCCCTGCGACGGCTCGGTCGCGTCCCACTTCATCTCGTTCTCGGGCGTGATCATGTTGAACTCGCGGTCGAGGATGCCGGTGTACGTGCTGTTGCTGAGCTTGCCGGCGGCGACCGCCGTACCGAAGTAGCGGCCCTTCTCCGCGGCGGACGCGCCGAGGGTCGTGCCGGCGCTGGCGGAGCCGTTGAAGAAGATCGCGGCGCCCGCACCGATGACGCCGGCGGCGGTGAGGGCGAGGACGGCGCGCAGCCGGACCCGGCGGGGTGTCGGTCTGTGGGACATGGTGTTCCTTCCACGATGTGTGGCGGGACCGGCCGCCGGAGCCGGTCGGCGGCCGGCTCCGACGCCGTGGGCGCCACGCACGTGAGCGCTCACATCAGCGGTCCCGCTGATCTGCTAGGAGCGTCGCAGCCTTTATCGCCGTTACTCAACGCCAATGCGGAATACCTGGATAAGGGCGCCGTCGCAGATGAAACTTTCAATTGCCGACTTTTCGTTACTCCCGCGGATAACGGTTTTCCGCGATGCCTTCCCGACCCGCCTCACCCCAGCGGGTGCGCGGTGTCGCGCAGCGCGGCCAGGACCGGGGCGTACAGGCGCGCCTTGATGACGCCGAGGGCGTCGCCGGCCTTCGCCGCGCCGGCCCGGGCGAGCTCCACCGCCGTGCCGGCCACCGCGTCCTGCGCGACGGCGTGGTCGACGATGCCGCGCCGCTGCGCGTCGGTGCCGCCGTAGCGCCGGCCGGTCACCATGGCCTCGTGCGCCGCCTGCGGCCCGAGCCGCGCCTGGATCAGCGCGGACATCGCCGGCGTGAACGGGATGCCGAGGTCGACCTCGGGCAGGCACCAGTACCCCCGGTCGGCGCGCATGACCTTGAGATCGTGGGCGAGCGTCAGTATCGCCCCGGCCGCGAACGCGTGCCCCTGCACCGCCGCGACGGTGATGACGGGCAGCGCCAGCAGCCGCGCGTACAGCTGCTGCACGGACACGACATAGTCCTGCCGCCGCTCGGGGTTGCCGCCCAGCCAGTCGAGATCCAGCCCGTTGGACCAGATCTTGCCGGTGGCGGTGGTGACCATCGCCCGCGGCCCGCCGGCGCCGCCGACCTCGTCGAGCGCCGCCCCGACCGCGGCGACCCAGTCGGGGTGGAACCGGTTCTCCCCGTCACCGAGGTCGAGCACGAACACGTCGTCCCGTCGGTCGAGCGTCGGCATGACGGTCCCCTTTCCGGCGGCATCGGCGGGTGTGATGGAGCATGGCACAGCCCGCCCGGCGCGGTCGACGCATCATGGCCGCCTGCACCACCCGCTCGTGCCGGTGGGACCGTAAGGTGGGTGCCGGCATCTCTGGAAGGAGCGTGCGATGCGCAACCCCGATGTCGAGGCCCTGGACGTGCTGGTCGGCGAGTGGAAGCTCACCATCGCCGACGCGTGGTTCCTCGAGCCGCCCGGCACGAAGCAGCACGGCAGCGCCACCGCGCGGTGGATCGGCGACGCGTTCGTCGAGCTGCGGGCGGAGTTGAACGGGGAGCACATGTGGCACTTCATGTTCGGCCGCAGTGACGCCAACGGGCAGCTCGTCACGCTCTACCACGACCCGCGGCCGACGTCGCGGGTGTTCCGCACGACGTTCGCCGGCGGGGAGTGGGTGATGCTGCGCGAGGACCCCGACTTCCACCAGCGGTTCGTCGCCACCGTCACCGCCGACCGCATCGACGGGCACTGGGACGCCTCGCAGGACGCCGGGGTCACCTGGCGCAAGGACTTCGACCTGATCTTCGAGCGCTCGACCTGACCGTTCGAGCGGGAAGGGCCGCTCAGGGCCGCGGGATCTCGGGCATGACCGTCATCTCGCTGGGCCGGCGCTCCCACAGGTGGAACGGCACGTCGGCGATCGCGGCGCCCAGCACGGCCATGCCGGCCTGGAAGTGCTCCATCGACGACCACAGCGAGATGGCGACGAGCCGCCCGCCGGCGGTGTCCTCGAACCCGCCGATCGACTCCAGGCCCTCCAGGCCGGCGGTGGCGGCGTAGTTGCCCTGCATCGCCGCGACCAGGTCGGCGTGGTGCTCGGGGTGCGGGTAGTGGACGGCCTGGGCCAGGACGCGGGTCATGCGGACTCCTCGATGGTTTCTGCTGCGGTTCGCAGCTCGGCAAGAATTCGGGTCCAGCCGCCTTCATAGCCGCCGTACTGCGCGGACATGTCGACGACCGCGGCGAGCTGCTCGGTGGAGAGGCGGTCCCAGCCGCGGTGCTCGAGCTCGACCCTGGTCACCGCGGGGCCGAGGGCGCGGAAGTGCAGCTCGACCTCGGTCACGACCGGCAGCGTCGTCCAGGTCATGGCGAACCGCGCCGGCGGCTCCCAGACGAGGATCTCGCCCCAGTCGACCTCGGTGCCGTCGGCCCAGAGCTCGTACACGCGACCGCCGGGCCGGCCGTCCAGCCGTACGTCGACGACCTTGCCCGTGCCGAGCGAGAACGGCTGCGTCGGCCACCAGCGGCCGATGTCCCGCGTGAACACGGTGAACGTGTGCTCGATGTCGCTGCGGATCACAATCGTCTGCCGGATCGGGGCACGGCCGCGCAGCGGCACGACCTTGTCAGGCTCGCCGGTCGTCATCCTTGTCCTCCACGTGGTGCTGGAACGTGCGCAACGCGGCCCGCCACATCGCGACGGCGCGCCGCCGTGCTGCGGTGACCGGCGGCCGGTCGGGTCTCGGGTCCGGGCGGTGCGGGTCAGGCGGCGCCGGTCGCTCGGCCATCGCCGCCTCCCGCGCTGCCGTGCTGCCGGGCCCGGTCGGCCTCGACCAGGTCCTTGGCGAGGCCGAGCGCCGAGCCCCACATGTCGTCGAGGAACTCGCGCAGCCCGGCCAGCCCTTCCGGGCGGGCCCGGTAGAGCCGGCGCGTGCCGTCCCGGCGCTCGTCGATGAGCCCGGCACTCTTGAGCACCGCGAGGTGCTGGCTGATCGCCGTGCGGGTCACCCCGTCGAACGCGGCCGCGATCTCGCCGGCGGCCAGCTCGGCGGAGGCGACCAGCCGGAGGATCGAGCGCCGCCGCGGCTCTGCGATGGCCCGCAACGCCTCGTCGACCTGATCCTCCGCGTCCCGCATGCGCAGTACGTTAGTCGCTGCTAACGTTAGCGTCAACTAACGAATGACGGAACCCTCGCGGGTGACCGGGCACCGGATGAGCGCCGGTACCTCGGCGGTGTCGACCGCGGACCATGTGCCGAACGGCATGACTGCGCCGCTCGGCTCCCCGGACGTCACGGCGGGCACGGAGGCCGGTACGGCAGTCCCGGGAAGTAGGCGTCCCACTCGGATGGCGTGAGGCGCGGGTAGGCACTGGCACACACCCTGGCGGCGACCCTGGCCGGGTTGACGTCCCACAGCCGGACCGTGCCGTCCGGGCCTCCGGTGGCCAGGTGGTGGCCGTCGGCGGTGAAGGCCACCGAGCTCACGGCGTCGGTATGGCCGGTCAGCACGGCCGATCCGGCCGGTGAGCGCGGGTCGGCGACGTTCCACAGGCGCACGGTGTGGTCACCGCTGCCGGTCGCCAGGGTCCGGCCGTCGGGGCTGAAGGCGGCGTGGCCGACGAAGCTCGTGTGCCCGCTCAGCGTCGCCAGGGCGACCGGCCTGTGCGGATCGGTGACGTCCCAGAGCCGGACCGTACGGTCGTGGCTCGTGGTGGCGGCGGTGTGCCCGTCGGGGCTGAACGCCACCGCGTCGACCTCGTCGGTGTGCCCGACGAGCACGGCCGACTCGAAGGGATGGCGGGGATCGTCCAGGTTCCACAGCCGGGCGGTGTGGTCGGCGCCGCCGGTGGCGAGGAGGCGGCCGTCGGCGTTGAACGCCACCGCGTTGATCGAGTTCGTGTGGCCGGTCATCGTGAACTCGGCCGACCGGACCGGGTGGCGAGGATCGGTGAGGTCCCAGAGCCGCGCGACCCGTCCGCGGGCGCCGACGACAGCCAGCCGCCGGGTGTCCGGGCTGAACGCCGGCAGGTAGACGTCGTCGGCAGCGCCGGTGAGCGGGAGGACGGCCAGTTCGGCGGCCTGACGGGAGTCGGTCAGGTCCCACAGCCGGACGGCGTCCGCGGTCGCGGTCGCGAGCAGCCGGACGTCGGCACTGAACGCCATCGGTCCGTCCATCGGGACGTCGACCGGATCGGTGAGGTCGGTGAGGTCGGTGAGGTCGTCGCGGCCGGTGAGCGTCCACCGCCGCACGGTCCAGGTCCTGTCGATCCAGATCCGGTCGACGCCGATGAGCAGGCTCCGTCCGTCCGGGCCGGCCCGGATCGGGCGGACGACGCCCTTGCGCCCGGTCGGCGCCGGACCCGGCAGATCCCACAGCCGCACGGTGAAGTCGAAGCTGCCGGTGGCCAGCGTCCGCCCGTCGGGGCGGAACGCCAGCGTCGCGATCGTGCTGGTGTCGATGGGGTCCCCGACGTGGCTGACGAGGGTCGTCGTCGGTGTGGGGTGGCGAGGGTTGTCCACGCTCCACAGCCGTGCGGTGTTGTCGGCGCCCCCGGTGGCCAGCGTGCGTCCGTCGGGACTGAACGCCAGGCAGTACACCAGACCGGTGTGGCCGGTGAGGGTGCTCAGCGGGGTCGCGGTGGCGACGCTCCACAGCCGCACGGTGTGGTCGTCGCCCCCGCCGGCGAGGACGGTGCCGTCGGGGCTGAACGCCACCGCGCCGACGACGTCGCTGTACCCGGGGAGCCGGGCCGACTCGGTGGCGTGCGACGGGTCGGTGACGTTCCAGATCCGGACGGTACGGTCGCCGCCGCCGGTCGCCAGCGCGTGACCGTCCGGGCTGAACACCGCCGAGAAGACGGCTTGCCGGTGACCGGTCAGCGTGGTGAGCACGGTCGGGCGTCGAGGGTCGGCGACGTCCCAGAGCCGGACGGTGTGGTCGCCCCCGGCGGAGGCCAGGGTCCGGCCGTCCGGGCTGAACTGCGTCGCGTAGACCGTGTCGGTGTGACCGGTGAGCGTGGCCAGCGGGGCGGGGTGGCGGGGATCGGCGACGTCCCACAGGCGCACGGTGTGGTCGCTGCTTCCGGTGGCCAGGGTCCGGCCGTCCGGGCTGAACGCGACGGAGGCCACGGGCTCAGGGTGGGCGGCGATCACGGTCAGCACAGCCGGGCGGTGCACCGTGGTCGTGTCCCAGAGCCGCACGGTGTGGTCGCTGCCGGCGGTGGCGAGCACCCGGCCGTCGGGGCTGAACGCGACCTTGTGGACGTATGCGGTGTGACCGGTCAGGCGGACGGCGTACGGCGTGGCGAACGCGCTGAGCAGCCGGCCGCGGGCCTCGACGGTCGGCGACAGGCGGTACGCGGCCAGGCTCAGCTGGTTGGCCAGCGCGGGGTTGTCGACCCGCAGGGAGTCGATCTCGCCGGCGACCTTCCGGGACACGGCCTCGTCGCGCTGCCGGTCGGCGATCCGCTGCGCCCGCGCGGCCAGCAGGGTGGTGGCCGCGGCGACGAGGAGCAGCGCCGTGAGTGCCGCGACGAGCTGCCGCAGGCTGCGGGCGCGGCGCCGGGCGGCCCGCTGCTCGGCGAGCTCGCGGGCGATCGACGCGGCCAGGAACTCGCGGGCCACCGGACCGGGCGCGGCGTGCGGGCCGGCGGCGCGCCGCCAGTCGAGCGCCGCGGCGAGGCGGGCCCCCCGGTACAGGGCGTTGGGGTCGCACCGCTCGTGCCGCCAGGCCGCGGCCGCCTCGTTGAGCTGGCGCTCGGTGAGCAGGCCGGCGCGGTCGATCTCCAGCCAGCCGCGTAACACCGGCCACGCGGTCAGCAGCGCCTCGTGGCTGATCTGCACGACGTCGCCGTCGATGGTGATCAGCCGCCGGTCGACGAACTCGTCGAGGACCTCGCTGACCTGCTCCGGTGCCCCGCCGCACTCCGCGTGCAGCTGTGCGGGCGTCATCCGGCGGCGGGTGTCGACGGCACCGGGAGCGACGTGGACCAGGCTGAGGAACAGCCGGCGCGTCAGTTCGCGCCGCGGCTCGTCGAGCGCGTCGTACACCGCGTCGGCGCCGGCCGCCACGGCCCGGTCGATCCCGCCGACGTCCCGGTAGTCGGCGATGGTGAGGCGCCGGTCACGGCTGTGCTGCCAGGTGGCGTACAGCGCGTACGACAGCAGCGGAAGGACGCCGGTCTGATGCTCCAGCGTGTCCGGTCCGCCGGTCCCGGCCGGCGTGACCTCACGGATCAGCAGCTCGGCCAGGCCCTCGTCGACCTCGACGTCGGCCCGGCGCGCCGGTTCGATGATCGCCCGGCGCAGCTCGGCCGCGCTCATCGGCCCGACCGTCAGCTGGTTGGTGCGCACGGCCGCGACCAGCTCGGGATAGCGCAGGACCGACGCGTAGAAGTCCGCGCGCAGCCCGATGACGACCCGCGTCGCGGCCGAGCCGGCGGCCGCGCACAGCATGGCGATGAACCGGCGCCGTTCGCCGTCGTCGGCGCACTCGGTGAACACCTCCTCGAACTGGTCGACCACCACCAGCAGGCGGGGCTCGTCCGGGCCGACGTCCACGGCGGTCCCGGCCGCGTCGGTGAGGCGGCTGACCGGCCGACCGGCCGCCGCGAGCCGTGCCGACAGCTCGTCGCCCGGGCGGGCACCCGGCGTGAACAGCACCACCGACCACCCGTCGCCGAGCCCTTGCCCCCGGCGCACCGCGGGGATCAGGCCCGCGCGCAACAGCGACGACTTGCCCGAGCCGGAGGCGCCGACCACCACCTGGATGCCGCCGCAGGCCGCATCGGGCGAGGCGAGGCGGCCGACCAGCTCAGCGGTCAGGGCCTCGCGCCCGAAGAACCACTCGGCGTGCTCCGGCTGGAAGCTCGCCAGCCCCCGGTACGGCTCCGGACCGTTCGGCCGGCGGCCCGTCGTGCGCCGGCTGCGCTGCCACGCGTGCAGCCAGCGGGCCACCGCGACCGGTTCCTCGACCCCACAGGCGGCCAGCACCCGCACCAGCAGCGCACGCGACGACGTCGACGGCAGGCCCCGCCCGGCGAACCAGTCCCCGATGGTGCTGTGGCTGCGGTAGCTGCCACTGCGGCCGGCGACCTGGCGGACGGTCAGCCCGGCCTGCTCCCGCAGCAGCGTCAGCTCCCGGCCGAAGTCCTCCCGGTGCGTGACGCGGTCCGGATCCGGCCGGTCCTCGGGTAACGGCACCGGCTCCGTCATGGTGGCGGCCTCCCTGCGGCGGGTGGGCGTCGAGGTCACGTCGGGTGGTCATCACTGTACCCAACGTCCATGTACGGTCCTGTACGGATTCTGCCCAGCTGCGTTCCCAGCAGCGCCTCCGCCCTTCGACAGTGAGGCGTCCGGGCGCCGCGGGCCGGCCGGCACGGCCGCCCGGGCTCCTGCCATCGCCGACACCGAAGAGGAGAACCGCAGAGATGTACAGCCGCACAGATCGGAAACGGCGCACCGTGATCGCCACGGTGGCTTTCCTGCTGGCCACGTTGTTCGCGCTGGTCGCCACGCCCTCGGCGGCGCAGCCGCCCACCGTCCGGGCCGCCGGGCCCGCGGCGGCGATGCTGACCGCCTTCCAGCCCGGCAGGTTGCACCGGGTGGTCAACATCAACAGCGGCAAGTGCCTGGAGATCGGGTTCAGCGGCACCGCCGACTTCAACGTCGCCAACCAGTTCTTCTGCCACAACGGCTCCAACCAGCTGTGGATCATCCAGCCGTACGGCGCCGGATACCGGCTGGTGAACTGGTGGAGCAGCAAGTGCCTGGAGATCGGGTTCAGCGGCACCGCCGACTCCGTCGTCGCCAACCAGTTCGCCTGCCACGACGGCACCAACCAGCAGTGGGACCTGCAGCTGTACATCAACGTCAAGTAACGCCGCCGCCCCCGGTCGTCGTCGCAACCGCACGGCGACCGGGTCGCGGTTGCCGTCAGCGCCGGTTCAGCGCGACAGCTCCGCGTCGTGGACGAGCAGCGCCACCTGGACGCGGTTGTTCAGGTTCAGCTTGGCCAGCAGCCGCGACACGTGCCCCTTCGCGGTCGGCACGCTCATGCCGAGCTCGGCGCCGATCTCCGCGTTGGACAGCCCGCGGCCGAGGGCGAGCGCCACCTCGTGCTCCCGCTCTGTGAGGGCGGCGAGGCGGGCGCGGGCCCTGGCCCGCCGCGGGCCGGCGTGCGGGTCGGCGACGTGGTCGATGAGGCGGCGGATGACGGTGGGGGACAGGATGGCCGCACCGGCGGCGACGGTGCGGACCGCCGCGATGATGTCGCGGGGCGGGGTGTCCTTGAGCAGGAAGCCGCTGGCGCCGCCGCGCAGCGCCTCCAGGACGTACTCGTCGGCGTCGAACGTGGTCAGCACGATCACCTGCGGCGGTGACGGCCGGCTGCGGATGCGTCGCGTGGCGATCAGGCCGTCCAGGCGCGGCATGCGGATGTCCATGAGGATCACGTCGGGCCAGTGGGCATCGGCGGCGGTGAGGGCCTCGGCGCCGTCGCCGGCCTCCGCGACGACCTCGATGTCGGGTGAGCCGCCCATGAGGAAGCGCAGCCCGGCGCGTACGAGCGGGTCGTCGTCGACGATCGCCAGCCGGATCGGCCGGCCGGGGGTCACGCCGGCCACGGCAGCCACGCCTGGAGGCGGAAGGTGCCGCCGTCGGTGCCGTGCTCGACCCGGCCGCCGGCCAGGGCGACCCGCTCGCGCAGCCCCACCAGGCCGAGACCGGCGCCCGGGATCGCCGGCCGGCCGGTCGCGGTGCACGGGTTGGTGACCGTGACCCGCAGGTCGCCGCCGGGGCCGCCGTCGATGCGCACCTCGACCGGGGCGCCCGGCGCGTGCTTGCGGGCGTTGGTGAGGGCTTCCTGCACGCAGCGGTACACGGTGCGCCCGAGCAGCACCGCCGGGCCGTCGACCGGCACGTGGCAGGCGTACCCGACCGTCATGCCGGAGGCGCGGGCGGTGCCCAGCAGCTCCGGCAGGTCGCCGAGGCCGGGCTGCGGCGGCTCGGGGCGGCTCGCCGTGCCCTGCCGCAGGGCGCCGACGACGGTCCGCAGCTCCTGCAGCGCCGCGTGCGCGCTGGTCCGGATCGCGCCGGCGGCGGCCGCCGTCTCGTGCGGGCCGGCGTCGGTGCGCACCTCCAGCGCGCCGGCGTGCAGGCTGATCAGCGACAGGCGGTGGGCGAGGACGTCGTGCATCTCCCGGGCGATGCGGGTCCGTTCGGTGAGGCGCGCCTGCTCGACCCGCAGGTGCTGCTCCGCCTCCAGCCGCGCCGCGTGGTCGCGCAGTGACCTGGTCAGCCGTCGGTACGCCTGGACGAACAGCCCCCATCCGACGGCCGCGACCGTGACGACGGACCGCAGCAGCAGATCCACCCACAGCGGGAACGCCGGGTCGTGCTGCAGCAGGAAGTACCCGGCGGCCGTGGCCACGTTCGCGACGCCGAGCCAGGCGACGACCGCACCCCGGTACCGGATGGCGACGGTGAACAACGCGATCGTGACGGCGCCGGTCGCCATGACCGACACCGCCCCGAACGGCAGCAGCGCCAGCGCGACCGCGAGCGGCCGGCGCCGCCGGGCGAGCAGGCCGAGGACGCACACCGCGCCGATCGCCACGTCGAGCTGCCACGGGATCGTCGCGCCGGGCTTCGTCGCGTCGCCCAGCGGCACCATCGCCGCGCCGTACGCGGCGGCCACGGTGACCGCGACGGCGTCGGCGACCCGGTCGCGCCGCGCCGACCCGGGCCCGCCCGCCGGCTGCGGCACGAGCAGTTCGAACAGCAGCGCCGACATGCGCCGAAGCCTACGAGGTCCGCCCCGCCGGCGGGACCTACCAAAGTCGTGGCCGGGGCACGCACATCGGCCGATGCGCGGGCGGCGCCGCCGCCGGCACGCTCCCACCGTGGACAAGGTGGACAACGACACGACCTGGCGCGCCGCGCTGCGCCAGTGCGCCGGGACGCGCGCCCGGCGGTGGCTGATCGCGGTGACCCTGCTGCTGGGCGCGGCGGCGGCCGCCGCGCTCGGTGCCGGCGCGGCACCGCAGGACCGGACGTTCGCCGCGCTCAGCGAGCCGGTGCAGAGTCTGATGTCGGCGCTGCTGCCGCTGCTGGGCATCCTGCTGGTCCGCGACGTGCGCCGGGCACCGGCCGCGGCGCCGTTCGGCCCGACGCTGCTGGCGGCGGTGCTGGTGGCCGCCGCCGTCGGCCTGTTCGGGGCCGCGGCCTGCGCGCTCGCGGCGGCCGGGCCGCACCCGTGGCGGCACGCGGCCCTCGTCGTGGTGGGTGGCGTGCTGGTACAGGTGACCGCCCAGCTCGTCGGGGCCGGGCTGGGGCTGCTGCTGCGGCCGGTGCCGGTCGCGTTCCTGGCGACGTTCCTGCCGCTGCTGCTGTGGCTCGCCCTGGGCGCCGCCGGCGGGCTGAGGGAGTGGCTGACCCCGTACGCGACGGCCAGACACCTGCTGTCGGGTGACCTCGACGCGCGGGCGTGGCTGCGGGTGCTCACCGTCGTGGTGCTGTGGCCGGTCGGGCTGAACGTCGCCGGTGTCCTCAGCCGGTGTGCGGCGGACCGGCGGTCAGCCGGATCGTGAAGCCGCCTGGCCCCCGCCGCAGGCCGACGTGGTCGCAGTACTGGTGCGCGATCCACAGCCCGAGCCCGGCGGAGGTGGTGCTGGTGACCGGCAGCAGCCCGGTGAACGGGTCCTTCGGCCCCGGTCCGCGATCCTCGACGGTGACGACGAGGCGGCCCTCACCCGTCCAGATCCGCATCCGTACCGGCGGCTGCCCGTGCACTCTCGCGTTGCTGACCACCTCGGTGACGGCCAGCAGCAGCTCCTCGATCCGCCCGGCGGGCAGGGCACCGCCTTCGGCGGCGAGGACCGCCTCGCGGGCCCGCGTCGGCGACGGGTCGAGCAGCTCGGCGGCGGGCGCGCCGTGCTGGATCGGGTCCGTTACGTACGGGCGGTTCTCGAGCAGGAACTCCTCAGGCGGCGTGTACCCGGCGTTGGGCTCGTGCCGGTCCCGCGGCCGGGCGGTGCGGGGGTGGGTACGGTCGACGTCGGCGAGGACGGCCGGCGGGGTGACGCGCTCGTCGTAGGCGCACATGCTCCACAGCGGGAACTCGTCGTAGGCGTGGTTGATCGCCGACTCGTACCGCGACCACGCGTCCCAGGCGGCGCCGAAGTGCTCCGGCAACAGCTCCCCGACGATGCGGATCTGCCCGGCGCCGGCGGCGACGTGCCCGGCGAGCAGGCTGCGGTACGAGCGGATCGCCGCGGCCGGTCGGGCGTACACGTCGCCGCCGCCGAGGAACGACACCGGGCACCCGGCCGGCAGCGCGGCACGCACCAGCGCCGCGTTGCGGTCACCGAACGCGACCAGGGTCGGCTCACCGGCGGCGACCCCGCCGAGCAGGAACGGCACCACGACCGCGAGGAGGTGCTCGTCGGAGTCGTAGCGGACCGCTTCGTGGAAGTAGCCGGTGTGCCCGGCCGCGGCGCCGGTCCTCACCGCACCGGCTCCGCCCGGACATGCGTGACGCCGATCAGGTCGATCAGCTTGCCGACCGTGACCAGTGACGTGCGCAGGACCACGTCGGCCTGCGCCTGCTCGGCGTACCGCTGCAGGTGCAGCAGCGCCCGGTGGTCGAAGACCCGCAGGTCGGAAGCGTCGAACACGATGCTGCCGCCGGTCGGCTCGGGCCGCACGTGGGCCAGCGCGGCCGGCAGGAGCTCGTCCGCGGCCGGGTCCAGGTCCCCGGACAGGATCGCGGCCGGCCCGCCGTGCGGCCCGGTCCGCAGCGTGAAGTGCACGTTCGCCCCGTGGGTGGCGGGGTGGAGGCAGGCCAGCTCGGCGATCGCGCGGTCACCGACGCGCCGCCGGTCGAACCCGCACACCGCGCGCATCGGCGCCGAGGCGATGTACCGGTCCACGAGCGTCTCGTACCGGGCGAAGGCGGCCAGCTCGTCGGGGGTGCCCACGAGCGGCGTGCCGTCGGCGACGACCCGCAGCCCGGCGTGGCCCGCGGTCACCGCCGCGTCCGTCGCCGCCGAGTACTGCGCGACCTGTGCGGCCGGGTCCAGCCGCGCGCCGGTCGGATACGCCGTGTCGAGCGGGACGTACTCGACGGCGCCGGGGTGTGCCCGCGCGGCCTGCCCGAGCCAGCCGGCCAGCCCACCCGGGCCACCGGCCCGGCAGAACCAGATCCGCTCACCGGCGGCCAGCCCTTCGGCCAGGAACGCCTGGGCGGCCTCCTCGAACTGCCGCTGATCGTCGAACGACCAGCAACGGTGCTTGGCCGTCGCGGGGGCGATCACCACGCGTTTCCCATCGTCGCAGCATAACCGCTGATCAGCACGCCCGCCCGGGTGCGCCGCCGGGCCTGCCGGACATCGCCGCGACGTGACCGGCGAGCACGTCGACGATCACCGCGACGGTGTGCCGCGACGCGGCCCGGTCCTCCGCGCCGAGCCAACCGGCGAACCAGGCGTCGTCGGCCGCCACCGCGCGGGTCGCGTCGAGCGCGAGCCGGACCAGGCCGGCGTCCGGCCCGGCGACCGCCGCCGCGGCGACCTCCTCGTCGAACTCCATCTGCGGGGTGTCCCGCACCCGCCCGCCGCCGGGCAGCGCGAGGGCGACCAGCGCCGCCCCGGCGATCACCTCGGTCGGGTCGACGGGCTCGAACGGCCCACCTGGGTCCCGCGGCCCGCCGAGGAAGACCAGCCGCAGGTGCTCGAGGCGCTGCGCCACGGTCAGCTCCGCGAACCGTTCGAGCAGGTCCTGCGCCGTGTCGCTGTCGAACGGCCCGGTGCTGTACGCCGCCATGACGCCCCCTCCTGTGATCAGGTCACCGTAGCGTCACCCGCGACGGGAGGTGACTGTCGGTGCGGCCACCGGCAGCGGCAGCAGGGCGAGGGGCACGTGGTGCTGGCCGGCGTGGATGTCGCGGTCGCGGAGGCTGCCCTGCGGCACCGGGCGCGGGAAGGAGATCTTCACGACGTTCAGGTCGGGCAGGCGGAACAGCTGCACGGTGCCGGCGTCGACGTCGTACAGGCGGGCCACGACGTGCTCGTCGAGGAAGGCGGGGTCGGCGACCAGCGCGTAGCCGGCGGCGTCGCGCATGAACAGCTCCATCGTCACCCAGAACGGGCCGGCGTTCTTCGAACGGACCTCCAGGGCGAGGTCGGCGACGGTACGTGGGGCCGGCGAGGCGGTCATCGGGAGTCCTTCGGCACGTCGATGCGGAACAGGGCGGTGGGGGAGTCGACGGCCACCACGTGGTTGAGCACGAACTCGTACGTGGCGCCGCGTTCGGTCTCCGCGGGTGACGTGGCGAACGCGAGGCTCGGCAGGTGGTCCATGTCCGGGGTCGGCAGGTGCAGCATGAGCGGGTTGGCGAGCTTCGCGACCGCCGTGGCGGTCTGCTGGTCGGCGGCGTGCACGAGCAGCATCACGCCGACCTCGCGGGGTGGGCGGGTGTCGGGGTCGATGGCGTCCAGGACGGCGTCGTGCCCGTAGAGGCGGATGTCGAACGCGTAGTCGTCGACGCTCAGCCGCAGCGTCTGGGTGACCCGCTCGACGAGGACCCGCCGCAGCAGCGCGGCCCACGTGCCGATCTGGCCGAGGATGTGCGGGTCGCGGATCGCGGTGAACGACATCGTCTCGTACCCGGTGCGCCGGGCGCCTTCCAGCTTGACCGTGTACTGCTCGGCGGGCTCGAACCGGGACCGTTCCACGCGGACGCGCCGGTCGTCCAGGGCGCGGTACGTGGCGTCGGCGACCATGAGCGTGCCGGCCGGCTCCCGCATCGAGAACGGGTTGACGGTCTCGTACAGCATGTGCGCGGCGACCGAGGTGGGTGTACAGGCGACGGCCGGGTCGAGCGGCTCGATGGTGAATCCGGTGGCGTCGATGGTGGCGAACACCCCGCTGGAGCGCGGGTTGGTGGTGCACTGCGCGCCGCACTCGACGATCTTCGCGGCGTGCCAGGTGGGGCCGGCCGGCATGCCCGCCATGAGCGGGACCGCGGCGACGACGGCGGTGTCGGTGGCGCGCCCGGCGAGGACCACGTCGGCGCCGGCGGCGAGGGCCTCGGCGATCGGCTCGTGCCCCATCATCGCCACGATGTGCGTGCAGCCGTCGAGGGTCGCCTGGTCCAGCTCGCCGGCCGGCGGCAGCGGGTGGACGCGGCCCTGATCGAGATACGCCTTCAGGTCGGTGGCCCGTTGCTCGCTGTACACGGTGGCGACGCGCAGCTCGAGTGCCTCCTCCGCCATGACGGTACGGGCGATGCCGGCGACCCAGTCCACGCCGCTGTCGGTGCCGCCGGTGCCGCACGAGCCGACGATCAGCGGGATGCCGGCCGTGGCCGCGGCGCGCAGCAGCAGGCGCAGGTCACGGGCCACGGCGGCGGCGGCCGTCTTGGCGGTGCCGGTGCCGAGGTAGTAGGGCCCCGAGTCGGTGGAGCCGCCGTCGACGGCGATGACGTCGGCGCCGAGGTCCAGCCCGCGGGCGACGATCTCGGCCGGGAAGCCCGCGCCGAGCATGCCGCACGGCACGAGGATGCGGACGGATTCACGGGGTGCGGTCACTGGTGTCCCTTCGGGGCTCGGTGATCAGGTGGGCGTTGACGGAGGTACGGGGCTGCCCGGCGAGCGCCGCGACCAGCTCGCCGGCCCCGTCGAGCCCGGCGGCGCGGCGGGCCTCGGCACTCTGCCCGGCCATGTGGGAGTACACGGTGATGCCGTCGACGCCGCGCAGGACGCTGGCGGCGGGGAGCGGTTCGACGTCCACCACGTCGAGCGCGGCGCCGGCGATCCGCCCGGCGCGCACGGCTTCGGCGAGGGCGGTCTCATCGACGATCGGGCCGCGGGCGGTGTTGACGAGGTGCGCTCCGGGCTTCATGCGGGCGAGCGCGGCGGCGTCGAGGAGGTGCCGGGTCCGGTCGGTGAGCGCGGTGTGCACGGACACGAAGTCGGCGGCGGCCAGCAGCTCGTCCAGGTCGACGAACCGGGCGGGTGCGCCGGTGCGCAGCGTCTCGGGCACGCCGCTGGTGCACAGCACCGTCATGCCGAAGGCGGCGGCGAGGGGCGCCACCCGCCGGGCGACCGCGCCCCAGCCGATCAGGCCGAGGGTCTTGCCGCGCAGCTCGTGGCCGTCGCCGCGGGGCCACCGCCCGGCGGCGACGCCGGTGGCCAGCGGCACGAGCCGCCGCGCCTGCGCCAGCAGCAGCGCGACGGTGTACTCGGCGACCGCGTTGGCGTTGATGCCGGGCAGGTTGCTGACGCTGATGCCGAGCCGGGTGGCGGCGGCGACGTCGACGGAGTCGTAGCCGGCGCCGGTCCGCACGACCGCGCGCAGCCGCGGTGCCCGGCGCAGCACCGGCTCGGACAGGGGCTCGTTGGCGATGAGGGCGCCCTCGACGCCGGTGAGGGCGGCGGCGAGCCGCTCCGGGTCGCGTGGCCCGCGCATCGGGTCGTGCCGGGTGGTGAAACCCTGACCGGTGAGGTACCGGTCGACCTCGTCGCCCGGGGCGAGGTAGTCGGTGGTGATGAGAACGGTCCGCATCGGGTCCTTCCGGATCAGGTGGTGGCCGGGGTCTCGGCGTGCCGGCGTTGCAGGCGCTGCAGGCGTCCGAGGACGAGGCCGGCGAGGGTGGCGAGGACCGCGATGTCCAGCAGCATTCCCGACCAGCCGGTGAGGTCGACGACGGCGCCGATGAGCGCGGGCCCGCCGAAGCCGCCGAGGTACCAGGTGACGGTGTAGAGGCCGGTGTACGCGCCGAGGACCCGGCTGGACGGGGCCAGGTTCCACAGCGCGACGATCGCGTTGATGGTGAACGCGGCGGCGCCGGCGGCCGCGACGCAGAACACCACGACGGTGCCGGTGGCGGTCTGCACGAGCGAGCCGGCGGCGAGGGCGGCGGCGAAGACGGCCATGCCGGCGGCCATGGTGCGCAGCCGCCCGAACCGTTCCGCGGCCAGGGCGGCGGGGTAGCAGGCCAGCAGGTAGGCGACGCCGCTGGGCAGGGTGAGCCCGCCGGCCTCGCCGCGGGTCAGGCCGAGGGCCTGCATGCCGTACGAGGTGATCAGCGACCGGGACGCGAACCAGGCGCCGCCGAACAGCAGGATGGTGAGCAGCAGCAGGAGCCGGCGGCGGTCGGGGTCGCGCAGCAGCTCGGTGAGGACGTGGCGGAAGGGCACCTTGGCGTCGGCGGGCGTGCCGGCCCGCGCGGCGGTCGCGTCCTCGGCGAGGGCGGCCTGGTAGGCGGCGGACCGGCTGTCGCGGACCTTGGCGACCAGCACGGCGGTGGCGAGCAGCATGAGGGCGGCGGGGATGACGAACGCGCCGCGCGGGTGCCGGTCCACCACGAGCAGGCTGATCAGCGACGCGACGATGATGGTCAGGGAGGTGGCGATCTTCACGGCGGCGGTCGCGCGGCTGCGCCGCTCCGGGCGGATGAAGTCGGGCACCAGCGACTCGGCGAGGGGGCGGGTGCTGTTGGCGATCAGCGCGTACAGGAACATGACGGCGACCAGGGCCGGCAGGCTTGGTGCCCAGGGCAGCAGCAGGAAGACCAGCGCGGCGAGCGGCATGCCGGCCGCGATGTACGGCATGCGGCGGCCCCACCGGGTGCGGGTGTTGTCGGAGCGGTTGCCGATCCAGGGCTGCACGAAGATGCCGAGCAGGTTGTCCGCACCCATCAGCAGGCCGATGACGGCGGCGCTGGTCACGTGCTCGCGCAGCAGGGCGGGCACCTGGTTGTCGTAGAAGTTCCAGGTCGACTCCTGCGCGAAGAGCGCCAGAGCGACGTAGAAGGTGATCTTCCTGGTGGAGGCCGTGCCGTCGCGGGCCTTCGGTTGGACCATGCGGTTCCTCCTCAACGTGGCCCGCGTCACGCTATTTTGCTATAGCAAAATCGTCAACGGTCGCAAGCAAGTTAGTTGTGGCATGCGCTAGAGTGCGGGCATGCCAGCCGAGACGCTCGCCGATCAGGCGTACCGCCACGTCCGCACCGCCATCGCCACCGGTGAGCTCGCGGCGGGGGAGAAGGTGACCGAGCGCGGCATGGCCGAGCGGCTCGCGATCAGCCCGACCCCGATCCGTGAGGCGCTGCGCCGGCTGGAGCTCGACGGGCTCATCGAACGCATCGGCCCGCG
Organism: Dactylosporangium aurantiacum; assembly: GCF_000716715.1. GTDB lineage: Bacteria > Actinomycetota > Actinomycetes > Mycobacteriales > Micromonosporaceae > Dactylosporangium > Dactylosporangium aurantiacum. Next base: position 194,028 of record NZ_JNYJ01000024.1, on the reverse strand, counting down.
CACCGTGCTCGTCGCCGCGATCCGCGACGCCGCCATCGACGACCTCGCCGAGGTCGAGGTCGGCCTGCGCGGGCTCGTCGCCCGCTTCGCCGCCCGGCACGCCACCGCCGAGCAGCTCGACGCGCTCGACGCCATCCTCGACCGGGCCGACGACCTGCTGATCCTGCTCAAGGAGCGGCGCGCCCAGGGCCGGCCGACCGACCGGCACCTGCACGCGCTGCTGGACACCATGCAGGAGTTCAACGACACCGTCGACGCGTGCGCGCACAACCCGGTGCTCATCCGGATGCTGGAGCAGAGCCGGGTGTTCTCCCGCCCGCAGCGCCGCGAGCTGCTGCTGCGGCGCGTCGCCGAGGACGACACGTTCGGCCTGGAGCGCTACACCAGCCACCGCGCCCTGGTGCGGGCGCTCCGCGCGGGCGACTCCGCCACCGCGGAGCGCATCGCCCTGGAGGACTCGCAGGGCGGGCTCGCGGCGCTGCGGGACGCGCGGTGACCGCGCACCGCATCGCCGTCATCCCCGGCGACGGCATCGGCACCGAGGTCGTCCCGGCCGGGCTGGAGGCGCTGCAGGCCACCGCCGACCGCTTCGGGCTGCGCCTGCACCTGGACACCTTCGGCTTCGCCAGCGCCGCCTACTGGCAGCGGCACGGCACCATGCTGCCCGCCGACTGGGAGCAGACGCTGCGCGGCTACGACGCCATCTACTTCGGCGCCGTCGGCTGGCCCGCGGTCGTGCCCGACCACGTGTCGCTGTGGGGCAGCCTGCTGCAGTTCCGCCGGACGTTCGACCAGTACGTGAACCTGCGCCCGTGCCGCCTCATGCCCGGCGTGCGCAGCCCGCTCGCCGGCCGGGAGCCCGGCGACATCGACTTCGTCGTCGTGCGGGAGAACACCGAGGGCGAGTACTCCAGCGTCGGCGGCCGGGTCTTCGAGGGCACCGACCGGGAGACCGTCCTCCAGGAGACGATCATGACCCGGGTCGGCGTCGACCGGGTCCTGCGCTACGCCTTTGACCTCGCGGCCCGGCGCCCCGCCCGGCACCTGACCTCCGCCACCAAGAGCAACGGCATCTCCATCTCCATGCCGTACTGGGACGAGCGGGTCGCCGCGACGGCCGGGCGGTACCCGGGCGTGCGGCTCGACAAGTACCACATCGACGCGCTCGCCGCGCAGTTCGTGCTGCACCCCGACCGGTTCGACGTGGTCGTGGCCAGCAACCTCTTCGGCGACATCCTGTCCGACCTCGGCCCCGCCTGCACCGGCACGCTCGGCATCGCGCCCAGCGCCAACATCAACCCCGAGCGCGACCACCCGAGCCTGTTCGAGCCGGTGCACGGCTCGGCGCCGGACATCGCCGGCAAGGGCATCGCCAACCCGGTCGGGCAGATCTGGTGCGGCTCGATGATGCTGGAGCACCTCGGTCACCCCGAGGCGGCGGCGCACCTGCTCGGCGCGGTCGAGGACGTCCTCGCGCTCGGCCCGCGCGGCGCCCCGCTCACCCCCGACCTGCACGGCACCGGCACGACCGCGGAGCTGGGCCACGCGATCGCCGAACGCGTCCGCGAACGCCCGACGGCGACCTGACCGCGACCTGACGGCGACCTGACCGCGACCGGCCGCGGCCCGGCGTCGTTCGGCTCAGGACCGCGCGGCGCGGTGCGGGACGGTGCCGCTCAGGACGGCGCGGCTCAGGACGGCCAGCCGGGCTGCGGAAGCTGGCCCGTCGCCGGTGCCACCGGGCTGCCCGGCATGACCGGCCGGGGCGGGAACGCGGGCTGGCCCGGCACCGCGTACGGCACCGGCGGCGGCGCGCCGTGGTCGCGGCGACCGCCGATGGCGCACGCCGCCGCCGCGATCTGCAGGCCGATGCCGGTGAGGATGAACTGGGTCGGCACCTCCTTGCCGCCGTCGCGGGTGGAGCCGTTGCACGTCTGCGGCGTCGACTGGCTCGGCGGGTAGCACGTCCACGCGGCGGTGATCTTGCCGTCCCCCTCGGCCATGGAGCCCAGCAGGCCGATGCCGAGACACAGGGTCCCGGCGATGATGAAGAGGATCTGCATGACCTTGGCGCCTGTCGACATGCCCGGCACCTTAGAGCAAAACCCGCCCCGGCCGCTGCCCGCCCGGCCGCCGCCGGGGCGCGTCCGCCGGCAGCCCTCAGCCGGGACCGTCGCCAGGGCCCTGACCGGCTGCGCCCGGAGCCGGGCGGCCGTGGTCCTGGTCGTGGGCTCGCGCCGGCGCTCCGCGACCTGACGCGGGCGAGAGCCTTGACCGCCGCCTCCGCCGCGGCCTGGGTCGGCCGCAGACCTCCGGTGCGTCTGTTGCCGACTTCCGGCAACGGACGCTGCCGTTGTTGTCCGGCTGCGCTGCTGTCGCCGGTGCCGGTGAACGCCAGGCTGGTAGGCAGAAGGAGGTACATGCAGACATGCGACAACCGACAGGAACCACACCAGGTGCGCCGGGCAGGTTCCCGCTGTACGTCAGGTCGGCCGGCGAGACGGTCCTCGTCAAGATGTCGGCCGTGGGACCGGCGCCGCGCGACCGGCAGCCCATCCGTCTCGCCGTTGAAGGCACGCTCGACGTCCTCACCGCCGCTGGTCTGCGCGACGTGCTCGCCGGGCTGCTGCGAAGGTACCGGCCGGTCCGCGTCGAGCTCGATCTGATCGGTGTCACCCACCTGGACGGGGCCGGTGTCCGCGAGGTGCAGCGGTTCGCCGCCGCGGCGGCGCAGATGAACGTTACCGTCGCGGTCCTCGGCCCGCCGGACGGCGCGGCCGAGGTGCTGCGGTCGTCCGGGCCGCGCGAAGTCCCCGGGGCGTCCACCGGTCGCCTCGGCGCCGCCGGCAACCGTACGGGCGCCGGCGGGCGCCCCCCGGATCGACATCGCAACGGCAGGTTCCGGGATCCCGTCCGCTTCGCGGCGACGACCGTTGCCGCGAATGCCTCCGGGAGGTACCCGGTATGTCCACGATGATGCGACTGTCCGTGCCGCGGCCCGCCGCCCCGGACACCGTCGCGGTCAGCGCGGAGCCCACGCCGGCGCGTGGTGTCACCCGTACGCGTCGGGCAGTTCCGGTCCGCGGGCAGCCGGCCGACCCGGCGCGCCCGGTTGAGCGCAGGGACGTCATCGTCTCAGGCGGTCCGGCGGGTCGGTTCCGGGTACGCGCCTTCCTGCCGGCCGGCGTGGCCGGACCGCTGCCGGTCGTCGTCTGTGTCCGCGACGGCGGCGACGGCGATCTGGCCGCCAGCCTCGCGGTCGACCTGAGCTGTGCCGTGCTCGTGCCGGACCGCGGCAGCCGCACGCCGACCGTGCAGACCGAACAGGTCTACGCCACCGTCGAGTGGGTCGCGGTGGCAGGCAGAGATCACGGCATGGACGGCACCCGGGTCGCTCTTGTCGCGGATCATGCCGGCGCCGGTGTGGCCGATGAGGTGATGCTGATGGCCGACCGTCGCGGGGGACCAGCTCCGGTGGCGCGGGTGCTGCTGTCGGCTCGGACCAAGGCGGTGCTCCGTGCGGCGCTGGCAGCCTGAGCGTCGCACGGGTCAGCTCGCCCCGCCCCCGCCCTCGCCCCCGCCCCCGGCACGGCACGGTCGCCGGGGGCCACGGCCGGCGGTTCATGACGAGCGCGCCGGCGCGGGGTTATCAGGCCCGGAAACCGGGCAGCGCACCGCCATTATGGTGGACTGGGCGGACATCGCCGCAGCGGCTGCCGAAGAGGCCGGCGCCGCGGACGGGGGGTTCCTCGGCGACTTTCTGCCGCGCCTCGCCGAGGCCAGCGCCACCGGGTCGCGGCTGGGCGCGGACGACCTGCAGCGCTTCCGTGCGCTGGCCGCGCGGGCCGCCGACCATGGCGTCGGCTTCTCTACGCTGATCGACCTGTACCTGTCGGCCGCATGGCGGGCCTGGCCGCATCTGACGGCGGTGGGCAGCGACGAGCGTGACGCGATCCGCAGGATCGGTGAGATCGTGCTGCACGCGGTGGACGACACGATGGTCGCGGTGGGCGAGGGGTACTCCGCCGCCCGCCGGTCCGCGGTCCGTCTCGAGGCGTCGGACCGTCGGGAGTTCGTCGACGACCTGCTCGCCGGCGGTGCGGATCCGATCGAGATGCTCGCTCGGGCCGACCGGTTCGGACTCGACGTGACCGGCGCACACGCGGTCGCCGTGGTCCGCGGGGCGCGGCCGTTCAGCGACGCTGATCCGTACCTGTCCCAGGTCACCTCGGCGCTCGTCGCGGCCGGGCTCCGGGAGTTCCTCGTCACGACGCGGCGTGGCATGGTGGTGGTGGTGCTCACCGACGCGGCGAAGATCGAGGCGCTGCCCCAACCGCGCACAGCTCGGGTGGCGCTGGGCCGGACGCATCCCGGGGTCGCTGGTGTGACACGGTCGTACGAGGAAGCGCTCGACGCTTTGGACCTGGCCGACCGGCTGGACCGGAGCGACCGGATCGTGCGGGCGGACCAGCTGCTGATCTACCGGGTCCTGCTCCGCGACCGGGAAGCGATCAACGACCTCATCGGCGCCGTCCTGGCTCCGCTGCGTGACGCTCGCGGTGGCGCCGGGCCGCTGCTGGACACCATCGACGCGTACACGACGAGCGGCGGCAACACCTCCGCGACCGCACGCCGGCTGCACCTGTCGGTGCGGGCCGTCACGTACCGGCTCCACCGCATCCGGGAACTCACCGGGCACGACCCGACCAGCGCCGAGGACCGCTTCGTGCTGCAGGCGGCGCTGCTCGGCGCCCGTGCCCTCGGCTGGCCGGCCGACGTGCCCAGCGGCCGGATCGCCGAGCGCTGGGAGCGCGTCCGGTCGGTCACCGCGGCGCCGGTGCCGAACCTCCGTCCCGGTCGAACGTCTCGGTCACTGTGATCGGTCGACCCTCCCCGCTAAGGACGCAGCCATGATGCTCACCCGGCCAGAGGTCCCGCGATGACGAGAACCTCTGTGGCGCAACGACATTCGCGCAGTACGGTAGGAGACCGACGCCTCGGAACCCCCTGACGGGAGGTAAGCCGATGAACGAGACGGTGGCTGACCGCACGGTGGCGACCGGCACGATCGCGGAGGCGACCACGTTCGACGACCGGGCCGTGATCGTGCCGGCCACGCTGCCGCGGGTGGACATCCCGGTCGGCGGGGTGGACCTGGTCGGGCAGTTCGCGCGCAGCATCGGCGACCCGGTCGCCTGGTCCGGCGGTCGGCACGACCCACCCGCGCAGTCGCGGACCTGGTGACCGACTCCGTCGGCAGGGACAGACCGCGGGAGACGGGGGAACGGCATGGCAGTCGACACCGTGACCGCGGTGACGCCGGCGCGGCTCGGCCGGCTCGCCGCCCAGGCGCTGCGCGAGGAGGCGTCGCACACGCCGAAGCCGGGGCTCGTCGACCGGCGCGGCGGTGGCACGCACCGCGACATGACCCTGGAGATGCTGCTCGCCTCCGCCGACGCGCTCGCCGGACCGGTCGCGGCGTGCGCCGGTGCCGCCCGGGTGCTGCCGCCCGGTCCAGGGCTGCGGGCGGAGATCGGCGCGATCGGCCGGGACGGCGAGCGGCGGATGCTGGACGTCACCGGCGGCGTCAACACCCACCGTGGCGCCCTGTGGGCCCTCGGCCTGCTCGCCGCAGGGTTCGCCGCCACCGGCACGGTCGCGGGCGCGGCCCGGTTCGCCGCGGACCTCGCCGCGATCGACGACCCGGCCGCGGCCGGCGGGCCGGTGTCGCACGGCGCCCTCGCCCGGCGCCGCTACGGCGTGGCCGGCGCGGTGGGCGAAGCCCGGCGCGGGTTCCCGCACACGGTGCGGGTCGCGCTGCCGGTGCTGCGCCGCGCGGGGCGCACCGAAGCGCTGCTCGCTGCGATGAGCGGCCTCGAGGACACGTGCCTGCTGCACCGGGCCGGGCCGGCAGGGCTGCGGGCGGTGCGCGCCGGCGCGGCCGCGGTCCTGCGCGCCGGCGGCGCAGGCACCGCCGCCGGATCCGCCGCGCTCGACCGGCTCGACGAGCTGTGCCGACGGTGCGGGGTGTCACCCGGCGGCAGCGGCGACGCCCTCGCCGCGGCCATCTTCCTCGACACCGCCGCACCGGCGGACCCGCTGCTGGAGCTGCGGCGCCGCGCGCCCGAGATCGGCGTCGTCGCCGGGTCGGTCGGCTCATTCGACGGGCTGAGCATCGCTACCGGGCTGTGCACCCGGGGCTTCGTCACCCAGGAGCTGCGCATCGGCCTCCCGTTCGTGGACGGCCCCGCCGTCATCGGACGGGAGGCCGACGCGAGCGACCACGACCTGATCTGGGCCCTTGACAGCGGTCCGCGCCGCCGTCTCCCGCGCCCGACCGGCCCGACCGACGTGTTGCACCACCTCCACTCCGACCGGGCCACGACGGTCCGCACGGCGTCGAGGATCGTCAGCGACACCCAGAGCGCCCAGTGGAGCCAGCGATGAGCCCAGTCGAACCCGCGATGCGCGGCGCCCGCGCCCACGACCTGGTGCGGCTCGCCGACCCCGCCGCTGTGCTGACCGGCACGGAACCGGCGTGGGTCGCCGAGTCCGTCACCGGCACGCCGTGGGCGGTCGTGCGGCGCGGCACCGCACCGCGCGGGCACGTCGCCGTCGGCGTGCGCGGCCCCGCCCGGCACCAGCGGCACGCGACGCAGGTCCCCGCCGCCGCCGTGTCCCGGGTGGTGCGCCCGGAGCAGCTGCGGCCGCACGACACCGGCACCGACCGGACCCCCACGCTGGCGGCGCTCCGGGCGCTCCGGCCGGCCCTCGACCGGCTCGGCCACGACTGGGGACCGGTCGGCGGCACCGGGTTCGAGCTGGCCACCGGCCGGCCGGTCACCACCGCGGCCAGCGACCTGGACCTGGTCGTGCGCTGCGACCCGCTGCCCGCGGCCGGCTGGGCCGCCACGCTGCTCGACACGCTGCGGGCCGTCGCGGCGCCGGTGCGGGTCGACTGCCTGATCGAGACCGCTGTTGGGGCCGTCGCCCTCGCCGAGCTCGCCACCGGCGCCGACCGGTTGGTGCTGCGCACCGCCGGCGGCGCCTGCCTCGTGGACCCCGCCCGGATCCGTGCCGCATGACCGTGCCCCCCGCCACCGTGCAGGTGCCGCCCGGCCGCGTCCTGACCGCGCTCGCCGCCGCGGTACACCCGCACGACGTCACCGACCTCGCGATCGACGACCTCGGCATCCCCGGCGTCCTGCACCGGCTGCACCGCGCGGGGATCGCCGCCTAAAGCGGGAGGCACGACATGAAGACACTGCGCAGCACCCCGGCACTGGCCTCGCTCGCCACGGTGATGGCCGTGGCCAGCCTCGGCGTCATCGGCGCGGCCGAACCGCCGCCGCCGACCGCCGCGGCAGCGGGCAATGCACCCGCTGCCTGCGCCGCGAAACCGACGGTCGTGCTGGTCCACGGCGCGTGGGCGGGCACCTCCAGCTGGAACGGCGTGACCGAGCGGCTGCAGCGCGAGGGGTACGTGGTGCGTGCCTTCGCCAACCCGCTGCGCGGGCTCACCGGCGACGCCGCCGACCTGGCCGCGTTCCTCAAGACGATCGACGGGCCGGTCGTGCTCGTCGGGCACTCCTACGGCGGCTCGGTCATCACCAACGGCGCGGCGAACAACCCGGCCGTGCGGCAACTGGTCTACGTCGACGCCGCCGCACCCGCGGTCGGCGAGACCACCGCCCAGCTCAGCGGCGCGACCTCCGCCCTCGGCGCGCAGCCCGCCACGCTGTACGACCGGGTCCCGTACACCGGCGCGCCGTCCGGCGACGCCGAGCTGTACCTCAAGCAGCCGGTGTTCCTGCAGTCGTTCGGCCAGGACCTGCCCAAGCCGCTCGCGACGACCCTGTGGGCCGGGCAGCGACCGGCGACGATGCGCGCCTTCACCACCCCGTCGAAGGCCGCCGCGTGGCAGACGATCCCGTCCTGGTACGTCATCGGCACCGCCGACAAGATCATCACGCCGGAGTCGCAGCAGGCGATGGCCCGCCGTGCCAACGCGAGGATCCTGCAGGTGCCGGGCGGCTCGCACCTCACCCTCGTCTCGCACCCGACGCCGGTCACCGAACAGATCCTGGCCGCCGCCCACGCCGTCTGCCCGCCGTCCTGACGGCGGCGGCCGGGTGGCTGTGCGAACCGCGCTCGCCGAAGCGCCCACGCATCGACGAGCAGATGCCGACCATCGGCACGCGGTACCAGGCCCGCGCGCCCGGCCGGCGGGCGACGGCGCCCGCGGCGGGGCAGCGGCGGACACTCATGATCGTTACAGTGACATTCATGTCCGCGACGATCGTGGTGGAGGACCTCCACAAGGCCTACGGCGACCTGAAGGCGGTCGACGGCGTGTCGTTCGAGGTGCAGGACGGCGAGTTCTTCGGCATCCTCGGACCGAACGGCGCCGGCAAGACCACCACCCTGGAGATCGTCGAGGGTCTGCGTGAACCCGACCGCGGTTCGGTGCGGCTCCTCGGCGAGTCGCCCTGGCCGCGCAACGCCAAGCTGCTGCCGCGCATGGGGGTGCAGCTGCAGGCGAACTCCTTCTTCGACCGGCTCACCGCCCGGGAGCAGATCCGCACGTTCGCCTCGCTGTACGGCGTACCGGACCGCAAGGCCGACGACATGCTCGAGGTCGTGGGCCTCGCCGACAAGGCCGACGAACGCTCCGAGACCCTGTCCGGCGGTCAGAAACAGCGGCTGTCGATCGCCTGCGCGCTGGCCCACGACCCGCAGCTGGTGTTCCTCGACGAGCCCACCGCCGCGCTGGACCCGCAGGCCCGCCGCAACCTGTGGGACCTGCTGCGCGACATCAACGGGCAGGGGCGCACCGTCGTGCTCACCACGCACTACCTCGACGAGGCCGAGACCCTGTGCGACCGGGTCGCCATCATGGACCGCGGCCGGATCCTCAGCTCGGGGCCGCCCGCGGTGCTGGTCCGCGGGCTCGACGCGCCCACCCGCATCGCCATCGAGAGCGGCGTGCTGCCCGCGGGCGACGTGCGGGCCCTGTTCCCCGACGCGACCGTCGAAGACGACACCGTGTCGCTCAGCATCGCCACCCGGACGCCGGCGCCCGTGCTCGCCGCGCTCGCCGAGCGCAACGCCCTCAAGGGCCTGTCGGTGTCCGGGGCCACCCTCGAGGACGTGTTCCTCGAGCTGACCGGACGGGAGTACCGGGCATGACACGGGGGTTCGCCAGCCTGTCGAAGGCGATGCTGCGCGGTTTCGTCCGCGACCGTACGGCGCTGTTCTTCACGGTGCTGTTCCCGCTCATGTTCCTGGTGCTGTTCGGTGGCCTGTTCAAGGACCAGGGCGCGCCGCGCGTCCAGATCGAGCAGATCGGCGCGGTGCCCGTGCTGGACGCCGTCCAGGGCGACGATCGGGCCGAACTGTCCAAGGTGCTCGACATCACCAGGACCGACGACGCCACGGCCGCGGTCAGGAAGGTCAAGGACGGCGACATCGCGGCCGCCGTCGAGCAGCGCGGCGACCAGCTGGTGGTGCACTACTCCGCGGCCGACACGGTGCGGGCCGCCACCGTCCGGTCGGTGTTCAACCAGCTCGCGCTGCAGTCCGGCGGCGCGCCGCCGAAGGTCGCGCTGGACATGCGGCAGGTCGAGGACACCTCGCTCAAGGCGATCCAGTACGTCACGCCGGGGCTGCTCGGTTGGGCGATCGCGACGGGCGCCACGTTCGGCGCGGCGATGACCCTGGTGAACTGGCGCCGCAAGCAGATCCTGCGCCGCCTGCGGCTGTCGCCGGTGCGCACCTCGTCGATCGTGACCGCCCGCGTCGTGGTGAGCCTCGGGGTCGCCCTGCTACAGACCGCGATCTTCCTCGGTGTCGCGTCCCTGCCGTACTTCGGGCTGCACCTCGCCGACGCCTGGTGGATGTCGATCGTGGTGATCCTCGCCGGCACGCTGTCGTTCCTGTCGATCGGGCTGCTCGCCGGCGCGCTCGCCAAGACGGAGGAGGCGGCGAACGTGATGGTGAACCTGATCGTGCTGCCGATGGCCTTCCTGTCCGGGTCGTTCTTCCCGCTCGACAACGCCCCCGGCTGGCTGCGGGGATTCGCGGAGATCCTGCCGTTGCGGCACCTGAACACCGCGATGCTGGACGTCATGGTGCGCGGCAAGGGTCCGCTCAGCGTCCTGCCCGAGGTGGGCATCCTGCTGGGCTTCGCCGTGGTGCTGTCCGCCATCGCGGTGTGGCGGTTCCGCTGGGACGAGGTCTGAGCTGTCCGAGGGCCGGCGGGCCCGCAGGACCATCCAGGGACCGTTGACCACGCGTGGCTGCGGCCGCGGCTCAAGGCTCAGCCGATCGCGACGTACGCCGAGCCCGTGATCACCCACCCGGAGGAGACCGCCGAGATCATCGCGGACCTCGCCGGAGCCCCCGCGAGCGAGGCGTTCGTCTCCCGGCCGGCCCGTCCGGCGTGATTCGCTTGCTGACGTGATGACCTCTGAGGCGGCCCTGCTGGCGGCGGCCGCCGCCCACTTCGGCTTCCAGGCGACGGTCACGGCGGTGGTGTATCCGGCCCTCGCGAGGGTCCCCGCGGCGCAGTGGCCGGACGCGCACCGCGCCCACACCACGGCGATCACCGGCCTCGTCGTCGGTGTCTACGGCGCGCTGGTGGTGACCGGGGGATGGGCGCTGTGGTCCGGCCCGGACGCCTGGACGCTGCTGGCGCTGGCCGCGACCGCGGTCGCGTTCGCGGTCACCGCGGCCGCCGCGGCCCCGGCCCATGCACGGCTCAGCACCGGACACGATCCCGGACGGATCACCGCACTGCTGCGCGTGGACCGCGTCCGTGCCGCGGCGTCAGCGGTCGCCCTGGCAGCGGCGGTCGGCGCGATGTGGTGAGCGCCGGATCCCGGACCGCGGGTCAGGCGTCGGTGGCGTCGGTGGTGGCGGCGGTGAAGGTCGGGCCGGCCCAGAACGTGGTCGTGTTCGTCATGGTGCACACTCTGCCGGCGCGCACTTGGTGAGCACTTGCGGTCGGCTTGCGGGACCCCTCAAGCGCCACCGCAAGCGCACTTGCAAGCGGGTCGGCGCCACAACGTCAACGCGCCATCACGGCGAGTGACGTCCCGGCGATGCCGGGCGGTGGGCAACCACGCTCGCCGATCGATGCCGGGCGGCCCCGGTCCACCCGCGGAGGTGCTCGCCGTTGCGGTCAAATCGGTGTAAGCAGGGCACTAGACCTACCGGAACCGGAGGTGCCGGATGGGAGCGGGCGGCGATCTGGCGGCACGGGAGGTGGCGTCGCGGCGTCCGGCGGCTCGGGCGGGCATCGTGCACGAGAGCGAACGTACGCGGGTGACCCGGGTGCCCGTCTGCGGTGGTGGCACCGTCATCCGCAAGGAGCCACTGGGGCCGGAGGCGCGGCGGCGGGCGCAGCACGAGACGGCCATCCTCGAGCGGCTGCGCGGCGTCGAAGGCGTGGCGCAGCTGTTGGACGCGCCGGCGTTCCCGGGGTCGGTCGTGCTGGCGGACGTCGGCGGCGAGAGCCTGACCGGGACGGCGCTGCCACTGCCCGCCGGCGAGCTGCTCGACCTGGCGGTGGCGTTGACCCGGGCGGTGGCCGGGATGCACCGGCGGGGCGTGCTGCACCGGGACATCGCGCCGACGAACATCGTGGTCTCCCGCACCGGAGCGCCGTGCCTCGTGGACTTCGACCTGGCCTCGTTCCTGGCCGAGCTGCGACCGAGGTTCACCCACCACACGGAGATCGTGGGGACGTTGCCGTACCTGGCGCCGGAGCAGACCGGGCGCACCGGCCGGTCGATCGACCACCGGGCCGACCTGTACGCGCTGGGCGCCACCCTGTACGAGCTGGCCGCGGGTGCGCCGCCGTTCGGCTCCGGCGACCCGTTGCGCCTCACGCACGACCACCTGGCCCGGGTGCCGGTGCCGCCGCCGGGGCCGCTGTCCAGGATCATCATGCACCTGCTGGAGAAGGAGCCGGACAACCGGTACCAGACGGCGGAGGGCCTGCTCGCCGACCTGGAGCGGGTGCGCGCCGGCGGCCCCGGTGCCGCCGCCGGGCTGCGGGTCGGTGAGCACGACGTGCCGCTGCGGCTGCTGCCGCCGTCGCGACTGGCGGGGCGCGCCGCGGAGGTGGCGGTGCTCAAGGAGGCGTTCGAGGGGGCGCTGGCCGGGCGGTGCCGCGGGGTGCTGATCGGCGGGGCCTCGGGCGTCGGCAAGACCGCGCTGGTCGACGAGCTGCGGCCGGTGGTGACCGGCGGCAACGGCTGGTTCGTCACCGGCAAGTTCGACCAGCACCGGCGGGACATGGAGTTCAACGGGCTCCGCCAGGCGTACCAGGCGTTGGGCCGGCTGCTGCTGGCCGAGCCGGAGCACGAGCTGGCGCAGGTGCACGAACGGCTCCTCGCGGCGGTCGGGCCGAACGCGGGCCTGCTGGCCGCGGTGGCCCCGGAGTTCGCCGCGCTGCTGGGCAGGGTGCCCGACCCGGGGGATCCGCTGACCGCCCACGTGCGGGCGCAGCGGCTGGCGGTGGACGTGATGCGCGCGGTCGCCTCCCCGAAACGCCCCGTGGTGATGTTCGTCGACGACCTGCAGTGGGCGGGCCAGTCGCCGCTGGAGATCATCGAGCTCCTGCTGGAGGCGGAGCGGCTCGACGGCTTGCTGATGGTGTGCGCGTACCGCGCGGGTGACGCGGACGGGGCCCGGACACTCGCGGCGCCGCTGGCGCGGTGGCGGGAGCGGCCCGGGGTGCGGCACCTGCGGCTGGGCAACCTGCCGGTGTCCGGCACGGTCACGATGGTCGCCGAGATGCTCCACGTGGACCCGGCCCGGGCGACCGGTCTGGGCAAGCTGATCCACCCGTACACCTCCGGCAACCCGTACGAGACGGTGGAGCTGCTCAACGCGCTGCGCCGCGACGGCGTGCTGCGCGTCTCGGCCGCCGGATGGCAGTGGGACGCGGCGGCCGTGCGCGCGCGCCTCGGCCGGTCCGAGGTCGCCGGGCTGCTCGCCGCGCGGGTGCGGGCGCTGCCACCGGCGACCCGGCAGCTGGTGGAGGTGATGGCGTGCCTGGGCGGGCGGGCCGAGCTCGGCGTGCTGCGCACCGCGACCGCCGTGCCGGAGGACCTGGCGGAGCAGCGGCTGGCGCCCGCCCTGGACGACGGCCTGCTGGTGCTGGAGCCCGGGACGCGCCCGACGGTGCGGTTCCGCCACGACCGCGTCCACGAGGTGGTCCTGCGCGGGCTGGGTCCGCGGTGCCGGCCCCTGCGGCTGGCGACGGCGCGACGGCTGGCGGCCGTCCCGGCGCTGTTCATGGTCGCGGCGGAGCAGTACCTGCCGGTGGTCGACGCGGTCGGCGACGCCGAGGAGCGGGGCCGGGTGGTGCGGCTGCTGCGCCGCGCCGCCGGCCAGGCCCAGCTGGCCGGGGACCACGCGGTGGTGGCCGCGCTGCTGGCCGCGACGCTGCGGCTGGTCGACCCCGGCGACACCGGCACGCTCGTCGAGGTGCGCACCTGCCGCCACGCCGCCCTGTACGGCCTGGGCCGCCTGGAGGAGGCCGACGAGGAGTACCGCGCGATCGAGGGCCTGACCGCCGGTGTCATGGACCGGGCCGACGCGACGGGCGTGCAGGTCCGCAGCCTGACCCACCGCGGCCGGCTCGGGGAGGCGATCGACCTCGGCGTGGCGGCGCTGCGCGAGCTCGGCGTCACCGTCCCGGCGGAGGATCCGACACCCGGCGGGCTCGACGAGCTGTACCGGTGGCTGGACCGCACCGGCGGCGCCGACGAGCTGACCCGCTCCGAGATCAGCGACCCCGCGCTGCTGGCCGCGACCCACCTGTTGACCGCGGTGCTGACGGCGGCCTACCTCGCCGCGCACTACGACCTGTACAGCCGGCTGAGCCTGGAGGCGCTGCGGATGTGGCTCGAGCACGGCCCGGGCCCGACCCTCGTCGGACCGGTCGGCGCCGCCGCGACCGTGGCGGTGCTGCACGGCGACCTCGCCGCCGGGTACCGGGTGCTGCGACGGATCCTCGCGCTGGGCGAGGCCCGGGGCTACGAGGCCGACCTCGCGCAGGTGCGCTTCCTGCACGCGCTCAGATCCTGCTGGTTCGAGCCGCTCGAGAACAGCGTCGAGACCGGGCGGCAGGCCCGCGAGGGGCTGCTCGCGGCGGGCGACCTCACCCACGGCGCCTTCACCTACTACGCGACCGTCGTGGGACTGCTGGACACCGCGCCGTCGCTGGACGGCTGCGTCGCCGAGGTGGAGGCCGGGCTGGCCTTCATGCGCCGGACCGGCAGCGAGCAGTCCGGCTGGTGGCTGGACTCCTACCGGTGGCTGGCCGACGTGCTGCGCGGCGAGTGCTCTCCCGCGCCCGTGGAGGCGGCGACCGCCCGGTACGCCGGCGACCCCCTCGCGCTGTTCCACGCGCACGTCAACCGGGCGTTCGCGGCAGCGGTCCTGGGCGACCCGGTCGGCCTCGCGCAACACACGGCGGCGGCGATGCCGCTGCTGCCGGCGGCCCCGGGCCTCTACCCGACCGCGCTGGCGTACCTGCTGCGCGGCCTGTCGCTCGCCGGGCAGGCCCGGGACAGCCACGGCGACGACCGCGGGGCGCTGCTGGCGGAGCTGGACGAGGCGACCCGGTGGCTGGCCGACCGTGCCGTGGACGCGCCGGCGAACTTCCTGCACCTGGTGCGGCTCGTGGAGGCCGAGCAGGCGTGGGCGGTCGGCGACTTCCACGTCGCGGCCCTCGCCTTCGACGCCGCCCGGCACGAGGCGGTCCAGCGCGGGCGGCCGTGGCACGCCGCCCTGATCTCCGAGCACGCCGGCCGCTTCTGCCTGGCCCACGGCGTCGAGCACGCCGGCCACAGCCTGCTGCTGGAGGCGCGTCAGGAGTACCTCGCGTGGGGCGCGACCGCGAAGGTCCACCAGCTCGACTGGGCGTACCCGACCCTGCGCCCGCCGCCCGACCGGCACGGCGACGCGCACCGCGTGCACTCCTCGGTCACGACGGGGACGATCGACCTGCTCGGCATCCTCTCCGCGTCGCGGGCGCTGAGCTCGCAGACCCGCGTCGAAGGGCTGCACACCGAGCTGGTCCGGGCGCTCGGCGCGATCACCGGCGCCACCCAGGTGCGGCTGGTGCTGTGGAGCGGCGAACGGCAGGACTGGCTGCTACCGGCGCCGGGGGGCGTCGACGCGGTCCGCGTCACCGGCGACGAGCACGCGGTGCCGCTGTCCGTGCTGCGGTACGTCCAGCGTGCGCGCGAGCCGCTGGTCGTCGGCGACGTCACCCGTGACGACCGCTTCGCCCGCGACCCGTACCTCGCCGGCCTCGGCTGCTGCTCGATGCTGGCCGTGCCGATCGTCAACCGCGGCACCCTGCAGGCGGTCCTGCTGCTGGAGAACCGCCTGATCCGCGGCGCGTTCAGCGTCGAACGGCTCGACGCGGTCAAGCTCATCGCCGGCCAGCTCGCGGTGTCCCTGGACAACGCCCGCCTCTACGCCGACTACCGGCGCATCGCGAACGAACAGGCGGCGCTGCGGCGGGTGGCGACCCTCGTCGCCCGGGGCGCCGGTCCGGACACCGTCTTCGCCGCGGTGGCCGACGAGGTGGGCGCGCTCTTCGACGCCGAGAGCACGGCCGTCATCCGGTTCGAGGCGGCCGGCGAGGCGACGGTGATGGGTGGCTTCGGCATCACGCACACCGCGATCGGCACCCGGATGCGACTCGACCCGCGCTCGGCCATGGCGGCGGTCCAGGTCACCGGCCGCGCCGCGCGCTGCCACGCCGTCTACCGCTCGCGGCCGGGCTCCACCGGACGCCAGTCGGTGATCGCCGGCCCGATCCTGGTCGAGGGCCGCCTCTGGGGTGCCGTGGTGGCCACCGCCCGCCGCGATCGGCTGGACGAGGACGCCGAGCAGCGACTGGCCGGCTTCAACGAGCTCCTCGCCACCGGTATCGCCAACGCCGAGAGCCGGGCCGAGCTCACCACCTCCCGGGCCCGGATCGTGGCCACCGCCGACCAGACCCGCCGGCGCATCGAACGGGACCTGCACGACGGCGCCCAGCAGCGGCTGGTCGCGCTGGCGCTGCAGCTGCGCACGGCGCAGGCGGACGTGCCGCCGCAGCTGGACGCGCTCGGCCGGCAGCTCGACCGGGCCGTCGCCGCGGCCACCGCCGCGGCGGACGAGGTCCGCGAGATCGCCCACGGCATCCATCCGGGGATGCTCACCGAGGGCGGGCTCGGGCCGGCCCTGCGCGGGCTAGCCCGCCGCTCACCGGTCCCGGTCGAGCTCGGCATCCGCACCGTCGGGCGGCTGCCCGAGCGGGTCGAGGTCAGCGCGTACTACATCGTCGCCGAGGCGCTGACCAACGCCGCGAAACACGCGCAGGCCTCGACCATCACGGTCACCGTGGACGTCGTCGGCACCGTCCTGCGTGTCACGGTGTGCGACGACGGCGTCGGCGGCGCGGACTTCGCCGGCGGCACCGGCCTGGTCGGCCTCAAGGACCGCGCCGAGGCGCTCGGCGGCTCGATCACCCTCAGCAGCCCGCACGGTCGGGGCACCCGCCTCGCGGTCGAGATCCCCACCGCGTGCGAGCCGGAGGCGCCCGGGCCGACCGGCTGACGCGGCGCCGGTGTGTTACTCTCTACGGTGTAAAGAGAACTGACCCGAGGGAGTGACGTTGACCGACCAGAGCCCCATCACCAGCGCCGCCTACGCGCCCGAGGACCGTGACGTGGCGCGGCTGCTGGACTGGTTCACCGCCTACGACGCGCTCGCCGAGCGCGGTGACGTCCAGGGCATGGCCGACGTGGCGCTGTTCCCGCTGACGGTGACCACGAACGACTCCGCCGGCGAATGCGTCACCCAGCAGTGGGACCGCGACACGTTCGTGCAGGCGATGGGCATGGCCGTCAGCGAGCCGCGCCCCCGGCTGGACAACCACCGCCGGCCGGTGTTCCTCAACGCCGACCTGGCCGTCGTCATCACCGACAGCACGGTCACCACGGGGGCGCAGGTGCAGCACATGCGCTACGTCGACGTGATGGCCAAGACCGGCGGCGAGTGGCGGTTCACCAGCATGATCCAGGCCGGGTGGGGCGACATGCTGCGCGGCGCGCCGGCCGCCTGACCGGCGACGTCACCCGGCGCCGGGCGGCACCGCCCCGGCGCCGGGTGCGCGGTGCAGCTCGACCGTCAGCACCGCGAGCAGCAGCACCGACAGGCCGAGCCCGACGGTCGCGTCGAACTGCAGGGCGGTGAACTTGAACACCTGACCGGCGAGCAGGTCGACCAGCACCGAGGCGCGCAGCAGCCGCAGCGCCCGGTGCCGGTCGGCGCGCAGCAGGAACCCGGCCCGCACGGCGAGCGCGGCGGCCACGGCCGCGGCGGCGACCATCGCGATGCTGGCGCCGAGCTCGCGGGTCTGCCGCAGGTCGCCGGCGAACGCCTCGATCGGGGCGCCGACAAGCGGCGGCACCTGCAGTAGGTACACGCCGGCGACCGCGACCGCGACGACCGGGCGGGTCACCAGGCGGCGGGCCAGCTCGGCGACCGCCCGGCGGCGGCCCGCCCACGGGCTGTCCCGGTGCGGCAGCGCCTCGACCAGCGCCACCACCGCGTCGTCCACCGCCCGCCCGCCGGGCTCCGCCAGGCGCAGCGCCGTGGCGCGCTGTTGCGCGGTCAGACCCGTACCGGCGCCGTCGAGGGCGATCCGCAACGCCTCCGCGGTGCGGTCGTCCTGGGTGCGGTGCCCCGGCTCGCGCCACCGCACAAGGGTGACGACCAGCGCCGCGAACGTCAGGTAGATGATGCCGGCGGCGGGACGGTAGAAGTAGTCGGTGCGTTCGGTGACGAACTTGCCGACCTCGTCGATGAACAGCCCGAACCCGGCGCCGCCGGCGACGGCCGCGGCCACCCGGGCCGGCCGCCCGTGGAAGGTGAGGGTGATCCCGAGGCCGGCCGCGAGCAGCAGCCCGCCCCACAGCACGTGCGCGATGTGCAGCCCGCCGCCGCCGAGCTTCGGGTAGCCGGCCGTGGCCAGGAACCACCGGGTGAGCAGGACGGTGGCGATCCCGGACCCGGCCATGACCCACAGGTCCACCCGGGAGCTGCCGGACCTGGCGGGCATCCTGGCGCGCAGCCGTGCGGCGAAGCGATGCATCGTCCCACCCTCACCCGCGACGGCACCGAGGTGCATCCGGCGCCACCCCTGACCCGACCCTGAGGCGCCGCCCCGGGCCGGGACGCCGACGTGCCTACGATGGAGACGACTACCGCTGGGTGCGACCGGCAGTCCGCGCCGAGCGGAGCGGCAGCGGGAGGTCGTCATGTCCCGTCCAGTCACCCACACCGACTACGACGCGGTGCTGTTCGATCTCGAGGGAGTCCTGACCGCCACCCGGTCGGTGCGTGCGGCGGCCTGGAGGCGCACGTTCGAGGAGTTCCTCAGCGCGTGGGACGCCGGGCACGGCACCCGCACCACCCGGTTCGACGAACGGACCGACTACGCCGCACATCTCGACAGCCGGCCGTGCCATCACGGTGTACGGGACTTCCTGAGCTCCCGCGGCATCGAGCTTCCGGAGGGCTCGCCGGACGCGCGGCCCGAGGAGGAGTCGGTGTGGGGGGTGAGCAACCGGGAGCGGCTGATCGTCGGCGACGAGCTCGAGCGCGCCGGTGTCGAGGCGTTCCCCGGGTCGGTCGCCTGGGTCAGGGAGCTGCGCGAGGCCGGGCTGCGCACCGCGGTGGTGTCGAGCAGCCGCGACTGCGCCGCGATCCTGCGCCGCGCGGGCATCGCCAACCTGTTCGACGTCCGGGTGGACGGTGCGACGGCACTGGATCACCCGCTGGCGGCCAAGCCGGCACCCGACGCGTTCCTGGAGGCCGCGCGCCAGCTCGGTGTCGCACCTGGGCGGGCGGTGGTCGTCGAGGACACCGTGACGGGGGTGCGGGCCGGCCGGGCCGGCGCGTTCGGGCTCGTCGTCGGGGTCGACCGGGACGGGCACGCCGAGCAGCTCACCGCCCACGGCGCCGACGTCGTCGTCGCCGACCTCGGCGAGCTGCTGGCCGCGTCCACCGAGGACGTCCACCGGGCCGGACCTCGCCGCCACCGGCTCCTGGCCGCGGCCGAACGGATCATCGCGGAGACCGGCGACCGCACCGTCGACCCGTGGCGGCTGCGCGAACGCGTCTACAACCCCGGCTATGTCGAGCAGACCGAGACGCTGTTCGCGGTGTCCAACGGCTACCTCGGGATCCGGGCGTCCTTCGAGGAGGGGGAGCCGTCGTTCCGGCCGGGGACCATGCTCAACGGCTTCCACGAGACCTGGCCCATCGTGTACCCGGAACCCGCCCATGGGTTCGCCACCACTGGCCAGACCATCGTGCGGGTGCCGGACGGCACCACGATCCGGCTGTTCGTGGACGACGACCCGGTGACGTGCGAGACGACGGAGGTGCGCCAGTTCGACCGCGCCCTCGACATGCGGCGGGGGGTCCTGGACCGCTCGGTGGTGCACCAGTTGCCGGACGGCCGGCGGTTCCGGGTCGACACCAGGAGGTTCGCGTCTCTCGCGCAACGGCACATGGCGTGCCTGCGCTACGAGGTGACAGCCTTGGACGGCCCCGGTCACCTGGTGCTCTCCTCGGAGCTGCTCACCCCGCGGCCGGCGGCGGAAGGTCAGGTGGTCGACCCGCGGCAGAGCCGGGCACTCGCCGAAGGGGCCCTGGAGCCGGGGCTCGAACGTGCCGAGGGCGTCCGGGTGATCCGTACCTACCGGACGGCGCGCGGCGGGCTGGTGGTCGCCGCCGCCATGGACCACGAGTTCGACGAGCGGACCGTCACCCCCGTCCGTACCAAGCTCGACGGCCATCGGGCCGCGGTCGCCTTCGAAGCCCACGCTCGGCCCGGGCAGACGATCACCCTCACCAAGTGGCTGGCCTACCACTACGGTGCCGAGGACGCGGCGGACCTGGCCGACCGGGCGGCGGTCACCTTGTACCGGGCGCGCGGCGCCGGCTGGGCGTCGGCGCTCGCCGACCACGAACGGATGGTCGCGCAGTTCTGGCAGCGCAGCGAGGTGGTCTGGGACGGGTCGCCCGCCGCCCAGCAGGCGCTGCACTTCAGCCTGTTCAGCATCCTGCAGGCGGCGTTGCGCAGCGAGGGGCACGGGGTACCCGCCAAGGGCCTGACCGGCACCGGCTATGAGGGCCACTACTTCTGGGACACCGAGGCCTACGTCCTGCCCTTCCTGACGCACACTGCGCCGAACGTGGCCCGGAGCCTCCTCATGCACCGGATCCGGATGCTGCCCGCGGCCCGCCGCCGGGCCCGCGAGGTCGGCTGCGCGGGGGCGCTGTTCCCATGGCGCACCATCAACGGCGACGAGGCGTCGGCGTACTACGCGGCCGGGACGGCGCAGTACCACATCGACGCCGACATCGCGTACGCCCTCGCCCAGTACGTCACGGTCACCGGCGACACCGACCTGCTGTTCAGGCACGGTGCCGAACTGCTGGTCGAGACGGCCCGGATGTGGGCAGGCCTCGGCTTCCTCTCCCCGCGGCACGGCGGGCGGTTCGTCATCCACAAGGTGACCGGGCCCGACGAGTACACCACGGTCGTCGACAACAACCTGTTCACCAACCTGATGGCGGCCGAGAACCTCACCCTGGCCGCCGACGCGGTGGACCGCGTCCGGACGCAGTCCCCGCCCGACTTCCGCCGGCTGGTCGAGCGCACCGGGCTGCGCGAGGACGAGCCGGCGACCTGGCGGCGCGCGGCCGAGCGGATGTACCTGCCGTACGACGAGACCGCCGGCGTCCACCTGCAGGATGCCGGTTTCCTCGACCAGGCACCGTGGGACTTCGCCGGGACGCCGCCGGAGTGCTATCCGCTCCTGCTGCACTACCACCCGCTGGTCATCTACCGCCATCAGGTGATCAAGCAGGCCGACGTCGTGCTCGCCACCGTGCTGCTGCCCGACCGGTTCACCGCGCACGAGCGGCGACGGATCTTCGAGTACTACGATCCACTCACCACCGGAGACTCCTCGCTGTCGGAGTGCATCCAGGCGATCGCCGCGGCGGACGCGGGCAAGTACCGCAGCGCCGAGGAGTACCTCGTGGACGCCGCCGCGGTCGACATGGCCGACACCGCCGGGAACCTGCGCGACGGCGTCCACGTCGCGTCGGCCGGCGGGACCTGGATGGCGGTCGTGTACGGGTTCGCCGGCTACCGGTGGCGCCCGCCGGATGGGCCGCAGTTCTCCCCGATGCTGCCCACCCGGGCCCGCCGCCTGCGGTTCCCGCTCATGCTGCACGGGTCGGTGCTCGACGTCGACATCGAGGAGCACCGCGTCACGTACACCGTGCGCAGCGGGGATCCGGTGACGGCGCGGCACCGCGGCGAGCCGTTCACCGTCGCCGCCGGGTCGCCGGTGTCCTTCGCGGGTGACTACCACACTTACGACGCCGCGCCCGGCACCGCGCCGCCCGGCACCGCGTGAACCGGCACCGCGCGAACCGGTCTGTCCGCACCGCGGACGGCCGACGGGAGGCTCGCCGGCCCGGCCGCGGCCGGGCGTGACGCCGGGGCGACGGGGTAGGTGCCCCGCCGTGGTCGCGTGGTTGGATCGATATCAGCGCCAGCATGCCTGGCTGGGTTTCCCGCTCGCGGTGGTCTACAAGTTCTTCGACGACCGCGGTCCATACCTCGCCTCGATGGTGACCTACTACGGCTTCATCTCGCTGTTCCCGCTGACCCTGCTGTTCTTCACCGCGCTGGGCTTCTTCCTGGAGGCCAACCCCGACCTGCAGCAGCAACTCGTCCAGTCGGCGGTGGGTGACCTGCCGGCCATCGGGCCGGAGCTGCAGCGCAACGTCAGCGAGCTGCGCGGCAGCGGCACGCGCCTGGTGCTCAGCGTCATCGGCGCCCTGTACGGCGGGCTCGGCGCGATGCAGGCCGCGCAGGCCGGGTTCAACCACATCTACGGCATCCCGCGCAACGAGCAGCCCAATCCGGTCCGGTCCAGGCTGCGCAGCCTCGGGCTGCTGGTGATGCTCGGCGGCGCGGTGCTGCTGTCGGCGGCGGCGACGGCGTTCGTGACCTTCGCCCACCAGCTCACCGGCCGGTCCGGGCCCGGCCTGCAGCTGCTCGGGTACCTGCTGACGTTCGCGGTCAACGCCGCCCTGTTCACCGCGGCGATGCAGCTGCTGACCGCCCGGACCCTGCTGCTGCGCCAGGTCATCGCCGGCGGGTTGATCGGTGCGTCCTTCTGGATGGTGCTGCAGACGGCGGGTGCGCGGTACGTCGCCACCCGGCTGGGCCACGCGAGCGCGCTGTACGGCACGTTCGGGCTCGTGCTCACCGCGCTCGCGTGGATCTACCTGCAGGCGTTGGTGCTGATGCTCTGCGCCGAGCTGAACATGATCGCCAACTTCCGTCTGTGGCCCCGGGCGCTGCTCGCGCCGTTCACCGACGACGTCGACCTCACCGACGCCGACCGGCGGATCTACACGGCGCTCGCGGCCGCGCAGCGGTTCAAGGGGTTCCAGACGGTGCGGGTCGACTTCGACCGGCGGGACGAACCGTAGCCGCCGGCGGCGGGAGCCGGCGGTCGCAGTGCGGCATCTCAGCCGGCCGTCGTGGTGTAGGTGACCGCGGTGAACGGTGCCGAACATCTGGGGGCGCACGTCGGCGGCAGGCTGAAGGTGTAGACCCGCCCACCGGCCACCAGGCGGTCGTCGGCGTCGCGCACCCGGATGCGGAACTCGGTGCCCTGCGGCTGGGTCGCGCCGACGATGAAGGACTGGCCCATGTCGCCGTTCATCGGTGCGGCGTGCCAGTCGCCACCCGCGGAGTACTCGACGCCGTGGATGCCGTTCGGCAGGTGCGTGACGGCGATCGCGGGCCAGTTGCGCTCGGCGTTCTGCAGGAACCCGATCCGCAGGTCGCCGGTGTAGTTCGGCGGAAGGGCCCACGATCACCGGATACGCCGGTTACCCCAGTGGGTGGGGTACATGTCGCCGACGGGCGCGCCGTTGCGGGTGAACGCGTTGAGTGAGCCGGTGGCGAGGTCCAGATGGTGCGGGTCGTCGCGGCACCAGGCGTTGCCGTCGCCGCAGCTGTCCGCCACCAGCATGGTCAACGTCGCGCCGTTGTACCCGTCGGCGATCCACGAGCCGCCGCGGCAGAA
The DNA here is from genome assembly GCF_000716715.1 of Dactylosporangium aurantiacum. Lineage (GTDB taxonomy): Bacteria > Actinomycetota > Actinomycetes > Mycobacteriales > Micromonosporaceae > Dactylosporangium > Dactylosporangium aurantiacum. The sequence goes on along the minus strand of NZ_JNYJ01000024.1, from coordinate 170,824 downwards.
CGGCTGCCCCGGTGCGCCGTCGTTGAGTCCGGTGCAGTAGTCGTCGATCGTGACCGTGACCCAGCGTCCGCAGTTGCGGCCGTTGTCCCAGGCGCCGATCTTCGAACCGAGCGATGCGGCCATCGGGCGTGGGTAATACGTGCTGGAGTCGCCGGGAGTGTTGTAGACGTTGAGCGCCACGAAGTGCTGGCTGTCCAGCTCGGCCTGGGGGAGGCCACAGCCGCCGTAGGGCGCGCCGAGTCCGTCGAAGTGGGTGGCGTTGCCGGTCACCGTCGGGCCGCCCGGGCCCGGCGACCCGCTGGTCGACGGCGTCGGCGAGGCGCTGCCGGACGGGCCGGGCGACGTGGTCGGGGAGGCGTCCGGGGTGGTGGGACCGGTGGTCGGCACGGTGGGTCCGCCGCATGCCTGCCCGTTGAGGCTGAACGCCGCCGGGGCGGGGTTGGACCCGCTGTAGGTCAGGTTGAAGCCGGTCGTCGCCGTGCCGCCCGTCGCGATGGTGCCGTTGTAGGTGGCGTTGACGGCGGTGACGGCGGTGCCGCTCTGGGCGTAGGTGCCGCTCCAGCCGTCGGCGGATCGCGGGGGGAAACGTCACACATCGCGTGGGCCGGCCCCCGAGCCCGGGAGCCGGCCCACCGTCGCGCCGGTGCCGCGGTTACCAGGCGGTCATGTCCGGCAGTTGGTCGATGGAGATCGTGCGCGGGTTCGCCATGGCGGTCCTCCAGAGGCCGGCGACGTCCTTGCCGCTGCCGTTCCAGTCGCGGGAGGCCCAGACCACGAAGTACGGCCAGGCCGGGTCGGTGGACGGGTTGAGCGGGCTGAACGTCTCGGCGACGCCGGTGGTCTTGCCGCTGCCGACCGCCTTGCAGGTGGTGAGGTCGCCGGCGCTCTGGAAGTAGTCGGAGGTGACCAGGTCGGCGTAACCGTCACCGGGGTACCAGGACGACAGCGCGGTGCCCTGGCCGCTGGCCATGCCGTTGAACACCCACACGATGTTGTGCGCGCCGGCCAGCCGGGCCCGCTGGTAGATGAGCCGCCAGAGCTGCTTGTAGGCGTCCTGGCCCTTCCTGGTCCACCACATGTAGTTGTTGTTCGACTCGTGCAGCGGGCGGAACAGCACCGGCACGCCGGCGTCGCCCATCTTCTTCAGCTCGCCGACGACGAGGTCGATGTCCTGGTACAGCTTGGACGACGGGTTGCTCAGGTCCGGCACGAAGTCGCAGGGTGCGGCGTAGTCGCCGCCGCGCGGGCAGTACCAGTGCCACTGGAAGGCGACGATGCCCTTGCGCTGCCGCGCCCAGTCGATGACCTGCTGGGTCTGGACGCTGCCGCGGGTGTACTCCATGAAGTCGAAGGCGACGATCGCCGGGTAGCGGCCGGTCAGCTGCCGCACCTTGTCCGCGTCCGGCAGGTCGGTCTGGCCGCTGACGTACGTGTGGGTTCTCAGGTAGCAGATCAGGTTGCGTGCCTTGGAACCGGCGTCGGGGTCGGCCGGCGGCTGGCCGCAGTCGGGGCCCGGGGGTGCCGGGACCGGCACTGCGTACACCTCGAGCTCGAACAGGGAGTAGCCCCAGGCGGTGCCGCGGGCGGTGCCGGAGATCCGCACGTATCGGCCGCGGCCGTCGACGGTGAGCACGTCGTCGCCCCCGTCGCCGCTCGTGGTGCCGGCGACCGTCGTCCAGGTGGTCGCGTCGGTGGAGGTCTGGACCTGGTACGAGCGGGCGTAGGCGGCCTCCCACCGCAGGATCACCTGCCGGACCGGGTAGTCGGCGCCGAGGTCGACCTGCAGCCACTGCGGATCCGCGTACAGGCTGGACCAGCGGGTGGTGCGGTCGCCGTCCACCGCGTTCGCCGGGGACAGCCCGGCGCCCTCGGTCGACGAGGCCGTCACGGGGCGGCGCAGGGCGAGATTCCCCGACGGCGTGCCCGGGCCGCTCGGACTCGGGCTGCTGGACGCGCTCGCGCTGCCTGACGGTGTCGGGCCAGGGCCCGAGCAGGCCACGCCGTTGAGCGCGAACGCCGCCGGGGCCGGGTTGGACCCGGCATAGGTGACGTTGAAGCCGAAGCTGACCGACCCGCCCGCGGCGGGGATGGCCGCGTTGTAGCCGACGTTGGTCGCGGTGGCGTCGGCGCCGGACTGGGTCTTCGTGGCGTTCCAGATGTCGGTGATCGTCTGGCCGGCCGCGAAGCTCCAGGCGAGCGTCCATCCGTTGACGACGGTGGAGCCGGTGTTGGTGACGACCACCGTCGCGGTGGCGCCCGATCCCCAGTCGTTGGTGACCTCGTACCTCACCTGGCAGCCATCGGCGGCGGCTCGGGCGGACGGGGTGAGCGCCAGGCCGGCCGCGAGCACGGTGACGGCGACGGCCGCTACGGCCGTGGCGAGCCGAGCGAGTGCACGACGTCTCATTGCGCCTCCTTGGGCAGATTCGTGAAAACGCGATGCTGATCCTTAAGCGCGTAAGTTGTCAACGGATCGACCGCAGCGCTGGGTGCCGCGCCTGAAAGTTCCACGCCGACCGCAGCGGTGCGGCCGGTCGACGTCGCCGCCGGCGATTTCCCGGCGCGGCGAATCGCGCGCTGAATGGCCTGTCAGAGCCACTGCATCGTCGAATCGCTTCGATACTGCCAGGCCCCGCTGCCCGCAAGTGGCTGGCAAGTACATCGACCATCGGCTCGTCGCTGACCGGCGGTAGGAATTCGCGCTCACCGCTTGCTTCTGAAGCGCCTAAGCATCAGTATCGACCCTGTTCGACCCTCGGCACGCCGCCGTCGTCCACCCCACCGGTCCGCAGCCGCCACCTGCGAGCACCGCAACGTCCTGACGTCCGCGGCCCCGCCACGCACACCCCCATCCACCCGAGCAGAGGGTTCCGAGGAGCAGATGAACAGGTTCCGAGCAGCGCTCCTGGCAGGCGCCGTCCTGGCCGCAGGAGTGCTCACCGTCGTCGTGCAGATGACGAACGCCCAGGCGGCGACGCAGATCTGCGACCAGTACGGCAGCGCCACCGGCAGCCGGTACGTCGTGCAGAACAACCGCTGGGGCACCGACGTCGCGCAGTGCATCACGGTCAACAGCGCGGTCGACGGCTTCAGCCTCGACACCGGCAACGCGAACAACCCGACCAACGGCGCGCCGGCGTCGTACCCGTCGGTCTACTACGGCTGCCACTACGGCAACTGCAGCCCCGGCACGATCCTGCCGCTGCCGGCCTCCGACAGCCGCTTCCGGCAGATCACCACCAGCGTCTCCATGACCTACCCGAGCGGCGGCGCCTGGGACGCGGCGTACGACATCTGGTTCGACCCGGCGGCCAAGACCACCGGGCAGAACAACGGCGTCGAGATCATGGTGTGGCTCAACCATCTGGGCCCGATCCAGCCGGTGGGCAGCAAGATCGCCACCGCCACCGTGGCCGGTGCCGCCTTCGACGTGTGGGGCGGGCGCATCGCCGACAACGGCGGCTGGAACGTGGTGTCCTACGTCCGCCAGGCGGCCGCGACCTCGATGGACTTCGCGGTCTCGGCGTTCTTCGACGACGCGGTCGGCCGCGGTTACGCGCAGTCCGGCTGGTACCTGACCAGCGTGCAGGCCGGCTTCGAGCCGTGGACGGGCGGTGCCGGACTGACTGTCCAGTCGTTCTCGGTCACCACCGGCGCGACGCCGACGCCGACGCCGACGAGCGAGCCGCCGGCGTCGGGCAACCTGGCGCTGAACCGCCCGGCGACCTCGTCGTCCAACGAGAGCAGCAGTCTCGGGGCCGCCCTCGCCGTGGACGGCAACACCTCCACCCGCTGGGGCAGCGCCTACAGCGACCCGCAGTGGATCCAGGTCGACCTGGGCGCCAGCCAGCAGATCAAGCGGGTGGTGCTGCGCTGGGAGGCCGCCTACGCCAAGGGTTACCAGGTCCAGACGTCCGCCGATGCCACCAACTGGACGACCGTCTACACCACGAGCACCGGCACGGGCGGCGTCAATGACCTGGCCGTCACCGCCACCGGTCGCTATCTGCGCGTGTACGGCACGGCCCGGGCCAACACCAGCTGGGGCTACTCGCTCTACGAGATCGAGGCGTACAGCACCGGCGCGCCGCCGCCACCCCCGCCGGGGCCGGTCACCCGCAGCACCGTGCTGAACTGGCTCGCCGGGCTGCCCAACGGCAGCACCAACCGGGTCGCCTCCGGCTTCTTCGGCGGCTACAGCGGCGGCACCTTCAACCTCGACCAGACCGAGCAGCTGCACAACCAGACCGGCCAGTACCCGGCGGTGCTCGCCTGCGACTACGGCAACTGGGTCACCAGCAGCAACACCCAGGTCAACAGCTCCTGCAACAGCACGCTGAAGAGCTGGCAGCAGCGGGGCGGCCTGGTCAGCGTCGGCATCCACTGGCCGAACCCGGGCAGTGGCGGCTTCGGCACCAAGCTGCCCAACTTCGCCGACATCACCAACCCCGGCACCGCCGTCGGCAGCGCCTGGCTCAACAGCCTCAAGCAGGTCGGCGACGGCCTCGCCGACCTCAAGAGCGCCGGCGTGGTCGTGCTGTGGCGGCCGTTCCACGAGATGAACGGTGACTGGTTCTGGTGGGGCAACCAGGACCCCACGACGTTCAAGAACGTCTGGAACTCCATGCACAACTACCTGGTCAACACGCGCGGTCTGGACAACCTCGTCTGGGTCTACGCACCCGACTTCAGCCGCGGCAACGCGACCGGCTACTTCGCCGGCGGCAACGTCGTGGACATCGTCGGCATGGACGCCTACGACGACAACCCGGCCGCGTCCGGTATCCAGAGCACCTACAACCAGCTGCTGGGTCTCGGCAAGCCGTTCGCCTTCACCGAGATCGGCCCGGACAACTCGCCGTTCGACTACGGCAAGTGGATCAACGCGATCAAGCAGTACTACCCGAAGACGTCCTACTTCCTCGCCTGGAACGACAAGTGGGGCCCGCCGCAGAACCAGAACTCCGGCGCGCTCATGAACGACCCGTGGACGCTCAACCTCGGCGAGGTCTCGATCAGCGGCGGCACCACGCCGCCGACCTCACCGCCGCCGACGAGCCCGCCTGCCGGTCAGGGTGCGTGCAGCGCCGGCTACGCGGTGACGGACTCCTGGGCGGGCGGGTTCAACGCCGAGGTCACCGTCCGCAACACCGGCACCACGGGCATCGGCACGTGGACCGTCACCTGGACGTTCGCCAACGGCCAGACCATCACCAACTCGTGGAACACGACGCTGACCACGGCCGGCGCCGCCGTCACCGCGAAACCGGTCAGCTACAACGCGGCGATCGCCGCCGGCGCAACCACGTCGTTCGGCTTCAGCGCCAACGTCGGCGGCACCAACACCGCGCCGGCGCTCACCTGCACCGCCGGCTGACCAGAGGATCCGCGCGAAGAACACCGCTCGGGGGCGGGCCGCGGCCCGCCCCCGAGGGGCACGGACCATCCGGCGGCCTCCCGGGCACCCGGCGTCACCCGCTCGCTCACCCGCCGCCGGGCCTGTCCGGGCGTACTGTGACAAGTGCCTGCGAGACGATTGAGCGAGCGAAGCTGGTAACGCGGCCGAGACGATGCACCAGGAGACCGCGAGGTCGATCGGTGTCATCGAGCACCTGATCCGGTGGCACCGGTGACGGGAAGATCGCCTCGCAGGTTCATGCATGGGGCAGGCCCGGCGGCGGTGCGCCGCACGGCGGGCACTCATGCGACCGGTGCGTTCGACGTCGACCCCGTAGCGTCAGCGTGCACCGAGGTGAGGCATGAAACAGACGCTGAAGTTCGGTCGCATCGCCGGGATTCCGGTCGGTGTGCACTGGTCGGCGCTGGTGATCATGGTGTTGCTGGCGCAGAGCCTCGTGGTCGGTGTCCTGCCGGCCAGCGTGCCGGACCTGCCCTGGACGGTCGCGTGGCTGCTCGGCGTCGGCGGCGCCGCACTGTTCCTGCTGTCGCTGTTCGCGCATGAGGCGGCCCACGCGCTCGTGGCCCGTGGGTTCGGCATCCGGGTCGAACGATTGACCCTGTGGCTCCTCGGTGGCGTGGCGGAGTTCCGTGACGAGCCGCCCAGCGCCCGCGCCGACTTCCTGGTGGCCATCGCCGGTCCGCTGACCAGTTTCGCCGCCGGCGTCGGCTTCGGCACTGTCGCGCTGCTGGTGTCCGGCCTGGACGGACCGCCCGCCGTGGTCGCCACGGCGGGCTGGCTGGCGATGATCAACCTCGTCGTCGCCGTGTTCAACCTGCTGCCGGGCGCGCCGCTCGACGGCGGCCGGGTGCTGCGCGCCGCGCTGTGGTGGTGGCGCGGTGACCGTACCCGCGCCGCGCTGACCGCCACCCGGACCGGTCGCTGGCTGGGCATCGCGCTGCTGTTCGCCGGGTTGGCCGAACTGCTGGTCTTCGGCGCGCTGAGCGGCATCTGGCTGGGACTGCTCGGCTGGTTCGTGCTCGCCGCGGCGATCGCCGAGGGCGTCACCGCGCGCACCCGCGCGATCCTGGACGACACGCCGGTCCGAGCCGTGATGCGGACCGGTGCGGTGTGCGGCGAGCCCGGGCAGAGCGTCGAAAGCTTCGTCCCGGTCGCCGCGGGCTCCCGCCAGCGGTGGTTCCCGCTCTGCGACGACGCCGGACACCCGACCGGCATGGTAGGGCTCACGGCCCTCGTCGACGTGCCCGCGACGGCCCGGGCGGCGACGACGCTGCAGCAGGTCGCCGGGCCCGCCACCCGCGTCGACGCGGGGCAGGCGGTGGCGACCGTCGTGCTGCCGGGACCGACCCGCAGCGCGGTCGTCGTCGACGACGGCCGGCTCGTCGGTGTGCTGTCCAGTGATGACATCGCCCGCGCGGTCGAGGTGGCGCGGCTGCACGCGCCGGCCGGCGACCGTGCCCGCTGACGCCGAAATCAGCGCAGGTCGGACGCCAGGCGCCGGTTCAAGCGGCGGGACAGGGGGCATTGTCGTCGAAGAAGCCGCATCCGGTCCCGCGACAGGAGCGTCGAAGGGCGCGTCCCTGGCCGGTCGCGCGAGCCGGCCGTGCTGCCGCGCATCCCGTGTGAGGAGCCATGTGCGAACAGGTTGCCGCAAACCAGGTAGGTCACCGCCGTGCGGCGTGCACCGCCGGGCCGGTCGCACCCCGGCCGCGCCCACCGTGCCGCCCGCCTGAGGTCGGCTGAAGTCATGGCCGCCGAGCAGGGCAGTCCGAGGATGGCGGCCATCCGCCATGCGCCGCTGTCCTGGCTGGTACGACCGGTACGCCCGCCCTGGGCCACGGGGATCGCGGTCGCCCTCCTGCTGATCACGCTGGAGACCGTCGCGGTGGCGCCGTTCCGGGGCGTCATGACGTCGTTCTCTCCCGCCATGGTCTACATCATCGGCGTGTTGGTGATCTCGGCGGTGTGGGGCCGGTGGCTCGGCATGTTCACCGCGCTGGCCAGCACCGCCGCGTTCGCCGTATCCCACGGCCTGACCGTCGGCAGGTTCACGGCCTCGGACGTGCAGGATCTGGCCGGGCTGGCGGTGTTCCTCGCCGTCGTGCTGGCCACGAGCGCGCTGGCGGACCTGTCCCGGGCGCGCACCGTCGAGGCCGAGGAGTCCGACCTCACCGCGGCGATGGCCCAGCTGCTGCTGCACACGGACGATGTCGCGACGGTGCTGCCCGCGGTCGCGCGGTGCATCGCGCAGTCGCTGCAACTGCCGGAAGCGGAGATCCACCTCGCCGCGGTGGCCGGTGACGACCGGCGCACGGCACTGCCGCTGAGCGCCGGGGCAGACCGGATCGGCACGCTGCTGGTGCCGGCCACCGTTCCCGGCCGGACGATGGGGCGGCTGCGGGAGCGGGTGGTGCCGTCGCTGGCGTCGTTGCTGCACGCCGGGTGGGAACGAACGGCGGTGCTGCACTCGCTCGAGTCGAGCCGCAAGCGCCTCGGCCGGCTCGCCGCCGAACAGGCCGCGCTGGGGCGGGTGGCGACGCTGGTGGCGCGGGGCGGCCGGCCGGCCGAGGTCTTCGACGCCATCACGACGGAGCTGCACGGCCTGCTGAGCGACTTCAGCACCTGGCTGTTGCGCTACGAGCCGGACGGGACGGTCACCATCCTCTCGACGAGCATGCCCGGCCTGCAGCCGGGACAGACGCGCTGGCCGTTGCGGGGCGAGAACATCCCGCTGCGGGTGAGGGAGACCGGACGCCCGGCCCGGATGGACAGCTTCCAGCTCGCCGCCGGTGACGGCGCCGAGCTGGCCCGCGAGTTCGGGATCCGGTCCGCGGTCGGGCTGCCGATCGTGGTCGAAGGCCGGCTGTGGGGCCTGGCGTCGGTGGCGTCCACCCGGCCCGAGCCGCTGCCGGCGGACACCGAGGCCCGCGTCGCGGGGTTCGTGCGGCTCGCGGCCACCGCCGTGGCCAACGCCGACAGCCGGGAGGAGCTCGCCGCGTCCCGGGCCCGCCTGGTCGTCGCCGCCGACCAGACCCGTGAGCGCATCGAGCGAAGGCTGCACGACGGCGCGCTGCAGCACTTCCTCGCCGTCGCCATGCGGCTCGGCGCCACGCAGGCCGGGCTGCCGCCGGACCAGCAGGAGACGAAGGCGGAGCTGTCGCGTGCCCTGGACGGCCTCAACCGTGCCGTGGACGACCTGCGGGAGATCTGCCAGGGCATCCATCCGACGCTGCTCGCCGCCGGCGGGCTGCCACCCGCGCTCAAGGCGCTCGCGCGCAGATCCCCGGTGCCGGTCGACCTCGACCTGCACACCGATGAGCGCCTGCCCTCGGTGGTCGAGGTGGCCGCCTACCACATGGTGTCCGAGGCGTTGACCAACGCGGGCCGGCACGCCCGGGCCTCGCTGGTGCACGTCCGAACCGCGACGCAGGACGGCGCGCTGCACCTGTCGGTGAGCGACGACGGTGCCGGCGGCGCCGATCCCCACCGGGGCACCGGCCTCATCGCCCTCCAGGACCGCGTCGAGGCACTCGGCGGACAGCTCACCGTCACCAGCCCCACCGGCGGCGGCACCCTGCTCACGGCCACCATCCCGACCACCGTCGCGACCTGACGTCCGGCCCGCGGGCGGGTCGGCGGGTGTCAGCGGGCGACGACCGGACGCGCCGCCTCCGCCTCGTCCGGCAGGCCGCCGGCCGGCTCCCGCCCGGCGGCGGCCAGCAGCACCCAGCCGGCGGCCGCGATCCCGCCGCACAGCAGCAGCGCCGCCCGTGGCCCGAGCGCCTGCACCGCGGCGCCGCCGAGGACACCGGACACCAGCGAGCCGAAGGTGAGGGTATTGGCGAACAGGGTCGTGGCGCGGCCGGTAGCGCCCGGCAGGAGGTCCTGCATGTACGTGATGCCCAGCGCGCCGACGACGGCGATGCCGACCCCCCGGGCGACCTGGGTGCCGACCAGCCCCGCGACGGTCGTGCTCGCCGCGACGAGCAGGAAGTAGGCGACGAACACGACCATGCCGGCCAGGATCACCGGCCGCCGGCGGGCCCGCTCGGGCAGCAGCACCAGGGCCAGCGCGGCCGGGATCTCGACGATCGCGCAGGCACTGAACAGCAGGCCGACGACGCTGTCCGGGCGATCGAGGGTGCGCGTCACGTACAGCGGCAGCGCGACCGAACCGGCGAGCATCGCGGTGTGGAACAGCGTGAAGCTCGCCGCCGCCAGCAGCACGGTGCGACCCGCCCGGCGGGCCCCGGCGTCCTCGGCCGGCCCGGGCGCGGGTGCGGGCGTCGGTCCGAGCAGCAGCACCGGCAGCGCCACCAGCCCGAAGGCCAGGGCGGTGAGCACGAGGAGCCCGCGGTACCCCTGCCAGGCCAGCACCCCGGCGCCGATCAACGGCCCGATCGCCCACGCGAGCGACCACACCGACCGCAGCAGCGGTGTCCCGGCCCGGCCGGCGCCGGACGCCCCGTCCAGGTGCGTGCGGGCCAGCGCGAACAGCTGCGGGAACGCGGCCATGCCGGCGCCCAGCAGCGCCCCGGCGATGAGCAGCAGCAGGGCGTAGCTGGTGGTCGTGGTCAGCGCCAGGTACCCGGCGGCCGGCGCGGCCACCGCGACCAGCGCCGGCCACCGGCCGTGCGAGGCGTCGAAGCGGCGGCCGAGCCACGTGCTGACGGCCAGGCCGCTGGCGGCGATGAGCGACATGAACACGCCGACCTGCACCGGGCTCAGCCGCGCCCGGTCCGTGCCCAGCAGCACCAGGTACGGCCCGATCATCGAGTCGGCGATGCCCAGCACCAGCACGCCCACCAGCAGCGGCGGCAGTTTGGGACGCGTCATCGCCTCCCCATGCCCATCCCCGGTGCGACCGTAACCCGGCCGTCGGCGACCTGGCGGTGCCGGCGCGTCCGGCGGGCCGGGAGCTACCTGGTCACCGGCCGGTGGTCCCGGGCAGCAGCCGGCGGGGCAGCCGCAGCGCTCCCATGGCGGTGCCCGCGGTCGTGGCCGCCAGGACGATGCCCCAGCCCACGGGCCCCATCGGCCGGCAGCCGAAGAACTGGCTCAGGCCTGGGGTCTGCACGACGCCGGCGAGCGCCGCCGCGGAGGCGCCGGCCGCGCCGAGGACGACCGGGTCACCACCGGAGGCGAGTGCGGTCTGGCCCAGCTGCGCGCCGACGAGGGAGGCGAGCGCCACGGTGCTGGCCCGGGTCGCCGTCCCGGTGGCCCTGGCCGCCAGCCAGGCCGCCGTCGTGGCCGCCGACGTGGCGACGGCGCGGCGGGCGACGTCGACGATGAGTGTCTCGCCGAGCGACGCTTCCGGGCCTTCGCGGATGAGCCGCTCCACGGTGACGTGCTTCGGCGGTCGTGCGGCGACCGTGATGGCCGGCAGCAGGTCGGTCATCAGGTTGACGAACAGGATCTGCCGGGCGTTCAGCGGCGGCGTCGCGGCCAGCAGGGAGCTGCCGACCGTGAACAGGATCTCGCCGAGGTTGCCGCCGAGGAGCAGGGCGAGCGACTCACGCACGGACGTCCACATGGCGCGGCCTTCGACGACCCCTTCGGCGATCGTCTCGATACGGCCGTCCATCACGATCATGTCCGCCGACTCGCGGGCGGCGGCGGTGGCCTGCTCGCCCAGCGCGATGCCGACGTCCGCGAGCCGGATGGCGGGCGCGTCGTTGGCGCCGTCGCCGGTGACCGCGACGGCGTGCCCGGCGCGCCGCAGCGCGCGGACCACCGCGGCCTTGTGCCCGGGGCTGACCCGCGCGAAGACGGAGGCCTTGGCCACCAGCGCGTCGACGGTCGCGTCGTCGGCGTCGTCGAGGTCCGGTCCGGTCGCCACCGTCCCGCCGTCGAGCAGGTCGAGCTCGGCGGCGATCGCCGCGGCCGTGCTCGGATGATCGCCGGTCAGCATGATCACCTTGATGCCGGCGCGCCGCAGCCGGTCGACCGCCTCGGCGGCGGTCGGGCGGGTCGGGTCGGCCAGCCCGAGGAGGCCGAGGAACTCGAGGTTGTCGACGCGTTCGTCGTCGAGGCGGCGCCGCGCCGACGCGGCCCGTTCCGCGATCGCGAGCACCCGCAGGCCCTGCCGGGCCATCCGGTCGACCTCCGCCTCGATCTCGTGCCGGTCGGCGGGCGTGATCTCGCGGGCGGTGCCGTCCGGACGCCACGTGACGCACCGCGGCAGCGTGATCTCCGGCGCGCCCTTGACGCTGAGCACCTGGCCGTGCCGGGCGGTGCCGAGCACGGCGTGGAACCCGCGCGCCGGCTCGAACGGCAGCTCGCGGACGGGCCGCCAGCCGCGGGCGGGCTCGTCGGTGCTGACCCCGGCGGCCGCCGCGCCGTCCACCACCGCCTGGTCGGTGGGGTGCGGCAGCGTCCCCTGCCCGTTGGGCACCGGGCTGGCCCGCAGCGCGGCGGCGAGGATCAGCCGGTGCGCCGGGGCGAGCCGGTCGATCGGCGCCTGGACCCGGCCGTCGGACAGGGTCCGCAGCGCGATCTGCCCCTCGGTCAGGGTGCCCGTCTTGTCGAAGCAGATCACGTCGACCCGGCCGAGCGCCTCCATGGACCTGGGGTCGCGGACGAGGATGTTGCGTTCGGACAGCCGGCGGCTGGCGCTCAGCTCGGCCGCGGTGGCGATGAACGGCAGCCCCTCGGGGATGGCGGCGACGGCGAGCGCGACCGAGCTGTTGATCGACTCGCTGAGCCGGCCGCGGAGCAGGCCCGCGGTGAACAGCGCCGCCGCGGCGGCACCGGCCGCCGGCACCGACGCCCTGGTCAGCTCGCGCAGCCGGCGCTGGACGCCGCTCTTCGGGGCTTCCTGCAGCGCGACCAGGGCGCTGCGGCCGGCCTCCGTCCGCTCGCCCGTCGCCACCACGACGCATGTCGCCGTGCCGGCGGCGACCGTCGTGCCCGCGTACACCATGCTGGTGCGTTCGGCGACGGCGGCGGCGCGGGTGGCGGCGACCCGCTTGGTGACCGGCATCGACTCGCCGGTCAGTGACGACTCGTCGATCTCCAGGCCGGAGGTGTCGATCAGGCGGCAGTCCGCCGGCACGACGTCACCGGGCTCCAGGAGCACGACGTCGCCGGGCACCAGCTCGTCGATGCCGCTGGCCCGCTCGACGCCGGCGCGGCGCAACCGCACCCGTGGCGTCGCCGCGTTCACCAGCCGCCGTAGGGCCCGCCGGGCGGCCACGTCCTGGATGCCCGAGATCAGCGCGTTGGCGAGGATGACGGCGCCGACCAGTGCCGCGTCACTCTTCGCGCCGATCATGGCGGAGACGCCGGCGCCGGCGGCGAGCGGCAGCGTCAGCGGGGTGTTCAGTTCGCCGACGACGGTGCCCAGCAGGCCGCGTATCCCGGGCGTCGTCTCGTCGGGGGTGTCGGCGCGCCGGCGTCGTGCGGCGGCCTCCTCGCTGATGCCGTCCGGTGACGTCTCCAGGATCCGGGTGACCTCCTGGACGGGCAGTGCGTGCCAGGCGACGTCGGCGGCGGGCACCGGCACCGCCCGGCGACCCAGGCCGCGCGCCGACCACACCGCGCCGGCGACGTTGGCGGCCAGCGCGACACCGGTGGCCAGCGTCGCGTGGCGGGCGCCCCGCTCCGCCCCCTCGGTGATCCCCAGCAGCGCGCCGGCCACCGAGCCCTGCGCCGCCACCAGGACACTGCGCTTGCTCACCGCCTTGGCGACGGTCGCCGCCTCGAGCAGCAGCCACGCGGTCTCCAGCCCGGGCCCGCCCATGAGGTGCGCACCCCACGGCGGCCGGCGGTCCGGTCGCAGGACGCCGTAACCGCAGTCCGCGGCGGCGAGGGCGGCGTCGTCGCGCTCGCCGATGAGCACGACGACGTGGCCGTCGCGCTGCAGCGCGCGGATCGACGCGGCCAGCCGTGAGCCTCCCGGCACGGTGCCGTCCGCCGGTACCCGGCGCCGCAGCCCGGCCGGTGCCCCGGCGAGCAGCACCCGGCCGACCTGGCGCCCCGCCGCGATCAGCGCGGAGGTCAACGGGTCCAGCGCCGGCTCGACCACGACGGCCGCGACGGGCTGCCGGTCGCGGGTCAACGCGTAGACCTTGCCCGCGGTGCCGTCCGTGGAACGCACGGCGTCCAGGACGGCGTCCGGGGGCGCGGTGGTGAGCCGCTGCGGGGGGACGAGGGCCCACCCCTCGGCGTCCTCGCCGGCCGGCACCGTGCCCCGGTGCCCGTCGACGAGCCGGTTCGCGGCCTGCCAGGCGGCCTCCTCGGTGCCGTTGACGGGCTCCAGGTGCGTGATGACGTGCCGCCCTCCGGTCAGCGCCCGCACGTCGACCACGACGGTGTCGACCCGGTCGAGCCGGCGCAGCGCGGCCGGGTCGCGGACGAGCACGTCCCGTCGGGCCAGGAGCCGGCCCAGTTCGCCCGCGTACGCCTCACGTCCGGCGTACGCGGGGACCGGCGACCCGGCCGCGAGCACCCGGGCGGCGCGCCGGACGCCGCGGGGCATGAGCGCGGCCGCGCCGGAGGCGAGCAGTGCCAGCGTGCTGACCCGGCGGGAGTACTGCTCGATCGGGCCGTCGGCGGGCGCCGCCGGCCGGCCGCCGTCGAGGCGGTCCGCGCGGCTCGCGCCGGGTTCCCGGGGCAGTTCGGTCGCCCGCCGCTGCCACGCGGCGCGTTGAGCGGTGGCCTCGCGCAGCAGGACGATCCGCATGGCGGCGTCGGCGAGCGCGGTCAGCCACACCTGCCCCGCGGCGTCGATGCCGGCGCTCGCCGCGGACACGGCCAGGTCGGCCCAGTTGCGGCCGACGGCCCCGCGCAGCCGGGCGCGCAACCCGGGTATGTGGTCGACCAGCGCGACGAGCGCGGCCAGCTCACGGGGCGCCGCGGGCAGCCGCAGACCGCGGGCGGTGAGGCCGCCGGCCGCGCTGAGCAGGTCGACGATGAGCGTCGTGAGGTGACGGGTCTCGGTGTCGAGGGTCGGCGGCCCGGCCGGGACCTGGTCCGCCTCGGCGGCCGTGACCGACTCGATCAGGTCGTCGAGGCCGAGTTCGTCCTCGTCGTAGCTGATGAGCAGCCGGCCGAGGGCGGCGTTCCACGCGGCCCAGTCGACGCCGCGCAGCGTCTGGAGCGCCTTCTCCAGCAGTTCGCCGCGTTCGGCGCCGATCGGGTGGTGCTCGGCGTCGCCGACCTGGATGTGGGCGAGGCCGTCGCGGGCCCACGCCTTCCGCCCGCCGCGCAGCCGCCGGGTCGAAGCCCGGCCGGCCGGCGTCGGGCGGGTCGGGGCTGGCGTCACTGGGCGGCGGCGAGGGGACGGGCCTTGACCTCTGGCTCACTGCCCGGCAGCTGCGCCAGTCCGTGCGGCTGCGCGGGCTGAGCGCTGCGGGTCGCCACCCAGACCCCCGCCGCGGCGGCGAGGGCGACGGGCCATTCCAGCACGCCGAGCGCGGTCAGCAGGCCGACGCCGCCGTAGTACAGCAGCTGCCGTGGCTGCGGGACGGCAGACCCGATGGTTCTCGCCGTCCAGCCGACGTTCGTGACCATTGACCGTGCCGCCGTCCCGGCCATGTGGACGACCGGCACCTTGACGTGCGGCATCGGGATTTCCTGCCACGTCACCAGTTTGGATTCGGGCGGTTCGGCGGTCGCGGTCGTGCGTTCCCTGGCCTGTGCGACTTCCGGCGGCACAGGGGGCGCGGTCGCGACGGCGGTCGCGCGTTCCTTGGTCTGGCTCGCCCGCTCGGTCGCCGTCGGGGGGACGGCGTCCTTGGCCGCGTTGCGGCGCCGCCCCTGCACCGGCGTGCCGGCGACGCGCGCCGCCGTGGCGGCCTTCTGCTGGCGTGATCGTGGGCTGGTGATTGGGGTCGTCATGGATGAGCACCTCCACCGGCGGTTGTCCGGAAACGGTGCCCTACCCGCGCGGTGCGTGATCAACCCGGCGACCCCGGATCGCGGGTCGCTCAGGCGGGCCGGCTCACGAGGCGGCGGAACGCGGCGACGACCAACGAAATCAGCAGTGCGCTGACGACCTCGACCGCGATCGCGGCAAGCAGTTCGGACATGACGGTGCTCCTTCTCGTGATCGCCTGGCGCCGAAACCGTAGGTGCGCCGGGTGAACGCCATGGGTACAGGACCGGAACATCGCGGTGGTGCGTGGGTCGCGCTACGGCCACCGTGACCTGTGCCTGCTCGCTGACCGCCGGTGCGCGGCAGCGAGATGTCGAGGGTGAAGGCCATGGCGTTGGCCTTTCGGGCGTACCGGGTGGACCGCCGGCGTACCGTCAGAGGCGGTCACGTGGAGTGCCGGGAAGGTGGCCGTCAGATGAACATGCGCGAGCCCGGCACCGCGGCGGCGCGCATGGGGGCGCTGGGGCCGGTGCGGCGGCGGTGGCCGCTGCGGTCGTACCTGATCGGGCTGCTGGTGCTGTTCGTGGCGACCGCCGTGGCAGGCATCGGTGCCGGCTGGGTGCGGGCCCGGCACGACGCCGTGTCCGCCGCGCGGACCGATGCCGCCGTGTCCGCGGACCTGGCCGCGCGGCAGCTCGACGAAAGCCTGGCGATCGTGCGCGGCACGGTCGACGCCGTCGCGTCCAGCCCCGGTGTGGCGCAGGTGTTCGCCGACCCGGCCGCGTGCCGGCTGGCGTTCACGCTCGGTGGCTCCGACGACGGGCACCTGGACGTGCTGCGCCCCGATGGGACCGTCGCGTGCTCGTCCAGACCACCGGCCGGCGGCGAGCCCGCGGACGGCTACGCCGGTGCGACCTGGCTGCCCGGCGCGGTGCGCGCGCCGCAGGCCGTCGCGCCCGTCCGCGACCAGCGCACCGGACGCCCCGCCTACCTGGTCACCGCCGTGATCCCCGGGCTCGGCGTGGCGGCCGCGTTCGTCGACCTGACCGCCCTCGGCGCGGCGGCGGGCAAGCTGTTCGCCGGGGCCCGCCACCTCGAGTTCCTGATCACCACCGCGGACGCCGCGACCGTGCTGACGCGGTGGCCGGACGGGCTGCGGTGGGCGGGCACGCCGGTCCGCGACACCCGGCTGCGGGCGGCGAACGACGGCACCGACGTGACCGGGCTGCCCCGCCTGTACGGGCGGGCGGCCGTCGCCGGCACCGGCTGGCAGGTCTTCGCCGGCGCGGACCGCACGGCCGCGCTGGCCGCCGCCGACCGGCTCGCCCGCCACCAGTCCCTCATCGTGGCGCTCGGCCTGCTCGCGGGGCTGCTGGCCACGATGGTCGTGCAGCGTCGGGTCACCGCCCCGATCGGCCGGCTGCGCACCGCGGTCCGCACCGCCACCGCGTCCGGCGACCTGGACACGACCGTCGCGGTCGCCGGACCGCGGGAGGTGGCCGAGCTCGGTGCCGAGTTCACCGCGCTGCTCGCGACCGTCGGCCGGGAGCTGCAGGAGCGCCGCCGCGCGGAGGACGCCGCCCGCGAGCACGAACGCAACTACCGGCAGATGTTCGACGCCAGCCCGAACCCGGTCGTGCTGTTCGACGCCGACACCCTCGACATCGTCGCCGTCAACCCGGCCGCCGAGACGTACTACGGCCGGCCCGCCGGCACGCTGCTCACCATGGCGTACCCGCAGCTGCAGGCGCCGCCGGAGCCCGGCGCGGAAGCCGGCTGGGACGCGCCGTCCGAGCCCGTCGAACGCGACCGGCCGCAGCGCCACGTCAAACGCGACGGCACGGTCACCGAGGTCAGCGTCACCACGTACCTGACGTCGTTCGCCGGCCGGAAGGCCCGCTGCGCCGTCGTCACCGACGTCACCGAACGCGAGCACCTGCAACGGCGGCTGCGCCAGTCGGACCGGCTGGAGAGCCTCGGCCAGCTCGCCGCCGGCGTCGCGCACGACTTCAACAACCTGCTCGGCATCATCAACGGTTACGCGAGCATGGCCGCCGCCGACCTGGCGCCGCTCGCCGCGGCGGACCCGGCCCTGCGGACCCTGCACGCCGACCTCACCGAGATCGTGGCCGCCGGGGACCGCGCGACCGCCCTCACCCGGCAACTGCTGTCCTTCGCCCGTGCCGACCCGGCACCCGAGACCCGCACCCTGGACCTCAACACCGTCATCGCCGACCTCGACACGCTGCTGCGCCGCGCCCTCGGCGAGGACGTCACCCTCGTCATGCAGCTCGCGCCACGGCCGTGGCCGATCCGCGCCGACCCCGGCCGTCTCGAACAGGTCCTGATCAACCTCGCGGTCAACGCCCGCGACGCGATGCCCGGCGGTGGCACCCTCACCATCGAGACCGCGCCGGTCACCGTCGACGAGCACTACACCGCCCAGCACCCCGGCGTGCACACCGGGCGCTACATGCGGCTGCGGGTCAGCGACACCGGCACCGGCATGAGCAAGGAGACCCTGGAGCGGGCCTTCGAACCGTTCTTCACCACCAAGCCCAAGGGCCACGGCACCGGTCTGGGCCTGGCCACCATCTACGGCATCATCACCCAGGCCGGCGGCCACACCCAGATCTACTCCGAGCCCGGCCACGGCACCACCATCACCGCGCTGCTGCCCGCCACCGGCGAGGACGCCGAACCGGACACCACACCCGCCGCGCAGCACCGGCCGGGCACCGGTGAGACGATCCTGCTCGTCGAGGACGACGACAGCCTGCGCGCCGTCACCGAACGCGTCCTGCGGCAGTCCGGCTACACCGTCCTGTCCGCCGGCACGGTCACCGAGGCCCGCGACCTCGCGGCGGCCCACCCCGGCATCGCGCTGCTGCTCACCGACGTGATCCTGCCCGACATGCACGGCCCCGCGCTCGCCGCCGCCCACCCCGGGTTGCCCGTCGTCTACCTTTCCGGGTACACCGAGACGATCCTGGCCACCCGCAGCACCGTCCCGGCGGGCGCGACCCTGCTCACCAAGCCGGTCAGCGCCCATCAGCTCCTGCACACCGTCGCCCGGGTCCTCGACCACGCGAACAGCCCGCAGCCGCACTGATCCGGCGGCACCGTGCACCGCCGGGGGTTTGCCGACGACCGGCAACCCGCGGCGGTCGAATTCGCCGACGGCTGCCGGTGGCGTCACCGGTACCGGCAGGCACGCTGGAGGTGCACGGGAAGCGGAAGCGCGCAGGCCGCGCGATCCCGGCCCCCGGGCACAGCGTGAGGCAGGAGGACCGTCGTGACGAGCACGATGCAGCAACCAGTGGAACTGCTCCGGGACAGACTGGAGCACGCGTTCGCCATCCACACCAACCGGCTGAACGAGCTCACGTTGCGCGGCAGCATGACGGACCCCACCACGTTCGAGGCCAGGGTCGAAGCGGCGCGGCGCGGCATCGCCAACACCGCACAGGCGTTGCGTCGCATGTCGGAGGGCACCTACGGCCGTTGCGAAGCGTGCGGGACGACCATCGCCTGGCAGCGGCTGGAAGCGGTGCCGCACGCCCGCCACTGCTCGGACTGCCGGTAGCCGACGGCCGCCACGGCGGCCGCCGTGCACCTCGCACGGCGACGGCGACCGGTGCCGCTACCACCCCTCCAGGGTGGCGCGGGCGTCGCCGTGCTCCCGGCGCAGCTCGGCCTGCATCCCCGCGAGCAGGTCCCAGCCGAACTGCTCCTCCCACTCGCCGACGGTGATCGTCACCTCGTACCAGTCCAGCTCGCCGGGCCGTTCCCGCACCTTGACGATCCGGGTCAGCCCGCCGCGCAGCTCGGCACCGGGCGCGAGGTCGCGCCAGCACCGTGACGGCACGTAGACGTCGTCACCGACCCGCGGCGGCGGTGGCAGCGTGCGGTCGAAGCCGCGCCGCAGGATCCGGTCGAGGTCGCCCGGCCGCACCGCCGCCGTTCGGGTCGGCACCGCCGGGTCGCCGGTCGTCGGCGACGTGTACGCCCCGAGCGCCGTCATCAGCTCGCCGCCGTCCAACCGCCACCCCTGCCGCGCCGGCAGCGACAGGTCCCCGGCGAGGGACCGGGCGATCCAGCCGGCGACCGCGGCCGGCTCGGGCACGAGGCCCTGCTGCCAGTACACGGCCCGGCCGCGCGACCGGGCGCCGCCGCGGCGGTCGAGGGCGTACGACCAGCCGCCGGCACTGTCCCAGACGACGTCGAACCGGCGGCTGTCGGGGAACGCGGGCACCGAGGCGGCCAGGTCGACGGTGAGCTGACCCCGCAGCGCGTGGGCCGTCTGGACGGCCCGGGCGATGACCCGGACCCCGCGCCCGGCGAGGGCCCGGTCCACGGCGAGGAGATAGCCGTAGTGCGGCTGCTCCCGCAGCGCCTCCGCGTGGTCGGTCACCACCGCGCCGCGCCCGGGCCCGGGCCCGTCGATGTTGCGCAGCATGGCGAGCAGCTCGGGAACCGTGCCCGCCCAGCCCGCGTCGAGCGCCCGCTGCGCCGCACCGAGCCGCAACGGGTGGGCGCCGAGGTCCGGGTCGGCGAGCAGCAGCAACGCCCGCGTCCGCCGGGCCGGGTCCGGCTCCGCCGTCGGTCCGCTCACCGACGCACCGTACCCGGCGCGGCCTCATCGGCCGGGGATCAGCTGCCTGCGTTGGCTCGTCGGTTGTGCCTCACGATGCTCGCGGACTGCTCCTCCGCTACGGCATCACGGGGATGGCCGACACCGATACGGCGCGAACTCACCCGCTCGCTCACCCCGCGCCGGCCTTGTACGGGCGTAGCGTAGGACTTGCCTGCGAGACGACCGAGCGGCTGGTAAAACAGTCGGGCCGATGCACCGGGAGACCGAGAGGTCGAACGGAAGTGTCGGCACCGGAACCGGATAGCACCGGGGAAGGCGAGATCGCCTCGCAGGTTAACGCTGTCCGGGGTCAGGGGAGCAGCGCCAGCTTGCCCGCGGTGGCCCGGGCCGCCAGGTCCATGAGCGCCTTCGGCCCGTCCGCCAGCTCGTACGCGGTCGGCCGGGCCGGGCCGATCACCCCGGCGGCGAGCAGCGCCGACAGCTCACCCATCACCTCGCCGAAGACCTGTGGTGCCGCCTGGATGAGCACGCCGAGGTTCAGGCCGACGACGTGGACCTGGTGGCGGTACACGAGGTCCCAGTTGCTGATCGCGGCGTCGCCGCCGGCGAGGCCGTAGACGACGACGCGGCCGGTGACTCGTTTCGTGGCGGCCAGGCCGGCCGCGAAGGTGGCGCCGCCGGCCGACTCCAGGACCAGGTCGGCGCCCGCGCCGCCGGTCAGCCGCAGCACCTCGGCGGCGAGGTCCGGGGTGCGGGCGTCGATGACGTGGTCGGCGCCGAGGGACCGCACCGTCTCGTGCTTCGCCGGTGAGGCGGTGGCGATGACCGTCGCGCCGTACTGCTTGGCCAGGGTGACGGCGGCCTGGCCGGTCCCGCCGGCCGCGGCGTGGATGAGCACGGTCTGGCCCGCGGTGAGGCCGCCGAGCGGGCGCAGGGCCGCCAGGGCGGTCGGCCAGTTCACCGTCAGGCCCAGCGCCTGTTCGTCGGTCCAGCCCGCCGGCACCGGTGCCGCAGCGGCAGCCGGCAGGGCCAGGTATTCGGCGAACGCGCCGCCGGTGATGCTGACGCCGACGACGTGGCTGCCGGGGCGCGGGGCGGTCACGCCCTCGCCGAGAGCGACGACCTCGCCGGCGGCCTCGATGCCGGCCAGGTACGGCGGCCGCGGCCCACCCGCGAACGTGCCGCGGGCCTGCGAGACGTCGACGAAGTTGACACCGGCGGCGGCGACCCGGATGAGGACTTCACCCGGCCCCGGTCGAGGTACCGGCGCGTCGGTGATGAGCCGCAGGTCCTGCGGGCCGTTCAGGGACGTCTGCTGCAGCGCGCGCATCCAGGGCTCCTCAGTTTTGTTTATCGAACGACCAAAAAAGGTTGGCACGAAGAACGAAGCGCGGTCAAGCTAAAGTTGGTCGAACGACAAACAATCCCGGAGACGACGCAGATGGCTTCTCGCGGCAGGCCGCGCACCTTCGACCCCGACACCGCCCTGCGGCAGGCCCTCGACCTGTTCTGGGAGCGCGGCTACGAAGGAACCTCGCTGCAGGACCTCGCCCAGGCCATGGGGGTCGCCTCGGCCAGCATCTACGCCTGCTTCGGCAGCAAGGCCGACCTCTTCCGCAAGGTGATGGCCCTGTACGGCGCCACCTCGGGCGAGCCGCCCAGGCGTGCGCTGCGCAACCAGCCGACCGCCCGCGCCGCCGTCCACGCCATGCTGCGCGCCACCGCCGACCAGATCACCGGGCCGGCGACCCCGCACTACTGCATGCTCATCCTCGCCGCCCCGGTCGGCGCCGTGGAGAACGACGAGATCCGCGAGTTCCTCGCCGAGCGGCGGCGCGACATGCGGGCCCTGATCCGTGACCGGCTCGCCCGCGGCGTCGCCGACGGCGACCTCACCGCGCCGCCCGCCGCCCTCGACGCCGTCGCCCGCTACTACACGACCGTCGTGCAGGGTCTGTCGATCCAGGCCCGTGACGGCGCCACCCGCGCCGAGCTGGAGACGGTCGTGGCCTGCGCGATGGCCGCGTGGGACACCCTCACGACCGCGGGTCAGGACCGGTAGCCGGCCGGCCGGATGTTGTTGTTGAGCCGGAACCGGTTCTCGGGGTCGTACGCCTGCTTGACCCTGCCGAGCCGGTCGAGGTTCTCGCCGAACGCCGTCTGCCGGCCCGCGGCGTCCACATCCATCTCGCTGCTGAAGTTCAGGTAGGTGCCGCACGCCGACGGCAGGGCGTTCACCTCGTCGAACGCGTCCCGCACCCACTGCATGTCGGCCTGCGTGTCGGCCGGGTCGGTCCAGTTGCCGTCGATGCTGACGATGTACGCCGCGCTCCGGTCGCCGAACGCGGTGTCCTGCGGCCCCAGGCGCCGCACTGCGCCGCCCATCTGCGGCACGTGGACGAGGGTGGTGGGATGCGGCCGGTCGAGCCCCCGGCGCAGCACCATCCGCAGCACGTCGTCACCGAGGTCGCGTACCGTCACCGACTTCCAGTAGCTGAGCAGCTCACCCTTCGGGAACATCCAGTCCAGCAGCCGCTGCACGTCCCGGAACGGCCGGGGCCCGCTCAGGTCGGCCAGCGGCGTGCCGAACCGGCCGACCTTCCGCAGGATCGTCGTGGCGTCCTCGGGCGGGCCCGCGTAGACGGCGCCGACGATGAACACGTCCCGGTTGTGCACCTCCGGCGGCAGCAGCGGCGAGGCCGGCATCGACCAGAACATGGCCCGGCTGGTGACCTCGTCCGGCAGGCCGCCCGTCCAGTCCCGCCAGGCCGGCAGGATCTCCTCCGCGTCGGCGGCGGCGTACATCGCGGCCCCGTACATGACGATCGGCCCGACCGGATGGGCCTGGAACTCGAACGCGGTGACGACGCCGAAGTTGCCGCCGCCGCCGCGCAGCGCCCAGAACAGGTCCTCGTGCTCGGTCTCGGTGGCCCGCAGCAGCCCGCCGTCGGCCGTCACGATCTCCGCGGCCACGAGATTGTCGCAGGTGAGCCCGTACTTGCGGTGCAGCCACCCGAGTCCGCCGCCGAGCGTCAGCCCGGCCACGCCGGTCGTGGACACCACGCCGCCCGGCACGGCCAGACCGAAGACCTGCGCCTCCCGGTCGACGTCTCCCCAGGTCGCGCCGCCCTGGACGCGTACGAGCCGCTCCGCGGGGTTCACCCACACGCCGCGCATCGCCGACAGGTCGATCATCATGGCGTCGTCGCACGAGCTGTGACCCGCGATGCCGTGCCCGCCGCCGCGCACCGCGACCAGCAGGTCGCGCTCCCGGGCGAGGTTGACCGCGTCGATCACGTCCGCCGCCCCCGAACACCGGGCGATGAGCCCCGGGTGCCGGTCGAACATCCCGTTGTGCAGGGCGCGGGTCTCGTCGTAGGCGGGGTCGTCCGGCGTGATGAGCGGCCCGTGGAAGGCCGTCCGGAGCGCGTCGAACCGCTCGTCGGTGACGGCCGTCTGGCCGCCGTCGAGCGTACGGAGCCTCATCGTCATCGCCAGGTCCTCCAGCCGGTCGGGTCCAACCCCGGTCCGACTATCACCAGCGATCCGGCCCTTAAACCCGCTCATCCAGGCGGGTGAGCAACGCCGACCCGCCCGGCCGCTACTGGTAGCGCCGGAGGCCGCGGCCGTCGCCGCCCAGCTGCCAGCGCGTTCGTTGGTCAGGCGCCGGCGGGTGGCGTCGCCGGCGCGACCTCCTCCGCTGCCTTCGCCAGGGTCTCGCGGGCCACACGTAGCCAATCGTCGATCTGCCCGTCGCCGGTCGCGGCGAGTTGCTCGAAGCGTGCGACCGCCTCTCCGGCGGCTTCCAGGGCCGCATCCAGGTCGCGGTGTGCCGCGAGGCGCACCGTGGCGAAGGTGTCCAGCGCATTGGCCAGCTCGGGCTCGTGCGCGCCGGGGGCGGCCGAGTACATGTCCCGGTGGCGCTCGACCGCCTCCTCGGAGACGGCAAGTGCTTCGTCGTGGTGGTGCAGGGCGGACAGGAGCCAGCCGAGGTAGTGGATGGACCTGGCGAGCGCGGACGGATCTGCCGTCCGGTCGGTCTCGACGAGCAGCCGGTGTCGGGCGACCATCTCCCTCGCCGTCTCCAGCGCGGCATCGTGCCGGCCGGCGTGCCACAAGGCGGCGGTCAGGCCGTACAGGGCTCCGGCGAGTCTGTGCTCGTAGCGCTCCCGGTCGGTTTCGGCCAGCGCTCGGAACGTCGACACCGCCTCGGTTGCGGCGGTGAGCGCCTCGTCGTGCCGCCCGAGCGCCAAGTAGCACCCCGTCAGGATCGACAGTGTGCTGGCGATCGGGGTTTGATAGCCGCTCGCCTCGCTGGAGCGGTGCAGCTCGCGGAAGATGGTCAGTGCTTCGGTGAGGCGGGAGACCGCCTCATCATGGCGGGACAGCTCGGTGAGGTTCAGGCCGAGCCTCCACAGCGTCGTGCCGAGGTCGTACCGGAGGGTTGCGTCGCCGGCCCCGTTCAGCCGGCGATACGCGGCGACGGCATCCATGCCCGCCGTGACCGCCTGCTCGCGGTGCCCCAGCCGGGTGAGGGCGTTGCTCAGGAAGTTCAGGGCTTCGGCGAGGTCGGGTTCGTGCAGCGCTCGATTCGCCTCGACCAGCCGGGATTCGACCCTCACCGCCTCGGTGGCCGTTGCGAGGGCTTCCTCCCACCGGTCTAGCGCGGCGAACTGCCGGCCGGTCACGGTCAGGTGCCGGGCCAGGTCCGGAGCCCACTTCGACGAGTCGGCAGCGGCCATCGCGTGGATGATTTCCAGCGCTTCTCTCGAGTAGTCCAGCGCCTCGTCGTCCCTGCCCATCCTGGACAACATGATGACCAGATTGTTCAGGTACAGCCCGAGCCGGACATCCGCGCCCACGGTGCGCTGGATCTCGACCGCTTCCAGGGCAGCCCGGAGGCCGGACTCGGATGCTTCAGCGGGGTATCGAACGCTGACATTGGCGAGCGCTCGCGCGAGGCCGTCCAGGAGTTCGACCCGACCCGACTCGACGAGTCGCCGGAACAGGCGCACCGCCTCTTCTCCTGTGGCGAGTGCCTCGGCTGCGTGCCGGGTGTAGTAGAGGTAGATGCCATGGAGGTCGATGGCGTCCGCCAGGCCTGCCACATATCTGTCCGGATCGTCGTCGGCGAGCCTTCGCAGCACGGGGATCGCTTCGCTGCTGGCGGTGAGTGCACCCTCATGAAAACCGGCATTCGATTGCCGCTGAGCGGACCGCACGTAAAGCCTCGCTCGTTCGGCCGGGTCGCCGGTGACGCCGACCCGGTGGGCAGTAAGCCGGTGGTCGACGGCGGCGATCGCGATGTCGAAGTCGACGTGCCGGTCCTTCGGCAGGACCGTCTCGATCGCCTCCAGCACGCTGATTTCGACGTCTGGGATGGCCGCGAGACGGGCGACGGCCGAGCCGCCGGCAAGCTTGGCCAGTTCCGGATGTTTGCGCAGCAGCGGATACAGCACGTCCGCGGCGAAATGCGGCCAGCGGCGGGCGGTCTCGATCAGGACCGTGACCGCGGCGGGGGTGTAGGCCGGTGGGTTGCCGTCCCGGCGCCGCGTGAGCAGGTGTTTGGCCGCCTTCTTGGCCCAGGGGTCCACCAGGTGGCGGGCCACGCCGGAGCCGGGTGTGGTCAGGGCCAGGAAGTCCTCGCCGAGCCGGTCCGGATAGAGGGGTTCGAGGACGGTCTTGCCGAGCTCCGACGGGTAACACATGGCGTGGTCGTCGACCGCCTGCCCGGCGTCGTCGAAGCCCAGTCGTCGCAGTGTCCGGACAGCCTTGGCCCGAGGTCGGGGGCCGGTGAGTGTGGCGATGTAGACGCAGCGGGCCATGGTGCTGGGGTTGACGGCGATCTGCCGGGCGTCGTGCAGGCGCTGCCAGTGGGCGATCTCGCGCTTGAGCAGGTTCACTGACAACTCGATCATGTCGGTGGGCGCCGCGCGGGCGGGGTGTGCCGGGCGTCCGGCCGCAGCGGCGGCCCGGTCGTCGACATGGGCGGTGACGGCGTCCAGCGCGGCCATGTGCGTGGCGAGGACCAGCCGCGACCCTTCACCGTGCAGCTGCGGCGCCGGCAGGTTGACTGTGCCGGTGGCGCCGAGCTTCTCCGCGAACGCGGCCACGGCCAGGGCGAAGCTGGTCTGTCGCTCGTCGTCGGTGTCCGCCAGCGGCTTCAGCTCCAGTTCGTCCGTCCGCACCTCGGTGGTGTCGAGTTCGTGGGTGAGGCTCATCCACCAGTAGCCGACCGATCGGGTCAGCAGGAG
The DNA here is from genome assembly GCF_000716715.1 of Dactylosporangium aurantiacum. Classification (GTDB taxonomy): domain Bacteria; phylum Actinomycetota; class Actinomycetes; order Mycobacteriales; family Micromonosporaceae; genus Dactylosporangium; species Dactylosporangium aurantiacum. Next base: position 144,737 of record NZ_JNYJ01000024.1, on the reverse strand, counting down.
CACCCGGACCGGGCCGCCGGAGCGGCCGGGCAGGCCTTCGTTGAGCACCTTTCTCAGGTCGTCCGAGGGCCAGCGCTCCGCGTAGTCGACGATCGCCAGCAGCCCTCGCCAGCCGCCGGCGGGCCGCTGCGCCGGTGTGCCCGTCGCCGCGGGACTTCCGCTGGGCCGGACCGCGACGACCTCCCAGCCGGCCTTCGCCGAGGCGATCGCGAACTGCGTGGCGAGGCGGGTCTTGCCCTGCCCGCCGGTGCCGTGCACGAGGCGGACCGCGCGGGTTGCGGTGCCGTCGCGCCACGAGGACAGCTCGGCGAGCTCCTCGTCCCTGCCGTGAAACGGCACCACCTGCCACCGCGCGTCCAGGAAGCGGCTCGGCGAGGAACTGGCGGGCACCGTGGGCGGCTCGGTCGGGAACGGCGACACGATGTACCCGATCGAGCCGATGGTGACATCGCCGTCCACGATCCCGGTGTTCGCGAACCCGACACCGGCGACGGATGCGGCACCGGAGTGCCCAACAATGTGCCGGTCGCCGGCAGGGCCCGCCGGCGTGGTCATCGACCCGCGGCGGTGACATCACCGATGACGACGCCGGTGTTGGCCACGGCACCTTCGGTCGCGAACGCGGTGCCGGTGTTCACGGCCTGCGCCCGGATCGGTCTGCGGTCCGGCAGCGCGGCGACGATCCGCCGCAGCTCGGCGGCCGTGTCCTCGTCCCCCTCCTGCAGCAGGTCGCTGAGGCGGACGGTCCATGCCTGCGCGGCGGCTCGGCGCACGTCCTCTCGGTCCGCGTCGGCGGCGGCTTCGATCTCGGCGGCCGTGGCGTCCAGCCTCGACTCGGCCAACTCCCGGCGGCGGGCGTCACCGCGGCCGAACAGGCGGCCGAAGGCCGTGCGCGCCGCGATCCAGCCGTCCGTCGCCGCCGCCCCGACGAGCGCGGCCCCGCCGGTTGCCGCCAGCGTCGCGATCCACTCCGCGTCCATTGCCGTCCTCCGCTCCCGGCGCGTGTTTGCGCACGATCTGCTATCGATGTATCACACCCCGTCCAGCATGGGCCATCGACCCGCGGTGGTGCTGGCACCACCGGCCGGGTACGGGCTGCGCCCCGGCGGACCGGCAGGGCGGCGCCCTGGGAACGGGGTCGGGCCGGGGTGACCCTGAGACCCATGACAACCACGCAGACAACCACGCAGTTGAGCAGGAACAAGGGCATCGCCGTGCGGTTCCTGGAGCTGGTGTCGGCGCACGATCTCGACGGGCTGAGCCGGATGATCGCGCCGACCTGGACCATGCAGGGCGGGCCGCCCGGACTGGCCGCCGGGCCTGAGGGGCTGCGCCAGCTGTTCGGCACGTTCGGCCGGGTCGAGCAGACGTGGACGGTGGAGCAGCTCCTCGCCGAGGGCGACCTCGTCGCGGTGCGGGCCGTCAACACGTGCGTCCAGGACAGCTTCTTCGGGGTACCGGGTCACGGCCGGGTCCAGGTGTTCACCGCCACGTTCGTGCACCGCATCGTCGGCGGCCTCATCGAGGCGACCTGGCGCAACGCGGACGACCTCGGCCGGGTGCTCCAGCTCGGCGGGCGGATCGTCGCGGGGGAGGCGCCCCGATGAACCGCTGGTGGCACCGCCTGCGGGCGGCGGCCAGGACGGTCGCCGAGCTGATGCGTCCGGACGGGCTGTCGCCGCAGCCCCGGCTGACCGGCTACCCGGTCCAGCGCCGGTGACTATGTGCGACCGTCACCCTTGAGACGGGTGATGTCCGCTGCTACTCTCCATCTACCATCGTGGATCTCCGCCCCCAATGTTGCTGCCGGAGAAGGCGGCTGGAGAGCGGAGCGGCATGGACATCGGCATCCTGGGGCCGGTTGAAGTCTCGATCGACGGCCGGATGCTCCAGCTCGGCGGCCCCCGCACCCACGCGGTGCTTGCCGCGCTGTGCCTGGACGCCGGGAAGATGGTCTCCACCGACCGGCTGATCGAGGTGCTGTGGGGTGAGCACCCGCCGGCCACCGCCCGCTCGCAGGTCCAGATCTGCGTCTCCACCCTCCGGCGGGTGTTCGCCGCCGCCGCCGGCCCGGGCGGCCCGCAGGTGCTCATCGAGACCCGCCCGCCCGGGTACGCGCTCACCCTGACCGGCGCCCGGCTCGACGCGCGGCTGTTCGAGGAGCGGGCGGCGCAGGCGGCCAGGCTGGCCGACGACGGCGCGCTGCACGAGGCCGCCGGGCTGTTCCGCACCGCACTGGAGCTGTGGCGCGGCCCGCCGCTCGCCGGGCTGCACGGCGAGCTCCTCGAGGCCAGCGCACGCCACCTGGACGAGCGGCGCCTCGCCGTGCTGGAGCGGCGCATCGACGTGGACCTGCAGCTCGGCCGGCACGCCGAACTCGTGGCGGAGCTGGGCGAGCTGATCGTGCAGCACCCGCTGCACGAGTGGTTCTACGGCGCCCTGATGACCGCGCTGCACCGCTGCGGCCGGCGGGCCAGGGCCCTGGAGGTGTACCGGCGGGCCCGCGCCGTCCTGGTGGAGGAGCTCGGCATCGAACCGGGCGCGGAGCTGCGCCGCATCGAACAGCTGGTGCTCGCCGGCGCGCCGGAAGGCCCGGTGCCGCCGGAACCGCCGCCCCGCGAACCGGGCCGTGACGGCGCTGAGCCGCGCCCGGCGCAGCCGGCTGAACCGCGCCCGGCGCAGCCGGCCGAGACGCCGCAGCCGCCGGGCGGGGAACCGCCGAGGGCGGCCCGGCCCCGGCCGGTCCCGCCGAACCAGCTGCCGCTGGACACCGCGGACTTCACCGGCCGCGCCACCGAGGTCGCCCGGGTCACCGCCGCGGTCACCGGCACGGCCGGTCACAGCGCGACCCGGCAGCCGGCGATCGTCGCGATCGCCGGTCCGGGCGGGGTCGGCAAGTCCGCCCTGGCGCTGCACGTCGCGCACGCACTGCGGCACGCGTTCCCCGACGGCACGCTGTACGCGAACCTGTCCGACGGCACGCAGCCGGTCCACCCGGCCGAGATCCTCGGCAGGTTCCTGCGCGCGCTCGGCGTCAACGGGCTGTCGATTCCCGGCGGCGTCGACTCGCTCGGCGAGATCTACCGCGACCTGATCTCCGACCGCCGGATCCTCATCGTGCTCGACAGCGCCGTCGACGAGACGCAGGTGCTGCCGCTGTTACCAGGCAACGAGCCGGCGGCCGTGATCGTGACCAGCCGGCAGCGGCTGACCGCGCTGCCGGGCGCGATGCACGTGTCGCTCGACGTGCTGCCGCCCGAGCCGTCGGTGGACCTGCTCGCGGCGGTGGTCGGCACCGCCGGAGCGGCCGGCACCGGGCGCGACGACGCGGCCCTCGCCGAGCTGGCCACGCTCTGCGGTGGGCTGCCGCTCGCGCTGCGCATCGCCGGTGCCCGGCTCGCCTCACGGCCGCACTGGAAGCCCAGCCGGCTCATCGGCCGGATGCGCGACGAGACCCGCCGCCTCGACGAGCTGGAGCACGGCGCCCTCGGGGTGCGGGCGAGCATCGCGGTGAGCTACTCCGGCCTCGGCCCCGGCGCCCAGCGGCTGCTGCGGTTACTGGCCTGCCTCGACACGCCCGAGTTCGGCGCGTGGGTCGCCGCCGCGCTGCTGGACGTGGCCCTGGACGACGCCGAGGACCTGGTGGACGACCTGGTCGGGGCGCACCTGCTGGCGGTGCTCGCCGAGACGCCCGACGGGCCGGGCCGGTTCCGGCTGCACGACCTGGTGCGGGTCTTCGCCCGGGAGCGCGCGCAGAGCGAGGAGCCGGACGGGCAGCGCACCGCCGCGGTCCGGCGGGCTCTCGCCGGCTGGCTGCACCTGGCCGAGGAGGCGCACCGTCGCGAGTACGGCGGGCGGTACACCATCCTGCACGGCACCGAACCCCGCTGGGCGCTGCCCGGCAGTGCCGCCGCCGCCCTGCTGGAGCAGCCGATCCGCTGGCTTGAGGCGGAGCGGCAGGCGCTGACCGCCGCGGTGCGCCAGGCGGTCCGCAACCGCTGGGACGAGCTGGCCTGGGACCTGGCGCTGACCCTGGTCACGCTGTTCGAGGCGCGCAGCTACCTGGTCGACTGGCGGGAATCGGCCGAGCTGGCGCTCGCGCTGGCCCGGCAGGTGGACAACCGGCGGGGGATGGCGGCGATGCAGTACACGCTGGGCGCGCTGGACATCGTCGAGCAGCGGTACGCCGGCGCGGGCGACCGGCTGCGGCAGGCCCTCGACGGCTTCACCGCCTGCGGCGACCACCACGGGCGCGGGCTGGTGCTGCGCAACCTCGCCTTCCTCGACCGGATCACCGGACGGCCGGACCTGGCCCGGGCCGGGTACGAGCAGGCGCTGCCGATCCTGCGCGAGGCCGGCGACCAGATCGCCGTGGCGCACGTGCTGTGCAGCCTCGCCGCGCTGCGGCTGGAGGCCGGCGACGCCAACCAGGCGCAGAAGATCCTCGACGACGCGCTGGTGATCACCCAGATCGCCGGCAGCCGCCGGGTCCAGGGGCAGGTGCTGTTCCGGCTCGGCGAGGTCCACCTGGTGCGCGACGAGCTGGACCGGGCCGCGGAGGCGTTCCATCAGGTGCTGCGGCTGACCCGGGACCAGGGCGACCGGCTCGGTGAGGCGTACGCGCTGCTGGGCCTCGGCAAGGTCCGGCACCGCGAGGCGCGGCACGGCCCGGCGGAGACCGCCCTGTCGCAGGCGTTGCAGTTGGCCGAGGAGCTCGGCGACCGGCTGGTGCAGGCGCACGCGCTGCTCGCGCTCGGCCTGCTGGACGTGGCACGGGACGAGCCGGCCCGGGCGGGGGAGCGGCTCGACGCCGCGGTGCGGACCTTCGGCGCGGTCGGGGCGACCGTGCAACAGGTCAACGCGCTGGTGGTGCTGGGGGAGCAGCGGTTGCGACTCGGCGACACGCACGGCGCCATGCGTGCCGCGGTCAGCGCCGGGACCCTGCTCGGCGATGTCGACCGGGACGACGACACTGCGGAGACGCGGGGGCTCCGGCAGCGGATCAGCGCGCTGATCCCGCCGGCCTGAACGGGCTGCCCCAGTTGGTGTCGCGCTGCTGCGTCGTCATGGCGGTGTCCCTCCTGGTCTGCCGGGTGCCGCGGCGGCACCTCGATGGCAGACACGGGACCACCGACGGCTTTCGACGTTTTATCCATCCGCCGGCACCGATCGCCGATACGGCACGGATAGCGGGTCGATAGCCGGGCGCGGCACAGTCCCCGGTTGTGGTCCACGGCGACGTCCCGCGGCACCGTACCGCGCGCCTCGGGCTGACGATCGCCGGCGCGCTGGTCAACCGTGGCGTGCTCACCGCCGGCCTGCTCGGCGCCGGCGCGCTCGCCGGCGACTACCTGACGCTGCTGCCGGACCTGCTGCCCACGGTCAGCCAGGTGGTGCTCTTCGACCCCGACGACCAGGCCGCCGACGCCCTGCTGGACCGGCTGGTCGAGCCGCTGCGCCGGCGCGGCGTCCAGCTGTGCGTCACCCGGCACGCCCGCGACGTGGTCCGCGGCACCGACCTCGTCCTGCTGGCCGACGCCGCGCACGCCGCCGCGCTGCGGGCCGGCTGGCTCGCCGCCGGCACGGTCGTGCTGCACCTCGGTGAGCCGCGCCTGCCCACCCCGCTGCGCACCGCCGCCGGCGTGCTGCTCACCGCCGCCGACCCGGGCGCCGTGCTGCTCGCCGTCATGGCCCGCCGGCTGCACCGGGCCGAGCTCGTCGTGGTGGACCTGCCGGCCGGCCGCACGGGCGATAGCCGCCGGATGTCCGCCCAATAGGCCGGCGCGTTGAGCTGCCGCCAGCTTCCCGATCTGCACACCGCAAACGCACCGGAAAGGGGCACATGATGCTGATCAGTCTGGACGAGGTGGAGCGGCTGTCCACCGGGGAGGTGCACGAGCTGTACCGCCGCTACGTCAGCCGCAGTCAGGTCTCGTTGATGACCACGTTCGGCTTCGGCCGGGAGCTCGTCGAGCGGGCCGAGGGCACCTCGATCTGGCTGCGGGACGGCCGGCGCGTGCTCGACTTCACCGGCGGCGTCGGCGTGCTCAACCACGGCCACAACCACCCGCGGATCCTGCGGGCCCGGCAGCGGTACAACGAGCAGCGCCGGATGGAGGTCCACAAGGCGTTCTTCTCGCCGTACCTGGCGGCGCTGAGCCGTAACGTGGCCGCGCTGCTGCCCGGCGACCTGAACATCTCCTACTTCCCCAACTCCGGGGCCGAGGCCAACGAGGGCGCCATCAAGATGGCGTACAAGTACCACGGCGGCAACCGCCGCACGATCCTGCGCGCCGACATCAGCTTCCACGGCAAGACCCTGGGCGCGGGCAGCCTCACCGGCTCGACCGAGAACGCGTTCGCCTTCCCCGGCCTGCCGAACATCGGCGTCTACCCGTACGGCGACCTCGCCGGGCTCACCGCCGCCGTCGAGGCGGCCCGCCGGCCCGACGGCGGATGCGACGTCTACGCCCTCATGCTGGAGCCGTTCAGCGCCTCCAGCCTGCGGCAGTGGTCGGAGGCCGACCTGCGGGCCGTGCGGGCGCTGTGCGACCGCAACGACATCATCCTGATCTTCGACGAGATCTACACCGGCTGGGGCAAGACCGGCAGCCTGTTCGCCTTCATGCGGCACGAGGGCCTGGTCCCCGACATCCTGACCTACTCGAAGTCGCTCGGCGGCGGCAAGGCGTCGATCTCCGGCTACACCGCGCGGGAGCGGGTGTTCCGCAAGGCGTACGACCGGCTGTCCGACGTCATCCTGCACAGCACCACGTACTACGGCTTCGGCGAGGAGACCGCCACCGCGATCGAGGCGGTCAACGTCGTGGTCGAGGACGACTACCCGGCCCGCGCCCGGCGGCTCGAGGCGACGCTCGGCCCCGGCCTGCAGCGCATCGCCAAGGCCCACCCGGACATCGTCGGCGAGGTCAAGGGCACCGGGGCGCTGTGGGGCGTCTTCCTCGACGGCGGCCCGCGGATCCTGGACCTGGCCGGCAAGCTCGTGCCCGGCTTCAGCCACGACCCGCGGTTCCGGACCAAGCTCATCACGCTGTCGGTGATCTCCCACCTGTTCCGCGAGCACGGGATCATCACCTACTACAGCCCGAACGTCGAGAACCCGCTCATGGTCGCGCCCAGCCTCGTCGTCTCCGACGACGACGTGGACTACTTCCTGGACAGCCTCGACGCCACGCTCAGCCGCGGCCTGACCCGCCTGCTCACCTCGTTCGTCCGCGAGAAGGTGACCAAGTGACGGCCGGGCCCGGCGACGAGCGGGCCACGACCGTCGTGGTGACGGGCGCGGCCGGCATGCTCGGCACGCACCTGGTGCAGCGGCTGCTCGACACCGGCGCCCGGGTCCGCGGGGTCGACCGGCGCGGCAGCGCCGTGCCGGCGCACCCCCGGCTGGAGCACGTCGAGGCCGACATCCGCGACACCGCCGCCATGCGGCGGGCGTTCGGCGACGCGGCCGCGGTCGTGCACTGCGCCTCGGCCCTGCCCAGCTACCCGGCCGACGTGATCCGGTCGGTGATCGTCGACGGCACCCAGAGCGTCCTGGACGCGGCCGGCGCCGCCGAGGTGCCGCGCGTCGTGCAGATCAGCTCGACCGCGGTGTACGGCCTGCCGAAGATCGTGCCCACCACCGAGGACCACCCGCGCGAGCCGGTCGACACCTACAGCGAGGCCAAGGCCGACGCCGAGGTCGTGGCGGACAAGGCCCGCGCCGACGGGATGTGCCTCACCACCCTGCGCCCCAAGACGTTCCTCGGCCCCGGCCGGATGGGGCTGTTCGCGATGCTGTTCGAGTGGGCCGAGGAGGGCCGCAACTTCCCGGTCCTCGGCCACGGCGACGTGCGGGTGCAGATGCTCGCCGTGCAGGACCTGGTCACCGCGATCGAGTCCGCCCTCGCCGCACCGCCGGACGTCGCGATCGACACGTACAACATCGCCGCCGCCGACTTCGGCACGCTCCGCGAGGACTTCCAGGCGGTGCTCGACGCCGCCGGGCACGGCAGGCGCGTCGTCGGGGTGCCGGCCCGCCCGGCCGTGGCGGTGCTGTCGCTGCTGCAGCGCGTGCGGCTGTCCCCGGTGTACGGGCGGCTGCTGTACAAGCTGCTCGCCGACTCGTACGTGAGCATCGCCAAGGCCCAGGACCGGCTCGGCTACGCGCCGGCCTACTCCAACCGGGACACCATCCTCGCCACGTACGCGTGGTGGCGCGAGCAGCTGCACGCGCCCACCGGCGACGGCAACGGCAACGCCGACGGGATCACCAGCCGCGAGCCATGGAAGCAGGGGGCGCTCGCCGCCGCCAAGGTGCTCTTCTGAGACGGGAACCGCGATGACAACCCTGGAAACGACCGCACCCACCACCCTGCCCGCCCCCACCCCCGTCCTGGTCGACCTGATCCGGGTCGCCCGGCCGATCCACTGGGCCAAGAACGCCCTCGTGGTCCCCGCGGCACTGCTCGCCGTGCCCTCGGTCGCGGCGGACACCGCCGGGCACGTCCTGCTCGCCACCGCCGCGTTCACCCTCGCCTCGGTCGCCGTGTACTTCGGCAACGACCTCGCCGACCGCGCCCGCGACCGGCTGCACCCGGTGAAACGGCTGCGGCCCATCGCCTCCGGCCGGATCTCCGGCGTCCTCGCCGTGACCGTCGCCGCCGGCGTCCTGGGCCTGCTCGCCCTGCTCCTCGTCGCCGTGCCTGCGGTGCCGGCCGGCCCGATCCTGGCCTACCTGGTGCTCAACGTCCTGTACAGCCGGCTGCTCAAGCACGTGCCGCTGGTCGACGCCGGCTGCGTCGCCGCCGGGTTCGTCCTTCGGGTCCTGGAGGGCTACCTCACCGCCGGCGCCCGCACCGCGACCTGGCTGCTCGTGGCGGTCTTCTCGCTGTGCCTGCTGCTGGTGCTCGGCAAGCGCCGGCAGGAGCTGTCCGTCGGCGGCGCCCAGCACCGGCCCGCCCTGCGCGGCTACACCGTCGAGCTCACCGACCACCTGATCCAGCTGACCGCGGTCCTCACCGCCGTCGCGTTCCTCATGCACCTGCGGGGGGAGGCACAGCTCGGCGCGTTCGCGGAGCCGGCGATGCTGGTCTCGGTGCCGCTGGTGCTGTTCGTGCTCGCCCGCTACATCCAGGTCGTCCTGGTCCGCGGCGCCGGCGACCCCGTGCGCACCCTGCTGCGCGACCGCGCCATCGTCGGCACCGCCGCGCTGTGGGGGCTGCTGTTCGTCACCGCCCTGGTGCTCTCGCACGACCCGGCGCTCGCCGGCCGCCTCCAGGCGTTCCTGAACTGATCCTCACCATCACCGCATCGGACCAAGGAGAAGCCACCGTGTCCGTCCCCCGGGTCTCGGTCATCATGCCGAACTACAACCACGCGAACTCCCTGCGCCGCACCATCGCGGCCGTCCGCGCGCAGACCGTGCCGCCGCACGAGATCCTGTTCATCGACGACTGCAGCACCGACGACTCCGTGGCGGTCGCCCGGGCCGCCGGCGTCCGGGTCGCCAGTACCCCCGTCAACAGCGGACCGGCCGCGGCCCGCAACCTCGGCGCCCGGCTCGCCACCGGCGATGTGCTGCTCTTCCTCGACTCCGACGTCGAGCTCGCCCCGACGGTGATCGAGCGGGCGGTGGCGCTGCTGGACGAGCGGCCGGAGACCGGCGCGGTCTGCGGCATGCTCGACGATGTCCCCCTCGAGCGTGACAGCCTGCTGCAGGAGTGCCGGTGCCTGCAGGCGCACTACTGGCGGATCAGCTCCGAGGGTGTGGTGTCGTTCCTGTTCAGCGCGATCTGCGCGATGCGCGCCGACGTCTTCGCCGAGGCCGGCCCGTTCGACGAGCGGCTGCGCGAGACCGAGGAGGTCGAGTACGGGCAGCGGCTGTCCGCCCGCTACGAGGTGCTGCTCACCTCGGCGCTGTCCGGCCGGCACCGTGACGAGCCGCGGCTGTGGCCGTTGCTGCGCAAGGTGTTCCACCGCACCCGGCTGCGGGTGCCGCTGTACACGAAACGCCGCAGGTTCGCGAAGGGCTTCGAGACCTCCGCCCGCATCTACAGCAGCGTCGCCGCCGCCGCCGCGGTGCTGAGCCTTCCCGTGCTCGCCGCCGGCGCCGTCCTCGCGTTGGTCCCGGCGGTGCTGCTCGCGGTGTCGATCGGCTTGGACGCCGACATGTACCGGTTCGTGTTCCGCCGCCGGGGCATCGCCGTCGGGCTCTTCTTCACCGGCGTCCAGGTACTGCAGAACACGGCGATCACCGCCGGCGCGGGCGTCGGCGTGCTGCAGTGGCTGGTGTCCCGGGAGTTCCGCGGCCTGTACGACCAGGCGCCGCGGCTGCGGCCGCTCACGGCGGAACTGGCATGAGCACATGGTGCCGGGCCACCAGGGTGACCGTCGCCGCGACCGTGGCCTGGCTGGCCTTCGTGTGCCTGCAGCACCTGCTCACCGGCCGCTGGTGGCTCTGGCTGCTGCCGGACCTGCTGCCGCCGCTGACGTTCCTGCTCGTGCCGGTCCTGCTCGCCGCGGTGCTGCCCGCCGCGCGGCTCCTGCGCCGCCGGGTGCCGACCGGCGCGGCCCGGGTGGTGCTGGCCGGCGCCGTCGTGGCCGCCGCGCTCGGCTGGCCGTACAACGGCATCGGCGGCATCGGCGGTGTCAGCGTCGCCAACGCGGCGGACGGCACCGGCCCGGGCCTGCGGGTGTTCGCGTGGAACACCGGGTACTGGGGCCAGGACGTCCCCCGCGACCGGTTCTACGCCTTCCTGCGGGCCCAGGACGCCGACGTCTACCTGCTGCAGGAGTACCTGCACTGGGACGAGACGGCCGGGCTCGACGGCGCCCGGCAGGTCGACGACGAGGCGGCGCTGCGGGCGGCGTTCCCCGGCTACGCGATCGCCAGCCGCGGCGAGCTGCTGACGCTGAGCCGGCGGCCGATCGTCGCCACCCCGCCGGTCGGCCCGGACCGTGACCTCGCCGGCCGCGCCGCGGGCTTCGACGAGGTGTTCGCCACGGCGAAGGTGCTGCGCACCGACCTCGAGGTCGGCGGGCAGGTCGTCTCCGCCTACAACGTGCACCTGCCGGTCCAGATCGACCTCGCCGTCAGCGCACGCTTCTTCGCCCTGATCCACGAACGCGACGGGGCCCGCCGCCGCCAGCTCGCCGGGCTGCGGGCCGACCTCGCCGGCAACGCGCACCCCGCGATCGTGGCGGGGGACTTCAACACCAGCCCCGCCATGGGCGACCTGGCCGTGCTGCGCGACACCCTGCACGACGCCAGCACGGCCCTGTACCCCGGGTCGTGGCCGGCCGGCCTGCCGCTGTGGCGGATCGACTGGACCTTCACCACGGCCGGCCTGGCCGCCGACGGGTACCGCCTCGTCGGCACGGACGGGCTGTCCGATCACCGTGCGCAACGGGTACGGATCGCGCTGAAAGGACACCAATGAACGTCTCGGTGGTCATCCCCAACCACAACTACGCCAAGACCCTGGGCCGCTGCCTGCGCTCGGTCCAGCGGCAGACCGTGCCGCCGATCGAGGTGATCGTGGTCGACGACTGCAGCACCGACGACTCGGTCCGCATCGCCGAGGCCGCCGGAGCGACCGTGATCCGGCACCCGGTCAACCGCGGCGTGTCGGCCGCCCGCAACACCGGCGTGGCGGCCAGCCGCGGCGACGTCATCTTCTTCCTGGACTCCGACGTCGCGCTCGCCCCGGACGCGATCGAGCAGGCCCTGCGGGTCCTCGCCGGGGACCCGGACTGCGGCTGCGCGTTCGGCGTGTACGGGCCGGAGCCGCTCATCGACGACGGCCCGGTCGAGCGGCACCGGGTGCTGCACCTGCACTTCGCGCTGACCCGGCAGGTCGGGCGGACCGACACGGCGGTGTTCGCCCTCGCCGCGGTGCCCCGCCGCGTCCTGGACGACATCGGCGGGTTCGACGAGCGGCTGCGCAGCGCCGAGGACGACGAGATCAGCGAACGGCTCCGCGAGCGGTACCACATCCGGCTCACCGACACCGTCGTCGGCTTCCACGACGAGGTCGACCGGCTGCCGGACGCGCTGCACGAGCAGTACCGGCGGGCGCAGCTGATCCCGTTCTCGGCCCGCAACCGGATGCGCCGCGCCGGCCTGGCCATCAACCGCACCGGCGGGGTCGCCGCCGTGGCGCTCATGCTGGCGACGCTGCCGCTGGGCCTCGCCGACCCGGCGCTGCTGGCCGTGCCCGGCGCGCTGCTGGCCGCCTTCGCGGTGGCCGACCCGCCGCTGTCCCGGTTCGTGGCCCGCCGCAAGGGCTGGCCCTACCTGGCGTACTTCACCGGCGTCAACCTGCTGCTGCACCTGGCGATGCTGGCCGGCTGCGCCCGCGGGCTGCTGCGCATCCTCACCGACCCGACCTTCGGCCCGAGCCGCCGCGTCACGATTGGTGCCACGTCATGACCGACCCACTCGTCACCGTGATCATCCCCAACTACAACTACGGCACCACGATCGGCCTGTGCGTGCAGGCCGCGCAACGGCAGACGTACCAGCCGATCGAGATCCTCGTCGTCGACGACTGCAGCACCGACGACTCCGTCGAGGTCGTCCGGGCGCTCGGCGCGCGGGTCGTGTCCACCGGCGTCAACGGCGGCGTCGCCGTCGCCCGCAACCTCGGCGCGGCCGAGGCGTCCGGGGAGATCCTCGTCTTCGTCGACTCCGACGTCGCCATGCACCCCGACGCGGTCGCCAACGCCGTCGCCGCGCTGCGGGCGGACCCGAGCACCGGCGTCGTCGCCGGCCTGTACGAGCCGGAGCCGCTCATCGTCGCCGGGGTCGTCGAGCGGTACCGCAACTTCCACCAGTACTACTGGCTGGAGGCCGCCGCCGGCGAGCTGCACGACTTCGTCCCGACCGCGATCATGGCCATCCCCGCCATCGTGTACGCCGAGGTCGGCGGGTTCCTGCCGCATCTGCGCGAGACGGAGGGCGCCGACTTCGGCCGGCGGCTGGGCGCGCGGCACCGGATGCTGCTCAGCCCGGCGGTGCGCGGCAAGCACGACAACGACCCGACGCTGCGCATCGTGCTGCGCAAGGTGTTCCACCGCACCCGGCTGCACATCCCGTTCTTCCTCGACCGCAGCCGGGTCGCCCAGGTCGCGACCAGCCAGCAGTCCGGCGGCTGCCTCGCCGCGGCGCTCGCCCTGGCCGCCGCGCCGGCACCGGCGCTGCTCGGCGCGGTCGGTGCGCTGCTCCCGCTGGCCTTCTTCGCCGCCTGGTACCTCGGCGAACGCCGCTTCTTCGGCGCCGCCCTGCGCCACCGGGGGCCCGGCTTCGCCGCCGCCGTCGTCGCGCTGCACTACCTGGTGAACCTGACCACCGCGGCCGGGATCGCCGTCGGCCTGGCGCAGTGGGTCACCTCCACGCGCTTCCGGCGCCTGTACACCGGGCTCGCGACATGACCGCGACCCTCGTCGCGCCGGCGCCGGCGCCGGCGCTCGCCCGGCCGGCCGGTCCGCGGCGGCGGCGCCTGGTCGTGGCCCTGAGCGTCGCCTGGCTGGTGTTCGCCGTGCTGAACGCGGTGCTGAGCGGGCGCTGGTGGCCGTGGCTGCTGCCGGACCTGCTGCCGCCGCTGGTGTTCGCGCTCGTACCGGCGGCCGTCACGGCCTGCGTCGCCGCGCTGCGGCTCGGCCGGCGGCAGCTGCTGGTCGCCCTGGTCGGTCTGGTCGTCGGCGGCGCCCAGGCCGGCCTCAACCCGGCGGCGCTGCTGCCGGCGCCGGGGCGGGGCGCCGGCACCCCGCTCACGGTCGTGTCGTGGAACGCGGAGGTGTGGGACGCCTGGGACGACCCGGCGCGCTTCCTCGCGTTCCTGCGTGCCCAGGACGCCGACGTGTACCTGCTGCAGGAGTACGAGGAGCACGGCCTGCGCCCCGGCGACTTCCCCGGCTACACCGCGATCGAGCGCGGCGAGCTGCTGACGCTCACCCGGCTGCCGGTCCGGCAGGTCGTCGCCCTGCCCGCCGAGCCGGCCGCCGGCAGCACCTGGCGGCAGGTGTACGAGCAGGTCAAGTCGCTGCGCGTGGACGTGACCGCCGGCGAGGAGACGGTGTCGCTCTACAACGTGCACATGCCGATCCCGCTGGACCTGGTCAACCCGCTGTCGGCCCGCTTCCGCCAGCAGCTGCGGCTGCGCTTCGACGCCCGGCAGCGGCAGTACACCGCACTGGAGCGCGACGTGCGGGGCAACCGCCACCCGGTCGTCGTCGCCGGCGACTTCAACACCAGCCCCGCGATGGGCGACCTGCGCCGGTTCAGCGGCCTCAACGACGCGGCCGACGCCAACCGCAGCCTGTACCCGGCCTCGTGGCGCTCCTACTGGCCGGTCGATCTGTGGCGCCTCGACTGGGCGTTCACCTCGGACCAGGTGACGGTGCGGCGCGACGAGTTCGTCGACCCGCTCGGCATGTCCGACCACGACCTGCAACGCATCGAGCTCACCGTGCGGGGTGCCCGATGAGACGGCGGATCTTCCAGGTGCTGCGCACCGCCGCGTACGTGCTCGTCGTGCTGTTCCTCGGCGGCCAGCTGTGGCTGGCCCGGCACGGCCTGGCCGACGGCATCCGCACCATCGGGCTCGGCAACGCCCTGCTCGCCGCGGTCCTCGCCGGCGTCGGCGGCGTGCCCGGCATGCTCGGCTGGCGGGTCCTGCTGGCCGGCCTCGGCACCCGGCTGCCGACCCGCGAGGCGCTGCGCGTGTACTTCCTGGCCGGACTGGCCCGCTACATCCCCGGCGGGGTCTGGCCGGCCGTCGCGCACGCCGGCATGGCCGCGTCCCTCGGCGAGCCGCCGGCCCGCCTCGCCGCGGCGTTCCTGGCCAGCCAGGGGCTCGCCGTGGTGGCCGGGCTCCTCGTCGGGCTGCTCGCCCTGCCCGCGCTGGTCGCGGTCAACCCGCTGTGGTGGCTGCTGCTGCCGGTCCTCGCCGCCGCCGCCATTCCGGTCGTCGCGCCGGGCACGCTGCGCCTGCCGCTGCGCCTGGGCGCCCGCCTGCTGCGCCGCGACACCACCCTGCAGCTGCCCGGCCGGGCCGCGCTCAGCAAGGCCACCGCGTTGATGGCGCTGGGCTGGCTGATCAGCGGCACCCACGTCGCGGTCCTGGCCATCGCGCTCGGCGCCGACCCGGCCGCCACCCTCACCGTCGGCATCGGCGGCTTCGCGCTCTCGGTGGTCGCCGGGGTCCTCGCCCTGGTGCTCCCGTCCGGCCTCGGCGTGCGCGAGCTGGTGCTCGGGCTCACCCTGGCCACCCTGCTCACCGGCCCGGCCCTGGTCATCGTCGTGGCGCTGAGCCGCATCCTCATCACCGTCGTCGACGCGATCAGCACCCTGGTCGTGCTGGTCGCGGTCGGCGTGATCCGCCCCGCTCCGCTCGTACTGGAAAGGACCCCGTCATGACGTCCCTGTCCGTGCCTTCCCCCCGCACCGGTGTCCGCCGCTGGGGCCGGCGGGTCCGCACCGCCGTCAGCACCTCCTCCGGCATCGAGCTGCTCAACGCGCTGCCGCTGCTGCGCCGGCCGGTGCGCTACCTCGACCGCCACCCGGTCCTGCACGGCGCGGTGCTGTCGGCGTTCGGGCTGCGCCGCCCTCTGTTCGTCGACCACCTCGGCGACCCGCAGCCCCGCTACGGGTACGGGCGGCCGGTGCACGCGGGCCTCGCCGCCCGGTTCGCGGCGGGGGAGGAGCGCTACCGCGCCCACCTGTCCGGCTTCCGCGCCCACCTCGACTCGCTGCGGGCCATCCCCGTACAGGCCGAGCTGACCGATCCCACGCCCTACTGGCGCAACGGCTGGCTGCCGCCGCTGGACGCGCTCGCGCTCACCGGGTTCCTGGCGCGGACGAACCCGCGCCGCTACCTGGAGATCGGCTCGGGCAACTCGACGAAGTTCGCCCGCCGCGCCGTCACCGACCACGGGCTGCGCACCACCATCACCTCCATCGACCCGGCGCCGCGGGCCGAGGTCGACTCGCTGTGCGACACGGTGATCCGCGAACCCCTGGAAGCCACCGACCTCGGCCGGTTCGACGACCTCGAGGCCGGCGACATCGTCTTCTTCGACGGCTCCCACCGGGCGTTCATGGGCTCCGACGTCACCGTCTTCTTCTTCGAGGTGCTGCCCCGGCTGCGCCCCGGCGTGCTGGTGCACATCCACGACATCATGCTGCCCGCGGACTACCCGCCGCAGTGGCGGTGGCGGGCGTACTCCGAGCAGTACCTCCTCGCCGCGTTCCTGCTCGCCGACCAGGGCCGGTACGTGGTGGAGCTGCCCAACGCGTACCTCGCCGACGACCCGGCGCTCGGCGGCCTGTTCGACGACCTGTGGGCCGACCTCGGCCTGACCGACCGGCTGCAACCGTCGTCGTTCTGGCTCTCCGTGGGCGCGTGACGACCGCACGGCGCCGGGCCCTCACTGAGTGCTGAGGTCGTCGCCGACGCCGGCTGTCCACGGGCAGGGATCGCGATTTGCGAATCTCTGCCCGGTCCAGCAGGCTGTCGGCGCGCCCGGCGCGATGACCGGCGGGGCGACGTCCATGTTCACCACCACGGGGGGTACGCGATGACGACAGGACCGGGCACGTCCGGCCCGCACGAGGGATGGCCACCGCAGCCTGGCGCGCCGAACTATCCACCGGCCGCACCACCCGGCTATCCGCCGGCCACCGCCCCGGGCTATCCGCCGGCCGTTGCGCCGGGATACCCGCCGGCCGTGGCGCCGGGTTATGCGCCGCCTTCCCCGCCCGGTGGTGGCCGGCGGACGTGGCTGCTCGTGGGCGGGATCGGTCTCGCGGTGGTCCTGCTGCTGTGCGCGACCGTGACGATCTTCACGGTCAGGAGCCTGCGCGACTCGGACGGATCGGCGACCCCCGCGGGCGGCTCGGGCACGACGGGCGCGGCGAGCGGCGCCGTCACGTACAAGGTCGTGCCGGACCTGTGCGTGCTGGTGGACACGAGCCCGTTCAAGGAGCCGTACCCGCAGGAGCGCGAGCGGCGGCCCAACACGTTGCCGGGCAGCTCCTTCACGGCCGTGAGCTGCGACATCGGGGTCAGCTCCGGCAAGAACGACTTCGACGCCGGCACGGTGCGCATCGAGGTCGACATCTTCGACGCGCAGAACGCCGCCACCGGCCCCCAGCGGCTGTACGAAGGGCAGCAGAAGTACGCGCAGGAGAAGGGCATCCAGACCCGCAACGTCCCGGGACTCGGCCAGGCCGCGTTCTCCTACGTCGAGGAGGACCTGGGTCAGTACCTCATCGCCCGGGACGACAACCTGTGGCTGCGGGCCAACTTCGGCATGCTGGGCGACGTCACGACCAAGGCCGACGACCGGATCGCCCGCCTGCTCAAGGTCTGCCAGGACGTGCTGCCGAAGCTCAGGAAGTAGACCGGCGGGGTCGTCTCCACGACCCCCACGGCCGCCCGCAGCGCGGCGTCCGCCGGCTCGGCCGGCGTGCATTCCGCGTGCAGCCCGCCCGCACGGCCCCGGTTATCCGCCTCGACAGGCCGGCCGGCGTTTCCTACGGTGGGTCGGGTGTCTCGTGATCAGCCTCCGCCGGAAGTGTTGCAGGCGTTCGGTGTCCGGGGGCCGGCGCGGCCGCTCGACGGTGGGCAGGGCACCTCCTGGAGGGCCGGCGATCTGGTGCTGAAGCCCGACGCCGGCCCGCTGCACGGATGGCTGGCCGGTGCCCTCGCCGACGTGGTGCCCGACGGCTTCCGTCTCGCCGCGCCGGTGTGCACCCGTACCGGCGCGTGGGAACATGCGGGGTGGTCGGCCACGCGGTGGGTGGAAGGCGACGCACCGGACACCTCGGCGGTGTCGACGTGGCGGCAGGTCATCGCCGCCGGCCGGGCGTTGCACCGGGCGGTCGCCCAGCTCGAGCGCCCCGGTTTCCTCGACGCCCGGCAGGACCCGTGGGCAGCCGCGGACAGGGTGGCCTGGGACGAGCTGGAGGTCTCGTTCCGACCCGAGTTCACCGAGCTGGCGCGACGGCTGCGTGGCGCGCTCGAGCCACTCGGACCGTCACAGCTCGTGCACGGCGACCTGACGAACAACGTCCTGTTCGCGCCCGGCCTCCCGCCGGCGGTCATCGACATCTCACCGTACTGGCGCCCACCCGCCTACGCCGAGGGTGTCGTCGTGGCCGACGCGCTGTGCTGGCACGACGCGCCGGCGTCAGTGCTGGACGCGGTGGACGTCCCGGCGCCGGCGGTGGCCCGTGCGCTGCTGTTCCGGATGGCCACGACGAACCAGCGCGCCGCCGCCGGAGCCGCGGTCGACCTGCTGGACGAGGCCCGGCGGTACGACCTGGCCGCCGCCGCCATCGGCCTGTGACATCGGACGGCAACGCCGGCGGCCGGACGCCGGCCGCCGCGGCGCTGACGTGCACGGGGGTGCCGCGTCACCCGCCGGTCATGACGGCGAACACCGATGCCGTCGGCACCGGGCCGGCGCACCGTGAGTCGTTCGACCTCGCGCGGTTGTCGCCCAGGACGAAGACGGCGTCGGCCGGCACCGCCACCGGGCCGAACCGGCGCGACTCGCACGACTGCGGGTTCGGCGGCACGTCCAGCGGCGCGTCCTGGGTCACGTACGGCTCGTCCAGCGGCGCACCGTTGACCGTCACCTTGCCCGCGGCGTCGCAGCAGGCGACCGTCTCCCCGCCGACCGCGACGACCCGCTTGAGCAGCGGCGACGACGTGGCGACCCAGCGCGGGCCGGCGTCGCGGAACAGCACGACGTCGCCGCGCCGGGGCGAGTAGCCGCGGCCGACCTTCCGGACGGTGATGACCTGCCCGGCCTTGACCGCCGGCTCCATGCTGACGCCGCCCTGCGTGAACCGTTCGGTCTCTTCCTCGGCCGCCGCACCGCACCCGGCTGCCCCCGCGACCACGACGACGGCGAGCACCCACCCCAGCGATCTCATCCGGCCGATCCTGCCAGAGCACGGCGGCGCGGGCGGCCCCGCATCGACAGCGCGGCACCGTCAGAACTGACCGAGATCCATCTCGACGGCGAACGGCACGGTCAGTTCCGCCTCACCGGTGAAGAGGTCGCTCTCACGGTAGCGGCCGGTCGCCGGGTCGAACACGTCGGTGGAGAGGAGCGGCGCACCTGTGGCGGCCTGCTCGACCCGCCCGCACCGCGCCCGCCCGGCAGATCACCCGCCGCGACCGTCGTGGGTTCCGCTCGCATATCGCGGCGCAGGCGGGGCAGCTTCACGCAGCACATCGAGCCGGAAGGGTCGTGCGCCCATGAAGTACGCCACCCTCGGTCGCCGTGCCGTACTGGCCGGCGCCGTCCTCACCATCACCGTCGCACTGAGCTCCTGCGGTGTTGCCGACGCCGGCGGCCACGACCCCGTCGCGCCGGCCCATGGCAGCGTGAGCGCCGGCTCCGCGTTCAACGACGTCGACGCGACGTTCCTGCGGATGATGATCCCGCACCATCAGCAGGCCGTGGAGATGGCCGCGCTCGCCGGGACGAAGGCGACCGATCCGCAGATCAAACGGCTCGCCGCGCAGATCGGCACCCAGCAGAACGCGGAGATCGAGACGATGCGGAGCTGGTTGGCGGCCCAGGGCCAGCCGACCACGATGCCTGACTGCCCCGGCGCGGGCTGCATGCCGAGCGGCATGATGCCGAGCGGGATGCCGGCGATGCCGGGGATGATGTCCGGCGCCGACATGGCCAAGCTGCGGGCGGCGACCGGCAAGGACTTCGACCGGCTGTTCCTGCGGGAGATGATCGCCCACCACCAGGCAGCGGTCATGATGGCCAAGGTGGAGCTGGCCCACGGAGCCAACCAGGACGTCAAGGCCCTCGCCGGCCGGATCGTCACGACCCAGCAGGCCGAGATCGCCACGATGCGGCAGCTGCTCGACCAGCTGTAGCCGCGCCGGTCCGGACGTCGCGGTTCCCGGCCGTCCCCACGAACCGGGGTCCGGGGCCGTACCCTGGCGGATGAAACCGAGGGGTTCCGCTGGAGACCTTCCGACCGGACGGTAGGCTGCGGCGTCCCGCAGTGATTCACAGGAGGCCGTAAATGGCTCGTGCGACGTCCGCCCGCCCGGAGTCGACCCGCCGCCGGCAGCGGTGGCCCGACGGGTACGACCCGGAGAACACCCGCAAGTCGCTCATCGCGAGCGCGCTGGAGCTGTTCGAGCGGCGCGGCTTCGACCGCACGTCGGTGCAGGAGATCGCGGAGCACGCGCAGCTGACGAAGGGTGCGTTCTACCACCACTTCGAGAGCAAGGACGACCTCCTGCGGCACATCCAGGAGGAGTACCTGGAGGCGCAGCTCACCGCGATCCAGCAGATCGAGGCCGGCAGCGACGACCCGAAGGTGCGGGTGCGGGAGCTGATCCGGTTCAGCCTGACCAGCGTGGCCGAGTACCGGGCCCACGTGACGATCTTCTACCAGGAGCGGCGGTACCTGACCGGGGAGCTGTTCGCCGAGGTGACCCGCAAGCGGGACCTGGTCGAGGCGGCCTTCGCCGGGATGGTGCAGGACGGCGTCACCCGGGGTGTGTTCCGCCCGGACGTCGACGCCCGCATCGCCACGTTCGGCCTGGTCGGCATGTGCGCGTGGGCGTACCAGTGGCTCAACCTCAGCGGCCCGCTGAGCGTGGACGAAGTGGCGCGCCAGTTCAGCGCCATGGTCCTGGAGGGCCTGTACGCCTGACCGTGCCTGGCCGTGCCTGACCATGGCGGGGCGGGGCGGACCCTTGAGCGGGCCGCACTCCGTGTGGTAGATACCTTCCAGTCGGAATGATTGGTGGTGTCCATGACTCGAGCGGTCCGGGCAGGCATGGACTTCGTGACGGCGCTGGACCGTGGCAGCCTCGGCGGGCTCGCCCGGCTGTGCGCGCCCGGCGCGACCTGGTGGGTCGACACCGGACCGGACCGGCGCGGCGGCGACCCGGCGGTGTCACCCGGCGGCAGCGGACGGTTCCCGCTGCACGGGACGATGCCGATGGACGACAAGCTCGCCCTCATGCGCTCGCTCGGGCCGACGGCGTTCCCGACCGGCTGCCGGCAGATCCCGCGGCGGGTGGTCGCCGGCACCGACACCTGCGTCATCGAGGTGGAGGGGCACGGCGTGCACACCTCGGGCCTGGAGTACGCGAACCGCTACGCGTTCGTGTTCGACGTCGACGCCGCCGGGGCGATCGTGTCGGTGCGCGAGTACCTCGACACCATCCACGCCCAGCACGTGGTCGGCGGCGCCGCCGCGGTGCCCCGCACCACCCTGGACCGGGTGCCCGGCCCCGGCGACCAGCAGCCGCGCGGCCGGGCGGAGGAACTGGCGCTCGCGCTGTGGCCGGCCCTGGAAACCGGCGACATCGACGCGTTCGGCGCGCTGTTCGGCGCCGGCGCCACGTGGTGGACGGACTCCGGCCGGGACCGGGCGCGCGGCCGGCCGCACCGTGCCGGCGACATCACCGCGAACGGTCCCTTCCACGGCACCGTCGCCATCGCCGACAAGCTCGCCGCGATGCGGGCCCGGATCGCCTCCGGCGCCTACGCCTCCGCGGCCGTCGCCGTCACCGCGCACCGGTGGATCGCCGACGACACCCTCGTCGCCGTCGAGGCGAGCGGCGACGCGACCCTGGGCGGCGGGCTGCGGTACCAGAACCGGTACCTGTGGGTCGTCGACGTCGCACCGGACGGCATCGCGCAGGTCCGCGAGTACTGCGACACCCTGCACATCGCCGACCTCATGGGCTACGACGCGGAGGTCGCGGGATGAGCGGGATGACCGGACCGCCGTTCACGGACCTCAACCACGTCCTGACCACCACCAGGTCGGTGCGGCGGCGGCTGGACTACGACCGCCCGGTGCCCCTCGACGTGATCGGCGAGTGCCTCCAACTGGCGGTGCAGGCCCCGACCGGCGGCGCCGCCGAGGACTGGCGGTGGGTCGTGGTCGGCGACCCGGACCGCAAGGCCGAGCTGGCCCGCCTGTACCTGGACGCGTACCTGGAGCACGTGCACGCGCCGCTGCACAGCGCCGAGGGTGCCGAGAGCCGGACCGTGCGCGGCCGCCTCGGCGGGGTCGACGAGCACGGCACAGTCAGCGCCCGGACCGCGCGGATCCTCAGCGGCGCCGAGCACCTCGCGCACCACCTCGGCCGGGCGCCGTTCCTGGTCATCCCGTGCGCCACCCGGCCGAACCCGGCCAAGGGCGGCCCCGGCACCCACTCGGCCGTCTACGGGTCGCTGTATCCGGCGATCTGGCAGTTCAACCTCGCGCTGCGCGCCCGCGGGCTCGGCACCGTCATCACCACCCTGCACCTGCACCACGCCGCGGCCGCGGCCGCGCTGCTCGGCATCCCCGAGGACGCCCTGCAGATCACCATGCTGCCGGTCGCCTACACCCAGGGCACCGACTTCAAGGTCGCCGCCCGCAAGCCCGTCAGCAGCGTCGCCTACCTCGACCGCTGGGGCGAACCGCTGCCCTACGTGGACAAACCCGTCGACCGCCTGACAGGAGACGACGTCACATGAGCGTCCCGGCCGTGATCACCGACATCGACGAGGTCCTGACCACCACCCGGGCGGTGCGCCGCCGCATGGACCTCACCCGGCCCGTCGAGCGCGCCGTCGTCGAGCACTGCCTGCGCCTGGCGCAGCAGGCGCCGATGGGCTCCAACCTCGAGGACTGGCGCGTCGTCGCCGTCGACGACCCCGCGCTGAAACGCCGCATCGGCGCGCTGTACACCGAGGTCTGGCACCAGACCGTCGAGGCGCCCCTGGCCGGCGGCGAGGCGGCGACGACCACCCGGCTGTCGCCGTCGGTGCGGCCGGACCCCGAGGCGCAGGCCCGGCAGGCGCGGGTGCTGGCCGCGGTCAAGCACCTCGTCGACCACCTGGAGGAGGTGCCGGTCCTGGTCGTGCTGTGCAGCACCAAACCGGTCCCGCGGCGCCCGCTCGGCGGCACCGCGTCGGGCTACTACGGCTCGATCTTCCCGTTCGCCTGGTCGTTCCAGCTGGCGCTGCGCTCCCGCGGCCTCGGCTCGGTGATGGCGACGGCTTTGGCGCACAAGGCGAAGCAGGTGCAGGAGGTGCTCGGCCTGCCCGAGGACTGGCGGCCGATCACCCTGCTGCCGGTCGCCTACACCAAGGGCCTCGACTTCCGGCCCGCCGCCCGCGCCGACCTCGCCGACGTGACGTTCTGGAACGGCCCCACCGAGCGGGCCGGGTCCGCGTGAGGGCCGCGTACGTCACCGAGCCGTCCCCGGCCGACCCGGTCGCCGCCATCCGGGTCGGCGACCTCGACCCGCCGCACGTGCCTGACGGCTGGGTCCGCGTCGACGTGCGCGCCGGCGCGCTCAACATGCACGACCTGTGGGCCCTGCGCGGCGTCACCCGGCGCCCGCACACCGGCCCGCACGTGCTCGGCAGCGACGCCGCCGGAGTGGCCGGCGGCCGCGACGTCGTCGTCTACCCGGTGCTGCCCTCGGCCGGGGCGGGGGCCGTCGCGCACGCGACCCTGCTGCCCGACGCCGGGCACGGCGTGCTCGCCGAGCACATCACCGTCCCGGCCGGGCACGTCGCGGCCCGCCCGGCGCACCTGGACTGGGCGGAGGCGGCGAGCCTGCCGACGGCGTGGCTGACCGCGTACCGGATGCTGTTCACCAAGGCGGGCCTCATCCCCGGACAGGTGGTGCTGGTGCAGGGCGCCGGCGGGGGAGTGGCGACCGCCGCGGTCAGCCTCGCCGCCGCCGCGGGCGCCACCGTCATTGTCACCTCCCGGTCGGCGGACAAGCGGCGGCAGGCCCTCGCGCTCGGCGCCGCCGCCGCCCTCGACACCGGCGCGCGGCTGCCGGAGCCCGCCGACGTCGTCGTGGAGACCGTCGGCGCCGCGACGTTCGAGCACTCGACCCGCTCCACCCGCACCGGTGGCACGATCGTGGTCTGCGGCGGCACCAGCGGCTTCACCGCGAGCCTCGACCTCACCCGGCTGTTCGCCCGGGAGATCACCGTCCACGGGTCGACGACGGGCTCCCTGGCGGAGTTCCGGGCGATGCTCGACCTCGTCACCGAGCACCGGCTCCGGCCGGCCGTCGACAGCACCGTCGACCTCGCCGAGGTGTCCACCCAGGCCGAGCGGATGCTGTCCGGCGCCGCCTTCGGCAAGCTCTGCGTGCGCGTCGCATGACGCCGGTGACGCTGACCCGGCGGGGCGCCGCGGTGTGGGCGCGGATCGACCGGCCCGGCGCCGGCAACGCCTGCAGCGCCGCGGTGATGGCCGGGCTCGAGGAGTGGCTCGCCGCGGCCGCGGACCCCGGCGTCCGCGTCCTCGTGCTCACCGGCACCGGCCGCAGCTTCTGCGCCGGCGCCGACCTCAATGAGGCCACCGCGCTCCTCGGCGACCTGCCCGCGCTGCTGTCGTGGCTGGACCGGGGCCGCCGCCTCGTCCGTGCGGTGATGTCGGCAGGTGTACCGACCATCGCCGCCGTCAACGGCGCGGCCTTCGGCGGCGGCCTGGAGCTCCTGCTCGCCTGCGACGTCGCCGTCGCCGCGGACACCGCCCGCATCGGTGACGGGCACCTCGCCGCCGGCCAGGTCCCCGGCTGGGGCTCCAGCGTGCTGCTGCCGCTCGCCGTCGGCCCGGCGCTCGCCCGGCGGCTGCTCGTCGCCGGCGAGACCTGGACCGGCACGGACGCCGCGCGCCGGGGCCTGGTCAGCGAGGCGGTCCCCGCCGCGGACCTCGACCGGCATGTCGACGCCCTCGCCGAGCGGATCGCGGCCCTGGACGAGGCGGCGGTGCGGCGCACGCTGCGCGTCGCCCGGCCGGTCATCGCCGCCGACGCGTGGGACCGCGAATGGCGCACCCTCAGCGAACACATCGCCGCCCTTGCCACCGGATCGGAGTGACCATGCGACCCGTCAGATGCACCACGGTGCCCGCCCCCGACGACCTGCTCGCCCTCGTCGGCCAGGACCTCGGCGCCAGCGAGCCGCAGGTGGTGACCCAGGACCAGGTCGACCGGTTCGCCGACGTCACCAAGGACCACCAGTGGATCCACGTCGACGTCGAACGCGCCCGCTCCGGCCCGTTCGGCACGACCATCGTGCACGGCTTCCTGACCCTGTCCCTGGTGCCGCGCCTGCTCGCCGACGTGCTGGAGGTGCGCACCTACTCGATGGGCGTCAACTACGGGCTGGACCGGGTCCGCTTCGTCAAACCCCTCCCGCCGGGCGTGCAGATCCAGGGCAGCGCGACGCTGCTGTCCGCGACACCGATCGCGGCCGGCGCCGGCCACCCCGCCGGTGTGCAGGCCAAGGCGTCGGTGGTCGTGGAGTTCGCCGGCGACGGCGAGACCTGCTGCGCCGCGGAGATCCTGTTCCGCTACTACAGCTGACCGGTCCCTCTCTCCGCGGCGCACGCACCGTAGACTCCGCCGGGTGATCGTGCGCAGGGCGGGCGTGGCGGACGCGGCGGCGCTCGCCCAGTTGCGTGACATCGACGCCGACGAGCTCGCCGCGTTCACCGGCTGGATCGCCGCCCACGCCGAGACGCACCTGCCGTTCGTCGCCGAGCTCGACGGGCAGGTGGTCGGCGCCGCCTGGCTGCTGGTCGCGGAGCGGGTGCCCGGCCACGGGGCGCCGCAGCGGTGGCACGGCGACATCCAGTCGGTCATGGTCCGGCAGGAGCACCGCGGCCGAGGCATTGGCGGCGCGCTGATGCGCGCGATCCTCGCCGAGGCGCGGGCGCGGGGCCTGCTGCACGTGACGGTGCACTCCGGCCGCCGCGCCGTCGACTTCTACCTGCGCAACGGCTTCCGGCAGCACCGGCAGCTGCTGCTGTGGGAGCAGGACGCCCCCTGACCCCGAGGCGGGCCGCTACTGCGTGGGGCCGGTCGGGGCGACGAAGCGGCCGCGGTAGAACGACAGGGCCGGCACCTTCGTCGGTTTCAGGTGCACGTGGTCGACGTCCACCAGGACGATGACGTGGTCGCCGCTGGTGATCACGTCATCGCGGACGCCGGCCAGGATGGCCGGGGTGCCGGGCAGCAGCGGCACGCCGTCCGGGCCGGGCGCCCAGGACACGCCGCTGAGCTTCTCCGCGCCGGAGAGCCCCGACGTGGCGAACCGCCGGGCGATGTCCTCCTGGTCCTGCCCGAGGATGTGGATCGCGATGCGGTCCGCGGCGACGAGCACCTTGAAGCTCGACGACGCCGTCGCCACGCAGAACAGCACCTTGGCCGGGGAGAGCGACACCGAGGTGAACGAGTTGACGGTCAGCGCCGCCACGGCGCCGCCGGCCGCCGTCGCGGTCACGGCGGTCACCCCGGTGGGGAAGTGCCCGCAGACCTGACGGAACTCGGCGGAGTCGAAGAGGGGCTCGGTCGTCATCGGTCCACCGCCGGGTGAGAAGAGTGGGGGTCGGGGCGCAGGCCGTCCTCGAGCTGCACCAGGCACAGGGTGTGCCCACCGGGGTCCTTCACCAGGTGGAGCCGCCCGTGCGGGCTGTCGACGGGGCCGACGGTCGGGGTGCCGCCGAGGTCGGACAGGCGGGTCAGCGCGTCGTCGAGGGAGCCGACGTTGAAGTACGTGATCCACTTCGACGGGATGATGTTCGGCCACTCGTTGTCCAGTTCCAGGACCCCGGCGACGGGGACGTCGCCGAGCATGAGCACCGTGTACGGGTGGGCGGTCGGCGAGTCGTCGCGCTGCGACGCGGTGTAGCCGAACAGGCGCTGGTAGTAGGCGACCGAGCGCTGCGGCTCGCCGGTGTCCAGCTCGTTCCAGCACAGGGCGCCGACGGTGTTGAGCGTCTGCACCCCCGCGCGGGACTCACCCTGGTACAGGCCGAACGCCGCGCCGAACGGGTCGACGACCACGGCGCCGGTGCCGGCCGCCGGCAGGTAGCGCGGCGGGGTGACCAGCTCCCCGCCGAGCGTGGCCGCCCGCTCCGCGGACCGCCGCACGTCGTCGACGGCGAAGTAGGCGATCCAGCCGCGGGGCCGGTCGCCGTGCAGGCCCGCCGCGTCGGAGATGCCGGCCACGTCGTGGCCGTCGATGCTGCACATCCGGTACGTGGTGGCGCCGAGCCGCTCGTGCCGCACGGTCCAGCCGAGCAGCTCGCGGTAGAAGTCCTCGGCCCGCTGCGGGTCGGTGGTGCACAGCTCCACCCAGACGGCCTCGCCGGCCTGGAACGCGCGCGTCACGCGGTCACGCCCGCGACGATCGTGCGGGCGGAGATGTCGTAGGCGTGCTCGGGGGAGCCGGTGGCGAGGCTCGATTCGACCACCTCGACGACCGCGCGCAGAGTGTGCGGCGGGACGGCGGCGAGCGCCTCGACGAGGGCGTCGACCTCGCCGTCGAGGTCGTCGTCGGCGACCACCCGGGCGACCAGCCCCCAGCCGAGCAGCTGCGTGGCGGTCGCCGTGCTGGCCCCGGTCACCAGCGCGTACGCGTGCGGGCGGGGCAGCGCGCGGGCGATGGCGTAGCCGACGCCGGCGGGGGCGAAGCCGAAGCGGGCCTCGGGCAGCGACAGGCGGGCGTCGGCGGCGGCCACCGGCAGGTGGATGGCGTCGAGCAGGCCGGCGCCGAAGCCGATGACCTGCCCGCGGACCGCGCTGACCACGGGCACCGGCAGCTGCCGGATGCGGCGCAGCGCGGCGTCGCTGGCGCGCAGCCCGTCGGCGACCGCCTCCTGGGTGGTGCCGGCGAGCGCGGCGAACGACGTGGTGTCCCAGCCGCCGCAGAAGTGCCGGCCGGCCATGTCGAGCCGGATCACGGCGCAGGCGGCGTTCGCGGCGGCGGTCTCCATCGTGGCGACGAGCTCGGTGAGGGCGGCGTCGTCGAAGCAGTTGCCGCGGGCCGCGTTGTCGTAGCGGACGCGGGCGATGCGACCGTCGTGCTCGGAGGTCAGGGTGATGGCCACGCCGCGAGCATACATACCAGTCGGTATGAACACAACGACGCTGGCAGGCAGGGGTCTGTCACGCGGTCGTTACGAGCGCGACACCGGTTGGACCTGTTGACTTGATACCGGCTGGTCGGTACTTTGTGGCGAGCGTCACGGCCGCGGCTCGCGGCGACATGACGGGTCCATCGTTGTGAAGGACGTCCATACATGCTCATGAACTCCTTGCGATCCCGGCGGCCGTTGGCGCTGGTCGCCTCCCTTGCCCTCGCGACCGCCGGCCTCACCGCCTGTGGCGACTCGGCGCCCGGTGCCACCCAGTCGGCCGGCCCGTTCACCGTCCGGGCGCTGCTCGCGGCCCAGCCCGCGACCCTCGACCCGATCGTCGGCGCCCGGTCGGCCCAGATCGTCTGGGCCACCATGATCGAGCCGCTGATCAACACCGACGCCAACCTCAAGGCCGTCGACACCGGCCTCATCACGAGCTGGACCCGCACCGACGCCACCACCTGGACGTTCAAGGTGCGGCCCGGCATCAGCTTCAGCAACGGCGAGAAGGCCGACGCCGCGGCGGTCGCCAACACCCTCACGCTCACCCGGGACGTCGCGGCCTCGCAGCTCAAGTCCTACTTCACCAACGTGGCCGACATCCAGGCGCCGGACGACACCACGGTCGTGGTGAAGACCAAGACCTCCCAGTACAACTTCGCCGACCTGCTCACCACCGTGTACCTGGTGCCGCCGAAGTACTACCAGGAGAAGGGCTCGGCGGGCTTCGCCGCCGCCCCCGTCGGCACCGGCCCCTACGTGTGGGCCGGCGCGAACGCGGGCCGCGACATGTCGGTCAAGAAGAACCCCGACTACTGGGGCCCGAAGAAGGCGATCAACGACGGCATCACCTTCACCTGGGCGAACGAGGCCGCGCAGCGGTTGGCCCTGATCCAGAGTAAGAGTGTGGACGTCTCCTTCGACCTGCCGCCGGCCCAGGCCACCACGGCGAAGAAGGCCGGCATCCAGGTGACGAGCACCGAGACCGCGATCAAGATCATCGCGTTCCTCGACTCGACCAAGGCGCCCTTCGACGACCCGAAGCTGCGCGAGGCGGCCGCCCTGGCCATCGACCGGGACGCGATCGTGAAGGGCATCTTCGACGGCCAGGCCGTCGCCGACGCCGGCCTGCTCAACGTCAGCCCCGGCCAGAAGCCGGCGCAGAGCGTGACCGCCGACCCGGCCAAGGCCAAGGAGCTCGTCGGTGCCGCCGCCCCCGCCGTGCAGATCCACTACCCGGCGGCGCAGTACACCAACATCGAAGAGGTCTCCCAGGCGGTCGGCGGCGCCCTCGAGAAGGCCGGCTTCAAGGTCACCTACGTGCCGATCGACTACGGCACCCTGGTGAAGCGGGTCGTCGGCCGCCAGGTCCCCGGCATCGCCATCTTCGCCGGCGTACCCAACGTCGCCGTCCCGGACTTCTTCGCCAGCGGCTTCATGAAGAGCAAGTCGATCACCGGCAACTGCCCGGACCCGCAGATCGACGAGCTGTCCCAGAAGGCCCTGGAGCAGACTGACGCCGCCGCTGCCGCCCCGATCTACGAGCAGCTCAACACGATCGGCGTGGTCGAGAAGCACTGCTACGTGCCGCTGTACCGGCAGGTGTTCAACTACGCCACCGCCGGCAGCGTCAAGGGTCTGGTGTTCGGCCCGCTGAACACCGTCGACTTCACCCAGACGACCCGCTGACGATGCCCGACGTCGTGCACCAGGGGATGCCGGGCGGCGACGCCCGGCACCCCCGCGCCCTGGACACCACGGACCCGACGGCGGCCACCGACCACCGGCACCTGAACCGGCAGCCGGACTCACGCACCCCGGTGCTGGAGGTCGACAACCTGGTCGTCGAACACCGCAACCGGCGCACCGGCGAGGTGTTCCGGGCCGTCGACCACGTGTCGCTGCGCATCAGCGCCGGCGAGAGCGTCGCCGTCGTCGGCGAGTCGGGCTCCGGCAAGACCACCCTCGCGATGGCCGCGACCGGGCTCGGCACCCGCGGCGACGGCGACATCCGGCTGCTCGGGCACTCGCTGTCTGCGGTCGGGCGCAAGCAGCTGCGCAGGCTGCGGCCCGAGGCGCAGGTGGTCTTCCAGGACCCGCACGGCTCGCTCGACCCCCGCCAGTCCGTGCGGTCCGGGCTGCGGGAGCTGCGCTCGCTGCAGCCGGAGCGCACCGCGTGGATCGAGGACGCCGAGCTGCTCGAACGGGTCCGGCTCGAACCGTCGATCCTCGACCGCTACCCGCACCAGCTCTCCGGCGGGCAGGCGCAACGCGTCTGCATCGCCCGGGCGCTGTTGATGCGGCCCCGGCTCATCGTCGCCGACGAGCCGACCTCCGGCCTCGACGTCTCCGTGCAGGCCGACGTGCTGGCCCTGCTCAAGCAGATCCGCGCGAACACGGGCGCGGCCCTGCTCATGATCAGCCACGACCTGGCCGTGGTCCGCTCGCTCTGCGACGTCGTACACGTCATGTACCACGGCCGGGTCGTCGAGTCCGGGCCCTGCGAGACCGTCTTCGCCCGGCCGGAGCACGACTACACCCGCGAGCTGCTCGCCGCGATGCCAGGAGCACGATGGAGGTCACGCCGTTGAAGACCAGCCCGGTCCCGCCGGCGAAGGGCCCCGCGCCCCCGGCGACGAACCACGTCGCGACCCCGCTGACCAGGCCCGGCATGCCGGCGGCGCCGACCGGCGGGGCAACCCCAGCCGCGGCGGGACGCAGCCGGGCCGGTGCGCTGCGCCGCGCCGCCGCCCGCCTCGCCGCGCTGCTGGCATCGCTGCTCATCGCGCTGAGCATGGCGTTCATGCTCGGCCGGCTGTCCGGCGACCCGACCACCACCATCCTCGGCCCGATGGCGACACCCGAGCAGCGTGAGGCCCTGCGCCACGAGCTCGGGCTCGACCGGCCGCTGCTGGTGCAGTACCTCGACTACCTCAAGGGCGTCGTCACCGGCGACCTCGGCCAGTCGCTGCAGTTCTACCAGTCGAACACCTCGATGATCCTGGACCGGCTGCCGTTCACCCTGCAGCTCGTCGCGGCCGGCATGGCCCTCGCGATCCTCGTCGGCGTCCCGCTCGGCGTGCTCGCGGCCACCCGCGAGGGCACCTGGTGGGACCGGGCCGCGTCCACCGTCGCCCTGCTCGGCCAGTCCGTGCCGGTCTTCTGGTTCGGGATGATGCTGGTGGTCCTGTTCGCGGTGAACCTCGGCTGGCTGCCGGCCGGGCAGTCCGGCACCCCCGCACACCTGGTGCTGCCGGCGCTGACGATGTCGGTGTACCCGATGGCGCAGATCGCCCGCCTCACCCGCGCCTCGATGAGCGAGGCCCTCGCCGAGCCGTACATCGACGCCGCCAAGGCCCGTGGCATCACCGGCCGCCGGGTGGTGTGGCGGCACGCGTTCAAGAACGCCATGATGCCGATCCTCACCATCGTCGTGCTGCAGACCGGCATCCTGCTGTCCGGCGCGGTCGCCGTCGAGTACGTGTACTCCTGGCCCGGCCTCGGCCAGCTCGCCCTGCAGGCCATCCAGTTCCGCGACTTCCCCCTGGTCCAGGCGATCGTCGTGTTCGGCGCGCTGGTCTTCGTCCTGCTCAATCTGCTCGTCGACGTCATCCACTCGATCGTCGATCCAAGGGTGAGGTGACACCACATGAGCGAACTCGAGCTCCAGATCAAAACCAGCGACGGCGCGACCCAGCCACCCGTGAAACGCCGGCGGACCTCGGCGTTCTGGCTGGCGGTACCGATCGTCGTGGTCGCCGTCGCCGTGTTCGTCCTGCCGCTGACGGGCCTGCTCCCGGACGCCGGGCAGGACCTCGACGCGACCCGCCGGCCACCCGGCTTCCTGACCGGCGGCACCTGGTCACACCCGCTCGGCACCGACAAGCTCGGCCAGGACCTGCTCACCCAGTTCATCGAGGCGGGCCGGCTGACCATCATGATCGGCCTGGTCGGCGCCATCGTCGCGATCGGCCCCGGCACGCTGCTGGGCCTGCTCGCCGGGTACTTCCGCGGCTGGGTCGACCGGGTCATCTCCGTGCTCATCGACGCCCAGCTGGCCCTGCCGTTCATCCTCGTCGCCCTGGCGATCATCGCGAACCGGGGCAGCTCCCTGCCCGTGCTGTTCCTCGTCCTGGCGCTCACCGGCTGGGCCGTCTGTGCCCGGGTCACCCGCTCGGCGACCCTCGCCATCCGGGAACGGCAGTTCGTGCTCGGGCTGCGCGCCGCCGGGGCGTCGGAGCTGCGCATCGTGTTCCGGCACATCCTGCCCAACCTCGGTGGCACCATCGTCGCGCTCGGCACCCTACAGGTCGGCACCGCCATCCTGATCGAGAGCGCGCTGAGCTTCCTCGGCCTGGGCGTGGTGCCGCCGATGAACAGCTGGGGCTCGCTGCTGGCGGCCGGCCAGGACGAGCTGAGCCAGGCGTGGTGGATCGCGTTCTTCCCCGGCCTCGCCGTGACCCTCCTGGTGCTCGTGGTCAACCTCCTCGGCGACGCGCTGCTCACCCACCACGACCCCCGGAAGAGGCGCCGATGACCAGCCCCGCGACCGGCCCCGCGACCGGCCTCACGACCGGCCCCGACACGAGCCTGCTGCACATCGAGGGCCTGTCCGTCACCGCCCGGCTCGCCACCGACCGGCTGCGCCTGCTCGACGGTGTCGACCTGGAGGTCCGCCGCGGCCAGATCGTCGGCGTCGTCGGCGAGTCCGGCAGCGGCAAGACCACCCTCGCCCGCGCCGTCGTCGGCCTGCTCGAACGCAACGTCACCGTCGAGTCCGGCGCCATCGAGCTGGCCGGCGACGTGGTGGTCGCGCCCGGCGTCGACCGCACCGACCGGATCCGCGGCTCCGCCGTCGGCATGGTCTTCCAGGACGCGTCCCGGTCGCTGAACCCGCTGATGAAGGTCCGCACCCAGCTCAGCGAGGTGCTGCGCCGGCACGTCCGCGGCCTCACCAAGGTAGACGTCGAACAGCGCTCGGTCGAGGTGCTCGGGCAGATGCGGATCAGCGACCCGGCCCGGGTCCTGGACAGCTACCCCCACCAGCTGTCCGGCGGGCTGCGCCAACGGGTCGCGATCGCCCTGGCCGTGGTCACCCGCCCGGCGCTCGTCATCGCCGACGAGTGCACCACCGCGCTGGACGTCACCACCCAGACCAAGGTCGTCGGGCTGTTCCGCACCCTGGTCGACGAGCTCGGCATCGGCCTGCTGTTCGTCACCCACGACCTGATGCTCGCCAGCGACCTCTGCGACCGGATCGCCGTGATGAGCCGCGGCCGGGTCGTCGAGCAGGGCGGCGTCGAGGACGTGCTGGACCGGCCGCGGCAGGAATACACCCGGCGGCTGCTCGCCGCGATCCCCTCGTGGACCTGACCTCAGTGGAGTTCTCCTTGCCTGACCAGGGTATCGACGCGTACGCGGCCTACCTGCCCGCCTACGTGCTCACCGACAACCGGCTCGACCCCGCCGGCCCGCCCGCGTCGACGGGCCCGGCCCGCAGCGTCGCCGGCTACGACGAGGACGTCGTCACGATGGCCGTCGAGGCGCTGCGGCACCTCGGCGCCGCCCAGGGGCCGCTGCTGCTGGCCACGACGACCGCGCCCTACGAGGCGAAGACGGCCGCCGGGATCGTGCACGAGGCCCTCGGCCTGGACCCCGGCGTCAGCGCCGCCGACCTGCGCGGGCACCGCTCCGGGGCGACCGCCCTGGACCTGGTGCTGCGCGCCGGTGCCCTCGCCGCCGCGGCCGACGTGCGCACCACCCGCCCCGGCGCCCCCGACGAGCTCGGCCAGGGCGACGCCGCCGCCGCGTTCGCCGGTGGCGGCGCACGGGCCGCGGCACTGCTGGGACGGGCCGGGCACACCACCGAGATCCTGGAGCGGTGGCGGCTGCCCGGCGAACGCCACGACCGGGTCTGGGACGAGCGGTTCACCGCCGAAATCCTCGCCGCCGCCGGCCTCGACGCGGCCCGCCGCGCCCTCGCCGACGCGTCCGCGGACGCCGTCGACCACGTCGTGGTGTCGTCGTCCAACCCGCGGGCGGCGGCCGCGCTGCGCCGGGCGCTGCGCGGCACGGTGCCCTCGCAGCAGGACGCCGCCCTGGAACGGGCCACCGGCTTCACCGGCGCCGCCCACCCCGGGCTGCTGCTCGCCGCCGCCCTCGACGACGCCGAGCCGGGGCAGACGATCCTGCTGGTGTCCGCGACCGAGGGCGCCGACGCGTTCGTGTTCCGCGCCGGCGACGCGATCCGCGCGGCCCGCCGCGGCCCGTCGGTGCGCGACCAGCTGGCCGCCCGGCAGCGCCTCGGCTACGGCCGGTACCTGCGCTGGCGCGGGCTGCTGGACGTGCAGGGCCCGGCCCGCCCCGCGGCGCCCGCACCGGCGGCACCGCCGATGCACCGCCGGGCCGGCTGGAAGTACCGCCTCGAAGGCAGCCAGTGCGGCGCGTGCGGCCGGGTCACCACCCCGCCGAGCCGGGTCTGCGCCGCCTGTGGCATCGCCGGGGCGGGCGAGGCGAAGGTGTCGCTGCGCGACCGGACCGCCCGGGTCGTGTCCGTGACCCGCGACCACCTGACCACGATGCCGGAGCCGGAGGTCGCCGTCGTCATCGCCGACGTCGACGGCGGCGGCCGGCTCAGCGCCTACGCCACCGACGTCCCGCCCGGCGACGTCACCGTCGGCATGCCGATGACACCGACGTTCCGCCGGCTGTGGACCACCGACGCGATCCACAACTACTTCTGGAAGCTCCGCCCGGCTGTGACTCAGCCCCAGACCCCGGAAGGAACGCACTGATGGGCAGCAGGCGCACCACCCACGACGTCGCGATCGTCGCGATGGGATGCACCCCGTTCCGCGACCACTGGCACGCCTCCGCCGACGACCTGCTCGTCGACGCCGTCCAGGAGTGCGTCGGGTCGCTGCCGTCGGTCACCCTCGACGACGTCGACGCGTTCTGGGTCGGCACCCAGGGCTCCGGCATGTCCGGGCAGACCCTGGCCCGGCCGCTGCGGCTGACCGGCAAACCCGTCACCCGGGTCGAGAACTACTGCGCCACCGGCTCCGAGGCGTTCCGCAACGCCGTGTTCGCGGTCGCGTCCGGCGCCTACGACATGGTCATGGCGACCGGCGTGGAGAAGCTCAAGGACTCCTCCTACTCCGGGCTGTCCGCGGTGTACCCGCCCGCAGACGGCACCGACGTCGACTGGACCGCCCCCGCCGGTTTCTCCCTGCTGGCCCCGGCCTACCAGGAGGCGTACGGCGTCGACGCCCGCGACATGCGCAGCGCCCTGACGAAGGTCGCGATGAAGAACCACGCGAACGGGGCCCTCAACAACCGCGCCCAGTTCCGCAAGGCCGTCACCGCCGAGACCGTGGAACGCTCCCCGCGTATCGCCGGGCCGCTCGGCGTCATGGACTGCTCCGGGGTGTCCGACGGTGCCGCCGCCGCCATCATCGTGCGGGCCGAGGACGCCCACCGGTACACCGACAAACCCGTCTACCTGAAGGGGATGAGCTTCGTCGCCGGCTCCGGTGCGGGCCTGGCGTCCGACGGCTACGACTTCACCAGCTTCCCGGAGGTCGTCGCCGCGGCCCGGCAGGCGTACGAGCAGGCGGGCGTCACCGACCCGGCCACGCAGATCTCCCTGGCGGAGGTCCACGACTGCTTCACCCCGACGGAGGTGGTGCTCATGGAGGACCTCGGGTTCTCCGAGCGCGGCAAGGCGTGGCGGGACCTGCTCGACGGCCGCTACGACCTCGGCGGGGCGCTGCCGGTCAACACCGACGGCGGCCTGAAGTCCTTCGGCCACCCGATCGGCGCGACCGGGCTGCGGATGATGTTCGAGTGCTTCACCCAGCTGCGCGGTGAGGCCGGTGACCGGCAGGTGCCGGACGCGAGGCTCGCCGTCGCGCAGAACCTCGGCGGCCAGCCGGGCTCCTGCGTCGCGTTCGTCGCCGTCCTGGGCAGCGAGCGATGAGCGCCCGGGTCAGGCTGGACGGCCGGGTCGTCATCGTGACCGGCGCGGGCAACGGCATCGGCCGGGCGCACGCCCTGTCCCTCGCCGAGCACGGCGCCTCCGTCGTCGTCAACGACCTCGGTGGCGCGGTCGACGGCACGGGCACCGGCGGCGCGGCGGACCAGGTCGTCGCGGAAATCCGCGCGGCGGGCGGCACCGCGACCGCGTCCACGGACTCCGTGGCGACAGCGGAGGGTGGGGCGGCCCTGGTCCGGACCGCGGTCGAGGCGTACGGCACGGTCGACGCCGTCATCCACAACGCCGGCATCCTGCGCGACCGGACGCTGGCGAAGCTCACCGACGACGACGTGCGGGCCGTCCTGGACGTGCACCTCACCGGCGCGTTCAACGTGCTGCGCCCCGCCTGGCCGGTCATGGCCGCGCACGGGTACGGCCGGGTCGTGCTCACCAGCTCGTCGTCGGGGCTGCTCGGCAACTTCGGCCAGTCCAACTACGGCGCCGCGAAGGCCGGCCTCGCCGGGCTGATGCAGGTGCTGTCCCTGGAAGGCGCCCGCCGCGGCATCCTGGTCAACACGATCGCCCCGACCGCCGCGACCCGGATGACCGACGGCCTGCTCGGCGACCTCGCCGACCGGTTCGACCCGCGGCACGTCGCCGCGGTCGGCACGTTCCTCGCCTCGGAGCAGTGCACCCTCAACCGGCACATCCTCACCGTCGGCGGCGGCCGGGTCGGCCGGATCTTCCTGGGGGTCACCCCGGGCTGGTACGGCGGCCCCGACCCCGCCTCGCCCGACGACATCCTCGGCGCGCTCGACGAGATCTGCTCCCTCGACGACTTCATCGTCCCGGACAGCGGCGCCGACGAGGTCGAACTGATCCAGAAGGTCCTGAGTCGGAAAGTGAGTGACTGATGCCGGTCAGCGAAGTGCACCACGTGGCCATGACCGTGTCCGACGTGGACCGGGCCGCCGACTTCTATGAGCGGGCCCTCGGCTACCGCAGGACCCTGCGCACCGACGTCGGCGGCCCCGGGATCGAGGTGTCGCTCGGGCTGCCGGCCGGGACCACCGGCCGGGTCCAGTACATGCAGGGCCCGAGCAAGATCGGGCAGCTCGAGCTCATCGAGTGGAACGGCACCAAGACCCGCACCGCCACCGCCGGCCACCTCGAGCTCGGCACGTTCCTGCTCAGCTTCGAGGTGCCCGTCGAGGAGATCGGCGAGCTGCACCGGCGGATGACCGAGCTCGGCGCCGAATGCCTCGGCGAGCCCAACCGGGTGCTGCTGGAGAACTACGGGTACATCACCGCGTTCGCGGCCCGCGACCTCGACGGCAACCTGCTGGAGTTCGTGTCGCTGCCCAGCCGGGAGGAGATCCTGGCGTACCGGAGCGGGAACGGCAGCTGATGGGCGCCAGCAACTTCGCCGAGACGCTGCGGCTGCAGGCGCTGCGCCGCGCGGACCGGGAGGCGCTCGTCGACGGCGCCGACCGCTGGACCTACGCCCAGCTCGACGCCGACGTCGACCGGCACGCCGCGGCCCTGCTCGACGCCGGTATCACCCCCGCCGACCTCGTCGCGGTGCTCGGGCGCAACACCGCCACCTACGTCATCGAGCTGCTCGCCATCGCCCGCATCGGCGCGATCTCGGTGCCGCTGAACTGGCGGCTGCACACCAGCGAGCAGACCTACGTCGTAGAGCAGGCCGGGATCACCGGTCTGCTCTACGACGACGACTTCGCCGGCACCGCCGCCGACCTGGTCGCCGCCACCGGGATCCGGGTCGCGGTCGCCAACGGCGGCCAGGCGGTCCCCGGCGCGCAGCTCCTCGCCGGGCTGCTCGACCGGCAGCCGGCCGGGGTCCGGGTCCCCGACGCGCAGAAGGCGCCCGGCGACATCCACCGGCTGCTGTACACCTCCGGCACCACCGCACACCCGAAGGGCGTCATCCACACCTGCGGCAACCTCACCGCCAACCACCTCGCCCAGGTCCTCGAGCTGGAGCTGACCCAGCACGACCGGATCCTGGTCTCCGCGCCGCTGTTCCACGTCAGCGGCCTGGAGGCACCCGGCCTGGCGGTCTTCACCGCGGGCGCGACGATGGTGCTCACGCCCACGTTCAAGGCCGAGGACATCGCCCGCATCGCGGCGCGGGAACGCGTCACCGGCATGGTCCTCGCCGCGCAGATCCTGTTCGGCCTGCTCGACCTGCTGGACCTGCCGCAGCCGCCGGACCTGTCGGCGCTGCGGTACCTGCTGTTCGCCGGGGTCGCGCCCACCGTGCGGCGCGACGTGAAACGGCGGTTGCCGCACGTGCGGCTCATCGACACGTTCGGGATGACCGAACTGTGCAACGGGGTGTGCTACATGGACGCCGCCCACGAGGACAGCAAGATAGGCGCGCTCGGCGCCCCGTTCCCCGGTGTGCACATCAGGATCGTCGACGAGCACTTCCGGCCGGTCCCGCCCGGCACCGACGGTGAGATCATCATCCGTGGGGAGAAGATCTCGCCCGGGTACTGGAATGACGAGGAAGCCAACAAGCGCACCCGCCGCGACGGGTGGTTCCTCACCGGCGACGTCGGCCGCCTCGACGAGGACGGCTACCTGTGGTTCGTCGACCGGCGCACCGACCTCATCAAGTCCGGCGGCGAGAACGTCGCCGGCGCCGAGATCGAGCGGGTCGTCGCCCAGCACCCGGACGTCGCCGAGGTCGCCGTCATCGGCGTCCCCGACCCGCAGTGGGACGAGGTGCCGAAGGCGTTCGTCATCCTCCGCGACGGCGCGACGGCCACCGGCGAGGACATCCGCGCGCACTGCCGGCTGCACCTGGCCCGTTTCAAGGTGCCGAAGTACGTCGACGTGGTGAAGGCTCTGCCGCGCAACGACTCCGGCAAGGTCCTCAAGCGCGAGCTGCGGCAGCCATGAGCGGCAGCGCAGGTGACGGCATGAGCGGACCGCGGCGCAGCGGAGGTGGCGGCGTGGGCACCGCGAACATCGCCGCGATGCTGGGCGGCAACGCGCTGCGGTTCGGCGACGCCGACGCGCTCGTCTTCGAGGGCCGGCGGTGGACGCACCGGCAGCTCGACGCCGACGTCAACGCCCTCGCCGCCGGCCTCGGCGCCGAGGGCATCCAGCGGGGGAGCCGGGTCGCGATCGTCGCGAACAACGTGCCCGAGTTCCTCATCCTGTCCCTCGCGCTGTCGAAGCTCGGCGCCGTCTTCGTCCCGCTCAACTACCGGCTCACCGCCGGTGAGCTCGCCCAGCTGCTCGGCCACGCCCGGGTGCAGGCGGTGGCGACCGTGCCGGAGTTCGCCGAGCTGACCACCGCCGCAGTCGCCGGCCTGCCCCAGGTGCGCAGGTTCGCGCTGGAGCCGATCGACGGGTGGAGCGACCTGCGGGCGCTCGTCGAGACGCACCGCGGTGCCCGGGTCGCCGACGCCGACCTGCCCGACGACGCGCTGCAGCGCATCGTGTACACCTCCGGCACGACCAGCCTGCCCAAGGGCGTCATGCTCACCCACGGCAACGTGAACATGAACATGCACGCCCAGATCGTCGAGCTGGGCCTGCGCCCGACCGACCGGATCCTCAACTTCGCGCCGCTGTACCACGTCGGCGGCACCGACCTGCCGGGGTACGGCATCTGGCACGTCGGCGGGTGCATGGTGCTGCAGCGCCGCTTCGAGCCGGCCGCGGTCAAACGCGCGATCGAGGCCGAACGCATCACCGGCATGGTCATGGCGGCCACGATGCTCGACATGGTCCGCCGCGAGACCGGCACCGACGCGGACCTCGGCTCGGTGCGCTGGCTCATCTACTCGCAGGTGACCTCAGCGCTGTTCGCGGTGGCCCGGGAGCTGTTCCCGAACGCCCGGCTGATCGAGGGCTACGGCCTCACCGAGACCTGCAGCGGCCTGACGTACCTCGACCATGCCCACATGGCGTCCAAGCAGGGCTCCGTCGGGATCCCGGTGCCATGGGTCCAGGTCAGGGTCGTGGACGCCGACGACAACGACGTGCCTGTCGGGGAGGACGGCGAGGTCGTCGCCCGGGGCCCGAAGGTCAGCCCGGGCTACCTGGACGACCCGGCCGCCACCGCGCACGCGTTCCGCGGCGGCTGGTTCCACACCGGCGACGTCGGCTGTTTCGACGCCGACGGTTACCTGTACATCCGGGACCGGCTCAAGGACATGATCCGCAGCGGCGGGGAGAACATGTCCAGCGCCGAGATCGAGAACGTGCTGGCCGACCATCCCCTCGTCCTCGCCGCGTCGGTGGTCGGTGCGCCGCACCCGAAGTGGCAGGAGGTCCCGGTCGCGTTCGTCATCGGCCGGCCCGGCCTCACCGCGGAGTCGCTCATCGAACACGCTCGGCAGCGGCTCGGCAGGTTCAAGGTGCCGAAGGCGCTCTACCTCGTCGACGAGCTCCCGACCAACCCGTCCGGCAAGGTACTGAAACGCACCCTCCGCGACCAGCGCCCCATGTTGCGCCCCGACTGGACCTACGAGCCGCTTCCGCACGACTGACAGAGCTCGGCTCCCGCGGCAACGCGCCGGTGGCAGGCGGAGATTCCGGGTCTGCCAGCGCTCGCCACCGCAGTCGGGCCCGGATACTTCCGGCCGTGCCGAAGCGCTTCAGAGAGCGCTCCCAGAGGTCGGCAATCGGCGGACATTGTTGATCAGCGTTTCGTCACGCTGGCCTGGCCTGCGCGTAGTTCAGTGGTGCTCAGAGGACAGTCGTTCCTCGCGAAGCATTGACTCCTCTCCAAGGAAGCGTCACAGTGGCGTCTGCGAGAGCGCTCTCTCACACCCGTGAAACACCGCCGACACCCCAGCTTCACGAAGGAGTCCCTATGGAATGGTCGGAACCCCGCCCCGGCCATAGACGTTCATCCGGATCATTGACGAGCCGGCGCACCCTGCGCATGGCCGCCATCGTGACCGCGGTGGCGGCCATGCTGGTGACGTACATCGTCGTGGTCACGACCCGCGCCGACGCGGCCGAGACCCTGCTGTCGCAGGGCCGGCCGACGACCGCCTCGTCGACGGAGAACGCCGGCACCCCCGCCAGCAGCGCGACCGATGGCAACACCGGCACCCGCTGGTCGAGCACCTTCAGCGTCCCGCAGTGGATCCAGGTCGATCTCGGCTCCGCCCAGTCGATCACCCGGGTCGCACTCAACTGGGAGGGTGCGTACGCCACCGCCTTCCAGATCCAGACCTCCGCCGACGGCAGCACGTGGACGAACGTCTACTCCACCACGACCAGCACCGGCGGCCAGCAGAGCCTGCCGGTCACCGGCACCGGCCGCTACGTACGCGTCAACGCGACCGCGAAGGCGACCCAGTGGGGTGTCTCGCTGTGGGAGTTCCAGGTCTTCGGCGGCACCCCCGACACCCCGGGTACCTGCGGCACCACCAACGCCGCCCAAGGCAAGACCGCGACCGCGTCGTCGACGGAGAACGCCGGCACGCCCGCCTCCGCGGCGGTCGACGGCAACACCGGCACCCGCTGGTCCAGCGCCGCCGCCGACCCGCAGTGGCTCCAGGTCGACCTGGGCAGCACCGTGACCGTCTGCGGTGTCCGGTTGAACTGGGAGGCCGCGTACGCGACGGCGTACCAGATCCAGGTGTCCACCAACGGCACCAGCTGGACGAACATCTACAGCACGACCGCCGGCACCGGTGGCGTGCAGAACCCCGTGGTCACCGCGACCGCCGGCCGCTACGTGCGCATGAACGGCGCTGCCCGGGCCACCATCTATGGCTACTCGCTGTGGGAGTTCCAGGTGTTCACCGGTTCCGGCCCGTCGAACCCGACCTCGCCGTCGCCCTCGACGTCCTCCAGCACCCCGACGCTCCCGACCTCCGACACGCCGGACTTCGGCCCGAACGTGCGGATCTTCGACCAGTCCACCCCGGCGGCGACCATCCAGTCCGCGGTCGACGCGGCGTTCAACGCGCAGCTGCGCAGCCCCACCGCGCAGTTCGGCACGCAGCGCCACGTGTTCCTGTTCAAGCCCGGCACGTACGGGCGGGTCTGGGCCAACGTCGGTTTCTACACCACGGTCGCCGGTCTCGGCCTGAACCCCGACGACGTGACGATCAACGGCGCGGTCAACGTCGACTCCGGGTGGAACTACGGCGACGAGCTCAACGCCACCCAGAACTTCTGGCGCAGCATGGAGAACCTGTCGATCGTGCCCGAGGGCGGGATCAACCGGTGGGCCGTCTCCCAGGCCGCCCCGATGCGGCGTATCCACATCAAGGGCAACCTGAGCCTGGCACCGTCCAACCAGGACGGCGGGCAGGGCTACTCCAGCGGCGGCTACCTCGCCGACTCCGTCGTCGACGGCTACGTGACCTCCGGGTCGCAGCAGCAGTGGTACAGCCGGGACAGCCGGATCGCCCGCTGGGACGGCGGCGTGTGGAACATGGTCTACTCCGGCGTGCAGGGCGCCCCGCCCAACGCGTTCCCGAACCCGCCGCACACCACCCTCGCCACCACCCCGGTCACCCGGGAGAAGCCGTACCTGTACGTCGACGGCGCCGGCCTGTACCGCGTCTTCGTGCCGTCCATCCGGCGCAACTCCGCGGGTGCCACCTGGCCGAACACCCCCGGCACCTCGATCCCGATGCGCAACTTCTACGTCGCCAAGCCCGGTGACAGCGCCGCCCGGATCAACTCCGCCCTCGCCCAGGGCCTGAACCTGTTCTTCACCCCGGGCACCTACTCCCTCGACCAGACGATCCGGGTCACCCGGGCCGACACGGTCGTCACCGGCATCGGCTACCCGACCCTCATCCCGGTCGGTGGCGTCGAGGCCCTGAACATCGCCGACGTCAACGGGGTCAAGGTCAGCGGCCTGACCTTCGACGCCGGCACGACCAACAGCCCCACGCTGATGACCGTCGGCACGGCCGGTGCGCACACCGACCACGCGGCAAACCCGATCAGCATCCAGGACGT
This sequence comes from Dactylosporangium aurantiacum, assembly GCF_000716715.1. Lineage (GTDB taxonomy): Bacteria > Actinomycetota > Actinomycetes > Mycobacteriales > Micromonosporaceae > Dactylosporangium > Dactylosporangium aurantiacum. Next base: position 101,838 of record NZ_JNYJ01000024.1, on the reverse strand, counting down.
GTTCTTCCGCATCGGCAGCAGCGTCCAGGGCAAGGCCACCACCACCCTTGCCGTGCACAGCGACGACACGATCATCGACCACATCTGGGCCTGGCGGGCCGACCATGGTGGCGCGCCGACCGGCTGGACGGTGAACACCGGCGACACCGGTCTCCTCGTGAACGGCGACGACGTCCTGGCCACCGGCCTGTTCGTCGAGCACTACCAGAAGTATGAGGTGATCTGGAACGGCAACCGCGGCAAGACGATCTTCTTCCAGAACGAGAAGCCGTACGACGTGCCCAACCAGGCAGCCTGGATCGGCCCCCGGGGCAACGGTTACGCCGCCTACAAGGTCGCCGACAGCGTCACCGACCACGAACTGTGGGGCGGCGGCGTGTACTGCTACTTCAACGTCAACCCCGCCGTCCGTGTGGACCGGGGCTTTGAGGTGCCCAACCGGACCGGGGTCCGGCTCCACAGCGTCATCACCGTGTCCCTCGGCGACGTCGGCACCATCGCCAACGTCGTGAACGACACCGGCGGTGCCGTCCCCAACCCCGCCGGCAACACCACTCCGCGCCAGGTCGTGACCTACCCCTGACCCCAACCCCGACGCGACACTGACGTGAACCAGGCGGCCACCGGTGCGACCCGCACCGGTGGCCGTTCGGCCGTGCCCCGGCGTGTGCGCCATCCGGCGGCGCTGGTTCGGTCACCAGTCACGGGAGGCGGGCGCCGGCCCCGCCCTGCCCGGAGGCCCGGAGCAGGGCCAGGGTGTGGATGAGGGAGAAGCGGCGGGTGCCGCGGCCGAGCTCGTCCCACGGCTTCTTCCACGGCATGCGGCGGGCCACGTCCCAGGCGGTGTCGCCGGGGCCGGCGAGGGTTCGGACCCGGTCGACCTCGGCCTGATGGAAGGCCGTGAGCTCCTCGGCGCGGCCGGCGACGTCGCGGTACGGGTACTGGTGGGCCGGGCAGGCGATGGTGGCGCCGAGGTCCCGGATGCGGTCCAGGGAGCGCAACAGGTCCCCGGCGGGGTCGTCGCCGGGGCGGCTGACGATGGCGAGTTGGGTCGGGCCCTCGGCCATCATCGTGTCGCCGGTGAAGACCACCCCGCGGGTGTCGTAGTAGACGGTGTGCCCGTACGTGTGGCCCGGGGTGTGCACGGCGCGGATCGTCACGTCGCCGAAGTCGAGCCCGGTGTCACCGGCCGGCAGTGCGGCGTCCAGCTGGAGCCGCTCGTGGTGCTCGGCGACCTTCACCGCGTCGGCGTACATGCCGTCGACGACGTCGCGCGGCGCGCCGGTGAGGTCCAGCGCGGTGCCGAGCTGGTCGAGGAAGGCGCCGCGGACCCGGTGCATCGCGGCGAAGTCGTCGGCGGCGCCCATCAGCACCCGGGCGCCGGACACGGTGCGGACCTGGTCGGCGAAGCCGACGTGGTCGGGGTGGTTGTGGGTGATGAGGACGGTACTGATCGCCTCGACGCGGTGCCCGATCGCGGTCAGGGACCGCCGGAATGACGCCCAGCACGACGGGTGGTCGTATCCGGCGTCGACGAGGACGAGCCCGGCCCGGGTCTCGATCAGGAACACGGTGACGGCGCGCAGCGCGCTGCCGTGCAGGGGGACGGGGACGGCCCACACACCGTCGACGACCTGGGCAGCGGCCGGGACCTCACGGGCGCGGTAGCTGGCGGCGTGCGCCTCGCTCACGGGTATGGACATCGCGGGGGAGCTCCCTTACTGTTGGGCCACAACATACCGGATGGTCGGAATTTAGCTCAAGGAGTCCGATGACCGAGGACCGGACCGGTTTCCGGCGGTGGGCAGCCGCCGAACCGGACTTGTGCGCGATCGTGACGGCCGACGACCGGCAGATCTCCTACGGTGCGCTGTTCGCCGAGGTCAACCGGATCTCACACGCGCTGCGCACCCGCCTGGGGCTGCAGGTCGGCGACACCGTCGCGGCCGTGATGACCAACAGCCCCGGCATGGTCGCGCTCTACCTCGCGGCGATGCAGTCCGGGCTGTACCTGGTAACCCTCAACTACCACCTGACCGAGCCCGAGGTCGCCTACATCCTCGGCGACAGCGGCGCCCGGGTCGTCGTCTGCTCGGCGCGGGTCGAGGACGTGGTCAAGGCCGCCGCCCCGGCCGGGGTCCCCGTGTACGTCGACGGCAAGGACCTCACCGAGCTCACCGACGGCATGCCGGACACCAGCCCGCAGGACACCCCGGCCGGCTCGCTGATGATGTACACCTCCGGCACCACCGGCCGCTCCAAAGGGGTGAAGCGCCCGCTCAGCGGCATCGACGCGGACACCGGCGCGCGCACCTACATCTGGCTGTTCAACGAGTTCGGGATGCAGCGCGCCGCGTTCGCGTCGTGGCTGGTGTCCGCGCCGCTCTACCACTCCGCGAACATCACCCCGGCGATGGGCGCCCTGCACGCCGGCGGCACCCTGGTGCTGATGGACGGCTGGACCCCGGAAGGGTTCCTGCGCCGCGTCCAGGACCAGCGGGTCACCGGCACCAGCATGGTCCCGACCCACTTCTACCGCCTGCTGCAGCTGCCCCCCGAGGTGCGCGACAGCTACGACGTCTCCTCGCTGGCCTACGTGCTGCACGGCGCGGCACCGTGCCCGCGCGAGGTGAAGCAGCGGATCCTCGACTGGTTCGGCCCGGTGGTCTACGAGCCCCGGCACCGTCGGCCGGCCCGCCTCGATCTCCACCCTGAAGATCCTCGACGAGCGGGGCATGGAGGTCCCCGTCGGGCAGACCGGCATCGTGTACATGCGCCAGGGCGAGGACCGGGTCGAGTACCACAACGACCCGGGCAAGACCGACGGCGCCCGCCGCGACGGCCTCATGACGGTGTGGGACGTCGGGCACGTCGACGAGGACGGCTTCCTGTACATCACCGGCCGGGCCGCCGAGCTGATCCTGGTCGGTGGGGTCAACGTCTACCCGGCCGAGATCGAGGCGGCGCTGCTCACCCACGAGTGGGTCGCCGACGCCGCCGTCATCGGCGCGCCCGACCCCGAGTTCGGCGAGGTCCCGCAGGCCCACCTGGCGCTGCGCGACGGTGCGCCCGGGCGCGACACGGTCGTCGCGGCGCTGCGCGCGCACCTGGAGACCCGGTTGGCGAAACCCAAGCGCCCGGTCTCCTACGTGCTGCACGAGGCGCTGCCGCGCGACCCCAACGGCAAGCTGTACAAGACGCGGCTCAAGCGGGAAGGCGAGGTCAGCGCCCATGGACTTCGATGACAGCGACACCGACCTGGCGTTCCGGCGGGAGGTGCGCGACTGGCTCGACGAGGCGCTGCGGGACGTGCCCGACCAGGAGGACCTGAGCCAGGAACAGCGCGAGCACTGGTCCCGGGTCTGGCAGGACCGGCTGTGCGCCGGCAACTGGGCCGGGCTGTCGTGGCCGGCCGAGCACGGCGGCCGCGGCCTGGACTCCTTCGCCCAGGCGATCTTCAACGAGGAGGCGGCCGTCCGCGGCGCTCCGTACCCGCTCAACGGCGTCGGCATGATGCTGGCCGGGCCGACCATCATCGCCCACGGCACCCGCGAGCAGCAGGCCCGGCACCTGCCCGGCATCCTGCGCGGCGACGAGTACTGGTGCCAGGGCTTCAGCGAGCCCGGCTCCGGGTCGGACCTGGCGAGCCTGCGCACCGCCGCGACGAAGGTGGACGGTGGCTGGCTCGTCAACGGCTCGAAGATCTGGACGTCCAACGCGCACAACGCCTCCAAGTGCCTGCTGCTGGCCCGTACCGACGCCGCCGCACCAAAACATCAGGGCATCAGCTACCTGCTCGCCCCGATGGACCGGTTCACCGTGCGCTCCCTGGTGATGATCAACGGGGACACCGAGTTCAACGAGATGTTCCTCGACGACGTGTTCGTGCCGGACGAGGACGTGCTCGGCGGGGTGGGCAACGGCTGGAAGGTCGCGCTCACCACCCTCGCGTTCGAACGCGGCAGCATGGCGCTGAACCTGTGGGTGTGGGCCCGGCAGGCCGTCGACCGGGTCATCGACGTCGCCCTGGAGCGCGGTGTCGTCGACGGCGACGGTGGCGGTGACACCGCGTTCCTGGACACGGTCGGCCAGCTGCAGTGCGACGCCGAGGCGGTCAGGATCGGCTCGATGCGGATGCTCGGCGAGGCCCGGGCCGGCGGGGTGCCGGGGCCGGAGACCTCGGCGCTCAAGAGCCTGTGGGCCGGCGTCGTGCAGCAGGCCAACCGGCTCGCGGTGCAGCTCGACGACGGTGGCGGGGTGCTGCTGGACGGTCCGGGCGCCGCCGCCCGGATGCGCCGCTACCTGCGCGCCCGCGCGCACACCATCGAGGGCGGCACCGAGGAAGTCCAGAAGTCGATCCTGGCGGAGCGGGTCCTGCACCTGCCCCGTTCACGCTGAGCGGAGCCCGGCATGCGCGCGACATTCACCCAGGAACAGCTGGAGATCGCCAAGACCGTCCGGTCCCTCGTCGAGGGGGAGGGGGTCACCGCCCGCACCGCTCTCGACGACGGCTGGCGGGCCCCGGCGTGCGACGGCCCGCTGCTGCGCGACTTCGGCCTGCTCGGGGTGCCGGAGCGGGCCGGCGGCATCGGTTCGGACCTCATCGACCTGCTCGTCGCCGTCGAGGTGCTCGGCGAGCACCTGGTGCCGAGCCGGTTCCCGGCGCACGCCGCCGCGGTGCAGCTGCTCAGCGCGGCACCGCTGCCCGAGGACGTCCTGTCGGGGGAGCGGGTGCTCACGCCGGCGATGGATGCCCTGGTACGGTTCGCGGCGCAGGCGGACGGCCTCGCGGTGCACCGGCCCGACGGGGTGGGCATCGCCGTCGCCGAGGCGGTCGTCGCGCGGCAGTCCCTCGACCCGTCGGTGCCGCTGTCCGACGTCACCCTCGCCGCACCGGAGGCGCTCACCCCGGCCGGCACCGGGCCGTGGCGGGCCGTCCTGGTCGTCGCCGCCGAGCTGTGCGGGGTCGCCCAGGGCGCCATCGACCTGGCCGCCGAGCAGGCCCGCACCCGCGAGCAGTTCGGCCGGGTCATCGGTTCCTACCAGGGCGTCGCGTTCCAGCTCGCCGAGGCGGCCACGGCCCGCAAGGCCGCCTGGGACCTGACGTTGTACGCCGGATGGGCGGTCGACAACGACCGGCCCGACGCGCAGCTGCAGGTGCACGCCGCCAAGGCCGCGGCGGGCCGGGCGGCGGTGTTCGCCGCCGAACGCTGCATCCAGGTGCACGGCGGCATGGGCATCACCATGGAGGCGGACCCGCATTTGTTCCTGCGCCGCGCGCTGGTGCTCGACGCGGTGCTCGGCTCCGGCGCCGCACACCGCCGCCGCGTCGGCGCCCTGCGGGTGCAGGCGCGTTCGGCATCGTCCTGAGATAGGCGCTGGCCTGCGTCATCTTGCTTCTCCAAGCACGATGGCAGTAACATACCGGCTGGTCGGAATAAACGAGGAGAGATCGTGAAGTTCGGCATCATGAACCTGTTCCCGGTGAACGAGGGCACCTCGGACCACCAGGTGCTCCGGGAGACGCTCGACGAGATCCAGCTGGCCGACGACCTCGGCTTCGACTCGATCTGGCTGGCCGAGCACCACTTCTCCAAGTACGGCATCCTCGGCAGCCCGATCAACTTCGGCATGGCCGTCGCGGAGCGGACCAAGCGCATCACGATCGGCACCGCCGTGCTCGTCCTGCCGCTGCACCACCCGCTGCGCCTGGCCGAGGACATCGCCGCGCTCGACGTGCTCAGCGGCGGCCGGGTCTCCATCGGCGTCGGCCGCGGCTACCAGCCGTCGGAGTTCGCCGGCTTCGGCGTGCCGCTGGAGGAGTCGAAGCAGCGCTACCAGGAGACCCTGGAGATCCTGCGGCTCGCCCTGTCACAGGAGAACTTCTCCTACCACGGCGAGATCTTCCACTACGACAACATCACCACCTACCCGCGGCCGTTCACCCCGGGCGGGCCACCGATCCTGCAGGGCACCGTCTCGCCGGACAGCTTCCGCGAGCGCGGCGCCGTCGGCGAGTCCATCATCACCTCGCCCAACTTCACCCCGCTGGGCATCATGCAGAAGAACTTCAGCCTGTACCAGCAGGCCATGCGCGACAATGGCTTCGACATCACCACCTACGACCTGCCGTTCATGCAGCAGGTCTGGTGCGGTGAGGGCGAGGCGGGGCTGCGCCAGGCCGCGCAGGCCGCGATGCAGTACTACAAGTCGGTCGGCAAGGTCATCCCCGGCTCCGAGGAGGCCATCGAGAAGGAACGCGCCTACTACGCGGCCGTCGCCAAGAACATCGAGCTGCTGACCCTGGAGCAGACGCTGACCCACGGCGGCAACTTCGGCTCCGCGCAGCAGGTCATCGACACCATCGAGATGCTGCGCGAGCAGCTCGGGATCAACCACTACATCGGCTGGCTGCGAATCCCGACGCTGGAGCGCACCGCAGCGCTGCGTTCCATGGAGGAGTTCGCCACCAAGGTGATCCCGCACTTCCGCGCCCAGACCCAGACCCAGACCCGTTCCCAGACCCAGGACCAGGCCGCGGCGGTCGTCGGGTGAGGATCAGCTGCTTCCTGAGCGCCCAGTTCGACCCGTCGGTCCCCGCCACCGCCGGGATCGACGACGTGCTCGCCCAGGCGGCCGTGGCCGAGGCCGCCGGGTTCCACGCCGTGTACCTCGGCCACCACTACCTGGCCAGGTCCGCGTTCGTCCAGCCGGTCCCGCTCGCCGGCTACCTCGCCCAGGCCACCAGCCGGGTCCGGATCGGCTTCGGCGTCCTGCTCGCCCCGCTGCTCAACCCGATCGCGCTCGCCGAGGAGCTCGCCACGCTGGACGTGCTGTCCCGCGGCCGGCTCACCGTCGGCCTCGGCGCCGGGTACCGCAAACGCGAGACCGCCGCCTTCGGTGTCGCGTGGGAGGACCGGCTGCGCCGCCTCACCGACTACGTCCCACTGCTGCGCGCCCTGTGGAGCGGCGCCACCGTCGACGCGCACGGCAGCTGGGGCGAGGTCCCCGGCGCCTCCCTCGCCCTGCGCCCCGTGCAGCCCGGCGGGCCGCCGCTGTGGATCGGCGCGTTCGCCGAACCGGCCGTGCGCCGCGCCGCCCGCCTCGACACCCCCTGGCTCATCGGCCCGAAGGGCGACGACGCCGAGCTCGCCCGCCTGCTCGGTGTCTACCGCGACGTCCTCGCCGAACACGGCCACAGCCCCGAACGGGAGTACCCGATGAGCCGCGAGGCCTGCATCGGCGACAGCTACGCCGGTGCCGCCGCTGCGGTCCGGCCGCACCTGCGACGCCAGTACGCCGGCTACAAGTCCTGGGACGACGCCCAGGCCATCGACGTGGACCGGTACCTCGCCGAGGACTGCCTGGTCGGCTCCGCGGACGAGATCGTGGCGAAGCTGCGCCGCTGGGAGACCGAGCTCGGCATCACCGAGGTGTCGCTGCGCCACCAGTTCGTGGGCGCCGGCCAGGACGAGGCCATGGAGCAGCTCGCCCGCTTCGGCGCCGAGATCATCCCGCGGGTGAGCGAGGGGGCGCCGCGATGACCAACCTCGCCCGCATCCTCGAAGGACGCGCCGCCGACCGGCCGCAGGTGCCGGCCCTGCACGGCGACGACGGCCGGTCCTGGACGTTCCAGGAGGTCGACCGGCTCGCCGGCGGCGTCGCCACCGCCCTGCGCGCCGAAGGCGTCGGCGCGGGGGACCGGGTCGCCTGCTACCTCACCAACGGCCCCGAGATCGTGTTCTTCCTGTTCGGCGCCTGGAAGATCGGCGCCGTCCCGGTCACCGTCAGCAGCCTGTACAACGCCGCCGAGCTCGCCGAGTCCCTGGCCAAGACCGCGCCACGGCTGCTGCTCGTGGACGACCGGCGCCCGGACGTCATCGCGGACCTGCTCGCCGGCGGCGTCGACGCCGACGTGCGGGCCGTCGGCGGGCCGGTCGCCGGGGTGCCGGACCTGGCCTGGCGGCAGCAGGTCGCCGTGCCGGCCGTGGACGTCGCTGACGACGCCGAGGCCTGCATCCTGTCCACCGGCGGCACCACCGGCCGTCCGAAGTCGGTCAGCGTCACCCACGGCGGCACCCGGGCCTCCCTGCAACGCCTCGCCCGCGTCTCCACCGGCAGCGACGCCGAAGGCACCGCCGCCACCGATGCCAAGGTCAACCTCATCGCCCTGCCGTTGTTCCACAGCGGCGGCCAGCACTCGCTGCTCTTCGCGTTCTTCGTCGGCCGGCCCGCCGTCGTCTGGGAACGCTTCGGCGTCGACCGGCTCGCCGAGCTGATGGACCGGTTCGCCTTCGACAACTTCTTCTTCCTGCCCACCATGGTCTTCGACATCGTGCACGCCGACCGCGACCTGCCGTTCGCCGGCGTCAAGTCCGTCCTGGTCGCCGGGCAGGCGATCTCGTGGCCGGTCCGGCGCGCCTTCGAGGAGCGCTACCGGGTGCCGATCCTGGTCAACTACGGCTCGACCGAGGCCGGGCACATCGCCGGCTGGACCGGCCGGGACATGAAGGCCGGCCGGTGGAAACCCGGCTCCGCCGGCCGGGTGTACCCCGGCGTGGAGCTGGAGATCCGCGACGGCGACGGCACGGCCCTGCCGACCGGCGCCGAGGGCGAGGTCGTCGTGCGCTCCGAGCTGACCAAGGGCTACGTCGACGACGCCGAGGCGTCCCGCGAGCTGGTCCGCGACGGCTGGGTCCACACCGGCGACATGGGCTACGTCGACGAGGACGGCGTGTTGTTCCTCGTCGGGCGCAAACGGGACATGATCAAATGCGGTGGGTTCCAGGTCTGGCCCGAGGAGATCGAGGACGAGCTGCGCGAGCACCCGCTCGTGCGGGACGTGCGGGTGCTCGGCCGCCCCGACGACCGGCTCGGCGAGATCCCGGTGGCGCTCGTCGTGCGCGCCGCCGACGACACCGTTGCCGACGACGACCTCGCCGACCGGATCGTCGCGTTCGCCCGGGACCGGCTCGCGCACTTCAAGACCCCACGGCGGATCGAGTTCGTGCCCGCCCTGGAACGCAGCAGCACCGGCAAGATCAGCCGGGTCGCCGGAGAGGGGCACGGATGAAGTTCGGCATCATGGCGTCGCACCAGTACCGGCACGGCGAGGACCTCGGCCGGCACCTCAGCGACCTGTTCGGCACCGTCGAGCTGGCCGCCGAGCTCGGCTACGACTCGGTCTGGACGATCAACCACTTCCAGTCCAACCTCAACACCCCGCAGCCGATCTCCATGACGGCCAGCCTCATCCCGCGCTCCGGCGATATGCTCATCGGCACCGGCATCCTGCTGCTGCCCATGTTCCACCCGGTGCACATCGCCGAGGAGTTCGCCACCCTCGACCACCTGTCCGGCGGCCGGGTCGTCCTCGGCGTCGGCGCCGGCTACCGCGACAACGAGTTCGCCGCGTTCGGCATCGACCCCGAGACCCGCTTCCGCCGCCTGGACGAGAGCCTGCGCCTCATCCGGGCCCTGTGGGGCGGCGGGCCGGTCACCACCGACGGCGAGTTCTACCCGCAGACCGACGCCACCATCGGCGTCCGGCCGCTCACCCCGGGCGGGCCGCCGATCTGGATCGGCGCCGGCGGCAAGAAGGCGGTGCGCCGCGCCGCCCGGCTCGGCGACGCCTGGTACGCGCCCGGCAACTCCCCGAGCCGCCGGTTCCTGCCCGAGCACCTCGCCGTCTACAACGACGCCCTCGCCGAGTACGGCCGCGACCCCGGCAGCGTGTCGCGACCCGTCGGCGTCGAGCTGTACTGCGCGCCGAGCACCGAACGGGCCGTCGAAGAGGCGCTGCCGCACGCCCGGGTCGAGTACTCCACCTACGCGGAGTACCCGGCGCTGCGCTGGCAGCGCGACCGCTTCGACGAGCTGGTCCGCAACACCCTGCTGCTCGGCTCGCCCGAGTTCCTCATCGAACGCATCAGCGCGCTGCGCGACCTGGGCTTCGACCACCTCATCTTCCGGCCCGGCTGGCTCGGCATGCCCACCGACCAGGTCCGTGCCTCCCTGCGACTGTTCGCCTCCGAAGTGTTCCCCGCCTTCCGTCAGTAAGGAACCCGCTGTGAAGAAGACCGAAGCCGAGCTCCTGGAAAACCAGTGGGACGTCGAGAACATGGAGGTCGACCCGGAGGTCCTCGCCAAGTACGTCCGCTACGACGTCGACGAGGCACGCAGCGTCGCCACCATCACCTTCGACCGCCCGGACCGGCTCAACGCGATCCCGGTCGCCGCCTTCGAGCGGGTCGGCGACCTGGTCCGGGGGGCCGAGGCCGACGACCGGGTCAAGGTGATCGTGTTCAAGGGCGAGGGCGAGCACTTCGGTACCGGCGCAGACGCTGCCGAGCTCGGCCACTACATCGGCTACAAGGCCGGCACCGACAAGGCGTCGCGGCGCCGCCCGGCGCAACGGCAGCGCATTTTGCCCGACCGCAACGTGCTCAGCTCCGGCTTCACCCGGCCCATCATCGAGTCGCTGAAGGCCACCATCTGCCAGGTCCAGGGGTACTGCTACGGCGGGCACTTCCAGATCGCGCTGTCGGCCGACATCGTCATCGCCGCCCCGGACGCCCGCTTCACCCACCCGGCGTTCCGCTACCTCGGCCCGGCGCCGCAGGACATGTACCACTGGATCGAGAAGGTCGGCCTGACCACGATGAAGGACGTCATGCTGACCATGCGCGCCATCGGCGCCGAGGAGGGCGAGCGCAAGGGCCTCGTCACCAAGGTCGTGCCCCGCGAGGACCTGCAGCGCTGGGTCGACGACTACGCCGACGCGATCGCGGTGATGCCGCTGGACTCGCTGATGATGGGCAAGTCGATGATGCAGGTCGTCATGGAGGCCCGCGGCAAGGGCCTCGGCGCGATGACCGGCTGGGTCGGGCACGGCTGGGCCACCAACGTCAGCTTCGACGAGGGCGACTGGAACTTCCTCAAGGAGCGCCGCGAGAAGGGCATCCGGCAGGCCCTCGAGGACCGGGACCGGATGGTCGCGCCGTACTTCCGGCTCAGCGAGTCGCGTTCCAACGAGGAACCCGCGTGAAGTTCGGCATCCTGCTGGACCACCAGTACGAGCCCGGCGACGACCTGCGCCGGCGCACCGGCGAGATCGTCGAGTACGTCCAGCACGTCCGCGACCTCGGCTACGACTCGGTCTTCGGCATCCACCACTACCTGTCGTCGCTGTCCACGCCGCAGCCGCTGCCGCTGCTGTCCCGCCTCATCGACCACTCCGGCACGATGCAGCTCGGCACCGGCATCCTCATCCTGCCGCTCGGGCACCCCGTGCACTGGGCGGAGGAGATCGCCACCATCGACCAGATGTCCGGCGGCCGGTTCGTCCTCGGCATCGGCTCCGGCTACCGCGACGACGAGTTCGCCTCGTTCGGCATCGAACGACGCACCCGGGTGTCCCGGATGAACGAGGCGCTGGACGTGATGCGCCAGCTGTGGACCGGCGAACCCGTCACCCACAAGGGCCAGCACTTCCAGCTCGACGGGGTACGGTGCAGCGTCCTGCCCGTGCAGCGGCCGCACCCGCCGGTGTGGGTCGGGGCGAACGGCCCGATCGGCATCGCCCGGATCGCGCGACAGGGCCTGCCGTGGCTCGCGCCGTCCAACGTGCGCCGCAACTGGGCCGTCGGCAACCTCGCCGACTACCGCGCCGAACGTCGCGCCGCGGGATTCTCCGACGACGGCGCGGTCTTCCCGATCCACCGGGACCTGTGCGTCGCCGACTCCTTCGACGCCGCCTACGACATCGCCGGCACCGCCGTGCGCCGCTCCTACGGCGAGTACGTCCAGTACGGCATGGACTACTTCGAGACCCAGTGGGAAGGCATCAAGTCCAAGGCGCTGTTCTTCGGCTCTCCCGACGACATCGCCGCCAAGGTCCGGGACTTCGCCGACGCCGGCTACAACCACTTCGTCTTCCGGGCGCAGTGGCTCGGCCTGCCGATCGCCCGCTCCATCGAGATCGTCGAACGCTTCGCCCGCGAGGTCATGCCGAGGTTCCGCCCATGAAGATTGGTCACATCATCGTCCCGGCCGACGCGCTCGACGCGCAGCTGGCCTTCTACACCGCGCTCGGGCTCGCGACCCGGTTCCGCGACGGCGACCGGTACGCCGCGGTCACCGACGGCGCCGTCACCATCGGGCTCGCCGACGCCTCGCAGCAACCCGTCCCCGGACGGACCGTGCTCAGCATCCAGGTCGACGACCTCGCCGCACTGGGCCACTCCGGCGACGACGTGGTGACCGGACCCCACGAGCGGCGCGTGCTGGTGACGGACCCGGCCGGCAACCCGGTCGTGCTGTACGAGCGGCTGCCATGACCGGCGCGGAGCGAAGCGGAGGGCCGGTCATCATGGGCACAGTCTGGTGGTCAGGGCGGCGCCGAAGCGCAGCGGAGGTGACGTCATGACCGGCGCGGAGCGAAGCGGAGGGCCGGTCATCTCGCAGATGACCGTCGCCGTGCTGGGTGGGACCGGACCGCAGGGGCGGGGGCTGGCCCGGCGGTTCGCCGCGGCCGGCCTGGACGTCGTGCTCGGCTCCCGGGACCCGGCACGGGCCGCGGCCACCGCCGCGGACCTGCCCGGCCGGGTCCGCGGCTCCTCCAACGCGGACGCCGCGTCGGCGGGGGACATCGTGGTGGTGGCGGTGCCCTGGGACGGGCACGCCGAGCTGCTTGCCGCGTTGGCTCCGGCGCTCGCCGGGAAGATCGTGGTCGACTGCGTGAACCCGCTCGGCTTCGACCAACAGGGCGCCTACGCGCTGACCGTCGAGGAGGGCTCCGCCACCCAGCAGGCCGCCGCGATCCTCACCGCCTCGACCGTGGTCGGCGCGTTCCACAACGTTTCGGCCGTCCACCTCGACGACCCCGACCGGTCCACTGTGGACACCGACGTGCTGGTGCTCGGCGACGACCGGGCCGCGACCGACCTGGTCCAGGAGCTGGCCGGGACGATACCCGGGGTCCGCGGCGTCTACGGCGGCCGGCTGCGCAACGCCCACCAGGTCGAGGCGCTCACCGCCAACCTCATCTCCGTCAACCGCCGGTACAAGGCCCATGCGGGCCTGCGCATCACCGATCTCTGACACTCACGACAGGAGCCCCGGTGGACCTCACCGACACCGCCGCCATCGTCACCGGCGCCGCATCCGGCCTCGGCGCCGCCACGGCCGCCGCGCTCACCGCGGCCGGAGCGACCGTGCACGGCTTCGACCTGGCCGCCGACTTCGACGGCATCCAGGTCGACGTCACCGACCCCGACGCCGTCCGTGAGGCCGTCGCGGTCGCGGCGGCGGGCCCCTCACCGCTCCGGGTGGTGGTCAACTGCGCCGGCATCGCCCCGTCCGCCCGGATCCTCGGCCGTGCCGGCGTGCACGACCTCGCCATGTACGCCAAGGTCGTCCAGGTCAACCTGATCGGCACGTTCAACGTCATGGCCCTGGCCGCGGAGCGCATCGCGGCCACCGCACCCGACGGGCACGGTCAGCGGGGCGTCATCGTGAACACGGCGTCGGTCGCGGCGTACGAGGGCCAGGTCGGGCAGGCCGCGTACTCCTCCTCGAAGGGCGGCATCGTCGGGCTCACCTTGCCGGCCGCCCGCGACCTCGCCCAGCACGGCATCCGGGTCATGACGATCGCCCCGGGGATCATGCTCACCCCGATGCTGGAGACCGTCTCGGAGGAGTACCGCACCGGCCTCGCCGCCGGCGTGCCGTTCCCGGCCCGCCTCGGCACCCCCGCCGAGTACGCCGCCCTGGCCCTGTCCATCATCGCCAACGACTACCTCAACGGCGAGGTCATCCGCCTCGACGGCGCCCTGCGGATGGCCCCCCGATGATCCGCCGCCCCGATGTCCTGACCTCGGCGATCGTGGACAGGTTGGGCCGTTGCACGGTGGAGGATCCGGTCAGTTTCTCCAGGGCGACCTCCGCCTCGACGGGATCGCCCCGCATGGCGGCGCCCGGTGGCCGGCGCTGGCGGAGTCCCTGGCGTCGAAGGGCTTCAGGTCCAGGCCCGGTCGGTTGCGCGCTCGGCCGGCGGGCGGATGCGGTTGGCGTACGCAGCCGCCCAGGCGCGGCGGGCGGCTTCCGCTTCGGCCGGTTCGCCCGTGCCGTCGTAGGACTTCAGGATCTCCGCGTCCAGGGTGGCCTGCTCGGGCGACGTGCGGAAGCCTGGCTGCATGTGCCGGTAGTCGAAGCAGATGGTGGGCGTGTCGCCGGCGGCCTGGGGGCGTCGAAGGAGCAGCCCGCCCACCAGGACGGCGGCCAGCGCGACGAGGGGAGTCGCGGATGCGGCGCGCGGGTGCGTTGACGGTCTTCGTGGTGAGTGGCGCGGTGCTGGCGGGGTGTCAGCAGGCGAAGGATCCGGCGCCGGCCGCGTCGGCGAGCCCCTCGGCGTCGGTGGCGCCGTCGACGGCTGCCGGTGCCGCGGCCAAACCGGCCGTGGGCAAGTGCTGGACGTCGTACACCGCGACGTTCAACGGCGACAAGATCAACGAGCTGACCGTGGACGAGCTGCAGCCGGTGGCGGACTGCGCGGGGCGGCACCTGACCGAGACGTTCCACGTGGGCACGTTCCCCGGTGACACGCCGCCCGCGGACCCCGAGGTGCAGCGCGTGTACGCCGAGTGCGAGGCGAAGGCGGCCGATTTCCTCGGCGCGGACTGGCACGACGGCCGGCTGGCGCTGCTGCTGTTGCTGCCGACGGAAGCGAGGTGGGACGCTAGCGTCCGGGCGTTCCGCTGCGACCTCGTCGAGCGGCGCGAGATCAACGACGCGTCGTCGTTCCGCACCGGTTCACTCAAGGACAGCCTGCGCGGCGCACGTCCGATCGGCCTGGCCTGCGGCACGGTCGTGTACAACACCGACCCGAAGCGGACGCCGCTGTGGATGCGGCCGGCCGCCTGCGACCAGCCGCACAACGGTGAGTACATCGGGACCGTGCGCGCGCCGGCCGGTGCCCCCACCGCCCAGGCCACCGGCGACCACCTGCGCCGGGCGTGCTCCCAGCTGGTCGACCGGTATACGGGTCGCTCCTTCGCCAACCTCGCCACGCAGATCGGGCAGCGGATCGGGCTGCTGTGGTGGCGGGTGTCGGACCACAACTGGGACGCCGGCGAGCGCAGCGCCCGGTGCGTGCTCGTCGTCGAGCAGCCCATCGCGAAGTCCCTCAAGCCCTGACCGCCGCGTCGAGAGCCAACCGGTCAGCAGCACGCGACCGCTCATCGGCGGCAGGTGAGCATGTGGTCCTGAGCGGCCGTTACTCCCGGACAGGCGTCTGATCAACCGGTAGATGCCCACAGCACGATGGCGCCGGGGTGGCTGGTGCGACGCGGCTGGATGAACCGGTCGGTTGCATACAGCGACAGACATTGCCGCTCCCAGGTGAACACCCCACGGACCGGACGGCAACCTTCGTACACGTCGCCGCTGGCGGTCATCGGCCAGTCCCGGTCCCGCAAGGCCGCAGCGGCACGGTCCATGACCTGCGCGGCCGACGCGCCGTGCCGGCTCCATACTTCGTAAAACCGTGTGCACGGAGTATGCGCACCGCTGCAGTCGGGTTTGAACTCGTGCACAGCCAGCTCGTCCGGCAGGGGCAGGAAATCAGCTTCCCGGACCTCGCTCGACGGGCGGCCGCCAGACGGGTTCAGCGGGACGACGAAGAACGTCATTTGAGCCGAGCAGAACAGCGTCGTCACCCCAACGGCGGCCACCGGTACCACCACCAGCCGCTGCCAGCCCGACAGCAGCATGCCGAGCAGCACAAGGACCACCAGCAGCGCGAACCCGTAGTAGGGCACCAGCCAATCCTGCGGAGGCGGAAACAGCGCGCCCTCCGGCGGCCTGACCCAGACGCCCAGCGCGAGCAGCCCCACGGCCAGCACCGCCACCGCGGCGACGGCAACACGCGGGCGCTGCGCGAGGATCACCGCGCAACCCAGCGGCGCAACCGCCGCCAACACGGTCGCACACCGCTCGCTCGGCCCGCCGACGCCGAACAGCACCTCCACGAGCACCAGGACCACGACGAACCCGGCCCCGGCGACGCTCACCCGCCAACGCATGCCGGGCAGCATCGCACAGCAGCGCGGACGGGGAACCAGTTCCGCTCCGCGTCGTCGCGCGCCCATCTCGTTACGCGGGCTCGACCCGCGGGACGGCGAGCTGGCCGTGATCCAGGGCGGGAATGTCCAGAGCCAACCGCGACGCCAGGGATCATCAGTCACCGCCAACGGTCTTCGACTTCGTACCGTTCTTCGACTTGCTGCCGCTGCCCTTGCTGCCGCGCGGTTTGCCCGCGACCGCCATCGTGAAGGCGTCGCATGTGCCGGACGTGGTCCGGAGGCAGCCGCTGAGACTCGGCGTCAGGAGCAGCGCGGTGAGCACCACCATGACGGTTCGGCGTTGCTGCAGGCGGCGGGTCATGTCGTCTCCTTCGGTCCGGTGTCGTGCCGGGCGAGCCAGTCCCGGCCCGCCGCGGTGAGCGCCCAACGGTCGTTGTCGGTGCCTTCCCGCTTCCGGCACGCCGCCGCGAAGTGCACGGAGACGTCGCCGTACTCGTGGAGCTGGTTGGCCGGGTCGGCGGTTGTTCGACACTGCGCAGGGCCGCAAGACCGACCCGGCCGACGCGCACTGCGTGGCGGTCGCCGCGTTATGCGCCAGCGGTCTGCGGCAGTGGTCTGCGGCAGTGGTCTGTCAATAGATGGTCAAGGACGCACGACGCAGGCGGACGGGCCCGGGAGGGCAAGCGGGAGCGACACTGGAATCCAGCGCGGCCGGCTCAATCCCGACGGCCAGCACGTCGGAGGAGCCACTTCCCGGACCCGCCGCCACCCACTCCAGAACACCCCCACTCACGGGCTCTTGACACAGAGGGGTGCCATGAGCGGATACGTGATCGGGGAGCGAGGCGCTGGGCGGCCTGCCACGTCCGGACAGCTTGCTCGCGCGGTTGCGAACATTGACCTTGCCGCAGGCGGCAGGGTTGCACGATGACCGGCATGAACAGCACCGCACCGCAGAGCGTCAGGATCGTCGCTGTCACCGGAGCCGGCAGCGGCATCGGCCGGGCCACCGCCCGCGCCTTCGCCGATGATGGCGCCCACGTCGTCGCGATCGGACGGCGAAGCGAACCGCTCAGGGAGACCGCGGCCGGGCATTGCCGGATCACGCCGCTGCCCGTCGACATCACCGCCGAGGACGGGCCGCAGCAGATCGTCCAATCGGTGTCGGAGACATACGGCCGATTGGACGTGCTGGTCAACAACGCCGGCATCGTACGCGGCGGCACCCTCGGCAAGTTGACCCCGCAGCTGATCGCGGCGCAGGTCGCTACCAACCTCGTCGCGCCGATCCTGTTGGCCCAGGCCGCGCTGCCGCTGCTGGAGGCCTTCGGCGGGGTGATCGTCAACGTCAGTACGGCGGTGGGACAGCGGGCCTGGCCCGGCAACTCGATCTACGCCGCGACCAAGGTCGCCCTGGAACTCCTCACCCGCAGCTGGGCGGTCGAACTGGCCCCCCGCGGGATTCGAGTGGTGGCGGTCGCTCCCGGCGCGATCGACACCCCCATCGGCGAGCATCAAGGCCTCACGCCGGAGCGGATGGCTGCGGTGCGGCAGTGGCAACTCGCGCACACCCCGCTGGCCCGGATCGGTCGTCCCGAGGAGGTGGCTTGGGCGATCATCCAGCTCGCCGCGCCGGCAGCATCGTTCGTCACCGGGGTAGTGCTCCCGGTCGACGGGGGCGCGGTTGTAGCCTGACGGAGCGGCACGGGAGGTGGGATGGGGTGCGGATCGGTGAGCTGGCCGAAGCAACTGGGACGACCGCTCGTGCGCTGCGGCACTACGAGCAGGCCGGGCTGATCTCCTCCGAACGAGCCTCCAACGGCTACCGCATCTACGACGAGCGGGCCCCGGTTCGGGTCCGAAACATCCGTCATCTGCTGGCCGCCGGGCTCACCCTGGACGACGTGCGCGTGTTCCTGCCATGCCTGGACGGCGATGTCGCGGCCGCGCCGCCTTCGGACACGGGCCTGCGGGTCGCGCTGGCACGGTTGGCGGTCCTCAACGAACGGATCGCCGCCCAGGCCGACGCCCGCGACCGGCTGGAAGCCGCACTTCGGGAGAGGACCGCCGATCGCATCCACCCGCTGACCGCCTGACGCTTGTCTGACGGCTTGCTCACATCGCCGGAAAGCTGGCGCGCTTCACCGCATCAACCACCACTCACGCCCGCGCCGGCAGCAGGCTGGCCAACTGCATGAGCGGATGGTGCCGATCCTGATCGGATGCCTCACCCAGCGCCGTCAGTGAGGCGCGGCGGGCCGCTGCCCGGCTCGGCCGGCCTGCCACACGACCGCGATCAGTGCCGGTGGCCGCTGGGGCAGTCACACTGAGCGCAAAGGCGACATCCAACCAGTGCTGCTTGGCTGGGGTCAGAGCGCCGATCCGCCTGATCAGCGACGCTTCGCTGACAGTCGTGCCCCAGGTGCAGAAGACCTTCCCGTCCTGAGGCAGCACCACTCGGACCGCGCCACTGTCCGCCGGGCCCTCCTCGGCTCCGAGGAAGACCTCGATGCCGATGGCTCGTGGGTCCGGTCCGGCCTCCTCGACGTCTACCGCCCGCTCGCCAGACATCAGGACGAACCCGAGCTTCCGCTCTGGGGTGGCCGGTTCGACGAGCCGTATGGCCAGGAATCCGGCCCCGCACCTCCCTGGAGCAGCACGACGGGCCGCTTCCCGTCGATCGTGGGCCGCGTCACCGCACTAGGCGCCGGCGGACCGGCCGTCGGCGTAGCGGTTGGCGATCGCGGTGGCGCGGTCGTGCAGGGCGGCTCGCAGCCAGGCGGGGGACAGGGCCTCGGCCTGCAGGGCGAGCTGCCACAGGGCCCACTGGGCGTGGCGGCGGTCCTGGAAGGTCACCTCCAGGCGGAGCCAGCCGTCCGCGTCGGTGTCCTCGGCCAGGACCGCCAGGGCCGTGCCCACCAGGTCCTCGCGGCGGTCGGGGTGGACGCGGACCAGGGCGGTGACCGTGTCGCCGCCGGTGCGGAAGCGGGTGCTGCGCTCCTGCCAGGCGCGGTCCAGGTCGACGCGGGCCGGGCGTTGGGCGGGTTCGGGGAGTTGCTCGGCGGCATGGATCCGGGTCAGCCGGTACGTGCGGTCCTCACCGGACCTGGTGGCCAGCAGGTACCCCTGCTCGCGGACGGTGACCAGGCCGATCGGGTCGACGGTGCGCCACGCCGGGGGCTTGCCGAAGGGGGCGTAGTGGATGCGCAACCTGTGTCCGGTGAGCACGGCGCGCCGGACCTCGGCCACGACGGTGTCGGGCACCTCGTCGGCGGGGAGGCGGCGGGACAGCAGATCGGTCTCGGGGTCGATGAGGAGCCGTTCGATGGCGCCGGCGGCGGTGTCGCGGTAGCGGTCGGGCAGCGCGTCGTGCACCTTGAGCATCGCCGAGGCGAGCGCCGAGCCGAGGCCGAACGCCTGCGCGCCGCGGCGGGAGCCGGCGATGAGCAGGGCGAGCGCCTCGTCGTGGTTCAGGCCGGTGAGCTCGGTCTGGAAGCCGGGCAGCAGGGCGAACCCGCCGTGCCGGCCGCGTTCGGCGTAGACGGGGACGCCGGCGGCGGACAGGGCCTCGATGTCGCGCAGCACGGTGCGGGTGGAGACCTCCAGCTCGCGGGCGAGGGTGTCCGCGGTCAGCCGACCGCGCTGGCGCAGCAGGAGCACCAGCGAGACCAGCCGGTCGGCCCGCATGGTCGAGACTATGCCAGAAATACACGACACAGGTTGTCGTGATTCGTTGGCAGGCTCACCGGTACGTGGGCACGGCGCCCGCGCACGACGGAATGGAGCTGAGATGGATCGGTCGGCGGTCAACCCGTGGTCGTGGTCGGTGGAGCTGGGGTATAACCAGGGTGAGCTCGTCGCCGGGCACACCCGCACCCTGTTCTGCGCCGGGCAGACCGCGATGAGCGGCGACGGCGAGCCCCAGCACGCCGGTGACCTGGCGGCGCAGCTGGCGTTGAGCCTCGACAACCTGGAGGCGGTGCTCGGCGAGGCCGGCATGTCCCTGGCGGACGTGGTGCGCCTCAACGTCTACACCACCGACGTCGACGCGCTGTTCGCGCACTACGGCGTGCTGGCCGCGCGGCTCGGCGCGGCGAAGGTCGCGCCGGCCACGACGATGCTCGGGGTGGCCCGGCTGGCGATCCCCACCCTGATGGTCGAGCTGGAGGCGACCGCCGTCGGGTAGCCGGCTATCGGCGGGCGGTCCGGCCCTGCAGGAACCGGCCCAGGCCCTCGGCGTCCTCCACGGCGATGAAGGCGCCCCGGACCGTCAGCAGGACCTCTTCGCTGTGGTCGGTGCAGCCCCAGACCGAGTCGCCCCAGGAGTCGGTGAGTTTGACCTGGGCGGCCGCGGTGCAGGGGGTGCCGTCGAGCTGGCCGACCTGGCAGCGCTCCGGGGCGCCGCCGCGCAGGCTGACCGCCTCGGCCGCCCGCTGGATGAGGGAGAACCTGGCCTCGGCGCCGGTGGCGGCCTTGCGGTCGGCGGCGGCGACCGCGGTGCGCTGGCCCAGCAGCACGACGTTGCCGTCGGGGTCGAGGACGCGGGCCTCGCCGCCGGGCGCGTGGTCCGGGTAGCCGACCCGTTCCGCCTGGTACCCGCCGTCGGCGAGGCTGCGCAGCGCCGCCTCGAGGTCGTCGAGGTAGAAGTACACCAGCAGCGGCAGCTCGACGGTGATCAGCCGGGGCTGCACGGCGGCGAGGAGGATGGTGTGCTCGCCGCTGCCGAGGTAGCGCCAGCTGGCCGTCCCGCCACCGCCGGTGCGCAGCACGGACCAGCCCAGCAGGGCGTAGAACGCCTGGGACCGGTCGATGTCGTTGACGTACAGCACCGGCACCGAGGCCTCGACGGTTGGCAGCACGGCGCGAGATTACCGGCCGTGGTACCGGACCGCTCGTCGGTGGGTCCGCCGTGACGCAACCGGAATGCGGCCGGTGCGGCGCGGTCAGTCGGCCTCGTCGAGCCGGGTGGGGTCGGAGACCCGGCTGGGCAGGGTGACGGTGTGCCCGTAGAAGTTGCGGATCTCCGCGACGACGTGCTCGAACTGGTCGAGGTCGATCGGTTTGGTGATGAACGCGTTGGCGTTGCGGCTGTAGCTGGCCATGATGTCGCTGTCCGTCGACGACGTGGTGAACACGATCACCGGGATCGACTTGAGCTTGTCGTCCTGTTTGATGAGGGTGAGCGCCTGGCGGCCGTCGACGCGCGGCATGTTGAGGTCCAGCAGGATCAGGTCGGGGCGCGGCGCGTCGGTGTAGGGCTCCTCCTTGTAGAGGAACGCCATCGCCTCCTCGCCGTCGGCCACGTGGTGCAGCTCGCTGTTGATGCGGTGATCCTCGAAGACGCTCTCCATCAGGGCCACGTCGGCCAGATCGTCCTCGACGAGCAGGACCTGCAGGACGGCTGGCTCAGTCGGCATCGCGGTTCTCTTTCGTGGTCGGTCCGCCGCCGGGGGCGGGCGCGCTCCACGACATCGTACGGGGGATGCCCGCGGACCGGCTCACCACCACGGAGCGAGGCGACCCGCGCTCAGCTCGTGCGCAGCCGGGACAGCCCGTCCTGCAGCAGTACGAGCACGGCGGTGCGCGCGTCCTCGTCGCCGACGACCGTCCACCGGCCGGCCAGCAGCTCCGCCAGGGTGCCGGCCACCGCCTGGTGCGCCAGTTCGACCGTGTCGGGCGGCAGCAGGAGGGTGGCGTCGCCGGCGCGGTGCGCGTCCTGGGCGGCCGACCCGATCATCATCATGCAGCTCGCCACCCGGCCGAGGACCGCCGCCAGGGCCGGCTGCAGCCGGCCGGCGTTGAGCAGCGCGCAGTGGGTGGTGACGCCGAGGGTCATCAGGAGCCGCCCGGCGTCGTCGAGGTCCAGGGCGGCCGGGGAGCCGGCCGCCGCCGGCCCGGACACGGACGCGACGACGCTGTCGGCGATCGCGCTGGCCAGGTCCTGCGCGGTCGCGGCGTCCAGCGCGTCCATCTCCAGCGCCGCCGCGGGGTGGGCCCCGGTGAGGTGCTGCTCGACGATGATCTGGACCAGCCAGGACGGCGCCAGGATGCCGCGGTCGTGCAGCTGCCGGCTCACCCGCCCGGCGATCTGCTGCAGGGGCGTCGTGCCGGAGAGGTCGTCCAGGTCCATGGCACACCTCTCCGGCAACGCCGGCCGTGGTCCGGCGGTGCGACCTGCGGGCCGCCGATGGCCCGCGCTCCCTCGGATTCTGTGCCGATCACGGATACCGACGCAAGAATCGACGCAACGTGAGGGAGGTGGTCAGTGCCAGTCGCTGATCCGCACGTCCCGCGGGGCCGGCGCGCCCTGGCCGGTCTCGACCAGCGACTTGAGGCTCAGCAGGTAGGACGCCCACTTGGTGCTGCAGTGGTACATGAACTCGACCGGTTCCTTCCAGCCGAGGTGCTCGAACAGCACGATCGTGTAGTCGCCGTCGCGCCGCAGCTTCCAGTCGATGGTGGTGCCGATCCACTCCTCGGGGCCGTCCACCACCCGCCAGGTGACCCGCTCGGCCGGGCGGGCCTCCACGACCTGCATGTCGAACCCGCCGACGGGCGGGAACCGGAACTGCAGGACGCCGTCGTGCTCCTTGGTGTCGTCGGTCCACCAGGCCGCGAGGCCCTCGACGGTGGTGAGTGCGTCGTACACCTGCTGCGGTGTGGCGTCCTTGACCCCGATGCGGTGCAGGATGTCGGTCATGGTCATTCCTCCTTGGTCTGGGTTCGGTGGATCGCCTCGGCGATCTGCTTGATGCGGCGCAACCGGGCGTCCCACGTCGCGCCGACGGAGGACAGCTGCGCCACGGCGCGGGCCAGCTGCGCGTCGTCGACGTGGTACCGCTTCTCCCGCCCGGCCGGTGTCGAGCGCACCAGGCCGACCCGGTCCAGCACGGTGAGGTGCTTGGCGACGGCCTGGCGGGTGACCGGCAGCTGCAGGCTCAGCGTCGTGGCCGTGCCGACGCCCTCGGCGAGCAGCAGGTCCAGCATCCGGCGGCGGACCGGGTCGCCGATCGCCGACCACAGCTCGTCGTCGACGACGGGCGCCGGGCTGGTCATTGCCGCACCCGCAGGGCGGCGACGTACGTGGTCAGGCGGGGCAGGAAGTGGTCCCAGCCGGCGACGTGCTCGCGGTACTGCTCCTCCAGCACGGCCGCCTCCCAGCCCAGCTCGCGGAACCCGGTCTCGCTGAAGCGCAGCAGCGTCCCGGCGCCGGACGCGGTGAGCTGGAAGGTGACCAGCAGCGAGTTGCCCTCCGCGGCGGGCTGGTCGACCGGCTGCGTCCAGCGGAACGAGAACCGGTGCGGCGGCTCGACGTCGACGACCGTGAACGGCACCACCGTGCCGCCGTCGTTGCAGTCGCCGAAGACGATGTCGCCGGTGAAGCCGGGCGTCGCCTCGTAGCGGGCGTCGTCGGGCCACCACTGCTTGATGTGTTCGGGGTTGCTCACCACGTCGAAGACCACCTCCGGCGGTGCCTCGACGTACATCTCGCGTTCGATCGTGCCGAGCTCCATGTCATGCCTCCTGCAACCTTTGGTTGCTTCACAACCTAACCCGCGACGGGCAGATGTGCAACCAAAAGTTGCGCAATGTCAGGCAGGAGGCAGCGCCTGAGGGCCGGGCGGGCCGCCGAGCATCCGCTGGCCGCCCGTCGCCTCGAGGTACGCGCGGGCCAGCGGTGCGAGGGCCGGCAGGTGCAGCCCACCCGGGCCGTACACCAGCCGGGCGACGCTCACCGCGAACCACGGCGCCGCCGGGCCGTGCAGCATGACCGGGTCACCGACCTCGTACCGCAGCACGAACAGCCACTGCGCCACGTCGCCCTGCAGCTCCACGACCCCGGTGTGCCAGAAGCTCAGCCACTTGCCGCGGTAGTCGCACAGCACCCGCTGGCTGGTGAGGATCGTGCGGACCGTCGCGTGGTCGCGCCACTGGTGGGCCGCCTGCGCCTGCGCCCGGTTGCGCGCCGCGGCGTTGCCGATCGCGTTCGCGGCCAGCCCGGCGGCCACGAACGTCGTCGAGCCCATCAGCATCGTGCTGCTCTGCTGGTACGTCACCGTGGTGCCGTAGAAGCGGGCGTAGCCGAGCAGGGCGTCGCCGTAGGCCACCTCGTCAGGGTTGAGCCGGACCGCGCCCGGCGGCAGCGCGACCAGGTCACCGCCGCCGTGCAGGTACCCGTACAGCTGGCAGGCGCTGCTCCACCCCTCGCGCAACGCTGCCTGCCGCGGGTCTTCGCTCTTGCGCCGCACCGGTACCTCCGCTTCCCGGCCGGTCAACGGCCCGGCTCGTGGCGCCGCAGCGCCCACCTGCCGGCGACGGTGACCAGCACGCCCTGCAGCGCGAGGACACCGACCGCCCACCACCACGCCGCCGCGGTGTGCCGCCACAGCGCGTCCGCGCTCGGGTCCACCGCCAGCGCCCGCAGGTCGACGGTGGCCGCCGCCGCGGCGTACCCCCACCGGGCCGGGGCCAGCCACGACAGCTGCTCCACGCCGGCGCGGCCGACCACCGCGAACAGGCCGCCGCACAGCACCAGCTGCGCCATCACCAGCCCCACGAGGACCGGCATCGTCTGCTCACCGGTCGAGACGTACGCGCTGACGAGCAGCCCGGTCACGGTGGAGACCAGCGCGGTCAGCCACACGACCGCGATCAGCTCCAGCAGCGGCCAGCGCAGGGCGAGCGCCTCCTGCGCCCCCGGCCGCCCGGCGAGACCCACGAGCACGAACAGCGCCGCCTGCACCCCGTTCACCGCGGCGAACCCGAGCACCTTCGAGCCGAGGTACGCACCCGGCGCGAGCCCGACCGCGCGTTCCCGGCGGTACACGGGCCGCTCCCGCACCAGCTCCCGCACGCCGCCGGCGAGCCCGAAGAACACCGCCCCGATGATGAGCACGACGGTCAGCTGCGCCGCCTCGGCGCTGCGCCCCAGCGGGTTGTCCGGCCGGGCGAACCCGTCGCCGCCGGGGATCACGTACAGCAGCGCGGCGAGGCCCAGCGGCAGCCCGAGCAGCAGCGCCGCGTACATCCGGTCGGCGAGGGTCACCGCGGCCATCCGCCGGGTCAGGATGGTCAGCTGCCGCCACCACCCCTGCCTCGCCGGTGGCGGCTCCGCCGGTGCCGGCGCGTCGCCGCCGGCCGGGGCGCCGGTGCTCACCGGCGGCGGGGTCACCATGACGGCGTACCGCGCGGCCCAGCCGTCCGGGTCGTCGTACACCCGCTTGAAGACGTCGGCGTACTCGTCGGCGCCGAAGAACGCCAGCAGGTCGGCGGGCGGGCCGAAGTAGGCGACCTTGCCGCCCCGCCCGAGCACCAGGACCCGGTCGCAGACGTTGAGATGCAACGGGCTGTGCGTGACCACGACGACGGTGCGGCCACGGTCGGCGAGGTCGCGCAGGCTCAGCATCACGTCCCGGTCCAGCGACGGGTCCAGCCCGGAGGTCGGCTCGTCCAGGAACAGCAGCGACGGCTCGGTGAGCAGCTCCAGCGCCACCGACGTGCGCTTGCGCTGGCCGCCCGACAGCGTGTCGATGCGCTGCTCGGCGTGGCCGCTCAGGCCGAGCTGGCCGAGCACCTCGTCGATGCGCTGCTCCCGCTCGCCGGCCGTGACGTCGGCGCCGAACCGCAGCGCCGCCGCGTACCGCAGCGCCCGGCGCACGCTCAGCGCGGCGTGCAGGATGTCGTCCTGCGGCACCAGGCCGATCCGCTGGCGCAGGTCGTCGTACTCGGCGTACAGGTCCCGACCCTGGTACACGACCGCGCCCTCGTTCGCCGGACGGTACCCGGTCAGCGCGCCCAGCAGCGTCGACTTGCCGGCCCCGCTCGGCCCGACCACGGCGAGCAGCTGGCACTCGCCGAGCTCGAAGCCGACCCGGTCGAGCAGCCGCTTGCCACCGGCGACCGTGACACCGAGCCCCTGCACCCGCAGCGAGACCCGGCCGGTGTCGACGTACTCGCGCAGCTGCGCGCCGTCCACGACGAGCTGGTGCCGCCCGAACGACAGCAGGTCGCCGGAGCGCAGGTCGGCCTCGCCGACCCGGCGGCCGTTGACGAACGAGCCGTTGCGGGTGCCGAGGTCGACGAGCCGCAGCCCGCCGTCGGTGCGCACCAGTTCGGCGTGGTACCGCGACACCTGCAGGTCGGCCAGCACGATGTCGTTGTCCGGGGCGCGCCCGATCCTGGTGCGCCGCGCCGCGCGGTAGGTCGCCGACGGCACCCGGCCCGCCTCGAACCGCGGCCCGGACGCGGCGGGGGCCGGTGCGGCCGCCACGGTCCGCGGCAGCGCGGCGTGCTCGGCCGCCACGGTCGGCGGCGGTGCGGTGTGCTCGAGGCGCAGGGTGAGCGTCGGGCCGTCGACCGCGCCCAGCCGGATCTGGCACGGCCGCGCCAGGTCGAGCTCGTCGATCCGCGCGCCCGCCGCGAACGTGCCGTTGCGGCTGCCCAGGTCGCGCAGCCGCCACCCACCGGCGCCGAACCGCACCTCGACGTGTTCACGGGACACCCGGGGGTCCTCGACCACGATCCGGCACAGCGGGTCCCGGCCGATGCGCAGCACCTGCTCCTCCGGGCCGACGCGGCGCACCCCGTCGGGGGTGCCGATCAGCAGCGCCGTCACGGTCACGAGCCGCCCTTCGGCAGCCGTTTCGCCATCGCGGTGGCGAGCTGGATCGCGTCGGACTGGTAGCTGCCGCGGGTGCCGGACAGGAAATACGCCCCGGTGACCGCGACCTCGACGACGACCTGGCCACCGCGCACGAACACGATCGCGACCTTGTCGGTGTCGCCGTTGTCGGAGAAGATGCCGAGGCTCTCCTCGCCGAGCGCCGGGGTCTGCATCTGCGACCAGCCGCAGCGCCCCGCCGTGGCGCGCAGCGCGGTGAAGAAGGCCTTCGCCTCGTCGCTGTAGAACCCGGCCACCGCCGATCCCACGAACGGGTAGCCCTTAGCGCCGGTCACCTTGAAGTTGTTGGTCTCGGTGCCGGCGATGGCGTCCCCGGCGACCGCGCCGCCGGCGCACAGCTGCAGCTTGGCCAGCCCGCCCCGCAGGTACGAGTCCTCGGAGCGGGTCTCGACCGTGTTCGGCGCGGCGCTCATGACCGCGGCGATGTCACCGACCGACACGAGCGCCGAGCGCAGCTCGGTCACCGGCGGCGGCGGGCGGCTCTTGTCGAACGAGCGGGTGGCGCCGGGCCGGCCCGAGCCCGGGCCGCCGCCGCCGGAGCCGTCCAGCGACGAGCCGAACTTGTACAGGGAGAAGCAGCACCCGGCGACGAGCGCCAGCACCACGCCCATCGTCACCAGCAGGGTCCTGCCGGTGCCGGTCTTCGGCTGGCCGGCGCCCAGGTGCCCGCCGGGCGGCGCCGTCGGCGGCATCGGGTAGTCGACCGGCCGGGGCGACGCCGGCGCCCCGGCGAACGAACCGGGCGGCAACGGATACGCCGTCGTCCCGCCCCCGGACGCCGGTAGCGGCGCGAACCCGGGCCCGGACGTCGGCGGTGGTGCGAACCCGGCGTCGGACGTGGGCGGCGACGGGTACCCCGGACCGGTGGTCGGCGGCGACGCGTACCCGGGGCCGGTGGTCGCTGGCAGCGCCGGCAGCCCCAGGCCCGCCGTCGTCTGCGGCGGCGCCGAGCGCAGCGCGCGGATCCAGCCGGCGGCCGACGCGGGCCGCGCGTCGGGCTGGATCGCGAGCATCGCCACGACGCCGCGGATCTGCCGGTCGTGGCCCGGCCCGAGCGCCGCGGCGAGCCGCTGCGTCATGCCGTCGACGTCCCCGGCCACCGGCGCCTCGCCGGTCACGGCGTAGTAGACCGTCGCGCCGAGCGTGTACCGGTCGGTCGCCGGCGTGTACTCGCCGCGGGCGAGGGACTCCGGCGCCATGAACGGCGCGGTGCCGAAGATCCGCGAGGTCCGGTCGGTGCTGCGCAGCCGGACCAGCCCGAAGTCCACCAGGTACACCCGGCCGTCGGCGGCGAGCAGGACGTTCGCCGGCTTGATGTCGCGGTGGATGACCGCCGCGCCGTTGGTGTCCCGGCCGCTGTGCAGGTGGTCGACGGCCTCCGCGACCGGCTCCAGCGACGCGAGCACGTCCAGGCCGCGGACCTCGCCGCGCTCCAGGGCCTCCTGCAGGTCGTGGCCGTCGATCCACTTCATCACGAAGTACAGCCGGCGGCCGCCGGCCGTCTCCTGGCCCGCGGCGTGCGGCGGCGGGCCGACGAAGACCTCCTTCACCTTCACCAGCGCCGGATGCTCCACCTGCGTGGCCAGCGCCGCCTGCAGCCGCAGGTCCTCCAGCTGCCGTTCGGCGACCGCGTCGTCATCGATGCGGATCATCTTCACCGCGTACCGGAACGACGCGGCGCCGTGATGCTCGCGGGCCAGCCAGACCTCGCCCTCACCCCCGGCGGCCCGCCGCTCCACCAGCTCGTACCGCTGCGGCGCGTCCACCGGACCGACGTAGCACGGGCCCCCGTCCGTCGACACGAGATCTCTCACCAGTTCCTTCAGCTCCGGGCGAATGCCGGGCGAGCGTAACGGAGCCGCAGCGCCCCGATCAGGTCGTTGTTAGCGCCTTGTTAGCGGCCGCGTGCGGTATCAATGGCCTGTGCGTTTCGGACTGCTGGGGCCGGTCGAGGTCCGCGAGGAAGGCCGGCTGCTGCCCGCCGGCGGCGGGCGGGCCCGGCTGGTGCTCGCCTGCCTCCTCGTCGACGCCGACCGGCTCAGCCCCACCGACCTGCTCATCGCCGCGCTGTGGCAGGCCCCGCCCAGCTCGGCGAAGGCGCAGCTGCACAACCTCGTCAGCGGGCTGCGCCGCCGGTACCGGCCGGTCGACCCCGCGCTGATCGAGACCCGCCCCACCGGGTACACGCTGCGCCTCGGACCGCACCGGCTGGACCTCGCCGACTTCCGCGCGCTCGCCGAACGCGGGCGCGCCGCGGCCGAGGCCGGCGACCACACCGCCGCGCTGGCCCTGCTGGACCGGGCGCTGGCGCTGTGGCGCGGGCCGGCCCTCGCCGACCTCGACGGCCCGGGCGTCGCGGCGCTCCGCGAGACGCTGCACCGGGAGCGGCTCGCCGCGGCCGAGGTCAAGCTCGACGTGGCGCTCGCCCTCGGCGACCACGACACCGTCCTGCGCGAGGTCGAACCGCTGGTGGCCGCGCACCCGTACGCGGAACGCCTGTACCGCCACCAGATGCTGGCTCTCGCCGGCGCGGGCCGCCGGGCCGAGGCGCTCGCCGTGTACCGCCGCGCGTACCGGCGCCTGGTCGACGACGTCGGCATGGAACCGGGTCCCCTGCTGCGTGCCACGCAACGGCGCATCCTGCACGGGCGGCCGGTCGCCCCGCCGGCCGCGCCACCCGCCCGGCCGGTGCCGCGGCAGCTCCCGCCGGCGGTCGAGCTGGCGGGCCGCGGCCCGCTGCTCGAGGAGATCGCCGGCCGGCTCGACGGCACCGGCGCGCCCGTGGTGCTGCTCGTCGGGCCCGGCGGGGTCGGCAAGAGCGGCCTCGCCGTGGCCGTCGCGCACCGGCTGCGTACCGTGTACCCGGACGGGCAGCTCTACGCCGACCTGCGCGGCAGCCACGGCACCCCGGCCGACCCGCACCGGATCCTGGAGCGGTTCCTGCGGGCGCTCGGCGTCCCCGCCGCCGACCTGCCCGCGGACCCGGAGGAGCGGGTCACGCTGTACCGCAGCCACCTCGCCGCCGCCCGGATGCTGGTGGTGCTCGACGACGCCGCCGACGAGGCGCAGTTGCGGCCGCTGCTCACCGGGTCCGGCGGGGTCCTGGTCACCTCCCGCCGGCAGCTCGCGGCGCTGCTGCCCGTGGCCCGGTTCGTGGTGCCGGCGCTGCCGGCCGCCGACGCGGTCCGGCTGCTGGCCACCGGCGCCGGCGAGGCCCGCGTCGCCGCCGACCCGGCGGCCGCGCGGGAGATCGTGCGGCTCTGCGGCGGGCTGCCGCTCGCCGTGTGCATCGTCGCCGCCCGCCTCGCCGTGCGCCCCGGCACACCCCTCGACGAGCTGCGCCGGCGCCTGGCCGCGCAGCGCGGCCGGCTCGACGAGCTCACCGTCGGCGACCTCGACGTGCGGGCCAGCATCGCGCTGAGCCACGACGCGCTGCCCGCCGACGCCCGGCGGCTGCTGCTGCGGCTGAGCCTGGTCACCGCCGCGGACTGGCCGCGGTGGGTCGCGCAGGCCCTGCTGGACGCGCCCGCCCCGCACGCCCGCACGGTCCTCGACCAGCTGGCGGAGGTGCACCTGGTGGAGCCGCTGGGCCGCGACGCCACCGGGCAGGACCGGTTCCGGCTGCACGAGCTCGTCGCCGAGTACGCCCGCGAACGCCACCGCACCGACGAGCCGCCGGCCGAGCGGGACGGGGCCGTGCACCGGCTGCTGGACGGCTGGCTCGCGCTGGCCGGCGCGGCCGACGAGCTGCTCGGCGACGCGACCGGCGCACCCGGCCCGCGGCCCGCGTCGCCGCCCGAGGACGGTGCCCGGGCGGTGCGCGCCGGCGCCCTGGACTGGTTCGAGACCGAACGCGCCGGCCTGGTCGCCGCGGTCGACCAGGCCACCGCCGCGCACCTGCCCGACGTCGCCGCCGCCCTCGCCCTGCGGATGTCGACGTTCCTGGGCAACCGCGGCTATGCCGACGACTGGGAGCACACGCTGCGCACCGCGATCCGCGGCGCGCGGGCCGGCGGCTCGCACCGGCTGCTGGCGCGGCTGCTCGACGCGCTGTTCAAGGCGCACCTGCAGCGTGACGAGCACCCGCGGCTGCCCGCCGTCGCCGCCGAGCAGCTCGCCGTCGCCACTGCGCTCGGCGACGTGGAGCTGCAGGTCCTCGCCCTGCGCAACGCCGGGCTCGGCGCACTGCGCCTCGGCCGGTTCGACGAGGCCTTCGACCGCCTGGAACGCGCCGTGGCCACCGCGCGCGGCCGGGCCGCGCCGGGTCCGCTGCTCGGCGAGACCCTGGACACCCTCGGCTTCGCCCGCTGGGACACCGGCGACGCCGCCACCGCCGTGTCGTTGCTGGAGGAGGCCCTCGCCGTCGACACGCCGCCGCCCGGCTCGCTGCGCGCGGCGCTGCGCCGGTACCACTACGGCCTGGCACTCACCGCCGCCGGCCGGCTCGACGACGCCGGACACGCGCTCACCGCGGCGCTGCGGACCAGCCTCGCCGTCGGCGACGACCTCGGCACCGCGTACGTCGAGCAGGCACTCGCCGACGTGGCGACCGGGCAGGGCCGGCTCGCCGAGGCGGCGCAGCGACTGGAGCGCTCCCTCGCCGTGCACCGCACCGTCGACCGCCCCGACGGCCATGCCGAGACCCTGCGTGCCCTCGGCGACCTGGCCGCCGCCGAGGGCCGCTGGTCCGACGCCACCGCCGCCCTGCACCAGGCCGTGGGCATCTGGCAGCGCATCGGCGCGACAGTGCAGACCGCCCGCGGGCTGGCCCGCCTCGAACGGGTCGCGGCCGCCGCCGGCGACGAGGCGGCGGCCGCGGCGTACCGCGGCAGGTGGCGGTCGGTGCTCGGCGGGCTGGGGCTGGACGAGTCCGCCCTGCACCTACCGGCGGGCCTCACCCTGCGCCCGTGAGGCGGCCCGTGCCGCGGCCCGTGCCGGCTCGGTGACGGGCAGGTCGAAGACCGGGAACAGCGTCTCGTCGTTGAACACGACGACCCGCGAGACCCTGCCGCCGAGCAGCGACAGCAGCGTGATCCCGTGCGCCGCGTACTCGTGACGCCCGGGGTCCAGCACGTACATGGCCAGGGCCGGGCCGCCGTTGGCCCTGGTGTGCCGCACCAGCCACCGGTCCGGCCACAGCGCCGCCCGCTCGGCCAGGAACCGGCCGACCGCGTCGGCGCCCGTGAACCACGTCGGGATCGGCGGCATCTCCAGCTCCACGTCCGCGCGCAGCAGCCCGACCAGGGCGTCGACGTCGGCGCGGACGAACGCGGTCACGTACCGGTCGAGCACCGCCCGGGTCGCCGGGTCGGGCGGCTCGGACAGGTCGTCGGCGACGACCGGCGCGAGCGTGTCCCGGGCGCGGCGCAGCGCGCTGTTCACCGCGACCGTCGTCGTGGACAGCACCTCGGCCACCTCGGCGGCCCGCCACGCCAGCACGTCACGCAGGATCAGCACCGCCCGCTGCCGGGCCGGCAGCAGCTGCAGCGCCGCGACGAACGCCAGCCGCACCCCGGACCGCGCGGCCACGATGTCGGCCGGGTCGTCGCCGACGCCCAGCCGGTGGTCCGGGGCGGGCCCCAGCCACGGCACGTCGGCGGCGCCGGGCACGAGCCGGACCCGGTGGTCGTGCTCCGGGGCGCCGAGCCCGGACGGCAGCGCCCGGCGCCGCCGCCCCTCCAGGTGGTCCAGGCAGGCGGTGGTCGCGATCCGGTACAGCCACACCCGCACCGACGAGCGGCCCTGGAATCCCGCGTACCCGCGCAGGGCCCGCACGTACGTCTCCTGCACCAGGTCCTCGGCGTCGTGGAAGGAGCCGAGCATCCGGTAGCAGTGCGCCAGCAGCTCGCGCCGGAACGGCTCGGTCCGCGCCTGGAACTCCACCGTCACCTCAGCCCCCCTCCACGGCCGAGTATCCCGCCGCGCTCACCGTGTACGACACCGCGTCCTGGTCCCCGCCCCCGGCGAGCGCGACGACCGCGTCGGCGAGCTGGTCCGCGGTCAGGTACGGCCGCATCCCGTCGATCGTGGCGGTCAGGTCGGCGCCGCGGCGGCGCGCGTACGACGCGACCGCCGCCAACCCGAACCCGGTGTCCGGGGTCAGCTGCGGCAGCAGTGCGACGAACCGGATGCCCAGCCCGGCGCGCCGCGACTCCTCCTGCGCGTACCGGGTGACGAACCGGACGGTGGCCTTCGCGCCCGCGTACCCGCCGCTGACGGGGGAGCCGCCCAGCGCGGCGCCGCTGGACAGCACCACCACGACGCTGCCCGGCGCGAGCGGCAGCCGCAGCGCCGCGCCGCACCACTCGTACGCCTGCCGCACGTCCATCTCCCAGTTGCGCGCGAAGTCCGCCCACGCCAGTTCGTGGAACGGCCCGGCCGGCGGCTGCGCGCCCGCGCTCAGCACCACCAGGCCGGGCCGGTGCTCGCGCAGGATCCGCTGCGCCAGCGCCGGATCCGTCGCGTCGCCGGGCTCGGCGAGGAACGCCGGCCCGAGCTGCGCCGCCGTGGCCCGCAGGGTGGGCGCGGTGCGGCCGACCCCGACGACCGTGGCGCCCCGGCCGGCGAGCGCGCCCGCGACCGCCCGCCCGAACCCGCGGCTCGCCCCCGTGACGACCGCGGTGGAACCCCACGACTCAGCCACCGGTCGCCTCCAGTACCTCTCGCTGCTGTCTCATGCGGGTACAGACGGATCCCGGCCGGAAAAGTCACCGGTGCGGTCGGGCCAGCGCGACGATGTCGTCGAGCATGACGATCAGCGCGCCCGCCACCGCGCCGCCGGCCGCGGCCACCGCGGCGAGCGCCGGGTCGACCGGCGCGGCGAGCGGCCCGGCGCCGGTCGGCGCGGCGAGCAGGCCGGCGAGCAGCCCGGTGCCGGCCACCGCGGCCAGTGCCGCGTTGCGGGCGACGTGCCGGGCGCCGAGCGGGGTGTCGGCGGTGCCGAAGCAGCGGCACGGTTCCTGGCCGCCGCGGGCCAGCGACGTCACGATGCCGGCGGTGAGCGCGGTGAGCAGGGCCGCCGCCGTCGCGAACGCGAGCACGCCGGCCGCGTGCACCGGTACGGCCGCCGCGGCCACGATCGTCGCCTCGGCGGCGACCACCGCCGTCGCCGCGGGACGGGCCAGCGCCGCCGGCAGCACCCGCATCCGGCGGACCGACGACACGAAGGCGGTGAAGGCGGCCGGGCCGCGCAGCTTGCCGGTCACCGCGACCAGGAACACGACGCCGAGCAGCAGCCGGCAGCAGATGAGCAGGTACGTCACGGCCGCCTCCTCGGCAGCGGCCGGACGGCCACGCCGACCAGGTGGGCGGCGTCGTAGTAGCCGTGCTGGCGGGAGTCGACGCTGCGGCCGCGGTTGTCGCCGAGCAGCAGCAGCCGCCCCGGCGGCACCCGGCCACCGGTGGACGCCGCACCGTCCCCGCCGCCAGTCCCGCCGCCCGCCCCGGAGCCCGTGGCGGCAGTGAGGACTTCGGTGAGGCCGGGCGGCACGGGGTCGCCGGGCAGCGCCGCCACCCGCTTGATGATCGGCACGGGCCCGGTGTCGAGGACCACGACCTGCCCGGTCCGGACCCGGCCGGCGCGGGTCCGCCGGACCAGGACCCGGTCGCCGGGGCGCAGCGCCGGCAGCATGCTGGGCCCGGCGACGGTGACGGTGAGCCAGCGCAGCCGCAGCCAGCCGAGCCCGCCCGCAACGACGGCGGCCAGGGCGGCGGCGCCGATGAGTGCCGGTGTCACGCCGCCTCCTCCCGGTACCCGGACGCCTGCAACGCGAACAGGCGCGCGTACTGCCCACCGCGGGCCACCAGCGCCGGGTGCGCGCCGAGCTCGGCGACCACGCCGTCGGCCAGGACCACGATCAGGTCGGCGTCGCGGACGGCGGCGAGCCGGTGCGAGATGAGCAGGCTGGTGTGCCTGCCCCGGTGCCGCCGGATCCGGCGGTGCAGCTCGTGCTCGGCCTCGGCGTCCAGCCCGGCGCTGGGCTCGTCGAGCATGACCAGGTCCGGCCGCTCGCGCAGGAACGCCCGGGCGAGTGCGAGGCGCTGCCACTGCCCGCCGGACAGCACGACCCCGGTGTCGGCGTCGGCCTTGTCGGCGTGGTCGAAGAACATCCGGGTCAGCAGCGTGTCGTACCCGCGGGGCAGCCCTCGCAGCACGTCGTGGACGCCGGCGAGCCGGGCCGCCCCGGTGATGCGCTCGTCGTCGGCGAGGGCGCCCAGGTCGCCGACCGCGATGTTCTC
Organism: Dactylosporangium aurantiacum; assembly: GCF_000716715.1. Taxonomy (GTDB): domain Bacteria; phylum Actinomycetota; class Actinomycetes; order Mycobacteriales; family Micromonosporaceae; genus Dactylosporangium; species Dactylosporangium aurantiacum. The sequence continues at coordinate 66,837 of NZ_JNYJ01000024.1, read as the reverse complement.
CCGGGCGGTCAGGTCGTAGGTGACGTAGTCCTGGAAGACGGCGCCGAGCCGGGCCCGCAGGTCCTCGGGGCGGAACCGGCGGATGTCGACGCCGTCCCAGTACACCGTGCCGGCGGTCGGGTCGTAGAACCGGCACAGCAGCTTCACCAGGGTGCTCTTGCCGGCGCCGTTCAGCCCCACGAGGGCCACCGCCGTGCCGTGCGGGATGTGCAGGTTCACCCCGCGCAGCACCCAGGGGTGTTCGTCGCTGTACCGGAACCACACGTCGCGCAGCTCGATGCCGTCGCGCAACGGTGGCACGGCGCACGGCCGGTCCGGCTCGGGCAGGTCGGGCCCGGCGGTGACCACGTCCAGGTAGTGGGTGAACAGCAGCAGCTGGTGGTGGATGCCGGCGTACTGGCTGATGACCCCGGACAGGGCGGCCTGCACACCGGCGACCGCGGCGACGAACATCGACAGGTCGCCCACGGTGAGGCCGCCGGCCCGCACCGCCAGCAGCGCCCAGACCAGCCCGCCACCGGCGACGAGCGCCGCCGCGCCGGACAGGACGCTCTGGGTCCTGGCGTCGCGGGCGTCCATGACCCGCTTGGCCCGGTCGGCGTCGCGGCGCTCGGCGAGCATCCGGTCGCGCAGCCACCCGCCGAACCCGAACAGCCGGATCTCCTTCGCCGCGGCGGTGCCGCCGAGCAGCTGCGCGTAGAACGCCTCGCGCCGCTCGACCGGGCCGACCCGCCACATGAGGTCGGCGCGCTGGCGGGCCAGGGACAGCTCGGCGGCGACCGTCGGCACCGCGGCGAGCGCCACGACGCCGGCCATCACCGGGTTCAGCGCGACCAGCGACCCGGCGAACCCGGCGACCGTGAGCAGCCCGCGCAGTGCCTGCTGGGCGTCGTCGACCAGCTGCGACGACGTCGCCGTCGCCTGCTGCGCCAGCCGCAGCCGGTCCTGGAACGCGGGGTCCTCGAAGCGGGCCAGCCCGCTGAAGCGGCCCACCGCGGTGAACAGCCGGTCCAGGCTGTGCGCGCCGACGGTCCGGCCGAGGGTGACGCGCAGGTACTCACCGCAGTGCGGCACCAGCGCGGCGGTCACGGCGACGGCGACCAGCGCCGCGGCGAGCCCCAGCAGGGGCCGCGCCGGCGCGCCGGCGACGAGGTCGTCGATGGCGAGCTTGGTCAGCCACGCGGTCACCACCGGGGTGAGCCCGGCCGTGAGGGCGAGCAGGGGCGACAGGCCGGCCGTGCGCGGGGCGGCGCGCCAGACCAGGGCGACGACGTGCCGGAAGGTCCGGGTCATGCCGCGGTCCGGGCCACCTGGTCGTCGAGGTCCGCGGCGCGGCCCGCGACCGCGACGACGACGCCGTCACGCACGATGCAGTAGCTGGGGTACCCGTTGACCTGGAACGCGGTCTGCAGCGCGCCGTGCGGGGTGTCCTCGACGACGACCTGGGCGACCTGCCGCAGCGTCGCGACGAGGGCCGCCGACTGCCCGGCCGGGTCGTAGACGACGGCCACCACCCGGTGCGTGGGCCGGGCGCCGGCGACCTCGACGAAGGTGGGCAGCTGCCGCTCGCACGGGCCGCAGCCGGGGCTGAAGAACCCGACCAGGGTCTCGCCGTCCCACCCGGTGGGGCCGCCGCGCACGGCGGTGCCGACCGGTGCCATCGGCGGCTGTGGCGCGGCGCCGGCGGCGGGACGGTCGCCGTCGCGCAGCCGCCGGATCACCCCGAACGTCAGCAGCAGGTTGAGCACGCACAGCGCGCCGACCAGGACGACTGCGAATGTCAGTGCGGTCATGGCTTACTCCTCGAAGAGTTCCGCGTGGCAAGGACGTTGCGTGTCCGCACTGTGACCCAGGTCCGGGGTGGCGGTGTGCCACCCCGGACGATCTCGGCCACCGTGCGGCGGGCCTCGCTCGCCCGCTGGTACCGCCACAGCGAGGTGGCCAGGTCCCGGGCGGTCCGTGCGCAGCCGCGGTCGGCGGCCCGGGCGGTGACGGCCAGCAGGTTGGCGTGCTCCAGCGCCAGCCACTGCCACGCCTCGCCGGTGTGCCGGGCGCGGTGCCGGCCGTCACCGGCGCCCGTGTCGACGGCCGCAGCGACGGGGGTGTCGAGCTGCCGGACGGCGACGGCGGCGGTGCGCCGGTAGTAGTCGAACAGCCGGGCGGTCGCCGCGGTGACCTGGCTGGCGCGTTCCTCGACGCCGACGAGCTCGGCGGCGTAGCCGCGGACCAGCTCGTGCAGCGCGAACCGGCCGTCGGCCGGCTGCCGCAGCAGGTGCGCGTCGACCAGCGCGTGCAGGTCCTCGCGCACGCTGCCGACGTCGGTGCCGGCGAGCGCGGCGACCGCGGGGCAGCCGACGTCGTGGCCGGGGTGCAGCGACAGCAGCCGCAGCACCCGCCGCGCCGCCGACGGCAGCACCCGGCAGGAGACCGCGAGCGCGGACCGTACGCCACCGGTGAGGGCCAGCCACACCGGCCGGGCGCAGTCGGCCACCGGCCAGTCCGGGTGCTCCCGCAGGTGCCCACCGACGACGGCCAGGGCATGCGGGTGCCAGCCGACCCGTGCGGTGATCCGGCGGGCGGCGGCGACATCGGCGTCGACGCGGCCGCGCCCCGCCGCGCGGCGTAGCAGGTCAAGGGCGTCGGCCGGGTCCAGGTCGCCCAGGTGCAGGCGGGCGGCCCCGCGCAGCCCGCCCAGCCGGCGCCGGCTCGTGATCAGCACCAGGTGCTGCGGTCCGCCCGGCAGCAGCGGCGCGACGCCGTCCTCGTCGGCGGCGTCGTCGAGGACGATGACCGCGGGTACGTCGCGCAGCAGCGCCCGGTACGCCGCGGCCCGCCCGGCCAGGTCGTGCGGGATCTGCTCGGGCCGCAGCCCCAGATGCCGCAGGAACCCGGCCAGGACCGCCGACGGGCACGCGGCGGGCGCCTCCGGGTGCTGCCCGCGCAGGTCGGCCATCAGCCGGACGTGAGCGCCGCCCGCCAGGCGGTGCGCGGCGTGCAGCGCCAGCCAGGTCTTGCCGGCGCCCGCCATGCCGTGGATGACCACCGTGTCGCCGGCGGCGAGCGCGTCGAGGCGCCGCAGCTCGGGGCGGCGCCCGACGAACCCGTCCGGGGCGTCCGGCAGGTCGCCGCGGGCGTCGACGAGCGCCGCGGTGGTCGCGTCGCCGCGGATCGCGCGCAGCGCGGCCCGCCAGCGTTCGGCGTAGCCGGCGTCCGGGTGCAGCGCCAGGACGATCGCGACCAGCAGGTCCTCGTCCAGGCGGGCGCGGCCGAACGTGAAGTAGCCGGCGACCGTGCTCCTGCGGGTCAGCTCGGTGCGGGGCCGGCCCGCCCGTTGCCAGCGGTCGTTCACCGCCCGGGTGATGGCCGCGTACGACAGGTCGTGCGACCACGCCTTCAACAGCCGCAGCGCGGTGACGAGGTCGTCCAGACTGTTCGCGTGCTCCGGTTCGGGCATTCGCATGTGTCTTCCCCCGTGATGACGATCGGTCGGTTCCTGAGCACGGCCGTCCGAGATGGTCTGAGATCGACCGGCGACGTTGTGCGACGCGGAATTGTCGGTGGCGTCCTGGTAATCGCGTCGAACAGGAGGTCTCATGACCAGAATCGGAAGTGTGGCGGACCGGATGCTGTCGGCATTCGTCCCGCGCACCACCGCGGCCGCGGCCGCGGCGGCCTGCGTCACGTACCAGTACTGCCAGCAGTGCGGCAGCTACTGGAAGATGTGCTGGTCGCAGTACTGCAACGGCGTGTACCGCAACGGGTTCTGCAACTCCTGCGGCTCCTGCTGACACACGGTCAGCAGCTCCGGCGTCCCGTCCCCCGTGGCCGGGACGCCGGCGGCGTCCTCCCCCCGAACGGCTGTGCCAAGGGTTTCCCACCGGCGTTGTAGAATCATTGTGGAAACCTTGAACCGCCTGTTCGGCGGGCATTTCGGCATCGGCGTCCCTCATTGCGCGGTTGTCGTCACGGGGGAGGGTCGGGCCGACGTTGGAGTTCCGGTTGCTCGGCAGCATCGAGGCGTTCACCGGAGCAACGACGATCGACGTGGGGCACGCGCGGCAGCGTGGCGTGCTCGCGGCGCTGCTCGTCGACGCCGGCGACGTGGTGCGCACCGACCAGCTCGTCGAGCGGGTGTGGGGGACGCGCCCCCCACAGCGGGCCCAGCCGACCCTGTACAGCTACCTGTCCCGGCTGCGCCGCGTGCTGACGTCGCCGTCCGGCGCGCCGCTGCTGCACCGCCGCGCCGGCGGCTACCAGCTCGCCGTCGACCGGTCGGCGGTGGACCTGCACCGGTTCCGGGACCTGTGCGCTCGGGCCCGGTCGACGTCCGACGACGAGGCGGCCGCGGACCTGCTCGGTGCGGCGCTCGACCTGTGGCGCGGCAACGCGTTCGCCGACCTGGACACCCCGTTCTTCAACCTGCAGCGGCACGCCGCCGCGCAGGAGCGGCTCGCCGCCAAGCTGGACCGCTGCGACGTGCGGCTGCGCCTGGGGCACCACGGTGAGCTGCTCGCCGAGCTGCTCACCCGCGCCGAGGCGCACCCGCTGGACGAGCGCGCCGCCGGCCAGTACATGCTGGCGCTGTTCCGCAGTGGCCGCGCCGGTGACGCCCTCGCGCAGTACCGGCTGACCCGGCGCAGGCTGAAGGAGGAGCTCGGCGCCGACCCGGGCGCGGCGCTGCAGCAGCTGCACGAGCGGATGATCGCCGCCGACCCGGCCCTGCACGCGACGGGTCCACCGGCGGCACCGCCGGCACCGCCGGTGGCGACCGCCCGGCAGCTGCCGGCGCCGCCCGCGGTCCTGATCGGCCGCGCCCGGGAGCTCGCCGACCTCGACCGGGTCGCCGGGACGGGCGGGGCGGCGGGTGAGGCGATGGGCATCGCGGCGATCGGCGGCACCGGCGGCATCGGCAAGACCTGGCTCGCGCTGCACTGGGCGCACCGCAACCTCGACCGCTTCCCCGACGGGCAGCTCTACGTCGACCTGCGCGGCTTCGACGCCGCCGGCGCGCCGGTGCCGGCGTCCGCCGCCCTGCACGGGTTCCTCGAGGCGCTGCGCGTCGCCCCGGGCGAGATCCCGGCGGACCTGCCCGGCCGCACCGCGCTGTACCGCAGCCTCGTCGCCGGCCGCCGCATGCTGATCCTGCTCGACAACGCGCACAGCACCGCCCAGGTCGAGCCGCTGCTGCCCGGCAGCGCCTCCTGCATGGTCCTGATCACCGGCCGCCGGCAGCTGACCGGGCTGGTCACGGCGTTCGGTGCGCAGCCGGTCACCCTGCACGCGCTGCCCAGCACCGAAGGGCTGGAGCTGCTCGTGCACCATCTCGGCGGGCGCCGGGCGGCCCGGGAGCCCGAGGCGGCCAGCGCGCTCGTCACGCACTGCGCCGGGCTGCCGCTGGCCACGAGCATCGTGGCGGCCAGGGCACGCGTCCAGCCGGACCTGCCGCTGGCGGTGCTCGCCGACGAGCTCGGCGACCGTTCGGCGCGGCTGGACGCGCTGGACACCGACGACCTCAACGCCAACCTGCGGGCCGTGTTCTCCTCGTCGTACCGGGCGCTCGACCCCGACCTGGCGCTGCTGTTCGGGCTGCTCGGCGACGCGCCCGGCCCCGACGTCGGCCTGCCCGCCGCGGCCGAGCTGACCGGCTGGCCGGCCGCCCGGACCCGGGTCGCGCTGCGCCGGCTGGTGGCCGCGTACCTGCTGCAGGAGCACACGCCGGGCCGGTACCGCATGCACGACCTGGTGCGCCTGTACGCCGCCGAACGCTGCGCGCACGAGCAGCCGGCCGCCGTCGTCGACGCGGCTCGGCAACGGCTGTCGGCGTGGTGCACCGCCACCGCCGTCGCCGCCGACCGGCTGCTGTCACCGCAGCGCACCCCGATCACGACCGGGCCACCGCCACCGGCCGTGTCGGCCGTCCCGGTGGCGGACGCGGCCGCGGCGATGGCCTGGTTCGAGGCCGAGCACCGGTGCCTGCTCGCCCTGCACCGCGACGCCGTCGAGCACGGCCGCCACGCCGAGGCGTGGTGGCTCGCCTGGGCCCTGGACACCTTCCACTGGCGGCGCGGCCGGCTGCACGAGCGCGCCGCCATGCTCGAGGCGACGGTCCCGGCCACCGCCGCGCTGCGGGACCCGGCGACGGCCGCCCTCAACCACCGGCTGCTGGGCCGCGCGTACGTCCCGCTCGGCCGGCACGACCGCGCGCTGCACCACCTGCGGCAGGCGATGCGCGGCTACGAGGCGGCCGGCGACCCGGGCGGCCAGGCGCAGACCGAGCTGAACCTCGCCCTCGCCTGGGAGCACACCGGCGAGCACCGGCAGGCGCTCACCCACGCGCAGCGGAGCCTGCGCCTGCGCGCCGCCCTGGGCAACCCCGCGCGGGAGGCCGAGGCGCTCAACGCGGTCGGCTGGTACCACGCCCGCATCGGCAACCACGAGGAGGCCGCCGAGTACTGCCGGCGCGCCCTCACCCTGTGCCGGGAGCTCGGGTTCCTCGAGGGCGAGGCGTACACCAGCGACAGTCTCGGCTACGTCGCCCACCACAGCGGCCGGCTCGCCGACGCGGCGGGGCACTACGCCGACGCGCTGCGGCTGCGCCGCGAGCTGGGCGACACCTACGAGGAGGCGGACACCCTGGCGCACCTCGGCGACGTGTACCGGGCCCAGGGCCGCACCGGCGACGCCGCGGACGCGTGGCGGGCGGCGCTGGCGCTGTACGAGGCGCAACACCGCTCCCGCGACGCGGCGACCGTCGCCGGCAAGCTCCTCGACACCGCGGGCCGCCCGCCGGCGCCCGGTCAGTCCAGCGCCTGACGCGCCACGACCGGCGGCTCCTTCCCGGACAGCAGCCAGCCGCCCGCGTACGCCACCGCCGGCAGGCCGACCAGGATGGCGAGCAGGCTCGCCGCCGGCGGGTGGCCCAGCCAGTGCGGTGCGCGGACGTGCCAGGCGAGCAGGGCCAGGTACGCGCCGCCGGTGCCGATGACCGCGCCGAGCAGGGCCAGGGCGCCGGCGGTCGCGGCGGTGAGGGCCCGGCGGGTGCGCCGCGGCGCCCCGGTCGCGGTCAGGGTGCGCAGGTCGCGGGCGCTCTCGCCGCGGATCAGCCCGACGGTCATCGCGAGCACGCCGAGGGCGAGCGCGATGCCGGTCCCGGTCGCGTACGCGGCGACCCGGGCCGTGTCGGCGCCGGTGGGGCGGGCCTCGACGTTGAGGCCGGCCGCGGAGGCGGCCCGCTCCGCCCGGTCGATCTGCTCCTGGGTGAGTCTGGCCGGGGCGTGGATCAGCCAGCCGCCGGGGATCTCGGTGAGCTTGAGCGTCTCCATGGCGTGGGCGGTGATCAGGGTGCCGGGCAGTGACGTGTAGGTGGGCAGGTCCGCCTGCTGCACCTTGGGCCGCCAGCCGGACCGGCGGTTGGGGAAGATGTCGTACCCGTCGTAGCCGGCCCGCCAGCTGACCAGGTCGGTGTCGGCGGCGATGCCGGCCGGGTCGATCCCGTAGTGGCGCAGCAGCTCCGGCGTCGCGACGAACAGCGGGTCGGCGTCGTCGCTGCTGTACCGGTGCCGCGTGCGCCCGTCGATGGTCTCGATGGTCGGCCGGCCCATCTGCTGCACCGGCCGCCCGCCCTCGGCGCCGCCGGGTGTGGGGGTGTCCGGGTCCAGCGCGGCGTGCAGCGGCAGCACCGACGTGCCGTGCAGGGCGGCGGCGATCGCGTCGACCTGCTGCCGCGCGGCGGTCTCCTGTTCGGGGGTCAGCGACGGTACGGGCCCGTCGAGGCCGGACGGGCCGACCCAGACGATCAGCTGGTCGGCGGGCAGGTTGCCGCCGGTCGGCGCGGCGGCCTTGGCGACGGCGACGGCGGCGCTGAGCGCGATGGCGGCGGCGATGCCGACGGCGAGGACGATCGCGGCGAGCGCCGCGCTGGAGCGTGCCCGGTACCGGGCCAGGTCGCGCAGCGCGAGCCGGGGCGCCAGGGGAGCGAACCGGGCCAGCCGGCCGCCGGCGGCGATGCCCGTCGGGGCGAGCAGCAGCAGCCCGGCGGCGATGCCGAGGACCCCGCCGACGATGTACGGCGCCCGGTGGCCGCGGGAGGCGACGATCGCGCCGAGCCCGGCGGCCAGCAGCACCACGCCCGGCAGCGCGAAGCGGTGCGCGGGGCGCGGCGGCACGGGCCGCGCGGACAGGGCCGCGACGACCGGCATCCGGGCGGCGGTGCGGGCCGGCCACCACGCGGCGCCGATCGCGGTGACGATCGCCAGCAGGACCATGCCCAGCAGCGGCAGCCACGGCAGGTCGAACCGGTCGATGCGGTGGGCGAGCAGCGGCTCCATCCGCGGGCCGAACGCCGCCCAGGCGGCGAACCCGGCGGCGGCGCCGGCGAGCGCCCCGGTGACGCCGATGACGGCGCCGTTGGCGACGACGACGAGCCGGACGTGCCGGTGGCTGGCGCCGATCGCGCCGAGCATGCCGAGCGAGCGCATCCGGCGCTGCGCCATGACCGTGAACCCGGCCGCGGCGAGCAGGCCGACGAACAGCAGCCCGATCGTGGCGAGCACGAGCACGCCGATGGTGGCCGGGTCCTGCTCCTCGTTGCGGACCGTGGTCGACATCCCGTCCGGCCGCGACACGCTGCGGAACTGCGCGTCGGTGACCCGCAGCAGCACGGTGGAGCGTTCGGCGGGGGTGGCCTGGCCGGGGGCGACGAGCGCGAAGCGGTCCCGCAGGTTCAGCGGGTTCTCGACGAGGCCGACCACGGTGCGGCGGCGGCCGCCCTGCTCCCAGGTGCCGCCGACGGTCAGCCGGAACAGCGCCGCGACCTGTTCGGTGACTGCGACCTCGGCCGGGCCCTGCGGGTAGCGGCCGGTGCGCAGCCGCAGCGTCGACCAGCCGAAGGGACCCGCCGGGTCCTGCGCCCGCAGGTCGATCCCGCTCGCCGAGCCGGGCAGCGGGATGCTCTGGTGGTCGATGACCTCGGCGGTGCCGAAGGCGGCCCGCAGCGCGGCGACGTCTGCGTCGGCCTGCGCGCCGGTGCTGCGCAGCGTCGCGATGCGGTTGGCGGTGCCGTACGTGGCGGCCTGCGGGTCGATCGCGTTGCCGGCGAACCCGAGACCGACCGTGGTGGCCGCGACGGCGAGCAGCACCAGCGTCAGTACCAGCGACTGCTGCCGCCACTCGCGGCGGAACAGCCGCCACGCCCAGCGGATCACGGCCCGCCGGGCGGGCAGCCCGCCGTGGCCGGTGCCGAGGACCAGCGGCCGGTCCTGCACTGCGACGCTCACCGGGCCGGCTCGCCGGTGAGCAGGGACTCCGGGCCGGGGCGGGGCGAGGTGCGGTCCACGATGCGCCCGTCGCGGATGAACACGACCCGGTCGGCCCACGAGGCGAGCTGCGCGTCGTGGGTGACGACGACCGCGGCGAGCCCGCGTTTGCAGGCGGCGAGCAGCATCCGCATCACCGCCTCGCCGTTGGTCGAGTCGAGGGCGCCGGTGGGCTCGTCGGCGAGCAGCAGCCGCCGGTCGCCGACGACGGCGCGGGCGATGGCGACGCGTTGCCGCTCGCCGCCGGACAGCTGGTCGGGGAAGCGCGCGGCCCGGTCGGCCAGGCCCAGCTCCTCCAGTGCCCGCATGCCGGCGGCGCGGGCCTTGCCGGCGCCGGTCCCGTCCAGTTCCAGCGGCAGCGCCACGTTCTCCGCGGCGGTGAGGCCGGGCAGCAGGTTGAAGTCCTGGAAGACGTACCCGATGGCGCGGCGCCGCAGCCGGCTGCGCTCGTCGCGGGACAGGGTCGCGAGCGGCTGCCCGGCGACGTGCACCTCGCCGCTGGTCGGTGACTCGAGGGCGCCGGCGATGGTGAGCAGGGTGCTCTTGCCGGATCCGCTGGGGCCCATGACCGCGACCATCCTGCCGGGCTCGACGGTCAGCTCGACGTCACGCAGGGCGTGCACCTCGTCGGCGCCGTCGAGGTACGTCTTGGACACCTCGTGCATGACCAGGACCGCGCTCATCGCCGCACCCCCGTCCGGCGGCGGATCTGGGGTGTGGCCGGCGACGGCGCCGGCGGGGGAGGCTCGAGGGCGGCGCGCTTGAGCCGCCCGTCGGCGGTGTCGAGCCACTGCACGACGGAGTCCAGCCGGTACAGCTCGGCGTCGACCACCAGGGCGAGCCCGAGGTCGAGGTCGCCCTCCTCCTCCTTGAGCCGGGTCCACTGCTGCATCAGCTCCACCAGGTAGCGGCGGTGCGTCTGGATGACCTCGTGGACGTCGACGCCGGGCAGCCGCACCGCGACGAGGACCTTGATGACCAGCTCGTCGCGGGGCGGCGACTCCAGGTTGGGCGGGGTGCGCAGCCAGCCGTCCAGCTCCTGCGCGCCCTCGGCGGTGATCCGGAAGCCCCGCTGCGGCCCGGGCTCGGCGTCGTCGTCGGACTGCACGAGCCCGTCGCGCTCCAGCCGTTGCAGGGTGGTGTAGACCTGCCCGACGTTGAGCGGCCACACGTCGCCGGTGCGCGCCTCGAACTCCTCGCGCAGCTGCAGCCCGTACTTCGGACCCTCACTGAGCAGGGCCAACAACGCGTGCCGGATGCTCATGGCGCTACCTTCCTCGATATCATGACGGGTATAATACTCGGTATACTCCGTCTGTCGAGGCCCGCTGCGAGGTGCCAGGGTCAGAGGGCGGCGGCCACGGCGGCCCGCAGCTCCGGGAGCCGGTCGTGCAGCAGCCCCGGGCATTCGGTGACGTTGAAGTCCTTGTGGCCGTAGATCTCGGTGGCCGGGATCGCGTACTGCTGGCAGGTGAAGGCGCAGAACGCCACCAGGCTGTTCCACAGCGCGGCCGGCGGCTGCACGGTCAGGTAGGTGCCCTCGTTCTCGATGCCGATCGCCTGGTCGTTCTGGCCCTTGCAGTGCGCGCCCTGCACCATGGTCTGGCCGTGCAGCAGGGCGTACAGGCTGCCGTGGCGGCCCTCGGTGAGCCAGCCGCCGCGGCTGTTGGTGAAGTGCTGGCCGCTGTCGAGCCAGCCGTTGCCGTCCATGTGCAGGTCCTGGATGTCCCGCGAGTTCTGGAAGGCGTGCGCCTGGGAGTAGTCCGTCGAGTTGGCCATCGCCGTGTGATGCACGATGATCTTGTTCGGCCGGTGCTGGTCGACGGTGACCGCGCCCGCCGGCGGGCGGGCGCCCCAGGCGCCGCAGCTGGCGATCGAGGGCTGCTCGACCGCGGCGGCGGCCGGGTCGGCGGTGGCGAGCAGCGGCGCGGCGCCGCCGAGCAGGACGGCGCCACGCAGGACGCCGCGACGAGTGACCATGAGTGCCTCCGGCTGTCGGTGCCAACTTTCGGTCCGCATAGAAGTTTGTAAACTTCTTGCAGCGGGGCACGCTACACCTGGTCACGGCCTTGTGTCCATCGATCGAAGCCACTGTAAATTCTCGGCGGAGTTCGACGCTCACCTATTGAAAGTTTCCGACGGTCGTGAGCTAATCGGCGAAGCTATCTGCCAACCCCGGAGCACACCCCCCGAAGGAGGCGCACCGTGTCCAAACGACGGCTCGGCGCACTGGCAGTCCTGTCCCTCGCGGCCGCCCTGCTCACCACCGCCCTGACCGGCAGCCCGGCCTCGGCGGCCACCGTGACCTACGGCCAGGACGTCTCAGGCCACCAGGGCAACGTGAACTGGTCGGCGCAGTGGAGCGCCGGCTCCCGGTTCGCCTACATCAAGGCCACCGAGGGCACGTACTACACCAACCCCTACTTCGCCCAGCAGTACAACGGCTCGTACAACATCGGCATGATCCGCGGCGCCTACCACTTCGCGATCCCGAACGGCGGCGGCGGCGCGGCCCAGGCCGACTACTTCGTCGCGCACGGCGGCGGCTGGTCCAGGGACGGCAAGACCCTGCCCGGCGCCCTGGACATCGAGTACAACCCCTACGGCGCCACCTGCTACGGGCTGTCCCAGTCGGGCATGGTCAGCTGGATCCGGGCCTTCCTGAACCAGTACTACGCCCGCACCGGCCGCTGGGCGACCATCTACACCACCACCGACTGGTGGGTCACCTGCACCGGCAACTACAGCGGCTTCTGGGCCAACTCGCCGCTGTGGCTCGCCCGCTACAGCAGCTCCCCGGGCACCCTCCCGGCCGGCGCCCCCACCTGGTCGTTCTGGCAGTACTCCAGCACCGGCCCCTTCGCCGGCGACTCCAACCAGTGGAACGGCGCCCTGGACCGGCTGAAGGTCCTGGCCTGCAACGGCCCCTGCTGAGCCCGCACGCGCATCGCCCCGGGACCCGCTCCCGGGGCGATGCCCGTCTCACCGCCCGGCCCGCCGGCTCGTGGTGGAACATGGCACCCCCGCTGTCGCCCGGTCGGGCAGAATGTTCGGGTCTTTCGGTCGGGCGACTGGAATTGGTCATGATCATCCAGCACGTACCGGATCAGGCGGGAGTAGCGTGGTCGGGGCAACGGCCGTGATCCGGAACCGTTGCCGCTGACCCCGCCGCCGGCCGTGGCGCGGGGTCGCTGGCCGGTGTCCTCACCAGGGCAGCACCTCGACAGACAGGACCCGGCGATGAGCGAGCTGACCGCCCACGTCGACCTGCCGTTGAACGAGACCGCACCGGCGGTCGCCCGCCGTTCCCTGCAGACGACGCTGTTCGCATGGGGCTTCTCCGATCAGGACTGGCTGAACGCCGCGATCCTGGTCGTCAGTGAGCTGGTCGCCAACGCGGTCCGGCACGGCGGTGGGTGCCTGGCGCTGGAGCTGCGCGCGCACGAGGCGCAGGTCACCATCTGCGCCGCCGACGGTTCCGCGGTCGTGCCGCGCCGCCGCGACGACCCGGACGGCGACAGCGGCCGCGGCCTGGCCATCATCGAGGCCCTGTCGCAGCGGTGGGGCGTGGAGAACCACCAGGGCGGCAAACGGGTCTGGGTCCTGCTCCAGCCGCACCCGGCGGCCTGACGACGCAGCCGGCCACCACGAGCGCCGGCGGGGCGGACGCGTCGCTACCCTCAGCGATCCGTCGCGGCCGCCCGGGTGCGCCGCCGGTAGTAGGCGATGGTGACGGTGAGCAGCAGCGGCCCCCACAACAGCAGGGGAGCGTAGGCGGCATAGGCGAGCCCGGCGCCGTCGGTCTGGTCCGGTGGGGGACAGGCCGGGTCGTACGGCGGTGGCCGCCGCCACTCGAACACGGGGTTGAGGACGGCGTACGTGTAGACGGCGAAGATCAGCGCGGCTCCGGCCCCCGCGACCGCGGTCGCGGCCGTCACGGCGACGGGCCGCCCGCCGATGAGCGGCAGCCGGCGCGGCACGACCTCACCCCAGCGGCTGACCAGCCCGACGGTCAGGCAGGCGGCCGTGACGGACACGACGGACAGCGACACGACGTACGCCTTCTCCCAGCTGCCGCCGCGGAAGCAGGCCTGGTTGCCGTACAGGACGGCGTTCAGCCGCCAGAGGGCCGACGGCAGGACGCAGACGGGCGTGGCATATGCGGCGAGGCGGACGGCCCAATGGGCGGGAAGGGTGGTCACGTCGGTCCGGGTGCCCACGGCAGCGCGCACCGGTCGGCCTCCTTCGGTCCGGTGGGCCGGCGGCCGGCTCATCGGCCCCGCCTGGACAGGGCATCGGCGACGGCGACGGCGCCGTTGTCGCGCACGAGCCGCTCGCGGGCCTCGGCCGCGCGCCTGCTCAGCAGCGGGTTCTCGATCGCTTCGCGAACCTCGGCGGTCAGCCGGGCCTCGGTGAGCCGGGCCGAGTGGATCGGCTCGGTCGCCACGCCCAGGCGGCGCAGCCGGTCCGCCCAGAAAGGCTGGTCCAGTGTCGTGGGGACCGGCACGGACGGGATGCCCGCGCGCAGGGTGGCGGCGCTGGTGCCGGCGCCGCAGTGATGGACGGCCGCGCGGACGCGCGGCAGCAGCCACGAATGCGGGACGTGACCGACGGTGTGGATCGTGTCGTCGTCGACCCGAAGGTCGAGCCAGCCCGAGTGCACCACCATGCGGATGCGCAGGGCCCTGGAGATCCGCCGCAGCATCGCCTGGAGTTCGGCTGCCGGGGCGGGCAGGGTGCTGCCGAAGCCGACGTAGATCGGCGCCGGGCCGCAGCCGAGGAAGTCGACCAGGTCGGGGTCGGGCGTCCAGTCCGACGGTGCCGGGGGCCACCAGTAGCCGACGACGTCCAGACCCGGGCGCCAGTCGGCGGGACGGGGCACGACGGAGGGACTGAAACCGTGCAGCACCGGCCACCGCCGGTCGCGCAGCATGCGCAGGTGGTCCCGGGCGGAGACGGCGGGCAGGCCGTGCCGCTGCCGCAGGGCGTTGACCACCGCCATGTGCGGCCGCACCATCAACGCCTGTACCCGGCGGCCCAGCGCCCGGTTCACAGCCGGGCCGAAAGAGCGGGCGCCCATCGCCGCCGGGGCGAACGCGCCCGTCGGTTCCAAGGGCTGCAGGTGCAGTCCCCAGCTGGGCACGCCGCGGCCGTCGGCACTGTGCACACCCGTCCACGCCATCGCCGACAGCAGCAGGTGGTCCGTCCCGGCGCACGCGGCGTCGACCGCCTGCGCGATGTCCCAGACCCACGGGGCGTACAGCTGCTCGATGGCCTTCGCCGCGCTGCGGACACCGTGCCGCAGCCGTTCGCCGAGCTCGTCGGACACGGAGTCGCGGGGCTCCATCGGTACGAACGCGTAGCCGAGCCCCGCGCCGGCGACGAACGGCTCGAACGACTTGTGGGTGGCGATCGTGACCTCGAAGCCCTGTGCCGTGAGCTGCTGGCCGAGCCCGAGGTACGGCAGCACGTCCCCGGTCGATCCGATGGCTGCGATGCAGACACGCATGGGTTCCTCCCCTTGCACCGCCCACGTAGGGGCGCGTTCGTCACTGGCCTGTCGTGTCGACCATGCCGGCTCCCGCGCCGGTGGTGCCATCTGCCGAACGGCAGATCCTGACCCCCGGCCGGCACCGGACCGCCGCGCCGCCCCGCGCTGAGCGCAGGCTGATAAGCGTTGTCCACGGCGCCGAGCCGGTGCCTACCGTCGGTGTCGTGCACCCACGGGATCTCACCGGAGCCTTCCTCGCCGCGGCCGGGGCGGCCGGTGGTGCCCTGCTCGCCGCGCGGACCGACCCGCACAGCGCGGTGCCGGCCGCGCTGGCCGGTGGGCTGGTGCTGGCGGCGGCCGTGAGCTGGCCCCGCGCCAAGGCGTGGGTCGCGTGGGCGGCGGCGGTGACGGCGGCGGCGTCCCTGACCGGGACCGCGCACCTCCTCACCACCGGCCGGGAGCACGACGGCGACGGCGGGCTGATCGCATTCATGGAGGTCGGTGGTCTGCTGACCCTGCTGGCGCTGGTCGTGCGCTGGACGTCGTGGCGGACGACGCTGCTGGTGGGCGGTGCGACGGCGACGGCCGTCATCACCTGGATCCTGCGGTACCTGCCGTCGTACGAGCCGCTGGCCGTCGTCGGCGGCAGTGCGTCGATGGCTGTGCCGGCAACGTTGGCGATCGTCGTCGGCGGTTATCCGCGGCTCGCGCAGGCCCGGCTGGACCGGTCGGTGCGCTCCGCCCGGCGGGCGCAGCGGCTGGAGATCGCCCACGACCTGCATGACTACATCGCCCATGACGTCACCGCCATCGTGGCGCAGGCCCAGGCCGCGCGGTACGCCTTCGGCGACGATCCCGCCCGTCTCGCCGGGACGCTGGCGCGCATCGAGACGGTGGGTCTGCAGGCGCTGTCAGCGATGGACGAGATGGTCGCCGTGCTCGCCGACGCCGAACCCGCGGCGGCGACACGTGCGCATCCCGACCCGGGTGACCTGCCCGACCTCGTCGAAGGGTTCAGCACCGAACGCGGCACCTGCCGGGTCGACTTCGCTCAGGACGCGCGCGCCGCCGACCCCGCGGCGACGTCCTGGCAGGTGCGGGCGGCGACGCACCGCATCGTCGCCGAGGCACTGACCAACGTGCGCCGGCACGCACCCGCCGCCACGCGGGTCGCCGTCACCGTCCACGTCCGCGACGACGACCGGCTCGTCGTGACGGTCGTCAACGACGCCGGTGCCGCCGGGTCACCTCGCCGGCGCGCCTCCAGCGGGACGGGACTGCACACCATGCGTCAGCGCGTGCAGGCGCTCGGCGGAGACCTCACCGCCGGTCCGGACAGCGGCGGCCGATGGGTCCTGCGGGCGCGACTGCCGATGCGGCCGGGAACCGGCCATGGCTGACCGGCGGATTCGGGTGCTCGTGGCCGACGACCAGCGCGACGTCCGGGGCGCCTTCCGCCTGATCGTCGACGCCCAGCCCGACATGGTCACCGTGGCCGAAGCCGCCGACGGACGGTCGGCGCTGGAGGCCACCCGCCGCCTCAAACCGGACGTCGCGCTGTTGGACATCCGCATGCCCCATGCCGACGGGCTCGCGGTGACGCGTGCGCTGACCAGCGACCCCGCGACGGCGGACGTGCGGGTCATCGTGGTGACGACCTTCGACCACGACGAATACGTGGCCGAGGCCCTCGCGCTGGGCGCCTGCGGGTTCCTGTTGAAGCGCTCCGGGCCGACCCTGCTCGTGGAGGCCATCCGAGCGGCGGCGCACGGGGACCTGCTGGTCAGCCCGCAGGTGACCGTTCGTCTGCTCAGCCGCCTCGGCGCGACGCGACGGCCGGTCACCCACCCCGGAACGGGCATCCTGAGCGGCCGGGAGATCGAGATCGTGCGGCACGTGGCGCAGGGACGGACCAACGCCGAGATCGCCGGCGAGCTGTTCATCTCGCCGGGCACGGTCAAGACCCACCTCGCCAACATCGGCGGCAAGCTCGGACGGCACAATCGGGTCGGCATCGCGGCCTGGGCGTGGGAGCAGGGCATCGTCCGGCCGTCCGGCTGACCTACGCGGCCGGCGGACCGGCGACCCGCACGGCTTCGCGGACGATCGTGGTGCCCCGCCCGCAGCGGCGGCAGGTCCCACGCCGGCGCAGGTGGTAAGCGATCGTGGCGGCGCCCAATGCCACGCCCCACACCAGGTACAGGATGCCCGGCGCGTTGAGGGCCCACATGTCGCGGCTGACCTCCATCCGGAGGTTCATCATGCCGGCCGGGACGAGCACGACGGACACGACGGACGCGGGCACGACGGCGAGCGCGGGCGGCACCGGCCGGCCGGCCTTCCACCAGATCCACCGGGGGTAGATCTCCCCCCAGCGCCGCACGAGACCATGGGTGAGCACGCCGCCGAGCGCCGACGCCACGGCAGCGCCGAGCCCGACCTCGAGCATGCCCGGCGTGTCCCGCATCATGCGCAGGAAGTCGTCGGTGATGCCGAGCGGGTACCCGAGGTACCAGGCGATCCTCGTCACCTCGTACGGCAGCGGCGCAAGGCAGGCCACCACGACGGCCCACTCGCCCCACCGGCGCGACGCGGCTCGGGAAGGTCTCGCCCCAGGACCGCCACCACGGCCGCAATGCGGGCAGCACTTTCGCGCCTTGCGCTGGTACGACAGGGTGGCCGCCGCCCACAGCAGGCCGCCGACGAACATGATGACAAGGTTCGTCCGGTGCCAGTACACGATGTCGCCGAGACCGTCCTGCGGTCCCGGCACCCCGGTGAAGGCGAAGACCAGCAACAGTGGTGCGAACGCCACGAGAGCGAGCAGGAAGTAGTCCGGGACGACGAGCGCGAGGACGACCGCCATCGACCAGCCGAAGAGCACCAGAGCCTTCGCTCCCCGGCCGTTGCCGGCCCCTCTCGCCATGGCCAGCCCGGCGAGCGTGCCCAGTGCCCCGCACACCGCCATGATCGGCGCGACGATCTCGGTCCTGCTGCCCTCCAGGACGGAGCCCGACACGTGGGCCATGTCGATCGGCTCGAAGGGAAACCCGTCGCCACCCATCGACCAGAAGAACCCGAGCAGACCGTACCCGAGCGACCAGGCGGCTGCGGCGTATCCCGACCACTCGGGCCAGCGCCCGACCCACCGAACGAGTATTCCCATGCCCGTCAGCGTCCGGCAGCGCCGACCCGCGCGACCATCTGCCGGACGGGAGACGGTCCTGCCGCACGAGCGGTCTCCTGCGCCGATCGGCAGGTGCCGCCGCGTCCAGGTGCGGGCCGGTCAGTCGGCGACCACGAGCGCCTGCGGTGCGGACTGCTTCATCCGGGTCCGCAGCCACTTGAGCTGGGTGGCGGTCTCGCCCTCGCAGGTCCGCACGACCTCCACCAGGTCCTCGTCGCGCACGCCGTGGGCGGCCTGGCCGACCACCGTCCAGCAGATGTCGCACTCGGCCGCCATCAGGTACAGGTCCTGCAGGTCGCGCAGCAGGCCGATGCCCCCGGTGCGGGTGCCGCCGAACAGCTCGGAGTGCAGCCGGTCCGGCTCGTCCGGGGCGTGCTCGCGGTACCGGCGGGTGAACGGCTCCAGCTGCCCGGCGTGCCGGTCGCACTGCTGCGCGAGCCGCCGGCACAGGTGGTGGATGTCGGGCTCGTCGCCGTGCGCGTCGGCGACCTGGCGGAAGGCGTCGGCGAGGTTCGTCTGGGCCCGGTGCAGCAGCCCGAGGTAGTGCGCCAGGTGCATGTCAGTGCCCTCCGGTGCGGGACGTGGCCGCCGCGGCCGGGCCGCCGGCGGTGGGTGGCACGGCCGGGTCGAGCGGTGCGCTGCCGCCGACGGTCGGCGCCGGTGACGGCACGCCCCCGGCGCCGGCGAGCTTGCCGACCGCGACCGCGGCGACCTTGAAGATCGGCTGCTTGGAGACCGGGTCCCAGGCGGTGACGGTGAGCTCGTTGGCGGCTCTGGGCGTACGGTCGGCGAGGGCGACGTCGAAGTAGCCGTAGTGGAACGGCACGAACACCACGCCCGGGCGGATCCGGCCGATGCGCGCGCGGGCCTGGATGGCGGCGCGCGGGGACGCGACGCCGACCAGGTCGCCCTCGACGATGCCCAGCCGGTCGGCGTCGCCGGCGCTGAGCTCGACCCAGGCGTCGGGGGCGGCGGCGTCCAGCTGCGGGGCGCGGCCGGTCTTCGTGCGGGTGTGGAACTGGTACACGGTGCGGCCGGTGGTCAGCAGCATCGGGTACTCGTCGCTGGTGACCTCGGGCGACGGCTGGTAGTCCACCGCGTGCAGGAACGCCCGCCCGCCGGGTTGCCTGGCGCGGTACTCCTGCGCGGTGAACTCCGCACCCGTGGCCAGGTCGTGGCCGTACGTCTCGCAGTAGTCGGGGTCGGTGTTGAACACGCCGTCGGTGTACAGCCGCTCGGCGCCGCCGGGGTTGGCCTCGGTGCACGGCCACTGGATGCCGCTGCCGCCGCGCAGCCGGTCGTAGGTGATGCCGGTGTAGTCGCACGGCCGCCCGGCGGAGCACGCCTTCCAGGCCTCGAACGCCGCCTCGGGGTCCTTCCACGGGATGAGCGGGGCGCCGTCGCGGTCGCGGAAGTCCATGCGCCGGGCGTAGTCGAGGAAGATGTCAAGGTCGGGGCGGGCCTCGCCGGGCGGCTCGACGGCCTTCTCGCTGAGGTGGACGGTGCGGTCGACGCTGGTGAACGTGCCGGTCTTCTCCGCCCACGTGGCGGCGGGCAGCACCACGTCGGCCAGCTCGGCGGTCTCGGTCAGGAACAGGTCCTGCACCACCACGAACAGCTCGGGCCGGCGCAGGACGCGCCGGATACGGGCCAGGTCCGGCAGCGACACCGCCGGGTTGGTGGCGCTGATCCACAGCAGCTTGATGGAGCCCTGCTCGGCGTACCGGAAGATCTGCATCGCGTGGGTCGGCGGCGCCCAGTGCGGGATCGTGGCGGGCTCGACGTTCCACAGCTCGGCGAGCTGGCGGATATGCTCCGGGTTGTCCCAGTTGCGCAGGCCCGGCAGGTCGCCGTCGGCGCCGGTCTCGCGGGTGTTCTGCGCGGTCGGCTGCCCGTTCATCTGGTACAGCCCGGCGCCGGGCCGCCCGAGCATGCCGCGGACCAGGTGCAGGTTGTTCACCGCGCAGGACGCGGCGGTCGCCTGGTTGGACTGGTAGAACCCCTGCAGCACGGTGGACAGCACCCGCCGCGACGTGCCGAGCAGCTCCGCGGCGCGTTCCACGTCCGCCGCCGGCACGTCACAGATGTCCGCGACCCGCGCCGGCGGGTAGCCGTCCACGACCGCGCACAGCTCGTCGAAGCCGATGGTGTGCGCCGCCACGTACCCCTCGTCGACCCAGCCCCGCCGGATGATCTCCCGCAGCAGCCCGTTGAGCAGCGCCAGGTTCGTGCCGTTGCGCACCGCGAGGTGCACGTCGGCCTCCCGGGTGACGGCGGTGGAGCGCGGGTCGACGGCCAGCATCGCCGGCGGGTTCGGGCCGCGGCGGCGGTCCAGCATCCGCATCCACAGCACCGTCTGCGTCTCGGCGACGTTGTGCCCCCACAGGGCGATCGCGTCGCAGTGGTCGACGTCGGTGTACGAGCCGGGCTGCCCGTCGGTGCCGAAGCTCGCCTTCATCGCCGCGGCGGCGGTCGCCGTGCACAGCCGGGTGTTGCCGTCCATGTGCGGGGTGCCGAGCCCGGCCTTGCCGATGACGCCGAGGGTGTAGTACTCCTCGAGGAACAGCTGCCCGGAGGTGTAGAAGCCGAAGTGCCCCCAGCCGCCGGGGCCGTCCAGCAGCGCCTTCGACCGTGCGACGATCCGGTCCATCGCGGTGTCCCAGTCGGTCTCCACGAGCCGGTCGCCGTCGCGGACCAGCGGCCGGGTCAGCCGGTCCCGGCTGTGGTTGGCCTGCCAGCCGTAGAGGTCCTTCGGGTCGAGCCGGCCGTGGTTGACCCGGTCGACCGCCCGGCCCCGCACGCCGACGATCCGGCCGTCCTTCACCGCGACGTCCATCGCGTCGCCGTTGGAGTGCAGCACCGACGCGCTCTGGAACCAGCCGTCGACGTCGTCGTCGGTGAGCCCGTCGGCGAGGTACCCGTCGACGCGGACCGGCCACGGCTCGCCCGCCGCGTACGGGGTGCGCTCGCCCCACGGATCGGCGATCCGGTCAACCTTGCGATCAAGCACGGCAGGCCCTCCTGAAGCTGCTGCGGGCGGGGATGGTGGCCCGTTCGCTCCGCTACCCGTGCGGCGGCGCGGCAAACGACGTTCGTCAGTCAGTGACCGCCGCGGCGGGTTTCGCGGTCGCCGCAGCGGGCAGGGGATCCGCAGAGCCGATGGAGGGAGTGATCATGCCTGCCCGTCAGGAGATGCCGAGCACGTTGCAGCGCTCGCCGAAGAAGGCGCAGGAGACCTGGATCCGCGCGCACGACTCGGCGGTCGAGACCTACGGCGAGGGCGAGCGTGCCCACCGCACGGCCTTCTCCGCCCTGAAGCACTCGTTCGAGAAGGTCGGCGACCACTGGGAGCCGAAGTCCGGCGGCAAGAAGGGGCCCAGCGACGAGAAGGCCGCCGGTGGGCGCGGCACGCCCGGCCGGACCGCCGGCGGCGTCGACGCCAACGCCAGCAAGCAGCACCTGGCCGACGTGGCGAAGCGGCTGGAGATCCGCGGCCGGTCGCGGATGACCAAGGCCGAGCTGGTCGACGCGATCCAGAAGGCGAACAACCGCAGCACCCGCAAGGCCCGCGGCAAGTAGTCTTCGCCGGCGGCCGCCTACGGGTTGTCGCGGTCCGGCAGCAGGGCCGTGCGCAGCTCGTGGGCGCCGTCGGGGCGGCGGGCCTCGAAGTAGGCGCGGCGGCCGCCGCCGGGCAGGGTCAGGATCTCCAGGTACCGCACGTCGGCGACCGGCTCGGCGCCCACCGCGACCAGCCGCGGGCCGTCGCCGGCCGGGACCGCCCGGCCGCAGCGCTCGAACCAGTTCTCCTCGCGGGTACGGCGGCCGTCGTAGAACCCGGAGCCGTCCGGCAGCACGCAGGTCAGGCGGGCGCCGCGGGCGTCCCACTGCCCGGGGCGGCCGGCGAGGACCGTGCCGTGCGACGCCCAGCCGATGCCGTCGACCGAGGTCAGGTGCCGGGTGTACATCCGGTCGTCCGCGCCCGGCACGTCCAGCGGGTGCACGCACACCCAGGCCGCCCAGCCGCCAGCGGTGCGGTGCACGACCGGGTCCTTCACCGTCTCCAGCGGGCCGCCGAAGGTCAGCTCGCGCAGCGCCGCGCCCGGCAGACCGGTCACGTGCGCCGCCTCCAGCAGGCCGATCCGCCACGGCGCGCCGTCAGCGGGGGAGTAGCTCGGGTACAGCCGCCAGCCGCCGCCGGTGCGCACCAGCGCCGAGCGTTCCACCATGGCGACGCCCAGCGCTTCGGCGGTCAGCTCGAACACCGGCGCGAACCGGACCCCGTCGGCGGAGCGGGCCAGCACGAGGGCGTCGCCGTCGCCGCGGGTGCGGTACAGCAGCAGCACCGTGCCGTCCGCGTCGAGGACGGCGGCCGGCGCGCCGGCCCAGCGCTGGGTGCCGGTGACGGGTGGGGCGGCGACGAGCTCGGAGTCGTGGAGGTCCATGCCCTCGACTGTCGCCGCCGGCGGGTCAGTGCGACACTGGCAGCAATGCCAGGGTTCCGGAACATTCAGCCACCGCTGCGGGTCGCGGCGCTCGTCGGCGGCACGGTCGCCGCGTTCGAGCTCGGCATCCTGTGCCAGGTGTTCGGGCTGGACCGCACCGACGACGGGCTGCCCGCCTTCGACTTCGCGGTCTGCGCCGAACGCCCGGGGCCGGTGCCGACCAGCTCGGGCTTCGCCGTACACGTGCCGCATGGACTCGACCGGATCGCCGCCGCCGACATCGTCGCCGTGCCCGCCTGGCCGGACCTCGACGCCCCACTGCCGGCGGCGGTGGGCGCGGCGCTGCGGGCCGCCCACGAGCGGGGCGCGCTGCTGCTGTCGATCTGCTCCGGGGCGTTCCCGCTCGCCGCCGCCGGGCTGCTCGACGGGCGCCGCGCCACCACCCACTGGCAGACCGCGGCGCTGCTGCGCACCCGGCACCCCAGGGTCGACCTCGTCGAGGACGTGCTCTACGTCGACGAGGGGCGGATCGTCACGGGCGCCGGCGCCGCCGCGGGAATCGACGCCTGCCTGCACGTCGTGCGCCGCCTGTACGGCTCGGCGACCGCGAACGCGCTGGCCCGGCGGATGGTGGTGCCGGCGCACCGCGAGGGCGGCCAGGCGCAGTACGTCGAACGCCCCCTGCCGCCGGTGACCGGCTTCGCCGACGTCCTGGACTGGGCCCTGGAGCACCTCGCCGAGCCGCTGACCGTGCAGCGGCTCGCCGACCGGGCGAACATGTCGAGCCGCAGCTTCGCCCGGCACTTCCGCGCCACCACGGGCACCACGCCGCTGCGGTGGCTGCTGCAGCAGCGGCTGCACCGGGCGGAGCTGCTGCTGGAGACCACCGACCTGACCGTCGACGCGGTCGCCGCCCGGGCCGGCTTCGGCAGCGCGGACACGCTCCGGCACCACTTCGGCGCCCAGCGCGGCACCACCCCCCGGGCCCACCGGGTTGCGTTCAGCTCACCCGGATGACGGGCGCGCCACCTGAAACCCGCTGTCGGTCGTCGATGTGCGGTGCTACAAAGCCACGGTGGAGAAGACGTTGGAGTTCGCCGACCTGCTACGCCTGATGGACGACCGATCGACGGCCTTCCAGGCCGCGGTCGCCGCCGCGCCCAGCCTCGACGTGCGGGTGCCGACGTGCCCCGAGTGGACGCTGCTCGACCTGGTGCAGCACCTGGTGGACGGCCGCTACAGGTGGGCCGCCACGGTCGCGGCGGGCCCGGCCGACGCTCCTACGGTTGTGTCCGCCCCGGCGACGCCGCGCGAGCGCGGGGCGGTGCTGGCCTGGTTCGCCGCCTCGGTGCGCGAGCTGTTGGACGCGCTGCGGCAGGCCGGACCCGACCGTGGCTGCTGGACGTGGTGGGGCACCTCGCAGTCGCCGCAGACCAGCGGCGCCGTCGCCCGGCACCAGCTGCAGCAGCTCGCCGTGCACACCTATGACGCGCAGGTCGCGGTGGGCGCCCCGCAGCCGCTGCCCGACGACGTGGCACTCGACGGCGTGGACGAGTTCCTGACCACCTGCTGCGCGACGGCGTCGCCGTGGCCGCACCAGCCGGCGGTCGTCGACTATCACGCCACCGACGGCGGCTCCTGGCGCCTGTGGCTGTCCGCCGACGGCGCCCGCACCGCCCACCTGCCGAGCGGCGCCGCCACCGGTGAGGGCGGGGAGAGGGCTGACGTCGCCGCCTGGGGCACCGCCAACGACCTGGTCATGTTCTTCTACGGCCGGATCACCGCAGCGTCCCTGCGGGTCGAGGGCGACCCGGGCATCTTCGACCAGCTCATCGCCTGGGAACCGGAATGACGGGACCCGACGCGCCCGTCAGGTAACGAAGGCGGCGATCGCGGTGACGGTGTCGACGGCGTCGACGAGGAACGGCGCGACGGATCGGACGATTGTCATGGTGTCATGGCAGGCGCGACCACCACCGCGATAGTTGTATTGTCGAACCAATTGGTTGTATGGTCGAACCATGTCTGATCGCGACCTGGAACAGGCCCTGCTGCTGCAAGGTCGGATCGCCGCGTTCGTGCGCGCGTTCGGGCTGCACCAACCGGACCGGACCCCGTGCGGGACACCGGTGCCCGTCTCAGAGGCGCACGCGATCGGCGAGCTGGACCGCGACGGCTCGATGACCCAGAGCGAGCTGGCCCGCCGGCTGCATCTGGAGAAGAGCACGGTCAGCCGTCTGGTGGCGCAGCTGATAGGCCGGGACTGGGTCCGCCGGGTCAAGCACGACGGCGACGCCCGGGTGGTTCGACTCGAGCTCACCGCCGCCGGCAGCCGCGTCGCCGGCGAGCTGGCGGCCGCCCGCGCGGCCCGCTTCGCGGACCTGCTGCGCAACATCCCGGAAGCACAACGGCCCGCCGTCATCGACGCGGTCACCACCCTGGTCGCCGCCGCCACGCGGCAGCCCGCACCGACCGGCGGCACCCGTGGCTGACACTCTGCGCGACGCGGATCAGCTCCGCCGTGATCTGGTCGCGTTCTTCGACCCGAGCCGGTGGCGCTCGCCGCTGGCCGGGTTCGAGCACAGCGGCTTCGCCCTGGTGGAGGAGGTCCAGGGCTGGCAGCCACGGTTCGTCGTCGACGTCGGATGCGGCGACAACCCGTTCAAGGGCAAGATCGCGAACCTGATCGGGATCGACCTGGTCAACCCGGCCGCGGACCTCGTCTGCGACCTGTTCGAGGCGCCGGTCCTGCCCGGATCGATCGACGTCGTCCTCGCTCTCGGCTGCGTCAACTTCGGCGGCCGGGACCTCGTCGAGCGGCAGCTGCGACACCTCGGCTCGTGGCTGACCCCGTCGGGACGGCTCGTCATGCGCGCCAACCCCGGCCTGCCGATGAGGCCCGGGCTGGAGTTCTTCGCCTGGTCGGCGGAGAACGTCGACCCGATCGGCGCCGCCGCCGGACTCCGTCGCGACGGGCCGACCCGCTACGACACGTACCGCAATTACAGTGGCGCCGCCGAACCCCGCCTGGTCTGGTGCTATCGACCGGCGACCGTTCGATGACCGCCCCCACCGCCGCGACGACCGGCCGGCCCGCCGGGCGGTGGAGCCTCGGTGCGGCGCTCGGCGCCGTGTCTGGCCTGGCGCCGCACCTGCTGCACCACGTCGGCCTGCTCACCGGCGCGGCGCTCGTCGCCGGGTTGGGAGGCACCGTGCTGTTCGGTGTGCTCGGCCTGGCCGTGATGGCGCCGATGCTGGTCCGTCTACGCCGCCGCTTCCGCTCCCGGTGGGCACCGGGCATCGCGGTGACGCTGTTCGCCGCGATGTTTCTCGTGTCGACCTTCGTCATCGGGCCCGCTGCGGGCGTCTCGACGGACCGTCCGGCGGAGCCGAGCCACGCGCCCGCCGGGAATCAGCACACCCGCCATCATCCATGACGGCGGATCGCGTCAGGGGCGCCGGGCGGCGGCGATGACGCCGTGCACGGCGTCCCGGACGCGGGGGTGTTGGTGTCGCGGTCGAGGGCGAGGTGGAATCCGGGCTCAGCTGCCGTACTGAGCGCGTCCACCCGATCGAGTGAAATCGGTCCGGCAGAACTCCCGTCCATCCGCCCGTTCCTGCCCGGCACCGGCCGGTGGCATCGTCACCACGGGGACCTTCCGATGGCGCACCGAGACGGGACGGTGAGGCAATGAGCCGCGATCAGGCGCAGCCGCGTCACGACCATGCACCGGGACGACCTGCCGGCACCTGGGCATGGGCGATACGCCGCCGGCGGGGACCCGCCCGGCGGATGCTCGCCGCGATCGCCGTCGCGACGCTCACCACCACGGCCGCGGTGCTGGCTGCCCCGGCCCCGGCCATGGCCGCGGCGGTGCAGGTGCAGGGCAGCATCCGGGACGAGAACGGTGAGCTGGTGCCCGACTCGCCGGTCAACATCTCCATCGTGGGCGGCGACGGGTACCAGGTCTTCACCGACAGCCAGGGCCGGTTCTCGTTCGTGGCCCAGACCGGCAGCGAGGTCGACGTGCTGGTCAACGCCTTCGAAGGCAGCTACAACTACGAGCAGATGGACCGCTTCACCGTCCGGCAGAACACCACCGCCCACTACATTCGAGGCTTCCGCGTCAGTCTGCCGCCGACCCTGATCGGCACTGACGGCGACGACAACCTGACCGGGACCGCCGGCAGAGATGTCATCCTCGGCCTCGGCGGCAATGACACGATCACTGGACTCGACGCCGCCGACGTCATCATCGCCGGCGCCGGCAACGACGACGTGCAGGGCAGCGGCGGTGACGACCGCATCTCCGGCGGCGCCGGCGACGACATCCTCAACGGCAACGGTGGCCAGGACCTGATCCGTGGCTGGGACGGCGCCGACCTCATCGACGGCGACGCCGGCCACGACGACCTCGGCGACGACGACAACGGCCAGGACACGAACACGGTCATCGGTGGTCCCGGCGACGACACCATCTTCGTCGGCTACCCCGCCCTGCCCGGCAGCCAGTCCATCCTGCAGATCCTGCGTGGCGGCGACGGCAACGACCGCTTCTTCGTGCCACCCCAGGCCAGGGTCAACGCCGGCCCCGGTGACGACGTGCTCAACGTGACGTACAAGGCCGGTGGCCCCAGCCGCATCAACTGCGGTGACGGCATTGACGCCGCCTATCCCAACAACACCGGTGTCCCCGACTCGGTCTTCGTCGACTGCGAAACCGTGCAAGTCGTCGCGTGACCCCGAGAGGTGACCGTTCCGGCTCGTCGGTGAACGCATCGGCGGCCGGTACGGCTTCGGCCCCCGGGGCCGACCTGGGTCCGGCATGCTGGGGACATGAGTGAGGAATCGAACGTTCATTCCGCCGCGGCCGGGGGGTCGGTGGCCGCCGCGTCGCCGGTGATCTCGGTGATGGTGATCGTCGCCGACGCGGACGCCGCGGTTGCCTGGTACAAGAGGGCGCTGGGCGCGACGGAGCTGTGGAACCTCGGGGGCGTGGCCGGGCTCGCGATCGGCGGCGCCCCGTTCTTCCTGCACGAGGTCAACCCCGAGAACCCGGCCGAGACCAGTCCCGGCCGGGCGGGGGTCACGAGCGCCCGCATCGAGGTGTTCGTCGACGACCCCGACACCTTCGTCGAGCGGGCCGTCGCGGCCGGGGCGGTCGCCGGGGCGGCGGTCGAGGATCACCCGGTGCCCTGGGGGACGCACCGGCAAGGTGGCTTCACGGACCCGTTCGGGCACAAGTGGTCCGTGGGCGACCGGTCACCGTTGGGCTCATTCCCCCGCTGACCGGGTCCCGCGTCCACATGCCGGGTGGACGGCGGCGGTGTACCGTTGCGCCGTGGGATCGACGGCCGTGCTCGACAGGTCGGGCCGGTGCGCCCCGCACGAGCACCGCTGTGTCGTGTTCGACGACCCCGAGGCGTTCCGCCGGCGCTGCGCCGCGTTCCTCGCGGCAGGGCTGGCCGCCGGTGAGCGGGTGCTCTACGTCGGCGCCGACGGGCCGCAGCTGGTGAGCGGGTTCGGCGCGGCGGTGGAGCGCGGGCAGGCCCAGGCGGTGACGGTGGAGGCGCTGTATCCGGCCGGGGACGCCATCGACCCGCCGCAGCAGCTGGCGATCATCGCGGAGGCGACCCGGACCGCGCTCGCCGACGGGTACCGCGGCCTGCGGGTCGCCGCGGACTGCACCTCACTCGCCGGTGGCGCGGCCCGGACCGACGCGTTCGCCCGCTGGGAGCACCTCGCCGACCGGCACATCAGCGGCAACCCGGTGTCCGGGTTGTGCGGGTTCCACCGCGACCGGCTCAGCGCGCCGGAGATCGCCGCGGTGGCCTGCATGCATCCGGTCCTCGAGCAGGTGCAGGTGCCGTTTCGCCTGTACAGCGCCGGCGATGCGACGTTCGGTGCGGTGCTCGACGGGGAGATCGACATGGCCGCGGCGGCGCTGTTCGTCGCGGCGCTGGGCCGGGTCGAGCCGCGGCCGGTCGACGGTGAGGTGCTCATCGACTGTCGCGGGCTGTCGTTCATCGACCACCGCGCGATGTTCGCGCTCGACGCCCGGATGCGGCAGCTCGGGGCGGCTGGCACGCTGTACACCGGCGACGGTGCGATGCTGCGCACGTTGATCGACCTGCTTGGCCTGCGACAGCTACGGGTGGTGGACGGATGAGGAGCGGTGCCGCTGCGGCACACCGCGGCTACTTCCATGAGACCGGGTTCTACGGCTCCGACGAGGAGTTCCTGGCGATGGTCGTGCCGTTCTTCGCCGACGGGCTCGCCGCCGGTGAACCGGTCGTGTCGGCGTTCGCCCCGGCGAACCAGCGGCTCGTCCGAGACGCCTTCGGCGCCGGCTGCGGCATCCGGTTCGTCGACGGGGAGGCGCAGTACCTCCGCCCGGCCGGCGCGATCCGCGGGTACCGCGCGATGCTCGCCGACTACGTCGCCGCCGGCGCCACCCAGATCCGGGTCGCCGGCGACGTGCCCCACCCCGGGGTCGGGGCGCTGTGGGACTGGTGGGCGCGCTACGAGGCCGCCGTCAACCGAGCCTACGACGACTACCCGATCTGGGGACTGTGCCCGTACGACACCAGGATCACCCCGGCAAACGTGCTGCGGGACGTGCGCCGGACCCACCCGCACATCGCCACCGCCGCCGGGCACGACACGAACCCGACCTTCACCGACCCCGTCGCGTTCCTGGCCGAGTCCCGCGCCGGCTGGCGGGATCCGCTGGAGGCGCACACCCCCGACGTCCGGCTCGCCGACCCGTCGGCGGCGCAGGTCCGGGCGGCGATCACCGCGGTCGCCGCCGGCACGGGGGTGAGCGGGGAGGACGTCGGCGGGCTGCAGCTGAGCGCCACCGAGGCGGTCACCAACGCCATCTGCCACGGCGCGGCACCGGTCGACGTGCGCATCTGGGCCGCCCCGGACCGGATCGTGGTCGCGGTGCACGACGTGGGCCCGGGCCCCACCGACCCGTTCGCCGGGCTGCTGCCCATCGACGAGTCCGAGATCGGCGGGCGCGGCCTGTGGCTCATGCACCAGTTGTGCGCGTTCGTGAGCCTGCACCGGGCATCCGACGGCTTCACCGTCCGGCTCGTGGCCGCGGGCGCGACGGCCGGACCGCCGGCGGGGTGACGGGGGCACACCGGACGCCCGCGCGGCCCTCCACTCGCCGCATGGCGCGGCCGTAGATCACGTGGTGGGTCGCGTGCGTCGCCGGCGCGGCTGCTCGCCGCGATCGTCTTACGCCGTGGCCGCTCCCGTACGCGCCGATCGGCGGCTCCGGCGCGGTGCTCGGTTCGCTGCGCGGCCGGCTGTGGCCCCGGGCGGGTGCCGGGCGGGTGCCGGGCGGGGGAGACTGCCCCGCCGAGGGCGTCAGGGGCGCGCGTCGAACTGGGCGCGGGCCTCGAAGACGCGGTCCATGTGTGACTCCGCCCAGTCCTTGATCGCGAGCATGACCGGGTACAGCTCGTGGCCGAGCGGGGTCAGCTCGTAGTCGACGCGGACCGGCACCGACGCGGTCACCGTGCGGGTCACCAGGCCGTCGCGCTCGAGGGTGCGCAGGGTCTGGGTGAGCATCTTCTGGCTGACGCCGGCGATGCGGTGCGCCAGCTCGCCGTGCCGCAGCGGGCCACCCGCGAGCGCCGGGATCACCAGCGCGACCCACTTGTCGGTGAGCCGGCTCAGCAGCTCCCGGGTCGGGCAGCCGTCCAGGAACGCGTCGTAGTCGCGTCTGGCCTGTTCACGGCGTTGCGCCGCGGTCGTGGTCGCCATCGTCTCCCTCTCCGGTGCCCTAGGCACTTCACGGTACCTACTTTCTGGCGGTGCCCGCCGTTCGTACGGTCGAGATGATCAGTTCGCACGAAGAAGCGCGAAGAAGCGCGAAGAAGCGCGAAGGAGACGGCGATGCGCGCAGTCAGGTATGCAACGTTCGGCGGCCCGGAGGTCCTGCACGTGGCCGAGGTGCCGGTGCCCGAGCCGGGGCCCGGGCAGGTGAGGGTGCGGGTCGCCGCGTCCGTGGTGCATCCGGTCGATCTCATGATCCGCGCCGGGCGGTTCCCGGCGCCGCTGCCGACCGGCCTGCCGTACACGCCCGGGTGGGACGTCGCCGGCACTGTCGACGCGGTCGGCCCGTCGGTGCCGCAGGTCGCGGTCGGCGACGAGGTCATCGGCTTCTCGCCGTGGCTGCGGACCACGGCCGGCGCGCACGCGGAGCACGTGGTTCTCGACGCCGCCTGGCTGGCCCCGGCGCCGGCCGGCGTACCGGCCACCGAGGCGGCGACGCTGCCGACCAACGGCCTGGCCGCCGCCCAGGCCCTCGACCTGCTCGCCCTGCCGGCGGGCGCGACCGTGCTCGTCACCGGCGCGGCCGGGCAGGTCGGCGGGTTCGTCCTGGCGCTGGCCCGAGCGGCCGGCCTGCATGCCACGGGCCTCGCCGGCGAGGGCGACCGGGCGTTCGTCGAGTCGCTCGGCGCGACCTTCGCGCCGCGTTCCGGGGCTCCGGCCGGCACGTTCGACGCGGTCGTGGACCTGGCCGTGATCGGGCCGGAGCTGCTGGACCTCGTCCGCGACGGCGGCGGCTACGTGGCCGCGTCGCCGCCGCTGCGCCCGGAGCCGGTGCGGGGCATCCGCACGTACGCGCTGGAGGTCGAGCCGGACGGGGCCCGGCTCGCCGACCTCGCCAAGCTCGTCACCAGCGGCGACGTCCCGCTGCGGGTCGCCGGCGTCTACCCCTTCGCCGACGCCGCGGCCGCCCACGAGCGGCTGGCGCAGGGCGGCGTCCGCGGCGGCGTGGTCATCGTCCCCTGACCCGCGTGGCGCCGCCGGCGGTCAGCGGCACGCGGTCGCCTGTGACCAGATCACCTGCCACGGCGCGTCCACCGCGGTCCTGCGGTAGCAGTCCATGTGCCAGCACTCCACCGGGATGATGTCCTCGCCCTGGAACCGCATGTCGATGGCCGACCGGTACCGCAGCACGGCGACGGTCGCGTCGGCGATCACCTCGACCTCCGAGACGGCCGCGAACCGCCGGTAGTCGATCTCGCCCGACAGGACGCCGCCGACGTACTGGTCCTTGGACCACGCGCCGCCCCCCGGGTTGACCAGGACGAACTCCGGTGCGTGCACGGCGTCGAGGAACTCGGCGTCCGCGTCGACCAGCGCGCGCAGCCGGGCGGCCTCCAGGGCCCGCAACGCCTCCACCACCGACATCGGTGGAGCGTACCGGGGCCGCCGTGTCATGCGACCGGACGGCCGTGCCGCACCACGGCCCGCACGGCGCGCAGGGCGGTGATGTCGGTGGCCGGGTCGCCGTCGACGAGCAGCAGGTCGGCGTCGAGCCCGGGCCGCAGGCGGCCGGTGCGCCCGGCCAGCCCGCACGCCTGGGCGGCGCGGCCGGTGGCGGAGGCCAGCGCGGTGACCGCGGGGACACCGCAGCCGACGAGGTCGATCACGGACTCGGCGAGGCCGCCGTGCGGCTTGACCGGGTGGATGCCGGAGTCCACCCCGCTGATCAGGTCGACGCCCGCCTCGTACAGCTGCCGGACCTGCGGCCGCCGCTCGGCCAGGTGCTGCTCGACCTGCCGGGCGGCCGCGGCGTGCCCGGGCCCGTCGAGGGCGCTGAGGCCGCCGAGGTCGAAGCCCAGCGTCGGGCAGACCGCGATGCCGGCGGCGGCGATCCCGGCGGCCAGGTCCGGTGGCGTGACCGCGCCGGCCGGGGTGGTGCAGCTGCAGTGCTCGATGCCGTCGACGCCGGCCGCGAGGCACTGCCGCACAGCGTCCAGCGCGTGGGCGTGGCCGGTGACCGGCAGCCCGGCCCGGTGCGCCTCGTCGACCACGGCCCGGATCTCGTCGAGGTCGAACTGGCAGGCGTGGATGTCGGTGCCGGCCGTGGCGACCCCGCCGGAGGTCATGACCTTCACGAGGTCGGCGCCCCGCTCGGCCCGCTCCCGCACCGCCCGGCGCAGGCCGGCGACGCCGCGGGTGGCGCCGCCCATGTCCGCGCAGTGGCCGCCGACGCTCGTCAGCGGCGGGCCGGCGGCGAGCACCCGGGGGCGGTCCGGCCGCTCGCCGCGGTGGCGGTCGACCACCGACCAGCTCTGGTCGCCCAGGTCGCGGACAGTGGTCACGCCGCGGCGCAGGTGCGCGGCGAGTGCGGCGTCGATCGTGGCGTCGAGCTCGTCCGGGTCGCGCCCGGCGAGCCGGTCCAGCGTGCCCACGGAGCTGTCGCCACACAGGTGGGTGTGGGTGTCGATGAGGCCCGGCAGCAGCGTGGTGCCGGGCAGGTAGGTCACCGGGCACCCGTGCGGCGCCGCGGCCGTGCCGGCCTCGACGCCGACGATGGCGCCGTCCTCGACCAGCACCAGCGCGCCGCCCGCCAGCATCCCTGCCCCGTCGAACGCGCGGTCGGCGCGGAATCCGTGCATGCGGCGACGGTACTACGAATGTAGTTTCAAGGGCAACGCTTGCAGTATTGTCAACTACGAACGTAGTGTGATGGTGTCGCGTCATCCACCACGCAGCACGGAGGAAGCGTCATGACGCAGCAACCCGCACCCACCTCCGCCCAGATCGACCACGACCGGATCTGGCAGGTCATCGGCGCCCACCGGCGCGCCCTCGCCGACCTGCTCGACGGGCTGTCCGAGGAGCAGTGGCGCCACCCGTCGCTGTGCGACGGATGGACGGTGCGGGACGTGGCCGCCCACCTGACACTGCAGGAGCTCGGCCTGCGCGAGGTCATCGGCACGATGCTGCGGTGGCGCGGCACGATGGACCGCACCATCCAGCACGCCGCCCGCCGGCGCGCCGCGCAATGGAGCACCGGCCGCATCTGCGCACAGCTGCGCGCCATGGCCGACTCGCGGCGGCACACGCTGGGCGTCACCGAGCTGGAGACGCTCACCGACGTCCTGGTGCACAGCCAGGACATCGCGCTGCCGCTGGGTCTGCGGCTGGACCTGCCGGCGGACGCCGCCACCGCCTCGATCCGCCGGACACTGGCGATGCGCTGGCCACCGCCGCTGCCCGCGGCCCGCGTCGCGCGCGGGTTCCGGCTGGTCGCCACCGACGTGGCCTGGTCCGCCGGCACCGGCCCGCAGATCCAGGGGCCGATCGCCGCGCTGCTGCTGATCAGCTGCGGGCGCACCGCGGCGCTGCCGCAACTGTCCGGCGACGGGGTCCCGCGGCTCGCCGCCGCACTGGCCTGAGCGCTCGGCGGCGGGGTCCCGCGGCCGGCGGTCAGGCAGCCAGGACCCAGCGGCTGCGACCGGCACGTTTCGCCTGGTACATGGCACCGTCGGCGCGCAGCAGCACCTCGTCCGCGGTCGCGTCAGGGGTGGCCGGTGCGATGCCGATGCTGGCGCCGACCCGGTACAGCTCACCGGCGTCGGCGACCGGCTCGGCGACCGCGGCGAGCAGCCGGTCCGCGAGCGCGGTGGCCGCCGGCACCGGCAGCCCGGGGCAGATGACGGCGAACTCGTCACCGCCGAGGCGGGCGACGGTGTCGCTG
This sequence comes from Dactylosporangium aurantiacum, assembly GCF_000716715.1. Classification (GTDB taxonomy): domain Bacteria; phylum Actinomycetota; class Actinomycetes; order Mycobacteriales; family Micromonosporaceae; genus Dactylosporangium; species Dactylosporangium aurantiacum. Next base: position 32,890 of record NZ_JNYJ01000024.1, on the reverse strand, counting down.
GCGCGCACCGCGGCGCGCAGCCGCTGCGCGACGGCGACCAGGACGGCGTCGCCGGCGGCGTGCCCGGCCGTGTCGTTGACCGCCTTGAAGCCGTCCAGGTCCACGTACAGCACCACCGGCGCGTTCGGCAGCGACGCCAGCAGCGCCTCGGCGAGCGTCGCCCGGTTCGCCAACCCGGTCAGCACGTCGTGGGAGGCCTGGTACTGCAGCTGCCGCTGGGCGCGTTCCTGCTCGCGGACCGCGGCGGTGAACCGGGCCAGGATGAACCCGCACGCGGCGGCGGTCGCGGCCAGCAGCAGCCACGTGTTCGGGCCGGCCGACTCGACGCTGAGCACGGCGAGGGCCGGCGCGGTGAGCAGCCCGACGCCGAGGAACAGCACCCGCGCCGGGTGCAGCGTGCCGGGCCGCACCGGCACCGCCCGGACCAGCTCGCCGGCGTCGGGGCGCAGCAGCACCGCCACGAGCAGCACGGTGGACACCTGCAGCACCCCGTCGAGCCGGCTGACCATGTCGTCGCCGAAGTAGGCGGGCAGCACGCCGTAGCCGGTGTCCGCGACGACCGCGATCGCGCACGACGCGACCAGCAGCCGGGTCGCCGTGCCCCGGGTGCCGGGGGACAGCACCAGGACCAGCGCGCCGGCGAGCTGGACCACGTCGCCGAGCGGGTACGCGGCGGCCAGCACGTTGGCGACGGTCAGCCCGCCGGCCGACAGGTTCGGCGCGATGAGGTACCGCCACGCCGTCACCGCCGCCGCGACCGTCAGCACCGCGGCGTCGAGCATCCCGGCGCGCAGCTGCCCCGGGGCCCGCCGCCGCACCATGACGACCAGCGCCGCCGCCGTCAGCGGATAGGAGCTCAGCCACAGCAGGTCCGCCGGGCTCACCGCGGGCGCGGCCCCGGCGACCCGCTCCAGGTACAGGCTGACGAGGTTGCCGGCGCCGGTCGCGGTGATGCCCGCGGCCAGCAGCGCCCAGGCCGCCTTCCCCTGGCGCTGCCGGCGCACGGCGAGCCACGCGGCCGCCGCGGCGGCGCCGGTGCCGGCGACCGCGGCGACATCGGCGGCGACCGTGTTCGGCAGGGCCAGCAGGACGACCGCGGCCACCGAGGCCAGCGTCAGCAGCGAACGGGAGATCACGGACTGCTCATCGGCCAGTACCCGCGACTGCTGAAAGTAGTTGATCCAGTACCGTGTGACGCTCGTGACGTGCGGCGTGCTGGCAGCCGCCTACCAGGTCGCTGCCAGGGTTCCCGGCCAGATTGGCACAGGACAGTCATCCGGCACGGCAACGGGAGGTCGATCGTGGCACAGTCACCGACGTACGAGGGGCGGCGGTACGCGCGGCCCGGCGAGGATCTGGAGGACCAGGGGCTCGGCTTCGACCTCGGCACGATGCTGCGGCGCCGGCAGCTGCTGCGGGTGGCCGGCCTCGGCGCCGCCGTCGCCGGGCTGACCGCCGCCTGCGGCTCGGACACCGGCACCGACACCGGCGCCGGTGGCACGCCGGCGTCCTCGGCCGCGACGGCGTCGACCGGGGAGATTCCCGACGAGACCGCCGGCCCCTACCCGGGCGACGGCTCCAACGGCCCGAACGTGCTCACCGACAGCGGCGTCGTGCGCGGCGACATCCGCTCCTCGTTCGGCACCGCCACCGGCACCGCGCAGGGCGTGCCGATGACCCTGGAGCTCACGATCGTCGACCTCGCCAGGAACGCGCCGTTCGCCGGTGCCGCGGTGTACGTGTGGCACTGCGACCGCGAAGGCCGCTACTCCCTGTACTCCGACGGCGTCACCGACCAGAACTACCTGCGCGGCGTGCAGCTCGCCGACGCGCAGGGCAAGGTCACCTTCACCAGCGTCTTCCCCGCCTGCTACGCCGGGCGGTGGCCGCACGTCCACTTCGAGGTGTACCCGGACCGGACGAGCATCACCGACGCGACCAAGGCGGTCGCGACCTCCCAGGTCGCCCTGCCGAAGGACGCCTGCGACACCGTGTACGCCACCACCGGCTACGCGGCCTCGGTGCGCAACCTGGCGCAGGTCACCCTGAGCGGCGACAACGTCTTCGGCAACGACGGCGGCACCCTGCAGCTCGGCACCACCACCGGCGACGCCACCCGCGGCTACACGGTCGCCCTGACCGCCAAGGTCGACACCCGCACCACCCCGACCGCCGGCGGCGCGGGCCCGGGCGGCCCGGGCGGCCCCGGCGGCGCCCCGCCCAGCGGCATGCCCCCGCGCCGGTGACACCGCAACGGCGCCGGCGCGGTCAGCGGGCCGGGGGTCGCGCGGCCGGCGGGGCCCATCCTGCCAGCGCGACACTGAGGCGTTTCGCCTCGCCGGCGGCGGCGTCGGTATCGGCGCGGCCGTGCGCGGCCTGGTCGGCGAGGGTCTTCAGCGCCGCGGCCGCGGCACGGACCGGCTCCGGCGCCCAGCCGGCGGTGGCGGGATCCCGCGCGAGGACGGCGAGGCAGACGCGGTAGTCCTCCAGCGACGTGGCCGGCTGCAGCCCGTGGGAACGCCGGCTGACGTTGACCTTGTCCAGCCAGTCCGGCCCGTACGCGTCGGCGAGCCGTGCGGTCAGCGCCGGCGCGAGCGTCCGTGCCGCGGCGTAAGCGGCGCGCGTCACCCGGGTGGACGGCAGCCGGGCGAACTGGGTCGGGCTCAGGCCGCCGGCCGCGGTCGGTGCGGCCGCGCCGGCGTCGCGCTGCTGGATGCGGGCGGCGAGCCAGTCGAGGTCGGCGACGGTGACCAGGCGCATGGACAGCAGCCACTCGCACAGCGCGCGACGGCCGTCCCGGCCGCTGTCGAGCCCTTCCACGCCGGCGTCCACCAGGATCTCGCGGATGTCCTCCACCCGCCGGGTGACCTGGGTCCGGGTCAGCCGCAGCTGGGCGGCGACGTCGTCGTACCCGCGCGGCTTCGGGTCGTAGTGCGGGTACGGCCGCAGGTACCCGCGGGCCAGCGCGACGAGCACCTCCCGGCGGTTGTCGGTGAGGTGCAGCACGACGTCGCGGGTGCTGACCGGGTCGACCGGGGCCGGCGTCGACGTGCCCGCGTCGGCCGGCGGGCCCTCGACGGAGACCGCGTAGGTCCACGCCTCACCGGCCACGAGAATCGTCATGGTCGGCTGGTCCAGGGCCCGCCGGCTCACCGGCCAGCCGGTGCGGGCCACCGGCAGCGGCGCCGCGATCCCGCCCGTGTCGACCACGTGCAGGACGCGTTTGTTGCTGAGGTTGGTCACGTACCAGCCGTCGGCGTGATGACGGATCCGGCGGCCCTGGCAGACCTCACGCTGTCGTAGCCGCTGATGCCTACCGGGTCAGCTCGACGACGTACTCGGTGTCGTTGTGGTGGCCCTCGAACTCCGCGAACTCGCCCGCGACGAACGTCCAGCCGCCCTCGGCGATGAGGGCCCGCAGCTTGTCGATGGGGACGCGCACCACGTAGTCGGGCACGTCCCACTCGCCGATCGCCTCGCGGGCCCGCGCCTCCAGCTCCTCGACCGTCGCGATGTCCTCCGGGTCGGGCGCCTCACCGGTGTACGGCAGCCACTCGCCCTCGGTGACCCGCCGCAGCAGCTCCGCGTCCATCGCCTCGGCCCCCTCGATCGCGGGGTCCCAGTCGTGCTCGAAGTAGCTGAACATCAGCATCACGGTCTCGGCCACACCGGTGATCGTAGGCGGTCAGACGGTCCGCTCCCGTCGCCGCACGCGCGGTCGGATATGTACCGCTCTGGCAAAATGCGACCATGACCACGGCCGCATCGAGCGAGGACGCCGTACGGCGGGTGGTGGTGGTCGGGTACGACGGCTCGGAGCTGCTCGACATCGCCTGCGTCACCTCCACCCTCGACCTCGCCGTGCGGATCGCCGGCCGGGCGCTGTACCGCACCGAGCTCATCTCCCCGAGCGGCGGGGCGATCCGCTGCGACTCAGGCCTGGAGCTGCACGCCACCGGGTCGCTGCGGCGCACGAACGGGCCGATCGACACGCTCGTCATCTCCGGCGGACGGGGGCACGAGGCGGCCGCCGACGACCCGGCGATCGTCGCGCACGTCCGCCGGCTCGCGGGCCTCTCCCGCCGGGTCGCGTCGGTGTGCACCGGCGCGACCGTGCTCGCCGCGGCGGGCCTGCTCGACGGGCGGCGGGCGACCACCCACTGGCACTACGCCGATGTGCTGGCGCGGCGGTACCCTTCCGTCACCGTCGATCCGCGGCCGATCTTCATCCGGGACGGGCGGGTCGCCACCTCCGCCGGGGTCACCAGCGCGCTCGACCTGACCCTCGCGCTGGTGACCGAGGACTGCGGGCCCGACCTGGCGCGGGTTGTCGCGCAGGCGCTGGTCACCTACCTGCAGCGGCCCGGCAACCAGGCGCAGATGAGCGTGTTCACCGCGCCGAACCCCGACCACGTCCTGGTCCGCAGGGCCGTCGCGCACGTGAACTCGCACCTGGCGACGACCCTCGACACGGCGACCCTCGCCGCGCGGTGCGGCGTCAGCGCGCGGCAGCTGCACCGGCTCTTCGTCGAGCACCTGGGGATGCCGCCCGGGCAGTTCGTGCGCCGCACCCGGCTCGACACGGCGGCGCGGCTGCTGGCGACGACCGGGCACCCGATCGGCATGATCGCGCGGTGGTGCGGGTTCACGTCGCTGGAGACGTTGCGGCAGGCGTTCGTCGCGCAGTACGGGGTGCCGCCGTCGCAGTACCGGACCGTGTCGTCGACGGCGCCGGTCGCGTGACACAGGTTCCGTGCCGGGAGTGCCAGGATTCCTGACGCGGATCCGTGGCCGGGTCGGCGCCGAAGGCCGGCCCGTACACAGTGAACGGCATGAACCTCGCATCCCGCTGGCCGGCCGCCGTGGGGCTCGTCGCCGCGGCCGCCGTGCTGGTCACCGTCGCCGACCGGGAAACCGCCGTCACCTGCGTGTGGGTGGCCGTGCTCTGCTACCTCGCCGCCGCCGCGCTGGACCGGCCGTGGATGGCTTGGGCGGCCATACCAGCGGCCAGCGTCGTCATCGCCGTCGGCGAGATCACCCGGGTGGGGCGGTGGGTGCTGCTCGGCGGTGCCGCGGTCGTGCTCGTCGTCGTGGGCCTGGCCGCCGGGGCGCCGCGCCGCCAGGTGTTCGTGCAGTTCGTCGCCGGCATCGTGTACGCCGGGCTCGCGCTCGCCGCACTGGCCTTCGGCCCGGACACCGGCCTCGTCGTGGCCGGACTGGTCCTGGCCGCCCACGCCGCGTGGGACGCTGTGCACCACCGGCGCGGGACGGTCGTGGCCCCTTCGCTGGCCGAGGCGTGCATGGCCCTCGACCTGCCGCTCGGGCTCGGCCTGGTCGTGCTGGGCCTGACCGCGTGACCCGTCAGCGGGAGAGGGACATGCCGCGGGTGAGCTGCGACCTCACGATCCCGGTGGAGGGCTCCTCCACACCGGGCGGCTTGCGTCCGTTGTGACACCGAAACCGCGGGTTCGGCTCACTCCGGTCTGACACCGAGGACGACGGTGAGGCTCGCGGTCGACCCGTCCCGCCAGACCGTCAGCGCGAGTTGATCCCCTGGCCTTGCCGCATTCTTCCTTTCGACCAATGCGGCGGCGCCGGTCAACGCCTCGCCGTCCGCGTGCGTCACGACATCGCCCTGGCGCAGCCCGTGTCGTTCTGCGGGGCCGCCCGCGACGACGGTACCGATCTGGACGCCGTCGGCGGCGTCCAGCAGCTGCGCACCGAGGTACGGCGGGCCCGGCGGGTTCGCGATCAGCACGGCGGTCCCGGTCATGACGCAGCATCCATGGGCGCCGCCCACGGCGGTCCTGATGTCGACGATGCCGTTCGCGCCGAGCTGCTGAGCCTGGTCCACCAGCGACTCGACCATCTTCGGCAGCTTGCCGCCGAAGGTCGCGTTGAGATTGGCGTTCGCGAAGACGAGCCCTTTGACCTCGTACACCAGACCCGGCGGCTCGGCCAGGGTAGACATCAGCATGCGCTCCCCCTCCAGTCACATCAGCTTGCACATGGCTGTCAACGCAGCTGCACGGTTCGGCCCGCCAGCCTACGATCCGGCACCTGGCCGACGGGGGAGACCGGCCCACCGGTGCTTTCATCCGGCCAGGACCGGGAAGACCGCGGATCCGGCGTCGAAGGGAGACGGCAGTGGCCAGGCGGCGCAAGCTCGTCCGCACCTCACCCGATCGCGTCTTCGCCGTCCTGGCCGACGGCTGGACGTACGCCAGCTGGGTGGTCGGCGCGTCCCACGTCCGGGACGTCGACGAGGGCTGGCCCGCGGCCGGGACCCGCCTGCACCGAGGGCATCGGCCGGCACGTCCCGCGCCGGGTCCAAGCGGCGCTGCTCGGCCCGCGCAGCGCCGAGATGCTGTCCCGGCTGGCCGACATCGCCGTCCGGCGGCGGGTCCCGGCCGTCTACTGACCGGCTGACGGGTTCAGTGGTGACCGTGTTCCGGGCGGAGGAAATACGACAGGATTCGCTGGAACTCCTGCGGGTGCTCGACGGCCGGCACATGACCGCATCGCCCGAGCACGTACAGCCGGACGTCGGCCAGATGTTCGAGCAGGGGCAGGGCTGCCGTCCCGAGTGGGGTGACCCGGTCCTCGGCGCCGTGGACGAGCAGCACGGGGGCGCGGATCCCGGCCAGCGTCCCGGCCGGGAGGGCGAGATCGTCGGCCCAGCGGGCCCTGGGCGGAGGGAACAACGACGCGTATGCGGCCGCCCCCTCCCGCATCGCGGCGGCGCGGGCGTCGACGGCCGGCTCGGTCACGAGGGCCTGGTCGAACATGAGGCGGCGCAACATGTCCCGGGCCCCGGGCGGCCCGGCGGGGGCGGCCCAGATCGCGTCGAGGTCGGCGGACAGCGGCGCCCCGGGGGCGCCCATCGTCGAGACCGCCACGACCTGGGTGACCTGCCGGGGACGCGCGGCGGCCAGCGCCAGCGCCACGGCACCGCCCATGGAGTGACCCACCACGGCGTAGTGCTCGACACCGAGGGCATCCATCAGGCCGGCGGCCTGCTGCGTCCACAGCCGCAGCCCGCCTCTGGAGCCCGCCGGGACCGGTGTGCGGCCGAACCCCGCCTGGTCGGGAGCCACCAGGTGCCAGGACGTGCCCAGCGCCTGCGCCGTCGTCGCCCAGGCTCCGGACCCGGTCGTGCCGGGTCCGGAGCCGTGCAGCATCAGCACCGCGGGCCCCGTGCCGCGCTCCATGACGTGGACGGGGGAGCCGTCGACGGTGACGGTCCGAAGTGCCGTCACCGGGACAGCTCAGGGGTGCTCATGCCGGTGCGGCGCCGATGGACTTCGAGAACAGCTCCATCATCGCCTTGCCGAACTGCGGCATGTCGGGCCATCCCCGGCAGGAGACGAGGTTGCCGTCCACGACGTCGGGGGCGTCGATGACGGTCGCGCCCGCGTTCTCCATGTCGCCGGTGATGGGCGGGAAGCAGGCCGTCTTCCGGCCCTTCAGCAGCCCGTACACCGCCGGCACCTGCGCGCCGTGGCACACCAGCGCGATCGGGAGGTTGCGGGCGAAGAAGTGCTCGGTGATGCGCCTGACGTCGGCGTCGACCCGGATCCACTCGGGGGCGCGGCCGCCGGGGATGATGAGGGCGTCGTAGCGCTCGACGTCGACCTCGGACCAGGGCACGTCGACCGGCAGCTTCCGGCCGTTCTTCTCCACGTAGGCGTCGGAGTTGGGGTCGAACTCATGGATGACCAGCTGCACGTCGCGCATCGTCCGTGACGAGACGTCGACGTCCCAGCCGCCCTCCTGCACGCGGTAGTAGGGATACATGGTGTCGAGCTCTTCGGCGGCGTCGCCGGTCAGGAGCAGTGCTCTGGGCACCTGCTTCTCCTCGCGTCTAGGGGCGGGTGATCCTATCCGATCTGATCCGGTGGGAGTCAGCATTCCTCGGGCCTGGCCCGCCCGTCAAGCCTCTACCGCCATCGCGTCGACGTCCTTGATCCCGTCGAACAGGCGGCGGAACCGGTCGCCGGAGCGCAGGATGTGCCGGCGCATGGCATAGGCCGCGGCGTCGGGGTCGCGCGCGGCGACCGCGGCGACGATCGCGTCGTGCTCGGCCATGGCCAGGTGCGTGACCTGGAAGTCGCGGTGCAGCCGGAACAGGTGCACGTGCGTGTGCAGGCGGGCGAGCGCCTCGCGGATGACCTGGTTCTCCGCGCTCAGGGCGATGAGGTCGTGGAACGCGGCGTCGCGCAGCCCGAAGGCGCCGTAGGCCATGGGCCCCTCGCCGCGCTCCAGCTCCGCCATCTCCTCCAGCATCCGTCGCAGGCCGGCCACCTGCTGCGGGGTGGCGCGTTCGGCGGATCTGCGGGCCGCCGCCGGCTCCAGCAGCAGGCGGATCTCGAGCATGTCCTCGAACCGTTGCCGGGTGATTTGCGGGGGAATGCGGTAGCCGGCATGGGGTACCCGCACGACCAGGCCCTCGGCCTCCATGCGGTTCAGGGCGTCCCGGATCGGCGTCTGCGAGACCCCCAACTCGCGTGCCAGGACGTCGATCGTGACGCGGGAGCCAGGCTCGATCCGTAGCGACATCAGCTGTCCGAGCAGCGTGTCGTACACCTCGTCGGCGAGCCGGCCGCGAGATCTTCCCGGCGGCGGCCCGCCGGTCGTGGCGCCGTTGCCCCACCCGGGCGTCGCTTCGTCGTCCATCGTGACGTGAGGTCCCCTTCTTGCGTCTGCGCGAACCTGTTGACATCGATCGCAGCGCTGCTGCATGCTGACGCCCACTTGAATCGTATAGGAAACGCGGTGGATGCGAGCCATCCTGCACCATCGCGGGACCGCCCGCCAGCGTTCAACTTCGATCACCTGAAGCTCCCACGAGCATGCTCGACGTCCCGCCCGGTTCGCCACCGGCGGCAGGGGCCGAACGACATTTCGACTCGCGGCACACCCGTGACACCGGTCCGCGCGACGGCCGTCGCGCAGACCGGCGCCAGGCCTGAACACCCCCAGCACCTGCACGGCGAAGCACGCAGCAACGCTCCCGAAGTCCCCTCCCAGAAAGCAGGCAGAGGATGCGGTACCCACAGCGAACAGGACGACTGTCCTTTCCCGGCCGGAAGGCGCAGCTCGCCGCCGCGGCCTTATTGCTGGCCACGACCATAACGGCGTGCGGCGGCGACGACGGCGACGGCGCGAAGTCGGGCGCACCGAAGGCGCCGGCGAGCATCCCGGCGCTCACCCAGGACCCGCTGACCCTCAGCTTCATCTGGTTCGAGTGGCCCCCCGCCCATGCGCTGGAGGAGTTCGCGAACGCGGAGTACAAGAAGGAACGGCCGAACGTCACCATCAAGGTCAACACCGTACCGAACGCGAACTGGCACGACGCGATGTTCACCCAGTTCGCCGCGCGCAAGACCGACTTCGACATCGCGATCCTGGACTCGCAACACATCGGTGAGGCCGTGACGAACGGCAACATCCTCGACATCACCGACTTCGTCAAGAAGAACATCGACGTCACCGCCTACAACCCGTACCTGCTGGCGGCCTACGGCCAGTTCCCCCAGGCGGAGACCGGCAAGCGCGACGAGAACGCCAGCCTGTACGGGCTGCCGCTGCTCGGCGACACGTGGACGATGATCTACCGCAAGGACCTCATCGGCGAGAAGCCGCCGCAGACCTGGGACGAGATGATCTCGGTCGCGCAGAAGTGCCAGACGGACAACCCCGGCGTCAGCGGGCTGGCGTTCCACCAGGCCAACGGCTCCGACGCGGCGGCCGTCACCTACAACACCGTCAACGGCGTGTACGGCGGCAACCTCTGGAACGCCAAGGACCGCAAGATCGACGGCGTCCTCAACGACCAGGCCGGGCAGGAGGCGATGGACGTCCTGGTCAACAAGATGAAGCCGTTGACCGCCAAGGGTTCCGGGAACTGGTTCATCGACGAGGTGAACGCCTCGGTCGCCCAGGGCAAGGCGTGCATCGCGTTCCAGTGGATCGCCGCGAGCGGTGGCCTGCTCGACCCGAAGCAGTCGACGCTCGGCACCACGCGGGAGCAGATCCTCACCAAGCTGGGCTTCGCCACCCTGCCGACGCAGAAGACGAACCTGGTGCCGCTCGGCGGCATGGGGATGCACATCTCGGCCTACTCCGCCAAGCAGAACCAGGCGGAGGCGCTGAACTTCATGAAGTGGTTCGAGCAGGCCGACATCCAGAAGAAGTGGGCCGCGGCCGGTGGCGTGCCGGCGCGCACGGACGCGCTGCAGTCGCCGGAGTTCCTCAACGCCTCGCCGTTCAACCAGGTGTACGCGGACTCGGTGCCGCGGATGCGGGACATGTGGAACGTGCCCGAGTACGCGCGCCTCGTCGACATCGAGAACACCAACGTGAACGCGGCGCTCAACGGCGCGAAGCAGCCGAAGGACGCGCTCAACGACATCGCCAAGGAACAGCAGAAGGTGCTCGACTCCAGTAACCGCAAGGGCGGCGGCGGGCTGTGAGTGACCCGGTCCCGCTGAAGACCGATGACCCCGGGCAGGTGGCGTCCGCGACGCCGCCTGCGCGGGGCCGGTCCCGCCGCCTGAGTGACCGCGGGCTCGCCGTGGTCTTCACTTCCCCCGCGTTGCTGCTGCTGCTCGCGATGTCGGTGTTCCCGTTGCTGTGGACGTTGTACCTGTCCTTCACCGACTACTCGGCCACCCGCGGGGGGCCCGCCGAGTTCGTCGGGTTCGGCAACTACACCGCCATCCTGACGTCGCCGCAGGTGCACCAGCGGACCCTGACGACGCTGATCTTCGTGGTCGGTGCGGTGATCCTGCAGACCGTGCTCGGTTTCACCATCGCCTACCTGATCTCCCGGCGTACGCGCGGGCGGGGCCTGCTGACCACGCTGTTCCTGGTGCCGATGATGCTGTCGCCGGTCGTGGTCGGGCTGTTCTGGCGGTTCATGCTCGACGCGCAGTTCGGCGTGGTCAACAGCATGCTCGGCTCGCTCGGCCTGGGGCAGGTGGAGTGGCTCACCCGGCAGCGGACGGCACTGCTGTCCCTGATCGTCGTCGACACCTGGCAGTGGACGCCGTTCATCATGCTCATCGCGCTCGCCGGCCTCACCGCGGTCCCGAAGTACCTGTACGAGGCCGCCTCGATCGACCGGGCGTCCGAGTGGTTCCGGTTCCGGACCATCACGCTGCCGCTGGTGTGGCCGCTGCTGCTCATCGCCGTGCTGTTCCGGGCCATCGAGGCCTTCCGGCAGTTCGACCTCGTCTACATCCTCACCAGCGGAGGTCCGGGGGTGTCGACCGAGACGTTGTCGTTCCACGTCTACAAGGTCGCGTTCCTGGGCTTCAACACCGGAACCGCGTCGGCGTACGGGATCCTCATGGTCATCGTCGTCATCATCCTTACGCAGTTCTACCTGCGCTACTTGAACAAGCTCAAGGAGGACTGATGGCCATCTCCGTGGATGAGGCCGTGTCCACCGGACCCGTGCGGGACCACAAGCCACCCACGCGCCGCTTCGGCGGCCGGGGCCGCGCCGTCCTGGAGGTCGCACTGCTGGCCGTGCTGGCCGTCGTCATGCTCTTCCCGGTGCTGTGGATGATCGAGACGTCCATCAAACAGAACCGGGACGTCTATGCCGTGCCGGCCAAGTTCTTCGACTTCGCCGTCACCATCGACCACTTCAAGGACGTGTTCGTCTCCTCCGGCACCGGCCGCTCGGGCCTGTCGGTCTCCTTCCTCAACTCCGTCGTGGTCGCCGGCGTCTCCACGGTGCTGGCCACCGTGCTGGGGGTCCCGGCGGCCTGGGCCTACTCGCGCTTCGCCCTGAAGGCCAAGAAGGACCAGCTGTTCTTCATCCTGTCGACCCGCTTCATGCCGCCCGTGGTGGTCGTGATCCCGATCTTCCTCATGTACCGCCAGGTCGGGCTCATCGACACCCAGCTCGGCCTCATCCTCATCTACACCGCGTTCAACGTCCCGTTCACGATCTGGATGATGAAGGGGTTCGTCGACGAGGTGCCCGCGGAGTACGAGGACGCCGCCATGCTCGACGGCTACACCCGCCTGCAGGCGTTCCGCAAGTTCACCCTGCCGCTGCTCGTGCCCGGCATCGCCGCGACGGCGGTCTTCGCCCTCATCTTCTCCTGGAACGAGTTCGTGTTCGCCATCTTCCTCACCTCCAGCGACGACGTGCGCACGGCCCCGCCCGCCATCGCCGGCCTCATCGGTGGCACCACCGTGGACTGGGGTCTCGTGGCCGCCGCCTCCGTGGTGTTCGCCCTGCCGGTGCTCGTCTTCGCCTACCTGGTGCGCAAGCACCTCATCGCCGGCGTGACGCTCGGGGCGGTGCGACGCTGATGGCGGGCATCGAGGTGACCGCGCTGCACAAGCGCTACCCGGACGGGACGGTCGCGGTCGAGCACGTGGACCTGTCCATCGGCGACGGCGAGCTGTTCGTGATGCTCGGCCCCTCCGGTTGCGGCAAGACGACCACGCTGCGGGCCATCGCCGGCCTGGAGCGGCAGACGTCGGGCGACATCCGCATCGGCGACACGCTCGTCAACGACCTGCCGCCCGCCGAACGCGACATCGCCATGGTGTTCCAGTTCTACGCGCTCTACCCGCACCTGCGGACCCGCGACAACCTGGCGTTCCCGCTGCGGGCCGAGGGACTGCCCGAGCGGGAGGTGCGCGCGCGGGTCGAGGAGGCCGCCCGGCTGATGCGGCTCGGTCCGCTCATGGACCGGCGACCGCGCCGGCTGTCCGGCGGGGAGCAGCAGCGCGTCGCGCTCGCTCGCGCCCTGGTACGGCGGCCGCGCGCGTTCCTCATGGATGAACCGCTCACCAACCTGGACGCCGAGCTGAGGGCGGACATGCGCACGGAGATCAAGCACCTGCAGGGGCAGCTGGGCACGACGATGGTCTACGTCACCCACGACCAGGTCGAGGCGATGTCGCTCGGGCACCGCATCGCCATCCTCAACAAGGGCCGCGTCGAGCAGATCGGCACGCCGTTGGAGGTCTACGACCGCCCGGCGAGCCTGTTCTGCGCCGCGTTCATCGGCTCCCCGCCGATGAACCTCATCGAGGTCGAGGTGGCCGACGGGAAGCTGCGCAGCCAGGGCGGACTGGACCTCACACCACCGCCGGGCCTGCCGCGCGACCGCCGCCTCGTCGCGGGCGTCCGCCCGGAGGCGCTGGAAGTCACCGCACCGGGGGCGGAACATTCCGTCCCGGCCCGGGTGGTCGCGGCGGAAGGGCTGGGCGACGAGATCATCTACGTGGTCGACCACGGCGGGCAGCGCGACGTACGTGTCCGGATGCCACCGACGATCCGGTTCGCCGTCGACGCGCCGGTCGGGCTGCGGCACTCCGGCGCGACCCCGACGGTCTACGACGTGAGCACGGAAGAGCTGGTGGCGTGATGGGAACCGTGGCAGCGCACGGGCTGCGCAAGTCCTTCGGCGAGGTCCAGGCCCTGGACGGGGTGACGCTGGACGTGCCGGACGGCGCGTTCTTCGTCGTGCTCGGACCGTCCGGGGCGGGCAAGACGACGACCCTGCGGGCGATCGCCGGCCTGGAGAAGCTCGACGCCGGGTCGGTGCACCTGGACGGCCGGGACGCCACCGGTGACGAACCGGCCGCACGCGACCTGGCCATGGTCTTCCAGAGCTACGCCCTGTACCCGCGGCGCACGGTGTTCGAGAACATCGCCTCGCCGCTGCGGGCGCGCCGCAGCTCCGCGAGCGAGATCGCGGCCGCCGTCGAGCAGGTGTCGAAGCTGCTGCACATCGAACGGCTGCTGCAGCGAAAGCCCGCGCAGCTGTCCGGCGGCGAGATGCAGCGGGTCGCCCTGGCCCGGGCACTGGTCCGCCGCCCGCGGGCGTTCCTCATGGACGAGCCGCTGACGAACCTCGACCTCAAGCTCCGCGTCGAGATGCGCACCGAGCTCACCCGCATCCACCGCAGCCTCGGGGCGACCTTCGTCTACGTGACCAACGACCAGGTCGAGGCCCTGTCCATGGCCGACCAGGTCGCGGTGCTCAAGGAGGGCACGGTGCAACAGGTCGGCACGCCGACCGAGGTGTACGAGCGGCCGGCCAACCAGTGGGTCGCGGGTTTCGTCGGCAGCCCGCGGATCAGCCTGCTCGCCTGCCACGCCGAGGGTGACCGTCTGGTCGGGGAGGCAGGCTGGACGCTGCCGCGGCCCCGCTGGACCACGGCCGAGGACGGCCGCCGGCTGCTGCTGGGCGTGCGCGCCGAGGACCTGTCCGTCGAGCAGCGCGGGGACGCGTCGCTGGAGGGTGAGCTCTACGGCCTCGAGCCGCTCGGCGACCGCACGGTGGTCGACGTCCAGGTGGGGACGGAGATGCTGAAGGTCAAGGCCCGGCCCACCGTCACCGGTACGCCGGGCGAGCGGGTGCGCGTCACGGTCGACCTGGACCGGGCGCACCTGTTCGACGCGGACACCGGGCTGGCGCTGTCGGAGGCCGGGAGGTAACCGCGCAGCGCGGCGACATCAACGCACCACCGCCCGTGGCGATCGCGGCCCGGCGGACCGTCACCGGTGCGCACGACCTGACCACGAGGTCGCGCGCCCGTTCCTCACCGCGCGCGGCGCGACCTGCTGGGTTCACGCTGCGCATCACCACGAACGTCACAGGAGGCGGCGGCAATGAGTGACCCGATGAACGTGCTGGCCCCCGAGCACCGGCGGCTCCGGATCGGCGACGCCTGGCGCGACGCCGCCGGCGGAGCCACCTTCGCCGTCGAGGACCCGGCCACCGGCAAGACCATCGCCGAGGTGGCCGACGCCGGCGTCGCCGACGGGCTGGCCGCCCTGGACGCGGCAACCGCGGCGATGGCGCAGTGGGCGGCGACCCCGCCACGGAAACGGTCGGAGCTGTTGACCGCGACATACCGGGCACTGATCGACCGGTCCGAGGAGGTCGCCCGGCTCATCACGCTCGAGATGGGCAAGACCCTCGCCGAGGCCCGCGGGGAGGTGGCCTACGGCGCGGAGTTCTTCCGCTGGTTCGCCGAGGAGGCGGTGCGCGTCGAGGGCCGCTACAACACCGCTCCGGCCGGTGGGTACCGCATCCTCACCGTGCCGAAGCCGGTCGGACCGTGCGTCTTCGTGACGCCGTGGAACTTCCCGCTGGCCATGGGCGCCCGCAAGATCGCTCCCGCGCTGGCGGCGGGCTGCACGACGATCACCAAGCCGGCGGCGCAGACGCCACTGACCATGCTGTTGCTGGCCCGCATCATGGAGGAGGTCGGCGTCCCCCCGGGCGTCGTCAACGTGGTGACCACCAGGCGCGCCGGTGAGGTGGTCTCAGCGCTGCTCGCCGACCGCCGCACCCGCAAGCTGTCGTTCACCGGGTCGACCGAGGTCGGGCGCGTACTGCTGCGACAGGCGGCGGACAACGTGCTGCGCACCTCCATGGAACTCGGCGGGAACGCGGCCCTGATCGTGTGCGCCGACGCGGACCTGGACGTCGCGGTCGACGGTGCCATGGTGGCCAAGATGCGCAACATCGGGGAGTCCTGCATCGCGGCCAACCGGATCTACGTCGAGGAGCCCGTCCGCGAGGAGTTCACGGCGCGCTTCGCCGCGCGGATGGCCGCGCTGTCGGTGGGCCACGGCCTCGACGACGGCGTGGACGTCGGCGCGCTGATCGACGAGCCCTCCGTCGCCAAGATCCACGAGCTGGTCGCCGACGCGGTCGACCGCGGCGCCCGCGTCCTGGTCGGCGGCGAACGCCCGGACGGGCCGGGCCACTTCTACCCGCCCACGGTCCTCGTCGACGTGCCCGACGACGCGCGGATGCTGGAGGCGGAGATCTTCGGCCCGGTAGCACCGATCATGTCGTTCACGTCCGACGACGAGGTGATCGCGAAGGCCAACGACACCGAGTACGGCCTGGTCGGCTACGTCTTCACCCGCGACCTCCAGCGCGCGCTGCGGTTCAGCGAAGGGCTGCAGACGGGGATGCTCGGCATCAACCGAGGCCTGATCTCGGACCCGTCAGCCCCGTTCGGCGGCGTGAAGCAGTCCGGAATCGGCAAGGAGGGCTCGCACGAGGGCATCCGCGAGTACCTCGACGTCACCTACGCGGCGATCGACCTGCCGTGACCGGCTCGCCGTCCGCCCAGCACATCGCCGCCGACGTGGCAGAGAGGCACTGACATGCTTGAGACCGTCCGCGGACCACGCCAGCTGATCGTGGGCGAAGGGGTCGCGCAGAACATCCCACGAGTGGTCGCCGAGTGCGGCTCGCGAGTCCTCATCGTGACCGACCGGGTCCTGGTGGGGCAGCCGGCCGTGGCCGGGATCGTGGCCGCCGTACGGGAGAAGGTCAAGGTCGTCGCGGTGTTCGCCGACGCGACCCCGGACGTCCCGGTCGCGGATGTCGCCCTGGCCGTCTCGGTCGCCGAGGAGGTGGACGCCGACGTGATCCTCGCCATCGGGGGTGGCACGGTGATCGACCTCGCCAAGATCGTCGGCGTCATCCGGCGCCACGGTGGGACGCCACGCGACTACTACGGCGAGTCGAAGGTGCCGGGGCCGACGTTTCCTCTCGTCGCGGTGCCGACGACGTCAGGCACCGGCTCCGAGCTCACGCCGGTCTCGGTGCTGACCGACCCGGACCGCGCGCTGAAGGTCGGCGTCTCCAGCGTCCACATCGTGCCCGACTTCGCCATCGTGGACCCGGAGCTCACCTACAGCTGCCCCGCGACCGTCACCGCCCACTCCGGCATCGACGCGTTCTGTCACGCGGTGGAGAGCTACACCGCGCGACCCCGGCCCCACGGACCGCGCGACCCGGTGGAGCAGGTCTTCCTCGGCCGCAACCCGGTCACCGACCACTACGCGCTGCTGGCCGCGGAGCGCATCGCCCGCAGCCTGCGCCGTGCCGTCAGCGACGGCGGCGACACGGAGGCACGCGCGGACATGTCCTACGGGTCGATGCTCGCCGGGCTCGCGTTCTCCCACGCCGGCAACGCGGCCCCGCACGCGTTCCAGTACCTCGTCGGCGCCGCCACCCACACGCCGCACGGCCTGGGCGTCGGGCTGCTGCTGCCCTACGCGCTGGACGCGGTCAGGGACACCATCGGCGACCGGTTGACCACCCTCGCCAGGGTGTGCGGGCTCGACGTGGCCGGCGCCTCCGACGCCGAGGGCGCGGACATGTTCCTCACCTGGCTCGACGGGCTCCTCGCCGACATCGGCATCCCGGCCACCCTGGCGGACATCGGCGTGGCCCGCGCCGACCTCCCGCGCTTCGCGGAAGTGGCGGGGGGCATCACCCGCCTGATGCAGAACCATCCTGGTCCGACCGACACCGCCAGCCTGACCGCGATCCTCGAAGCGGCCTGGACCGGGGACCGCAACCGGCACGCCGTGACGCCGAGCAGCAGGGCGTGACGACCACCCGAGGCGAACCCGCCGGGCGGTTGGACGAACGTCCGGGGGTCGCCGACCCTCAGGGACGGAAGGGGAGCCAGAGCTCGACCTCCGTCCCGATCCCCGGGCGGCTCTTGACGGCCGTCGTCCCGCCGAGATCCTGTATCCGGCCAAGGACCGACTGCCGCACCCCGAGCCGCCCGGCCCGCGCCGCCTCCTCCAGCTGGCCCGCCGGGAACCCCACCCCGTCGTGGCGGACGACAGCCGCCCGGCCGCCTTGACCGGTGCCGTCATGATCGTCGTCATGCCTTCGTACCCGTTCCGCCCGCAGCACATCTACCCACGGCACGTGCTGTGTGTCCTCGGCACCGGCCTCGACCTCGACACCGTCGGCGAGGTGGTGCGCGCGGCCCATGCCGGTGCCACCTTCGACCCCGCGGACGCCAGGACCGCGCCCGACCCGCGCATGCCGGTCGCGTTCCAGGTGTCACTGGCCAACGCCACGTTCACCGACGCCGACGTGGCGGCCGTGGCGGCGCACGACACCGTCGCCTACGTGCTGTCGCCGCCGATCCACTCGGTGTCCGCCTGGACGATCTCGGGCCAGATGCTGGCGCTGACGGCGGCCCTGCTGCGCGCCGGCGCGACCGCCGTGAAGAACGAGAGCAGCGGCCTCACCCACGGCCGCGAGCGCTGGCTGGCGATCGCCGACCGGGCCGCCACCGCGCCGACCGAGGACGACCACGTCGTCAGCCTGTACGACGCCTGGGTCAAGCGCCCGATCAGCGACGACGACGGGGTCCTGTTCAGCTGCGGCATGCACCTGCTCGGCGCGCCCGAGGTCGAGATCGTCGATGGTACCCTCGACGACGTGCCGACCATCGACGCGTTCGCCGGCTACCTGCTGCTGGAGGACCCGGTCCTGCACGACGGCGAGGGCTTCCGGGTGGCGGTCGACGCGCCCCGCTGGACGGTCGAGCACCGCCCGTGCGACCGGTACGAGGAGGACTCCTTCTTCTACAACCCGTTCGGCGCGTGGCGGCTGACCCGCGACGGGTAGCCCGCTTCTGGTGGAATGACACGATGACCGATGCCTTGGCCACCGGTGGCGACGAACTGCGGGCGGCGTGCGTCGCGGCGATGCGCCGGCACCGGCTGGTCGAGCTGTTCGCCGACCGCAGTTACGGCTGCCCGGCCGCGGTGCCGGTGGCGTGGGCGCGGCGCGGCGACTGGGACCGCGCCGAGTTCCTCGCCGCGCACATCGGGGCCGCGGCCCAGGCGTACGCCGGCCTCGCCGAGGTCGCGGCGGCCCGCGGCGACGCCCGCCGGTTCCACCGCATGCTGGAGGCGGCCCGGGACCCGGCGCGGCAGCATCCGTTCGAGTGGTTCACCGCCCGTGACCTCGCGGTCCTCGGGCGGGCCGCCGCCACCCTCGGCCGGGTCGGCCTCGCCCGCGACCTGTTGCAGGAGGCGGAGTCGGCACTGCGACGCCGCGCCGACGGCCGCGACACCGACCGGCGGGCCGAGGCGCTGGCGAAGGTCGCGCAGGCGTACGCCGCGATCGGTGACCGCCACCGCGCCGGCGTGCTCGTCGCCGACGCCGAGCGGCAGGTCGACGGGCTGCGCAGCGGCGAGATGCGGGCGTACTTCCTGTCGCTGATCGCGTTCGCGTCGGCCGAGGTCCGGGGCGCCGACGCGGCGGCGCGGTCGTTCCCGGACGCGCGCGACCCGGCGTACACCGCCCGCGTCTTCGCGGCGTTCGCCCGCGCGGCGGGCCCCGGCGCCGGCCGCCTGCTGGACGAGGCCGCCGGGCGGCTGCCGGCGCGGCACGGTGCCGCGGTCCTCCACGGCGCGGACGAGCTGCGGCTGCGGGAGGTCCTGCTGTCGCTGACCGAGCTGGCCGTCGCGGCCGCCCGCATCGGCGAGCCCGTGCGGGCCCGCCGGTATCTCGACCGCGCCTCGGCGGCGGTGCCGCTGCTCGGGTACGCCGACAGCCGCCACCGCCTGCACGCCCGCCTCGCCACCGGGTACGAGCTGCTCGGCGACCGGTCCGCCGCGGCCGGACTGGTCGCCGGCATCACGGACCCCGACGCCCGGCTGGCGGCGCTGACCCGCATGGCGGGCGCCGTCGCGGAGGCCGGCGACCACGAGCGGGCCGGGGCGCTGTTCGACCAGGCGTGTGTACTGGCACTGGGCATCGAGCGGCCGCGGCGGCAGCAGGACGAGCCGCGGCTGGACCTCGTCGTCGCCCTCGCCGAGTCGGGGCGGCCCGAGGCGGCGGAGCGGGTGCTGCTCGCGATGAGCCGGCGCCGGCTGCCGTTCTGGGAGCTGCTGGCGCTGACCGAGGCGGTCGCGGAGACCGGCCGCCTCGATCTGGCGCCGCAGCTGCTGGCGCTGGCCGCCGGGGACCGGGACCTGCGCGCCCGCATGCGGCCCACCCTCGCCGAGGCCGCCGGGCGGCTGTCCCTTGTGGACGCCGCCTGGCTGTCCGATGTGGACGCCCCCGGTGACCGGGCCCGGGTCCTGTGCGGCGCCGCGGTCGGCGCGGCCAGGGACGGTCGCTTCGACGCCGCGCTGGCGCTGCTGACCCGGGCCGGCGAAGCACCGCCGCCGACGGGGCCGCAGGATCCGGCGACCCGGATCGCGGTGCTGGCGCTGCAAGCGGGCAGCCCGCTGGTGGCCGGCTTCTGCGACCTGGCCCGGCGGCCGGCGCCGCTGGCCGACGCGGTCCGCGGTGACCTCGACGCCGCCGCGGCGCAGGCCGCGGCCGGCGCCCCGCCGGTCGCCGACGCCGTCACCGCGCTCGCCACCGTCGCCGCCGCCCGGGGCCGCGCCGACCTCGTGCGGTTCCTGCTCGACGCCGGCACCCGCGCCGCTCTCGGCTGGCCGGGCGCCGCCCCGTACGCGACCAGCGGCGAACTGTCCAAGCTCGCCGTCGCCGCCGCCGACCTGGGCGAGCCCGACCGCGCGGACGCGCTGCTGGAGCGCCTCACGGCCGCGCACCCGGACCACCGGGTGCCGGCCCTCGCCGCGCGGGCCCAGGCGTATGCCCGCGCCGGCGAGACCGCCCGCGCCCGTGCGGTGCTGGACGAGTCCTACGCCAGCCTGTGGTCCCGGGAGGGCGGCGCGGGTGCGGACCGTGCGGTCGCCGCCTGCGTGCGCGCCGGCGCGGCCGTGGACCAGCAACGCTGCCGCGCCGAGCTGGCCCGCGCGCTGGCGACCCGGCCGGAGACACCACGGTTCCTCGCCGTGGTGCCGCTGGCGGATCCGGCCCTCACGGACCTGGTGGTGGCACTGTTCGCCGGCGAGGACCCGCCGGCGACCCAACCGGCCCCGGGCCGGGCCTGACGACGGGCGGTGGGCGGTCAGCGCCGGGCCGCGCTCAGGTGGGTCAGCACGGCCAGGACGCGCCGGTGGCCGTCGGAGCTGTCGGGGAGGTCCAGCTTGCCGAAGACGTGCCGGACGTGGGCCTCGACGGTCCGCTCGCTGAGGTACAGGCGTTTCGCGATGCCGGTGTTCGTGAGCCCTTCGGCCATCAGTTGCAGGACGGTGCGTTCGCGGTCGGTCAGCGCGGCGAGCGGGTCGTCGGCGGCGCGGCCGGACAGCAGGGTGGCGACCAGGTGAGGGTCGAGCGCCGAGCCGCCACGGGCGACGCGTTCGGCGGCGGACAGGAAGTCGCCGACGTCCAGGACCCGGTCCTTGAGCAGGTAGCCGAAGCCGGCCAGGGTGATGAGGTCGACGGTGTGCGTCGTCTCGACGTGCTGGGAGAGCACGAGGACGCCGAGGTCCGGACGCAGCCGCTTGAGCTCGCGGGCCGCCCGGGCGCCCTCGTCGGTGTAGGTCGGTGGCATCCGGATGTCCACGACCACGAGGTCCGGCTCGGCGGTGGCCACCGCGGCCGGCAGGGTGTCCGCGGCGCCCAGGGACGCCACGACGTCGTGGCCGCCGTCGGCGAAGAGCCGCCCCAGCCCGGCGCGCAGCAGGACCTGGTCCTCGGCGATCACGACCCGCATGGCAGCTCCGCGGTCAGTGTCGTGCCGGCGCCGGGCCGGCTGTCGATGCGCAGGACACCGCCCAGCGCGGTGACCCGGTCGGCCAGGCCGCTGAGACCGGAGCCGTGGACCGGGACGGCGCCGCCGATGCCGTCGTCGGCGACGGTGACGATCAGCCGGCCGTCGTCGCGGTGGGCGCGCAGCGAGATGCTCGTGGCCCGCGCGTGCTTGACGGCGTTGGTTAGCCCTTCGCAGCCGATGAAGTAGGCGGCCCCTTCGATCCCGCGGTCGTACCGCTCCGGCGGTGCGCTGACCTCGACCGGGACGGGGGCGCGGCGGGCCAGGTCCAGGAACGCCGGGGCGAGACCGGCGTCGAGCTGGGCCGGGGGCAGGCCGCGCGCCAGCTCGCGCAGCTCGTCGATGGTCATCCGCACCTGCACCACCGCCTCGTCGAGGGTCACGCTCGCCTGGTCGACGGCGGCGGCGGCCAGCTGGTGCTGCGCGTGCCGCAGCGCGAGGCCGATGGTGACGAGACGCTGCTGGGCGCCGTCGTGCAGGTCGCGTTCCAGCCGCCGCCGCTCCTCGGTGACGGCGTTGACGATCCGGGTGCGCGAGGCGTGCACCTCGGCCAGCTGCCGGCGCAGCTCGACGTCGAGCCGGGCGATCTCGATCGCCAGCCCGCCGGACTCGATCAGGCTGCGCAGCAGCATCGGGTCCGCCGCGGTGGCGGCCGGCTCGACCCGGCCGACGGGGCGGCCGGCGCGTTCGACGTCGATCCGGCCGCCCGGCCCGCCGCCGGCGTCGGTCGCGGGTACGCCGTCCAGGTCGACGTACACCTGGCTCTCCGGCAGGAACAGCAGCAGCCGCAGCCGCGGGTCGCCGGTCAGCTCGCGCAGGACCCCCTGCACCTGCTCGGGTGCGGCCCGGCCCGCGCGCAACGCCTCGAGGAAGTCGGTCATCCGCCGGGCCGCCTGGTAGCGGGCGCGGTGGAACCGCCGGTTCACCATGTCCTGCACCCGGTCACGCAGCGGACGGAACGCGACCGCCACGACGAGCGTGGCCGCGGCGGTGACCCAGCCGGAGCCCCGGCCCAGCGTCGTGCCGAGGGTCAGGGTGGTGAGCGCGTACCCGGCGGCGAGGACCGCGGTGACGGTGGCGTACACGACGGTCCGGTCGACGATGACGTCGATGTCGTACAGGCGGTAGCGCAGGATCGCCAGGCAGGCGACCAGCGGCAGCAGGGTGAGCGAGACCGCCGCCGCGATCTGGGCGGCGGCCGGGGTGACGTACCAGAACACGAAGCTGAGCGGCAGCACCAGCCCGGCCGCCGCGGCCGCGACCGCGAACCACTTCAACTGCTGGCGCCGCTCGCCCGCCGACCGGCGGTACCGGACCACGAGCGAGCCCGCGGACGCCACCAGCGCGCCGATGAACAGCGTCATGCCCACCGCCACCAGCGCACCGGTCGGCACCGCTTCGACCGCCACGGGGTTGCGGCCGGACGCGAAGTCCCGGCCGCGGTCGGGGCTCATCACCCAGCCGGGCCCGGCCAGCAGCAGCCCGGCCGCGCCGACCCAGGGCACCGCCCGCCACCGCGGGCCCGGCAGCCGCCCGTCCGGGAACAGCAGGAACGTGAGCATCCAGCCGTACCCGCTCGGCAGCCAGCTCGCCGCGGTGATCCCCTCGCCGACCGCAGCCCCCGGCCAGCCCTCGGCGGTCGCGCGCATCCCCCAGCCCTGGGCCAGGTCCGAGGCGAGCGCGTTGAGCAGGGCGAAGCCGCAGAACAGCCAGCCGATCGGGTTGCCCGGGTGCCGGGCCGCGACGAGCGCGCCGGCGCCCGCGGTCACCAGGGCGTAGACGGCGTACATGACCGTGTCGAACGGCGGCTCCAGACCCCACGACAGCAGCACCGCCGCCAGCTCGGCCGCGGCCGTCAGGCCGAACAGCCAGGCCGGCAGGTGAGCCACGCGAACCCTTCGCACCGCCTCAGTGTGACGGCGCCGCGGGGCCCGGCCAACAGTGCTGGCACGCATCCGGGCCGCGCGGTCGCGCCATCGCACGTGCGGTACTGGCGCCGAAGACGACCCGGGCCACCGGTTCCTAGCGTGAATCCGGGATCAACCACCAGCGCGGATCCGCCATCTCGAAAGGCAGGTACATCATGAGCCAGACCACCACCGTGCGGCAGCTCGGCCTCCTCGGCGCCGTCGGCGGCGCCCTCACCGCGATCTCCGGCATCGTCGTGCAAGGCGTCGTCCAACCGGCCACCGACGTCCCGGACGACATGTGGAGCTATCCGTGGTCCAGCGACGCCCTCGTGCCGGTGTCGATCGTGTACGCGGTCTTCCACGCGCTCGTCTTCGCCGGAGTGCTCGGGTTCGCCCGCAGCGGCGCCGCCGGTGAGGGGCGTGCCGCCCGCATCGGCACGGTGCTGGCACTGACCGGCACCGCCGTGCTGTTCGCGGCCGAACTGCTCTCCATCCCGGTCGCCGACCAGCGGCTCGACGCCACCGGCCCCAGCCTCGTCGGCGCCACCTTCGGGGTCGGCACCGCCCTGTCCGCCGCCGGGTTCGTCGTGGCGGGCATCGCCGCGGTGCGGGCCGCACGGTGGAGCGGCTGGCGCCGCTTCGTCGCCCTCGCCACCGGCGTCTGGCTCGCCGCCATGATCGTCCTGGTCGCCACCCCTGCCCTCGCCGTCGCGGTCGGCCTGTACGGCGTGCTGCTCACCGCCCTCGGTGTCGCGGTCCGCACCCAGCCGGCCCCGTCGGCGCCGCTGCACCGCGGCCAGGCGGTGCAGATCTGACCCTTCCGTCCGCGTCGGCACCGCCGGGCCCCGTCCGTCGCAGGAGCGACCGGGCGGTCGGGCAGGGGCGGTGACCTGGTCCGGCTGGTCCGCTCGGGGGGCCGCGGGTAAGGTACCCGGCAGGCGTGCCGGGAAGTCTGGTCGGCGATCGGTGTCCGTTTCGACGTCAGGCTCAGCTCATGCATCCTCGCGCACGTGTCGTTCCCCAGCTGGTGGCGCAGGTCGCGCCGGGGAAGGGGCGGGAGCGGTACATCGACGCGTGGCGGGCGGCCGCCGTCGTGCGGGTCGTGGTCTACCACGGCACGGGGCTCGGCTGGTTGACCGTCGTGTTCCCGGCGATGGGGCTCATGTTCGCCCTCGCCGGGTCGCTGACCGCACAGTCGCTGGACCGGTCGCCGGATCGGGTGGTGCGCGGCAGGCTGCGCCGGCTGTTGCCGCCGCTGTGGGCGTACGCGCTCATCATGCTCCCGCTGAACCTCGCCCACGGGTGGGGGCCGTTCCTGGACGAGCCCCGGGAGCGGATCGACCTGCTGTGGTGGGTGCTGCCGGTCAAGTGGCCGCCGCCGGGGGCCGCCGAGTGGGGCTGGATGACCACGGCCGTGTTGTGGTACCTGGTGGCGTACCTGTGGCTGGTGGTGCTGTCGCCGGTGACGCTGCGGGTGTTCCGCGCGTGGCCGGTGCCGGTGCTGGCCGTGGCGCTGCTGCTGCCGGTGACGCTGCACTACCAGCTGTTCACGATCGCCGGGTCGTTCGAGTCGCTCACCAGGGACCTGTCCATCTACCTCGGGTGTTGGCTCATCGGGTACGCGCACCGCGACGGCCTCCTGCACCGCATACCCGCGCGGGTGTTCGCGGTGCTCGTCACCGGGTGCGCCGCGGCCGGTGCGGTGTGGCTGCTGTGGCACGGTGCCGCCCGCGGCGACTTCGACCTCAACCACCATCCGGTCGCCAACGGCTGGTGGTCGGCGGCGTTCGTCGCCGTGGTGCTGCGCGGCGACCAGCCGATGGCCTGGATCCGGCCGGGTGGCCGGCTCGACCGGTGGATCGCGCTGGTCAACGCCCGAGCGGTCACCATCTACCTGTGGCACTTCCCGTTCCTGGGGATCGCGCCGCTGGTGTACGCGGCGGCGGGCGACGCCACCTGGTCATCGCGGACCGTCACCACGCTGATCGTGGTCGCCGGGACCGTCGTGGCGACCCTCGCGTTCGGCTGGGTCGAGGACCTCGCCGCGCGCCGCCCGCCCCGGCTGGTGCCGGCGGTGCGGTCCGGGCCCGGCGCGGTGACGGCGGGTGACCCGAACGGGCGTGGCCTGCTGGCCGGCTTCCTCGGCTCGGCGGTCGCCCTGTCGGCCGTGACCGTGTGGTGGGCGGGCAACGTCACCACGCAGCGCGAGGAGCGCCAGCCGACGTACGAGGAGATCCAGTACGTCACCGACCTGCCGTACACGGCGGTCCGCAACGGCCTGGGTCCGGTCGAGCGGGACCGTACCAACGGCGGCGAGGACCCCGACGACGGTGCGCCGATCGTGCTGGCCGGCGTCGCCTTCGAGCGCGGCCTCGGCGTCCACACGCCGAGCACGGTCCGCCTGTACCCGCCGGCCTGTGAGCGCTTCGGCGTCACGGTCGGGGTCGATCCGGTCCACGGCGACGGTGCCGCCGAGTTCGCGGTCGTGGTCGACGGCGTCGTGGTGGTGGCCACCGACCCCGTGCCGGCCGGTGAGACCCGTGAGCTGATGGTGGAGCTCGGCGACGTCAGGCACGTCGACCTGGTGGTCGAGGACCGGTCCGGGCCGTTGGCCGCGGTTTGGGCCGACGCCAGGTTCATCTGCACCGAGTGAGGTTCGGGCGGCCGAGGGGCAGCGCGTTCCCGCCGGGTTGTCCTATAGTCCTACTGTCGTAGGACAACAGAGGAGGGCCGTGGGCGGTGATTGAGTTCGTGCTGGACGGCCGGTCGAAGGTGAACACCTACATGCAGCTGGTCCAGCAGGTGAAGCAGGCGCTGCGGGTCGGGTTGCTGGTGCCGGGGGACCGGTTGCCGAAGGTCCGGGACGTCGCGCAGTCGCTGGCGATCAACCCGAACACGGTCCTCAAGGCCTACCGCGAGCTGGAGATCGAAGGGCTCGCCGAGGGGCGGCCCGGGGTCGGCACGTTCGTCACCCGGACCCTCGCCGGCGAGTCGCTGGCCAACCAGGCCGACCTGCGTGCCGAGCTGCTCGGGTGGCTGCGCCGGGCGCAGGCGGCCGGGCTGAGCGACGAGGACGTGACCGCCCTGGTCGAGACGACGATCCGTGCCGCGCGACAGGCCGACCTCCTGCAGGAGGAGCTGGCATGAGAGGACTCGAGATGGAGCACGTGCTGGAGGCCGACGGCCTCGGCAAGCGGTACGGGGCGCGATGGGCCCTGCGAGACTGCACCCTGCGGCTGCCGGCCGGCCGGATCGCCGCCCTCGTCGGGCCCAACGGCTCCGGCAAGACCACGCTGCTGCACCTGGCGGTCGGCCTGCAACGCCCTGACGCGGGTGCGGTGCGGGTGTTCGGCGAGACGCCGTACGAGAACACGGCCGCCCTCGCCGAGATCGGGTTCGTCGCGCAGGACACACCGCTGTACCGCGACTTCACCGCCGACGACCTCGTCATCATGGGCGGCAAGGTGAACCGGCGGTGGGACGCCACCCTCGCCCGGACCCGGCTCGCCCAGGCCGGAATCCCGCCGCGGACACCCGTCGGCAAGCTCTCCGGTGGGCAGCGCGCCCAGGTCGCGCTCGCCCTGGCCCTCGCCAAGCGGCCCCGGCTGCTGCTGCTCGACGAGCCGGTGGCGAGCCTCGACCCCCTCGCGCGGCGGGAGTTCCTGCAGTCGCTGATGGGCGGGGTCGCCGAGTCGGGCACGACCGTGCTGCTGTCCTCGCACATCCTGGCCGACCTCGAACGCTCCTGCGACTACCTGGTGGTGCTGCAGGCCGGCCGGGTGCACCTGACCGGCGCGGTCGACGACATCGTGGCCGCGCACCGGCAGCTCGTCGGCCCGCGCCACGACGGCGGGCCGGTCGGCGGGGTCGCGGCGGTGGTCCGTGCCCGCCACACCGACCGGCAGTCGACGCTGGTCGCGCGGGTCGACGGCCCGGTCAGCGACCCGGCGTGGACGGTGCACGAGCTGAGTCTGGAAGACCTCATCCTAGCGTACCTCGACAGCGGCGACGCCCGGGCCAACCACGAGGCGTGGGGAGTGCCGGCATGATGTGGCTGACCTGGCGGCAGCACCGCAAGCAGGCCCTGTACACCGTGCTCGGGCTCGCGGCGCTGGCCGCGTTCATCGTGCCGACGGGCCTGGCGATGCACCGCGACTTCGACCGGCTCGTGGTTCGGGGCTGCCCGGCCAGCGCCGTCGACACGCCCTGCGACGGCTTCCACGAGTTCGCCACCAGGTACGACTCGTACATCTACGTGTGTGTCCTGCTGCTGGTCGTGCCGCTGCTGTTCGGGCTGTTCTGGGGCGCGCCGCTGGTCGCCCGCGAGCTCGAGCAGGGCACCCACCGCATGATCTGGACCCAGGGCGTGAGCCGCCGCCACTGGGCGCTGGCGAAGGTCGGCCTGCTCGGCGGCGCGGTGACGGTCCTGGCGGTCGTCTACGGGCTGGGCATCTCCTGGTGGTACGAGCCGCTCGCGTACACCGAGAGCCGCTTCCAGCAGATCTTCTTCGACGTGCAGGGCGTGGCCCCGGTCGGCTACAGCCTGTTCGCGGTCGCACTGGGCATCGCCGCCGGTGTGCTGTCGTCGAAGGTGGTGCCGGCGATGGGGCTCACCCTGTCGGCGTTCATCGCGGCCCGGATCGTGGTGGCGTTGTTCGTACGGCCGCGGCTGGCCACCCCGGTCACCAACGACTTCCCGGTCGTGTCCGACGCGGCCGCCAACCTCGGCCAGATGAGCCTCGGCAGCTGGGTGCTGAGCTCGGACGTGCGCCGGCCCGACGGCACGATCGTCACCTCCGGCGCGATCATCTGCGCGCCCGACGACGCCGCCGAGTGCCTCGGCGGGTTCAGCGCCGAGCTGCGCAACCATCAGGTGTACCAGCCGGGGGAGCGGTTCTGGTGGTTCCAGTGGGCCGAGACGGGTATCTTCGTCGCGCTCGCCGTGCTGCTGGTGTGGCTGGCGGTACGGCGGATCCGCCGCATCGCCTGAGTCGGGCCGGGCGGTGGCCGTACCGGCGGAAAAATCTTGAAAAACGTCGGGGCGGTGCTGTCGGATCGGGGCGGCGGCGTTCGTTGCACGGGTGAGCGGCCGCTCGACGGGGGCGGCCGGCGACGCGGGAGATGATGAACGGATGCAGTACCTGTTGTCGGTGATCTTCGACCAGCCCGGCCTCGCCACGGAGGAGGAGGCCGCGGCGATCGACGTGTTCAACGAGCAGCTGCAGGCCGACGGGCAGTGGGTGTTCGCGGGCGGGCTGACCGCGCCGGACACCGCGACCGTCGTGGACGGCAGAGGCGGCGGGGAGGCGCTGTTCACCGACGGGCCGTTCGTGGAGTCGAAGGAGTTCCTCGCCGGCTTCTGGATCATCGAGGTGCCCGACCTGGACGTGGCGCTGAAGCTGGCCGCGGCCGGGTCGAAGGCGTGCAACCGCAAGGTCGAGGTCCGACCCTTCCACAGCGAGTGACCGTGACCGACGTGCATGCGGTGATCACCCGGGTCCACCGTGAGGAGTGGGCGCGGGTGGTCGCGTCGCTGACCCGGCGCTTCGGTGACCTCGACGTCGCCGAGGAGGCCGCGGCCGAGGCGTTCGCGACCGCCGTGCAGCGCTGGCCCGGCGACGGCGTGCCGCCGAACCCGGGCGCGTGGGTGACCACGACGGCGAACCGGCACGCCATCGACCGGCTCCGCCGGGAGCTGAAGCGCGACGACAAGCAGAAGCAGGCGCAGATGCTGCACGACGACGAGCCACCCGAACCGACGGGCCCCATCGACGACGAACGGCTCCGGTTGATCTTCACCTGCTGCCACCCGGCGCTGGCGATGGAGACCCGGGTGGCGTTGACGCTCCGGATGCTCGGCGGCCTGACCGTGCCCGAGATCGCCCGCGCGTTCCTGGTGCAGGAGACCGCGATGGGGCAGCGGATCACCCGCGCCAAGGCGAAGATCAAGGCGGCGCGGATCCCGTACCGGATGCCGTCCGCCGACGACCTGCCCGCCCGGGTCTCCGGCGTGCTCGCCGTGCTGTTCCTCGTGTTCAACGAGGGGTACCTGGCCACCGGCCCCGACACCGACCCGGTCCGGCACGACCTGACCACCGAGGCGATCCGGCTCACCCGCCTGCTGCGCGCCCTGCTCCCGCACGACGGCGAGGTCGCCGGCCTGCTGGCGCTGATGCTGCTCACCGAGGCGCGCCGCGCCGCCCGGGTCTCCGCCGGTGGCGAGCTGGTCACCCTCGACGAACAGGACCGCGGCGCCTGGGACGGTTCCCTGATCGCCGAAGGGCACCGCCTGGTCCGGGAGCGGCTGCGCAGCGGCGAGCCGCCCGGCCGGTACCAGATCCTCGCCGCGATCAACGCCGTGCACACCTCCGCGCGCGACATCCGCGACACCGACTGGTCGCAGGTGGTCGCCCTGTACGACCAGCTGACCCACCTCGACCCGTCGCCGATCGTGGCGTTGAACCGGGCGATCGCCGTCGCCGAGCTCGACGGCCCGGAGGTGGCGCTCGCGGCGGTCGACCGGCTCGGCGACCGGCTGAACGGGTACCACGCGTTCCACGCGACCCGCGCCGATCTGCTGCGCCGGCTCGGGCGGAGTCAGGAGTCGCGGATGGCGTACGACGCGGCGATCTCGGCGGCGGGGAACACGGCCGAGATCGCGTACCTGACCCGCCGCCGCGACCAGCTGGCGGAGCGCTGACCGGCCGGGGGAGTCGCGTCGACGCACAGTCGCCGGGTGGCCGCACATTCGAACCGGAGGGTCGTTGCGGGCACCCGGAGCCTCCCGTACGCATGACGGAGAACACCGTCGAACGTGGAGGAGCGGCATGCCTTCGGTGGGGTATCCCGTGAAGTCCCGCGTGAGCTCGGCGATGGGGTCTGAGCCGTCCAGCCCGCCCTCTGCGGAGACCCAGGCGCCGCCCCAGAGCAGGCCACCGGCGACGAGCGCCGCCTCGACCGCACTGTTGCGGCTGTACAGCCCGGCCGGCGGCGATCACCTCTACACCACGTCGGTGGCCGAGCGGGACAACGCGGTCGCCAAGTACGGGTACGTGGACGAGGGCGTCGCCTGCCATGTCTACCTGTGACGGCACCGCCGATACCGCCGGGCGCCGGCCGCACGGCCCGGTGCCCGGCGGGCTGGTCCTGGGTTACGCCACCGGTCAGTAGTCGCAGATCGGCACGCGGGTGTCGCGGAACGGCGGGGACGACACACCCGTGTTCACGTACCAGTCGGTGACGTAGCCCTCGCCGGAGCCGTGCGCGCTGGTCGCCGGGAAGAGGATGTAGTCCCAGTAGTAGTCGTTCTGCGGTCCGACGCCGTCTCCCGCGTGCTGGCAGACGAGCCTGATCGACAGGTTGTTCTCGAGGCTCGCGACGATCGTGGTGCAGCCGTAGCCCGGATACGCCGCCTTCGTCGGGTGGTAGCAGTCGCGCACGTTCAGACCGGACGTCAATGTCGTGACGGTGACGTTGGCGAAGGCCGGGCTGCCGCCGACCAGTGTGGTCGCGGCCGCGGCGACGGCGACCGTGGCAGCGGCGATGACACGGCGTCTTCTGATGGTCATGGAACACGCTCCTTGAACGGTGGGCCCCGCCGGTTGAGGCTCCAGCGATGCATCGACCGTCCTGGTGAAGGCCGCGGACGATCTCGCCGCTGGTGTGGACCTGCAGGACGTTGATGGGAAGGTTCGACGGGAAGGTCGGCGTCTTACCGAGCGAGACCCCCACGTCGATCCGCCCCGTGCGGGCCGCCCCGCTGACGGCGTAGTTCGTGGAGAAGAGCTGCTGCTCCGCCCATCCCTCGGGCGGGGTGATCCGCGCGACGGACGGTCACGTCGGCGCGGGCGGGCGCGGCCGCGAACGACAGGATCGCCAGAACGGCGCCTTCGACCGGTCCGAAACGGTGAACGGCGTTGTCGACGCACGTTCGCCGGCTCGGTGCGTGGGGCATCAGGCCGCCGACGACGCGGCGTGGATCAACGAGGCGAGCGTCGTCACGTTGGGAACGGTCTCGATGGGCTCGGCGGTCCACGCGCGCCGGCGATCCTTGGCCTTGATCCTGACGTAGCCGGACTTGAGCTCCAGCTTGTCGATGCCGGCCCAGGCCAGCGTCTTGGTCCTGCCGAACAGCTTCGGCACCGACAGCCCGTCGGGCCCGGCGGCGATGCGCCCGAACTGGACCGTCTTCCCGGCGCGCAGCGAGGCCTGCGCCCGGGGAAATTGGATCATGGCGATACGCCGGTCGGCCACATCACGGAAGTCCTCCACGATGTGCCGTTCCGAACCGCCGCTGCGGCCCTTGACCCGGTAACTGCGGCCGTCCGACAACGTGAGCCAGCACGTGGTGTCGGTGTAGAGATAGCCGCCGTTGACGTACTTCGCGACGGCCTGATGGATGAACGTCTCCACGGTGTCGAAGCGGAACGCGAACGGCTCAGGATCATTCGCGAAACCGATCACCGCGCCCTGCTCGTGCACACCGATGACGAGGAACTTCCCCCGGATCGAATCGATGACGGAGGTGGACTGCATCATCCGCAGTACCGCGCCCAACCCATGCTCATCAGCGGCCAGCCGGAACGGCGCCGGCGCTTCGATGTTGTCCTGACGCGACATTTGTCTCCCCCGATTCGATGTGACGACAGCAGAGGATTATGGCCCGGGCGGCCGAGTGCTCGCTGACCCAACCCGGCAGGCATGCAGGTGGGCCGCCGGAAGCCGGCGCGGCGTGCGGTCCCACTGCTCGCGCGGTCCGCCCTCACCGATGCCCTGAAGCCGTGTCGTCGTCGACGCATCGGCGGCCGCGTCTCGGGCAACAGCACTGCACCGCACAAGCCCGGAACCGGGCCCGGACACACTCCAGTTCACACTGGTTGCCGCTGGCCGTGCGCGCCGGCTCGTCCGTGACCGTTACGCTCCGTGGTCCGGCAAGCCTGAAGCAGCCTTCGATCCATGAGCGCTCATGCCGATGAGCGGATGCCGCTCTGTCGTGGTGGCAGTGGCGGGCCGGTTCACGTCATAAGCTGGATGCGCGGCGCATCGCGGCTGTGTGCGAGAGGCTGCTCGCACTGTTTGCAGGTCAGCGCCTGCGGCCGGCGCACGTTACTCTGCACACAGAATCGACCCGATTCGTTCGAATGAGGGCATAGGTAGCCGACGTACAAGCGAATCCACGGACGTTGCGTCAATGCGGAGGACGGACGGTTGCGCTTGGCGTCATGGAACGGAGCCCACCAGTAGTCCACCACCACATGCAAGACGGATCGTTCTCGCTCGGAAGTTTCGTCGAACGCCGAGACTCTGGTCGGCGCGGGATGCGGACCGGCGCTGCTGCTCCCGGAACAGATCCCTTGTTCGGCGCCGTATGTGAGCGTGGTGGTGCGGTCCGTGCGGTTGCAGACGAAGCAGTCGATGCTGAACTCGAAGTGAACCGCCCCGGGTTTGGTAGCGGCTAAACGGGTTGGGGGCCTGCCTCGGTGAGGCGGGCTTGGTGCAGTGTCTCAAACGCGGCTGGTGGCAGGTCC
>NZ_JNYJ01000023.1 GCF_000716715.1 Dactylosporangium aurantiacum | reverse complement strand
GGTGTCGCCACCCGCTTCGACAAGCTCGCCGTCCGGTACGAAGCCACCCTGCACATCGCCGCGATCAACGAATGGCTATGACTTCGACACACGACCTAGTGCGGTGTGCCCGGCGTAGGCGAGGGCGGTGCCGTGACCGAAAGGGCGATCGACCCAGGTCGGGGCTGAAGTTGGCCGGGTCGTTCGGCCATCGGGCGTTTTCAGGCGGATGGTATGTCGCTCAGCACCACTTCGGTGAGGTCGTGGCCAGCTTGGAGTGAGCTAACAATGTCCAGTTCGATCGGTGGTTGCGTCATGTCGATGGAGACGCTGATGTAGTGGGCGTCGACGATCACATCGCCGTCGGTACCGACGTGCGTTACGTAGCGGATGGTGTGCCAAAGACCCGAGCCCGGGTCGACCGCACCGGCGGCCTGGAGGTGACCGCCTCCATCCGCGTACGCATCGAAGTGGGACAGGATGTTCCGGACGTCTGCGGTCGCTGGTACGGCCAAGTCGAAGCACTGCACGGCATCGCGGATCTCGGCGCTGCGGGTCGGAACGGCGTACCGCATCGCCAACGTTGCAGCTCGGCGCACGAGGCTGAGGCTGATCGGGTACGTCAGCGTGTCCGACGCGATCACGACTTGCGTTGCGACATGCTCCACAAGATCTGCAGTGCCAGGTCTGCGGATGTGGTCGAGGATTCGATTGCCCTGCAGGTTCGCGGCGTTCATCCAGGTCATGGTGTAGACCTGCCCCTGCCAGTAAAGCCGCTGGCGCTCTCGCGGAGTCGTCATCGCATCATGGTCCATGCCCATCAGGAGCTCGGCGAGCGAAATAGCGCCTGACCCGCCGCGCCGAACCCGCCGAAAGTGCCGGCCGCACCTACGGGGTGACGGCGATGGCGGAGCTGCCGGAGGATGGGGAGGACGGAGGGACGGACTGCACCGCATCGCCTCCGCATTTGCGTTTAGGCAACCCGCGTTCAAAGACGACGATGCACCTGGCCAAGATCTGGTGCGCGTGGGCAGGGCTGTGCTGGTCACCGTCAGGCCAGCACCACCGGCGCTTCGGTGGTGAGCGACGCGCATACAAGCGTTGTTATGTGGCGGCGGAAGTGCTCCGCCGCCACATCGATCTGCGTTAGACGTCGGCCTCCGGCGCATCGTCTGGCTTTTGTTTGCTTAGGATGCGCACCGTAGTGCTGAGCTTGATCTCTGCATCCTTGGGGCCTCGAAGGTGGGGATGGATGTAGACGGGGCGGCGTAGTGCTCGGCCTGGTCCGTAGGGCTGGTCGCGCCAGTGCCCGGTTACCCAGACTCGGCTGGTGTACGCCCTGCTGGTCGCCGTCCGGGAGCTGCCGGTGTTCGCGTTGTGGCGGGTTCGAATGTGGATGATTCGCACGTCGGGTAGTGGGCGTTTCGCTCGTGCGTATTTTTTGCGGACGTTCTTGTCGATCGCCGCGGGTTCGGTTTCGGCGGCGCCCTGAGCGATGAGGAGCCAGGTGGCTAGAACCGGCGCGAGCGGGTGACTTCCGCACTCGCCGAGTTGCTGGCCGGCGTCGAGGATGTGGTCGCGGATCGGGGTGAGCCAGCCGGCGTCGCCGCGGAGTGCCTGCATGGCTTCGTCCCGCAGGCCGCCTCCGATGGCGCGGTAGAGGACGATCCAGGTGGCGTTGTCGCGGCGTTTCCAGCTGGCGGCGGTGATGCCGCGAGGTGCGATGGATCGGGACCAGATGAGCAGTCCGTCGTCGCACGGTGCGAGGTTGCTGGTGGCGGTGACTGCCGGAAGGTCGGCTGTGGCGGCTTCGGCCATGTCGGTGAAGTCGTCGTCGACCCAGTAGAGGCGTGCGCGGTCCAGTGAGTCGGCCAGGTCGGTCCGGCGATACGGAACTGTTGTTGTCGCAGGCAGGCCGAGCGGCCCCCGGCAGAGCCGGGTGAGACCGTCGCGGATGCGCGGCAGGTGGCGGGCATCGAGGGTGAGGTCGGGCCAGGCGGTGGTGGTGATGAGCGTTCGGCCGGGACGCCGGTCGGCGAGGAACCCGGCATGCAGCGTCCGGTATGCGGCGCGGGTGACGGCGTCGCGGTGCAGCCCTGCTCGGCGTGCGGCTCGTTCGGCGGGTGCATCGGTGCGGCCTGCTTCGATGTCGATGGTGCAGGGCACGCACGCCGCCCAGACCGCGCCCAGGTCTTGCAGGAGGCCCTGCTGGTCGCCGACGCCGACGCCGAGGACGGCGACGTTGCCGCCCGTGATCGTCCACGCGGATTGTGGGTCGCCGCAGAAGTCGCAGACGCGCCGCACGGTGTCCAGGGTGCGGACCGGTACCGGGACGGGCTGGTGCCCGTCGGTGTCGTGGTGCAGGGGGTGCCCGTACTCGCCGTTGAAGACGTTGAGCGGTACGAAGCACACAGCGCACGCCATCTCGTCGCGGGCCGGCATCATGCGGTCACCCCCGGGCGGTTGTGGCGCAGGTCGCGCGGCCGGGGTCCGCGACGGTGTTGCCGGTCGGGCATGGTCATGCCGGGCGCGTAGGTGATGTGCTGGTTTCCGCCCTGGTGTTTGGCGTGGTACATGGCGGTGTCGGCCCGGTGTAGGGCGACGTCTTGCAGGTGGTCGGTGCTCTCGATGACGGCGACGCCGATGCTGGCGGTGACGGCGGTCGTGACCGGCCCGTTGTCGGTGTCGACCTGGACGGGCCTGCCGACTGCCGAGACGATCGTGTCTGCGAGGCTGGCGATCTGCTGGTCGCGGACGGGCAGGATGATGACGAACTCGTCTCCGGACAGTCGGGCGGCGGCACCGCCGTTGATCTCGGTGATCGAGCTGATCCTGTCTGCGACCTCCATGAGCAGCGTGTCGCCGCCGTCGTGGCCGTAGGTGTCGTTGACTGCTTTGAACCCGTCGAGGTCCAGGAGCATGACGATGAGCGGCTGCGGTCCAGGTGCGGCGGCGAGCCCGGTGTAGACGGCGTGCAGCCCGGTGCGGTTGAACAGTCCGGTGAGCGGGTCGTGGGCGAGCTGCCAGGCCGCGTCGGCAAGCTCGCGGTACGTGCGGTTGAGGGCTGGCCGGGCGGCGAGGCGGCCGAGCCCGACGCCGATGCTGAGGATCGCCGCGGCGATGGTGGCGATCACGAGGATCGTGATGAACACTGGGGTCTCCATTTCGATGGAGGCCCGGGACGCTCTCGTTGTCTAGGCGCGTTGCGTCCCGGGTCCTGTGGATATGACGACGGCCCGCCGCTGGCGGGCCGTTTGTTGTGGTGCTGACGCCGGTGCCGGCGGTGTCCTCGAGGTACGAGGGTCAGTGGGCCGTTGCCGGCGCGGTCGTGCCGTCGAGGCTGTCGGCCGTCCCGACTCGGGCGGGATAGCGTCCGGCGCTGACCCACCTGCCGTTGGAAGCTCGCTGGGGTTCGTCGGTGCGGGACTGCCGGGCGAGGAGCTGGTCCGGCTCTCGCGGGCTGCCGGTGGGCCGGTACTCGTAGTCCTCGGAGACGACGCTGACGTAGTCGACGTCAGAGGCGTAGGGGGTGCAGGATCGTGCCGCCGAGCCGGTCGCAGCAGGCGACGGAGACCGGATACCAGCCGTTGACAGCCAGGGTGACGCGATGGCCGCAGGTCAGCGCCAGCGCGAACACGCACAGCCGGTGCAGCTCCTTACCATCGATCGCTGGCCCGGTGATTGGGCCGGTCATGACGTCGCCGCTGCGGTGGTGAAGGTGGCTCGCATGCGGCGCAGGGCGCGTCGTTCCAGGCACCGCATCGCCTCGGGGCTGCGGTCCATGAGGCGGGCCGCTGCGTCGCGGGGGTAATCGTCGAGGTAGCGCAGTTGGATCGCGCGGCGTTCGGCGGCGGTGAGCCGGGCCATCGCGTGGACGAACGTGATGTGTTCGGGCCGGGCGGCCGGATCGACGACGGGCGGGGGCGTGGTGTCGAGGGCGGCGTGACGGTGCATGGTGTGTGCGGCGCGGGTATAGCGGCGGCGCGACCAGTCGTGGCGCATGCACGTCTTCGCGGCCTGGATGATGCACCAGCCGCGGACGTCGAGCAGCGTGGTGGACAGCTCGGTCAGGGCGCCGGTGAACGCTTCCTGGACGAGGTCCGGGATCGCGTCGCGGTCACGATCGCGCATGCGGACGTTGACGTAGCGGGTGACAGGCTCGTGGTAAGTCCGGTAGAGCTCGGCGAAGGCGTTACGGTCGCCGAGTTGGGCGCGGTGCAGCAGGGCAGGGACCTGCGGGGTGACGTCGGGGCGTCGGCGGCGTGCGCCGCTGGAGCTGTTGCCGTGCATGGGATTCCTCCTCTGGCGTGTGCGGGAATCCGGGCACGGCTGTCGGCCGTGCCCGGAAGGTGCGTGTGCGCGGTCGGCCGGGCGTCGGCCGGAGTCGGTGGCGAATGGAGCGGCTACCGTGTTCGCGGAGCGGGTTGCGATGAGGTCTGTCCTCCCGTGGACATGCGACAAGGCGGCCACCATCTGATGGCCGCCTCCGATGGAGGAGCTGGACCCGGGACGATGATCTGAACCGTCCTATTCAACGACCCGTCGGACAGCCGCAACCTGGTTCCGCCACCGCGACAGTGGACTGATCTTGACGACGTCGCCAGTATGTGGGGCTTGGATCAGTAGGTCGTTGCCGAGGTACATGCCGACGTGGCCGGGGCTGCTGCGGGTGCCGCCGCTGCCGGGAATGAACACAAGGTCGCCCGGTGCGACATCATCGACGGGGACGCCGACGCCGGCGTGGACCTGCTCGGTGGTCGTGCGGGGGATGTTGACGCCGGCGTGGCGGTACGCGATCTGCATCAGGCTCGAGCAGTCGCATTGCCGGGCGGGGATGCCGGAGCGGGGAGCGGTGCAGTCGCCGCCGAAGGTGTACGGGGTGCCGAGCTGGGCGAGTGCCCAGGTGATCGCGGCCGCTGCGACCGGTGACGTGCCGGCAGGCACTCGGTAATCCGCAGGCGCGGCGATCACCTCACCGGCGAGTTCGCCGCCGTCCGCGGTGCAGGGCAACGCGAACGAGACCGGGGTCGTCTGGTCGCTGGTCGGCGCGGACGCGGTGGTGGCGGGAGCCGTCGCTGGGGAGTCCTGGCCAGCACTGTAGGTGCTCGACGCGGTGCCGGGTTCGAGTGTGCTGCTGCACGCGGCGTGTCCGCCTAGGACGCCGAGGCCAGCGGCGCAGGTGACGACGGCGGCGGCGCACACTGCCACGACGAGGCCAAGAATCTTGGCGCTCATCGACGTGATCCTGCCGACGGGCGTGCGGACGGGCGTAGGGGAGTGGTCATGGTTACCTCCACAAAACACAGAAAGGGCGCGCTTGTGCGCGCTGATCGGGCGAACGGCACACGGTGGCCGGCGCTGTGGCGGTGCAGGGTCTCGGCGCGTCGACGGTCGGAATGCCTGGTAATGCCGGCGTGTCGCGGTGATGGCCGTCGTGGCTGCGGCGATGCCGGTGACGACGTGCCGGGTCCGCCGCCGACGTGCCGTGGCGGACCCGGCATCGGGTTGGCGTAGGCAGTGCGCTGGACCCGAGGGTCGGCCCAGGTGGGAGCGACTGCGAACGTGCGACCGGTGGTGCGGCCCGTGAACGGTGCACCCGCGGTGCTGGACGCCGCCGGCAGCGCCGGTTGCGCTACCGGGTCAGGCGGCCGGCCCGCCGATCGCCAGTGCCGGATCGATGCGCAGCGGGGGTATCCGCCGCCATGACGCGGCCAGGGTGTCCGGCACTTCCGGGTGGCGGATCACGGTGTATTGCTGGACGTGTACGGCGAACCATCGCTCCGCAGCCGCGCTCTGCCGCAGTCGCCGCTGCGGGTCCGCGGGTGCGTCGGCGAGCGCTGGATGCGTGCCGGAGCGGTAGGTGGTGCGGGCGCCGGACAGCATCGGGCACGCCCGGGCGCTGTACACGGCGCACGGTGGGCAGGTCGCCGGTTCCGACGTGCACTGCAGCAGCAGGTCGGACCGACGGGCGAACAGCACCGCAGTGTCCGGCAGGTGCCGACCGCAGATCTGGCACCGCCGCTCACGCAGGCACCGGTGCTGGTTCGCCTCGGCGATGTTGCCGAACAGCGACACGCCGGCGTTGGTGACCGGTGTGATCCACGGTACGACGAGCCCGCCGGCGAGCGGCCGGTCCAGCAGGTGCGGCGGGACCGCAGGTGGCGTCGTCATCTACGCACCGCCCGTCGACATGGCCGCGTGTGTGGTGATGCGGTCCGCGATGGGGTCCGTGGCGAGGTCGGCGATGATGTCGGCGGCGCTGGTGACCGCCCGGACCCGCGGGTCGGCGCGCAGCAGCTGGTGGCAGCCGCCGGACACCGTCGAGGTTACCGGCCCCGGCACGACCATGCCGCGGCGGCCGAACCGCAACGCCCGCTGTAGCGTGCCGATCGCTACGGCGCCGTGCGCGGCCTCAACGACGACGGTGCCGCCGCTGACCGTGGCGAGCAGTGACCGGTTCGCCGACCACCGCCGGGTACTGGCTTGCGCGTCCGGCGGCCACGCGCTCAGCAGCAACCCGGTCACGGCGAGCCGCCGGTACATGTCGACGCTGGCTTGCGGGTACAGCTGCCGCAGCCCGCACGGTAGAACCGCCACCGCTGCGTCGCAGGCCGCCGCGGCCCGTAGCGCGGTGCCGTCGATGCCGCGAATGCCGGTCGACACGACGGTGCGGCCGGCGACGGCGAGCTCGGTGGCGATCTCGTCGGTGGTCCACACACCGTATGGGGTGGCGACGTCGGTGCCGGTGACGGTCACCGTGGTGGCTGGCTGTGGTGTCGGCGCGGGGCCGAGCGCCCACAGGCAGACCGGGCTGGACCCGACGACGCGGGTGAGGTCGCTGATCCCGGCCGGCCAGTCCGGGTCCTCCGGGATCACCACCCGGCACCACGTCATCGCCTCGGCGACGCCGTCGGTGGCCTGCTCACGGATCGGCCGGAGGCGATGACGAACCTCCGGGCGGAGGGTCTCGCGTGCGACGTCCCCGTGGGAGAGCCGCTCGTAGGCGGCTTGCGGGCCGTGCTCAGCGACCATGGCGGTGACATGAGCGCGGCTCGGGCCGAATACCCAGCTGAGTTTCGCCCGCGCGATCCGTGCCTCGGCATCGGTGGCGCTCGCTCGTGTGGTCAGATGTTGGCCGTGGTGGCCGGGCGGTGCCGCGGGTGGCGGCATCGTGATGTGGTGTGTGGCCATGTTGATGGCCTCCTCTCCCCGCCTCGTGGCGGCGGACAGGCTGGGACGCCCCACGCCCCAGCCGGCCCGTCGACGCGAGGTGAGCACGCACCCGTGGAGGTGCGGGTGTCTACCGCCCGGCGCCGCCGGCGTTGCGCAGCAGCGCGATGTAGTGCGCCAGGTGCGGCGGTATGTCCTCGTCCAGCAGCTGCTGGATGAGAACGGCGAACGGGTTGCCGGGGTCGTCGCGCAGCGCACGGCCAACGCAGTGGCGGGCGAGCGACGGTTGGTGCGCCCGCCACGCCAAGTACGCGGCGAGGCAGGCAGGGCCGGTCACGAACCCGGGCATCGCCCGGCGAGTCAAGTCCAGCCACAGCTGCAAATACCGGCCGTCGCCGTTGTCGGTCTTCACGTACGCGTAATCCAGGACGACGTCACTGCCCAGCAGGACGATGAGTTCCGCGGCGGCATCGTCGTCGAGGGTCCCGCCGGCATGGCAGGTGCGCATCGCGTTGTCAACGACGGCATGCACCAGCCGCCCCAGGTCCTCACCAACCGTCGTGTCGACGCGTTCCACCAGGCCGGTGGGTGGAGCGGGCAGCACCATGGCCTTCAATCGGGCCATAACCCGCTTGTGGGCCACTCGCATCGCCGTCGCCGCGTCGCCGGTGACCGGTAGCACGGCCTCGGCATCAGTGTCGTCGCCGGTGTCGTCTCCAGTGTCAGCTCCAGGATCAGCGGCGCAGTGCGCTTGCGGTGGGGCACCGGCCGTGGTCCGGGTGGGCCGAGGCGGCAGGGTGAACGGTGTACCACCGCCGGTCGAGGTGGGCTGATCGGGACGGTGCTCGAAGTACCGCTCACCGG
Organism: Dactylosporangium aurantiacum; assembly: GCF_000716715.1. Lineage (GTDB taxonomy): Bacteria > Actinomycetota > Actinomycetes > Mycobacteriales > Micromonosporaceae > Dactylosporangium > Dactylosporangium aurantiacum. Next base: position 149,987 of record NZ_JNYJ01000023.1, on the reverse strand, counting down.
TAACACGGAATAGGTGCATCACGGTCAGGCCGTGCACGGTGAACACCGCCGTGGCCACCTCGAACATTGTTATGACCGGCGCCGCGTCGCCGTAACCGACGACGACCAGGTTGACGCTGCCGAGACCGTGCCCCTGCACCGCGATGTCGTGCAGCACCTGCGCCGCCTCAGCTGTCGCGTCGCTGGTCGGGTCCACCGCCAAGGACTCGGCGGGCAGGTCAAACCGCGCGACGAAGGTGAGGCGCTGGTCGCGGAAACCGACGACGACCGCACTATGCGCAGGGTGCCGGCCAAGCGCGGCCGCCACGTCGGCGAGGAGGCCCGGCACGGACGCGGCCTGCGACGGTGGAGATGAATCGGACATGGGTGGCTCCTTCATCAGTGAAGGACGTTCCGGCGGCAACCCGCCGCCGGAACGTCCGGTTGGTTGGCTGGTTACTGCCTGGCGCCCGAGCTGCCACCGGCAGCCGTCACCGTGGCGACTACGGGTGGCGGCTGCTGCACAGCTGGGCTCCCGCGGCCGCCGCTGAACAGCTGGGAAACACCGCGGTCAAACGCGTCCGGTCCTCTGCGCTACCGGGCCGCGCAGGGCTTCCCGTTGGCGTCGGGCTCGCCCCTCGAAGCATCCGACTCGCCGGTGTCGCCGGTGCCGTCGGTGTCGTCGGGCCGGTGGCTGAGTTCGGCGAGGACATCTTCGACGGTGCACACAACCCGCATCCGCGAGTCGTCACGCAGCAGCATGTGGCAGCCGGCCGACATCGCCGACGTGACCGGACCCGGCACGACCATGCCGGGCCGACCGAACCGCACCGCGTGCCGCACCACGTCAATCGCGGTGCTGCGCACGCCGGCCTCGACGATGACAGTGCCGCCGGTGAGCGCCGCGAGCAGCGCCCGACCGGACCGGGAACGGTGCCGGGCCGGGTGTGCGTCCGGCGGCCACGCCGACAGCAGCAGACCGGTGTCGGCGACCCGTTGCAGCAGCCGCACGTTCGCGGCCGGGTACAGGTGCTGCAACCCGCACGACAGGACCGCGACCGGTGAACCGCCAGCAGCGCACGCCGCACGCAGCGCGGCAGCACCGACACCGACGTCGCCGGTGGACACCACGAGCCGATCGTGGCCGACAACCCCGACAGCCAGGTCCTCGGCCACATACTGGCCGTATGTCGTGACGGCGCGGGCACCGATGATGGTCACCGACGTGCCCTGTACCGGCAGGTCTGCGCTGCCACGCGCCCACAGGCACACCGGATCCAAGCCGTGTTCCCCGGTGAGCGCGGCCAGGCCGGTCGGCCACTCGATGTCCTCGGGGATCACCACCCGGCACGACGCCAGCCCTTCGTGCACGCCGCGGGCCGCGAGCTCGCGGGCATTGCCAGGCAAGTGCCGCACCTCGACGCGCAGCAGACCCTCCGACGGCGTGGTCGCGGTGAGCCGGTCGAGCGCCTCCACCGGTCCGTATTGGCGTACGGCGGCAACCACCGTCGGCTCACCCGGCTCGAACAGCCAGCTCAACGCGGCCCGTGCGGTACGGATCTCGTCAACAGCCGTCATCGGGTCGCCCCCACAAGGGCATCAGCGGCACCAGTTCCGGCAGGCTGGACGGCATCGGCCGCGTCGCCGGCAGCCGCTCCGCCGAGCTTCTCCCTGGCAGCGTCGTCGGGCACCTCGCTGGGCACCTCGCTGGGTTCGTTGCTGGGTTCGTCGCCGGGTTCGTCGCCAGGTTCGTCGTCGGTGTCGCCGGGGGTCAGGTCCAGCAGGATGCGTCGGGACACCCGCCGTACGGTTTCCGCGCATGAACGCACGAGTTCCATGTCCCCGTCAGCCCAGCCGAGCACGTACGCGTCGCTGTAGCTACGAGTGTCGAAGCCGAGCGCAGCACACACGACGTGGGCGACGCTTTCCGCCTCGGTCTCGGCCCTGCCACGGTGCACCTGCGCACCGGACAGGGCCGCCGACACGTGCCCGCAGCGGATGTGGGCCAGCTCGTGCGCAGTGGTCGCGACCCGCTGCGCGGCACTGCCATCGGCACGCACCTGCACCAGACGTGCCGCACCGAACACGGTCACCCCGTTCGCGGCGCCCAGATGCCCCGACCCTGGCGGGACCAGCTGAAAGGTGAACCCCTCAGCTTCGATCAGAGTGATCAGGTCGTTGAGGACGTTGGTCGGGTCGTCGCCGTCCACCGGCTGCGGCAGTCGCCGTCCGACGACCGATCGTCGGCGGATCCGCTGCACTGTCGGCGGTTCGAACGGTGCACCGTCGGTCTGGCTCAACTCGAACGTGGACTCGGCACGGAACCCGACGACCTGCTTAACGGGCCGGCCGTCAGCGTCACGCAGCACCGGATTACCGGCGGCGGCCAGTTGCGCGGCCTGCTCCTCGCTCGGACGGCGCATGATCGGCGCCCAGATCCGGAATGCCTGTTCGCCGCGGCGGACCTGGCGGCCGTGCCTGAGCCAGCCGGAGGTGCGGTCCTTGCCGCCGTACGGAAGGAAGTACCGCGGGGTGATGCCCCGCTGTGCCGCCTGGATTGATAGCAGCAGCTGGTTGGACACGCTGTACCGGGCGCCGAACGCGGCGACTTGTTCGACGAACTCGACCCACTGCCGCGGCTCGCCGGCCATGCCGGCGAGCCGGGCGTCGCAGTCCGCCTGGAACTGCTCCAGGTGTGCCGCCCCCCTTCGGCCATCGGCTCGACCGGTTGAGGCGGGACGTGCGCCGCGGTTGCTGGCGCCGCGCTGTCGCTGGCTGGTGGGTGTGGCGTCCGGCGTGGCGCCGGAACGAGCTGTGGCCATCGTCTGTGGCCTCCTGTCTCCGCCGTGTGGCGGCGGACAGGTTGGGACCCGCCGGCCCCAGCCTGCCCGTGGGCACAAGGTGGGACCGGTCGGTCAGCCGGTTACGGCACCCGCCGGTGGCGGTGCCGTTCCCAACGGGTGCGGAGACGCATCAGCTGGGTTCGGCCGGATGCCGTACCCAGGCCGCATTGCTCTGTTTCGCCGAGCGCAGCGCGACGTCGGCGTGTGCCAGCACGAGACGGCCGTCGGGCTCCTCGTAAGCGGGCGCGGTGGCGATGCCTGCCCGTGCCCGCATCGGGACCGCGGCGCGATGGCTCGCGGTCGCGGCGTGCACGGCAGCGACGAGACGCCCGGCCAGCACGCCGGCCAGCACCCCGGCCCGTGCACCGGCCACATCACCGGACAGGTCGCCCGTTCCTGCGGTAGACCCGCGCCGGTAGGTGGTGCCACGCAACGCTCGGGCGGGCACGACCACGGCGAATTCGTCGCGGCGCAGCCGGAACGCGTCCGCGCCGGCCGCTGCGGCCTCGTGCTGGATCCGGCGCGCGATGCGCACGATGGCGTCGTTGAACGCCCGCTCGCCGATGGTCCGCAGGTGCGTGCGGTAGCCGTCGATGTTGAGCAGGATGACGGTGCCGCCCTGGCCGTGCGGGGTGGCCATCAGCCGGTGGAACGCGGCCCGGTTGCCGAGGCTGGTCAGTAGGTCGTTGTACGCGGTCTTCCGGGCCTGCAGCAGGGCAGCGGTATGGCGGTCGGCGGCTCGCCGCCGTACGAGCGCGGCGGCGAGCGCCGCGGCAGCGGCGGCAAGGGCGACGGCGCCGATCGCGGCGACGACGACGTGCATGGTGGACATGGCGTCCACACCTCCGTTCGTTGAGGAGGATGCGGACGGCCGGTGCCCCGGCTGTCCGCATCCAACGGGTGGATGTGCGAACCTGCCGGTGGCAGGTGGTGCGTCGGGACCTACATGGACCTGCATGACCTGCATGGACCTGCATGGACCCGGTCGGAGCAGAGAGCGGCCTTGGTCAGCCGCGGATGGTCAGCAGTGCTGTTGGCGTGGTGCTGAGCCGGCGGTCGCGGCGCGCAGCGTTGACCGCCACTGCGCCGGCGGCATCCCCGCGTCCAGCGCCACTTCCAGCTGGCGCGCCATGCTGCTGGTGAACCCGGTCTGCAGCGCGAGATCCATGGCCACGTTGGCCAAGGCGCCGTTGCCGGCGAGGTAGGCGCAGCTCGCCAGCAGGCATGCGGGTGCCCCGACCAGCGGCGGTGTGGCCCGCCGGGTCACGTCGGTCCACAGTTGCCGCTGCCACGGCTCGTCCGTGGTGCACCGCCAGGCCAGGGACTCGACCGCCGGCAGGTGCAGCAGGACAGCGAGCCAGCCGACCTCATCGTCGCTCAGGACCCGGCCCTGTTCCGCGTCGTGCAACGCATCGCGCAGGGCACGCGCCCCGGCGTCGACAACGTGCGTGGGTGCCGGCTGCACGGCAGGGCCGGGCGTCGCGTCCAGCCGTGAACGCGGCCCATGGTCGGGGAGGTTATCGATGCGTCCGGTGTTGTCGCCGATCATTGCCTGCAGCCGGTGGACGGCTCGGCGGCAAGCGGTGTCCATGGCGGCGCGACGCCGGCCTCGAACCGGGTCCAGCTGCGCGGCGAGCGCGGCGCGGTCCGGCAGCGCGACCACGCCGTTCGCGACGAGCTGCGCGGCAACCGGTGAGGTGTCCGGGTTGTACGCCTCGCCGTCGACCGGGCAGGCGGCACAGCCCGGGATCAGACAGTAGTAGCGGCCCTCGGTGCTACGCCACACGCCTGGCACGGCGACGCCGAGCGAGGTCAGCGCGGTGTGCAGCTGCGCGGCCACGGCGTCGACGCGCTGCGGTGAGCCGTAGCCGACGATGATGGCGGTGTGGGCGGTCGCGGCGACGTACGCGACTGTCCGCCGCACCGCTGCGCCGCCGTCGGCGTCGACGCCCGCCACCGGCAGGTTGACGAAGCACGGGCGTTGCGTGTCGCGGACGGCGACGCAGACGACGCTGTCATTCGGGTGGAAGCCGACGAGGTACGGGATGGCGCTGAGCAGGTCCGTCGGGCTGCTCAACCGCAGCGGCATGGGCGTGCTGGTCATCAGGGTCCTTTCCGGCGCTGCGGTCGTTGACCGCAGGCCCGCTGGTGAATTGGCGGATTGCTTGCTCGCCGCGGATCGTGGCGGCGGGTGCTGCACCGCCTCGCGGCGGTTCGGTGCACCGGTGGGGCGTGCTGTCACCGGGTCGTGGGTGAGCCGGCGGCGCGGGTTGTGATGGTGGGCAGGTGCGGTCGGGTGTCGCGTCTGCGAATCGCCGGTCGGGTGCCGTCCAGCGCGGGCCGGCCGTCGCGGTCGGCCCGGTACAGCAGGACCTGCCCGCCACCGGCGTGCTTCGCCGAGTACATCGCCGCGTCAGCGCAGGCCAGCACGTACGTGGCGGCGCCGGAGGCGACCGCGGCGGGGCAGTCGGCCTGGGTGGGGCCGCCGACGGCGACACCGACGCTGGCCCGCAGCGGCACGAGGCGCCCGGCGACCGGCCCCGGGTCGGCAAGGGCTGCCGAGATCGCGGCCTGCAATCCGGTCGCGTCGCTGCCCGGGGCGACGAGGGTCAGTTCGTCGCCGCCCTGCCGGACCAGGCAACCGCCCACCGGGACGCTGGCACGCAGCCGGTCGGCGATCGCGGCCAGATACTGGTCGCCGGCGGCGTGTCCCCAGGTGAGGTTCACGTCGTGCAGGCCGTCGACGTCGACGAGCGCGACGGTGAACGGTGCACCGGACGCGTCGGCGCGCTGCAACACCCGATACAGGGCCGCGCGGGTGGGAAGCCGGGTCAACGGGTCCCGTTCTGCCTCCCGGACCGCCGAGTCCACCGCGTCATGCACCGCATCGTGCACCGCCTTGCGCACGGCGACGGTCGTGAGCCGCCGGTACCAGGCGATGACGGTGAGCGTGGCGACGGCGCACACAGCTGCGCCGGCCACCGCGGCCGCCGCGGCGCCAACTGTCGTGCTGTGCCGGTGCAACACCAGCAGGCCGCCGCACACGGCCGCCACCGCCTGCGCGGCGGCGACCAGCAGCGCATCGGCGTAGACCGGCACTCGAGGCTGCCGGGGGGAGCGGTTCATGCCCTCGCCTCCTGCCGGTGCGGCTGCTGCCGGAACTTCGGGGCGTGGCCGCTGCGTCGGGCCGGTTGCGAGCTGGTGACGTGCACCGCGACGAGCGCGGCGTCCCGGTTGAGTCCCTCCAGGTGGGCGTTGGCCAACCGCAGGTAAGTGATCCGGTCTGCGACCCGCTCGGTGTTCGGTTGCAGCAGCGGCCCGTCGGCGCAGATGAACCCGTCGCCGGGCACCGCCGCCAACCAACCGAGGCTGGTGTACGTATGCTGCCCGGCCTGGAACAGTTCCAGGTCCACCGGGTGCAACGGCCACCGCTGGCCGGGCAACGCGTTGTGGGTCTGCATCGCCACGACGCGCGGCTGGGCGTGGAAGTCCCGCGACGCGCGGTCCGCAGAATACCTCGGGTCGTGCTCGAGGCGGGCGCAAAAGTCGGCCCAGGTACGGGCGGTGGGCGTGGCGATGGTGACGTACCGCCACCATCGCCACTGGGTCGACGCCGCGAGCGCGGCCAGGTGCCGCATCCGGGCCAGGTCGAGACGGGCGACGACGGCGCCGCTGGTGAACCCGTTCCACAGGTCCACGAAGTGTCGGGCCCGGCCGGGCCGGGCCAGGAAACGCGGGACGCCGCCGGCAGCGGAGAGGCCCGCCGCGGCCACCCGGGCGGCGGCAACGCCGAGCAGGTCGACGGTCGGCGTGCCAGCCGGCAGCGCCACCACAACGGTCCTGACCGGCGCTGCCGATGGCAGCGGAGAGCGGTGCTGGATGTGCATGCTGTTCCTCCTTCGAACTTGTTGGGCAGGGGCATCGGCCTGCCCCGATGGCAGGCGACGGAGGTGTGCGGATGCGGCTCTTGCCGGCAGTGCGCCGACACGGCGGCGGTCTCGTCCGGTGCGCGGCGTCCTACGCAGCGGTCGATGACCAAGCGGCGTCCGTTGGACGCGTGGAGCCAGGCTCAACCGGCAGACTCGGCCGTGTGCGAGGCGGCGTGCCGGCACCGTCGAACTGCCCGGGTCGGGTACCGAGGCAGTACCAGCGGCCTGGTCGGCTAGGACCAGCGCAACGCTGACCACGGTGACGCCGGTCGGCGACTCACAGCCCTGCGCGTGAGAACGAGGGAACGCTCACGGCAATAGCCGCAACGTCCGCGCGGCAGCGAGTGGCTCGGGTGGCGCCGGATGGCACCGGGTGATTCCGGGTGATTCAGGGTGATACCGGATGGTTGCGGTGGTGCGGGCGGTGCGCCCTGATGCCGTCAACGCGGCCGACCGGCCGGGACGGCGGGTGGGCTGATGCGATGGCATCGGGCGGGCAGAGCGCCCTGAAGCGGGTGGAACGTGGTGATGATGAATGAGCGCTCACCGTAGCTGCGGCACCCAACTGGCTTCCGTCGCCGACGGCCTGGTTGGGTTCTTGCCGGTGCCGGTTGGGTATCAGCCGGTCGGAGTCCGGTGTCCGTGCGTGGGCATCACGGCCAGCCGGCACCCGGCACGTCGACCTGGACGGCGAGCACCTGGCCACTACCCGGCGTCACCATCTGCGACGCGGTCATGCCCTGCCACTCGGCGGCGGTGATGAACAGGGTCGTGCGGTCGGGACCACCCAACGCGCAGGCGAAGCCGCCCCGGTCCAGCGCGACGGTTTGCAGCACCTCGCCGCCTTCGGCGACGCGAGCACACCGCCGGTTCGGCACGTCGGCGTACCAGACGGCATCCTGCACGTCCATGCAGATGCCGTCCGGCACACCATTGCCCAAATCTGCCCAGACTCTCCGGTTGGACAACCCGCCGTCCGCGTTGATGTCGAAGGCGACCAGGCAGTGCCGGTAGGAGTCCGCAACGATCAACGTCGCGTTGTCCGCCGTCACCGCCATCCCGTTCGGGAACGCGATATCGTCGGCGACCTGCCGCAGCGAGCCGTCCACCGCGGCCAAGAACACCGAACCAGGTCGGAACGCCTCCCCGGTCATCGGGTTGGACCCGGCGCCGTTGACGTAGACGTTGCCGCGCCCGTCGGCCACGACGTCGTTCCAGCCTGGGCGGCCGAAGTCGGCGTGCGTTGTCAGCGTGCCGTCCGGTTCGCGGCGCAGCAGCCGACCGTCGGCGGAGGAGACGATGACCAGCCGGTTGTCCGGCAGCCAGGCCGTGCACAGCGGAAGGGATGCCACCCGTGCGACCACCTCGACGCGGCCGGCCAGATCCACCGCGACAACTTCGCCGGCGGACCAGTCCGACACGTACAGCTGGTCTCGGTGCCAGCGCGGGGACTCGACCAGCCCTCGGCCGGCCAACAGCGTCTGCATCTCACCCATCGTTGCCTACCACCGTCCGTGTCCGCATGCCGGCGTCAGCGAGTTCATCGACGGCCTGGATGACGTCCCATGCGCCGGGCTGCGGAAACGGTACCTCGCCGAGCATGAACAGGCGATCGCCGCGCATGCGTCGCAGACCTCGCCGTACGACGGGCTGCCCACCGACGTCCGGCTCGCATTCCCCACAGCCGACCGGCTCCGGCGACCGGCTCCGACAGGTCGTACCCGCCTGGGACAGCGGCGATCGCGAACAGGACGTCCTCGCCCGAGCGCCGTGACGACGCACGGTCGACGCTTACGGCGGGTCGAGTAGCAGCCGCAGCGGATCCTGGTCGGGGGACGGCGGACCCGGGTGCAGCGGACCGCGCCACCCCAGCTCCGATGGCACCTCGATGAGCCGCAGCCGCGGGCCGGTGTCCCCGGGCAGCGTCCAGATCGGGCCGGCCGGGTCCGTGCCGGCACGGTCCTGGGTGCTGGTCGCCACGACCACCCCGCACGTGCCGGCCGCCGCGAACCGCTGCAGCAGGTTGCGTTCCCGCGCCCGGCTCGGCAGCACGAACAGCACCGGCCAGCGCGGGCCGCCGGCGTCCTGCAGCCGCCGGTACGCCGGCAGCTTCCCGACCACCGTGGCCAGGGTTTCGGTGCCGGTGTCGTACTCGAGGTAGAACGCGACCGTATGCCCGTCTTCCCGCCACACGCCGTGCCCGTCGGGCTGGACGCGGCGGTTGACGGCGGCGGCCATCGCCGGCCCGGACCACCAGCGGGCCAGCCGAGTGCCGGGCAACGCCCGGGACTGGGCGAGCAACGCGACGAACACCCCGTTGGTGCCGACGGTGTGCGACAGCTGCGGACTGGCCACGACCCGGTCCTGCAGCTCACGGACCGCGCGGGGCGTCGGCGGCCGCTGCCCGCTGGCGAGCGCCACATACCGGGCCGACAGCAGCCCCGGTAGCCAGTGGGTGCCGAGCCGCCGCCGGTGCCGCACCGGGATGAACCAGGCGATGAACCCGAGGCGGCGCAGCACGTTGAGCCGGTTGCGGCAGGTCCGCACCGCGGTGAACAACACTCTGGTGATCTGGTCGGTGGTCAGCGTGCGGTGCTCCTCGAGCAGGTGCGCCAGGACCAGGTCGCGGGGTTCCAGCCGCCGGGCGAGCGCCCGCAGCGACGCCCACCCCAGCGGCTGCGGATGCGGCGATGGCCGGGAGCGCTGTACCCCCGGTCGGGAGATGTCCCCCACAGGGACATTTCGGGTTTCGCCGGCGTCGCCGCTCATGTGCTCCCACCTGCGCTGATGCGGGCAGTTGGGTGCTCTGGCGGCAGTCTCTGGTCACCTAGGGGTCCGCCTGCCCACCGACCCGACCATCCACCTGCCCACCCAGCCGCCCATCCGCCCGACCGTTGGCCGGTCATCGCTCGGCCGCGTGGGGCGTCCGGCCGTCGCTGTCGTGGCCGCTGTCGTAGGTAGTGTCGTGCGCGCTGTTGTAGGCGCGGCCGGCGAGCTGCTCAACCCCGGACGGTGGCGCTGTCCGCCGCCGCTGGGCGCCGTCCGGGTGGTTGCGTTCCGGCCCGGCGCCGGCGCGCGCGACGGCCTGCCGCAGGGCGGTCGTCTCGCCGAGGACCGGCAGCGGCGGGCGCGTCCGCAACGTGAACGCGGGGGTCTGGGCGGCGTCCACGACGAGCCGCACCGCGGCCGTGTACCGGTCCAGGTGCGTCAGGTCGTGCTCGTCGAGCTCCGGCAGGGTGTGCCGGGCCAACTGGTGGCTGTCCTCTGGTGAACAGGCGAAGATCAGCTTGTTGCGGGCGTTGGCCGACAACGCCAGCTGCAGCTCCCGCGGCAGCTGCGACAGGGTCTGATGCGCCAGGACCAACGACAGGTGGTAGCCGCGGGCCTCGGCGAGCATGTCACCGACGGACCCGGCGAGATTGAGCACATTGTGGGCCTCGTCGACGTAGCAGACCGCGTCGCGGCGGCGCGCCTCCGGCAGTTTCGACCGGGCGGTCGCCGCCTGCCACACCGAGGCGAACACGAACGACCCCATGAGTTTCGCGGTCTCCTCACCCAGCTGGCCTTTCGGCAGCCGGGCAATGAGCAGCCCACCATCCAGGACGCGACCCATGTCGAAGCTGGAGCGCGGGGTGCCGATGGTGCGGCGTACGAAGTCCCGGAGCAGCAGCGACCGCAGCCGGGCCAGGACAGGGCCGATCACCTGCGCCCGCAACGTCGCCGGCGTCGACTCGTACCACTCCCAGAACCCGCGCAGCCCTTCCGGGTCGTCGAGGTCCGCGGTGAACTGGGCGCGGAACTGCTTGCTGTTCAGCAGCGGCGGTACCAGGGTCAGGGTGGCGTTGGCGCGGCGCATCAACGTCAAGCACGCCACCCGCATCACGTCGTCGATGCGCGGCCCCCAATGCCGTTGGAAGATCTTGGAGAAGATTGCGACGACGTTGTCCACGACGAGGTCGTCGTCGAAGCCCTCGAGGGGATTGAACGTGGCACCGTCGGGCTGGTCCGGGTCGATGAGCACCACCTTGTCGGCGATCGATGCCGGCAGCCGGTCCAACACGTCCAACGCCAGGTCACCCTTCGGGTCGATGAGCACGACACCCCGCCCAGCACGCACGTCGTCGAGCACCATGTGGCACAGCTGCGTCGACTTCCCCGAACCGGTCGCGCCCAGCACATGCAGGTGCTGGCGGGCGTCGACGACCGGCACGCCGACGGCGTGCCCGCCGACCTCCGCCCGGCCGAGGACCTTCACGCCGCGTCCGCCGGACGGCACCGCCACCGGCGCCGGCACCGCCTTGGCCCGGGCCCGCTCCAGGCCGGCAACAGCGATGTCGGTCGGCAACCCGGCCAGCGCGGCGAGCTCCGCTGCCGACAGCAGGAACCCGCGCCGTAACCGGCGTGACGTCACCAGGCCGGCCGCCCCGGCGATCGGCATGTGCCGCAGCCGGTTGCGTCCGCCGTACACGCCGTATCCGGCTGCGAAAGCCTGCGCAAGCGTGCCGAGACGCCGCTCTATAGCGGCATCGCGCCTGCCAGTCCCGCGACCGTTACCCCGACCGTCAGTCCGACCGTCACCTCGACTGCTGCCGCTGGACGCGCCTGCGCCGGTGACTGCATAGCGGACGGCGACCTCCCACAGCGGGCCGACAGCCTTGTCGATCGCCGGGCCGGCATCGCGGGCACCGACCGGGTCAGCCGTGCTGCGGCCGCCTCCACCGCCAGCGCGGGCACCACCCAACAGACCGGTGATGGCGTCAAGGATGCCGAGTAGCCACACCGCCGGGTCCAGCAAATCGCCGGCCGTGGGTCGGCCGGCCCGCAACGCGGCCGCGGCCCGGCGCAGTGCACGCACCCGCGCCGCGGTCGCCGGCCGCGCCAGCACCTGCACGCAGGCACGCTCGGTGCTGCGCAGCGCCGCACCGGCCGCGATCAACGTGCGCATCGGATCGGTGCCATGCTCGACCTGCAGCGGGTACCAGCCGGGCAGCACCGGTGTGAACACGCCACCGGCCGCCGTCGCGTCGGCCGGGACAGGATTGTCGGCGTCACCGACCGTCACCGCACAGCCCGGCCACGCCGCCGACGCTGCAGCAGCCACCGGCGCGGCCGGCACACCCCCGGGCAGCCACACCACCACGGTGAGGGCCCGCCCCACCCACCGGTACTCCATCGCCACGTGCGGCGCCCCGAAGCGCAGCCGCCGCCACCAGGACGTGACCAGCAGCTCCCGCACCGTCGCCCACCAGGCGACGACACCGGCCGGGTCCACCTGCGGCGGCGGCGTGATCCGCACCTGCCGCGCACCCGTAAGCAGCCGCCGATGCCGACGCTCACCAACACCCCGCAGTCCAACCGCCGTCGCCGCCAACACGGCGTACACGACGGCGAGCAGCCACGGCCACACGCCAGCCACGACCGAAATCACCGAGCTCAGCGCCGAACCAGCTGGCATGTCGACCGACGCGCTCACCGCAGCCGCGGGCGGCGCCCCGCCCGTCACCACGCGCCCCGATCGTCCTGCAGGTCGCCGAAGTCGTCGCTCAGGTCATCGCCGAGGTCATCGCCGAGGTCATCGCCCAGGTCATCGGGCAGGTCGCCGGCACCGACGTCGGCGGTGGGTCCGTCGGCGACCCCGGTGCACAACGCGTGCTCGCGGGCGGACGCGACCGTCTGGAACGCCACGCGGTGCGCGCCGGCGAGCAGCAGGGCTTCGCCGCGCCCTGCCGACAGCAACATCCGCGCCTCACCGGCGGTCAACGCGAACTGTTCCGTGATCCGTTCGATCGCCTGCGGCGACTGCCGCATCAACACCTGCGTACCGGCGTTGGCGATCACCGCCACCCCGAGATCGGATCCGAGCAGGTCAGCCGCGTCCTGGGTGACGACCGCGACCCCGGCACGACGTTTGCGGGCAGCCTTCGACAACCGGTATAGGAACCGGGCACCCTCACCCTCCCGCAGCAGCGTCCACGCCTCATCGACCACCACCAGTCGCCGCACGTCCGGCCCACCACCCGCGCCTGCTGTCGGTGCGTCGACCGCGCGCCAGATCGCGTCCAGGGCCAACAGCATCCCGACGGAGCGCAGCTCATCCGGCAGCTGCCGCACCGACCACACCACCAGCGGCCCCACCGCCCGCACCGTGCTCGGCCCGTCGAACAGGTCCTTGAACGAGCCGTCCACCCACGGCGACAACCGCGCCGCCAGGATGTGACCTGCCGGGTCGCCGCCGGCGGCGAGCGCCGCAGCCAGGTCTTGTAGCAGCGGCGGCGGCCGATGCCACGTGGCAGGGTCGCTGGTGATGCCCGCCGCCTGGTAGGCGGCCAGGACCGCCCGGTCCAGGGCAGAACGCTCCGCTGCCGGCGGCTGCTCACCCAGCAGCACACCCACCAGCGTGTGGATGAACATCGCGCGTCGCTGCAACGCATCCGGGCGCCGGTCCGACACCGGCAGGTTGAACGGGTTGACCCGCACCCCGGCCGCGCCGAGCTCGACCGCGACCCCGCCGACCGCGTCGCACAGGCGCAGATACTCACCCTCCGGGTCGATGATCGCCACGTGGACGCCGTCGTACAGCGACCGCAACGACTCCAGCTTCACCAGGTACGACTTGCCGGCGCCGGACCGGGCCAGCACGACACTGTTGTAGTTGTCCTGCTGCCACCGGTCCCACCACACGACCCCGTTCGAGCCGGTGCTCAACCCGTACAGGACCCCACCAGCGGGTGCGCCCTCACCGGGCAGCGGTGCCGGCAGGTCGTGGCTGCCCAGCGGGAACGCCGCCGCGAGCGCGTCGGAGTCCACGATGCGGCGCAAGCCGATGCTGTCCGCCGCCAGCGGCAGGCTGCTGGTCCACGCCTGCAGCTGCCGCCACGTCGCGGGCTGCGTGTCCAGCAGCACCGATGCCGCCGCCGCACGCACCTGCGCGACCGCGTCGATGAGCTCCGGCACCGACCCGGCATGCACACACAGCAGATGACCGACCCGGAACAGTCGGGCCGCGCCGCGCGCGACCCGCTCGGCGAGATCAGCGGCGTCCTCGGCGGCAGCATCGACGGCCGGGTCGCCGAGACCGCCACGGTTGATGTCGAAGCGCCGGTTCGATTCCAGCCGTGCCCGCTGCCGCCGCAGCCGCGCCGCTGCCGTCACCGCCGGCACCGGCTCGATGTGCTGCACCACGTCCAGCCGGCCTGGCCACGCCAGGATCGGCTCCAGCCACGACATGCCGACCTCCGGCGGGTATCCGGTGACGATCAACGTCGCCACGTAGCCGTCACCGACCCGCAGGTAATGCGGCGTGTGCTGCACCGCCGCCGGACCAACCACCTCGGCGACATGCGTCGCGGGGTCCGCCACCGGCGACTGCCGAGCCGGTCGAGCCGGTCGCGTCGCCCGACGGGACACCGCCGCCAGCAGCGACCGCACGCCGCTCACCGGGGCACCGCCGTACCACGAGCGCCGCCGCGGATCGTCTGCGGTGCAGCCTGCGGTGCAGCGTGCACCGAGGGCTGCGCCGGCAGCTGTGCCGCGCGCGGCGCCGGGCCGGTCACCGGCTGCTGCGGCAGCACCCGCGACCAGCTCGCATCCGCCGGCGCGAACGGGTCGACGGCAGCGGCCAGCACCGCGGCGACCATGGAGCCGTCCAGCACCCGGGTCCGGCCGCCGAGCGCTGCCAACGCCGCCGCAGTGTGCTCCGCCCGCCGCAACACCTCGACCCCGTCGCCCGGCCCGGCCGGTGCCGTGCACGCCACCGTGACCGTGCGCCACAGCGGGTCACGCTCCGCCGCCACGTCCAGCAGGAACTCGCCGTGCTCGACCGCAGCATCGGCAAGCGCCGGATGCGGCAACCGGGCCGCCACGTCCATGAGCCGGTCCGCCGCCGACGTCAGATCGACCCGCCGGGTCGACACGACCACCTGCACCGGCTCGGTCAGGCTGTTGAGCCAGCGACCGTACCCGGCGACGAGCGCGGCCTGCTCCGCACCGGTGCGCAGCCCGACGTTCACCGTCGTGGCCGCCACCAGCGCCACCGTGTGGCCGTCGACGTCCACGGCGCCGCTGGCGGCGATCGCGTCCACCGGCAGCCGCAACAACCCCGGCACCGGACCGGCCGGCGGATCGGTGTGTGGCGCCCAGTCCGGCGCCGCCTGAACCGGTGCAGAGACCGTCAGCCGCGGCGAGCGCCAGTACCGCACCGCCGCCCACAGCCACACATCCAACGGCACCCCGTCGCGGCGCCCCAAGGCGAGCGTGACCGCCGCACCCGCGAACGGTGCCAACACCAGCACCAGGACCTGCACCGGCACGAGCGGGCCGAGGACCCGGGCGGTCAGGTAGCCGGCGGCCGCAGTCACGACAAGGATCGCCGCCTGCCTGGCGGTCAGGTTGAACACGATCCGGTCCGGTGCCTCGACATCCGCGGGCACGCGGGCACGGACCTCCAGCTCAGCGTCCATCAGCAAGCTCCTTTCCAAACAGTGGTGGGACCGGGCGCCGCGCCGACGGCGTCCAGATCCGGCGGACGGTCATGAGGTCGGCCGGCCTGGGCGGGCCGGCGGGGTGCGCGCCTGCCACGCCGGTCGACGCCTCGGCATGGCCGTGGCTGGGTTGACACCGGGCGGCACCGGCAACCGTGGCGCAGCTGCCGCCGGTCGGGACGCCGGTGTGGCGCCACGGGCGCCGCTACCCCCGCCGCCCGGACTCGGACTGCTGCCCGTACGGCCTCCCGCACGACTGCTCGGACCGCTGCTCGGATCGCGGCGTGGCGCGGTGGACGGCAGCGGCCGTGGTGCTGTCAGCCGCCAGTACGGCAGCACCGCGGACGCGACACCAGACCGACCCGCACCACCGCCGGACACTGGCAGCCGACGTCCCGCTCGGCCGACGCCCAATGCCCGCAACGGCAACCGCAGCGCACCCGTGAGCTTCTGCATGACCGCCATGCGCAGCACGACACCGACGACGCTCTGCTGCCGACCGCCGCCCAGACCGCGGCGCAACAATGCCGGGATGCGCAGGGTCGCCCACAACAGGCACACGATGATCAGCAGGTTGACGGTTCCGTTGCCCGTCGGGTCCTTCGGCAGCATCATCCCCGGCAGATTGGCCGCCGGGTCCAGCAGCACCGACAGCGTCACATGCAACGCCAACGCCTGCGCGGTGACGGTCCCGAGCAACACCCCGAACGAACGCCACCACAGCCGCGCCGCCCCGTCGGTGAACGGTGTCGCGTGGCACGCCAACGCCAACGGCGCCACACTGACCACCACGACCAACGTGCCAATCCGGATGATCCACGTCGCCAGCAGCATCCCGGTCAGCACCACCAGGATCATCGCGATGACCGCAGTCAGCAGCGCATCGTTCTGGCTGCTCAAACAGGCCGTCAACACCGCCGTCAACTGCCGCAGATCCCGCTCGGGACTGATCGAGGCGCCGGTGACCGCCACAGTGACACTGTTGCCGAAACCGATCATCCAGCCGCAGATCGGTGCCGCGAAGTTCGCAGCGATCCAACCGATCACCAGCCGTGGTCCCAGCTCAGCCAAACCGTAGCGGGACTGCACCGTCTCCCGGCCCATCACCATGACCGCCGCGGCGAGGATCGCCAGCCCGAACGACGCGTTCACGATCAGCAGCAACCGATTGGAAATCGTCGTGACCTGCGGCAATGTCGTCACGTCCGGGGTCGTGTACGCCGTGGCTGCCAGCAACCCCCACAGGTGCCCCAACGTCGCCATGGTCATCTTGACCAGCGCGGTGAACACCTCACCGAGCAGAAAGCCGCCCATCAGCTGCCCACGATGCTCTTGAGCAGCGTCAGCAGGACCGGTGCGAGGACCGCAAGGGCGTAGCCGATCGCGGCGGAGCGCAGCGCCTGGTTCGACTTCTCCACCTCCGCCGGGTCACCACCGGCGGTCACCCGACGGAAACCGCCGAGGGTCAGGAACAACGTCGCGACCGCAGCCAGCAGCGTCGTGACCGTGTTGGTGAGGTTGCTGATGACCGTCGGCAGGTCATACACGGCAAGCGGGACCGGTTCACCGGCGAACGCCGGCTCGCCGGTACCGACGAACACGGCAGTGACCGACGCGGTCACCGCCGCAACAACCACAGCACGGACAGCGAAACGGACCATCGATGACACCTCCGATCCCCGCATCTGCGGGGGCGTCGCAACGGATCGAGATCGCCCTCGGGGCTCAGCACGCTCAACTGGCATGTCCCGATGACGCAGAATCTGGGCCGATCGCCTCCAGCAGCGCCGACCCCGCTTCCTGCCCACCCAAGGCGCCAGTTGGGTGACCAACCAGCGGCGCAGCCCCGCGGCGGCGGCCAACAGTCACCCAACCGCGATCTCACCGGTCCGGGCGGGTCACGCGCCTGCGGGGATCAGCGCCGGCAGGACCGTCGATGCCAGGCCGCGCTGACCGCGCATCACCCGCGCCCGCGCCGTCTGATTCCTCGTGCGTGGCAGCGCAGGCATCGGCACGTGCTCCAACTCGCCACTGCGGATCGCCGCAACCACGTGCAGCTCCGCCCGCCGCCGCCACGACGCCGCCAGCACGGCGTCCACACCAAGCAACGCCGCCACCGACTGCACCGAACACCGCTCCAGCCGCGTCCGGGTAATCAGCGTCCATTCCTCCTCGCCGATCACCCCTGCCGCGACCGCCCGCAGCAGCACCCAGTCCGGGTGATCCCACGGCCGCTGCGGCGGCGCCGAACCCGCGGCCCGCAACCCGGCGACGACCCGATCCTCATCCGGCTCGACCCAGCACGCCTCGACACGGTCGGTCGCGCGGCGCAGCGCCGCCTTCACCGCCCGCTCCGCCGCATCAATCAGCCGGCCCGCGACCCGCGGCCGGTCCAAGTCGACCGTGTACAGCCGGTCCAGGAACCCAGCGAGCAGCTCCGCGTCACGATCAGCGACCTCACCACGCCAGTTCCCGGCGAACAGCGTCGCGACCCGGCGCAGCCCCGGCACGGCCATCCCCACCGCGATGAGCCGCCACGTCGGGCCGTCCTGCCGCGCCTTCACGACCAGCACCCGCCACACCGCGTCCCGGACCGGCCGCGGCGTACCGTCGTCCAGCAGCAACATCCGCAACTCCGCCAGCGGCACCGGCCGCTGCGGCACACCCGGCAACCCCCGGCAGTCCAACACCACCGGCGCCGCCCCGTCCGACAGCTGCTCGAACGCTGCCTGCGTCGCATCCAACGCGGTCCGCGGCCACACCCTGCCAGATCGCATCCCGATCCCCGTTCCATGTCGGTACGCCGGGCACCTGCACGGCCCGGCAGCCGGGACATTCACCCACCTCGACCCAACCCGTTGCCCAACCGCCGACACCACGGCCCGTACCAGCCGCAGCCGTCATCCGGTCGGCACGGCCTGACGCTGCCTGTCGGTACCGGGTACGCCGGCGAATGGCGTGAGCCGTACCCGACACCGCCACAGCCCAGCCCGAGCCATGCACGGGTACGCGGTCAGCTGGCCGGTACCGCCGCGCACGGCCGGAACGGGGTACGGCGCATCCGGGGGAGCGGCAGCACAGGACGGCCGGTACCGGCCGCTGACATGCACGCAGGACCGGCAAACACGGCACCGATTGGTTCCCGGACGCTGCAGATTCGGACCGAGCGGCGACTGCCGTGCCGCTGCGTACGCGGGCGACACACCGCACGGTCCAGTACGGTCCGCGTCGGTAGGGGACGGGTTGCGGCGTCCCGTACCAGGCCGGCCGCCGTACCCGCCGGAGCCGGTACTGAGCCGCCGTGCGACCTCGTACCCGCTGCCGCGCCCGCCGGATACGTACCGGCGAACACGTACCGGCTTGGTTGACCAACGCGTTGACCAACGCGTTGACCAACGCGTTGACCAACGCGTTGGTCAACGAAGCATCACGACCGGTACGACGGGTACCCAACCGTGCAGCGTCGTTGGGCAACCGCACTCGCCGGCCCCGCGGCAGGTTCAGCGGGCGTCCCCGTACCAGTGCGCTGGTTGGTCGGCGTTGCCGAGATACCGGAGACCTCGACGACGAACCGGGAACCGGTTGGGCCATGCACCCACGTGAACGCCAACCCATCTCCGCGGAAGCCACGCGCTGTTCGGCGACCCGATCGGCGCCGTACCCGTCCCGGTCCAACCTTCGCACCGCCTGCGCCGCCAGCGGGCATGGATTCGCCGCTGGTGCCGATCACGCTGTGGTTCGTCCCGGATGCCGATCCATGGCCGAACACGTCGTGGGACACGGCAGTCGAACCATCGCAGGAGGCGTCGCAGGACCCGGCTACCGGCAGCAACTGCAGCCCGCGGCTCGCAGCGATGCTCGTGGCCATGTACGCCGACCCAGGCGACACGATCGTCGTCATCGGCGACGACCCGATCCTGGCTGGTGTCGCCGGCGCAGCCGGCTGCCACTATCGGCAGGTCGACCGCCTCGCAGACCTCGCCGCACTGCACCACCTCGGCAGCCGCGCAGGCAACCGCGTCGGCATCCTCATCACCAGCTGGCCGAGACCACAGCCAGGCCGGCTGCCAGGCGACGCTGCGCTGCTGTTCGCCGCCGGCGAGCACCTCGTCGACCAGCACGGCTCCACCATCGTCACCCTGCCGATCCGCCCAACCGAGGACAGCTACGGCGACCACGGCTGGCGGCTGCTCACCGAAGCCCACGACGCCGGGTTCAAACTCCGCGCGCACCTCGTCGTCATCGACGACCCAGCCACCACCAGCGACGGACCGACCCAGCCGGCGGCCGCACCCGGCGCTGCCAGGCTGCTGCAGCCGTACCGGCACGTACTCATCTTCGTGCCACCTGAACCGGCCCCGCACCGGTCGACACCCCGTGCCGTGGCCCGCCGCGCCGGGGCTCCTCGACGCCGCCGCGGCCGCTGACCTGCCACAGCACGGCACCCGCAGCATCGCCGGGCGACCGCGAGCACACCGCCCTCGTACCGCGGGAGAACGCACTGGCACCGCCCAGCAGCCCGAGCCACCCCACACCCCGCACACAGCAGCAGCCGCCGGTCACGACCGGCCCGAACCACGGATGAGGAGCCGATGAGCATCCGCGTCATGACCTGGGTATGGGACAGCAGCCCTGTCGGCGGCAACGACCGGCTGGTCCTGCTCGCCATCGCCGACAACGCCGCCGACGACGGCACCAACGCCTGGCCGTCCCTGCACACCCTGGCCCGCAAAACCCTACTCGACGTACGCACCGTCCGGCGCATCGTGCGTCGCCTCGAGGAAGGCGGCCACCTGCACGTCGCACTCGCCGCCGGACCAGGCGGCGTCAACCGCTACACCGTCGTCATGCAGCAGCCCGGCACCACACCAACACCGGCCGGTGCAGCTGCCGACCATGACACTGCGGAGCACCCCCAGACACCCCCGGACAGGATGCCCGGGGGACAGGATGTCCCCGGACAGCAGTGTCCGGGGACCCCGGACACAATGCTGTCCGGGGCCCCCGGACACAGCTGCGCCCGCCGAACGTCCAATACGTCCAAGAACGGTCCACGCGCGCGCGAGCGACGCCGGTCCGACGGCGCCGCCTCGCCGCCGATGCCGGGCGTGCCACGCTGCACCACCCACCCACAGCAACCAGCGCAGCACTGCGGACCATGCCGATCCGAGAGACTGGCAGGCAACCGATGACGGACCTGCCGGTGACGACATGGCGTAGCCGGCGAGCTTCTCACGCTGACGCGGCAGGGCGTGTTCACTACGCCGACTGTTCAACGGCGTGGGTCTTCTGCCGCATCGGTCGCTCGGCCCGCGAGCGCTGAACGTGCCGCCGCAGGTCGTCGATCTCGCCGTCGCCCGAGTCCGACGACACCTGATCTGTGGCGGCATCATCCATGAACATTCGCGGGCGACGTAGCGGAGCGGCACGTTGGGGTCGCTCTGCAGGTCGTTTCTTGGCGATGAAGTCCTTGGTGATCTGCCTGGGGTCGGACAGGTTGCTGAACACACGATCGTTGAGCATGGCATCCAGCCACGAGGGGATGTGACCCTCGTGCGGAGCCACCATGCCGAACCGACGCTGCGTCGCCGCCTCGGGCTCGACCACCGCCCTGGCGGACGTCGTGCGACACTCGGGCATCGATGGCCGAGGACGGCGGTTCATCACGTTCGAGGAGGACGGCACGTCCACGGCGCTGAACCTGCCGCCCGGGGTGTTCCACCTGAACGGCCCCGGGTCGCCGATCGACACGTCCGGGAGCTACGCCCTCGGGTTACTGCCACCGGCGACAGCAGGCCCGCGCGCGAGCATCGACCTGAACATCGGGGAGAGCACCGGGACGACCGCGGCGGCGTCGACCTGACCCGCGGCGCCCCGGCGAACGGCCGGCTCTGCCTGGTCTTCTTCCACGTGGATGAGCGAGGCGACACACGACCGGTTATCTGTAGTGCGCCGAGGACTGCACACCGTCGGCGAGGGAGATCAGGACAGCTTGAGCGCCTCCGCCTGGGCCATGACCGCGCGGCGGCTGGCGAGGCCGAGCTTCGTCAGTACGGCCGATACGTGATGGTCGGCGGTCTTGACGGAGATGAAGAGCCTGCCGGCGATCTCGGCGTTGGTGAGGCCGCGGGCGACGAGCTTGGCCACGTCGAGCTGGCGGTTGGTGAGCCCGGCGGGGTTCGCCCGGGTGCCGGCCCGGGGGCGCTGCGGCGCAGGGACGCCCTGTCGGCGCAGGTCCAGTCGCAGCCGGTCGGACACGGCGGTCGCGCCGAGCAGGTCGAGCCGCTCGACCGCCTGCACCCGGTCCTCGGCGGCGGGCGAGCCGGCCAGCGCGAGCGCCTCGTCGAACGGCGCGCCGGCCCGGCGCCACCACGCGGCGGCCTCGTGGTGCCGGCCGGTGAGCATCAGCCGGTGCGGCTCGGCCACGTGCGCGAAGATCCGCAGCACGTCGACCGGCGCCTCGGCGCCGATCCGGCACAGCCACACCGCGAGGTCACCCGCCACCCAGGCCGTCGCCGGTGTACCGGTCGCCGCGGCCAGCACCGACGGGGCGTCCGCGAGTCTCGGGTCCGTCGTGCCGGTCAGCCAGGCCCGTTCGGCGAGCGCGGCCAGGACGGGCAGCCGACGCAGCGGCTCGTCCAGCCGCTCGGCCACCGCCCAGGCGAGCTCGAGGTGCTCGTCGACGGTCCGCGCGACGTCACGCCGGTCGTCGACGGTCCGCGCGGGTTCGA
The DNA here is from genome assembly GCF_000716715.1 of Dactylosporangium aurantiacum. Lineage (GTDB taxonomy): Bacteria > Actinomycetota > Actinomycetes > Mycobacteriales > Micromonosporaceae > Dactylosporangium > Dactylosporangium aurantiacum. The sequence continues at coordinate 128,025 of NZ_JNYJ01000023.1, read as the reverse complement.
GGACGGCGCCGGAGCGGCGCAGCGGCAGCAGCGCGCTGATGAGATGCGGCCACAGCGTGGCGAGGGGCATCCCGTCGCGGGCGAGGACGTCGGCGGCGTCCTCGGCGGCGGCGTCCCACCGCCCGCCGATGAAGCGCAGCCGCGCCCGGACCGCGGTCTGCCAGTGGTTGCAGATGGGGATGTCCCGGGCGATCGTGAACGCCAGCGACTCCTCCAGGACGCGCTCGGCGTCGCCGAGGCGGCGCTGCTCGACGTCGAGATAGCTGAGGTTCGAGTACCCGGTGGAGGCCAGCTCGTCCAGCCCGTGCGCCTTGGCGTCCTCGATGAGGGCGAGCAGCCGGTCCCGGGCACCGGGCGTGCCGAGCCCGAGCCCGGCCGCCGCGCCGACGACGGCGGTGCGCAACGCGAGGGCGGTGTCGCCGGCGGCCTCGGCGATGCGGCTCGCGTCGGCGCAGTGCCGGGCGGCGAGCTCCTGGTCGCTGCGCAAATAGGCGAGGTACCCCTTGATGAACTCGGCGCCGCCCGCCGGGGCCGGGGCGGCGGCCGCGGCCCGGTCGGCGTGGTACTCGGCCTGCCGGCGGCGGGCGCTGTAGTACTCGAAGAGCGCGCAGGACTCGTGCGCGGCCGACAGCCCGGCCCGGTCCCCGGCGGCGTGCCAGAGCGGGAAGGTCGCGGTGACACTGTCGATCGCGCGGTCCAGGCGGCTGGTCATGTACTGCTCGTAACCGAGCCTGGTGAGCACGCGGGCCCGTTCGCCGGGCGGGGCGCCGGTCACGTTTGCCGCGGCGATCTCCAGGAACGCGACGGCGTCGGTGTGGTCGCCCGCCCTGGCCGCCTCCGCCGCCGCGTCCTGGGCGTAGCGGGCGGCGCGGGCCGGGTCACCGGCGGCGACGGCGTGGTGCGTGAGCACCGCCGGGTCACGCGGTTCGATGCGCTCCAGGGCTTCGAGCAGCCGCAGGTGCAGGCGGGCGGCGCCGCCCGCCGGGATGGTGCTCTCCAGCGCGAGCCGGGCCAGCTCGTGCCGGAACACCAGGCCCTGCCGGTCGCGCAGGAGCAGGCCCGTGTCGTGCAGCCGGCGCAAGGTCGGCAGGTCCACGCTGAGTGTCGGCAGCACCCGGTCGGCGAGCCGGTCGGGTGCGGTGGCGGCGAGCTGCAGCACCTCCAAATCGTCGGCGGCGATCCCGGCGGTACGGGCGAGCACGGCGTCCCTGACCGTCGCCGGCAGCGGCCGGTCGGGCTCCTTCGCGACCTCCGCGACGAAGAACGGGTTGCCACCCGTCAGCGAGTGCACCTGGGCGGCGTCGAGCGGCCCGTCACCCAGCAGCCGCGCGACGCCCGCCACGGTGAGCGGCTCCAGGCGCAGCGTCCTCAGCCCGTCAAGCTTGGCGAAGTCGCCGAGCAGCGGCCGCAGCTGGTGCTGGGCGCCGATCTCATCGTCGCGGTAGGTGACGACCAGCGCGCACGGCATGACCTCGAGCCGGCGGACGAGGAACCGCAGTACCTCGACCGACGCGCCGTCGATCCAGTGCGCGTCCTCGACGACCAGCGCGGTCGGCTCGGCCCGCAACGCCTCGAAGGCGATCTCGCAGGCGGCGGCCGGGTCGGTGAGGTCGGCGGGGCGCAGTCCCGGGACCAGGTCCCGGAACGGCCCGAGCGGCCGCGGCGTGACGAGGGGATCGCAGCCGCCGCGCAGCACCCGCAGCCCGGACGCCCGCGCGCAGGCCTGCTCGACCAGCGCGGACTTGCCCGCGCCGGCCTCGCCGACGACGGCGATCCCCGCGCCGGTGCCCCGGGCCGCGGCGGCGGTCGCGCCCGCCAGCGCCGCGAGCTCCCGATCCCGTTCGTACAGGTCCATGAGGCGACTGTAGGAGCGGCGCCGCCGGGACGGGAAGTCCCGGCGGCGGCACCCCGCTTCCGGTCTACGCCGCCTCGGCGGTGTGCGGGCCGAACTCGTTGGACACGACCGTCACCAGGTCGGCCGGGAAGCCGCCGCGGCGGGCGTGCTCCCGGATGGTCTCCACGTCCTCGGTCTCGTGCACGCAGTAGATCTTGTCACCGGCGACGTAGCTGTTGACCCAGGTGTACGGCACGCCGAGCGACGCGACGGCCGCGTTGGAGGTCTTGGCGATCTCGGCCAGCTGCGCGGGCGTCAGGTTCGCGGCGCCCTCGATCTGGCGTTCGATGAGAAAGCGTTGCACTGGCTGCTCCTCGGTTGCTGCCCCGGCGCGGTGCCGGCGGCGATGCGGTAAGCCTCGCCGCCGCCACCCGCCCGGACATCGGGAGCACCTACCTATTCAGCGGCTTCCGGCATCTGGGTATGCCGACGAGAAGGAACGTTCGAGCTGTCCCGGTACGGCCAGCGGCTGTCCAGGGCGATCATCAGCGCGATCCGTCCGTAGCCGGACCACGCAAGAGCGTGGGCGGCTCGCAGCGAACCCGCGACCGTGCGTTGGCCCATGACCGGCTCGACCCACGCGACCGCCCGCCGGTAGCCCGGACAGTCAGTGCGCTCTGGACGTTCGGCCGGTTCCGTACCTCCATGCGGATAAGAAGGATGGATTTACATATTTCTTTATAGCCATGGGGGAAATGCATTGAGACGTCGTCTCACGGTCGTCGCTGCGCTCGTACTGCTCGCATCGACGATGACTGCCGTCGATGCCGCGCAGGCGGCGCCCGGCAACGACTACGCCCGGCAGCGCGATCAGCTGGTGGCCATCGAGCAGTTGCGGCAGGTCGTCGACAGTGACCCCGCGCGATTCGCCGGCCTTTCCACCAACGGATCCGCGCACGTGACGGTCCATCTGCTCAACGCCGCCGCGGCGGCACAGCCCGACCTGCGGAGGATCCGCCAGACGGCCAAGGCCGCGGGCATCACCCTGACCGTGGTCCACCAGCGACGCAACCTCGACGAACTGACCCGCGTCAAGCGTGCGGTGATGTCCGACCAGCAGCTCGCCGCGGTCGGCTCGGCCCGGGTGATCGGTGCCCGCGTCGACCCCGACACCAACAGCGTGGTGGTCCGGGCGACCGGCGACACCGCGTCGCTGACCGGCAGGATGCAACAACTGTACGGTGACACCGTCCGGATCCAGCCGACGGAGGAGCCGTTCTACGCCCTCGGCCGGTTCAACGACCGCAGTCCCTTCTACGGTGGCGACCGGATCGGCAACCCCAGCGGCGTCTGCACCTACGGCTTCAGCCTGACCAACCTGTACGGGATCCGCTACGGCATCACCGCGGGCCATTGCTGGCCGGAAGGCTCGGGCGTCTCGGTGACCCGCTCAACGGGCGGCACGAACAACCTGGGCGAAGGGTACGACGCATTCGGCACCGTCCAGTTCCGCCGCTTCGGCAACGGAGCGTACGACAACGAGCTCATCGGCGGGCGCGACTACGGCGGCCGCATCTGGGTCAACGATTACCTGTACGACAACAGCTCCGACTCGCAGCCCGTCCACGAGGCCCGTGCCTCCTGCATCGGCTGCACTGTCTACTTCAACGGCTCGTTCACGGGCCGGCGGTTGGCCGTCGTCGGCAACATCGAGGACTGCATGTGGATCAATAACGTGTACTCGTGCGGGCTTTGGGGAGCGACCAGCGCGGACGGCCGGCGGATCTGCCAGGAAGGTGACAGCGGCGGCCCCGTCTTCGCCTACGACGGCAGGGGAGGTGTCATCGCCGTCGGCATCATCACGGCCTGCTACCCGGACGGCCGCACGGGCATCTACACCGACATCCCCTCGATCCTGAGATCCTGGCAGAGCACCATCACCACCGGCTGACCACGGTGGCCGGGCGCGTCCGGTGCCCGGCCACCGTCCGTCGACGTGTTGCGACCGACGCGGGTGATGAGACCGGTCGCGACGTTGACGGCCACGGCGCCGGTGACAGTGACCGGCACCTGGTGCGCGGTGCGTTCGGTGGTGTACCCAAATGTCCAGGACGCCGCGGAAGCTGCGACGGGGGCCACACCGTCCGCGTCTGCCTGAAGTGCAACGTGGACTGGGACGTGGTCTGCGCGGCGAGGGCGAGCGACCGGGGGGTCCCCGGCGTGGTGGGAGTCGCCGCCGGGCGAGGCCAGGACGACACCGGCGGCCAACGCACCGATCGCCGCCGTCGCCGCAACGCGCGCCGCAGGCGGTCCTGAGGCTCGGCGTCGGTCCGCGGGTCCTGGTGGTCCGGGGGTCCGGCGACCAGCTGCTCCCGCCGCCAGCGCCGCCACGCCGCGGGGCTCCCGAAGGTTGTCCGGCCCGCCGCCGGCACCGGGCCCGCATCGACCCTGGACGAAGCTTGATCGGGCTGAACGCCGGTGCGATGATCGGCGGCGACGCGAGCCGACGCTGATCGCGGGGGAAACCATGTTCCACTTGCTGGGGACGGTGACGCTGGACACCGCCGGTGCCGAGGTGGAGCTGGGTCCGGCGAAGCAACGGATCGTGCTGGCGGCCCTGCTGGCGGACGCGGGGCTCACCGTGACCGTGCCGGACCTCGTCGACCGGGTGTGGGGCGACGAGCCGCCGGCTGAGGCGCGCAACTCCCTGTACACGTACGTGAGCCGGCTCCGGCGGCTGCTGCGCCGGACGAGTGTCCCCGGCGACGAGCCCGCGTCGCTGATCCGCCACAGCGGCGGTTACGAGCTGCGGATCGACCCCGACCGGGTCGACGTGCACCGGTTCCGCCGCCTCGTCACCGGGGCCTCGGGTGACGCCGGCAGTGACGCGCAGCGGGCCGGGGCGCTGTGGGAGGCGTTGCAGCTGTGGCGGGGCACGCCGCTGGCCGATCTGCCCGGTGAGTGGGCGGCCCGGACCCGGCAACGCTGGTGCGGTGAGCGGGTGGCAGCCACGCTGGCCTGGGCGGATGTGGAGCTGCGGCGGGACCGGCCAGCAGCGGTCATCGGCCCGCTGACCGCACTGGCCGTCGAACATCCGCTCGATGAGTCGCTGACGGCGGCGTTGATGCGGGCGCTGCACGCCGGCGGGCGCGGCGCGGAAGCGCTGGACCGGTACGCCAGGACGCGTCGGCGGCTGATCGACGAGCTCGGCGTCGAGCCGGGCCGCGAGCTGCAGGTCGTCCACCTCAGCATCCTGCACGGCAGCGCCGGCAACGCGCCCGCCAGCCCGTCAGACGGCGCATGCACGGCGGCGGCCGCGCCGGCGCAGCTACCACCGGCGGTCGCCGCCTTCACCGGCCAGGCGGCCGGTCTCGCCGCGTTGGACACCGTGCTGTCCGAGGCCGCCGGCCCCGCGGGCCACGGAGTCGTCACGATCACCGGCACCGCCGGGGTGGGCAAGACCGCGCTGGCGGTCCACTGGGCGCATCAGCGGGCGGACCGGTTCCCGGACGGTCAGCTGTACGTGAACCTGCGAGGCTACGCCGCCGGGCCGCCGGTGCCGCCGATCGACGCGCTGGCAGCGCTGCTGCGTGCGCTGGGCGTCGGTGCCGAGCGCGTCCCGGTCGAGCTGGGCGAGGCGACCGCCCTGTACCGCTCGATGCTCGCCGGGCGTCGGGTGCTCGTCGTGCTGGACAACGCCCGCGCGCCGGAGCAGGTCCGTCCGCTGCTGCCGGGCGCCCCCGGCTGCCTCGCGCTGATCACCAGCCGGGACCGGCTCGGTGGCCTGGTGGCGCTCGACGGCGCCCATCGGGTCACGGTGGACGTGCTCGCCGCGGCCGAGGCCGCGCTGCTGCTCGAGCGGCTGCTGGGCGAGCAGCGGGTACGGGCCGAACGCGAGGCCGCCGCCGAGCTCGCGGCCGCGTGCGCCTACCTGCCCCTGGCGCTGCGGATCGCCGCGGCGAACCTGGCCGGCCGCCCGCACCGCAGCATCGCGGGCCAGGTGACCGAGCTGCGTGCCGGCAACCGGCTCGCCGCCCTGACGATCGACGGTGACGAGGAGGCGGCGGTCCGCGTCGCGTTCGACCTGTCCTACCGGTCGGTGTCCCCTGCCGCCCGGCGCATGTTCCGGCTGCTCGGGCTCGTGCCGGGCGCCGACGTCCCGGTCGCCGCCGCGGCGGCGCTGACCGGTGCGGACCCGGCCGCGACGGCGCCGCTGCTCGATCAGCTCGCCGCGGCCCACCTGATCGACGAGTGCGCCGCGGACCGGTACACCTTCCACGACCTGCTGCGCCGGTACGCCAGGGAGCACGCCGAGACCGGCGACGACGGCCACGGCGAGTCGGTTGCCGCGCTGCAGCGGCTGCTCAGCTGGTACCTGCACACGCTGGACCGGGCCACCCGGCTGCTGCACGGCCACATGACCCTGCTGCCGTTGCCGCCCGGTGCGCCGCCCGGGCTGGAGTTCGCCGGTACGGCCGAGGCCCTCGCCTGGCTGGACGGCGAACGGCACAACCTGGTCGCCGCGGTGCGTCATGCCGCGGAGCGCGGCCCGCACGAGACGGCCTGGCTGCTGGCCGACCGGCTCCGGCCGCACTGTGTCGTGGGTGGGCACCTCGTCGACCTGGTGGCGGTCGCCGGAGCCGGGCTCGCCGCCGCCGAGGCGGCAGCGGACCTCGGCGGGCAGAGCAGCATGCGGCACGGCCTCGGCTGCGCCGACTACCTGCTGGGCCGGCACGACTCGGCCGTCGGGCACCTGCGGCAGGCGCTGGCCCTGGCGGCACACGCCGGCTGGCGGGACGGCGAAGCCGCGTTCACCGGCAACCTCGGCCTCGTCCAACACGAGGTGGGGCAGTTGGCGGACGCGCTGCGCCAGCACCGTCGGGCGCTCGAGCTGTACCGGCTCGGCGGGCACCTGGGCAGCGCGGCGAACGTCATGATCAACCTGGGGAACGTGTACCACGACATGGGGCGGCTGGTCGACGCCGCGGTGATCCTCACCGAGTCCGTCACCCTCAACCGGCAGGCCGGCCTGGACGGCGGTGCGGCAGCGGCGATGGACTCGCTCGGCACCGTCGAGCACAGCCTGGGCCACTTCGACCGGGCACTGGACCTGTCGGCACGGGCCCTGGCGATCCACCGCAGGGTCGGCAGCCGCTACCACGAGGCACGCCTGCTCAGCAGGACGGCCAGGGTGCACGCCGATCTCGGCGACCTCGAGCGCGCGTTCGACCTCGCCGAGGCCGGCGTCGAACTCAGCCGCGACATCGGCGAACGCCGCGCCGAGGCGTCCGCCGCCACGGCCCTGGCGGCGGTGCACGAGGCCCAGGGCCGGCTGGACGCCGCCGCCCGCTGGTACCGGGATGCGCTGGCCGCCGCCGACGAGATCGACATCCCGTACCTGTCGGCTGCCGCCCTGGCCGGTCTGGCCTCCGCGTACGGTCGGCTGGAGCAGTACGAGACGGGCCTCGACCACGCCCGCCGGGCCCTGGACATCACCGCACGGTGCGGGTTCCGGCTGCTCGAAGGCCAGGTGCTGAGCACGGTGGCCCGGCTCCACCTCGACGCCGGCCGGCCCGACCAGGCCGTCGAGCACGCCCGCCGCGCACTGGACAACCACCGGGGGACCGGGCACCGCCTCGGTGAGGCCGGCACGCTCGCGATCCTCGCCGAGGCGTGCCGAGACGGCGGGCTCTACCGGCGGGCGGCGCTCGACCTGTTCGCGGAGCTGGGCGTGCCAGCGCCCAAGCAGCTTCGGGTGGCGTCCGTTCCCCGGTGAGCCGGCACCCTTCGGCAGCGCCGGAGGCGGCCGCGATCCGCGGCCGCCTCCGGGTGGATGCATGGATCACTCGACGCTCGCGTCAGTCGAGGTCCTTGCTCCACTGGGGATTGATCGGCAGGGAGGGGCCGATCTCGAAGCCGATGTTCACCGAACCGCCGCCCCACCAGCCACCGCCGGCTTCCGCCTTCTTCTGGCCGCCCTGCAGGCAGGGGCCGACGACGATGACGGTACAGCCGCCGATGCTCATCGCCGACTGGTCCCGGGCCGGTGCGGAGGTGTAGCCGACGCCCGCCGAGACGCCGAACCGTCCACCGGTGCCGGTCGTCACCTGCGGGCCGTCGGTGGTGAAGTTGAAGCCGACGCAGAGGAACCCGCTGCACATGCTGATGCTCAGGAAGACGCGGCCGCCGCCCTTGCGTTCCTCGCTCTTGCCCTCGCCGTACGGCATGCCGAACTCGTCGTACTCCGGCCTGGACGGCAGCGGGTTCTTCGGCAGGAACTTGTACTCGCCGTTGACGCGCACCTCCCGCACGAGATCGCGGTTGCACGGTCCCCGGCGGCTGGCGTTGCTCTCCTCGCACTGCCGGATCGCTTTCAGCGTCGGCCCGGCGATCTTCATGTACTGCTTCCACGCGGTGGAGCACGACACCGGGTATCCGCCGGTGTACGAGGTGCACGTGCGCGGCGCGGGCTTCTTGACCGGGTAGTAGAAGCGCTGGACCTTGGGGCGCCAGGGTTTGTTCGTCCCGCTGATGGAGGCGCAGCCCCGGCAGGTGGGGAACTGCGGCGCGAAGAACCTGGACCCGCTGCCGCCGCCGCCAGAAGGCCGGCGCCGGTCGATGATCTCGAAGCCCCAGGAGTGCTTGCGCTCGACCAGCAGGCCCCGGTCGTCGCCGACGATGATCTTCCCGTCCGGGTCGCTGAAGGTGACGGGCGAGGAGTTGCTGTACGCGTACCCGTGCATCTGCTGGGAGTCCTCGGCGTCCATGATCGGGTCCACGCTGATGAACCGCCCGATGCCGGCGTCGTACTCCCGGGCCCCGATGTGGGTCAGGCCGGTGCCGTCGCGGACCCCGCCGACCAGGCCCTTGTCGTCGGGCCAGGCGACCGCGGTGCCCCGGTCCTCACCGAACGGGGTCGTGCGCCGCCTGGTGACCGCCTGGCCGGCCTCGGTGACCGCCGCCGTCGTCGTGCCCTGGTGGTCACCGATCATCCAGGTCAGGCCTGCCTTGTCCCGCACCCCGATGAGCTGGCCGGCGTGGACGTAGTACCGGCTGGCGGTCTTCGTGGCGGTCCCGGTCGCGTAGGTCACCTCCTGGTTGGGCAGGTACAGGGTCTTCTTCCCCGGTGCCCGGCTGATCAACCGGGCACCGTCGGCGTCGTACAGGTAGGACGTCTGGCCGGCGCCGTCGGTGACCGAGGCGAGGTTGCCCTCGGCGGTCCACGCCAGCACCTGGCTGCCGCCCGCGGGCGCCGGACGGTTCACGGTGTTGCCGGCCGGGTCGTAGCCGTAACTGACCGTGCCACCGCCGCCGGTGGTCACCGAGGACAGCGTGTGCGGTCCGTCCGCGCCGGCGGCCGGGTACGCGTACGTGCGGGACCTGCTCGTCGTCACCGTGCGCTCGGTGGACGTGCGACGGTTGCCGACCGTGTCGTAGCTGTACGAGTGCCAGTACGGTGCGGGGCCACCCAACGCGGCCTGGGACCGTGTCGCGGCGCAGTCGCCGCCGCCGGGTGTCCACGCCTCGGTCAGCCGGCGCAGATAGTCGTAGCCGAAACACTGCGTGTCGGCGGTGCCACCGGCCGGGGTGTCGGCGATACCCAGGACGTTGCCTGCCCTGTCGTAGGTGTAGCTGACGTCGGACACCACTGCGGGCGCCGTGATCCGGGTGGTGAGGACCCGCTGCAGCCGCCGGGTGCCCTCCTGGTAGTACATGGTGGTGTCCAGCGAGGCGCCCGTGTCGTACCGGCGGCCGACGGTGGCCAGCTCGCCGTAGCGGGTGTAGCTGGTGCCGTTGACGAGGAACACGTCGTCACCGGTCGCCGACAGGTCGGTTTTCAGGGTGGACGGCTGGCCGGTGGCGCTGTAGGCGACCTTCAGCGTCTCCGTGGGCAGGCCACCGGCGGCCGGCAGCCGGGTCGTGGCCGGTGAACCGTCCACGTTGTACGTCGTCACGTAGGTGTACGTGCCGGCCAGACCGGTCTCGACCGCCGGGATGGTGATGGACCTGCCGGTCGGCTGGCTCAGGTCGTTGTAGCCGGTGACCGTCGTGGTGTAGGCGTTGCCGTTGTCGTAGCGGGTAGCGGTCGTGAGCAGCCCGCGGGCGGCGGTGTCGTACGTCCACTCCATCCGCTTCGTGCCGGTGACCGTGTCGTCGCGCACGCTGGTCTTGCGGCCCCGCGCGTCGTAGGTGTACGCGAGGACCTCGCCGCGGGCGTCGGTGGACGTCTCCACGTCGCCGTTGGCGGTGTAGGTCATGCGGGTCAGCCCTTTGTCGGGGTCGTCGACCGTCAGCGGCTTCGCCAGCAGGTTGTAGGTGGTAACCCACACGTTGCCGGCCGAGTCGGTCACCCGGTCACGCAGCCCTTTGGCGTTGTACCCGTAGCTGGTCTCGGTGTAGGTGGCCGATCCGACCGCGCCGGCGTACTGGCGCACCTTGGTGGTGTGACCGTCCGCGTCGGTCCACGTGGAGGTGGGTGGCTCACCGGCCGGCGGCGTGATGTCGGTCCGGTCGCCGCCGTAGACCATGCTGGACCGCCACAGTTCGACGTCCTTGGCGTAGGTGATCACGGTGGCGGCGCGGCCCGCGCCGTCGTACACGGTCTTGTTCCAGGCCGGGATCAGCGCGTCGGACAGCGGCGCGACGAGGGTGGCGCTGGGCGCGCCGTCCGCCACGTAACCCTTGGTCTGCTTGACCGGCCGCTCCGCGGAGTCGTACGTCGTGTCCGTGATGATCCGCCCGCCCTGCGTGCCGCCTTCCGGTATCTGGGTCTGGCGCAACCGGAGCATCCCGTCGTACAGCTCGTAGGTCGTGACGTAGCCGCCGGCGGGGTTCAGCCGTTCGGTGGCCACGACCGAGGCCGCGTCGCGGCGCATGGTGTACGCGAACCGCCCGTTGCCGGACTGGCCCGCCGCCCGGCTGCGGTTGGGCAGCCACACCTCGGTCTTGCGGCCGAGCCCGTCGTAGGCGACCTCGGTCGTCTTGCCGTTGACGTCGGTCGACGTCAGCAGGCTGCCCCACGCGGGTTCGACGGTGGTGGTGGTCTGCCAGCCGTCCTGGTCGGTGTTGACGATCCGGGTGACGGGACCGCCGGTCGCCGGCGTGTACGTCACGGTGCTGCGGTTGCCGCGGGCGTCCCACGTCTCGACGGCACGGCCGTGGATGTCGTGGGTGGACCGGCCGGTCACCCGGTAGACGGGTGCGGGGGTGTACGCGACGAGCTGCTCGATCCTGCTGACCGCGCCCTTCGTCGGCGCGGCACCCCGGGCCAGCTGGTCGTAGCTGGTGTAGGTGTCGGCGAGGATGTCCGCGTCGGTCAGCCCCGTCCCGCGGGCCCGGGCGCAGGTGGTGGCGAAGCGCTGTTCCCGGCTGGGGAACTCCATCAGCCAGCTGGCGGTGTTGCGCACGAACGTGGTGATCGCGCACTCCTCGTCGCCGGTCACCGCCTCGTCGCCGAGGCTCTCCACCTGCGTGGCCAGCCCGTACCCGTCGAAGGTGGACCTGGTGACGGTGGTCCGGTTGCCGCGGCCGCCGTCGAGGGCGGTGCGGACCCGGGTGGCTGCCTCACCGACGTACCGGGCGTGGACGGTGACCCCGTCCAGGGTCCGGGTGGCGGTCGGGTCGGAGCGCCACGGTTCGGTCACCGTCGCGGACACCTCGGTGGACGTGGCGCCGAGGTAGACGATGGACTCGCGGGTCATGCCGGCGTACTCGTCCTCGTCGGCGACCGCCGCGGCGCCGCCGGCGGCCGGCATGGTGACCGACCGGGTGCCGCCGGGCAGGTGGTCGCCGTGCATGCCACGGAAGTACACCGTCTCGGTGCGCTGCTGTTCGCCCGGGTCCCCGGTGGTGACCCGGACCCGGCCGTAACCGCGCCACACCGACCACGTCTTGCTGGCGTCGTCGACGAGCCCGTCGTCGTCGGTGTACCGCCACGCCGGGTTGTCCAGGTACTGGAAGGCGCTGATCGACCGGACGGAACGGGCGTTGGACGGCAGCGCCATGTCGGTCTCGGTCACCGTGTCCACCACGTACTTGTGGAAGTACTCGGTCTTCGGTGACGTCGCGCCCTCCGGCGTCCATCGCACCGGGAAGCAGCGCAGCGTGTTCGACTCCGGCGCCGACGGCATCCGGGAACCGGCGACGCACTCCTGCGGCTTGTAGGTGACGCCGATGACGCCACCGGACTCGGTGGTCACCGTCGCCAGCCGCCACCAGTTCATCGGCGCCGACCCGTCGAGGGAGTCGACCCGGTTGGCCAGCTGCACGCCACCGAACGTCACGTCCGGCACGGTGGTGGTCGTGCCGACCGAACCGGTGTGGCTGATCCGGTCGAGGAACAGCCCGGCCCGCGTGCCGTCGCCGGGGTCGGGGAACGAGTGGGTCAGCGTCCAGGTCTCCACCGGCCGGTACGCCGACCCGCCCCACACCTGGGTCTGCACCGACGCGAGCCGCTTGGTCTCCCAGAAACTGGGCCCGCCGACCAGGCACGGCGTCGCCGTGCACTCCTGGTCCCACGGCGTGTCCGGCCACTGGGGCCGGTTCGGCTTGGCGTTGGTGTAGCACGAGCTCAGGCAGCGGTCGGCGGGGTTGAACACGACCCGTGCCGGCGCGTTGCCGTACGCGGTGTCGCTGCGGGTGCCGTAGTCGATGCGGGCCAGCCGCCCACCGCGCACGTAACCGGCCAGCGTCGTCGTGGAACCGGCCCTGGCGTAGGAGTTGCTCTCCTTGGCGTACCAGAACGACTGCGTGTTGCCGAAGGTGTCCACGACGTAGTCGAGGTTCCACTTCCACGCCTGGTCGCAGCCCGACGAGGCGAACGTGCTCGCGTGGCAGGGTTCGCCGGAGTGGTTGCCGAACACCGGGACCGTGTACACCGACGCGGTCTCCGCCTTGCCGGACACCCAGCCGGGCAGCCGGTTGCGGCCGAACCAGTACTGGGTGCCGTCCATGGTGGTCACGACCCAGTGCTCGCCGTTGTTGTCGCCGTTCACGCCGCCGGTGCGTTGCTCGATGCGCCAACCTTCCTCGGTGCGCGCGTGCCAGGTGCCCGCGGAGTCCTTCAGCAGCTCGGTGGAGACGCCGTTGAGCGTCACGACGGCGTTGTCCCGCTTCCAGCACAGGTCGCCGGTCTTGGTCGAGTTGTTGCCGCCGCTCATGTCCTTGCCGCACGACACATACCGGCGCTCGATCGCGTTGGTCGGCAGGCTGAAGCCCTCACCGACCCAGGACGGCTGGTTGTTCGACGCGGCGGTGAGCCCGTCGACGGACGACGACGAGTACATCAGGGACAGCTCCGGCTCCGGGCCGTCCACGCCGGGCGGTGTCCGCAGCGGGTAACCCCAGGTGAACCCGCCGGAGTTCCCGCCGGCCGACCAGGTCGCCGTCTGCGACAGCGGCGTGGCGCTCACGTCGCCGGCGCTGCCGGCCGCCCCGGCGGCCAGCGCGATCATGGTATCGGTGGCGGACAGCGGCACGTCGGCGCTGACCGTGCCGGTACGGGGGTCATTGGTCGACGCCAGTGCGACCGGATCGCATCCGGGCGCCGCGGTGGCCGCGCAGTCGGGCAGCAGCACCAGGTGCAGCCGGGTAGCCCAGTCACCGCCGTACGCGTGACGGAAGGCGCCGTAGTCGACGCTGACGCGTGCCGCGCCGGCGCTCGCCACACCGTCGGCGCGTGCGACGGCCAGCAGCACCCCGGCCACCCCGGCCTGCTGGGTGGCGGCCCGGTCCAGTACCCGTACCCGCACCCGGGCCGGCGCCGCGGCACCGGCAGCAGGACCGACCGAGACGGGTGTCCCGCCGACCCGGACCGTGCGCGCCGCACCAGGCGCCGCCAGATCAGCTACGGCGCCAGCGTGCAGCGACACCTCCCCGTCGGCCGCGGCCGGCCAGCTCACCGCCTGCGCCTGGTACGGCCGGCCGGTGACGCCGGCGGGCGCGCCCGCCGGCGCGGCGGCCACGACGGCGACCGCACGGTCCCGCTGCGGCTCCGGCCGTTCCCCGCGGTCGGGTCCGGACGAGGCGACCAGGACACCGCCGGCGGACACGACCACCGCCACAGCTACGGCGGACACGGTGCCGCGACGGACCGGTGGCCGCGGTCGTCGCCGCAGCCACGCCAACCACGCCGCCCACCATCGCTGTCTGTCACCGCTCGGTGCTGCCGGCACGTCGGCCATCTGCGCTCCCTCCCGCGAACCGCGACACACCCGAGCGCCGGGACGGACAAACGGGCCCGTTCAGCATCGACACGGCCGTCATCGATGCCTCATCGTCCGCTCACGGCTCGCCCGCGCTCCCACGGACGGTCCGGCGCGCCCGAGCGTCCCGGCACCGGCGGCGTCCGCGTCCGCGAGCGGCGGATCGATGAGAAATCGGTGACGGCGCCGCCGAGCATGACCGTGCGTCGCCGTCAGCCCCCGGGGATCATCCGGCCCGGACCGGCCCGGCCAACCCGATGAGGAGCACCATGATCAGGTGGCCCAGGAACACGCGTGTGGCCGTGCGAGCCCGTCCGTGTCCCGTCGTACCGGGCCCGCCGGGCAGCCGACGACCCGGGCCACTGGCGCGGCTGCGGCCGGCACGGTCACTGCTCGCCGCCGTGCTCTGCGCCGTGCTGGTCCAGACGGCACCGGTGCTGTCCGCACCGGCCGGCGCCGCGCCACCGCCGGCACCGGCGAGCGACCCGGCGCAGCAGAACACCCAGCAGGACCCCGCGCAGAACGCCGCCGCACCCGACGCCGCCGAGTCCATCGCCGCCGCCAGGGCGACCGGCCGGCCCGCCGAGATCCTGTCGCGGCGTACTGAACGCTCGCGCACCCTCGCCAACCCGGACGGGTCGTGGACCACCGAGGTGACCGCCGCGCCGACCCGGGTGCGCCGACCCGACGGCACATGGACGCCCATCGACACCACCCTGCGCCTCGCCGGCGGGCAGGTCGTGCCGGTCGCCGCCGCCGGGAACCTGCGCCTGTCCGCCGGTGGCACCGGGCCGGCGGCGCGGCTCGGCGCCGGCGGCCGGGAGGTCAGCCTGGGCCTGCCGTGGCCGCTGCCCGCGCCGCAGCTGAGCGGCTCGACGGCCACCTACCGCGACGTCCAGCCCGGCGTCGACCTCGTGCTGACCGCCGAGCCGGAGGGCTTCTCGGAAGTGCTGGTGCTGCGCGAGCGTGCCGCGGCGGCGAACCCCGCGCTGCGGACGCTGCGGTTCTCGCTGACCGCGGCCGGGTTGACGTTGCGCGCCGCCGGCGGCGGGTTCGAGGCGACCGACGGCGCGGGACGGGTCGAGTTCACCAGCCCCGCCCCACGCATGTGGGACTCCACCGGTGACCGGCACGCCGCAGGCGCGGCCCCGGACAGCGCGGCGGCGGTCCGCGGCGCCGCCGGCAGATCCGCTGAGCGGCCCGTCGGCGGCGACCGGATCGCCACGATGTCGACCTCGGTGTCCGGCACCGACCTGACCATCACCGCGGACCCCGCCCTGCTGGACGACCCGGCCACCGTCTTCCCCGTCTACGTCGACCCGTCGGTCACCGCATCTCGCAGCGACTGGGCGATGATCCAGAGCGGGTTCGGCGGCGACGACCCCACCTACAAGTTCACCGGCGACCAGGGCGTCGGCCTGTGCGACGTACAACTGGAATCGACCTGCAACGCCGACAACATCAAGCGGGTGGCCTGGGAGTTCACCATCCCCGCCGCGATCAGGGGCAGCCACGTGCTCGCCTCCACCTTCAGCGCGTACGAGACCTCCGCCTACGACTGCACGGCTGACGCGGTGCAGCTGTGGCGCACCGGCGCGGTCTCGGCGAGCAGCACCTGGGACAACCACGCCTCGACCTGGACGAAGCAGCTGGCCAGCGTGTCGATCGCCCGCAGGTCCGGCTGTACGAACGGACCCGGCTGGGTGGAGTTCAACGCGGTCGGTGGCGTGAACGAGGCTCTGACCAGCGGCTGGTCGACGCTGACGCTCGGGCTGCGGGCCGGCAGCGAGAGCAGCATGCCGGGCGGCTGGAAGCGGTTCCGGTACGACGCGACACTGTCGGTGACCTACAACTCGGTCCCTCGGGTGCCGACCTCACTGAGCGCTGAGGGCACCGGCTGCGGCGCCGGCAGCACCCGACCCGGGATACCGACGGCCACGCCCACCCTGCGCGCCGTGGTCAGCGACCCGGACACCGAAACGGACCTGCGTGCGGCGTTCGCCTGGGAGCGGTGGACCGGCACCGCCTGGACCGCGCTCGGCTCGGGCTCCCAGTCCAGTCTGACGTCCGGCGCGACCGGGCAGTACAAGATCCCGTCCGGTCTCGTCAACGACGGCATCTACCGGTGGCGCGCGCAGACCCAGGACCCGTGGTCCTACAACGGCACGTCCGGCACCGACAGCTCCACCTGGTCCGGGTACTGCGAGTTCCGGGTGGACACGGTCTCGCCGCAGGTCGCGCCGGGGGTCTCCTCACCGGTCTACGGCACCGACCTCAACTCCGTCTACGGCGCCGTCGGTCTGACCGCCGACTTCACGTTCACCGCCAGTGGCGTGGGTGACGTGACCGCGTACCGGTGGGGCTGGGCCGACCCGCCCACCACCCAGGTGGCGGCACCGTCGCCCGGGGCCTCGATCACCGTGCCGTTGACGCCGCCACCACCCAAGCCGCAGGACCCGACCGACGGCGGGCAGAGCACCCTGTACGTGATCTCCGTCGACAGCTCCGGCCGCACCAGCCCGCTGGCGACATACGTGTTCGTCCTCGGCCCGGCCACCGCCCCGGTCGGGGTCTGGGACATGGGGGAGCCGTCCGGCAGCACCACGCTGGCCGACACGACCAGCCGGGGCACCACCCACCCCGCGACGCTGACCGCCGGGGGCGCGGGCACCGCCGGCCGGATCGTCAACGGCCCCGCGAAGGCGGCGCCGACCTCGGTGGCGTTCAACGGCACCACCACGTACGCGGCGACGGCCGGGCCGGTCCTGGACACCAGCCGCAGCTTCACCGTCTCGGCCTGGGCGAAACTGAACAGCACCACGACACACCGGGCGGTGCTGTGCCAGGACGGCGCCACCAACTGCGGCTTCGCCCTGGAGTACCTGGCCGGCACCGGGTGGGCGCTGGACATGTACAGCGTCGACGGCAGCGCGCCGACCATCGTGCGTGCGGCGCACGCCACCGCCCCGACCGGGGTGTGGACGCACCTGGTCGCCGTCTACGACGCCGGCGCCAGACAGATCCGGTTGTACGTCAACGGTAAGCTCGCCGGCAGCGCCACCCTGGCCGGCAACTGGCGCGCGACCGGGCCGCTGCTGATCGGCCGGGCCCGGTACCTGGGCACGCCGAACAACTTCTTCGACGGCAGCATCGCCGAGGTCAAGGTCTGGGACCGGGTGGTGTCGGCGCAGGAGCTGGCGCCCGGCGCGGCGACGCTCGTCGGCCGGTGGCGGCTGGACGGCGACGGCACCGACGCCACCGCCTACGGCCGCGACGCCACCGCCACCGGCGGGGTGACCTGGACCGACGACCGCGGCGACGGACCGGTCTCGGCCGCGTCGTTCAACGGCACCAACCAGTTCCTGGCCACGGCCGGACCCGCGGTGTACACCGACCAGTCGTACACGGTCGCCGGGTGGGTGCGCTGGACCGGGGGCGGTGCCGCACGCACGGCACTGGCGCAGGACGGGGCGACCATCTCCGGGTTCTTCCTGGGCTGCCGGACCGACAGCACGCCGTACTGGTCGATGCTGGTCAGGTCGGCCGACTCGACCAGCAGCTCAGCGGCGTACGCCAACTCCGGTACGTGCGTCTCCGGCGACTGGGTGCAGCTGACCGCCGTGCGTGACGCCGTGGCCGGCCAGCTGAGCCTGTACCTCGACGGCGTGCTCGCGGTGACCGTGCCGACCGGCCCGCGGTGGCAGGCGGGCGGCCCGTTCACCATCGGCCGGGGCAAATGGAACGCGCTGATCACCGACTTCTGGACCGGCGACATCGACGACGTGCGCATGTACGCGGGTGCGATGCCGCCGGCGGAGGTCGCGAAGCTGGCCGCCTGACAGCTCGGCGGCAGCGCAGTGCCGGCCGGCCGTGGACCACCACGGCCGGCCGGCCGCGGCACCGGCAGGCTCCCGCCCAGATCCCGTCCGTGCCGCTGCCAAAGTCTTGGTCAAGGTCTCGATCAAGGTCTCGTCAAGGTTCCGTCAGGCACCGCCGATCATGCTGGGCCCACGCGTCACCGGACGAGGGGGGCACGATGCGTGCAGCGCGGCAAGACCCGGACAGCGCACCGGCACCGGACGCCGGGCCGGCGCTGTTCCGGCTGCTGGGACCGCTCACCGTCACCATCGGCGCACAGACACTGGCGATCGGCGGCGTGCGCAGCCGCGCGGTGCTGGCGACGCTGCTCCTCGACGCCGGCAAGGTGGTCTCCACCGACCAGCTCGTCGAGGCCACCTGGGGCGCCGACCCGCCCGCCAGCGCACGGATCCAGGTGCAGAACCGCATCGGGCGGCTGCGCCGGACCCTGCAGCTGGTGCCGTCCGCCGACGCACTGATCGGCACCGCGCCCGGCGGGTACACCATCAGACCCCGCGACGGGGACCTCGACCTGGACCAGTTCCGCGCGCTGACCGGCACCGCCGAACGGCTGGAGGCCGCCGGCGCCGCGGCCCGGGCGGCGGCGCTGCTCGGCCAGGCGCTCCAGCTGCGCCGCGGCCCGGCCCTCGACGGGCTCACCACCCCGTACCTGGCCAGTGCCGCGCACGGCATCGAGCAGCGGTGGCTGCTGGCGTTCGAGCACCGGGTGCGGCTGGAACTCCGGCTCGGGCGTCCCGCGCACCTCGTCGAACCGCTGCGGGCGATGACGGTGGCGCACCCGTTCCGGGAGGAACTGCACGGTCTGCTGATGGCGGCCCTGTACCGCGCCGGCCGGCAGGCCGACGCCCTGGCCGCGTACCGCACCGCCCGACGCATCCTGACCGAACAGCTCGGACTGGAGCCGGGCCCGATGCTGCAGTCGCTCAACCTGGCGATCCTGCGCCGCGACGGCGACACCGTCGACGCCGAGGTGTCCGGCCCGCTCGCCCGGCCCAGGCGCCCGAGCACCGTCCAGGTGCGCACCCCGGCGGTGCGGCGGGAGCTGCCCGCCGTACCCGCCGGCCTGACCGAACGCGCGCAGCAGCTGAGCCTGCTGGACCAGGCCGCCGGCACGGTTCAGCGGGCGCCAGTACCACCGCACGGTCTGCCGCCCCGCGACGGGCCCCGGGCCGCACCCGCGGTGCTCGTGCACGGACCGCCGGGCTCCGGCAAGACGGCCCTGGCCGTGCACTGGGCGCACCGGGCCGCCGGCCAGTTCCCCGACGGCCAGCTCTACCTGGAGCTCAACGGCCCCTCCGGACCGGTCGAACCCGCCGACGCGCTGGCCAGACTGCTGCGCTCCCTCGGCGTGCCCGGCCCGTCCGGCGACGTGCTCGAGGCGGCGGCGCGGTTACGGTCCGTCCTGGCCGGCCGGCGCGTCCTGTTGCTGCTCGACGACGCCAGCTCGATCGCACAGGTCGAACCGCTGCTGCCGGGCGGTTCCGAAGCCTTCGTGGTGATCATCGCCCGGGTCCGGCTCGGTGCGCTGACCGCCAGGCACGACATGGCCAGGGTCCAGGTGGGCCCGCTGTCGACGGCCGCGGCCCGGCAGCTGCTCGGCGCGCTCGTCGGCGCCGCCCGGGTGCACGCCGAGCCGGACGCGGCCACGGACCTCGTACGATTGTGCGCGGGACTCCCGTTGGCGCTGCGGATCGCCGCCGGCACCCTGCTGGACCGGCCGCACCGCCGCATCAGCACCCTGGTGCAGGAGCTGCGGACCGCCCACGGCCTGCGGGCATGGCGGCGGATGGACCCGGCGTGGGCGGCCCTCACCGGCACCTTGGACACGTCGCACGGGCTGCTGCCCGCACCGGCCCGCCAGCTGCTGCACCGCATGGGCACAGCCACGACCGGTCCGGTGTCGCCGGCCACGGCCGCCGCGCTCACCGGCGGAGGCACGACCGCCGCAGCGCGCTGGCTGGACCTGCTGTGCGCCGCCCACCTCGTCCGAGAGGATCCGGACGGGCGGTTCACCGTCGCCCCGTTGATTCGCCGGTACGTTCACGACCGCGTGGCTTCGCCGGTGCCGAGCGCGCTGTGACACGACATCCTGGAAATCCTGGAGCTTCACGACCTCATGGGTGGTTACCGCGCGGCTGCCGAGCTGGCGGGTGTGACCACCACACCGTGGCCAGTATGACTCGAGGCCGGGTGACGCCGCTGACCGCCCGATGCCGCCGGGACCATGACGGTGCGCATCGTGAGCCACCGGCCGGAGTCCTCAAGATTGCCCTGCCCCGACCGAACTGCATGCAGTGAGCAGGTGGGCAGTAGGGTACACCGCGCTCGGTGCGTTCCTCATGGCCGTGCTCGTCGCCGGTGTCCCGGCGGCCGAGACTCTCGCAGGCGTCTGTACCGCTGTCGTCGCCGTGGCCGCCGTCGCCGTCGGAGTGCGGTCGTACCGGCCGCGCGGTGCCTGGATCTGGCTGGTACTTGCGGTCGGTATCAGCTGCACGGCGTTTCCGAAGATGCTGACCGGCGGAGCTACGCCGCAAGCCGTGATGATCTTCGTGGTGCTCATCGGGAACCTCGCGTTCCTCGTCGCACCGCTGTCGCTGGTCCGGATGCGGGGCGGTAAGGACCGCGAGGAGGCGTTCGACGGCTGGATCCTCGCGCTCGCGCTCGCTGTCGGCCTGCGGCAGTTGCTCCTTGCCGGGCAGCCGGACCGAGCGGTCGTGCCGCAGCAGGTGGTGCTGGTGTTGACGGTGACCGCCAGTGTGACGCTGGCGGCGAGCCTTCGCCTGCTGTTCCTGGCGCGGCGGTCACCGAGCGCGTGGTTGCTGCTCCTCGGCTCCGTTGCCGGCCAGTTCATCGGCATCTCGCTGGCGATGACGAACAGCGGCATCATCGACTCGGTCGTGGGTGCCGACATTCTCGCCGGGCTCAGTCGCCTGCTGCTGGGCGCGGCCGCGCTCGCGCCAGGCATGACCGCGTTGACGGTGCCGGTCGAGCGGCGCGGTGACCTGCCGTACGCGAGGGTCGTGCTGCTCGGTGTCGCCCTGTCGCTGGCCATCGCCGGGGTGTTCGTCGAGGTCGGCGGTGACCGGCTGATGTCCCTCGGTGGCCTCGGCGTGCTGGGCATCGTCGTGCTGCTCATCGTCCGAGTGGCCCAGCTGATCAACGATCGCGAACGAGCTCGCCGTCTGCACGCACTGGTGGCCGAACTCGGCACCAGGGCATTGTCGGAGGACGACGAGCACCGGCTGGTGCGGCACATTGTCGAGCAGGTGCGGGCGGCCATGTCCGCCGACGTTGTAGCGCTGCTGTACCGAAGCGAATTGGGCGTTGCGCAGGTGGCCGCCGCTGACGGCGGTCCGCTCCCACCGCTCGAGGAGCTGTTCGCCGATGGCGTCGCCGACAGCCGCAGTCGCGAGGTGAGGACGCGTTCGGCAGCGACACTCGCCGTGCCGCTGACCGAGGGCGGGGTACTGATGGTGCGGCGTTGCGGGCGAAGAGCTACCTTCTCCGTCGACGAGCGCGTCAGCGCCGATGCCGTCGGCGTCACGGTCTCCAGTGCGTTGCGCCGATGCCGTTCGGAGGCGCAGGCTCGGTACGCTGCGATGCACGACGCGCTCACCGGCCTGCCGAACAGGGCACAGTTCCTCGCGCGGCTGGATTCCGCGGTGACGGACATGGCCGGCGACCCGGTAGCGCTGTTGCTCCTCGATCTCAACCGCTTCAAGGATGTCAACGACAACCTCGGCCATCGTGCGGGTGACGAGCTGCTGGTCGCGGCAGCCGACCGGATGCGTGGCGTCGTTCCCGCCGACGGGCTGCTTGCCCGGCTCGCCGGGGACGAGTTCGTGGTGCTGCTGCAGGGTGTCGCGGCTGCCTGTCACGCCGCCGACGTGGCGAAACGTCTCGGTGCCGCGCTCGACGAGCCGTTCGTGCTGACGGTCGGCGTGGCGCAGATCAGCGGTAGCGTCGGCGTCGCGGTCCATCGCGCGGGCGAGTCGATGGAGCAGCTGCTGCACCGTGCGGATGTCGCCATGTACCAACGCAAGCGCGAGCGGTCACGGCGGTGACGGGAGCGAGCCCGGCTGTCCGCGACGCGCGTGGCGGCAAGACGTGGTGTCGCGCCGCAGTCGCGATCGACGCCGCCCCGGCGGCAGGCGATCACGGAACCCTGGGCATCGCCGGTTGGCGGCTGGTGCGGGTGCACGGCGCAGCGGACGCACCGCCCGGCCGCTGAGCGCGGGTTCGTGTCGGTTCACCGGTACCCTCGGCGCCCTCCGCCTGGGCGGGTCGTCCATGTCCAGCTGGGTCGCCCCGTGAGCGGCGCGGCGGTCCGCGGGTCGGGCTCAGGGCGGCGATCGACGTCTTCGGTGGCGGCGTCGGGACCTGTGCTGTCGGCGGACTTCGAGGCTTCGCGGTCGCCGGCAGCGGGACCGAACCACATGGCGAGAGGACCGATGGCACTGGTGAATTCGATCATCCTGAGACTCCTTCGGAGTCGTGCACAGCGGCTGGAGGTGACGAAGGTACCCGCGGATCGACGACTCGGTGAACTCGGCGTGACGAATCCGACATGCCGCATCCAGCAGGCCCGGCCGGCCCGAAGTTCAGGGTGACCGCGGGAAAGGTACTGCCTGTGAACGCCCTGCACGACACGCCTGTACGTCCGGTGCTCGAACGGCTGCGGCGCGCGCCGTCGATCGTCGACGTGCTGAACATCGCCGATGCGTTGGCCGGCGCGGTCGCGCTCAGTGCCGACAAGGACACCGTCCGACTGCTGGCGCAGGCGGTCGATGACACGTCGGACGAGCCGACGGCCATCGCGGCGGTGCACGCGCTCGGCCGCGCCTTCGACGACGACGCCGACGCGGTGCTGTCCGACCTGCTCTCGCACCCGCGGGCATTCGTCCGGGAGCACGCCGCGTGGGCCCTGAACTCCCGGCTGCCGCGCCTTGACGCGATCGGGCGCCTCGTCGCGCTCGTCACGGCCGGCGGCTTCTCCGGTGTCCTGGCGCAGCGGACCCTGGAGACCTGGTCCAGCGCCGCCGCCGAGCACGTGGCGCTCGCCGTCGAAGGTGCGCTCGCATCCGCGCAGGGACCCACGGTGCGCGCCCGGCTGGTCGAGATGCTCGGCCTGGTCCCGGGGCCGATCGCCGGCCGGGCGCTGCGGCACGTCGCCGACAGCGACGACGAGCCCGACGTCGTACGGATGGCCGCCGTCGACGCGCTCGGTGACCGTACCGGTGACCAGGCGGCGACGTCCATCGTCGCGCGGCTGTCGTCCGGCTCTGGGCCGCTCGCGGAAACGGCCCGGTTGGCGATGGCCGACCTCGACCCGCCGGCGCCGTCGCCCGGCGAAGGTCTCACCGTCGCCCAGCTGTTCCTGCACGCCGACCTCGACCACCAGCTCACCTGGACGGGCAAGGGTGACAACGGCGGCATCGCCACGCTGCTGGTGCGGCTCGGTGACGCGCTCGAGCGGCTTCCGGACGTACGACGGGTGCTGACCCTGTCCCGGGGCAGCCTGGCCGACGCGGTCGCGGCCGCGACGGTCCCGCCACGCGCGGGTCATCACCTGCTCGGTGTGCCGATGCCGGCGGACGCGCGGGACGTCGCCGGCGCCTGGTCGGCGCGCGTGACCGTGCGCCGCAACCTGCGCCGCCTGCTGCGCCGCGGGTCCCCGGTCGACGTGCTGCACCTGCGGATGGCCGACGTGGGGACGCTCGTCGCGGCCGAGGTCGCCAACGAGCTCGACATACCGGTCGTGTTCACCCTCGCCCCTGACCCGCACGCGCTCATCCGTGCACTCGAGCGCGACGGCGGGCTCACCCGCGCGAACTTCGGCGACGCCGACGAACGCGAGCACTTCTGGTACCGGGCCAAGCTCGTCCGCGACCTCGCCCAGCGCGCCGACCGGGTGGTCGTGCTGCCCCGCCCGTCACTGCGTGCCGCACTCCAGGATCTGCTCGGGCTGGACGTCGACGACGACCCGCGGTGCACCGTCGTGCCGGAGGGCATCGACCTGTCCGTGACCGACGCCGCGCGGGCCGCGGCGGCGGGCGCCGCCACCCCGGCACTGGCCGAGCTGGAGGCACTGGTCGCCGCGCTGCCGCCCGAGCGGCGGGGTTTGCCGCTGGCGGTGAGCGTCGGCCGGCTGCACCGGGTGAAGGACATGCCGGCCGTCGTGGCCGCCTGGGCCGGCGACGCCGACCTGCGCGCCCGGTGCAACCTGCTCGTCGTCGGCGGTGACCTCGCCGATCCGTCCCCGGAGGAGCGACGCGAACTGGATCGCGTCACCGCGGCGATGCGCGACCTGCGGCCCGCGGACGGCCTCATCCTCGCCGGCCACCGTCCGCACACCGTCGTCGCGTGCTGGCTCGCCGCCGCCCGCACGGGCCGGCCCGGGCTCGTGGCACCCGGCGGCACCTACGTGAGCGGCAGCGTCAAGGAGGAGTTCGGCCTGGCCATTCTCGAAGCACTCGCCGCCGGCCTGCCGGTGGTCGCCAAGGCCAGTGGCGGCCCGGCGACCTACATCGACGACGGTGTCACCGGCGTGCTGGTCGACGACACCGGCCCGCACACGTTGGCGCGGGCGATGCACGCGACACTCGACCTCGCCGCGTCCGCGGACGCCGACGAACGCGCCGAACGCGCGTACCGCATGGTCCGCGAGCACTTCGCCGTGCAGTCCATGGCGGCGTCGCTCGCCGAGGTCTATCAGGCCGCCGTCCACCGTGGTCAGGTCATGGCATGACGCTCCTGGTGATCAGCCCGGACTACGCCTCGCACCTGCTGCCGCTCGCGACGCTCGCCACCGCCTGGCACGACGCCGGCGAACGCGTCGTCGTCGCGACGGGACCCGCGACGGATCACATCGTGCGGTCGTTCGGGTTCACCCGCGTCGACCTGAGGCTCGGACGGGGCTCCAACCCGGGCGTGATCCGCGCCGAACAACAGCCGGCCGGCGAGGACGACGCGCTGCGCGGCTTCTTCGCCGCCACCGCCGCCGGCATGGTCGCCACGCTGCAGTTCCAGGCGGACGCACGCCGGAGCGACCTGCTGTGGCAGCCGCTGGACACCGCGCGAGCCGTCCTGCGGGTGCTCGACGCCGTCCGGCCGGACGAGATCCTCGTCGACCACCTCGCGTTCACGGCCAGGCTCGCCCTCACCGCGTCCGGCACGCGCTACGCCGATGTGGTCCTCGGCCACCCCACCGCCCTGGTCGTCCCCGGCGAGCTGTACGGATACCCCACCGCGTGGCCGGCGACGCTGCGGCCGGACGTCGTAGCGCTCGAGGCGCTCCGAAAGCGCAGCGTCGAGGTCCGCGAGCAGTTCACCGACGACTGGAACCAGGCGTTGCGGGTGCTCGACCCGGCGGCCGCGGCCGTCGACGACGCCTTCGCCATCTCCGGCCCTGACCTGCTGCTGAACTATCCGGACCGGCTCCACGACCCGGCCCGTACGGCGCTGCTGCCCCGGCACACGTTCCTCGGGTCCGCCGTTCGCGACGAGACGGCCGACGCCGAAACCGCGGCCTGGCTCGATCAGGCGGATCCGCGGCCGATCGTCTACGTCAGTTTCGGCAGCTTCCTGTCCGCCCGCGGCGACGTCCTGGCGCGGGTCGTGGCCGCGCTCCGCCCACTCGACGTCCGGGTGGCCCTGACCACCGGCTCGTCCGACACCGCCACACTGGGCACGGTCCCGGCGCACTGGCTGGTCCGGGAGCACCTGCCACAGGTCGCCGTCCTGGACCGGGCCGCGCTCGCGGTCACTCACGGCGGCAACAACAGCGTCACCGAGGCGCTCAACCGTGGTGTGCCGCTGCTCGTGATGCCGTTCTCCACCGACCAGTTCGCCGCGGCCGCGGCGGTCGAGCGAGCCGGCCTCGGCATGGCGCTCGACCCGAACGCCGCGACCGTGCAAGCGTTGCGGGCCGCCGCGACCGCGGTCATGCACAGCGACATGGCCGCAGCGGCCCAGCGGATCGGCGTCGAGCTTCGTGCCCGCCCGGGCCGGGACGTCGCGCGGACGGCGCTCGTAGGCCGGTGAAGCGGGCTCCGTTCACGCGAGTGTCGCGTAGGAGCGCAGGACTCGGTCGACGACCTGCGTGGCGAAGGCGGGGTCGACGGTACCGCGGGATACGGCGCGCCGGTGGAAGATCGGGCCGGCGATCAGGTCGAGCACCTCCGTGGGGTCCGTCGCGGGCGGCAGTTCGTGGCGCACGATGCCCCGCACGATCACGGCCAGGATGACGTCGTGCCGCAGTTGCGCCTCCCGCCGGTGCAGCGCGGCATAGGCGGGCTGCCGTTCCGCGGCGTCGATGAGGGAGAGCATGAGCCCGGCGGCCGGCCCGTTCGTCAGCGCCTTCGCGAAGCCGGTGGCGAGCGCGACGAGGTCACCGCGCAGCGTGCCGGTGTCGGGGTCCGCCGGTGGGCGCAGCACGGCGGCGAACGCCTCCAGGACCAGGTCCTCCTGTCCCGGCCAGTGCCGGTAGATCGTGGTCTTCGCGACGCCGGAACGCTCGGCGACGGCCTCGATCGTGGTGGCGGCCACCCCGCGCTCGGTGAGCAGTTCGAGGGTCGTGGCGATGACGGCGGCGCGGCTGCGCTGCACGCGGGGGTCCGTGCGTCGCGGTGCCGATGGTGTCCGAGGTGCCACCCGCCTACGGTATCGGCACCGGTGCGCCCCACAGCGCGGACCACCATCGGTGCGGTCATCGCGGACCGGCGTCCAGGTCGAGGTAGATCACGGACAGCCCGTCGCGCACCGCCGCCTCGGCGAGCTCGTCCAGGGTCGGGGTGCGGGGCACGTTGATGCGGATCCCCATGCGCCGGCCGGCGTTCTTGTGCCCGGCGGCGTTGATGAGCCGCTGATACACCGTTGCGACGGTCCGCGGATCCTCGATCAGCTCGGCTCTCGCGGGCCGGTGCTCGCCGAGCAGGGTGATCGCGACCTCGGCCCGTCCGCGCAGGTTGACCCGCCAGCTGGAGTTCGTCAGCACCAGCAGCCGGCCGTCGTCGAGCCGCCGGTAGGCGACCGGGAACACCAGGTGCCGGCCGGTCTTGCGCCCGGTCACGTGCAGCAACACCAGGTGGTGGCCGACCCGCCGGGCGCGCCGCGGCGAGGACAGCATGCCTCGCATGATGCGGTTCACCACCTTGTAGGGCGCCTTCGGTGGGCGGACGCGTTCAACCGCCGGTCGATCCTGCAGGGTCACCCCACCAGCGTATCGCTACGCTCGCGTAGCGGAAGACGCCCTACGTGCCGTTCGAAATTCGGCAAATCGCTTAAACGTCACAAACTTCCTCGCCGGTGGATAGAACTTTTGCTTGCCAGATCCAAAACTCTGGACTAGGCGATCGAAAGTGCCCTATCGTCCGTTTCCATCAAGCGAGCTCGATGGTGTTCGTCGTCGGCGTCGACGACCCCGCGCTCGGATCAACGGATCGCGCCCCTCCCGCCAGATGCGGACATCACCGACCCCACCTCCAGGAGGAATGATGGGCATCCGACTGCTACGCCGACTCCGCAGTCCAGTCCTCGGATCGTTCGCGCTCGTCCTCACCGCCGCCCTCTGGGTCGCCCCCGCCGCCGCGGCACCACCACAGGAACCCGGCGTCACGTTGCGGGTGTTCGACGTCCAGACACCCCTCAACGAGCTGTGCACGCTCAAGAGCGCGCAGACACCGAACGTCGACAAGTTGATGCCGACCATCAACTGGACCTCGACCAGCGACTTCGGTCAGGACAACTACTTCGTCGCGCAGGTGCTCGGCAACGTCACCGTCACCACCGCCGGCACGTACACGTTCCGCCTCACCAGCGACGACGGGTCCAGGCTGCTGATCGACAACACCGTGGTCATCAACCACGACGGGCTGCACGGCCCCATCCCGAAGGACGGCTCGGTCAGTCTCACGGCCGGGCTGCACGCCCTGCGCATCGACCACTTCGAACGCGACGGCGGCCAGCAGCTCACGCTCGAGTGGCAGACGCCGGGCTCGTCGTCGTTCGTGCTGGTGCCGAACTCCGCACTGAGCACCGACGCCGGCGTGGTGCGGGTGACCGCACCCGGCAAGAAGGAGTGCGAGGGCGGTGCCGACTCGCCCGGCGACGGCCTGCCGCTCACCTCCGTGCACCCCAGCTACACGCTGACGAACCTGCGCCCGTCAGGGTTCGAGCCGCAGGTGACCGGCTTCGACTGGTTCCCCGACGGCCGCCTGGCGGTGGCGACCTGGGGCGGATCGCTGAACACCGCCGGCGAGGTGTGGATCCTGGGCAACGTCACCGGCAGCACCAGCGCCGCCCAGGTCACCCGGATCCGCGCCGCCAGCGGACTCCAGGAGCCGATGGGGGTCAAGATTGTCGACGGGAAGATCTACGTCTCGGAGAAGTCGAAGCTCACCGAGCTCAACGACACCAACGGCGACGGCGTCACCGACCAGTACCGGACCGTCGCGACCTGGCCGTTCGGCGGCAACTTCCACGAGTTCGCCTTCGGTCTGCTGTACCAGGACGGCTTCTTCTACCTGAACCTGTCCGTGTCGATCAACTACGGCGGCGCCACCACCGACCCGCAGCCGGCGCCGAACCGCGGCACCACCATCAAGGTCGACCGCAACACCGGCGCCGTGAGCTACATCGCCGGCGGTCTGCGCACCCCGCACGGCATCGGCTGGGGACCGGAGGGCGGCCTGTTCGTCACCGACAACCAGGGCGGCTGGCTGCCGTCGTCGAAACTGCTGCACATCAAGCAGGGCCGGTTCTTCAACCACTACATGAACCCAGCCGGTCCCTTCGACGGCAACCCGGTCACCCAGCCGGTGATCTGGCTGCCGCAGAACGAGATCGGCAACTCGCCCAGCACCCCGGTCATGCTGACCCAGGGCACCTTCGCCGGGCAGCTGCTGATCGGCGACGTCACCTACGGCGGCCTGCAGCGGGCGTACCTGGAGAAGGTCAACGGCGAGTACCAGGGCGCGCTGTTCCGCCTGACCCAGGGCCTCGAGGCCGGCGTGTCCGAGGTCAGCGTCGGTCCGGACGGCGCGATCTACACCGGCGGCCTGCACGGCGGCGGCAACTGGGGTCAGGAGGGCAAGCTCAGCCACGGCCTGCAGAAGATCAGCGCCAACGGCACCACCACGTTCGACATCCTCGCGATGCGGGCCCTGTCCAACGGCTTCGAGATCGAGTACACCAAGCCCGTGTCGACCGAGACAGCGGCGGCGCTGGCCACGAAGTACCGGGTCAAGCAGTGGCGCTACCAGCCGACCGCGGCCTACGGCGGACCGAAGATCGACGAGGAGACCCTCACCGTCACCTCGGCGACGCTGTCCGCCGACGGCAAGAAGGTCACCCTCACCATCG
This sequence comes from Dactylosporangium aurantiacum, assembly GCF_000716715.1. GTDB lineage: Bacteria > Actinomycetota > Actinomycetes > Mycobacteriales > Micromonosporaceae > Dactylosporangium > Dactylosporangium aurantiacum. The sequence continues at coordinate 98,748 of NZ_JNYJ01000023.1, read as the reverse complement.
GCGGACTCAAGGCCGGCCGGGTCGTGTACGTCCGCTCACCCCGGCCGTTCAGCGCCACCGACGGCCAGACCCTGTGGAGCACCGAGGCCTGGTACACCCTCAACGCCATCCCCGGCGCCCCCCAGCCCGCCGGCAACCTCGCGCTGAACAAGCCGGCCACCGCCGACAGCTCCTGCGCCGCCACCGAAGGCCCCGCACAGGCCGTCAACGGCAGCGTCTCCGGCGGCAACGGCGACAAGTGGTGCTCCCTGGGCACCACCAAGTACCTGCAGGTCGACCTCGGCGCGAGCCACAACGTCAACCGGTTCGTCGTCAAGCACGCCGGCGCCGGTGGCGAGAACACCGCCTGGAACACCCGCGACTTCACCATCCAGACCAGTACCGACGGCAGCACCTGGACGACCAGGGCGACCGTCACGGCGAACACCGCCAGCAGCACCACCCACGACATCAGCGCCGCCGCGGCCCGCTACGTCCGGTTGAACGTCACCACCCCCACCAGCGACGGCAACCTCGCCGCCCGGATCTACGAACTGGAGGTGTACGGCACCACGGGCACCGGCGCGGCCGGCACGATCACCGGCATCGGCGGCAAGTGCCTCGACGTGAACAACTCCAACACCGCCGACGGCACGAAGATCCAGCTGTGGACCTGCAACGGCACCGGCGCACAGCAGTGGACGCGCACCGGCGACACGTTCCGGGCGCTCGGCAAGTGCCTGGACGTGTCCAACAGCGGCACGGCCAACGGCACCCTCGTGCAGCTGTGGACCTGCAACGGCACCGGCGCGCAGGTCTGGCAGCCGCAGGCGAACGGATCCATCCTCAACCCGCAGTCGGGCAAGGTCCTCGACGCCGCCGGTGCCAGCTCCGCCGACGGCACCCAGATCCACATCTGGGAGTTCGTCAACGGCGCCAACCAGAAGTGGGTGATCAACGGCGGCGCGGCCGTCACCCGCACGCAGCTGTTCGACGGCACCAACCTGGACAACTGGCAGAAGACCGACGGCAGCGCGGCCACCTGGCCGGTCTCCGGCGGCTCGATGGAGGTCCTCGGCGGCGACATCCGCACCAGGCAGTCCTTCGGCGACTTCAAGCTCCATGTGGAGTTCTGGCTGCCGAACCTGCCTGCCGACGTCACCGGACAGCAACGCGGCAACAGCGGCGTCTACCTGCAGGACCGCTACGAGCTCCAGGTGCTCGACAGCTACGGCAAGGCGACCCTGGCCGACAACGACTGCGCCAGCTTCTACCTCAAGCACGCGGCCACCAGCAACGCGAGCACCGCACCGGAAACCTGGCAGACCTACGAGATCACCTTCACCGCCGCCAGGTACGACGGCGCCACCAAGACGGCGAACGCCCGCGCCACCGTCGTGTGGAACGGCGTGACCGTGCACAACAACGTCGAGATCGACGGCTCGACCGGCGCCGGCGCCCCGGAAGGCGCGACGGGCGGCCCGATCCGCCTGCAGGACCACGGCGACCCCGGCGCCAACGTCCGCTACCGCAACATCTGGATCGAGACCGCGTAACCGCCACGCCGAACGCCCTGCGTCCTCGTTCGAGGGCGCAGGGCGCAGGGCCATCCAGGCGTCGGGAGGCGAAGCGACCGACGACGGGGTAGCCCGGGTGATCCCGGGACTGTCGCCAGGTGACGGTCACGCGCTCCCACCCCGGCCCGGCCGGCGGAGTGCTCTCATGGTGCGACGAGGGACAGTGGCCGCGAGCGCGTCACGGCAGGGGTATGCGGATGTTGAAGGGCTTCAAGAACTTCCTTATGCAAGGCGACCTCATCGTCGTCGCAGTGGGTCTGGTCGTCGCCCTGGCCTTCAGTACCTTGATCAAATCCTTCACCGACAGCATCATCACCCCGTTGATCAACGCGATCGCGGGCGGCGGCGCGGCCGGCAAGGGGCTCGGCTGGTCGGTCAACGGCCAGCGGATCGACCTCGGCGCGTTCATCGGCGCCCTCGTCTACTTCGTCATCTTCATGGCGGTCATCTACTACCTGATCGTCGTTCCCTACCGCGCGTACATGCATCGCCGCGGCAAGACGGTCTTCGGTGAGCCGGCCCCGACCAAGGAGTGCCCGAGCTGCCGGCTGGCTGACCTACCGGTCGCCGCGACCCGATGCCCGCACTGCACCACCGACCTGGCCGGCATCGGCTGAGCACTGCTGGGAACACCGCCCGGCCGGTCGAGGTCCGCTCCGAAAGCACGCGAGCGTGAGGTGATTGCCGGCGACTGACGGGTAGAGCGGGTCCGGACGTTCGAGACAGCATGCAGCAGCATTCGAAGCCGCGGAAATCGGGGGCGGACATGTCTGAGCGGAACACGGTCCTGCGTTCGTTGCACGACGCCGGGTTGGCGACCTGGTTCGGTGGATCCCTGATGGGTGCGGTCGGCCTGAACGGCGCGGCCGCCAAGGTGCAGAATCCGCGTGAGCGGATGAAGGTGGCGTCGATCGGCTGGGACAGGTGGACCCCGGTGAACGCCGCGGCGATCGGCAGCCACCTGGCGGGCGCCGCCGGCCTGCTGATCACCAATGCCGATCGTGTCGGCAGTCAGCGCGGTGTCGCCACGATGAGCGCCGTGAAGACAGGCCTGACGCTGGCCGCGCTCGGTGCCACCGCCTACAGCCGCGTCCTCGGCCGGAAGATCGAGCAGGCGGCGGAGGTACCGGTCACCGGCGTCACCGAACCCGCGCCGGAGACACCACCGGACATCTCCTCGGCACAGCGCAAACTCCGGGTGGCGCAGTGGTCGATCCCGGCGCTCACCGGCGCGCTGGTGGCGGTGAGCGCGCTGGCGGGGGAGCAGCAGCGGTCGAACGGCGGCAAACGCGACCTGTGGCACAGGGCCGCTCAAGCGCTGGCACACTGAACCGCGACAGCGCGGCCGGCCACCCTCGTGGGTGTCGCGGCCTTCCCCCGGCGGGGCACCGCCGGGGGTCCCCGCCTGTCACGCCGGCGGCTCCGGGTGGAAGGCGTGGATCAGGTCCTCGCCGCCGGCGACCACGCTGCACGTCGACTCCGGTACCTCGTTCCAGGCGCCCGGCAGGTCACCCAACGGTTCGGAGACGATCATCCGGGACTCGTCGGATATCAGCCGGAGCGCGGGAATCTCCGGGTGCAGCAGGCGCAGGGACCGGATCTCCGTGCTGTAGAACAGCGACCGGGACTCGTGCCGGGTGGAGTAGCGAAACGCCCAGACCGTCGAGCCGTCGGAGGTGGCGACGGTCATCTGCACCGGCTCCGCGACCTGGTGCCGGCTCGCGACGGCCTCGACCAGGCCGACCATCCGGGCCACCGCGCGGGGCGGGTCGTCACGCAGACCGAAGGTGAGCGCCAGGAAGAACATGAGCTCGGAGTCGGTGGATCCTTCCATCGCGGGGAAGAGCTCGGCGTCCACGGCCAGCATGAGGTCACGCTTCAAGGTGGCGAACCGGGCGATGGACCCGTTGTGCATCCACAGCCACCGCCCGAACCGGAACGGGTGGCAGTTGGTCTGCTGGACCGCCGTCCCGGTGGACGAGCGCACGTGCGCCAGCAGCAGCGGCGAGCTGACATGGGCGGCCAGCTCGTGCAGGTTGCGGTCGCTCCACGCCGGGCCGACGGCGCGGAACAGCCCGGGCACCTCACCCACGCCGTACCACCCGACGCCGAACCCGTCGCCGTTGGTGGTGTCCACCCCCAGCCGGGCGTGGCGGCTCTGATCGATCAGGGAATGGACCGGTTTGTAGAGGATCTCCTCGAGCAGCAGTGGAGAGCCCGAGTACACCAGCCACCGACACATCGCTGCCTCCAACCATCGTCCCTACAGCACGAGTCTGACTCGGCCGCGGCCGCACCGGCGCAGGATCCAGCCGCGTGGATCCCGGCGACGTCGTCCAGCCGCAGCCATCGCCGCACGGGAAACCAGTTCGAGACCCGGACGTCCGCGTCAGTTCGGCGCGGGCGCCGGGGTGCAGGTCCAGCGGCCGTCGTGCCAGCCGCAGGTCTGCTCGTAGCCGGAGCGGAACGAGCCGAGCCAGGCGATGTCGTCCTCGTACCGGCTGGGCGGCGGGACCGGTGCGAAGTTCGCCGCGTCGTCGGTGCTGCCGCTGCCGTCGTAGCGGGCGACGGTCGGGTACGGGTAGACCGGCCGGGTCCGTACGACCGTGTCGTCCTGGCGTTTCGTGGCGATGAGCCGGTCGGGCGCGACGCCGTGCTCGACCCAGGCGATGGTGGGGGTGAGCGCGTCGAACGCGTCCGGTCCCTGACCGCCGCCGCAGTGCCCGACGCCCGGCAGCATGAACAGGCGGGCGAAGCGCTGGGTGGCGGCCGCCCCGCCCATGCGCTCGGTGAGGGCGTGGTAGTAGGCGATCGTCCCGTACGGCGAGATGGCCTGGTCCGCCCAGCCGTGCCAGAGCAGGAGCTTGCCGCCGGCGGCGCGGAAGGCCGTCAGGTCGGGGTCGCTCGCGTCGTAGATGCCGGCCTGCTGGGCGATCTCGGCGAACGTCGCCGAGTCGTAGCGCAGGTCGCGCAGGGTCATCGACGGCCGGGGGGTCGGGTAGACCAGGTACTGCAACGCGTTCGTCGCGTTGCCTTCGGCCACGGCCGGGGCGCCGGCGGCGGTCGGGGTGACGTACCGGGCCCAGTTCGCCTCCGAGCCGACGGGTTCGCCGCCCGGGTACATCCGCCGGCCCCGTTCGTCGCGTGGCCCGTCGTACAGCTTCCGGACGGCGTCGACCTGCGCGTCGGTGAGGCAGTCGGGACTGTCGCCGCCGGGCGGGCAGCGCAGGGTCCGCGGATCGAACGCGCAGGCGCGCGGGTCGTCGAGCTGGCCGTCGGCGAGGCCGTCGCGTGCGTCGCACTCGCGCAGGACGGCGGCGTGCAGCGCGGGGAGCTTGGCGGCGGTGAGGACGGGCCGGCCCTGCGCGTCGGTGTTCGCGGTGGCGTGCCAGCCCGTGGACCACACGATCAGCGACGTGAACAGCGACGCCGGGGCGCCGGCGATGATGCCGTCGAAGTCGTGCGGGTAGCGCTGCGCCTCGGTCAGCCCTTCGTGGCCGCCCTGCGAGCAGCCGTCGAAGTAGGAGAAGCGCGGGCCCTGCCCGTAGTACAGCGCGATGATCCGCTTGACGACGAGCGCGACGACGTGGTCGGCCCGGTAGCCGAAGTCGACGCGCAGCTGCGGGTCGGTGCCGAAGATGGCGTCGAAGCCGGAGACGCCGACGTGCCCCTGGTTGTTGGTGGCCACGGCGAAGTCGCCGCGGTCCAGCGGCACGCAGCCGTCCGCCGCGTCGGCGTAGAAGTCGACGCTGCCGCAGAACGCCCCGCATCCGGTCTGCAGGTACCGCTGCCGCCACGTCCTGGTCGGCAGGAGCACGTCGAACTGGATCTGCGGCGCCACGACGCCCTTGACCTCGCAGGCCGGCCAGCCGCCCGGTGAGGCGGTCTCGGTCGCGGACCCGATGGCGGCCGGGGCGCCGGGGGCCTGCGACAGGTCCAGCCCGGTGAGCGCCGCGCAGTCGATCTTCGGCAGCACCACGGCGGGACCGGAGACCTCGGCGGGCGTCCCGGCGGCGGCCGTACGGGGCGCGGCCTGGGCGCCGTTGGCCAGCAGGAGGACGGCGAGCACGACCGGCAGCGTCCGGCCCCACACCCGAGTGCGCATGCCGGTCCTCCGTTCCGGGGCGGGCACGCCCGCGCCGTTCAGTATGACAGGTGTCGATGCCGGCCGGACCTGTTCAGGTCGGTGCCGGCAGGATGCCCCGGCTCAGCGCGACCGTCACCGCGGCGGTCCGGTCGTTGACGTCGAGCTTGGCGAACGTGCGCAGCAGGTGCGTCTTGACCGTCGACTCGCCGATGTACAGCGCCCGCGCGATCTCCACGTTGGACAGTCCGCGGGCGACCAGCCGCAGCACCTCCACCTCGCGCGAGGTCAGGCGCTCCGTCACCGGCCCGCGCTGCCGGTCGGCCAGCCGGGCGGCGGCCGGCGGCGCCAGCACGGTCTCGCCCCGCGCCGCCGAGCGGACCGCGTCGACCAGCACGGCGATCGGAGCGTCCTTGAGCAGGTACCCGACGGCGCCGGCCTCGACCGCCCGCAGCAGGCCGCTGTCGGTGCCGTACGTGGTGAGGACCAGGACCCGGGTGCCGGGGAACCGCGCGGCGATGCGGCCGGTCGCCTCCACCCCGTCGATGCCGGGCATCCGCAGGTCCATCAGCACCACGTCCGGCCGGAGGGCGGCGGTCAGGACCAGCGCCTCGTCGCCGGAGCTCGCCTCACCGACGACGACCAGGTCGTCGGCGACCGCGAGCATGCCGCGCAGCCCCACCCGGACCACCGGGTGGTCGTCGACCACGACGACGGAGATGGTCCCCGATCCGCCCCGGCGCGGGCCGTTCACACCGGCACCGCGACGCTGATCGAGGTGCCGGCGCCGGGGGCCGACCGGACGTCGCAGGTGCCGCCGAGGGACAGCACGCGGCGGCGGAGGCCGCTCAGCCCGTACCCGCCGGAGATCTGGGCGGGGTCGAACCCGCGGCCGTCGTCGGTGATGGCGACGGCGTCGCCGGACAGCGTGATGTGGACCGCCGACGCGGCGGCGTGGCGCCGCACGTTGCTCAGCGCCTCCTGCGCGGCCCGCAGCAGGACGGTGTCGGCCTCGGGTGCGGCGGCGCCCCGCTCGGCGCCGACGTCGACGGTGACCGGCACCCCGGTGTCGCGGGTGTGCCGTTCGGCCAGGCGGACCAGCGCCTCGGGCAGGCTGCGGCCGGTGAGGTCGGGCGGGCAGAGCGCGGCCACCAGCGAGCGGGCCTCGGCGAGGTTCTCCCGGGCGGTGCGCTCGATCAGGTCCAGCCCGTCGACGGCCCGTTCGGGCGTGGTCTCCAGCACCGCCCTGGTCGACTGGGTGAGCATCAGGACGCTGGTGAACCCCTGAGCGAGGGTGTCGTGGATCTCGGCGGAGAGCCGGGCCCGTTCGGCGTTGACGCCGGCGGCGTGCCGTTCGCGGTCCAGCTCGGCCCGGGCGCGGGTGAGCTGCTCGATGAGGTCCGCCCGGCCGCGGCTCTGCCGGATGATCCCGGTGACGAACACGCCGATCACGACCGCGATCACCAGCGGCATGACGACACCGACCGCGAGCGTGGCGGCGCCGTCGGAGGTGGGGCCGAAGTGGTACAGCACGGCACCGGCGACCGTCGTGTAGAGCCCGCCGAGCGCCACGGCCCGGCTCCACGACCGCCGCAGCATCATGAAGATCTGCGGGTTGAACACCAGCAGGAGCAGCAGCATCGACGTCGTCGCGACCAGCAGCAGCGCGCCGAACAGCACGACGGCGCCGGCGAGGTAGACCGCGCCGCGCCGCTCGTCGGGGTGCGCCAGCAGGCGGGCGCCGGCCAGCGCGTACCAGAGCAGCAGGGCGGCCAGCAGCCCCGCCGCGACGAGCCGGGCCCGGACGCCGGACTCGACGTCCAGCGCGAGCAGCCCGGCGCCGAGCAGGAACACGATCACCGCGAACACGTGCCAGCCGGCGGTGTGCCGGAGCCAGAAGTGCGGCTCCGGCACCGCGACGGCCTCGCTCAACGGTCCTCCCGCGCCGTCCACCGGAACGTCAGCAGGCACAGCGCCGACCCCGCGATCACCCACAGGGACAGCATGAGGGCTACCCGCCCGAGTTCCCAAGAGCCAGCCGGCTCGTTGGCCGCGAAGGAGTCCGGCAGGAACACCGAGCGCATGCCCTGCGCCATCCACTTGAGCGGGAACACCGCGGCGATGTGCTGCATCCAGGACGGCAGGTCGGTGAAGACGAAGAAGACCCCGGAGATGAACTGCATGACCAGCGCGACCGGCGTCACCACGGCGGCGGCCCGCTTGCCCTCGCGCGGGATCGAGGAGAACGCGATCCCGCACAGGGTGCAGGCGGCGATGCCGAGCAGCGTGACCCAACCGAGCGTCAGCCAGCGCTGCGCCGTGCCCGGCAGGTCCAGCCCGAAGAAGGCGGCGGCGATCACCAGCATCAGCGCGGTGCCGGCGACGCCCACCAGGTACACCATGATGACCTTGCCGAGGAAGTACGACGCGGCCGGCATCGGCACCCCGTAGAGGCGCTTGAGCACGCCCCGGTCGCGTTCGATCGGGATCTGGATGGCGAGGGTCTGGAAGCCGTTGGTCAGCTGCGCGGCCGCGATCATGCCGGCGACGAAGTACTGCGTGAACGTGACGCCGGGAGCCACGTCACCGCCGAAGACCGAGCCGAACACCACCAGCAGCAGGATCGGCAGCGCGAACGAGAAGATCATCGACTCGCGGGCCCGGAAGAACTGGCGGACCTCGAGGCCGCCGCGCAGCAGGCCGATGGGCAGGGTACGAGCGCGCACAGGGGTGGTCACCGGGCATCCTCACCGATCATCGACAGGTAGATCTCTTCCAGGGACGGGCGCGAGACGGTCAGCTCGGGCACCTCGCCGCCGAACCGTTCGACGAGCTGGCACACCAGCCGCGCCGGCGTACCGGTGACGGCCTCCTGCGGGCCTTCGGGCGCCAGCCAGCGCACCCGCGCCGAGGCGGTGTTGCGGCCGCCGAGCGTGGCGGGGGTGGCGACCTCCACCAGCCGGCCGCGGGCGATCACCCCGACCCGGTCGGCGAGCGCCTCGGCCTCGTCGAGGTAGTGGGTGGTCAACAGGATCGTGGTGCCGCCGGCGGCCAGGTCCCGGACCAGGTCCCAGAACTCGCGTCGGGCCTGCGGATCGAACCCGGTCGTCGGCTCGTCGAGGAACAGCAGCTCCGGCCGGCCGATGACGCCGAGCGCCACGTCGAGGCGGCGCCGCTGCCCGCCGGAGAGCACCTTCGCCCGGGCACCCCGCTTGGCGCCCAGGCCGACCCGCTCGATGACCTTCTCGGGGTCGTCGGGGTTCGGGTAGTACCGCGCGAAGTGGTGCACCACGTCGGTGACGGTCAGCTCCTCGAACTCGCCGGTGGACTGCAGCACGATGCCGATCCGGCCGCGCCACGCCCGGTCCCGGTCCCGGGGGTCCGCCCCGAGCACCGACACCTCGCCCGCGTCCCGCCGCCGGAAGCCTTCAAGGATCTCCACGGTCGTCGTCTTGCCCGCCCCGTTGGGGCCGAGCAGCGCGAAGACCTCGCCCCGCGCGACGCTCAGGTCCAGCCCGTCGACGGCGGCGTGCCCGCCGTACGTCTTGCGAAGTCCGCGGACGATGATCGCGTGTTCAGTTCTCACCCGCCCATCGTCGGGCCCGGTCCGGCGCCCGTCGTCCACCGGTCGACGGACAGGCGATCGCAGTCCGGCGCCGCTGCACGGCTGTACCCCCGCCCGGGGCTCGTGCGGTGTCCGGCGCGTGCCGTCAGTCGTGCCGCACGAGCCGCACCAGCAGATCCGCCAGCGTCGTCGCGGTCTGCTCGGCGGTCGCGTCCGGCAGGACGATGTGGCTGACCGTCAGGCGCACCACGGCGTCCACCGCGGTGTGCCGCAGCTGCTCGGACGCCTGCGGGGTGAGGGGGGTCAGCCAGGCCTCGACCACTGCGCCGGCGGCCTGCAGGACCACGTCGGAGCGGGTGGTCAGGTAGGGCAGCAGCTCGTCGCCGGTGCCACGGGCGCTGGTCAGGATCGAGTTGATCAGCGGGTTGCGGGCGGCCTCGTCAAGGGTGTGCCGGATCGCCGCGTAGGCACCGGACCGGATGTCGCCGGCGGCGGCGAGCCGGTCCCGCACCTGCGTGACGAAGTGCGTGATCTCGGCGGTGGCGAGGGCCTCGGTCAGTCCGGCCTTGTCGCCGAACTCGTTGTAGACGGTCTGCCGGCTGACACCGACGGCCCGTGCCACGTCGGCGACGCGCACGTCGGACCAGCCGCGCTGCACGGCGAGATCCCGGGCGGCGGCGATGAGGTCGTCGCGCAGCCGGGCACGACTGCGTTCTCGGTACGAGCCTGGTGCAACCATCCCGGCGAATGCTAGCCGCTGCCCCGGGCCGCGGCGAGCACCGCCCGCCGGTCAGCCGCCCAGTGCGGCGCTGATGTCCCGGGCCGTGGCCACGCGGGCCTCGCCGGTGTCGGCCGTCGCCACCAGCCGTGACGATCCAGCGGTCCGGGGGCGCGGCGCACTTTACGTGGCTGGTGCTGCTGTCAAGCAAATGTACATTGCTGAATCGGTCGTCTACAGTGCAAGCGCGCACCGACGCCGTGAGCGGTGGGCCGGCCGCGGCGGGCACCACGAGCCGTGACCGCGACCGTCACGACGGGTCAGGACCGGGGGAGGCACGACTGATGCTCGACGTGCATGTCCACGTGCACGGCATCGAAGAGACGCGCCTCATCCTCAACGGAGTGCTCAGCGCGGCGACGACCGAAGCGCTCCGCGCCCACCTCGACCGTCACCTCGCCGGCAACGGCATCGAGCGGCTGGTCATCGACCTCGCGCAGGTACGGCGCATCGAGGCGACCGGCGTGCAACTGCTGCTGCGCGCGACACGCGCGGCGGCACTGCGGGGTGTCGCGCTGCAGTTGCGATCGGCGCCGCCACCCTTGCGGCAGGCGATCGCGGAACACGGCATCGCCGACCTGCCGCACTGAACCTCCAGTGGTGCCGCCACCGACCCCAAGCACCGTGAACGAGAGGGCATCGCATGCAGCCGCACGGCGGGCGAAGCCGGCACGACGACACCAGGCGCCGGCGGCCCCGCGCGGCCTGGCTCGTGCTGTGGTCGGCCGTGTGGGTGGTCCTGTTCGATCTCGCGGTCGGCGGGTCATGGGACGGTGAGTACCACCGCACCCAGCCGTTCGACGGGTTCTTCAGCCCGCCGCACCTGTTCATCTACACCTTCGCCGCCATCGCCATGACGCTGGTCGCCGTGCTGAACCTGCGCCCCGCCCTGCGCGACTGCTTCGGCGCGACACTGCCACTGCCCGGACCGGTCCCGTTCCTCGGCACGGCACATCCCGGCGCGCTCGTCCTGCTCAGCGGCGGGTTCGCCGGTATCGCGTTCGCCGGACCGGCCGACGCGTCGTGGCACACGGGATTCGGCCTCGACGAGACGAACTGGTCGTTCCCGCACGCGATGCTGGGCTGCTCACTGGCCCTGATCGCCCTCGGCGTCCTGGCCAGCCGCATCGCGCTGCAAGGTGTCCGGCCGATGTGGGCACCCACCAGATACCTGATCGGCTATCTGGCCGTCTTCGCCTGCGCGGTCTTCATGGGCCCACTGCAGAACTACCCGACGCGGCAGTTCGCGATCACGGCCGGCTCGTCCGGCGCGCTCGGGGTCAACCCCGACTACCAGCATCTGGTCCGCATCGTGGATCAGGCGAACCTCACCCACACCAACCCCGCATACGTCATCGTTGCCGCGGCGTGGACCGGTCTCGCGTTGGGCCTGCTCCGCGCGATCGACCGGCGCGCCAGATACTGGCTGGTGGTGGCCGTCCTCGTCGCGTTCAGCCTCGCCGGCACCGCCGCCGACGAAGCGGCCCGATACGGGTTGGCCGACGACGCCCGGGCCGTGACCGGCCTGCCGCTGCTCACCGCCGCCGTCACGTTCGCCGTGACGTTCCGCGTACCGGAACTGGTCCGGTACCTGCTCGCCGGCGCGACGTTCTCGATCCACGTCTACGCCGTCTGGGGCACCGCCGTCACACCGTACTGGTACGCGCTGGCCGCCGCGGTGGCCCCGGCGGCCGTCGTCGGCGGTGCCGTCGTCGCGCGCTGGATCCACCGCGTGGTCGTGGCGCCCGCCCGACCTGCCACGCTGGCGCTGGTCATCGCCGCGGTGGCGGGGGTGCCGGCCCTCACCGGGACGGTCGACCTCGCCCTGCGCAGCGCCATCCCGTAACGCGTCACCACCTCCAGGATGCCGGGCGTCGACCTTCCCGGACCCGGCACCACGGCCCGGTGCGCCTCACGAGGCGTCCGCCAGCGTGTGCCGGTACCACACGTTGGGCTCGACGTAGGTGGCGATGCCCCGATCCGGGTCGCAGTGCACCGGCACCAGCCCGCCGGGCACGACGGTCGGCCCCGGCGTCAGCAACGGCAGCCCGGTCCACGCCCGCCACTGCTCGAGCTCGGCGACGATCGTCATGGAGTGGGGCGCGACGGCGACGAACTGGGCACCGCCGCGCTCGTGCACCCGGATCCACGGGTCGGCCGCGGTGCCGTCGGCCCGCCGCCAGGTGACGTACTCGCGCATCGGCACGGTGGGGTGCAGATGCTTGTTCGTCGGCCGTACCGGCGCGAGGAGCGCGGTGTGCCCGAGCCGAGCGGCGTTGCGTTTGACCACGTCGAGCATGTGCCCCGACAGGTTGCGGCCGCGCAGGTCGGGCCGGACGGTGGCGAAGAGCGCCGAGACGTCCGGGCCGGCGCGGCCGGCCAGCGTGTCACCGGCGGCGGCGAGCAGGACGGCGTCGTATCCGCCGGCGGGCAGCGGGTCCGGCGCGGTGAACGGCAACGTGCAGACCATGGCGGCCGGCTGCTCGGTCCGGCGGTCCACGGCCAGCACGGTGTACTGCGGGTGCCGGACAATCAGGTCGGCGAACAGGGCCGATGAGACGGGGTCCTGGTACAGGAACGGGGCGACGGTCGGGTCGTCGAACTGCTGGACGAGTGGCATCCGGTCCGGGCGCTCGGCAAGGGTCGTCACGTCGAGCCAGGAGAAGTCCATGTCGATACCTTGACAGAGGGCTCCGTCGCTGGCAGCGGTGGTTTTCCTCACCGACCGTCCCGCGCGGCCGATGAACCTGGTGAGCGGGCGACCCTTGTCTGCTGACGAGCCGCACGCGACAGTGGCTCCTGGCGCGTCGATCGTGACGTGTGGCTCGACGTGTGCTCGTGGCGCGATGGAGGGGAGTGGACGGTGTGACGGCACGGGTGAGCTGGATTTACGCCGCTGGGGCAGCGGTGCTCGCCGTGAGTTACGTGCTGGCCCCCGACCTCGGTCTCGCAACCTTCGTCGCGATGGTCCTGATCACGTTGGCCGCCATCGTCTACGGTGTCGTGCGGCACCGGCCTCGCCGCCGGCTCCCGTGGTGGTTGTGGGCCGGCGGGACGCTCGCCTTCGCGGTCAGCGCGGTGATCGCCGTGGTGCTGACCGAAGTGCTGCATTCCGACGCGTTTCCGTCCCTGGCCGACGCCGTGTCGCTCGGCGCGGTGTTCCCGCTGCTCCTGGGTGGGATGTTGGGTCTGGCCCGGTCGGGCGCCAGAGGGCGGGACTGGGCCGCCATCATCGACGCGTTGATCTTCACCGCCGGGGCCGGGCTGCTGGCCTGGGTGTTCCTGATCGAACCGAACCTCACCGACGCGACGCTCAACGCGACACAGAAGGCGGTGTCCGTCGCCTATCCGCTGTGCGACGTGCTGCTGCTGGCGATCATGGTGCACCTGTTCCTGCAGGCGCACCGCACCTGGAGCGTGGCGCTGCTGCTGACCTCCGGGGCGGTGATGCTGGCCTCCGACGTCGTGTTCAGTCTGCGGCGACTGGACGGCGCCTGGAACCTCGGCGGCCTGGTCGACCTCGGCTGGATCGTCTTCTGCGCGGCCGGCGGGCTCGCGGCCCTGCACCCGTCCATGCGGCTGCTCACCGAGCCGCGCGTGATCACGTCCGGGGAGCTGAAGCCGCGCCGGGTGGCGCTGGCCGTCGCGTCGCTCGCCGCACCGGCGTTGCTCCTGCTCGAAGCGATCAAAGGGCCGGTCGAGAACGGTGTGGTGATCGCCGCCGGCTCCACGACGCTCGTGGGACTCTCGCTGAGCCGGGTGTGGCTCGTGTCCCGCGGCCTGCGGCACATGGTCGTGCGCGAGCGCGAGCTTCGCCGCGCGTGCGAGGCACTCCTGGCGGCGACCCACATCGACACGGTCGACCGGGTGGTGCGGGCGGCGGTGGCGTCGCTGCTGCGCGACGGGACCGCACACCGCACCGTCCTGCAGGTCCGTCACGGCGCCGACGGCGGCGGGGCGGCGGGGTGCGACACCGTGGTGAGCATGGTGTACGTCGACCGGTTACCGGCGCAGCTCGCCGCGCAGCTGGACGGCTTCGAGCTCACGCTGCGATGCGCCCTGTCGGTCGGCGGCCACCAACTCGGTGCCCTGTATGTCGCCGCCGACGAGCGGGCGCTGGTGGAGCTGCAGGAATCGGTCCGTGTGCTGGCCGGGCAGGCGGCCAGCATGGTGGAGCACATCAACCTGAGCCAGGAGATCACCCGGCGCAACAACGAGGCGTACTTCCGCACGCTCGTGCTCAACGCCACCGACGTCATCCTTATCGTCGACGCCGAGGACACCGTCACCTACGCCAGTCCCTCGGCCGGACAGCTGTTCGGTTTCGCCGACGTGGCCGGCCGGCCCCTCAGCGAGCTGCTGGAAGCTCCGCCGCCGGCCGGCGTCGAAGCCGTGCACCTGGTCCGTGCCCACCGGGGCGACGGCGGCGAAGCGCACGTCGAGGTGAGCATGCGCGACCTGTCCGACGAACCGACGGTGGCGGGCAGGGTGCTCACGTTGCACGACGTGACTGAACGGCGCCGGTTGGAGCAGGAACTCATCGACCGGGCCTACGTCGACCCGCTGACCGGTCTCGGCAACCGCCTGCGGTTCCACGACTCGGTGCAGGAGGCGATCGCCCGGCGCGGCGACGGCGAGCCGGACCGGACCACGGTCGGGGTGCTGCTGGTCGACATCGACGGGTTCCGCACCGTCAACGACACCATGGGGCAGCAGGTCGGTGACGCGCTGCTCAGCGCGTTCGGCCGGCGGCTGCTCGAGGTGTGCTCGCAGCAGGAGACGGGACCGGCGGCGCCGGTGCGGGTGGACGGTGTCGCCCGGCTCGGCGCCGACGAGTTCGGTGTCCTCGGTGTCGCATCGTCGGCGGTCGACTTCGAGGACCTCGCCAGGCGGATCGCCGGCGAGTTCGAGGCACCCTTCGTCGTCGGTGGCCCGTCCCGCGGCAGCGTCGTGACGGCCAAGCCGACCATCGGCATCGCCACCACGCTTGACGCGGCCGATGCCGCGGAGCTGTCGGGCCAGGCCGACGTCGCCCTGTCCAGCGCGAAAGGCACCGACCGCAGATGGCGCCGCTACGAGGCCGGGATGCATGCCGACACGCTGCGCCGGATGCGGCTGCGCGCCGATCTGGACCAGGGCCTGGCCGACGACGCCTTCGTGCTGCACTTCCAGCCGATCGTCGAGCTCGTCAGCGCCCGGGTGAAGGGCTTCGAGGCCCTGGTCCGCTGGCAACATCCCCACCTGGGGCTGGTGCCGCCGCTGGAGTTCATCGAGATCGCGGAGGAGAGCGGTCTGATCGTCCCGTTGGGCGACTGGGTCATGCGCCACGCCATCGACGCGGCCGTCGACTTCCGCGCGCTGTTCCCGCACGACGAGCTGTCCATGAGCGTCAACGTGTCGGTCAGGCAGTTCCGCTCGCCGGGCTTCGTGCAGCGGGTCCTGACCGCGCTGGCCGGTGCGGGGCTTCCGGCGGAGGCGCTGACGATCGAGATCACCGAGAGCCTGTTGCTGGGCGACGACGCGCAGATCCATACGGACATCGCCACGCTGCGCGCCGCCGGTGTGCGGATCTCCATCGACGACTTCGGCACCGGCTACTCCTCGCTCAGCTACCTGCACGCCGTCGCCGTGGACACGCTGAAGCTGGACAAGTCGTTCGTCGACACGATCGACACCTCAGACCGGCAGTACGACCTCGTGCGTGGCATCGTCCAGCTCGCGGCCACCCTCGAGCTGGACGTCGTCGCCGAGGGCATCGAGACCAGCCGGCATGTGCAGCGGTTGGCGGCCGTCGACTGCCGGTACGGGCAGGGCTACCACTTCGCCAGACCCCTGCCGCAGGCCGCGCTGGTCGACTGGCTCCTGGCCGGCACCGCCTACGTCGAGCCCGCGGCGTGACGCGACCGGCGGGGTGCCCGTGCCCGCCCCGCCTACCTCGGTGGCGGTCTGAGGTCCAGCGTCCAGTGCTCGCTCAGCAGCGGCGCATCGCCGTACTCGACCTGGCAGACGCCGGCCGACACGAAGCCCAGCCGGCGGGAGGTCAACGCCGCGGGCCGGTTGTCGACGCCGGTGAACGCGTGCAGGCGGTCCACGCGGCCGTCGGCCGCGACCTCATCGATCAACGATCGCAGTGCCTCGTACGCCAGCCCCTGCCGCTGGTAGGCCGGCAGCAACATCACACCGGCCTCAGCGATCTGCCCGCCGTCCCAGTCGCTGCGGAACACGGCGACGACCCCGACGGCCGCTGACTCCCCGGAGTCCAGGTCCACCAGCACGGTGCGGAACCATTCGCCGGGATCCCCGCGGATGCGTCGCGCGTGCACCTGCCGCACATGACGCTCACCGGCGGCGCCGCCGAGGTGCCGCATGACGTCCGCGTCGGTCTCCAGCGCCCTGGTCAGGGGCAGGTCGGCGTCGGTGTACGGCCGCAGCCTCATAGATCAACGTTACTGCGAAGGCGGATGCCGGTAAAGGGACGACGGGCTGTGCCCGGACACGGGGGAGCGTCACCGTGAAGGTGCTGCCCTGCCGGGGCCGGACTCGACGATGATCGCGCCGTCCATGCGCCGGGCGCGGGCGCCGTCAGCCGGTCAGGACCGTGGCGACGTGTCCGGCGACCGCCGGCCGCAGCGCTTCGGAGACCCGGGCGACGGCGGCGCGCAGCTGCGGCATCGCCCACGCCCGCTCATGTTCTACTTCGGCCGCCGGTTCGCCACCAACGGCACCCCGGAGTCGATCGACAGGTGGAACGGGCTGTGGCAGTACCCCGGCTTCCGCCGCACCCAACGGGTCATCACGATCGTGTGGGGCGTGACGATGTGCGCCGAGGCGCTGCTGCGCATCGTGCTCGCCTATCAGCTGTCCACCGGCACGATGGTCGTGATCTCCAATGTGCTGCCGTACGTCGTGCTCGTCGGGCTGATCACCTGGACCGTCACGTACGGCAAACGGCAGGCCCGCGCCGCCCAGGACCGGGTCGCGGCCGCCCAGGTGGCCGCCTGAGCCGGGCCGCCCGCGCCGATCGTGGCCGGCCCGGCGGGCGGCCTCAGCAGGTCGTCGCGGGCGGCGAGCAGAACCGGACCTCGGGATAGCGCGGTGACGGCCCGTCCAGCAGCGGCTATGCCACGCCGCGCAGGTGCAGGTCCAGGAAGGCGCGGACATAGCGGCGGGTGAGCTGCACGGATCGCGGTCCGGTGAGTTCGCTGCCCAGGTCGACGCCGATCTGCTCGGCGAGCAGGTCGTAGTCGGTGAAGGAGGCGTGCACCGAGCCGGCCACCACGAGCCAACGCTTCCAGCCGGTCAGCAGCGGCCAGTTGGCGTCCCAGGTCGGGTCGTCCACGCCGCCGGGGCGGTGGAACGACTGCTGGCCGAGCAGCAGCAACGGCCGCGACAGCCCACCGGCGGGCAGCGGGGCGAACATCTGGCCGTCCATGTTGACCCCGGCCCGCACACGGGGGTCCCGCAGCATGGCCTCGGTGCTGCTCGCGCCGCCCAGGGAGCTGCCCACCACCGCGATCCGGGACCGGTCGAGCCGGCCGGCGCCGTTCCACACCGGGTGGGCGCCGGTGAGCTGGTCGAGCACGAAGGAGATGTCGGCCGCCCGGCTCGCCTCGGCCTTCCTGCCGAAGTCGTCGACGTCTTCCAGCTCGCAGGCGGCGCAGGTGGTGACCCGCCCGTCGGGAAAGGTCGTCGCGAACGTCTCGTACGTGTGGTCGATGCCGACCACGGCGTAGCCCCAGCTGGCCAGCTCCTCGGCCAGCGCCGACAGCGAGCTGCGCGGCCAGGTGAAGCCGGGGGACAGCACGACCAGCGGCAGCGCGCGCCCGCCGGCCGCCGGTGCCGCGTCGCGGATCGCGTTGGTCCGTGTCGTGCTCAGCACGTCGGACGGTGCACCCACGGTGCCTTGCAGCACGAGCTCGGACTCCGTCGGGGTCAGGTACGGCACCCGCGGACCGTGCTTCGTCTTCGCCGGGTACCACAGCGAGACCATGAGCTGCCGGGTCCGGGCCGCCGGGACCCAGGGATCCGGCCGCGCGAGGTCCTCCAGGTACAGCGAGGTCGAGCCGACCGGCCGTGGACCGGTCGGCTCGGGCAGGTGCGGTACGCCCGGTGGTGTCGCCGTCGGACGGCCGGCACGGGCATCGCCGGCCTCGGCCGACGGCGTCGCGGACGCGGCGGTCGCGACGATCGCGAGCAGGCACACCGCGGCGACCACGCCACGCCGACGGTGGGACCGCAGGTGAACGGTTGTGAGCATGGATTCAGCATGATCGGGTGCTTCCGCATTGACATCGGTCCAAAAGAGGGCCGAACACGGTGCGGGTCGTACTTTCGGCGGGTTCGACAGCGCCGGACGCCCATGATCGCCTGAGCGACGTTCACCGCCGCGACGACCGTGAGTGTCGGGTGGTCCTCAGGTCGGGCGTCCGCCTGCCGACCTGAGGAGGCGTGACGCAGCTGTTCGCGCGGGTGTCGGCCACGGTGCTGATGTTCTTCGCCGGGCTCGTCGCCGCCACCGTGATCCCGACCGCGTTCGGCTGGTCGGCGTCCGTCGTCGTGTCCGGGTCGATGACCCCGGCGATCGCCATCGGTGACGTGGTCGTGGCCGCACCGGTCCGCGACGCCGACATCCGCCCCGGGCGGGTGCTGCGCTTCCGCGACCCGTCCGACCCGCGCCGGTTCGTGCTGCACCGGGTCGTCGCGGTCGGTGCCGACGGGACGGTCGTGACGAAGGGCGACGCCGCCGCCGCCGCGGACTCCGCCCACGTCAGCGTGGCCGACGTCACCGGCCGCGCCGCGCTGCGCGTGCCGTGGGTGGGGCTGCCGGGGCTGTGGCTGCGCGACGGCGCCTACGGCAACCTCGCCGGCCTCGGCGTCGCCCTGGTGCTGCTGTCCGCCCTGGCGAGCAGGGGCATGGCTGCCGACCGGGCGTAAGCCGGTGGCACGACGGTTCCCGGTGTTCAAGGTGGGCCGACGCGCGCCGACGTTCGTGGCATGAAGCACCGGGCTCCCGCACGACGCCGTACCCGATGGGGCGGGGCGGCCTCCGTCGTCGTCGCCCTGACGGCGTGCACCGGCGTCGTCTACCACACCTCCTACGCGGCGTTCAGCGCCTCGACGTCGAACAGCGCGAACACCCTCACGGCGGGCGTGCTCGCCCTGACCGACAATGACAGCAACGCCGCCATGTTCAACGTCTCCGGGCTCGTGCCCGGTGCGAGTGGCAGCAGCTGCGTGACGGTGTCCTGGTCCGGCACGGTGACCCCGTCGGCGCCGGTGCAGCTGTTCGTCGCCCCCGGCGACGCGACCGACACCCCGGGCAGCGGCGGTGGCGGTGTCGCGTCGTCGATCAACTGGAGCGTCGAGACCGCGGCCGGCACCGGCATCTTCGGCTCCGGCGGCTCGTGCACGGGCCTGACCGGGTCGACGGTGTTCGGCAACACCGCCGACACCGCGATCACCGCCGGGCGGATGTTGTCGGACTTCACCGCGAAGAACGCTTACAGCGCCGGGGCGACGACGAGCGTGTCGTCGGCGTGGACGCCGGTCGCGAACGTGGCGAGCACGCGGGTGTTCCGGTTCAACTACAAGCTGGCGACCGACGCCCCGAATTCGGCGATGGGCGCCTCGGCCGTTGTGAAGATCACCTGGGAGACCCGGAGCTGACGGCCGGGCCGGCGGTTCACGACAGGGCGACGTCGTCGATGAAGATGTCGCCCACGGCGGTCGAGGTGCTGACGATCAGCGTGACGGTCGTGGCGGCGCCGGAGTTGAACGGCAGCGTCACCTGCACCCACGTGCCGGCGGTGCCGGTGCCCTGCACGTTGGCGATCTCGGTGCCGTAGGGGCTGGCACCGGCGACCGCCCGCAGTTTCGCGGTCGTGGTGCCCGACGCCGTCCACGCCCACGCGGTGAACGTGTAGGCAGTGGCGGCCGTGACCGGGACGGCCGTGTAGGCCTGGGTGCTCACCGGGACCCGCATGCTCTTCGCCGCGGTCCGGACCGGACTGCTCGACACGGCTGCGAAATTGCCGGTGGTGTCCAGGCGCCACGGCGACGCGTCGGCGTTGCTCTCGAAGCCCGGGTTGGTGAGCAGGTTCGCCGCACAGCCGACATAGGCGCTCTGCGTGGCGGCCGGCGACGTCCAGCTCTGCAGGTAGGAGAAGACCTGGTAGTCGTAGGTCTGCCCGTTGGCCATGCCGGTGTCGGTCGCTGACGTGGCCGCGGTCTGCACGGTGTTCTGCGTGACCCCGCCGAGGCGGCGTTGCAGCCGGTACCCGGTCGGCGCCGACCCGCCGGCCGCGGCGGTCCAGGTGGCGTCGACGCTCGGGGTCGTGCCGGCGCACTGCGGCATCAGGCTCAGCCCGGTCGGGGCCTGGAGGGTGCCCGCACCGAACGTGTCGCCCGCGTTCGAGGTGCGGTTGCTGAATCCGGCCTGTGACGACGCCCTGGGGATGAGGGCTGCCGCCGCGCCGACAGCGACCAGCGCGACCGTCACCGTCTTCCTGCTGCGGCGGACCACACCCGGCAGATCGGCAGGGGTCGGCGCGGCTTGAGACGGGTTCGCCGGGTGGGCCTTGACAGAGCGCCGTGCGGTGGCGCATTGTCCTTAACATTCCAGCAACTTGAACGATCAAATGCGGTGACATCAAGATTTGATCGTTCAAAAGCGCGAAGGAGGGCGAAGTTGCCGAAAGTGACGATTGCCACCGTTGCCGAACGGGCCGGGGTCTCCCGGCAGACGGTCTCCAACGTGCTGAACACCCCTGAGGTCGTGCGCGAGGAAACCCGGGCACGGGTGATCGAGGCGATCGAGGCGCTCGGCTACCGCGCCAACCAGGCGGCCCGCCAGATGCGCACCGGGCGGTCCCGGCTCATCGCGGTCCGCATCGAGCCGGACCGCGACGGGATCAACGGCTCGGTGCTGGACCGCTTCCTGCACGGGCTCACCGACGCCGCCGCGCCGGCCGGATACCGGGTCATGCTCTACACCGCCACTGATGACACGGAGGAGATCGCCACCTTCGAAAGCCTGCTGACCTCCTACGACCTGGACGCCTTCGTCCTGACCAGCACCCACCACGGCGACGCGCGCACGTCGTGGCTCGCGGAGCGTGGGGTGCCGTTCGTGACGTTCGGCCGGCCCTGGGGCGCGCCGGACACCCACTCGTGGGTGGACGTCGACAACGCGGCCGGCACCGCGATGGCGACCCGGCACCTGCTCGGCACCGGCCACCGCCGGATCGGCTTCCTGGGCTGGCCGGCCGGCTCCGGTGTCGGCGACGCCCGCCGCGACGGCTGGGCGTCCACCCTCGCCGCCGCGGGCCTGCCCGGCACCGGGCTCGACGTCGCGGTCGAGGACGGCATCGACTCCGGAGCCGCCGCCGTCGCCGACCTCCTGCCGTCACTGGACGCGCTGGTCTGCGCGTCGGACTCGCTGGCGCTCGGTGCGCTGCGCGCCGCCCGCGAGTCCGGCCACCCGTGCGCGGTGATCGGCTTCGACGACACGGCGGTCGCCCGGGTGGTCGGTCTCAGCAGCGTCAGCCAGCCCCTCACCGAGGCCGCGGCCTGCTGCATCGACCTGCTCGCCGGCGTCCTGGACCGCTCCGCGCCGCCCCGTCAACTCCTGTTCGAACCGTCCCTCGTCCTCCGCCACAGCACACCCCTGTAAGGAGCCCCCGATGAAGCACGTCAGACTGGTCGCGGTCGCCACCGCGCTGTTACTCACCACCACGGCCTGCGGCAGCGGCTTCGACGACAACAAGGGCGGCAGCGCCCAGCAGGGCAGCGGCGCCGCCGACCTGAAGATCCTGATCGCTTCGTCCGGCGACGCCGAGACCAAGGCCGTCACCGAGGCCGCCGCCGCGTGGGCGAGCGGCTCCGGCAACAAGGCCACGGTCACCCCGGCGCAGGACATCGTCCAGCAGCTCGGGCAGGCGTTCGCGGGCAGCACGCCACCGGACGTGTTCTACGTCGACGCGGCCCGCTTCGCGGACTACGCGAGCGTCGGGGCGCTCGAGCCCTACGCCAGCAAGGTCTCCGATCTCGACGACTTCTACCCGAGCCTGCGCCAGGCGTTCACCTACGACGGCAAGGTGTACTGCGTACCGAAGGACAGCTCGACGCTGGCCCTGGAGATCAACACCGCGCTGTGGCAGCAGGCCGGGCTCACCGACGCCGACGTGCCGAAGAACTGGGACCAGCTGACCGCCGTGGCGCGGAAGCTCCAGGCCAAGGGCATCGTCCCGCTGGCGATCGGCGACACCCGCGACCGGATCGGCGCGTTCCTCGTGCAGAACGGCGGGTGGTGGACCAGCCCCGACGGCAAGCAGGCCACGGCCGACACCCCGGCGAACGAGGCCGCCCTGACCTACGTGCAGGGACTGCTCAAGGACGGCCTCGCGAAGTTCCCGAAGCAGCTCGACACCGGCTGGGGCGGCGAGGCGTTCGGCAAGGGCAAGGCCGCCATGACGATCGAGGGCAACTGGATCAAGGGGGCGATGAAGGCCGACTTCCCGACCGTCAAGTACACCGTGCACGAGCTGCCGGCCGGCCCCACGGGCACCAAGGGCACGCTGTCGTTCACCCAGTGCTGGGGGATCGCGGCCAAGAGCAGGTACAAGGCGCAGGCGATCAAGTTCGTCGAGGCGATGACGGCCGTCGACCAGCAGCTGCAGTTCGCGACCGCGTACGGTGTCATGCCGTCCCGGCAGTCCGCCCAGGCGCAATACACGGCCAAGTTCCCCGAGGACGCACCGTTCATCGCCGGCGCCGCCTACGGCCACGGCCCGGTCAACGCCCCCAAGATGGACAGCGTCCTCGCCGACCTCGACACCGGCCTGCAGGGCCTGGCCACCAGCACCCCGAAGGCCGTCCTGCAGCGCTTCGACAAGAACGCCAAGACGGCGCTCGGCGGCTGACGGCCGTGGCCGACTCCAAGCGCGGCGGCATCCGCGGCAACGAGCGGGCAGCCGGCTGGCTCTTCGTCGCACCCGTGGTGATCGTCCTCGGACTGTTCCTCGTGGTGCCGGTCCTCATGGCGCTGTGGGTCAGCCTCACCCGCTGGAACGGGCAGGGCAGCCCGTTCCAGCCGGGTGTCCCGTTCGCCGGACTGGACAACTACACCAGCCTGTTCGCCGACGACGGGCTGGCCCGGCAGAACTTCGTGACCAGCATCCGCAACAACGCCTACTACGTGGCCGCGGTCGTGCCGCTGCAGACCCTGGTGGCCCTCAGCCTCGCGCTCGTGGTCAACAACCGGCTGCTCAAGGGCAAGGGCTTCTTCCGGACCGCGTTCTACTTCCCGTCGGTGACCAGCTCCGTCGCGATCAGCGTGGTCTTCCTGTTCATGTTCGCCAACACCGGCGCGATCAACGAGATCCTGGGCTTCTTCGGCATCGACGGCCCGCAATGGTTTTCCGATCCGCGCGGCGTGCTGCACCTGGCGCTCGGCGCGGTCGGACTGGCCGACGAGCAGGCA
The DNA here is from genome assembly GCF_000716715.1 of Dactylosporangium aurantiacum. Taxonomy (GTDB): domain Bacteria; phylum Actinomycetota; class Actinomycetes; order Mycobacteriales; family Micromonosporaceae; genus Dactylosporangium; species Dactylosporangium aurantiacum. The sequence goes on along the minus strand of NZ_JNYJ01000023.1, from coordinate 75,285 downwards.
CCGCCCGCGGCGATGACCGAGCACAGCCTGCTCGGCCTGAGCTGGTGGGACTGGGTCTCCGGGCCCAGCGTCGCGATGTGCGCGATCATCGCGCTCGTCGTGTGGACCACGTCGGGCACGTTCATGCTGATGTTCCTGGCGGCGCTGCAGAACATCCCGGCCCAGCTCGACGAGGCCGGCCTGATCGACGGCGCCAGCCGCTGGCAGCGCCTGCGGTACATCACCCTGCCGCAGCTGCGGCCCACCACGTTCCTGGTGCTCACGCTGGGCCTGATCGGCACCTGGCAGGTCTTCGACCAGATCTACGTGATGAGCCAGGGCAACCCGGCCAAGACCACCCTCACCCCGGCCTACCTGTCCTACCGCACCGCCTTCCGCGACTTCGACTACGGCTCCGGCGCGGCGATCTCGTTCGTGCTCTTCCTGATCATCGTCGTGCTCACCCTGCTGCAGCGGCGGGTGCTGCGGGAAAGGCCCTGACATGCGCACGCTCGCCACCCGGTTCGCCGGCTACGCCATCCTGGTGTTCTTCTCGCTGGTCGTGCTCTACCCGTTCGTCATCCAGATCGCGAACTCGTTCAAGACCGAGGCCGACGCGTCGGCGAACCCGCTCTCGCCGATCGCGCACCCGTTCACCACCGAATCGATGAGCCGCATCTTCAGCGGCACCGACTTCCCGACCTGGCTCGGCAACTCCGTCCTGGTCACCGTCATCGTGACGATCAGCCGCGTGCTGTTCGGCTCCATGGCCGGCTACGCCCTGTCCCGGCTGCGCTTCCCCGGCCGGCGCACGCTCTTCGCCGCCCTGATCGGGCTCCTGGCGGTCCCCGGCGTGGTCCTGCTCATCCCGAAGTTCCTCGTCCTCAACCAGCTCGGCATCTACAACACCTACGCCGCCCTGATCGTGCCGATGATCGCCGACGCCGCCGGCGTCTTCATCATGAAGCAGTTCTTCGACTCCGTGCCGGTCAGCATCGAGGAAGCCGCCCGCCTCGACGGCGCGGGCACCTTCCGGACCTTCTGGTCGGTGGTGCTGCCCACCGCCCGGCCGGCGCTGATCACCCTGACCATCCTGGCGTTCCAGGGCTCCTGGAACGAGTTCCCCCACACCGTCGTCGCCGTGCAGGACCCGTCCCTGTTCACCCTGCCCCGCGGGCTGGCCGACCTGGTCAGCGGATCCCTCGGCTCCGGCAACCAGTACCCGCTGAAACTCGGCGCCGCCCTCCTGGCCACCATCCCGGTGGCGGTCATCTTCGTGATCTTCCAACGCTACTTCGTCCCAGGCGCCAACGAAGGCGCCGAAAAAGGCTAGCCCGCGCCGCAGTCGGGCCCCATCGTCGGGAGGCGGGTCAGGCCCGCCTCCCGAGCCGAGCGGCGCCGCGGGCGCCGGCACCAGACGCCTGCCTCACCACCCCGCACACCTGCCAGCACGTCAAGAGCGAGGAAACAACGGATGACTGCCGAGCAATCGACACAGCCACTGCTGCATGACCTGGTGCCCACGGTGGCCGCGCCGAGCAGCGCGCTGTCCGGCCGTGACGGTCAGATCCGCGCCGCAGGGGTCCAGGGCCTGTTCCATGTCGATCGGCGGGTGCTGTCCGAAGCTGTCCTCCGCGTCGACGGACACGAGCCCGAGCCCATCAGCTACGCCCCGGCCGGGCCCGGAGCGGCCCGTTTCGTCGGGCTGCTGCGCCATTTCGGCGGCCGCACCCCCGACACGGCGGTGCGGGTCGACCGGCTCCGGCGCGTGCTGCCGTCCGCCATGAGCGAGCAGATCCGCGTCACCTCCGCCGCGCTCGACACCGTCTCCTGCACCGTCACCCTCGACCTGGCCAGTGACAACGCCCTCATCGAACGCGTCAAGGACGGCGCCGCCGAACCACCCCGCGCCACCACCGCCACGTCCGACGGCCTCGCCTGGCCGGGCGGGACCACCGTGGCCGCCGCGGAAGCCCTCGTCACGACCTCACCGGCGCGGCTGTCCTGGCTGGTCACGCTCGCCCCGGGCGAGTCCGTGACCCTGCGCTGGCGCGTCGACCTGCAGTCCCGCGGCGCGGTCGTGGCCGCGCCGGACCGCCCGGTCGAGTGGGCCCGCCCCGACGTCCGCGCCGACGACCGGCGCCTCGTCCGCCTGCTCGACCAGGCGCTGGACGACCTCGAGTCGCTGCGGCTGACCGACGACCCGGGCTCCGGCGACACCTTCCTGGGCGCCGGTGTGCCGTGGTTCCTCGCACTGTTCGGCCGCGACAGCATCTGGGCGGCCCGGATGCTGCTGCCGCTGGGCACCGACCTCGCCGCCGGCACGCTGCGGGTCCTGGCCCGCCGCCAAGGGCAGCGGCTCGACCCCCGCACGGCCGAGGCGCCCGGAAAGATCGTTCACGAGATCCGGCAGGAGTCGGTCACGCTGCCCGCGAGCTACTACGGCACCATCGACGCCACCCCGCTGTGGATCAGCCTGCTGCACGACGCGTGGTGCTGGGGCATGCCCGCCGACCAGGTCGCCGCGCTGCTGCCGAACCTCGACGCCGCCCTTACCTGGATCGAGCGGTACGCCGACGCCGACGGCGACGGCTTCCTCGAATACGTCGACGCGACCGGACAGGGCCTGGCCAACCAGGGCTGGAAGGACTCCGCCGACGCCGTGCGCCACCGCGACGGCCGGCTGGCAACCGCACCCATCGCATTGTGCGAGGTCCAAGGCTACGCATACGCCGCCGCGATGCACGGCGCCCGCCTCCTCGACGCGTTCGGCCGGCCCGGCGCCGACCGCTGGCGCGACTACGCCGACGCCATGGCCGCCCGGTTCCGGGAGCGGTTCTGGGTGCCCGGCCCGGACGGCGGCTACCCCGCCCTGGCCCTCGACGGCGACAAACGCCAGGTCGACGCGCTCACCAGCAACATCGGCCACCTGCTCGGCACCGGACTGCTCAACGCCGACGAGGAGAAGGCCGTCGCCGAACGGCTCGTGGCCCCCGACCTGGCCAGCGGGTACGGGCTGCGCACCATGTCCACCCGCGACGGTGGATACGCCCCGCTGTCCTACCACTGCGGCTCCGTCTGGCCGCACGACACCGCCATCGTGATGCTCGGCATGACCCGCGCCGGGCACAGCGACGCCGCCGCCGTCCTCGCCGAAGGGCTGCTCACCGCCGCCGAAGCCTTCGAGTACCGCCATCCCGAGCTCTACGCCGGCGACAGCTCCACCGACACCGGCCGACCCGTGCCCTATCCCGCGTCCTGCCGGCCCCAGGCCTGGTCCGCGGCCGCCTCCGTGGCCATCCTCCAGGCCCTCCTCGGCCTCGACCCCGACGTCCCCGCCGGGCGTCTGAGCCTGGCACCTCCGGCGGCGAGACCGCTCGGCGCCATCACCGCCAAGGGGTTGCGCATCGCCGGGCGATCCGTCGACATCACCGTCGCGCGCGGCGCCCAACCCGCGGTGGCCGGTCTCCCCGACGGGATCACCGTCCGGACGGCTATGCCGTGATCGAGGTACGCGAGCTGACCAAGCACTTCCGGGTGCATCGACGCGAACCGGGACTGCGCGCCGCGCTGCGCTCCCTCGTCCGGCGCGAGCACCACACCGTCCGCGCGGTCGACCAGGTCAGCTTCACCATCCCGGAGGGGGAGATGGTCGGCTTCCTCGGCCCCAACGGCGCCGGCAAGACCACCACACTGAAATGCCTCACCGGCCTGCTCCATCCGACGGCCGGCACCGTCCGGGTGCTCGGACACGTCCCGCACCACCGGGAACCCGCCTTCCTCCGCCGGATCTCGCTGGTCATGGGCCAGCGCAACGCCCTGTTCTGGGATCTGCCCGCCGCTGACGCCTTCGAGGTCAACCGGGCGATCTACGGCCTGGCGCCGGCACCCTACCGATCGGCCCTCGACGAACTCGTCGTGCTGCTCGGCCTCGAACCGTTGCTCGGCAAGCAGGTGCGGGTCCTCAGCCTCGGCGAACGCATGCGCTGCGAGCTGGCCGGAGCGCTGCTGCACCGCCCCGACGTGGTCTTCCTCGACGAACCGACCCTCGGCCTGGACGTCAACGGCCAAGCGGCGGTCCGCGCCTTCCTGCGCGACTACAACGCCCGGCACGGTGCGACCATCCTGCTGACCAGCCACTACATGGGCGACGTGACCGCATTGGCCCGCCGGGTGCTGGTCATCGACCGGGCCACCCTGCGCTTCGACGGTGACCTCACGGCGCTGGTCGAGGCGCACTCGCCCCACCGGCTGGTCCGGGTCACCCTGCGCGAGGCCGTACCGGCGCGGACGTGGACCGGCCTCGGCGAGGTGTCCGACGTGGACGGTGCGGTCGTCACACTGATGGTCCCGCGGACCGAAACGGCGGCGATCGCGGCGCGGCTGCTGACCACCCTGCCGGTCGAGGACGTCGCGATCGAGGACCCGCCGGTGGAGGACATCATCCGGGCCGTCTTCGCCGATGCGTGACCTGCTCGCGGCATACCCGCCGCTCGTGCGCAGCGCGATGCTGATGGCCTTCACCTACCGGGGGCGGATCGTCCTCGGCGTGATCACCGGCTTCTTTCCGCTGCTGACCATGGCGGTGTGGCTCACCGTGGTCGCCGAGGCCGGACCACCGGCGGGCTGGACCAGCGGCGACTTCCTGTCCTACTACGCGGCGGCCACCCTGCTCTGGAACCTCTCCGGCGACCAGGTCGTCTGGCAGTGGGACGCGGACATGCGCAGCGGCGACCTGTCGGTGCGCCTGGTCCGCCCCGTGCATCCGTTCCACCAGTACGCCACCGGCAACCTCGGCAACCGGCTGGTGTTCCTGGCCGTGCTGGCGCCGGCGCTCACGATCGCCGCACTGCTCACACCGGGCCTGAACTACCCGGCCGATCCGGTCCGGCTCGCCGCCGTCGCCGTCGCGCTGGCCCTTGCCTACGCGCTCGGCCTGCTCATGGCCTCGACCTTCGCCCTGGTCGGGTTCTGGAGCACCCAGACGACCAACGCATGGATGCTCTGGTGGGGCCTCGGCTCGTTCGCCTCCGGCTGGGTCGCCCCGCTGGCACTCATGCCGGAGTGGCTGCGCCGGGCGGCCGCCGTGTTGCCGTTCCGCACCACGATGGGCTTCCCCGTCGAGTTGCTGATGGGCCGCCTCGACCTGCGGCAGACCATGTACGGCTTCGCCGTCGGTGCCGGCTGGCTCGCGGTGTTCGCCCTGCTGTACCGCACCATCTGGCGCCGCGGCATCCGCCGCTACCAGGCGGTGGACGGATGACCGGATGGACCCGCCACCTCCGCGTCCTGGGCATCTGCTGGCGGGCGGCCGTCGCCGGGGAGGCCGAGTACCGGCTGAACTTCGTCTCCAACATCATGCTCAGCGTGTTCTGGATGCTGTGGGCGGCCGCCGGCGCGTCGGTCTACTTCCGCCACACCGGCGCCGTGGCCGGCTGGACCAACGCCGAGGTCCTCGTCGTCATCGGCCTGTTCTTCACCCTCAACGGCCTACGCCAGATGCTGCTGCAGCCGAACCTGGAGCGGATGACCGACTACGTGCGCCTCGGCACGCTCGACTTCCTGCTCCTCAAACCGTTCGACGCGCAACTGCTGGTCAGCCTGCGCCACCTCAACGTCGCCACCCTGCTCGACCCGGCGCTCGGCCTGGCCCTCACCACCACCGGCGTCATCCTCACCGGCCGCGGCACGTCCGTGGCCGCACTCGCCTCGTTCGCGTGGATGCTGGCCTGCGCCATGCTGCTGATGTACGCCCTCACCGTCCTGATGATGGCGGCCGCCGTGAGACTCGTCGCGGCCGAGGAGCTCGGCCGGGTGACCTACGCCTTCAACGAGTTGTCCCGCTTCCCGGTGGACCTGTACCGCAACCCCGCACAGACCATCCTGACCATCGTGCCGATCGCGTTCCTGACCACCTACCCGGCCGCCGCGCTCCTCGGCCGGCTCAACCCCTACCTGCTGCCGCTCGCGCCCGTCGTGGCAGCCCTCGCCCTCGCGCTGGCAACCCTCGCCTGGCGGCGCGCCCTCCGCTCGTACACGGGCGCCGGCTCCTGACCCGGCTTCACCTGGCGCAGCCGAGCGACGCCTGGGTAGCAGTGGCGCGCCGCGATGGCGTTGCGTCGGGAGGGCGGCGGGCCGGCGGCAGGTGCCTGCCGCCGCGGCGGATCGGCTGCCGGGTCTGCTGGTTCACACCTTGAAGCTGCCGACCAGGGTCTGCAGGTCGCTGGACATCCGCGCGAGCCCGTCAGCGGCTCGCCGGGTCTCCTCGATGCCGGTGGTGGTCGCCTGGGCCGCGGTGGCGACGCCGGTGATGTTGGCGGTGATCTGGCTGGTGCCGGTGGCGGCCTGGCTGACGTTGCGGCCGATCTCGTCGGTGACGGCGGTCTGTTCCTCTACGGCGGTGGCGATGGTGGCGGAGTACCCGTTGATCTGGTCGATGACCGACGTGATCTGCTCGATGGCTTCGACGGCGGCCGTGGAGTCGTGCTGGATGGTGCCGACGCGGGTGGAGATGTCCTCGGTGGCCTTCGAGGTCGCCTGAGCCAGGTCCTTGACCTCGTTGGCGACGACGGCGAAGCCTTTGCCGAGCTCGCCGGCGCGGGCCGCTTCGATCGTCGCGTTGAGGGCGAGGAGGTTGGTCTGCTCGGCGATGCTGGTGATCAGGTTGACCACGTTGCCGATCTCGGTGCTGGACTGGCCGAGCTTGGAGACGGTCGTGGTCGCGGCGGATGCCACCCCGACGGCGCCGTGGGCGGTCGCGGCGGCCTCGCTGGCGCTGGTCGCGATCTCGCGGATGGACGCGGTCATCTCCTCGGTGGCGGCCGACACGGTGTCCATGTTGCGCGAGACCTCTTCGGCCGCTGCCGCGGCGGTGCCGGACTGTGCGCTGACGGCCTTGGCGCTGCCGGCGAGCTGGGCGCTGACGGTGGACAGTTCGTGGGCTGCGCCCGCGAGGGTCTGGCTGCTGCCGCTGATGCTGTGCACGGTGCCCCGCAGCCTGGTCAGGGCGGCGTCAAGGGCGCCGGCCATCCGGCCGACCTCGTCGCGTTGCGTGACACCCGCGGTGCGGGTCAGGTCGCCCTCGGCGAGCCCTTCGACGACGTAGGAGACCCGGCCGACGGCATTGACGATGATCCTGGCGACGTAGAGGCCGAACAGGACGGCCAGGAGGGTGCCGAGGATCAACACGGTGAGGGTGATGGTTCGGGCGGAGGTGTAGGCCGACTGCGCGACGCCCAGCCGGCGTACGGCGTCCTTGGTCTCCAGGTCGACGATCTGCCGGACGATCGCTTCGGCCTTGTCGAACGCCGGCCCGGCCACGGTGTCGCGCAGGCGTTCCAGCGTCGCGTAGTCGTTGCGCCGGCTGGCCGGGACCATCTGGTCGTCGCGGATCGCCTGGTACTGCGACCAGGCGTCGCGCAGCTGCCCGACCAGCCGCGGCGCCACGCTGTTGCCGGCGTAGACGTCGAGCAGTGCCGTGAAGGTCGTGTCGTCGGCGGCCATGAGCTGCTCGAACCTGGCGATGTTGGCGTCGGTGGTGCTGAGGGCGTGGTTGAGCACGGTGGTCCGGGCGCTGGACATCGCTCTGGCCACGTCGTTGATGCGGTTCAGCGGCATCAGCCCACTGTGGTAGAGCTCCTTCGTCTGGTTGTTGAGGTCGTTCAGCCGGTTGATCGCCAGCACGCCGATCGTGCCCGCCACGACGGTCATCACGGCGATCAACATGATGATCTTGATTCTGACCGGCCGGTCGGCGACCAGCGGGCCGAGCAGGCCGCTGCCCGCGGCACCGCTGCCCTGCCGGACGCCGGATGGGTCCGCACCCGCGAAGAGCTGTGACATCTGGTTGCGCCTTTCGACGTGCAGAACCGGACCTGGGCCGCGTGCGCTGAACAGAGCGCATCTCTGGTATCGGCGCGCCGGGCGGAAACTGAAGCAGGATCCTGGGCGGATCGTCGGCAGGGCCGGTCAGCCACCCAGGTCCCGGCGCTGGTAGCCGGCGGCGCCCAGGAGCCACAGCACCGCCGCCACGGTGAGCATGACGCTGGTCGAGGTCCAGTCCACCGGTACCTGCGGCACGAGCGCGAGATGCTGGAACGGTGACCCGGCGGCGACCCAGCCGGGCGCGTCGACGCTGTCGGCGACCACCTTGAGGACGAACCCGCCCACCGCCGGGACGGTACCGACGCCGACGGTGACGCGCGGCCGCCAGCCGAGCGCCGCGACGCCGGCACCGAGGCACAGCAGCGCGATCGGCAGGGTGTTGACCGTACCGGCCAGCGCGTCCAGCAGCCGCAGCCGGGTGGCGGACGCCGCGGCGCCGGCCCAGATCGCGGTGGCGGCGACCACCGCCAGCGCGAGCACCCCGGCGACGGCGGCGGCCGTCTCGGCGGCCAGGAGGCGGGCACGTGGCAGCGGACCGGCGTAGAGCAGGGTAAGGCGGCGAGCGCGCTCGTCCTCCGCGATCGCACCGACCCGGACGGCGGCGAACACCCCGGCGGGCACGGCGAGGAGCGCGAACATCGTCGCGGCGTACCCGGTGACCGAGTCCAGACCGGCGAAGCCGGCCTGCGCGGCGAGCTCGGCGAACCGGGGATTGCCTCGCAGGAAGGCCGTCATGGACGCGGCGACGCAGCCGAGCAACCCGACGAACCCGCCGATGACGGCGGCCCAGGCGGCGGTGGAGGGCCAGGCCCGCCGCATCGCGAACGCGGTGACGGAGCCGAGCAGCGCGAGCCGGGCCGGGCGGCTGTCGCTGACCCGGACGAGGCCGGCGTCGAGGTCCCGGCGGGCCGCCGCGGTGACGGCGGCCGCCAGCACCAGCGCCGTCGCGGTGGCGAGGACCGCCAGTGGTGCCGGCCGGTCGGCGTCGAACGGGCGGGTCAGCGCCGCCAGCCCGAACGGGCTGAGCCACCGTAGCCAGGCCAGGGCATGCGTACCGTCGCCGAGCATCCTCATCAGCAGGCCGGCGGCGAAGACGACGACCGCCGTGCCCGCGGCCGTACCGCGGCTGGGCAGCAGTTGCGCGCAGAGTGCGGCCACGGCGACCGCGAACAGCCCGATGAGCGCCAGCCCGGCCCCGTACAGCGCCGCCCCGGCCGCCGGCGTACCCGACACGAGCAGCGCGGCGCTCACCGCGGCGCCGGCGACGAGCGGGGCCGCCGCGACGACGGCGACGTGCCGGACCACCGAGGCGCGCAGCGAGACCCGGCCGGCCAGCAGCAGCGCCCAACGGCCGGTGTCCTCCTCACCCCTGGTGATCCTGGTCGTGGCCAGGATCCCCCAGACGCCGAGCAGCACGGCCAGGAATGTGCCGGTACGCCAGGCGGTGAACCCGCCGGCGGTGTCGAGTGCGACCGGCTCGCCGAACATCGTCCTGACGGCCGGGTTCCCGGCCAGCGCCAGCAGCGCGCGGCGGTCCAATGCGTCGCCGACGGTACCGCGGTAGGTGCCGGCGACCACGGCGGTCATGCCGGCGCTGAGCACGGTGACGACCGTGGCGCCTCTCCAGACCTGGGACGCGGCCAGCCGGGTCACCGCCGCCGCCGGCCCGCGTCCCGGCTGCGGGGACGGGTGCCGGGGCGGCGGCGGTGCGGCGGAGGGTGCGTTCATCGCGCCGGTCCGGGCGGCCCGGCGTCGCCGTAGTAGTCGAGGAAGACCTCCTCCAGCGTCGGGTCCCGCATCCGAACACCGGACACGTCAGCGGCCGCGAGAGCCCGCAGCACCTCGACCGGTGGGCCGGTGAGGAAGAACCGCAGCCGCCCGTCATCTGGGCGCCGCAGGTCCTGTACCCCGGGCAGGTGCGACAGGTCCGGCGCCGGACCGGTGAAGGTCGCCTCGACCTCGGTGCGGTGCAACCGGCGCAGCCGCGCGACCGCGGCGACCTCGACCAGGCGGCCGCCGCGCAAGATGCCGACCCGGTCGCAGACCGCTTCGACCTCGGTGAGCTGATGGGAGCTCAGGAACACCGCCTGGCCGCGCCCGCGTGCCTCGACCACGGCCCGGCGGAACTCGCGCTCCATCAGCGGGTCCAGGCCGCTGGTCGGCTCGTCCAGGATCAGCAGCGGCGCCCGGGTGGCGAACGCGGCGACCAGCGCCACCTTCTGCCGGTTACCGGTCGAGTACGTCCGGCCCGGCTTGGACACGTCGAGCGCGAAGCGTTCCACGAGCTCATCCCGGTACCGCCGGTCGGTACCAGGGCCGGTGCTGGCGAGCAGCTCCAGGATCTCCGCACCGGTCAACCTCGGCCACAACGCCACATCCGCCGGGACATGACCCAGCAGCCGGTGGGCACGCGCCACGTCCGACGCGTCATGCCCGAAGATCGACGCCCAGCCGGTGCTGGGCCGGATCAGCCCGAGCAGCAGCCGGATCGTCGTGGACTTACCGGCGCCGTTCGGGCCGAGAAACCCGAACACTTCCCCGGCCGGCACCTCCAGATCGAGCGCGTCGAGCGCGGTCGTGCGCCCGTACCGTTTCGACAGCCGCCTGGTGCGGATCGCGGGCGCGTCCATCGGAGGCTCCTGGAGGGATCGGCGACATGACCGCCGACCAGGCTTCCCGGCACACCGGCGCTGACACTACGCCCGGTCCGGCCGCCGGGGAAGCGCTGAGCGGTATCGACCAGGGCTGAACCTTCGCCCGGCCCGGCGTCACGAGGCCACGGATCCAGACGCCCGAAGGTTGCCCGCGTCCGGTAGATTGTCGGCCGGTGTGCCGGGAAGTCTGGTCGGTGGTTCCCTGACCATGCCTGCCACAGGCCCACCGACAGGACACCACGTTGACCCTGCTGCTCGTGTTCGCCGCTGTCCTGCTGATCGCGGTCCTGCTGTCCGCCCTGGCCCATCGCACCGTGCTGTCCACCGCGGTGGTGTTCCTCGGCGCCGGGTTCCTCGTCGGTGACGGTGTCCTCGGGCTCGTGCACGTCACCGCACAGTCGCCGGTGGTGTCGTCGCTGGCCGAGCTGGCGCTGTTCGCGGTGCTGTTCACCGACGGGATGCGGGTCGGCTGGACCGATCTGCGGACCGCCTGGAAGCTGCCTGGCCGGGCCCTCGGCCTCGGCCTGCCCCTCACCCTGCTCGTCACCGCCGTCCTCGCGCACTACGTCGCCGGCCTCGGCTGGGTGGAGTCGCTGCTCATCGGCGCGATCCTGGCGCCCACCGACCCGGTGTTCGCCGCCGCGCTCGTCGGCAACGACAAGGTCCCCGGCCGGCTGCGGCACCTGCTCAACGTCGAGTCCGGCGTCAACGACGGGCTCGCGCTGCCGTTCGTGGTCGTGCTGCTCGCCGTTGTCGCCCACGAGGACGACCTGCACCTCGTCTCGATCGGCTGGGAGCTGCTGCTGGGCATCGCCATCGGGGTCGCCGTGCCGTGGATCGCGATCCGGCTGGAGCGCACCCGCTGGTTCGCCGTCTCCGAGCAGTACGCACCGCTGAACGCCGTCGCCATCGGGCTGCTGGTCCTCGCCCTGGGCAAGGCGACGCACGCCAACCTGTTCCTGGCCGCGTTCGCCGCCGGCATCACCGTGGCAAGCATCGGACACAAGGAACGCGCGGCGTTCGAACACTTCGGTGAGCTCATCGCCGAGATCTTCAAGCTCGCCGCCCTGCTCGTCTTCGGTGCCCTGCTCGCGCCGGCGTTCTTCGGCGACATCGGCTGGACCGGCTGGGTCTTCGCGATCCTCGCGCTCGTCGTGGCCCGGCCGTTGGCGCTGTGGCTGTCCTTCCTCGGCTCCCGGCTCGGCACCCGCGAGCAGCTCGCCGCCATGTGGTTCGGTCCGAAAGGCTTCGCCTCCGTCGTCTACGGCCTGCTCGTCCTCGCCTCCGGCGTCGCCGCCGCGCAGGAGATCTTCACACTGGTCGCGCTCACCATCGTGCTGAGCATCGTGCTGCACTCCTCGACCGACATCATCGTCGCCCGCGGCTTCGACCCGCACCTCATGCCCGCCTGGCAGCAACGCCTGGAAACCCGGGGCCGGCGCATCCTGCGCCGACCGGACGGCCGGCGCACCGCTGCCGACCGCGCCGGCTACGACCCGACCGGCACCGAGCGTGGCTGACACGCGGCGCGGCGCCGGGTGCGCTACGTTGATCGAAGGTGTGCCGGGAAGTCTGGTCGGCGATCGCTCCACCATGACCGCTCCCACACCGGAGGCCCCCGTGCGCGCTGACGAACTCGCCGCCCCCTATCCGACCGTGCAGCTCGGCACCCCGGCGATCGAGGCGGCCCGGCTGCTCGCCGGGCAGGACCTGCCCGGGCTGATCGTCCTGGACGGCAAGGGGTACCCGTTCACCGTCCTGGCCGGCACGCAGGTGCTGCGGATGGCGATCCCGCAGTACTGCCAGGACGACCCCGCCCTCGCCGCGGTCATCGACGAGCAGGCCGCCGACCTGTTCCTGCGCGAGCTCGGCGACCGGACCGTCGCCCAGACCCTGCCCGGCCACAGCCGGGACCTCGCCGTCGTCGCCGGCGACGCCACCGTCCTGGAGATCGCGGCATTGATGGCACGGACCGGTGTCCCCCTGGTCGCCGTCGTCCACAAGGACAAGACGCTGATGGGCGCGGTCACCCTCGACGCGCTCCTCGACCGGCTCCTCGCGCTGTGAGCGTCACCGCCTGGGTCGCGGTCGCCGTGTTCACGGTCGCCTACGTCCTCATCGCCACCGAGCGGATCCACCGGGTCGCCGCCGCCCTCGGCGGCGCCGTCGTCATGCTCCTCATCGGCGCGACCGACGCCGAGCACGCGTTCTTCGACAAGGACACCGCCGTCGACTGGAACGTGCTGTTCCTGCTGCTGGGCATGATGCTCATCGTCTCGGTGCTCAAACGCACCGGCGCGTTCGAGTACCTCGCGATCTGGTCGGTGAAACGCGCCAGAGGCCGCCCGTTCCGGGTCATGACCATCCTGGTCGTGGTCACCGCGGTCGCCTCCGCGATGCTCGACAACGTCACCACCGTCCTGCTCATCGCACCCGTCACGTTCCTGGTCTGCGAACGCCTCGCCGTCCCGGTCGCGCCGTTCCTCATCGCCGAGGCGATGGCCTCCAACATCGGCGGCACCTCGACCCTGGTCGGCGACCCGCCGAACATCATCATCGCCAGCCGCGGCGGCCTGACCTACAACGACTTCCTCATCCACCTCGCGCCGATCGTCATCCTGCTCGTCGTGGTGTTCGTCGCGTTGTGCCGGGTGCTGTTCCGCTCGGCCTTCCGCACCGACCCGGACCGGGTCGCGCAGGTGATGACGCTGCGGGAACGCGACGCCATCCGCGACCCGCGGCTGCTCGCCCTCAGCGCCGGCGTCCTGACCCTGGTCACGATCGCGTTCGCGGTGCACACCGTCGTGGCGCTGGAGCCGTCCGTCGTCGCGCTCATCGGAGGGCTGGCGCTGCTGGCCTTCTCCCGCCTCGACGCGACCGACGTCGCCAAGGACGTCGAGTGGCCGACCCTCGCGTTCTTCGCCGGCCTGTTCGTGATGATCGGCGCCCTGGTGCACACCGGCGTCATCGGCAGCCTGTCCGAGGCGCTCGCCGGAGCGGTCGAAGGCAAGCTGCTCCTCGCCTCCATGGTGCTGCTGTGGGGCTCCGCCGGGCTGTCGGCGATCGTGGACAACATCCCGTATGTCGCCACGATGAGCCCGATCGTCGCCGACCTCGTGCACGCCAACGGCGACACCAGCCAGTCCCAGGTCCTGTGGTGGGCCCTCGCGCTCGGCGCCGACCTCGGCGGCAACGCCACCGCCGTCGGCGCGTCGGCCAACGTCGTCATCCTCGGCCTCGCCGAACGGGCCGGCAAACCCATCAGCTTCTGGGAGTTCACCAAGTACGGGCTCATCGTCGCCACCGTCACCGTCGCCGTGTGCGTGCCGTACCTGTGGCTGCGCTACTTCGCCCTGGCCTGAACCCCGCCGGGTGCCGGCGCACGACCGCGGCCACCGGCGCCGTCCAGGTGCGCTCGCCTCCGCGCATGACGTGGACGTGCCGTACGCTGGACAGTGGTGTGCCGGGAAGCCTGGTCGGCGTCGTTCGTCATCGACCCCACCGGAGGACCGCCATGATCAACAGGCCGGCACCCAACCTGTTCGCGCGCGGCAGCTGGGCGGAAGTCAAACGCATCGGCGACGTGCTGCGCACCGAGACGACCGGCGGCGTGCTCCTGCTGGCCGCCGCGGTGCTCGCGCTCGCCTGGGCGAACTCGCCGTGGTCGGGCGGGTACCACACCGTCTCGTCGGTGAAGCTCGGCCCGGCCGCCTGGCATCTCGACCTGACCCTGGCCGAATGGGCCGCCGACGGCCTGCTCGCGATCTTCTTCTTCGTCGCCGGTCTGGAGCTGAAACGGGAGTTCGTCTCCGGCGACCTGCGCGACCCCAGACGCGCCGCCCTTCCGGTCGCCGCCGCGATCGGCGGGATGGCCGTACCGGCAGCCGCCTACGTCGCGGTGAACGCCAGCACGGCGCACGGGTCGCTCGCCGGGTGGGCGGTGCCGACCGCGACAGACATCGCGTTCGCGCTCGCCGTCCTCGGCGTGATCAGTACCCACCTGCCGGCGGCGCTGCGGACGTTCCTGCTCGCCCTTGCCGTCGTCGACGACCTGCTGGCGATCATGGTCATCGCCCTGTTCTACACGGCGTCGCTGTCGCTGGTGCCGCTCCTGCTCGCGGTGCTGCCGCTGGCCGCGTTCGGCATCCTGGTACAGCGCCGGGTCCGGTCCTGGTGGGTGCTCCTGCCGCTGGCCGCCACGACCTGGGCGCTGGTGCACGCGTCGGGTGTGCACGCGACGGTCGCCGGGGTGCTGCTGGCGTTCACGGTGCCGGTCCTGCGCCGTGCCGAGGGTCCCGGACCGGGGCTGGCGGAGCACTTCGAGCACCGGTGGCGGCCGGTGTCGGCGGCGTTCGCGGTGCCGGTGTTCGCGTTCTTCGCCGCCGGTGTGTCGGTGACCGCCGGCGGCGGCTTCGGCGCGGCGCTGCGCGACGGGGTGACGGTCGGGATCGTCGTCGGCCTGGTGCTCGGCAAGCCGATCGGGATCATCGCCTCGACGTGGTTGGTGCAGCGGTTCACCCGGGCCCGGCTCGCCGACGGGCTGAGCTGGTGGGACGTGTCCGGACTGGGCCTGCTGGCCGGCGTCGGGTTCACGGTGTCGCTGCTGATCGGCGAGCTGGCGTTCGGGATGGGCAGCGTCCGCGACGGCAACGCCAAGGTGGGCATCCTGTTCGGTTCGCTGGCCGCCTCGGTCCTGGCGGCGGTCGTGTTGCGGGTCCGCGACGCGCACTACCGGCGGTTGTGCGCCGAGGAGACCGTGGACGACGACGCCGACGGGGTGCCGGACGTGTACCAGCGCAGCGTCGCGTAGCCGCGGGCGGCGCCGCGCGCCTGCCCGGGTGATGTCCGCCGTCGTGACGCGGTGCGCGCCTGACCGGTCACCGTCAGGAGGCGGCCACCGGATGGGGCGGGCCGAGGTACGGGAACCGGTCCATGACGTCGGTGTGCGGCTTCAGGCCGGTCGGTGGCGCCTCGTTCTTGGTGAGGAACGCGACGCGGACGTCGATGACGTCCTCGACGAAGGTCCGGCCGTTGGGGTACCTGGCCGGCCTGGACGGGTCGAAGCGCAGCACGTCCGGCAGCAGCGCGTGCTCGTCCAGGGCGGCGAGCGCCTCCTCGCGCGTGTAGCCGCCGGTATGGCCCAGCAGGTGCACGAACTGGTCGGTCCACCGGGCCCGGTCGTGCGCCGGCTCGCTCGCGTTGTACTCCTCCTTGGTCTCGTCCGTGTTGAAGAAGCTGCTCACCGACGGGTGCCCGGCCCGGTCCACGTGGACCAGCCCGCCGTCGCGCAGCACGCTGCACCGGCCCCAGATCCGCAGCTCGGGTCCGGGCCTCAGCTCGTCGGTCGGCAGCTCGATGGCCATGGAGCAGACGTTGGCCCTGGCGTTGGAGTCGACCCCGGTCCAGGGCGACGTCCCGGTCAGGTGCGGCGCGGTGAAGTTCCGGTTGCCGCTGGTGTCGAACAGGTTCTTGATGCCGTCGAAGTCGAAGAAGAACGCGTCGCTGCGGCTGCCGGCGGACACCATGGCGCTGCCGCTGGTGACCACGTTCGCCTGCGGGCCGAACGACACGGCGGCGTCCGCGACGATCCGGGCGCCGCCCGCCTCGGGTCTGCGGGCCTGGTCACCGGTGGCCATGAGCACGCTGTAGGTCTGCCCGCCGTCGGCCGCCGGCGGGCTGAACACCCAGCTGAACGCGATGTCGACCAGGTCGTCACCGTCGTTGTCGATGTTCAGCCGGTACACGGCGTCCGGATGCAGCGCGTCGGCGCCGGGGTTGGCGTTGAGGATGAGCACGGTCCTGCTCCGGTCACCGGGCGCGGTGAACGCGTACAGGTCACACAGGTCGAGGCGCGGATCCCCGAGCGGCGCGCCGAGACTGAGTCCGGTGAAGTGGTTGGACACGTCAAGCCCTTCCGACGTTCGTTGCTGGGATCCGCTGGTACACGGTGCATCCCACGCTAACCGGCCGCACCGTCGCGTCTGCCGCCGTCGGCGGGCCGGGCCGGAGGATTTGCCGGGTGACGCGCCGCGGGTCAGCAGTACCGGACGGTGAGCCCGAAGTGCCGGGGCTCGCCGTCGACGTCGACGGGGTGGCCCGGCGGCAGCACCGGATCGGTCAGGGCGGGCAGGTCGACGCCGGCCAGGTCCGGGGCGACCGCCGCGAACTCGTCCAGGTCGTCGTCCTGCTCGTCCGGTACCGCCGGCAGGAAGTCGAACGTGGCGTCGAGGCTGCCGCTGCGGTACACCCACAGCAGGCACGACTCGGTCAGGGTCGGGTTCACGTCCAGATCGCTGAGCACCGCGAGCAGGTCGTCGCGGTCGTTGAGCACCCAGCAGTCGGTGACGGTGTCGCGGTTGTTCACCAGCTGCGTGTGCCGCAGCACGTAATAGCTGTACACCGCAGCACCGTAGCCTGTGCGGGTGGACGACGAACGGGAAGCGCTGCACCGCGACTGCGCGCGGGGCCACGGGGTGCTGCTCGAGCACCCGCAGGACGTGCCGGAGGTCGAGCAGGGCCTGCGCCGCATCGTCGCCGCGGACCCGGCGGACACGGTGACGGCCACGCTGCTGGCCGGCCTGCTCAACCGCCAGCACGTGTCGGCGCTGTCGATGTCGCCGCTGTACACGGGCCATGGGCCGGGCACCGGCACGGGCCGGTCGGCGTGGCTGCGCGCGCTGTGGCGGCGGCGCGGCGAGGCGTACGAGCTGTACCGCCGGGTCCTGGACGTCGACCCGGCGCACGCGGCGGCGGCGAACGGGCTCGCGGCGATGGTGCTCGACCCGGCGTACACGGAGCACTTCGTCTACTACGACGATGACGAGCCCGACGACGACGCCGAGGACCTCGGCGAGCCGGATCCCGCGTGGCGCGCGGAGGCGGCGGCGAGGCTGCGCCGCGTCCTTGCCGAGCACCCCGACGACACGGTGACCGCCGCGAACCTGGCCCGCGTCCTGGCCCTGCCGGACGACGCCTGACGAGGTGCTGATGGCGGCCGACGACCGGGTGGTGAGGCCCGCGGTGCTCGCCGCACACACCTGTTGGCCCCGTTTCGACACGGCGACGGTCCGCTGGTTGGGCAGCGGTGGGGTTTTGTAAACATTCCTTGCAGATATTGACGCGGCTTGGGGGTGTTGCGAAGGTACACAAATGCTGACCCGTCGCACCCTGCTCGCCGCGGTCGGCGCCGCCGGAGGTGCCCTCGCCCTGCCGCTGCCGGCCGCCGCCGCGGTCGAGGACCCGGTCGCCGACGAGTACCACCGCCTGTTGCTGGTGCACACCCGGTGGGTGCAGCAGCAGTGGGACACGGCGATCGGGGCGTACCGGGCCGCCGACTTCCGGTTCGCCGCGGTCCTCGGCAACGCCGTCCTGCTGACCAGCGACGGCTACGACGCCGGGCTGGCCGGGGTCGACGCCGCCACGCTGCGCACCCGGACGCTCGCCACGATCGGCCGGTTCGCCGCCACGAACCGGCTGGCCGGGGGCAACGAGTGGGGGCAGCGGCTGTTCTGGGACTCGACGTTCGAGCTGTACTTCGTGCTCGCCGCCCGGCTGCTGTGGGCGGAGCTGGACGCGGCCACGAGGGCGAACGTCGACGCGATCGCCCGCGGGCAGGCCGCGTACGCGTACGGGCTGGGCACCGGCAACGACCCGCTCAGCGGCTCCTGGTCGCCGAACGGCAGCATCGGCGGGTACCTCGGCGACACCAAGCTCGAGGAGATGGGCGTCTACGCGCAGGCCATCGCGCCGGGACTGGCCTGGGCGCCGGCCGGGGACGCCGAGGCCGACCGCTGGCGGGAGCGGTTCGTGTTCTGGGCGGCCAACGCCAGCGGGCTGCCCGCCGCCGACCGGGCGAACCCCGCACTCGTCGACGGCCGGGCGGTCAGCGCGTGGAACGTGGCGCGCAACCTGCACGACACCTTCATCGTGGAGAACCACCAGTCGGCCAACCCGCACTACCAGGCCGAGCTGTGGCGCACCGCGGGACGGGCCGCCGCGCACTTCCTCGCGGCCGGCAAACCCCTGCCGCAGGTGCTCACCCGCCAGCCCAGCGGGCGGGAGCTGTGGGCCACGCTGCGCCTGCTGGCCAGCGACGCCGGTGAGCCGGTGATGCCGATGGTCGCCGACCGGTACCATCTGTACGGCCGGGACGTGCTCCCACTGGCGTTCCTCGCCCAGGTCCAGGGCGACCCGCACGCCGCCCGCGCCGAGGCCGACCTCGCGGCGCGGTTGATGCCGTACCTGCGCTACGCGCCGGAGAACCGGCTCACGAAGTTCAGCGGCGAGGAGAAGTACGAACCGGAGGCGCGCGCCGAACTCGCCATCGCCTACCTGTTCCACCGCTGGCGCACCACACCCGTCGCGCCGGTGACCGGCACCGAGTTCTTCACCGCGGCCGCCGGCGCCCGGTACTTCGGGGCGGAGGTCGGGCTGACCGCGCACCAGAGCGTCACCGGCTTCGCGGCGGCGGTCACCAAACCCGGCTACGTGCGGTTCCTGTGGCAGCCCGGGCACGACAACTGGTTCCTCGACACCCGGGCGCCGGCGTTCCTGCCGGCGCAGACCACCGCACCGACGCGCCAGTGGACCGCCGCGTACACCGCGGCCCGTGACGGCGTGGACGCCACGATGACGGTCCTGCAGACCGCGGCCGGGTGGGCCGGCTACGCCACCCTGCCGACCGGCACCGTCGTCTACGCCGGGCCCGGCCCGTCGTCGCTGACCCTGTTCAACCTCACCATGCCCGGCGTGCCCGGCCTCGACGGCAGCCGCACCTTCACCGGCTCCGGCGGCGCCGTGACCCCCGCGGCCGGCGTCGGCGACGGCGGCACCGACGAGCTCACGTTCGCCGCCCGCTCCGCCCGGCACGTGCGGTTCCTCGGCCGCAGCGCCGCCGGCGAGTACGGCTACTCGCTGTTCGCCTTCGAGGCCCTCGACGCCACCGGCACCGACCGGGCCCGTGGCCGCACCGTCACCGCCTCGTCCGCCGACCCGGCCTACCCGGCGGCGAACGCCGTCGACGGCGACGCCGGCACCCGCTGGGCGGTCGCGCGTGAGGAGCGCGGCCGGGCCGACAGCTGGCTCGCCGTGGACCTCGGCGCCACCGTCCAGCTCACCGGCGTACGGCTGCGGTGGGAGGTCGCGTACGCCACCTCGTACAGCATCCAGACCTCGACCGACGGCAGCACCTGGACCACCGCGGCCAGCGCGCCGTCAACGGTCACGCTGGGCGCCTGGGCCGGCATCGACGGTCGCGCCGGCGTCGTCGCCCACGGCGCCACCGGCCCGATCACCGCCTCCTCGGCGATGGTCACCATCCCGCCCGCCACGATCATCGAGGGGTACCCCGGCGCGGGCACCGACCTGGCCGCCGCGGCCGCCCGGCGGCTGCCCACCGGCGGGCCGGCCACGCTGCGCCTCAGCGACGCCGACGGGTACCTCACCCTGCTCAACCTCTCCGCGACGGCGGTGAACGGCGCGGTGCTGACCCTGCCGCGCGGCGACCGGCTCTACCGCGGGGTGTCGGTCGTCCGCGCCGACGGCGGCCTGGACCTGACCGCCTCGATACCCGCCGCCACCGGCGCCGTGCGACCCGCCCGGTTCACGCTGACCGGACGCGCACCGGCCGGCACCCGGTGCTCCGTCGCCGACTCACACCACGTCACGATCACCGCGCCGGCGACGGCGGCCGTCGACGTCCAGCTGACCGCCGGGTCCTGGTCCGTGCGGGCGCAGGTGCCGGCCGGCGCCACCATCGGCTTCGCCAGGCCGGTCGACGGCCCGGTCACCCCGACCGACGACCTGGCCCGCGGCCGCACCACGTTCCCCACCTCACCGCTGCCCGCCGGCATGGGCGAACCGTCCCGCGCCGTCGACGGCAACCCCGGCACCTCGTGGCGGCCCGGCCCGAACGGGCGCATGGTCGTCGACCTGGGCGCGGCCCGCGCCATCGGCACCGTGACGCTGACCTGGACCAGCGGCACCCGCCGCACGGCCCGCGTCGAGATCTCGACCGACGGCGCCACCTACACGACGTTCAGCGGACCGTCATCCGCGCGGTACGTCGCGGTGGCCGTGCCCGGCTGGACGACCGGCGACGCGGAGCTCGCCGAGGTGTCCGTCACCGCCAGCCCCTGACCGAGTGGAGATGACCCCATGACCACGCGTTCCCCCCGCCTCAAGGGCCTCGGTGCGATGTCGCTCGCCGGTGTCGTCGCGCTCGGCGTGAGCCTGGCCGTCATGCGGCACGCCGACGCCGCCGCCACCACCCTCGGCGGCGCCGACCCCAGCGTCATCGTCGTCAACGGCCGCTACGTCTCGGCGAAGTCCGTCGACGGCGGCATCGCGGTCCGGTCCGCCACCACCCTCGCCGGCATCGCCACCGCGCCCAAACACCAGGTCTGGCGCGACACCGGCAACCTCGGCGAGGTGTGGGCACCGGAGATCGTGCACCAGGACGGCCGGTACCAGATCTACTTCTCGGCCGGGCGCAGCGCCGCGCACCGCATGTACCAGATCAGCTCGACCAGCCCGGACTCCGGCTACACGGCCGCCACCAAGGTCGCGTTGCCCGGTGACGCGTGGGCCATCGACGGCGTGCCGTTCACCTTCCAGGGGCAGCGCTGGTTCGTGTGGTCCGGCTGGGCCGGCGACACCAACGTCGAGCAGAACCTGTACATCGCGCGGATGAGCGGCCCCACGACCACGACCGGCAGCCGCTACGTCATCTCACAGCCCCGGGAGCCCTGGGAGCGGGTCGTCGGCAACCCCTACATCAACGAAGCCCCCGAGCCGATCCTCGACCCGAACGGGCAGCTGCACGTCGTGTACTCCGCCAACGGCAGCTGGAGCAGCCAGTACTGCCTGGCCGACCTGCGGCTGCGCGCCGGCGGGAACCCGACGAACGTGTGGGACTGGTACAAGAGCAACGGCTGCCTGTTCGGCTCGCACGCCGAGACCATGATGTCCGGCTGGGACCCGACCCTGCACGTCGACGGCCCCGGCCACCACACGTTCGTGCTGGAGCGCGGCGACATCGCGACCAGCCCGCCGTCCGGCCGCCGGTTCCCGACGATGTTCCACGCCGTCGCCAAGGGCACGCCGTACTCCTGGTCGAACCGCTACTGGTACACCGGCACCGCCGTCTGGTGGGGCAACACGACCTACCGCCGAGCCAACGTCCCCGGCGCCACCACCGACACCGGGTACAGCCTCAAGTTCTTCGAGTAGGCCGGTCCGCGGTCGGCTGACCTCGTCGCCATCGCTGCGGCCAGGCGGTGTCGTCGACGGCGAGCCACGGTGCCCCGGCCAGCGTCGCGGGCGTGGCGCCGGTGAACGCCATGACGTCGCGGTGCAGGTGGGACTGATCGGCGTAGCCGGCGTCGGCGGCGACCCGGGCCGCGTCCTCGCCCGCGGCGAGGCGGTGGGCGGCGTGGTCGAACCGGACCAGTTTCGCGGCGCGTTTGGGTGGCAGGCCGACCTGCGCGTGGAACCGGGACCACAGGCGTTTGCGGCTCCACCCGACGTCCGCCGCGAGCACGTCCACCCGGACCCGGCCCCGGGCGACGAGGATCCGGTGCCAGGCCCAGGCCACCTCGGGGTCCACCGAAGACCCGGGCCGGCACCGGCGGGCGAGCAGCGCGTCGGTCACGGCGAAGCGCTGCTCCCACGACGAGGCGTCGCCCAGCCGCTCACGGATCTGTGCCGCCGGCCGGCCCCACACGTCGTCCAGGGCCGCCACGGTGCCCTCCAGGTCGGCCGGGGAGACGCCCAGCACCGCCCGGGCGACCAGCGGGGACAGGCGCACCTGTACGGCCTCGAAGCGCTCGCCCCGGACCCGTGCCGCACCCGGCCCGAACCCGAGCCCGGCGGCGAGGCTTCCCCGGTGCTGCCGGCCTCCGGCGGCGTCGACGATGAGCGGGCCGGCGCCGAACTCCAGCACCAGCGTCACGGCCGGATGGGGGACCGCCAGGTGCCCGGCCGCCGACACGCCACGGTCACGGAACCCGGCCATGCTGACCCCGGCCACCCGGCTGGGCCGCGACGGGCGGGCGACGTCCCACACAGCCGTATGGTCACGCTTACCGGCGGCGGATCGCATCACCTCATGCTACCCAGGCCGCCGATCGGGAACATTCGTTCAAGCCGCGGGCGCCGATGCCCGCCGACGATGCGCTCATGACCATTCCACCCACCTCCGACCACCAGCCGGAGCCGCCCGGCGGGCGCCACCGCCGCAGGCGCCGCATCATCACGGCGACCGTCCTGCTCACCGTCGCCGGGTTGCTGCTCGGCAACGCGGCGCTGGTCGACCGGCAGGGCGCCGACGCCGCCGGGACCCCGACCCTGCCGCTCGACGGCGGCGACATCGCGGTGAGCCAGGACGGGCCGCCCGGTGCTCCGGCGCTCGTGCTGATCCACGGGCTCGGCGCCTCGACCCGCTGGTGGGATCCCGTCGTACCGATGCTGGCGAGCTCCTATCACGTCATCCGGGTCGACCTGCTCGGACACGGCCGGTCCGCCAAACCGGCCGGCGGCGGCTACTCGATCCCGCAGCAGGGCCGCCGGGTCGGTCAGGCGCTGGACCTGCTCGGCGTCACGCACGCCGTCGTGGTCGGCCATTCCACCGGCGGCTACGTCGCCACCGCCCTCGCCGAGCAGCGGGGCGACCTGGTCACCGCGCTCGCGCTCATCGACACCGGGCCCCGCATGGACGCCTTCATCTCCGACGGGTTCGTCGGCAAGCTCGTCGACGTCCCCGTGGTGGGGCAACTGCTGTGGCGGCTGCGCACCGACGCCGTCATCCGCCGGGGGCTGAGCACCGCGTACGCGCCAGGCTTCAAAATCCCGCAGCAGGCTGTCGACGACACGCGCGGCATGACCTACCACGCGCTCATCGAGACGTCGCACGCCGCCGACGACTACCTGCACCGGCGTCCGGTCCCGGACCGGCTCGTGCCGCTCGGCAAACCGCTGCTGGTGGTCTTCGGTGAGCGGGACCAGCGGTGGCGGCCGTCCTCCGCCGCCCTGTACGGCGTCGTTGCGGGCGCACGGGTCGAGCTGCTCCCCGGCGTCGGCCACTCGCCGATGCTGGAGGACCCGCCACGGACGGCCGAACTGTTGATCACGTTCGCCGGTGCCGTGCTCGACAGTCCCTGACCGCCGTGCTCCGGCCGGCGCGGCCCGCTGGGAAATATCCGTTGCCTCGCGGGCCGCCGGTTGACCGTGCTGACCGAGCTCGGACCGCCCACCATCCCGAGAGCCTGCGCGTCCCGCAGGTCCGCGCGGCTGGACATCGACATGCACGCTCGCCCGGCATCTCCAGGACCGCCGGGGCCAGGATGCGCTACTGCCGGGCGGCAGCGGTTCGCTGGCGTGCCGATTCGTACAGCACGACCGTCGCGGCGGTCGCCGCGTTCAGGGAGCTGGCGGACCCGAACATCGGAATCCGGACGAGTTGGTCGCAGGCGGCACGCCAGCCGGAGCTGAGGCCGGTGGTCTCGTTGCCGACCAACGTCAGCGTGGCTCGCGTGAAGTCGTACTCGGCGGCGGCCAGGGCGCCGCGCTCATCGGTGCCCACGATGCCCATGCCGATGCCGTCGGCGCGGACGTCAGCCACCCAGGACAGAACGGCCTGGTGTGCGGGCATCTGGACCACGGGCAGGGCGAACAGCGAGCCGGTGCTCGCCCGGACCGCCTTCGGGTCATAGACGTCGGCGGCGTGCCCGGTGATGATGACACCGGAGGCGCCGAAGGCGTCCGCGGACCGAACGAGGGTCCCGATGTTGCCGGGGCTGGTGGGCCGATCGAACACGACGGTGAGCATGGCCGGCCCGACCGGGATACGGCGCAGGTCGTCCTCCGGCATCGTGGCCACAGCCAGCAGCTCCGGAACTGTGTCTGCCTTTTCGCCGAGTTCCTGCATCAGTTCAGGGCGGACGGCGATCTTCTCGGCCTGGACCGTGTCCAGTACCTTGCGAGCCCAGCTGGACAGCTCAGCGCTGGTGTCGTAGAGCAGCTCCCGGATCTGCCAGCCGTGTTCGACCGCCATGGTGATCGGGCGCACGCCCTGCACGAGGAACTCGCCGCGACGCTGCCGCTTGGTCCGATTGCCGAGGAGAGCTTCCCACTGCTGGAACCGCGCATTGCGGCCGCTCACCCGCAGACCCATCGCCAACCCCTCCTGGGTCGCTCGTCGCCCACCGATGCCCTGCCTGGTGCCGGCCGCGTCTACCCGGCTCCGCGGTCGGTGCCGTCCCCGTCCAGACCGGGGGTGTCCTGTCCGAGGCCGCGACGGATCGCGATCTCCACGGGTGAGTACGCGCCGTCGGTCCGCTCCAGTTCGTACGGTGCGGCCGGCATCAGCGGCGGCTGGGCCATGAAGCGCGGCCGCACCCCATGGTGCGGTTGCGCCGCGTGTACCAGGAATGGATGGCACAGGAAGACGTCGCCCGGGGACCCGGTGGCGAGGGCGAGTGGCCGGTGGTCGGTCGCCGCCACCAGCTCGGGCGCAAGGGCCAGCCCGCTCGCTCCGTCCTCCCCATATTTCTTCAGTACCTTCGGGACGTCGAGGTGTGACCCGACCCGGATCCGGGTCGGGGCATCCTCCTCACCGACCTCGCTGAACAGGAACAGCATCAGCAGCGCCCGGCCCCGGGAGCGCACATTTGTGAAGTACCAGCTCTCACCCTCCGGCAGGTAGCTCCCCTCGATGTGCCAGCCCGCGTCGTCCGGCTCCGTCTCGTGCGGGAAGCGCAGCGGGAACGTGCCCAGCGAATAGCGCGGCTCCCAGCGTCCCGCGCCGACGAGCAGGTCGTACGCGTGATGGAGGAACGGGGAGTTGGGTGCGGCGGCGAACGGCCCTTGCGCCATGCCGGCCACCCAGTGCACGGGCTGCGTCCACGTTGCTGGATCGTCCGGTTCGCAGCCCGTCTCTCGCCAGAGCAGCCGCGCGCAGTCCGCGGCCACGCGCGGCGCGACGGCGCCCTCCACCTTCACGAAGCCGTCGCGAAGAAAGCGGGTCACCAAGGTCGTGTCATCCACGCCCCCATCGTGCGGCGACATCAGTCTCGATCACCCGACACTTTCCGCACCGCTTTTATCGGATGCGGCGCGACAGCGCAGGCGCACGATCGGGATCGGACCACAGCGATCGGGAGCGAACACATGGACACCCGCCTCGTCGACCATCCCGCGTTCCGGCTCGTGGGGCACGCCGCCCGCGTACCGCTGATCCACCAAGGCGTCAACCCGCACATCCGGCAGCACATCACCGCGCTGCCGGCAGAGGAACACCTGCGCTTGAAGGCCCTCGGCAACGCTGAGCCGAGCGGCCTGCTCGCGGTCAGCGACGACCTCGACCCCGACTACACCGAGGGCAGTGAGCTGACCTACCTTCATGGGGTCGCCGTGTCCCCGGATACGCCGGTCCCCGGCGACCTCGACATCATCGACGTCCCGGCCGGCAGATGGGTGGTCATCCGGATCGCGGGACCGTATCCGCAGACCCTGCAGAAGACCTGGGCCACGGCCGCAGCCGAATGGCTGCCCTCCAACCCGTGGCGTCTGCGGCCAGGTCCGGAGATCGTCGCGGTGCTCGAGTCCGCGAACGGCTTCAGCACCGCGGCCCGTGAGCTCTGGCTGCCCGTCGAACCGGCGTAGCGACCCGGCGGGCGTGAGGTTACCGCGAGCGACGGTGACGACGCCGGCGTTGGCGGCCCGGATCGGGGGTGCGGCGGGGTTGCGCCGAGAGTGTGCGTCCGGGTCGGTGGGCAGGCCGGCGGCACCGTCCGAGGTGGCCTGCTCGACCGGGATGATCGGCGCCACGATCGGCGAGTGTCGCGGGCCCGGCGGTGCCGGACGTGCTCGACGACGGCGACCCCACCGGCCACGACGGCGGCCAGCGCGCCGGCGAGGGCCGGCAGCGCCAGCCGGCGCGACCACGACCGGACCGGGCGGGGCGTCGGCGCGGGCGTCGGCATCGGCACCAGGGTGATCTCGCGCGAGAAGCTCTCCTTCAGCTGCAGGTGTCGGCCGGCTGGCAGCACCGGGTCGCCCGCCGGCGGCAGCAGCCGGCGAAGTTCGGCACGAACGTCGTCGTCGCGATCCTGTGGCCGGGCGGTCATCGGTCTCTCCTCTGCGTCAACCGGGCCGCGAAGCCGCGGCCGTCAGGTGTCTGTCCGTTGCGCAGGGCGAGTTCCCGATCCGCCCGCCACTGCCGCGACTCGTTCTCGGCCGGCACACGCAGCCGGTCCGGGCCCGCATGCGCTCCACCAGCTCGTCGGCGAAGTCCGGGGCCGGCTGCCGGGCCGGCAAGCGCGCCAGGGCGGCCTGATGTCGCCGCGCCGTACGGCGCAGGTACTTCCGCTCCACCAGGACCTGGCCGTAGCACGACGTCATGCACGGGGCGTGGCGCTGGCAAGAACGGCGGCCAGGACCCGGTCCGCGACGCCTCGGCCGATCTACCGCGTCGCCCGGACGAGGGGCAGGAACAGCTCGTCGACGATCGAGCGGATGCGGTCCGGCTCCACGGGTTTGAGGTCCATGAACAGGTCGTGGCGGACCAGGTCGAACGGCATGCGCAGGACCGCGGCCGGGATCCGGTCCAGGTCGATCTCGCCGCGGTCGTGGGCGCGCTGGTACATGGTCCGGCTGCGGAACAGGGGCTGATTGCCCAGGATCCGGTCGCGCACCTCAGCGGGGGTGAGCCCGGTGCCGGCCAGCAGGCCCGAGAGGACGGCGGCCGCGGTGACGGCGAAGAACGTGGCGCGGGTCTGGCCCATGCCGGTCAGCGCGGCGATCAGGTCGCCGCGCAGGGTACCGGTGTCGGGCAGTTCGACCGGGTGGCTGGTGCGGTGCCGCTCGATCGCGGTGAGCACGAGTTCGTCCTTGTTTGCCCAGCGGCGGTACAGCACGGCGATGCCGGTGCCGGCTCTTGAGGCGACGGACTCCATGGTCAGCTTCGCGTAGCCGGCCTCGGCCAGTTCCTCCCAGGCGGCGTCCAGCAGCGCGGCCTCGAGCTCGGGTCCGCGTCGGCGGGAGGGTGCCATAAGCACAGTATAAGGAAGGTTTGCATTCCCTATCGCGCGACCCTACCCTCATAAGAGATGAATCCCTCTCTTAGCGACGGGTGAGACGATGACCATGACGCAGGCCCCTCCGGCGACGCTGTCGCCGCAGGTCAAGTCCGCACTGCTGGCGCTGCTCGTCGGCGGGATCGCGGCGATCCTCGACTCGACGATGGTGACGCTGGCGATCCACACGCTGGTCGTGCGGTTGCACTCGAGCACCGGCGCGATCCAGTGGGTCACCACCGGCTTCCTGCTGGCGATGGCCGCGGCGATCCCGATCACCGGGTGGGCCGAGCGGCGCTGGGGCGGCAAGCGGGTCTGGATGGCCGCGCTGCTGCTGTTCCTGCTCGCCTCGGTGTTGTGCGCGGTGGCGTGGAACGACGCCAGCCTCATCGGCTTCCGGGTGCTGCAGGGCTTCGGCGCCGGATTGATCTTCCCTTTGATGCAGACGCTCGCCGTGCGCGCCGCGGGCGGGCGGGTCAGCAGCTCACTGATGGCGGCCGTCAGCCTGCCGATCGCGCTCGGCCCGATCCTCGGCCCGGTGTTCGGCGGCCTCATCCTCAACTGGCTGAGCTGGCGCTGGCTGTTCCTCGTCAACGTGCCCGTGATCGCCGTCGGGCTGCTGCTCGCGTGGCAGCACCTGCCGGCCGATCGCCCCGCGGCGGGAGCCGGGCGCGGCCGTCTGGACTGGCTCGGCCTGGGCCTGCTCGCGCCCGCCCTGGCCGGGATCCTGCTCGGGCTGTCCCAGCTGTCCGCGGACGGCGGGATCAGCCACGCCAGGGTGCTGGTGCCGCTGCTGGCCGGGACCGCGCTGCTGGCCGCGTTCATCGCCTGGGCGCTGCGCCCCGGCGACCGGGAGCCGATCGTCGACATCCGGCTGCTGCGGCTGCGGTCGCTCGGCACGGCCTCCGCGGTCCTGTTCACGGCCGGCGCGGCGATGTACGCCGCGATGTTCCTCCTGCCGCTCTACTACCAGCAGCTGCGCGGCAACAGCGTCCTGGACGCCGGGCTGCTCCTGATCCCGCAGGGCGTCGGCGCCCTCGCCGCCCGCTTCCTGGTCGGCAAGCTGGTCGACCGGCTCGGGGCACGCGCCGTGACGATCGGCGCGTTCCTGCTCACCACCGCCGCCACCGTCCCGTTCGCGCTGGCCGGACCCGACACCAGCCAGTGGTGGCTGGCCACCGTGCTGCTGATCCGCGGCCTCGGCATCGGGGCGGTGCTGATCCCGCCGATGTCCGTCGCATACCAGGACATCGAGCCCGGCGGCATCCCGCACGCCACGATGAACACCCGCATCGTGCAGCAGGTGGGAGCCTCGTTCGGCACCGCGATCGTCGCCGTCGTGCTGCAGTCGCTCATCGAGCACGGCGCCACGGACGCCTTCCGGAGCGCGTTCTGGTGGGCGATCGGCATCTCCGCGATCGCGGTCGTCCCCGCCGTCGCCCTCCCCGCCAAACAGCCGAGGGTCGATGCCCTGTCGTAGCGACAGGTTCATCGAGCACCGCCGGATCCGGCACCAGAAAGTTTCTTCAACCCAGCCGGGCAAACTTTCTGCCGGAAGCGTTGTGTGTGTGCGGAAACCGGGTGTCGGCAGAGGTTCACCGCAACGGTGGTGCGGTGCTGTCCCGGACGACGAGGGTGGTGGCGAGTTCCAGGCCGGTACGGGTGGCCGGGATGCCACGGCCGAGGTCCAGCGCCATCTCGGTCGCCGCGGCGGCCATCTCGGTGAGGGGCTGGTGCACAGTGGTCAGCGGCGGATCGGCCCAGGCCGCGATCGGAAGGTCGTCGAAGCCGACCACGCTGAGGTCGTCCGGGATGCGCAGGCCCGCTTCCCGGGCCGCCTGGTAGACACCGAGCGCCTGCAGGTCGTTGCTGGCGAAGATCGCGGTGGGGCGGGGAGTCCGGGACAGCAGGATGCGGGCGGCGGCGTGGCCGTCCTCCCGGGTGAGGTACTGAGTATGTGCCACCAGGTCCGGGTCGTAGGGCAGCCGAGCGGTCTCCAGCGCTGAGCGGTAGCCGGCCAGGCGGGCGCGGCAGAACAGGATGCTTTCGGGCCCACTGATCATGGCGATGCGGTGATGGCCGAGGGCGACGAGGTGACTGATCGCGGACTGGCCGCCGGTCCAGTTGGTCGCGCCGACGAACGGCACGCCAGCAGGGAGTTCCGCGGTGGGATCGAAGACGACGAACGGGATGCCGCGCGTCTGCAACTGTTCCCGCTCGGCGGCCGAAAGCTGGGCGACGCGGATGACGCAGCCGGGGCGGTGGGACGGCACCTCGTCCAGCCAGCCCGGGCTCTCGCTGTCGTGCAGGCCGAACTGCGAGACCAGCACGCGGACCTGGTTCGCTCGGGCAACCTGTTCGACACCGCGGATGATCTCAACGGCCCAGACGCTCGCCAGTTCGGGAAACACCAGCTCCATGAGCCTGGACCGCGCTTTGGAGGTGGGACGGCGGTATCCATACTGATCGATAGCAGCTTCGACGCGGGCGCGGGTGTCGGCGGACACCCCGGCCCGGCGGTTGATCACCTTGGACACCGTCGGGATCGACACCCCGGCGGACTCGGCGATGACCGAGATCGTGACCGGCCGGGAGGCGTCCCCCCGCAGACGTTCGAGGTCCGCATCCGCTTCGTGTGCGTCGCTGTCCGACAACGTCTGCTCCCATTTCGGCTGATCTGGTCCAAGGCCAGGATAGACAGCCGCCTGTTGCCGTGCGCCGACGCGTCGTCGCACGGTGCCGCTACGTTCCGGCTGATCAGATCCGTGTGGCTGGATGAGTCGCGCCCGTAACCGCCGCTGCGCCGCTCTGCCCAGCTGGGAGTTCTCTGCACGAGGAGCCGGTGGGACCGCACCTGGGTTCGGTACGGTCCCACCGGCTCCTGCGGTGCTGGGTCAGGAAACCGTGCAGGTGACGCCGTTGAGGGCGAAGGAGCTGGGCGTACCGGTGTTGCCGGTGTGGGTGGCCTGGAAGCCGATGTCGGTGGAGCCGCCGGCCGGGAGTGTCGCGTTGTACGTGACGTTGCGGGCGGAGATCTGTCCGGTGGAGCCGGAGTAGGTGGCGTTCCAGCCGCTGGTGATGGTCTGGCCGGAGGGCAGGGTGAACGTGAGGGCCCAGCCGTTGACCGGTGCGGTGCCGCCGTTGGTGATGTGGATGGCGGCGGTGAAGCCGTCGTTCCATGCGTTCATCGTGTAGCCGACCGCGCAGCCGCCGGCCGGGACCGGCGGCTCGCTGGACGGCGGCGCGGAGCTCGGCGGCGGGCTCGACGGCGGTTGGCTGGAGGGGGGCGGAGAGCTCGGCGGCTGGCTGGTCGGTGCCGTGGCGAAGGTGATGTTGGAGACGTAGCTGTTGATGTTCCAGGTCGCGTCCGCGTCGGTCCGGCTGGTGACCGGCTTGCCCTGGACGGTGAAGTTGGTGAAGTGGACGCCGTTGATGTTGACGGTCGACGACTTGCCGTGCAGGTTGACGACCTTGTTCACGTCGGAGGAGACGTTGGTGAAGTAGGCGTCGCGGATCGTCGAGGTGTTCTTCACCGTCCGCCAGGACGGCGGCCGGTCCTCCTCCAGGTCGATCAGGCTGTCGGTCTTCTCCACCCGGACGTTCTCCCACCTCGTGTTCGACACGACGGCGGTGTCGACCGCGTCGATCACCATCGCGCGCCCGGCCTTGACGACGTCGATGCCGCGGAAGACGACGCCGTCCATCGAGTTGCCTTCGGTCTTGGTGCCGATCTTCGCGCAGCCCGAGTTGCTGTAGCAGACGACGTTCTCGTGGACGACGTTGCGGGTGTTGAGTGCCCCGGCGGTGGCGTCCTCGTTCTTGGTGGCCATGTTGTCGTCGCCGGTGTAGAGGAACGCGTTGGACAGCAGGCTGTTGGTCGACTCGTCGAAGTCCACGCCGTCGGTGTTGTTGTACCCCGAGTTGGGCCGGCAGTTGATCACCTTGTAGTTCCTGATGGTGACCTTGTCGCTGCGGTAGACGAGCGTGTTCCAGTAGCTGGCGTCGCGCGAGGTCGGGCCGTCGACCAGGATGTTCGAGCTCTGCTCGATCTTCAGCACGGCCAGGTTGCTGCCCTGCGCCCGCAGCGACTTGCCGTTGCCGTCGATGACGCCGCGGCCCAGCAGCTTGGCGTTGCTGATGTTGAGCATCCGGATGGATGCGTGCTGCATGCCCTCGATGTTGCCCCCGCCGCTGCCGGTGTTGAAGTCGGCCGGCTTGTTCGAGCCGTACAGGACTGCTCCCGCGGCCAGGTACAGCGTCATGTTGCTGCGCATCCACAGCTCGCCGACCTGGTAGCGGCCCGGCGGGACGTAGAGGATGTTCTGGGTCGCGCCGGAGGCGGCGTTGATGGCGCTCTGGATCTTCGAGGTGACGAGCGTCCCGCCTGTGTTGTCGACCCCGTAGTCGGCGAGGTTCTTGACGTTGGCGTCCCCAGGCTGGGGTGCGCCGGACTCGGGCGCGTCGATCAGGATGAACAGCAGCTCCGCGGAGTCGAACTGGACGATCAGGTAGTTCGGGCCGCTGTCGAAGGTGATCGTGTTGCCGCTGCGGGCGACCGCCAGGTTCCGGCTCTTGGGGCTGACGGTGTAGGAGCTGAAGCTTTGAGCGACGGTGACCGAGAACTTCGCCGTGCCCGCGCCGGCCAGGGAACAGTGCGCGTAGTGCACCTGCATCTCGGGGGCGTACTTGGTCAGCTTCTCCACGAACAGCGGCGCGCCGTCGGCCGTGACGGTGTACAGCGGGCTCTGGGCCGCGCCGCGCAGGGCGGGCTCGGCGACGCAGCCGCCGGCGGCCAGGCCGACCGGGTTGTTCCCGCCCGCGCCGGTCGCGCTGGCCGCACCGGCCACCAGGGCGGTCGTGCCGACTCCGCCGATGGCGAGTACAGCGATGGCGAGCATTTTCGCCAAGGGTTTCAGCTTCATTGGAGGAATTCCTTGTCATCGAAGTCTGCGCTGATACGGATCGCCTCGACGGGGCGGGCGATGTCCTTGGTGGCGCGGGCGGTCTCCTGGCCCACCTCCTTGACTTCCGGGGACGGTGTGTGTCGGGTCCGAGGTGGTGCGGCGCGATCGGCGCCGACGGCCGTCGGCACGGCCCACAGTCGATGCGGTGGCGGGCCGTGCCGCTTCGGGTCGTGTCAGGGGCTGGCGCACATGATCGTGGGCGTGGTCGGGGTGCCGTTGGCGAGGAAGCCGAAGGTGGTCGAGGCCCGGGCGTCCAGGGAGGCGTTCCAGGTGACGTTGCGGACGGTCACCGTGGAGCCGCTGGTGCTGAGAGCGCCGTTCCAGACCTGGCTGATGCTCTGTCCACCAGGCAGGGTCCAGGTGGTGGTCCAACCGTTGATCGGCGCCGCGCCGGCGGTGACGGTGATCTCGCCCTGGAAGCCGCCGGGCCAAGCGTTGACCGTGCGGTAGGTGGCGGTGCAGGCGCCGGTGGCCGGCGGCGGGCTCGACGGCGGCCGGCTACTCGACGGTGACGCGGACGGGGAGCGGCTGGCCGACGTCGATGCCGATGGGGACTGGGATTGGCTGCCGCCGGGGTGCAGGTGGACGGTGACGAGGGAGTACGGCGGCACGGTCTGGCTGGTGGCGGTGCCCTGGCTGGTGGTGACGATGCCGGTGCCGCGGTTGACGAAGCTGTCGACGGTCACACTCGAGGCGGGGCTGTAGCCGCTGTAGGACAGGTTGACCTGATAGGTGTTGTTCGGGTCCTTGTTCAGCAGCAGGACGTCGAGGTTGCCGTTGGCGCGCTTGGCGGCGTGCACGGTCAGCTTCGCGTCGCCGGACGCGGCTCGCACCATCGTGTCGCCTGGTCCGGCTACGTGGCTCACCATCTGGATGCCGTAGTAGGTGGCGAACGGTGTGCCGGCGGGTGGTTCGGCGCCGGAGCCGCTGGAGATGATGCCCCCGTCGCCGTAGTCGGTGGCCCCGGTGACGTCGGTGGAGGTGGCGCCGGCGCCGTTGCGCACGTTCCACCAGTCGACGTTGGCGACCCCGTTCTCGGCTGCGGTGAGGTACATGTCCGCGGCCCATAGTGCCTGCATCTGCGTGTCGGACGGTGGGGCGCCGCTGTTGGTCTCGGTGATGAAGATGCCGGGGTTGTTGGTGGCGTACTTGGCCATGTCGGCCCTGAACTGGCTGACCGTCGAGGCGAGCGTCGGCGGCACCGCGAGCTGGGCGGCCTCGCTCGTGCCACTGCTACTCGGGTAGTAGTGGAAGATCCCGAAGTCGGCCGTGTTCTTGACGACGGACATGACGGTGTCGTTCCAGTCGGCGCTGTCGCCGGAGCCGACGATGCCGTCGGGCCAGTAGCCCGGAGTGGTCAGCACGACCCCGATCTTGATGGTGGGATCGACGGCCTTCATGGCGGTGGCGTACTGCAGGAAGTTGGTGCCGATCTCCCAGTACTTGACGCCGTAGCCCTTGGTGACGTTGGCGTAGCGGACCCAGTCCGCGGCCTCCTGCGGCGTGCCGGAGCCGTAGTTGGCGATGACGATCGGCTGCGCCCCGGCGGTCCTGACCATGCTCATGTAGTGGTCGAAGTCGGTGTTCGGGGCGACGTAGCCGCCCGGTGCGGTGTTGGTCTGCCAGTGGTAGATGTCGCCGTACGACCCGCCCGGGTACCGCACGAACGACACCGCCGCGTTTCTCAGCAGCGTGCTGGTCTGCGCATCGGCGAGCATGCCGTCCCAGATGGCGACGTTCGCGCCGACCAAGCCGGATCCGACCGTTGCCAGGCTCTGTCCCGCGTTGATGCTCACCGAGACGGTGCTGGTCGCGGCGTCGGCAGTACCGGTCGCCAGCCAGACGGTGCCGGCCGCGAGGACGCCCACCGTGGCTGCCGCGAGCACGGTCCGGACGCGTCGTCGCGGAGGGGTATCTGGATGCATACGAGTTCTCCTTGCCTGATAGTGAGCGCTCACAGGCGGGTCAGCCAGGTTCTGTGGGGTTCTGGCGGGATCGACCGTCATCGCTCACATCGACCCTGTCAACACTGCCCGGGACGCCAGCGCCTGCCGGCGTGCGTATCGCGTCGATGACGTAGAAACTTTCAACGCCGATCAGCGATTGTTTCGGTCGAATAGGCCCGACAGTTGACAACCATCCTGGCCGCGCAAAGAGTCATCGCCATCGATCAGTCCGTGACGGTGCGTCACGGACGCTGCCGAGACGAAGATGAGGCCCCTGATGCTGGTGTCGTCGACTCCGACCCGCGGCCGCCGCCGCTGGTCGCTCATCGCACTGACCGTTGCGCTCGCCGCCGGGTTCACGCCGGGCGGCTCGGCCGGTGCGGCTGCGGCGAACCCGCCCGCGGTCAACGTCACCGTCAACGCCCGTGAAGGCCTCGGCGTCGTGCCGGAAACCGCGTACGGGCTGAATCAGGCTGTCTGGGACACCAACATGAACACCTCAGCGTCGGTGGATCTCCTCGGTCGGGCCGGTGTGCGGATGATGCGCTACCCGGGCGGCTCCTACGGCGACGGCTACCACTGGCAGACCCACACCGTCTCTGAACTACGGCTCCGGCACGCCGCAGGAGGCCGCGGACTGGGTCCGCTACGCCAACGTCACCAAGGGCTACGGCGTCAAGTACTGGGAGATCGGCAACGAGATCTTCGGCAACGGCTACTACGGCGCCAACTGGGAGCTGGACTACCACGACAGCAAGAGCGCCACGACGTACGCGAACCTGGTCGTGCAGTACGCGTCCGCGATGAAGGCCGTCGACCCGACGATCAAGATCGGCGCCGTGGTCACCGACCCGGGCAACTGGCCCGACGGCGTGGTGGGCTCCGGCGACACCGGCGACTGGAATCGGACCGTCCTGTCCATCGCCGGCCCGTCCATCGACTTCGCGATCATGCACTACTACCCGAACCACACCACTGCGGCCGACGTCCTGCAACAGACCAAGCTGCTCGCGGGCGAGCTGGTGCAGTTGCGGCAGAAGATCGACCACTATGCCGGCCCGAACGCCGCGAACATCGGTATCGCCGTGACCGAGACGGCATCGAACTACCAGTCCGACACCCAGGTCGGCGGCCTGTTCACCGCCGATGTCTACTTCACCGCGCTCGAGAACGGCGTGTTCAACATCGACTATTGGGACACTCGCAACGGCATGCCCGACAACGGCGTGACCACCGCTCCGGACGGCACCACCTCATACGGCGACGGCGGCATGATCTCCAGCGGCAACTGCAACAGTGACGGCGTCTGCGAACCGCCGCTGAACACCCCGTTCGCCCCGTACTACGCCTTCCAGATGCTCGGCAAGGTGGCCCAGCCCGGCGACACCCTCGTCCGCGCCGGCTCGGACAACGCCCTGCTCGCCGTGCACGCCGCCCGCAACACCGACGGCGGACTCTCCGTCGAGCTGCTCAACCAAGATCCGGCCACCGCCTACACCGTCGATCTCCACTACGACGGATGGACACCGAGCACCGCGACGCCGACCGTCCACTCCTTCGGCTCCCGATCCACTGCCATCACCACGACCCAGCAGGGCAGCGCCGGTCGCCAGGTCGTGCCGCCGTACTCGATCGTCACCGTGAAGCTGCGCCCGTCGGCGACCAACCCGGTCGCCACCGCGCTGAGCGCCCCCGCCGCTCCCACCGCCGGAGCCGTCACCGCGACGAGCGCCACCATCTCGTGGCGACCGTCCACCGGTGGCCCTGTCACCCGCTACGCCGTCTATCAGCAGTTCGGCACGAACAGCGTGCTGCTCGGCGACACGACCGCAACGTCGTTCACGGCCCGAAATCTGATCCCCGGCACCGCGTACACCCTCAACGTCCTGGCCACCGACACCAACGGCTACCTGTCGCTGCCGTCAGCGCCGGTCACCTTCACCACCGGGACACCGGCCACCAGCACCTGCGCCGTCACCTACGACATCTCCGGCGGCTGGGGCAGCGGCTTCGTCGCCTCCGTCACCGTCACCAACACCGGCCCGGATCCCATCACCGGCTGGACCCTCGCCTTCACCATGCCAGCCACCACCGAGTCCGTCTCCGGCAGCACATGGAACGCGACCTTCGCCGTGAACGGCCAGAACGTTGTCGTCACCCCCGCCGCGTACAACGCCACGCTCGCTGCCAACGCTGCCAACAGCGCCAGCTTCGGCTTCATCGGCAACCAGACGGGCGCCAACCCGCCACCCGCCTCGTTCACCCTCAACGGCACTGTCTGCACCACGACCTACTCGCCATGATCGGGCAAGGAGATCAACGCGCCGGGGCGTTGCCTGGCGGGCAAGGCCACGGGCGGGGAGCTCGGCAATCGGGAGGGCTCCATCGGCGACGCCTCCACTGCGGAGTAGACGCTGACGTCGTGCGCCGCCCGTTCGCTGTGAAATATCCGTTGCCTCGCGGGCGTCCGGTTGACCATGCTGACGGACATGGACCAGTGAGCGACTCGAGGCCCGCACCGGGCGTCCTTCATGCGACGTGCAGCTGCGACGTCGCACCCGTCGGCGTGCTCGTGCCCAGGCGCCGGCCGTAGGCCACTGGATCCGTGAGGCGCTCCACCGCGCCTTCTCCTCACTTTTGGAATCGCCGAAGCCATGAACAGTTCCCGCAGCATCCACGTGCCGGTCGGCGGCCGCACCGCCCTCGGGGCGGTCGGCGAGCTCGGACTGCCCACCATCCTGGGGTCCTGCGCGTCCTGCAGGTCCGCGCGGCTGGACACCGCCACAGCGTTCCGACGCCGCGGCGCCGACGCCACGGCGCCGCTCGAGGTCATCGTCAGGTCCGAGAAGCTGCTCGTCAGCCGCCCTACCCTGCGCGGCATGGCCGACGCCGGGCGTGTGCGCCTGCCCTGTGCCCGTCGACGACTGCACGTTCCTCGTCCGGTCCGCCGCGTCGAACGGCCCTGGCGGACCGTGCGCCGGCTGTACGGCATGCGGCGTCGCTGACCGGTCCGCTCCGGCCCACCGACCCGCCGTCGACGTCGGTGGGCCGGAGCAATGGGCAGCGGGCACGCACCGCCCGAGAACTGCGGTGCACGGGCGGATCACCGGCGCTAGGGTCGCGCCATGGAGATCCGGAGCATGACGCCGGTGGATGAGCCGGCTGCCGAGGAGGTCGTCTCGGCGGCGTTCGGCGAGCCACGGGACGGGCGGGTCGTGCGGATGATGCGCGCGCTGCGGGCCTGCGGAGCGGCCCGGGCGGGTCTGGTCGCCGTGGTCGACGAGGAGCTGGTCGGGCATGTCGGTCTCTCCCGCGGCTGGGTGGACGCCCGCCGCGAGCTGGTCGAGGTGCTGGTGCTCTCCCCGCTGTCGGTGCGCCCCGACCGGCAGGGCCGCGGCATCGGCACCGCGCTGGTCGCGGCGGCGCTGGAGACCGCCGAAGGTCTTGGCGCGCCGGCCGTGTTCCTCGAGGGCAGCCCGTTCTACTACGGACGCCGCGGGTTCAGCGCCGCCTCAGCCCTCGGCTTCGAGCGGCCCTCGACCCGCATCCCGGACCCGGGGTTCCAGGTGGCGCTGCTGCCGTCGTACCAGCCGTGGACGGTCGGCCGGGTGATCTATCCCGAGGCGTTCTGGACCACTGGCACCGTCGGTCTGCGTGACCCCGAGCTGCAACAGGTGGAGGCGCAGATCGCCAGCACGGTGCCGGCTCAACCGTGAAGCGATGCCGACCGGCCGGCGTCGCGGCGCCGGCCGGTCGTGTCCCGCGGTCGGGAGGGCTCAGTGCTCGGCGAGCGTGAGGTGCGGCAGGCGGCGGTCCAGCCAACGAGGGACCCACCAGGCACGCTCACCCAGCATCTCCAGGACCGCCGGGGCCAGGATCAGCCGGACCAGCGTGACGTCGATCAGGACGGCGGTGGCCAGCCCGAGGCCGATCATCTTGACCTCGGTCTCGCTGTCGGCGACGAAACC
The DNA here is from genome assembly GCF_000716715.1 of Dactylosporangium aurantiacum. Taxonomy (GTDB): domain Bacteria; phylum Actinomycetota; class Actinomycetes; order Mycobacteriales; family Micromonosporaceae; genus Dactylosporangium; species Dactylosporangium aurantiacum. The sequence continues at coordinate 36,818 of NZ_JNYJ01000023.1, read as the reverse complement.
GACGAAGACGAGCGTCATGATGGCGCCGGCGGTGCCGATGAGCCCGGCGGTGCGGCCGACAGCGCGGACCACCGCCGCGCCCGCCGCGGTGGCGCGCTGCCGCTCCTCACGGACCGCGGAGAGCAGGAAGACGTTGTAGTCCATGCTGAGGCCGAACAGGATGGCGAACATCAGCATCGGCACGAACGAGACGATGGGCTGCTCCGAGACGCCCAGCAGGCCGGCGCCCCAGGAGGTCTGGAAGGCGAGGGTGACCACCCCGTAGGCCGCGCCGATGGACAACAGGTTCAGCGCGGCGCTGACCACGGGCAGCAGGACCGACCGGAACACCACACCGAGCAGCAGCAGCGACAGGCCGATGACGACACCGAGCAGCACCCAGAGCCGGTCGGAGACGCGGGTGGCCAGGTCGTCGAAGGTCGCGGTGGTGCCGCCGACGTACGCCCGGGCCCCGGTGCCCTCCAGCGCCGCCGGGGCGATCCGGTCGCTGAGCGCCTCGACCAGGTCGGACGTGGCGCGGGCCTGCGGCGCGCTGTTCGGGATCACGGTGAGGACGGCGGTGTCGCCGGCCGGGTTGACCTGGGCGGGCGTCACTTGGGCGACGCCGCGGTCGCGGGCGATCACCGAGCTCAGCCCGTCGACCGCCGCCCGGCGGTCGGTGGTGCCGCGCAGGTCGACGACCACGAGCAGCGGCCCGTTGAAGCCGGGGCCGAACCCTTCGGCGAGGCGGTCGTAGGCGACGCGCATGGTGTCGCCGGCCGGGCGGGTGCCGTCGTCCGGCTGGCCGAGTCGCAGGTCGAGCGTCGGCGCGGCGAGGGCCAGCAGGGCGACGGTGACGCCGATCGCCCACACCGCCGGCCGCCTGGCGACGGTCGCCGCCAGCCGGGCCGCCCAGGAGCGCCGCTGCGGTTCGGTGCTGTCGCGCTGGTCGGGTCGCTCGGCGGCGTCCGGCACGGCGCGTTCGGCCCGGGGCAGCACCCGCCGGCCGGCGACCCGCAGCAGCGCGGGTACCAGCGTGACGGCGGTCATCGCCGAGATCGCGACCACGATCGCCGCGGCCATGCCCATGCGGCCGATGACCGGGATGCCGGTGACGTACAGACCGCAGATGCTGATGACCACGATCGCGCCGGCGGTCAGGACGGAGACACCGACGGTGCCGTTGGCGGTGGCGGCGGCGCGGACCGGGTCGTCGCCTGCCCTGAGCCGGTCACGGAAGCGGGCGACGATGAACAGCGCGTAGTCGACGCCGGCGCCGAGACCGAGCATGATCGCGATGGTGGGCGCCACGTTCGGCACGTCGATGAAACCGGAGATGACGGTCAGGGCGATGACGCCGACCATGAGGGCGAGGACGGCCGCCACGAGGGTGACCGCGGTGGCCGCGAACGACCGGAACAGCAGCGTGACCAGGATGAATGCCGCGACGAGGCCGATGACCTCGCCGACCGGCGCCGAGCGCTGCCGGAGCTGGTTGACGACCGGACCGCGCAGCGAGGTCTCCAGACCGGCCTCGGCGGCGACCGCCTGGGCCTGTTCGAGGCGGTCGAGGTTGGCCGTGTCGAGGTCCGCGGCGACCTTGGTGTACTGGACGGTGGTGAAGCCGATGCGCCCGTCCGCTGACACCTGCAGCGGCGTGACGGTCGCGACGTCGGGTTGGGTGCGGATCGTGTCGAGGACCTGCCGCACGGCGGCGAGCTTGCGGTCGCCGGGCGTGTTGAGCGTGCCGGTGGCGCCCTTGTCGGCGAACACCAGCGTGGCCGTGTCGCCGGCCTGCGCCGGGAACCGGTCGGCGACGAGGTCGGCGGCGGCCTGCGACCCGGTGCCCGGCAGCCGGACACCGTCGGTGAACCCGGCGCCGACACCACCGGCGAGGCCGCCGAGGACGACCAGGAGCAGGACGAATCCCACGATGACGCGGAACGGATGGCGGGCGGCGGAGCCGCCCAGCCGGGACAGCCAGGTCATGAGTCTCTCCAGGTAGGAATTGCGTCGGGGAGGTAGGGCGATCAGGGGCGCGGAGCCTGCCCCGGTGCCTTGTCGGCGAGCGCGCCGGGCATCGGCAGGGTGGTGGACAACGGCCGGTGCGGCAGCAGCAGGCTCAGCGCGGCGGCGAGCACGAACACCGCGGCCAGCCACCCGAGCACCGGCGTCAACGCGTGGGCGTACGCGTCGGCGACGGCGGAGCGCACGGGGTCCGGCAGGCCGGCGACCAGGGCCGGGGTGAGCGAGTCGGCGCGGATGCCGGCCGCCGCGGACGATCCGTGGGTGAGCGATTCGGTGAGCCGCGCGGTGAAGGCGGAGCCGACGACGGCGGTGCCGAGCGTGGCGCCGATCTCCCGGAAGAAGTTGTGCGCGGCGGTCGCCGTCCCCACCGCGTCGTGCGGCACGGCGTTCTGCACCACGAGGACCAGCACCTGCAGGATCAGCCCGAGACCGACGCCGAGCACGATCAGCGAGCCGCCGATGAGCGGTGAAGAGCTCGTCGGACCCAGGCGCGACAGCAGCAGGCAACCGGCGACGCAGACCAGCGCCCCGGCGACCGGCAGCGCCCGGTAGCGGCCGGTGGCCGAGATGAACTGGCCGCTGAGCACCGACGTGACCAGGATCGCCGCCATCAGCGGGATCATGCTCAGCCCCGCCGACGTCGCGTCGCGGTGCCGCACCATCTGCAGGAACGTGGGCAGGTAGCCGACACCGGCGAACATCCCGACGCTGACCAGCAGGCCGACGGCGGTGGAGACGGCGAACGTCCGGTCGCGCAGCAGCCACATCGGGATCACCGGCTCGGCGGCCCGGCGCTCGGCGACGACGAACCACGCGCCGGCGACGACGGCCGCCGCGGCGAGGCCGAGGATCTGCGGCGAGGCCCAGGCGTAGCGGGTGCCGCCCCACACGCCGACGAGTACCACGCAGCTGACCGCCGCCGCGGACGACATGATGCCGGCGGCGTCGAGGCGGGGGCGCCGCCCGGGCACTGCGGGCAGGCGCAGCACGACGGCGGCGACCAGGAGCGCCACCAGGCCGACCGGCACGTTGATCCAGAAACACCAGCGCCAGCCGGCGACGTCGGTGAAGTAGCCACCGAGCAGGGGGCCGGCGACCGAGGAGATGGCGAACACGCCACCCAGGACGCCGGTGTAACGGCCACGATCACGGGCGGGCACCAGGTCGGCGACGATCGCCTGGGCGACGATGATGAGGCCGCCACCGCCGAGGCCTTGCACGAAACGCCCGGCGATCAGCGCCTGCACCGATCCGGCCGCCCCACCGATCACCGAGCCGGCCACGAACAGGCAGATGGCGGCGAGAAACAGCGGCTTGCGGCCCAGGACGTCGCCGAAGCGCCCGTACAGCGGCATGACGATGGTGGCCGCCAGCACGTAGGCGGTGACGACCCACGACATCCGGTCGACGCTGCCGAGGTCCCCGACGACGGTGGGCAGCGCGGTGCTGAGGATGGTCTGGTCCAGCGAGGCGAGCAGGATCGTCAGCGTCAACGCGGCGAACACCAGGCGGACGCGCCGCGGGTCGGCCGGGCCGGATCGTCCGGCGCTGACCTCGGCGCCCGGCATCGATGACGACATGACCAACCCTTCGACCCGACAGCGCCCACCGACGGCGCGACTCCTGCGCTTCAAGCGACCGTTTGAAGCACTCGCTTAACTCGACTGCTTCAGTGAAGCAGATCCGGGCGCGTTGTCAAGCAGGTGCTTGAATAGGGTCATGCGCGACACTCCTGGCCGGCTGCGCGAGGCGGCCGAACGCCTCCTCGCGGAGCGCCCCGCAAATCAGATCTCGCTGCGCGACATCACCGACACCGCGGGCGCCAACGTCGCCTCGGTCGGCTACCACTTCCGTTCCAAGGACGCGCTGCTCGACGAGATCGTGCGGGAGGCGCTCACCACCGTGTACGAGCAGCAGCGCGCGCTGCTGGCCAAGCTGCCCGACGACGCCGGCATCGAGGACGTGGTCCGGGCCTGGGTGCTGCCCACGCTGACCCTCCGGGCCGACGACCAGGACACCGTGCAGCGCCGCCGCTTCCGGATCCTGCAGAACACGCTGAACGCGCCCTCGCCGGCGACCTCCGCCCTGCTCGCCGAGATGGCCGCCCCCGTGCAACAGCAACTGCTGCAGCGCATCGCCCGGCAGGTGCCCCACGTGTCGATCGAGGAGCTGTGGCTGCGCCACACCGCGACCCTGGCCGCCCTCGGCGCCCTGGGCAGCAGCCTGTTCTCCACGATGCTCGACGGCATCGCGCCGGAGTCGCTCGCCGAGCAGCTCGTCGCCTGGATCGTGGGCGGGCTGACGGCGGAGCCGGCACTGCGCTCCGGCTGAGCACGCCCCGGGCGGGGTGGTGCCTCGGGACGGAAGCCGCCCATGCCGACGACATGACCGCCCAGCTCCGCCACGAGGGAGGCGCCGCGGACCGCGACGAACCTCGTCGATGTCGCGGAGATCGGGGAAGCCGGCCGGCGGCACGGTCCCCGGCGACGACGGCGGCCGTCGCGTCCTGGGGTCAGCCGGCGGATCCCGGCGGGGACGCCGGCAGGGTGACCTGTGCCGTGGTGCCCTGGCCGGGGCCGGCGGAGGCGACGGTGACGGTCCCGGCGTGCGCGGTGACGATGGCTCTGCTGATGGTCAGGCCGAGCCCGGAGCCGCCGCCTGGTCCGGTCCGCCGGTGCGCGCGGTAGAAGCGTTCGAACAGGAACGGCAGGTGCTCGGCGGCGATGCCCTCACCGGTGTCCCGCACGGTGATCTGTACGCCCCCCGGCGACTCGCCGGCGGTGAGGGTGACCTGCCCGCCGGCCGGGGTGTGCCGCAGGGCGTTGGTCAGCAGGTTGGTCAGGACCTGGTTGATGCGCTGCGCGTCGACGTGCACCACCGTCGGCGCGGCCGGCTGCACCCGCAACGCGACGCCTTTGGCCTGGTAGGCGCGGCTCAGCGCGTCCGCGGCGTCGCGGATCAACCGGTCGACCGGCACCGGCCGCAGGGTGAGGTCGAGGCGGTGCTCCTCAGCGGCGGAGATGGCCTTGAGATCGTCGGCGAGCCGGGTGAGTTTCTGCGCCTGCTGCCGCAGGATCGCCAGGGTGGCCGGGTCGGCGGTCTCGATGCCGTCCTGGATGGCCTCCAGGAAGCCGTCGATGGTGGCCAACGGGGTCCGCATCTCGTGCGCGAGGTCGGTCAGGAGCCGGCGGCGGGTCGCTTCCGTGCGCTGGATCGTCTCGGCCATGCTGTTGACGGTCACGGCGAGCGCCGCGAGCTCGGTCACCGTGGACTCGACCGGGAGCCGGGCGGTGTAGTCACTGGCGGTGAGCCGCGCCAGGGTGGACGCCATCGCGGTGGCGGTGCGGCGCACGGGCCGGGTGACGAGCACGCTCAGGCCCAGGGTGAGCAGGAACGCCACGCCCGCGGCGACGACCACCTCGATCAGGTTCGCGATGTGGAAGGCCGTCTCGGCCCGGTCGAGGACCTCGGGGGGCAGCGGTGCGCCACGCTCGATGTGGTTACGGAACAGCGACGGGCCGATGAGCGCGATCACGGCCCACGTGACGCCCAGCGCCGTGACGGTGAGCGCGAGGTTGCCCAGCAGCAGGTGGGTCCGGACGGTCAGCCGGCGGGGGATGCTCATCGCCCGGTGCCGATGCGGTAGCCGGCGCCCCGCACGGTGCGGACGAACCGGGGCGCGGCGGCGTCATCGCCGAGCTTGCGGCGCAGGTTGCGGACGTGGACGTCGATCATGCGCTCGTCACCCACCCAGGCGGGGCCCCACACGGCCCTGATGAGCTGGCCGCGCGACAGCACCGTGCTGGGGTGCGCCGCCAGGGTGGCCAGCAGGTCGAACTCCGTCGGGGTGAGCGCGACGACCTCGCCGTCGAGGCGTACCTCTCGAGCTGCCGGACTGATGTGCAGCGGCCCGACGCTGCGGGCATCGGTGTCGGCCGCCGATGCCGGTGGTGCGCCGCGGCGCGGGCGGCGCAGCATCACCCGCACCCGGGCGACGAGCTCCCGGTGGCTGAACGGCTTGGTGACGTAGTCGTCCGCGCCGACGGTCAGCCCGACCAGCTTGTCCACCTCGTCGTCGCGGGCGGTGAGCATGATGATGTAGCAGTCGCTGAACTGCCGCAGCTGCCGGCAGACCTCGAGGCCGTCGATGCCGGGCAGGCCGATGTCGAGCACGACCGCGTCCGGGTCGAACTCGCGGGCGCGCACGACGGCGTCGCTGCCGTCGCCGGTGTACTGGACGGCGAACCCGTCGCGCTCCAGGTACTTGATCACCAGCTGGGCAAGCAGCGGATCGTCCTCGACGACCAGGACCCGAGCCACGGGCGTGCTGTTCATACCGCAATTGTGACCAGCCCCCGGCACCGGCCCGGCACCGTCGGCGCACCGCACCGGGCGTCTTCACGGTTTCTTCATCGCACGTACGGGGTGGTCTGCACACGCGGCGCGGAACCTGATGGTGTGCCCGGCAACGGCACGACACCACACGATCCGAAGGAGCTGACCCACATGCTGCCCATCGCGGACCTGCGGCCCAGCCAGGCGACGATGGCCTGGAACACCGTGGCCCGCTACGACGACTACACCAGTGCCCAGGCTGCGGTCGACCGGCTGTCCGACGACGGTTTCCCGGTCGCGGAGCTGAGCATCATCGGCTCAGACCTGGCACTGGTCGAGCAGGTCACCGGCCGGCTGACGAAAGGCAAGGCGGCGTTGTCCGGGGCGGCCAGCGGTGCCTGGTTCGGCCTGCTGTTCGGCGTGCTGCTCGGCATGTTCACCTCCGGCAACGGCTGGCTCGCGATGATCGCCGTCGGGCTCGGCTTCGGTGCCGTCTGGGGCGCCGCGTTCGGGTTCCTCGCACACGCCGCGACGAAGGGCCGCCGGGACTTCACCGCGGTCCGGTCCCTGGCCGCCCGCCAGTACGACGTCATCGCCACGGCGGCCCAGGTCGACCGGGCGCGGGTGATGCTGGGTCAGGCGGGCCTGCTGCGCGTGCCGTGACCGGGGTGCCAAGACCCCACCCGGGGAACGTCGCACCTGAATCCCGCCGCCGCGCACGCCCTCCCCGGCGCGGCCGCGGTGAGGCCGCCGACCGGGCGGCCGGGGAGGGGCCGGCGCGGCGACGCCCGCCCCTCCCCACCGGCGTGCCCGTGGATCTGTTCCAGCCGCTGCTGCGGCTCTCGACAACGGAGGACGACAATGCAAGTGCCGCTGTGGGCCTGGGCGGCCGTACTGGCCGCGATCCTGGCCATGCTGAGCATCGACCTGCTGGCGCACCGCCGCCCGCACGAGGTGCGCACCCGGGAGGCGGCGATCTGGAGCGCCGTGTGGCTCACCCTCGGCCTCGGCTTCGGTCTCGTCGTGTGGGCCGGATGGGGCGCCCAGCAGGCCGGCGAGTACTACGCGGGGTACCTGATCGAAAAGAGCCTCGCCGTCGACAACGTGTTCGTCTTCGCGTTGATCTTCACCGCGTTCGCCGTGCCCCGCGCGTACCAGCACCGGGTGCTGTTCTTCGGCGTCGTCGGCGCCCTGGTGATGCGCGCCGTGTTCATCGCCGCCGGCGCCGCGCTGATCGAAACGTTCCACTGGGTGCTGTACCTGTTCGGTGCGCTGCTCGTCGTCACCGCATGGAAGATGTACCGCAGCCGCAACGACCACGCCGACCCGAGCACCGGCCGCGTGTGGCGGCTGCTCACCCGGGTCGTGCCGAGCACCGACCGCTACCACGGCCAACGGTTCCTCGTCCGCGACGCCGGGCGGCTGGTGGCCACCCCGCTGCTGCTCGTGCTGCTGCTGGTCGAGTTCACCGACCTGATCTTCGCGGTCGACTCGATCCCGGCGATCTTCGCGGTGACCACCGAGCCGTTCCTCGTCTTCACCTCCAACGCGTTCGCGATCCTCGGGCTGCGGGCGCTGTACTTCCTCCTCGCCGACCTCATGCACCGCTTCACCTACCTCAAGACCGGCCTGGCCGTGATCCTCGCCTTCGTCGGCGTGAAGATGCTGCTCATCGACGTGGTGAAGGTCCCCATCGCCGTCTCGCTGGGGGTCATCGCGGGCGTGCTGCTGGTCAGTGTCGTCGCGAGCCTGCGCACCACCGCCTCCACCGCACCGCCGCCGGAGCGGCACCGGGCCGACGGCGAGGCGGAGCCGCTCAGGCGGGGATGACGTGGTCGACCTCGGCCGGCACGCGGCCGGAGGAGGCGTCGCCGGGTCGGCACCGCGGCCGGCCCGGCGAGCCCGTCGCGGACACTGTCCCGCATGCCAGCCGTGCGCCGGCACTGCGCACCACCGGCACGCCGCCCGCCGCACCTGAGCATGGAAGGGACCTTCGGCCCGTTTCGCTACGCCCTCGTAGCGTTACCCTGCTTTCATGGATACCGATGCACGGCCGACCGTCGAACGCGTCCATCCGCCGAAGACGCCGTTCCGGCTGTTCAACTGGGTCATGCGGCGGGTGCTGACCGCACCGCGCAGCGCCGGGCGGGCCGGCCGCCACCGCTCCCTCGAGGTGACCGGCGGCCCCCGATGAGCGGCCTGGTGAAGGGTCCGGTGCTGGTCATCGGGGCGAGTGGCAACGTGGGCGGCGCCGCCGCGCGGTCGCTGCTGGACGCGGGTCTGCCGGTCCGGGTCGCCGGGACCGACCCCGGTGCCCTGCGCCGCCGGTTCCCGACTGCCGAAGCCGTGCGGCTGGACTTCCTCGACCCGGCGACGTTCGACGGGGCGGCCGCCGGCGCGGGCGCGCTGTTCCTGCTGCGGCCGCCGCCGATCTCGCGGGTCGGGCCGACGCTCAACGCGTTCGTGGACGCGGCCGCCCGGCACGGCGTCGGGCACGTCGTCTTCGCGTCGGTCGCCGGGGCGGACACCAACCGGCTCGTGCCGCACCACCGGGTCGAACAGCACCTGCGCACCGGCACGGTGCCGTGGACGATCCTGCGGCCGGGGTTCTTCGCCCAGAACCTCGGTGACGCCTACCGTACCGACATCGCCACCGACGACCGGATCGTCCTGCCCGCCGGTGACGGCCGGGCCGCCTTCATCGACACCCGCGACATCGGCGAGGCCGCTGCGGTCATCCTCGCCGACCCGCACCGGCACGCCGGCAACGGCTACCTCCTCACCGGCCCGCAGGCGTTGAGCTTCACCGACGTCGCCCGGCTGCTGACCGGCGCGCTGGACCGGCCGATCCGCTACGAGCCCACCACCGCCGTGCGCTACCTGTGGCACCTGCGCCGGCGCCGCACCCCGTTGACCCAGGCACTGGTGCAGACGGTGCTGCACACCGGCCTGCGACACGGCCAGGCAGAACAGGTGGACCCGACCCTGCCCCGGCTGCTCGGCCGACCGGCGCGGACCCTCGAGCAGTACATCGGCCAGCACCGGCACCTGTGGTCGGCGTCCCCGCCGGCACCGTAGGCCGCCCGGTGCGTGGTTCACGACGCGGCGGCGGGCCAGGTCGCGAAGTAGCCGGCGCCGGTGCCGGGTGCCGCACCGGGTTGTACCGGACGCACGGTGTAGAACGGTGCCTGGTCCACGCGGGCGGCCACCGCGGCCACCCCGCCGGACGCGGCGACCCCGCGCACCTCGCCCTTGCCGCCGTCGCACCAGACCGTCCACAGCAGGCGTTTCTTGAGGTCCGGCCCGGTCACGAGCACCCAGGCGTCGCCGCCGGCGTAGGGGGCGAGGGTCTTGCCGTTCATCGTCAGACGGTCGCGGTCGGCGATCCGGTACGCCGAGACGCCACCGAGGTAGACGTTGCCGCCGGCGTCGGCGGTGATGGCGTTCGGCGTGATGGTGTTGCCCTTGTCGCCCTTCGTGTCGATCCGGGCGAGCAGCATGGAGCCGCCGGTGACCCGTCCGTCCGTAACATCGATGCGGGCGAAGTACGTCAGGTGCGCCGACCCGGTGTTGCTGGCGCTGGTGAACTTGTCGCCGGCGACGTTGGGGGCCGCCCGGCCGATGTCGCGGCTGTCCCGGGCGAAGACGGTGTTCCCGCCGGCTGTCTCACCGGCGAAGTAGAGCCGGCCGTCCCGGCCCACGGCGACCCGGTCGCCGCGGCTGTCGGCGCAGGCGTCGCCGAGCCCGTCGGCGGCGAAGTCATACGCCTTCCAGCGCAGCGCGCCACGCCGGCTGTAGGCGTGCACGTACGCGATCTGCACCTGGTGGCACGGCCCGCCACGCTGCGCGAAACCGGTGACGACGACCAGGTCGTCGCGGTCGTCGACCGCCACGTCGTTGACGGTGCGGCCGTCGAGACGGATGGTCGACTGCACCACCCCGGCGGCGTCGAACACCCGCACGGTGGTGCCGCCCAGCGCGGCCACGGTGCCCGCGTCGCCGATCGCCACCCGGGACGCCGGTCCCGGGGCCTGCCACCGCACCGTGGCCGCAGCCGCGTCCAGCACGAGCACGCCACGGCCGGTCGCCACGGCGATGTCGCCGGTCGTCCGGCGTACCTCCAGATCCGCCACGACGGCCGGCACCCTCGTCACACCGACGACGGTGCGACCGGTCGGGTCGAGCCGCACCACCGTGCCCGGACCGCCGCCCGCGAGGGTCGTCACCGGCCCCGGCACGCCGGAGAACCGGCCGCCGACGACGATGTGGCAGCCGGCGCCGATGTCCACCGCGTTCGCCGCGTCGTCGGCGTCGGCGCCGAGATAGCTCGCCGCCCGCGGCGACGCGGCGGTGCTGGTCGTGGACGCGGGGCCCGCCGACGGGCACCCGGCGGCACCGTCGACCGGACCGCTCGACACCGGAACGGTCGCCGGGGCGTCCGGAGCGGGCCCGGTCGTCGCCGGTGCCGACGGTGCGGCGGTCGAGCAGGCACCCGCCGCCACGGTGAGTGCGACCGCGACGCCGGCAACCGCCGCGCGTCCGGCGGATCGTCGTACTGGCACGGCCGCAGACAGTAGCCGCAGGGCGCCGTCCACGGCCAGCACACCGCGGGCGTTTCGGGCCGCCAAAGGCAAACATCAGGTGGGCGAAAGACTTACTCGCCGGCCGTGTCCGCCGCGTCGGCGCCGGTCGGGGAGGGGATGAGCCACCACGCGACCGCGGCGGCCGCGACGAGCAGGCAGGCCGCGGCGAGCGAGGTGGTCTGCATGGCGTCGACGAAGGCCGCGCGGGCATGGGCGAGCAGGGCCTCGGGCACGTCGGTGACGGCGGTGGCGAGGGACTCCCGCGCCGCCTCGGCCGCCGGTGCCGGGGTGGTGGCCGGCAGGTCGAGGCCGCCGCGGTACAGGGCGGTGTGCAGGGAGCCGAGGAGCGCGATGCCCAGTGCGACGCCCAGCTCGTAGGCCGTCTCGGACACCGCGGACGCGGCTCCGGCCCTGGCCGGTGGCACGGCGGAGACGACGGCGTCGGTGGTCAGCGTCAACGCCGCGCCGACGCCCAGGCCGATGGCGGCGAACGCGGTGGCCAGCCAGAGGTACGAGCCGGTGCCTTCGGCGGCGGTCAGCAGGGCCAGGCCGGCGGCGGCGGTGAACAGTCCCGCACCGATCAGCCGGCCCCTGCCGAAGCGGGCCAGCAGGCGACCGACAACGACGGCGACCGCGACGCTGGCGACCGTCAGGGGCAGCTGGCGCACGCCGGCCTGCAGCGGGGTGTAGCCCTGGACGAGCTGGAGGTACTGGGAGATGAAGAAGAGCAGCCCGCTGAGCGCGAAGACGGCCAGCAGGTTCACCCCGACGGCGCCGGCGAACGCGGGCCGGCGAAACAGCGCCACGTCGAACAGCGGGGTGGTGAGCCGGCGTTGCCGCCGGACGAACAGGGCCAGACTGACCACACCCACGGCCGCGGTACCGGCGACGACGAGCGGGGAGCCACCGCCGGCGAGTTCCTTGACCGCGTAGACCGACGGGACGACGGCGAGCACGGACAGCACGGCGCTGAGCGGGTCGAACCGGCCGGGACGCGGATCCCGTGACTCCGGGATGAGCGGGATGCCGAGGACCAGCAGCAGCACCATGACGGGCAGGTTGATGATGAAGACCGAGCCCCACCAGAAATGTTCGAGCAGCAGGCCGCCGACCAGCGGCCCGAGCGCCGCGCCGGCCGTGGCCATGGCGCCCCAGACAGCGATGGCCGTGGTCCGCTGGCGGGCGTCGGTGAAGACGTTGCGGATGATCGACAGGGTGGAGGGCATCAGCGTGGCGCCCGCGACGCCGAGCAGCACCCGGGCGGCGATCAGCCAGCCCGCGGACGGGGCGAACGCGGCCAGCAACGACGCGGCGGCGAACCCGGCCGCCCCCGTGAGCAGCAGGCGCTTGCGGCCGATGCGATCGCCCAGCGTGCCCATGCTGACCAGGAGCCCGGCCAGCGCGAAGGAGTAGGCGTCGCCGATCCACAGCAGCTCGGTGGCCGAGGGGCGAAGCGCCTCGCTGAGCGCGGGGACGGCCAGGGACAGCACCGTGCCGTCGACCGCCAGCAGCAGCACCGCCAGGGCGAGCACCACCAGCGCGGCCCATTCCCGTCGGCCCGCCCGCCGCGGCACGGTTCCTGCCATGGTCATCCTCGTCCTCCACGCCACCGAGCCAACAAACCGTCCAGACGGTCGGTACCTACCGTCTGGACGGTACAGTAAGACGTCAGCTCGGCGGAAGGACCCGCACCCGATGGCAACAGCCACGCACCGCGACGCGGTACGCACCCGCAAGGCCCTCCTCGACGGCGCGGCCCGCGCGATCACCAGGCACGGCGCCGCCGTCAGCCTCGACGCCGTGGCCCGCGAGGCAGGTGTGTCCAAAGGCGGCCTGCTGCACCACTTCCGCAGCAAGGACGCGCTGCTCGCCGGCATGGTCGAGGAGTGGATGGCCCGCTTCGACGCCGCCGTGCAGCGGCATCTGGACCCCGGCGACCTGCGCCCCGGGCGGCTGTGCCGGGCGCACATCCGGGCCACCTTCGACGACGACGTGGACCTCGACGACGAGGTGTGGCGCGATCCGGCCGTCATCACCGCCCTGCTCGGCGTGCCCGAGGTCCTGCGGCAGGCCCGCGAGTTCGACCTGCGGTCACGCCGTCAGCTCAGCGCCGACGGGCTGCACCCGCAGCGGGTCGAGCTCATCGTCGGCGCGCTGGACGGGCTGGTCATGCGCCAGCTGTTCGGCAACCCGCCCGACGCCGCCGAACGCGCCGCCCTCGCGACGCTGCTGCTCGCCTTGACCGAGCGCAGCGACCCGCTCGTCGCGATCTGAACCCGGCCGCCCCGTGCCACGCCGGCCGCCGACCCGGTCCGGTGCGCGACCCGCCGTCGCGGGTCGCGCACCGGGTTGCCCGCCCGTCCACGCCTGGACGGCGGCCGGACACCGGTCAGGCGGCGCAGTCGTACAGCGTCGGCCGCGCGCCGGCCGGTCCCGCCGGCCCGCCGCCGGGGGAGTACTCGGCGGGCTCGACCACCCGGCAGTGCGCGGCCGCCCACGCGCTCAGCGGTGACGTCGCGCCGATGGCGAGGCGGTCCATCGGGCTGCTCAGGATGTAGCGGAGCCGGCCGGTCTCGACGTACCGCCGCAGCTGCGCCTCACTGAGCGCCGGGTCGGTGCCCAGGAAGCCGCCCGCGGCGCGCTTCGACCTGACCACCACGCCGTCGCCGGTGTACGGCAGACCCGCGGCGCTCGAACGGATGGTGCTCAACCTGCTCGACAACGCCGTCAAGTTCGGCCCCGCCGAAGGGCCCGTGCACGTCACCGTCGGACCGACCGGCGAGCACCACGGCCAGCGGATCGAGCTGACCGTCGCCGACCACGGCCCCGGCGTCGACCCCGCGCACCGGGCCCGGGTCTTCGAACGGTTCTACCGCAGCCCGACCGCGCAGACCGTGCCGGGCTCCGGGCTCGGGCTGGCCATCGTCGCCCAGACCGTCGCCGACCACCACGGCACCGTCGCCGTCGCCCAGCGCCCGGGCGGCGGCGCCGTGCTCACCGTCTGGCTGCCGCCGCACCAAGATCGGCAGCACCGCCCGGCGTGACCCGCGCCGTGGGGTGACGCCGGACGGTCACCCCACGTGGCGATCCGGACGACACCGCCGCCGGGCAGCGCGGCCCGGTCGGCGACCGCGCGACACGCCCCGCGGCTGCGTCAACCCGACGCCGGCACCGCGGCCGCGACGTGCCGCAGCAGGATCCGTGGCGTCGAGCCGGTCAGGGCCCGCAGGTCGCGGGTCATGTGCGGCTGGTCGGCGTATCCGACGGTGGCGGCGAGCACGGCGAGGTCGCGCTCGGTCGCCGGGCCCCGCCGCGGACCGCCCGTCCAGCCGGCGCCGGCCGCGAGGAAGCGTTCGAGCCGGGCGATGCGCAGCCAGGTCATCGGGCCGTAGCCGAGCTGCTCGCGCAGGCGCCGGCGCAGGTGCCGCTCGGAGACCTCGACGTGCTCGCACAGGTCGGCGACGGACGTGACGCCGCGGCGCAGGGCGGACCGGCAGGCCAGCACGAGGGACCGGTCCGGCGGCCGGAGGCCGGCACCGCGGTGCGCGAGCGCGTCCAGGAGCAGCGCCTGGCGGCGGGGGCCGTCCGGCACGCCGGTGATGCGGCGGTCGAGGGCGGCGCCCCACGCGCCGGTGACGTCCGCCAGCGGCACGGCGTGGTCCGCCAGGTCCCGCAACGGCTGCCCGAGCAGCGCCGCGCCGAGCCCCGCCCGGACGCGGACCCGGGCACGCGCGCCGCCGGCGGCGGTGACCGGCAACGGGCCGTGGGCGACCAGCGCCGCGACGATCCCGGAGTCGGTCGCGACCAGGTCCAGGTGGCCGTCCGGCACCAGCAGGTGCACGCCGGTCGCGGGGCGCCCGTCGCCGTGCCAGGCGCCCGCCACCCAGGTCGACGCCGCTGCCGTACCAGCCACCGCCCGACGCTACCGCCGCCCGCGCGCACCACGCCAGCGGGGCGTGGCGGCGGGTGGTGGCCGGTGGTGGCCGGTCGATGGCCGGAATGTGCAATCCAGCCGCCGCCCGGTCCGCGATGCTGAGGCCATGAGCCAAGACACCGAGGTCATCGTCGTCGGCGCCGGGCCGGCCGGGCTGACCGCCGCGCTGCTGCTGGCGGAGTTCGGCATCACCGTGACCGTGCTGGAGCGGCGGCCGGGACCCTGGAACCACCCGCGGGCCCGCGGGCTCAACCCGCGGACGATGGAGATCCTGCGCGGCCTCGGGCTGCAGGCGGCGGTCGAGGAGGCGGCGCGGCCGCTGGAGCCGTACGACCGGATGCTGATGGCGGCGACCCTGGCCGGTCCGGAGCACCGGCGGGGCGAGCCCGGCGAAGGGCTGCCCGACCCCGCCCGCGTCGCCGCGCTCTCGCCGTGCGGGTACACCCGCTGCCCGCAGGACGCCCTCGAGGCGCTGCTGTTGCGGCGGCTGCGTGGGACGCCGGCGGAGGTCAGGTTCGGTGCCGTGGTCACCGGCGTGGAAACGGACCGCGACGGCGCACGGGTCGAGTTCACCGCGGCGGGCCGCACCGAGCGCCGGCAGGCCCGGTGGCTGGTGGCCGCGGACGGCGCGGCGGGCCCGACACGGCGGCTGCTGGGCGTCGGCACCGAGGAGCTCGAGGTCCTCGACCACTACATCGGCATCCACGTGCGGGCCGACCTCGAGCGGGTGGTCGGTGACCGCCGCCCCGGCATCGTCATCCTGTACGGCGGAACGGTCGAGGGCTCGCTGCTGCCCGGCGACGGGCAGGGACGCTGGCTGCTCAACGTCGAGCACGACCCGGCGACGGACCCGCCATCGGCGTTCGACCGGCAGCGCGCCGCGGACCTGTTCCGCGCCGCCGTCGGCACGCCCGTCGACGTCGACGTGCTGGACGTCGTGCCCTGGCGGGCGGCGGGCACGCTGAGCCACACGTTCAGCCAGGGCCGGTGCCTGTGGATCGGCGACGCCGCCCACACGATGCCGCCCGCGGGCGCGCTGGGGCTCAACACGGCGGTGGCGGACGCGCACAACATCGCCTGGAAGCTCGCCTGGACCCTCCGTGGCGTCGCCGGGCTGGACGTCGCCGGCGGCTACGAGCGGGAACGGCGGCCGGTCGCGCTGCGCAGCGTGCGGCACGCCCTGGCGCAGATGGGTCGCCCCCGTCCGGAGCTGGACGACTCCGACCCGCTGCTGCTCGCCGTCGGCCACCGGTACGCCGGCGGGCGGCCGCTCGCCGAGCCGTCCTTCGACGTCGGGTCGCGGGTGCCGCACCGATGGCTGGCCGGTGACCCCGGCCGCAGCACCCTCGACCTGGTCGGCGACCACTGGCTGGTTTTGTCGCCGGCCGGCGACCGGCCCGCGCCCGGCCCGGCGCTGCCGCCGGGCGCCGCCGTCAGCAGGGTCGCGGTGCTGCCCCCGGACGCACCCGTCACCGTGGTGCGGCCGGACGGCTTCATCGCGTGGACCGCACGCGACGGCGGCCGCACCGCCGACCCGACGGTGGGCGCCGCCACGACCTGAGCGGCGGCGACGCGGTGTGCCGCCTCCACCAGTGCCCCGGTCGCTGTCCGGTCAGATCGCCGCCGGGCGGAGGCCGACGCCGGATCCGGCCAGGCCGGCGTCGGCCAGAATCCGGCCGCGGTCCGGGGCGCCGGTGCGCGAGGCGACGCCCGCGACCCGCCCGGCCACGACGAACGGGCACGTCATGCTCAGCACCTCGGCGTGCCCGAGCTCGCCGTCGCCGCGTTTGAGCACCAGGTCCCGCCGGTGCTCGCAGCACAGGTCGGTCACGTATACGTCGGCGCCGGTACCCCGCTGCGCCTTGCAGGATCGTGTCACCGCCGCGACCAGGAGAGCCGCTAGTGTGCCGCCCGGCGATCGTCCTGGCGCCCGCGTCGCGGCTTCGGTGTTTGCGGCGTTCGGCCACGACACACCCCGCGGCCGGCCGACAATGAGCGCACGCCCGCAGTGGGAGGAGATCCGGTGACGCCTCTGGTGGTTGCCGCGGCGGCGACCGTGACCACCCTGCTCGGCGGGTGGGTCGCGCGGCATGTCGACGATCGGCGGCATCTCGTGCTGGGGCTCGCCGCCGGGCTGATGCTGGGCATCGTCGGCTTCGACCTGCTGCCGGAAGCCCTGGCGTCGAACCCCGGCGAGGTGTTCGGCGTCCCCGTGGTCCTGCTGCTGTTCGTCGCCGGCTTCCTCGTGCTGCACGTCGTGGAGCGGTCGGTGGCGATCCACCGCGCTCACGAGGGTGAGTACGCTCCACACACCCACGCCCACGGCCCCACCCGTGATCCGCACGGCGGCACGCACGGGCTGGGGCTGGCCGCCGCGGGCGCGCTGGTCGGGCACAGTCTCTTCGACGGGTTCGCCATCGGCGCGGCCCTGCAGGCCGGCGGCACCACCGGCGCCGTCGTCGCGGTCGCGGTCATCGCGCACGACTTCGCCGACGGCTTCAACACCTACACCATCACCCGGCTGTACGGGAACAACCGCCGGCGTGGCTACGCGCTGGTCGTCGCCGACGCGATCGCACCGCTCGCCGGCGCGGCCGTCACGCTGGCCTTCACCATCCCCGAGCGGATCCTCGGCCTCTACCTCGGATTCTTCGGCGGCTTCCTGCTGTACCTGGCGACGTCGGACATCCTGCCCGAGGCACACTCACCGCACCCCTCCCGCGGCACGCTGCTGCTCACGGTCACCGGAGCGGCCCTGATGTGGCTGGTCATCGGCCTGGCGCACTGACGCGCGGGTGCCGCCGCTGGTCCGCCACGTCGACGTAGACGGCGTGCACGCGCAGCAGCCGGTGCAGGGCGCCGACGAAGGCGGCCAGCGCCGCACCGGGCGCGGCCGGCGCCGCCGCCGCGCACGCGGCCCGCAGCGTCGGGTGCTCCGCGCCGCGCTCCCACACGGCGAGCACCGTCTCGTCGACGCACACCGTGCGCTCGCCGGCGCCGAGGGCCAGACTGTCGTCGGTCTGCCAGCCGCGGCCGTACGTCAACGGCAGCACCTGGTAGCGGTCGGCGAACCCGGCGTCGACCTCGGCGAGCATGCCCTCGTTGAGCAGCGTGGCGGTCACCGCCCGGCGCATCGCCACGTGCGGCAGCACACCACGCAGCCGGTCACGGACCCCGCCGGTCGGCAACGGCAGGACCGTGCCCTCATGCGCGGCGAACCACACCGGCGCCTCGACCGCGGGCTCCAGCGGCTGCGACGCCATCCCGACCCGGACCCGGTGCCGGGCCGTCCCGGTCTCGTCGTCGTGCACCAGGCCCAAGTAGTGGCCCACCGGCACCAGCGGCACCGTCACCACGTCACCACCGCCGCGTCGAGGCACGCCACGTTGACCGCCAGCAGCGGGTGCAGCCCGGCCAGCACCGCCGTGGCGAGCGCTGCGGCATCCGTGCCGCCGGGCGCCATGGCGACGGCCTGCGCCCGCTCGCACGCCGTCCACAGGTCCGGCTCCAGGCACGCCCACGACCACAGGAAGAACAGCTCCGTCGGTACCGCCACCAGCGCCGCGCCGGGGTGGCCGATGCCGAACGTGCGCCCGTGCGGACCCGCGTTGCCCAGGCCCACCGCCTGCGGCAGCAGCCGCACCGCGCGGGCGAACTCCTCGACCGGCCCGCCCGCCTCGATCAGCAGCCCGAGCCGGATCAGCCGGTCGACGGCGCCGTCGACGTCCGTGCCGCCCGCCGATGCCGGCAGGTGCCGCCGCATCGCCGCCCGGTCCCAGCGGGCGAGATCCGGCGAGCCCGGGATGCCGTGCGCCAGCGCCCAGACCAGCTGGTCCTCGTCGGTCAGCTCGACCCGCCGGCCACCGGCCCGCACGACGTGCCGCAGCGTGGCCCCGCCCGGCGTGGTCACCGGCAGCATCCCGAGGTACCGGCCGAGCGGGACCACCGGCCCGACCGCTTCGGACAGGTCACCGGCCGCCTTCGACAGCATGAGGAACGCCTGCCGCCGCTCGGCGAGCATGCCCTCGAGGCGGTCCCGCTCGAACCGGGCCGGGTCGGCGTCGTACACGGCCCGTCCCCGGGTGAACGCCTCCCGCGGTACCGCCGAAGCATCCGCCGGCACGAACTTCAGCACCTCCTCGACGGCCGCCGCCGCATCAGCCGCCGCGTCCGCGGCGTCCTCGAGGTCCTCGGGCGTCGGATCCGGCCCGGGTCGGGTGGCCCGTATCGCGTCCTCGGCGGCCAGCAGGAACTCGCCCGGGTCGATGATCGTCGACGGCTCGGCGCCGCCGAGGGCCGGCGGGGGAAGGTTCGGGTCCAGGACGATGAACTCGAACCGCCGCAGCGTGCCGCACCGCTGGCAGTTGCCCTCGTACGCCGACGTGCGCCGCCCGTGCAGGTCGCCGGCCTCGTGCCGGCTCCACCGGAAGCCGACCGCACCGCACTGCTCGCACGAGTGCAGGTCCATGTACAGATGGCACTCGGCCATCGCGCGCGCAACCAGCACGGGGTCCCCGATCTCCCGGGCGTCGCTCGACCGGACAACGCCCGGCGTCGATATCCTAACCCAGCCGGCCCGGTGACGCGGTTGTTGTCCGGGTCGTACTCGCTCCAGGGCTGCGGCTACTGCAAGTCGTGCGGGGTCCGGAAGGACGATCGGCCTACCGACGGGGTCATCCACAGGCCCGTGAACGACATGTCGACCCAGTAGCGGGAAGACGGCAGGCTCGGCCCTGCTCTCGTCCGGCTCTTCACTTCCTGGCGGCTACCGGTGGCCCGAATTCAGACGCTATCGTCCCACGACGCGAGAGTAGCGAGTCATCGGCTCGAATTGGTGGCTGCCGTTCCGGTCCGTGCCGAAACGTTACTGGCTGGTTGTCCAGGTGTGGAGGGCGGCGATCGCGGTGATCGTGCTCGGGTGCTGAGGTCCGAGCACGCGTTCGCTATCGCTGACGACGGCCCGCAGAAGGGTGATGGCGTCGTTGGTTCGCCCGGCCTGCCAGCAGGAGGCGGCGAGGTTGCCGCGGGCGTTGAGGGTGTCGGGGTGGTCGGGTCCGAGGATGCGTTCACGGTCTGCGAGGACCTGTTCTTCGATGGGGATAGCGTCGCTGGTGCGCCCGGCCTGCCCGTACGAGGCGGCGAGGTTGCCGCGGGCGGTGACGGTGTCGGGGTGCTCGGGTCCGAGGATGCGTTCGAAGTCGGTGAGGACCTGTTCTTCGATTGGGATGGCGTCGCTGGTGCGCCCGGCTTGCCGGTAGGAGGCGGCGAGGTTGGCGCGGGCGCGGATGGTGTCGGGGTGCTCGGGTCCGAGGATGCGTTCGCGGTCGGTGGCGACTTGTTCGTTGAGGGTGAGGGCGTCGTTGGTGCGCCCGGTCTGCTGGTAAGAGACGGCGAGGTTGCCGCGGGCGCGGATGGTGGCGGGGTGGTCGGGTCCGAGGATGCGTTCGCTGTCTGCGAGGACCTGTTCGTTGAGGGTGACGGCGTCGTTGGTGCGCCCGGCTTGCCGGTAGGAGGCCGCGAGGTTGCCGCGGGCGCGGATAGTGTTCGGGTGGTCGGATCCGAGGATGCGTTCGCGGTCGGTGAGGACCTGTTCTTGGATGGTGATGGCCTCGGTGGTGCGGCCGGCCTGCCAGTAGGAGACGGCGAGGTTGGCGCGGGCGCGGATGGTGTCTGAGTGGTCGGATCCGAGGATGCGTTCGCGGTCGGTGAGGACCTGTTCTTCGATGGTGATGGCCTCGGTGGTGCGGCCGGCCTGCCAGTAGGAGAAGGCGAGGTTGGCGCGAGCGGTGAGAGTGTCGGGGTGGTCGGGTCCAAGATGGGTGTGGGCATGTTGGGTGAGAGTGTGCCAGTAGGTGGTGGCGGTGGTGTGGAGGCCGGCGTTGAGGAGGCTATTGCCTACGGTGTAGAGCAGGGGGTGTCCGTCGGGTTGCCAGAGTGCTGCGCTGGCATTGGTGTGCAGGGCGGTGGTGTTGGCGCGAAGCGCTTGCACCAATGGCGCGGCTTGGAGTGTGTGATCGTTTGCGGGCCAGAGGTGTTTTAGGGCGTCGGCGGCGGCGTGGGCGGTCACTGCGGTGTTGGTGGTGGTGCGTTCGCGTGTGGCTCGTGCGGTGAGGGCGTGGATGCGCACGGCGCGGGGTCCGTCGGTGGGGGTGTGGGTGAGCAGTCCGTAGCGGTGCAGCAGCCGCACGACGGCACGGGCCTGGTCAGTGGTGACAGGTGTTGCTGGCTCATCGGGTTGGGAAGCGTTGTTTGGGTTGCGCTGGGCAGTGAGGTACTCCGTGATCGCGGGCGTGGTCCAAAGGTCGTCGGGGTGTCCGGCGGGGTCGAGGAGTGCGGCGAGTTCGAGTGCCGGGCGGGCGAGCCCGATCGGGGTAGTTGCGTTGGCGGCGGTGAGGTTGAGCAGCAAGGTGACATCGATGGGCCGGCCGTAGGCGTCCGGTTCGGCGTCAGCGGGCATGAGTTCGGTCAGCCGCTGCCGACCGGTGGTATATCGATTGAGGTAAGCGGTGCACGTCTCGGCTTCGTTGATCATGTATGCGGCGGCGTGCGCCAGCGCCAGGGGGAGGTGGCCCAGCGTTTCGGTGAGATCGGCGGTTTGGTCGTCGAGCAGTTGAGCGAGGCCTTCGCTGGTGAGGCGTTGGGCGAGGTAGGCCATCGATTCGTCGAGGGCGTAGACGTCGATGTTGATGCGGCGTCGTCCGCTGCTGGTGATGGCAGCGGTGCGGAGTCGCGTGGTGGCAATGGTCCACCCATTGCCGCCGGCCGGTGGCCACCATCGTTGGAGGTGGGCAGCGTCGGTGACGTCGTCCAGGACGATGATCCAGCGCCGGTCGGTGGTGTGCAGCCATTCGCAGAATGCGGTGGCGTCGCCTGCGGGGTCGGCGCCGATGGCGCCGGGAAGGTTGAGTCGGGTGGCCGCGCGGGCGTAGGCGGCGATGATTTGGTCCTCGGTCCCGGCAGTTACCCACATGACCAGGTCGGCGGTCTGTTCTCGGATGGCGTGGTGGGCGAACCAGGCGGCGAGCTGGGTTTTACCGACCCCACCGCCGCCGGCGAGGACGTCCACCGCGGCGGCCGTGCTGGTGGAGTGTTGGGTGAGCACGACGTCGGAGCCGTCGCTGCGGGCGGCGCGGATCTGCGCCCGCAGGCTTTCACGTGGCTGAAACGCTGAGGCCAGCGCTGGTGGCCGGCCGATCTGGACCGGCCACACGATCGGCGAGGCCGGGCCTGCGTGGTAGTGCTCGTGATGCTCATTCTTGATGCCGCCGTTGACGATGCCGCTGACTGCGGTGCCGCCGTGGTTGGCGGTGGCGCTACCGGAGTCCGTGACACTGGCCCCGCCTTCACCGGCGGGGGTGGCAGGCATCGGTTTGGCGAGGTCGGTCATGGGCGGGGACGGCGCACGATACCGGTGTTGGCGGTCGAGCCAGGCCCGTCCGCGGTCGCGTCGCCGGACCTGACCACCTGCGCCGGGCCGCCGTCGCCGGTGATGTCAGCGCCGGTGTTCGCCTGCCCACCGGCGGCGGCTCGTGCGTTGCCGGTATCTTCGGCCCGGTCCGGTTCCAGCATCGGTGCCGCTCCTCCCGCAACAGGCAACAGATACGGCGCGGCCAACGCCAGCAACGCCACCACAAGCCCAGCACCGGCCGCGAACTGGTTCGCCTCGTCCGGGCCGGCCAGCACCAGGTAGACGACCACTGCGGCGACCAGGACAGCGAAGACGATCCGTCCGGCCCAGACCCAGCCACGACTGCGACTCGGCATCCCACACCCTCCCGCCACGGCCAACGCGCGCTCAGCGCATGGTGTTCGCGGGACAGTGTAGAAGCATCCATCCACCGTTCGTGATCATGTTGTCACCCGAACGTGTTCAGCTGTTGACGACCCGCAGCGTGGCGAGGGACGGGTCGGCGGCGTAGGCGATCCGCACCCCCGCGCGCCGGGCCTCCTCGAGCGCGCCGAGCACCTCCGCCGTGACCTGCTCGCCGGGCGCGAGGATCGGGATGCCAGGCGGGTACGGCGCGACGAGCTCCGCGCAGACCCGGCCGACGGTCCGCGCGGTCGGCAGCGTCTCGACGGCGGCGAAGAAGGCCTGCCTGGGCGGCATCGCCTGGACCGGGTCGACCTGGTACACCGCCGACCCGACCACCGGCCGCGGCGCGCCACGGTGGCGGTGCAGCGACCCGGTCAGCGCCGTGGTGAGGCGGGTCAGGGACCCGTGGGTGTCGGCCAGGGAGACAACGGCGACCAGGACGTCCCGGTCGGCCGACTCGACCGGCAGCCCCGCGGCCAGAAGGTCCCGCTCGACCAGATTGCCGTCCGCGCCGGTACCGGCCAGCAGCAGCGTCAGCTTCAGCGGGTCGACCGCGGGACCGTCCAGGACGGTGAGCCCGTCGACGGCGCGCAACCGGTCGCGGGCCTCGGCGGTGGCCGTGATCGCGTCGCCGAGCAGGGCCTCGCCGTCGCGGCGGAGCAGGGCGCGGGCGGCGTCGGTGCTGGCGAGGATCGCGCCGGCGGGGCTGGTGGTGGCGGTCGCCTCGACGCCGGCGTCCAGGCGGGCCGGGTCGACGCGGCCGGTGCGGGCCAGGACGAGCGCCGCCTGGCTCCAGGCGGGCAGGGTCTTGTGCGCGCTGGTCACCATGACGTCGGCGCCGAGCTGGAGCGGGTGGCGGGGCAGGGCGGGGTGGAAGCCGAAGTGGGCGGCCCAGGCGGCGTCGACGATGAGGGGCCAGCCGGCCTCGTGGGCGGCGGCGGCGAGGCCGGCGACGTCGCCGACGGTGCCGACGTAGGACGGGTCGCCGACGAACACGGCCCGCGCGTCGGGGTGTGCGGCCAGGGCCCGCCGGACGGTCGCCGGGGCGACGCCCAGCGGCAGGCCGGTGGCGGGGTCGACGTCGGGGCGCACCCAGACCGGGGTCAGGCCGGCCAGGACGAGGCCGAGCAGCAGCGACCGGTGCAGGGTGCGGCTCACCACGACCCGGTCGCCGTCGGCCGCGACGGCCAGGGCGACGGCCTGGTTGGCGTGGGTGGCGCCGCCGGTGGAGAAGCGGCACAGGTCCGCGCCCCACAGCCGCGCGGCGCGGGACTCGGCGTCGGCGAGCACGCCGGTGCTGAGCTTCATCGTGTCGAGGCCGGCGTACAGCGGCACGTCACCGGCGACCACGTCGCCGACGAGGTCGGTGCGCTGCTTGTGGCCCGGGATGGTGAACGGCGCGGGGGTGCGCTCACCGAAGCGCAGCCAGGCGTCCAGCAGCGGCGCGTCGCCGCGCAGCCCGCGCGGGTCAGTCGGCATCGGGGCGCCACTGCGTGAGCACGCCCGTCAGTGCGGCGGCGAAGGCGCGGACCTGGCGCAGGTCGACCCATTCGTCGACCGCGTGCAGCCCGCCGCCGGAGGGGCCGCAGATCAGGGTGGGGCAGAGCCGCTGCCACAGTGGCGCTTCCATCCAGTACGGCGCGTCGAACGTGGCCCCGGTGCCGAGCCGCTCGCCGAGCCGGCGGGACAGGGCCGCGGCCGGGCCGGTCCCGTCGAGCCGCCAGCCGTCGCGGTGCGCGACCAGCTCGGCGGTGGCGGGCCAGCGCGGGTCGAGCAGGGCACGCACCTCGTCGAGCGCGCCTGCGGCGGGGCGGCCCGCCGGGGTGCGCAGCTCGACCAGGCACTCGGCGTGGTCGGGCACCACGAACGGCGACCGGCCGCCGTGCGCGACCGTCACCATGAGGTCGCCGCCGGCGGCGCGGACCGCGGCGGCGGCGCCGTCGACGGCGTGCAGCAGCCGGCCGAGGTGGGTGACGGCGTTGACCCCGAGGTCGGCCTGCGAGCTGTGCGCGGCGCGGCCGGTGAACGTCACCCGCACCACCGCGAACCCGCGCAGCGAACTGGTCGGGGCGAGGTCGGTCGGCTCGGCGATCAGGCAGGCGTCGGGCCGGATCCCGAGCCCGGGCAGCGCGGCGATGACGGCCTCGCTGCCGAGGCTCGCGTCCTCCTCGTCGGCGACGAGCGCGAGCACCGGGCGCACCGGCGCGTCCGCCGCCACCAGGTGCTCGGCGGCGGCGACGAGCGCGGCGGCGCCGCCCTTCATGTCGGCGGCGCCGCGGCCGAAGAGCCGGTCCCCGTCGACCCGGGGCGTGAACGGCGCCGGCATGCCGGTGACGCCGACGGTGTCGAGGTGGCCGTTGAGCACGACCGTCGGCCGGTCCGCCGGCCCGGGCGGCACCGCCACCAGGCTGGGCCGGTCGTCGCGCCCGGGCGCGGGCACCACCGTGGTGGTGAAGCCGGCGCGGTCCAGCCGCGAGCGGAGGTGCGCGACGATCCGAGCCTCACCGGCGGCGCCCGGGACCAGGCCCGGGTTGACGCTGTCGATCCGGACCAGGTCGGCCAGCAGCGCCACCGCCTCGGCCGCCACGTCCCGCATGACCACGAGCCTAGTGCCTAGGGCGCGTGGCACCGCTCATCGCGGGATCGGCTCGAACGGCACCGTCTCGAGCATCAGGGCGGCGCACACCACGAAGCCCTGGTGCTCGTCGTCGCCGACGGCCAGCCGCAGCACGGTGTGGCTGATCCGCTCCGGGACCGCGGCGAAGCGGTCGATGGCCGCCGTGTCGGTCGCCTCGGCGATCACGAGCTGCCGGTAGGAGCGCCGCACCTGCATCGCCATCACCTCGTAGAAGACCACGCACAGCCGCTGCCCGGTCTCCCGGTCACCCCCGGTGCGCAGCTCCAGCCGCCGCCGGGGCAGCTCGTATGACCACGGCTCGAACAGCCGCTCGATGCGCAGCGGCAGATGGTCCCGGACATCAGTGTAATTCATCGCCCATTCACCACCCGAACGGGCGGCCCGCCCTCAAGATACCGATGAGGCCGGGCCGCCCTGGAAAAAGGTTCAGCCGTTCACGGTCACCGCGAACGACTGCCACGACGACACGGTGCCGTCGGTGTAGCGCACCGCGAACCAGAAGTACGTCCAGCCCGGCTCGGTCGGCGTCCAGTGCACGCGGGCCTTGCCGTCGGCGTCGACGGTCACGGTCCGGTGGTTGCTGTCGCTGGTGGTGAAGTACTGCACGTCCTGGACGTCGGCCGCCACGTACGGCGTGACGGTGAAGACGCCCTCCACGCCGACGCCGCCGCCGGTGCCGTCGATCGGGTAGACGCCGTCGGAGGTGATCGCCGGCGCGTCGAGGACGTAGAACGTGGTGGTGATCGGGTCGTAGTGGGAGGTGCCGGCGCTGTCCTGACCGGCGTAGGTCAGGGTGTGCTCGCCGAAGCCGAGCGGCGCGGTCTGCACGTCGGTGACGCCGTCCGCGCCGACCGGGGCGAACTGCTGCGCGCCGCCGTCGATGCTGTAGGCGAACCGGGTGAGGCCGTTGCCGGCCTGGGTCTCGAAGTGCATGGTGACGACGGCGGCCCGGGTGCCGGCCGGGTCGGGGGCCTGGCCCGTCGGGTAGGCGTTGACCCCGTAGCTGCGGACGTTGATCTTGTACGCGCGGGCCGGTGACCGCAGGTGTGCCCGGTCCAGGCTCGCCACGTACAGCGTCTGCACGCCCGTGGCCCGCGGGGTCCACTGGACCGTCGCGCTGCCGCCCGGGTGGTCCGCGGCGACCCGCTGGAACAGGGAGAACGGCGACGTGCCGTAGAGGAACTCGACGACGTCGTCGGACCCGTTGGCGGTGAAGGTGAACGTGCCCGGGTGCCCGACCTCGCCGGTCGGTGCCGGTGGGTTCTCCGGGTAGTCCGTCGAGGAGACGCCCGGCGTGTTCGGGACGGTGCGGTCCACCACGAACGTGCACGCCGCGCTCCACGCGGAGTAGGCGCGCTGGTCGTAGGTGCGGGCGTGCCAGCCGTAGGCGGCCTCGGCCAGGCCGCCGATCTGGATCGTGCCGAAGCCGAACACCCCGTCGCCGCCGCTGCCCTGGAACGTCTGGATCGGCGTGGTCGCCGCGGGGTCGCTCAGCGGCCAGTACTCGATCTCGGTCCGCAGGGCGTCACCGGCGTCCGGGTCGGACTGGTCGGCGCGCACGGTGAAGTCGGTGCCGGCGTAGTACGTGGCGGCGAAGCAGTCCGTGTCGCCGTCGTACGTGAGCTTCGTCGGCGTCCGCGGGGCCGTGTTGGTCAGCTCCACGTTGAGGTGGAAGTTGTTCTGGTCGAGGTAGCGGCCGTACGCCAGCTCGTTCTCCTTGCCGCCGGGGACCTTGATCTCCACGTACAGGCGGCGCTGCTGGCGCTGCAGGGCCTTGTCGAGCCCGGCGGTCAGGTCGAAGTTGATCACCGCTTCGCAGCCGGGCGCCTCGGCGACCGGGGTGACGGTGCTGCCGGCCGACGCCGGCGGGCGGTTCCACGAGTTGGCGGTGGTGAAGTCGGCGACCGGCCGGCCCTCCAGGGCGCGGGGCTTGCTGCAGTCGGTGGCGCCCATGTCGATCACGCGCAGCTGCGCCGAGCGCAGCCGGGCGCGGGGGACGCCGCCGATGTCGAACCCGAAGTAGACGCGGGTCTTGTGGGTGGCGCCGTCCACGACGTGCGCGCCGAGCGGCAGCCAGCCGTTCGGGTAGAACGTCGTCGTGCCGGGCGTGGCCGAGTCGGTGAGCGCGATGAACGAGGGGGTGAAGGAGAAGTGCGGCTCGGCTGCTTCCGCCGAGGTCCCCACGAGGACGGCCGCGGCCGCGACCGTCGTTGCGATGAGGGCTTTCGCCGCGATCCGCCCGCGTCCCCGTGATCCGCGGGTCTCAATGCGCAATATGGTGCCCTTCTGCTGGGGGTGAGTACGACGTCCCGCAGCGTATCGATCACCGCCGTGCGGCGTCGCCCCATATTCCACAAAGGACATTGCGCCGGAAACCGGGACAGGATCGGCTCAGCAGCGCCAGCGCACCATGTCGGAGGGCCCTTGGGGTCGCCGGCGGTGGCGCCCCCGTACTGGAACGGCGTGCCGCGCTGCTGGTCCAGCACCGGCGGCGGCGTGACGTCCCGTCGCGCCGGACCGCCGGCGTGCGGGTGTCCGGGTGCCCGCCCCAAAGGCGACACCGGTCTCGCTGACCGCGTCCGGCGCGAACGCGCCCAGCTCGTCGACCGCGCCGGTGGCCAGGTTCCACCGTACGTGCCCGACGGGCTGGCCGGCGGAGAGCCCGGTGCCGGGTGGCGGCGAGGGACGGTCCTGCTGCGCGAGTACCCCGGCCGGGCCGACCGCCCACGGGCCGGCCAGCGCCCTCACGCCGGCGGACTCGTGCGGCGCCGGGTGCGGGCCCGGCAGCGCCTCGACCCGGCAGTGCAACGGCGGGGCAGCCGATGGGGCCGACGACGGGACGGGTGCGTGGGGGAGGGGCCGGAGCGCCGGCCCGGCGCGGCGACCGCGACCCCGGCCGGGACCGGCGCGGTCGCGACCCCGGCCGCGGCGACCAGGCGGACGCGCCGGGCGCGGATCTCCCTGCGGGCGACGAGCGCGACCCCGGCCCGCATCCGGGTGGGCGTGACGTCCTGCCCGGCGGCCCAGGACCGCAGCCTCGGCGCCGCCGGTCACCGTGAGCTCCTCAGCTGCGGCTCGACCACGTCGCGCAAGGTTCGCAGCGCCGCGGCGGTCTGGCTCTTGGACGGCGTGCTCGGACCGCCCGAGCGCCGCCACGCCGGCGATCGGCAGGTCGCACAGGAACCGCAGCACGATGACGATCCGCTGCCGCTCCCGCAGCCGGCGCAGCGCGTTCTGCGCCGCGTCCTCCGCCCGATGCGCGTCGCCGAGCACGAGGTACGCGGCCCGGTACATCCGGGGCAGCTGCGACCTGACGTACTCGACGTACTCGCGCTCATCGTCGGCCTCCACCCGTGCTGTCCCTTCGACGCCCTTGCCGTGCCCCGCTGATTAGGAGATGCGCGGCGGCGCCGGAAAGGGGCAGTCCCGCCGGCGGGCTTCGCCGGCGGGACTGCACGCCGCCGGCCCGCGGCCCCGGCGGGAGTGCCGGGACCGCGGGCCGGTCGGTGCTGCGATCAGGTGGTGCGATCAGATGGTGCGGATCAGATGGTGCGAATCAGACGTGGGCGAGGCGGGCGGCGTCGACGGCCTCGTTGAGGCGCTGCTCGGCCTCGTTGCTCAGGGAGCTGCGCAGCAGCTTGCCGCCGAGCTGCATCGTTGCCATCTCGTCGACGACCTTGTCGATGGTGACCTGGTCGACGAGGAGGAACAGGGCCGCCATGCCCGGCTGCATGCTCGAGCCGAGGTCCTTCATGAACTTGTCGTCCACGCCGACGTCGATCGACTTGCCGGCGAGCGCGCCGGTGCCGGCGCCGATCGCCATGCCGATGAACGGGGCGAGGAACAGCAGCCCGATGAGGCCGCCCCACAGGGCGCCGCTGGCCGCGCCGGCGCCGGTGGCCGATGCCGCCTGGTGCATGCGGACCTTGCCGTTGGCGTCGACGTCGACGACGGCGGCGTCGCGCACGCTGATGAGACCCTGCCGCTGCAGGTCGAAGATCTTCTCGCGGGCCATCTTCGCGGTTGCGATGTCGTTGTACTCGATGGCGATCATCTCACTCATGGTGCTTTCCTTCCGTGTCGATCAGCTGAGGATCTTGGTCTTGGCTCGTTCGAATTCGGACTCGTTGATCACGCCCCGCTGCCGGAGCTCGGCGAGTCTTGCCAGGTCCTCGGCGACCCCTCCACCGCCGGCCGCCTCTTTGACGTAGGCACGGAACTGCGCCTCGCGGTCCTGTAGCTCACCGGCCTTGCGTACGAACATCCGGTCGCCGCGGGCGATCATGTAGATGAACACCCCCGCGAACGGCAGCACGACGGCCAGGACCGTCCAGCCCGCCTTCGCCGGTCCGCTCAGGTCATGGCTGCGGACCACGTCGACGACGACGGTGACGACCAGGAAGATCCAGAGGAACCACACGAAGTACCACAGCATCGTCAGGAACACGTCCAGCAGCGGATACGACGACATCCGTGCCTCCTCCGAGCCGCGTCGGTGCCACCTGCAACGCTCGCCACGCCGACGCCCGGCTGCCTCGCCCGTGCCGGGTGACGATGATGGCCGCCATCGTCACCGTCACCTCACCCGCGGGGGATGACGGCACCCGGCCCGGCCGGGTGAACCGTCAAAGCCAGGACCGAACACATCTGGGGGAACCATGACCGCGATATTCGGCCACCATCACCACGACGACCCGCACCACGCGGCCGGCCGCCCGGCCAAATCGGCGACGGGCATCACCGCCGTGTCGCCCCGGCACCTGCTCGCCCTCGGCGCGATCACGGTCGTGTTCGGCATCGCGGTGCTGATCTGGCCCGCGGCGACCCTGCGCCTGCTCGGCGTGCTCGCCGGCATCTGGCTCATCGCCACCGGCGCGACGCGCATCATCCACGCGCTGCGGCGCGACCGCGACGGGCACGGGCTGACCGACCAGGTGCTCTCCGGTGTGCTCGGCGTCGTACTGATCATCGGCGGGGTCGCCTGCATCAGCCGCACCGCGAGCGGGGTCACCGCCGTGGCGGTGATCCTGGGCCTGGCCTGGCTGCTCAGCGGCGTCACCGCGGTCCTGCTCGGGCTGTTCGCCCGCGGCAGCACCCGGTGGTGGCTGCTCGGCATCGGCGCGGCCTCGATCGTCGTCGGGCTGCTGTTCCTCTCCTGGCCCGACCTGTCACCCCGGTCGCTGGTGCTGCTCACCGGCATCACCGCGCTGATCCTCGGCACCGGCGAGCTGAGCTTCGGCTGGCAACAGCGACACCAGCTGCGGTGACCGGCCGCCGGCCGGCGCCGACCGGCGGCCACGGCACCCCGGCGCGCGACACCCCGTCGGGCGGTGACCGGGCCGCCCGGTGGCTGGCGCGCACCGCGATCGCGACGGCCGCGGTCGCGGTCGGGCTGCTCGTCGGGGTCGGCGGGTTCCGCAGCGTCGTCCTGGCCGCGGTCGCGGTCGCCGGCGCCGGGACCGGCCTCGCCGGGGCGTGGGCGGCCCTGGCGTACCGCGGCGGCCGGCGCGCGGTCGCGGCCGCGGTCGCGGTGCTCGCCCCGGTCGCCGTGCTGACCCTGTACGCGTGGTCCGGACTGCTGCTGCTCGCGCTGGTGTGCGCCGGGCTGTGGGCGGTGGCCGTGGCGGCCGCCGCGGCGGCGCTGCCCCACGCCCGGACCGCCGAGCACACCGTCGCCGCTCCACCCCACCACCCGTTCCTGATCATGAACCCGCGCTCCGGCGGCGGGAAGGTCGGCAAGCACGACCTCGCCCGCAAGGCCCGCGCCCTCGGCGCCGACGTCGTGCTGCTGGACGGCGCGCGGCACGTCGACGTGACCGAGCTGGCGCGGCGGGCCGTCCGCGACGGCGCCGACCTGCTCGGCGTGGCCGGCGGTGACGGCACGCAGGCGGAGGTCGCCCGGGTCGCCGTCGAGCACGGCGTGCCGTTCCTGGTGATCGCCGCCGGGACCCGCAACCATTTCGCCATGGACCTCGGGCTGGACCGCGCCGACCCGGCGGCGGCGCTGGACGCCCTGACCGACGGCGTCGAGCTGCGCGTCGACGTCGGCTGGGCCGGCGACCGGATGTTCGTCAACAACGCCTCGTTCGGCGCCTACGCCGCGGTCGTGCAGAGCCCCGGCTACCGCGAGGACAAGGTGGCGACCGCGCTGCAGGTGCTGCCGGACCTGCTCGGCGCCGAGCACGGCCCGGGCCTGCGGCTGCACGCCGGCCCGGCCGACGTGGCCGGCGCCCAGGCCGTACTGGTGAGCAACAACCCGTACGCGACGTCGGACATCGCGGGGCTCGGCCGGCGGGAACGGCTCGACGGCGGGGTCCTCGGCGTGCTCGCGGTCACCGTGTCCGGCGCCGCCGACGCGGCCCGGCTGGTCCGCGGCACCCACTCCCAGCCGCTGACCCGGGCCGCGGCCGGTGAGGCGGTCATCGAGGCGGACACCCCCTCGATTCCGGCCGGCGTCGACGGCGAGTCGGTCGTGCTGCCCACGCCGGTGCGGTGCCACATCCAGCCGGGCGCGCTGCGGGTCCGGGTACCCCGCCACCGGCCGGCCCGCCGCCCCCGCCCGCAGGTCGACTGGCGCCGGCTGGGCCGGCTGGCGTTCAGCACCGGCCGGGGACGCCGGCCATGACCGGCGGGGCCCGTCCCGGCCCGCTGACCGTCGCCCACCTGTCGGACCTGCACTTCGGCTGCCACGCCCCGGCGGCCGCCGCCACCCTCGCCGCCGACGTCGCCGCCGCCGCGCCCGACCTGACCGTCGTCACCGGCGACAGCACGATGCGTGCCCGCCCCGGCGAGTACGCGCAGGCCCGCGCCTTCCTCGAGCGGCTCCCGGCACCGCTGCTGGTGGTGCTCGGCAACCATGACGTGCCGCTGCTCAGCGCCGGGCGCCTGCTCGTACCGTACGAGCGGTTCCGGTGGTGGCTCGAACCCGACCTGGACCCGCGGCTGGACCTGCCCCGGGTCAGGGCGCTCGGCCTGCGGTCGATGCCGCGCTGGCGGTGGAAGAACGGCCGCGTGTCACGCCGCCAGGCGGCACTGCTCGCCGGCTTCCTCGGCACGGCACCGGCCGGCGCAGTGCGCCTGCTGGCCCTGCACCACCCGCCGTCCGCGGCCGGCGCCGCCCGGATCATCGGTCGGGCCCGGCTGCTGCGCGCGGCCGCCGCCGCGCACGTCGACGTGGTGCTCGCCGGCCACACCCATCTGCCCGCCACCCGCCGTCTGCCACCCGGCGGCGCCCTCAGCCGTGCGGCCGGTGGCGGCCACCGGGTGCTGGAGGTGGTGGCCGGCACCGCGACGAGCCTGCGGCTGCGCGGCGCGCCGCGCTCCTGGACCGTCATCCGGGTCGACGCCACCCACGTTTACGTCGAGCAGCGCGTCGAGGCCGCCGGCGAGTGGCGCACCGCGGGCACCGTCAGCCACGAGCGGTGACGCCCCCGCCGGTGAGGCACTGAGCGGGCCGCCCGTCGCCGGGTGGCGGCGG
The DNA here is from genome assembly GCF_000716715.1 of Dactylosporangium aurantiacum. Lineage (GTDB taxonomy): Bacteria > Actinomycetota > Actinomycetes > Mycobacteriales > Micromonosporaceae > Dactylosporangium > Dactylosporangium aurantiacum. Next base: position 4,031 of record NZ_JNYJ01000023.1, on the reverse strand, counting down.
GCGGCCCGTTCAGCACGGGGTGTGAGTCAGGTCAGAGGGTTCACAGCGTGAGGTTCTTCTGCTGGACGGTCCATTGGGTGCCGCACAGGCCGCAGTTGGCGCCGACGAAGGTGGTGCCGGCCGCCGTGTCGCCCTTGAGGCGCCACTTCAGGTACAGCACCGTGACCCGGCCGAACTCGCCGCCGTTGGTCTGCGTGTAGGTGCCGCCGTGGCCGACGTTCAGGTTGCCCATGAAAGCGGGCAGCCCGGCGGGGAGCTTGCCCCAGTCGTCCATGGCGTTGCCGTAGGCGATGTCGCTCGGGCCGCCGACGAAGTACGCGATCGGCTTGGTGAGCCGCCGCAGCTGGTAGTCGTTGGCGTCGTTGAGCAGGCCGCTGCTGAAGATGCCGGTGGTCGTGACGCGCGGGTCGTTGGAGACCTCGTACGCCTCCAGGCCACCGCACGACCAGCCCGCCACCGCGATCTTGCCGGTGTCCAGGCGGCCGTAGTACTTGCTGCCCTGCCGGGCGTTCTCCGCCACCGCCCAGTCCATCGACTGGGTCAGCATGGCGGCGGTCGTGGTGCCGGAGCCGTTCGGGGCGCCGCTGGCCAGGACCAGGAACCCGTGCGAGGCGATCTCGCGCAGGAACGGCAAGGACGCGGTGCCGTTGGCGGAGCACCCGCCCTCACCCCAGACGAAGATCGGCAGCCGCTCCGCCGGCAGGGTCTCCGGGCGGTAGATGGTGTGGTTGGGCAGCCCGCCGGAGGTCTCGTAGTTGGCCGGGTACGGACCCGAGCCGCCGGTACCCGGCCGGGGACTGGTGCTGGTACTGGGCGACGCCGACGCGGATGCCGACGCGGACGCCGACGTGGACGCCGACGCGGACGCCGACGTGGACGCCGACGCCGACGGCGAACCGACCGCGCCGGTGCACGCGGTGCCGTTGAGGGCGAAGCTCACCGGCGCGGGGTTCGTGCCGTTCCACGTACCGTTGAAGCCGAACGACGCGGACGCGCCGGTGGCGATCGAGGCGTTGTAGGGGACGTTGGCGACCGACACCTGGGCGCCGGTCTGTGTCACGGTGCCGTTCCACAGCTGGCCGATCGTCTGGCCGGCACCGAACGTCCAGGTCAGGGTCCAGCCGTTGACCGGGTCGCCGAGGTTGGTGACGGTGACGTTGGCGCCGAAGCCACCGGGCCACGAGCTGGACACCGCGTACGTGACACGACAGCCGGCCGCGGCGTTGGCGACGGTCGTGACCAGGGCACCGCCGACGGCGGCGAGGGCGAGACTGAGCGTGCCGGCGGCGACCGCGCGCATCCGGCGACGGGGGAGCTCCATGTGGGTCCTCCAGGGATGTCAAGCGAGCGTGCAGGCGGCGCCGTTGAGGGTGAACGCGGCCGGCCGGGCGGTGTTGCCGGTGTGGTTCGCCTGGAAGCCGATGGTCGTGGAGGCACCCGGGGCGAGCACGGCGTTGTAGCTGACGTTGCGGGCGGTCACCTGGCCGCTGCTCGGGCTGATCGTGGCGTTCCAGGCCGAGGTGACGGTCTGCCCGGCCGGCAGGGTGAACGCCAGCGCCCAACCGTTGACGGTGGTGGTGGCGGTGTTGGTGATGGTGATGCTCTCCGTCAGCCCGGTGTTCCACGGGTTGACCACGTCGGTGACCCGGCAGGCGCCGCCGGGCGGCGGGCTGGACACCGGCGGCACCGACGGGCTCGCCGAGCTGGGCGAGACGCTGGGCGAGCCGCTGGGGCCGCCGGGCGTGGTGAGACCGAAGAACGCGACGGCGTAGGCGGCCATGCCCGCGGACGGCAGGCTGTGCCCGGCGCCCTGGATGCTGTACGCCTCGACCTGCACGGTGCCGGAGGCGTCGGCGTAGCGGCGGCGGTTCCAGCCGGACTGCGGGGTGTCCGTCGACGTGGGGTTCTGGCTCAGCCCGAACACGTCGGTCCACTGCTCGATCTCCTCCTGCAACAGCCGGTACGGCACGAGCGTGTCGCTGGTGCCGTGCCACAGCTGCACGCGGGGGCGGGGGCCGGTGTACCCGGGGTACGCCTGGCGGACGGCGTCACCCCACTGCTGCGGGGTGCGGTCCAGGCCACCGTTGCCGGTGCACTTGCTGCTGCCGGGCGGGTAGTCCGCGGCGCCGCTGAAGCAGTTGAACGGCACGCCCATGAACGCCGCGCCGGCCTTGAACACGTCCGGGTACAGGGCGAGCATGTGGTTGGTCATCATGCCGCCGGAGGAGCTGCCGGTGGCGTAGACCCGGTTCGGGTCGCCGCCGTACTGGCGCTGCACGTAGCTCACCATCGACAGGATCGAGCTGGGGTCGCTGCCGCCACCGCGCCGCTTGGCCGCGTCGGACCAGGTGTCGAAGCAGTTGCCGAAGCCGGCCTGCTGGGTGGCGGTCGGGTAGATCACGATGTAGCCGTACCGGTCGGCGAGCGAGGCGAACTCGCTGCCGGAGTAGAAGCCGGGCCCGGAGCCGCCGCAGCCGTGCATGGCCACGACGATCGCCGGGTTGGCGGGGCGGGTGTCGGGCACGTACACGTGCATCCGCATGTTGCCGGGGTTCGAGCCGAAGTTGGTGACCTCGGTGAGCGTCGCCGCGTACGCGGGACGCAGGGCCACCAGGGTGAGGCCGGCGGCGAGGACCGCCGCGGCCGGGGCGAGCAGGACTTTCCAGGTGATGTGCATGCGCCATCTCCTCCGATGCCGCGAATCGTGTCGCGGCACGTGTGCGAGATCGATCGGTCGGATCGATGAGGACAGCGCGGCTCCCGAACCATGCGCGGCACTTAGTGTGCCCCTGGGTCATGAATGTGTCAATCGAGGATGCTCGCTGCAGGTCGGGCGCTACAGTCGACCGGTCCCGCTCCTATCGCCGGAGGTCGCGTGTCCAGCCCGTTCGACATCGAGGAGATCTTCCCGGACGAGGACGCCGCGGCCGTCCGGCTGCCCCGGCGGCAGACCGGCCCCGCGCCGCAGGGCCTGGCGGTGACCCTGCTCGCGGACTACACCATGCGCACCGGCGCCTGGCTGCCGTCGGCGGCCATCGTGGCGCTGCTCGCCGAGACCGGGGCCAGCGAGGCCGGCGCCCGCACCGCGATCAGCCGACTCGCCCGCCGCGGCATCCTGCTCGGCAGCCGGCAGGGCCGGCACAGCTCGTACCGGCTCGCCCCGGCCGCCGCGGCCCACCTGTCGGAGGGCGGTCGCTGGATCGTGCAGTCGGCCGCCACGACCGAGCCCTGGGACGGCTGGTGGACGCTGATCGCGTTCTCCCTGCCGCAGCACGAGCGGACCCGGCGCCGCTCGCTGCGCGGCCAGCTGCGATGGCTCGGGTACGCGCCGCTGTACGACGGGCTCTGGATCTCGCCGCACCCGCTGACCCCGGCGTCCACGGCGAAGCTGGCCGAGGTCGCGCCGGGCGCGGTCACCGTGTTCCAGGCCCGGCACGTCGAGCTCGGCGCCATGACCGGCCGCGAGCCGCTGCAGGCCTGGGACGTGGCGGCGATCGCGGCGCACTACGAGTCCTTCCTGCGGCGGTGGCGACCGCTGCTGCCGGACGTCACCGCCCGGCGGGTCGGCGGCGCGGACGCGGTGCGGGCCCGGACCGAGGTCATGGACACCTACCGGCGCTTCGCCGTGCTCGACCCGCAGCTGCCGGTCGCCCTGCTGCCCGCCGGCTGGCCGCGCGCGACGGCCCTGGAGGTGTTCACCGCCGTGTACGACGGACTGGCCGGGACCGCCGAGGCGCACGTGCGGGCGGTCGCCGGCCGGTACACCGACGGGCCCCCGCCCGACGTGCGGTCGCACACCGTCGCGGAGCTGCTCGCCGGGGTCCGCTCCGGTGACCGGCCGGCCACCGGGGCGGTGGCCGGCCGGGTCGCGCAGGCTAGCGGCGCAGGGTGAGCACGCCGGGCCGGTAGGGCAGCAGGCCGTAGTCGCCGCCGGAGCTGGGGCTGCGGCCCTGGTAGAGCAGCTGCAGGTTGCAGGCGTCGACGGTCTTGGTCTGGTCGGGGTTGCTGCGCACGAGGTCGCCGTGGCTGAT